>JALDRG010000005.1 GCA_031315995.1 Nitrospira sp.
AAATATTTCACCGGGTTGGCCATTCCTGCAGCGGCGGGTGTCATTGCGTCGTTGGTGATTTTCGATCTGCACATTACCCAGATGGGTTCGGAAGTGAAGCCGCTGTTAATTCTGGTGATCACGTTGACGCTCGCGTTCCTCATGGTGAGTACCATCAAGTATCGAAGCTTCAAGGACATGAAGTTTCGGCGGGGCGATCATTTTACCTATCTGGTCTGGGGGATTTTAGCCTTGATGTTGATTGTCGCCTGGCCGCAGGCGATGCTGTTTGTGGCGTTTACCGGGTACGCCGTGTCCGGCCCTGCTGCGCGCGTGTGGACAATGATGGCCAAGGGCGCGGGTAAACCGGTGGCGAAAACAGATGCGCCGGTACTAGACTCCAGAGACTAACAACAGCGATGACGAGGAGTAGTAGGGAGCGTTGACCGAACCGAGAGAGCTGGTGGATGGTGCAAACCAGCCGGTGACCTGCCGAACTCGCCTCTGAGCTGGATTCGTGAAGCCCCCTGGGTGGTAATGAGTCCCGAGTGATCCTCGTCACGGATCGAATGAAGGGCGCTCGGATGAAGATGGTTCTTCATCCCTCGCTGAATCAGGGTGGTACCACGAAGCTCGCAAGGCCTTCGTCCCTGTCCCGGGGCGGAGGCTTTTCTATTGGCGGATGGCTGAACCGGACTTCCAACTTTGTGCTCGGCTCGAACACATCCCCAACGTACCTCAGAGGGTACGCCTTCGGTGTGTTCTCTGCCTGCGGCCGTGCTGGAAACCCGTGTGAGCGATCTGTAGGACGGAGGAGGTGAGCCATGACCAGGATGATCAGAATCTTCGACACGACGTTGCGGGACGGTGAGCAATCGCCAGGGGCGAGCATGAACGTCGAAGAGAAACTCATGATCGCCAAACAGCTGGCGCGCCTCGGCGTGGATATCATTGAGGCCGGCTTTGCGTATAGTTCGCCGGGGGATTTTGAGGCGGTGCGTCGGATCGCCCTGGAAGTCGAAGGCCCGGTGGTGTGCAGCCTTGCGCGTGCCAGGCCGGAAGACATCACGAGGGCGTCAGAAGCCTTGAAGGGTGCGCCAAAGGTCCGCATCCATACGTTTCTCTCTACATCGGACATCCATCTCAAGCACCAATTCCGGATGACTCGTGAGGAGGCCAAGAAGCGAGCGGTGGAGATGGTGCAGCTGGCTCGCACCTATGTCGATGACGTCGAGTTTTCTCCCATGGATGCCAGCCGGTCCGACCCGGCTTATCTTTGTGAGGTCATCGAGGCGGTGATTGCGGCTGGAGCGGGAACGATCAATATTCCTGACACGGTGGGGTACGCCGTTCCGCAGGAATTCGGTGGCCTGATTAAACGGATTAAAGACAGCGTTCCCAATAGCGGGCAAGCCGTCATTTCTGTCCATTGCCACAACGATTTGGGTCTGGCCGTCGCCAACAGTCTGGCCGCGGTGGTGGCTGGGGCCGGGCAGGTCGAGTGCACCATCAACGGCATCGGCGAGCGGGCCGGCAACACCTCGCTGGAGGAGGTCGTCATGGGTCTCCGGACGCGCAGCGGCTGGTACGAGGCCGACACCAAGGTGGTCACGGAGGAAATTTCTAAGACCAGCCGCCTGGTGAGCAAGATCACGGGTATGGTCATCCAGCCGAATAAGGCTATCGTCGGCGCCAATGCGTTCGCCCACACCTCGGGCATACATCAGGATGGGTTGCTCAAAGATAAGACGACCTACGAGATCATGCGGCCGGAATCCGTCGGTCTTGAACAGGTCAAATTGGTGATGGGCAAGTTATCCGGGCGTCATGCGTTTCGGCAACGGCTGGAGGAGTTGGGCTATAAGCTCACGGAAGAAGAGGTCAATCACGCGTTTGAACGGTTCAAGCGCTTGGCGGATCAAAAGAAAGAGATTTATGAGGAAGATCTCGAAGTCATTGTGTCGGAAGAGGTCGCCAAGATGTCTGAACGGGTCGTGTTGAAGTCGTTTCAGGTTGAAAGTGGAACGAATAGGACCCCGAAGGCGACGGTAGAATTGGAAATCGACGGGAAGGTGGTGTCCCACAGTGGAACAGGCGACGGCCCCGTGGATGCGGTCTACCGGACGATTGCCGTGATGACCCAGACGAAGAGCACGTTGCTGATGTTCGGGGTCAATGCCATTACCGGCGGGACGGATGCGCAAGGAGAAGTCTCGGTGCGGCTTGAAGAGGATGGTCGAACAGTTTCCGGCCATGGCGCTGATACGGACATCATTACCGCGGCGACACGAGCCTATCTGAACGCGCTCAATAAGCTGGCCTATTTCGCCGCCAAACAAGCCGAAGGGATTCAGAAGGTCAGCTTGATTTGATCCCAACCTGCAGGGTAGATTCCTCCGTCTTAGTCGTTGCAGGCGCATCGGCCCGAACGGGGCTGCGTCTGTCGTGGTCCCGGTCATGAATCGCGGTGCACGATGGTAGGCACGCATCTTCAACGCTGCCCGGAATTTTTAGCAGGCGACCACACCAGGCTGCGGGAACTCCTGCATCCTGCGAAGGCATCGCTCAAATTAGGGTATAGCTTGGCGCATGGGTTGCTTGATCCCGGCAAGCAGTCCCTCTGGCACCGCTTACAATCGTCCGAAGTGTACTACTTTATTGCCGGTCGTGGGGTGATGAAGGTGGAAGAAGAGTCGGTCGCGGTGGAGGCCGGCTCCGTGATCTATGTGCCGCCGGGGGCGAAGCAATCGTTGCTGAATGCCGGAACGGAGCCGATTGAATTTCTCTGCTTGGTCGATCCTGCCTGGACCGCGGAGGATGAGGCCGTCGTTGAATAGTCGAGAGGAGATGAACACGTGAACGCGAGAATCGCAGTGTTGGCCGGGGATGGAGTCGGCCGCGAGATCGTCCCGGAAGCGGTCAAGGTGTTGAAGGTAGTCGCGGAGCGATATGGCCATACGTTTGAGTTTATCGCCGGCGATGTCGGCGGCCATGCCATCGATAAAGTCGGCGTGCCGCTCCCTGCGGAGACGCTCACCATTGCGAAGCAAAGCGACGCCGTGTTGCTCGGCGCTGTCGGTGGCCCGAAATGGGAGGGATTGGAATACAGTCTTCGACCGGAGCGGGCGTTGCTGGGGTTGAGGGAGCAACTCGGGCTCTATGCCAACTTGCGTCCTGCGAAGCTCTATCCCATGCTCGCCGACGCCTCGACATTGCGACGGGACGTGATCGAGGGCATCGATATGCTCGTGATTCGCGAACTCACCGGAGGAATTTATTTCGGCAAGCCGAAGGGCATCGAACCATTGCCAGGCGGCGGAGAGCGCGGCGTCAATACGGAAGTCTATACGACCGATGAAATTCGTCGCATCGCCGTCGTGGCGTTTGAAGCGGCCCGCAAGCGCCGCAAAAAGGTCATGTCGGTGGATAAGGCCAATGTGCTGGAATCGTCGGAGTTGTGGCGACGGGTGGTGACAGAAGTGCAGAAAGGCTATGCCGACGTGGCCTTGAGTCACATCTACGTCGACAATTGCGCCATGCAGCTGGTGCGCAATCCGCGGCAGTTCGATGTATTGCTGTGTAACAACCTCTTCGGCGATATTCTCAGCGACGAGGCGGCGATGCTCACTGGGTCGATCGGTATGTTGCCGTCCGCCAGTATCGGAGCCAAGGTGGGGTTATTTGAGCCGATCCATGGCAGCGCGCCTGATATTGCCGGGAAAAACATCGCCAATCCGATCGCGACCATTGCCTCTGCTGCGATGATGTTGTCCTATGCCTTTCAGTTGGATAAGGAAGCTGCGGCGATCGAGGGGGCCATCGTCAAAACTCTCGAACTCGGGTTCCGCACCAAGGATATTCATGCCGAGGGGATGCGGCTGGTCGGCACCACCGAGATGGGTGATGCCATTGTGCGCAATCTCGCCGCGTAAGCCATGACGACACGCGCAACGCAATCCGGAATCATTGAGACCCTGGCGGGCAACGGTGAGCCAGGGTATGCCGGGGACGGTGGGCCTGCCGGAGCAGCCTCACTGAACGAACCCAAAGGCCTGTGTCTCGACCAGGAGGGGAACCTCTACATCGCCGATTCTGAAAACCATGTCGTGCGCCGCGTCGACCGAGCAACGGGGGTGATCACGACCGTGGCCGGGATCTGCTCCGCTGGGCCGACCGGACCGGTGGAGCCAGAATCACCTCTGACGACGCAGACCCAGGAAGACGAGGATCCTTTCGCCGACGTCTCCGGTGACAGTACCAAGGCATACACGCAAGTGACCGATCTGAGTGGCACGGTCCGGTATGTGACCGGTGGGCGTCTCGCGGTCGAGCATGAGTCGGGAGATGGCGGCCCTGCCCGTCGCGCGCGGCTCAACTT
The DNA here is from genome assembly GCA_031315995.1 of Nitrospira sp. Taxonomy (GTDB): domain Bacteria; phylum Nitrospirota; class Nitrospiria; order Nitrospirales; family Nitrospiraceae; genus Nitrospira_A. Next base: position 4,358 of record JALDRG010000005.1, read on the forward strand.
TCCCAGTGCGGTGGCCGTCGACCGCGCAGGTAATCTCTATATTGCCGATACGATGAACCACCGGGTGAGGAAGGTGGATACGGCCACAGGCCTCATCACCAGCGTGGCCGGCACAGGCCAGGCCCGGTATTCCGGCGACGGCGGGCCGGCGGTCCAGGCTGCGATCAATGAACCGACCGGGCTGGCCGTCTGCGACGACGCGTTGTACATCGCGGACCAAAGTAATAATCGCGTGCGTCGCGTGGATCTGGCTACCGGCGTCATCACGACGATCGCCGGAGATGGAACAGCCGCGTATAGCGGCGACCAGGTGCCGGCTGTCCAGGCGAGTCTGTCCGGACCCAGCGGCGTGGCCGTAGGTGGCGACGGTCTGTTGTACGTGGCGGACACTTTCAATAGCCGGATACGATCGGTGGATCCGACTACGGGACAGATTGCCACTGTGGCGGGAGACGGCGGACCCTACCGATACCAGGGGCCGGATGAGCCTCGATCGTCGAGCCTCTCCAGGCCGGCGGGCATTGCCGTCGGACACGAGGGGTCTGTCTATCTGACGGACTCAGACAGCCATTTGATTCGAGTATGGGATGGACACACGAAGACCATCAGGCGCCTCTCGGGTACCGGTGTCGCGCAGTTCGGCGGAGATGGCGGCGATGCCTTGGCAGGCAGTCTCAGTTATCCATTCGGTGTAGCGGTCGATGCAGCCGGGACCGTCTATGTGGCGGATACTTTCAATCACCGCATCAGGGTTCTGACCGCGACGGCGTGAGGACAGCATCATGTTGAAGAAGAAACAGGCCTATACCGTAGCGGTGCTCGGCGCGACCGGGGCCGTGGGAAAAGAGAGCCTCGAGATCCTCGAGGAACGCAACTTTCCACTTGAGACGTTGCGCTTATTTGCCTCCAAGCGGTCGGCCGGCGAAGTATTGTCGTGCCAAGGCAAGGAGTACAAGGTGGAGGAGTTGACGGAGTCGTCCTCCTTTGTCGGGGTCGACATCGCGTTTGTGTCCGCAACCGATGCCATCAGCCGGGACTACGGGGCACGATTGGGCGCGGCCGGCGTCGTCGTCATTGACGACAGTGCGGTCTTTCGTATGGATCCCAATGTGCCGCTGGTGGTGCCGGAGGTCAATGCCGCCGCGCTGCAGTCCATGACGCGCGGTATTGTGGCCATCCCGAATTGTACGACGACTCCATTGGTCATGGCGCTCAAGCCGTTGCGTGATGCCGCGGGTATCAAGCGTGTGGTGGTCACCACCTTTCAATCGGTATCCGGGACCGGGGCGGCAGCGATGGATGAATTGGTCGATCAGACGAAGGCACTGATCTCTTTTCAAGATGTGAAGGTGCAGGTGTACCCCTATCAAATTGCATTCAACCTCTTGCCGCAGGTCGGATCGTTCGGGGACGGCGGTGATTGTTCAGAAGAGGTCAAGATCGTTCAGGAAACGAGAAAGATTCTTGAGATGCCGTCGTTGCGGGTGACGGCGACTACCGTGCGTGTGCCGGTGCTGCGCTGTCACTCCGAGGCGATCAATGTCGAGCTCGAACGGCCGTTGCAGGCGAATGAGGCGCGTGCCGCGTTGGCCGAGATGCCCGGCGTGATTGTGTATGACGATCCGCTCAAAAAGCTGTACCCGATGCCGTTCGACGTATCCGGCAAGGATGACGTCTATGTCGGGCGGGTTCGTGTGGACGAGTCGATCACGAATGGGTTGAATCTCTGGGTCGTGAGCGACAATCTCCGGAAAGGCGCGGCGCTCAATGCCGTTCAAATTGCCGAATGTCTGATACAATGAAAGATGATACCCTGGAGTGGTGTGGGTCGGGCGTTGATTGTCCTCGGGCTGGTGCTGGTTGCCGTCGGGGTCCTTCTCACGCTTGCGGAAAAATGGCCGGGGCTCGGTTCTGCATTCGGTTGGATCGGTAAATTGCCGGGCGATCTCTCGATCACACGAGAGCGGTTCAGTCTCTATATTCCAATCGCGACCAGTCTGCTGTTCAGCATCCTGCTGAGCCTGGTGTTCTACTTCCTCTCATGGCTCTTTCGCCGCTGATTCGACATCTCTCCTCCAACCGAGCCACCATGGGGGGCCTGCTGCTCGTCTCCCTTTTCTGTGTTCCAGCCGTCTCCGCTGAATCCATTCGTGTGCTCTTGGCTCAAGAGGCATCACTGGTGGAAGTCCGTTCGGATGGAGCGCTTGCGCTTGTGGCTGAAACGGGCGCCATGAAGATTCTACAGGCGCCGATTCATCTCACCGCGCGAGGAGACGGATTACAGATCGATGGTCGACGCATAATGAGCGGACAGGTTCTGATACGCCCTCTCCGGAACAACCTCTCCTTGGTGATCGGGAAAGCGGGTCGGGTGAGCGCAGAGGCTCCGCTATCGGTCAGCGGGGCTGTGCGCGTGTCGCGTAAAGGGCGCGCACTCTCGGTCGTCAATCAGGTTGATTTGGAGGAATATGTGAAGGGGGTAGTGCCGTCCGAGGTCAGTTCAGCCTGGCACCCGGAAATGCTCAAGGTGCAGGCGGTGGCGGCACGGACGTATGCGCTGTATAACAAAATGCTGAGCGCCGCGAGAGAATACGACGTGGTGGCTACGATTCAGGATCAAGTGTATCGGGGCCGCTCGGGTGTCGACCGTCGAGTGGAAGAAGCCGTGGAATCGACCCGAGGTATTGTGGTAACGCATCTGCAGGCCCCCATTTATGCCGCGTTTTCGTCCACTGCGGCTGGCCCGACTGAAGATGCCGTGAATGTGTGGGCGAACAAGGATCTTCCCTATCTCAAAGGGGTCGAATGTCCCTTTGATCTGGAGTCCCCCTACTATCAATGGCGGGCCAGTGTGAAGATCGAGCAGATGGAGCAGAATTTGCGGCTCCAGGGATTTTCCGTCGGGACTATCGCCACGATCACCCCGATTACCTATAGCCGTGCCGGACGAGTTTCGCGTCTACGAATTTTGCATTCCGGCGGGGAGACGGTGTTGCGAGGTGAGGATCTTCGCAAGGCCGTGGGGTATACCGTGATTCCCAGTACTCAGTTTGAGGTCGAATCGATCGGTGCCGAGGTCGTGTTTACCGGTTACGGTGCGGGTCATGCCGTGGGGCTCTGCCAATGGGGCGCGAAAGAGTTGGCCGAGCTCGGGTATTCGTACAGCAGCATTCTGCAATACTATTATCCTGGAACCGAGTTGCATAACGCGGCCCGCTCGCGGTTGATGACGCCGGTGATTCCGACCCCCTGATGTTGCTCAGCGAGTTTGATTTCCCATTTGACCCATCTCTTGTGGCCGAGCATCCGGTCATCCCACGCGATCAGGCTCGCTTGCTGGTACTGGAACGCGCGAGTGGCGCGCGGACACACCGGCTTGTGGCGGACCTTCCGTCGCTGCTGCAGCCGGGCGATCTCGTGGTGGTGAATAACACCAAGGTCATGCCGGCACGTGTCCCTGCGCAGGTTCGTTCCACGGGAAAACTCATCGATCTGCTGTTTGTGCAGGATCTCGGACAGGGTGTGTGGGAAGTCCTCATCAAGGGACGCTTCCGGCCCGGCGCCATCATCGAGTTCCCGGGCGGCGGGGCAGGCGAAATTATGGAGCGCAGCCAAGTCCGAACCACGGTACGGGTATCGGGCGTTACGAGTGTCTACGATCTCATGCAGGCCGCCGGCACGATGCCGCTGCCTCCGTATATTAAACGGGTGCCGTCGCGAGACGATCAGCAATGGTACCAGACGATGTTCGCTCAGCATGAAGGGGCCATCGCGGCACCCACCGCCGGACTACATTTTACGCGTGAATTGGTACAAGCCTTGACGGAGAAGGGGATTGAATTGGCCCAGGTGACGTTGCACGTCGGCCCCGGCACATTTCAGAGCGTGAAGAGTGAACGAATCGAAGATCACCGTATGTTGGCTGAACGAGTCGAGGTGTCTGCCGAGACGGTGGAGCAGATTCGTCGCGTGCGGGAGCGAGGACATCGAGTGGTGGCAGTCGGCACAACGGTGGTGCGCGCGTTGGAAGCGTCTGCGCGTGGTGGTCGAGGAATCGAGCCGTTCGAAGGCCGAGCCGAGTTGTTCATTACGCCAGGATTTGAGTTCCAGGTCATCAATGCGCTGGTGACGAATTTCCACTTGCCGCGGACGACGCTGTTGATGCTGGTGTCTGCGTTTGTGGGGGTGGGTCCGCTCCGTTCCGCCTATGAAGAAGCGGTGGCGCAACGATATCGGTTCTATAGTTATGGAGATGCCATGCTGATCGGATCGGGATGGGCGGCCGCTACATGAGTTCTTTGTGAATCTTCACAGGCACCTTGCTTTTCATCGATTCACTGTAGGCCATCAACGCCCGTTGCTGCTTCTGGAAGAGGAGGGTCTGAAAGATTCGCTCCTTGGTCGCAGCGGCCTTGGCCGGATCGGCTTCGCCTTCGCGTGAGACGAGGGTCTGCGCCTCTGAGTATTCAGACGGCGTGAGAGCGACGGCATCCATGATGATGAGTCGCGCCTTGTTGGTGAGAATATCCTTGGCTTCCATGGCTTCGAACGACGCGGGGGTCAAACGATTTGCCGCCAGCAACCGGCGATAGGCGTCGGGGTCGAAGCTGCCGTTCTTTTGAAACTCGGTTCGCTGCATGATCGCTTTGCGCAAGTCCTCGTCGGAGACCGTGAGCCCCATCTCTTTCGCCACATGCAGCCACATCCGGTTGTCGATGAGTTGTTCCAGCACAAACTGCTTCAGGAACTCATCCTTGATGTCGTTCTGCCCCTTATCTTTGTAGAAGCGGTACGTATTTTCATAGGCGCGACGAAACTCATCCAGGGGAACGACCTGATCCCCGACGGAGGCGACGATGCTCCCGCCTTCCTGGCCGAACCCCCACCAGCCCATCGTAATGATGAACGCGAGGGCAAGCACCCCCATGATGGATTTGAGGAACCATGGATAGTCGTGAGCGGCTTCGCGTAACAGTTTGATCATCGAAAGCGCCTCTTGTGGGCAAAGTTTCGCGGATTCTACTCAGTCGGCGACCTCAAAGGCAAGCGGCGGACATGCACGGATCGCGTGTGCGGAAGATTGCGACTTTGTTTGTGCAGGTCCAAGAGATTTGCTATAGTGTCGAAGAATTGGGGAGATCTCCGTTGGTGGAGGAGGCAATCGGGTACGACCCGCTCGAGCTGGGCGTCTATCCCAAAGCGCAGGTGCTGAATCGCTTCATCGCCAAAACGATCGACCTTCTGATCGTCGCGGCGGTGAGTAAGCTGGTCCCCCCGATCGGTATCCTGGCCGGACTCGCATATATTTTGTTGGCCGACGGGTTTGGCGGCGGACGAAGTGTCGGAAAGCGCCTCATCGGGCTTCAGACCATCGTGCTTCGTACCAAGGATCCGGCGGGTTTTCGAGAGTCGATCATCCGTAATCTGCCTTGCGGCCTTGCCCAGTTGGCGTTTGAAATACCGTATGTCGGATGGATCGGATGGGGCGCCGTGCTCTCCCTGGAAGGGTTGTTGGTGATCGGGAATGAGCAGGGTCGGCGGTTAGGCGATGAGATCGCCAAAACCCAGGTGCTGGAGAGTGGACAGCTGGATGTGTCGGATTGAGTGGCCGGGCGGGGTTGATCGCAGGAATCGTGTGAAGGGAGAGTTCTCGTGGGCTTCATGAGTGACATGTTCGGGTGGTTCTCCAACGATTTGGCGATCGATTTGGGGACGGCGACAACTCTCGTGTATGTCCAGGGGAAGGGGATCGTCTTAAATGAGCCTTCCGTGGTCGCCGTGGAAAAAAAGACCGAACGCGTGATGGCGGTCGGCGCCGACGCGAAGCGCATGCTGGGACGCACCCCGGGCAATATTCTCGCGGTACGTCCGATGAAGGAAGGCGTCATCGCCGATTTCGAGAAAGCCGAGGCGATGCTGAGCCATTTCATTCAGAAGGCGCATAACCGAACGGCGTTTGTGCGTCCACGCATCATCATCGGTGTGCCGTCGCGGATCACGCAGGTGGAGCAACGGGCGGTGCGTGATTCAGCCGAGCTGGCAGGAGCCAGAGAAGTCTATTTGATAGAAGAGCCGGTCGCGGCGGCAATCGGTGCAGGATTGCCGATTACCGAACCGTCTGGGAACATGGTGGTGGATATCGGCGGCGGCACGACAGACATCGCGGTCATTTCGCTGGGCGGCATCGTGTATAGCGAGTCGGTCAAAGTGGCCGGCGACCGCATGGACGACGCCATCATGAATTACATCAAGAAGAAGTATAATCTCCTCATCGGGGAGCATATGGCCGAACGTATCAAGTTCGAAATCGGCTCGGCATACCCCTTCGAGGAACGCAAGACCATGATGATCAAAGGACGCGATCTGATCTCCGGCATCCCCCGCACGTTGGTGGTGGATGACGCCGAAGTCAGAGAAGCGTTGCAGGAACCCATTGGAACCATCGTGAATGCCATCAAGGTGGCGCTTGAAAACACACCGCCTGAATTGGCCGGAGACATCATCGCTCGTGGTATCGTGCTGACTGGCGGCGGCTCCTTGCTCAAGGGAATGGACACTCGGTTCCGTGAAGAAACGAACCTTCCGATCATCACGGTGGATGACCCGTTGACCTCCGTGGTTTTGGGCGTCGGGAAGATTCTTGACGAGTTGGACCTTCTTCGCAAGGTGTCGGTCATGTCGCAGTGCAGCACCTCTCGATGACCTCCATCCCGAGTGTGGATGGCTATATCGCGCTCAACATACGGCACCCGGCGTCTTGCCATAGTGCTGCTCGCCTGCTTACTCATCGCCCTCTTTCTTCTTCCTAGTCAAAGCCAGAGGTTGCTACAGTACGTGGGCGGACCGCTTGGCCAAATCCTCAGTGTTCCCCTCGCCGCGTTTTCCTCCATTGATCAGGGCATTTCAGAAACCTGGAACGGATATCTCGCCCTGCAGAGTGTCCACGAGGAGAACCGCCAGCTCCGTCGCGACATGGAGTTCCTCAAGGGCCAAAACAATCAACTGCGGGAATCTGTAACGGCCACGCAGCGGTACGAGGCGCTGCTGAATTTTAAGCAGCAATCGCCGTCTCAAACCCTGGCGGCTCAGGTGATCGGAAGAGACGCGACGAATTGGTACCGCGGGATGATTCTCAATAAGGGCGAGAACGATGGGGTACGGGCTGAAATGGGGGTGGTGACTCCCGCTGGTGTCGTCGGACGCATCGTGAAAACCAATTCCACGTCGTCGGTCGTCTTATTGGTCACTGATCCCAACAATGCAATCGCGGGCGTGGTGCAGCGGACTCGTGATGAGGGTATCGTTGAAGGCACCAGCCACGGGCGGGCCCGGCTCAAGTATATCCCCCTGTTGTCGTCGGTGCAGGCCGGAGACCGAGTCGTCACCTCGGGGCTGACCGGGGCCTTCCCGCGCGGTCTCGCGATCGGGGGGCTGACCCAAGTCGAAAAATCAGAGGGCGATTTATTTCAGTCGGCGGAAATCGAGCCGGAGGTGGATCTGTCAAAGTTGGACGAAGTCCTCATCATTACGGCCCCGTATGAGGATGCCGACGCGGCGCAAAAACTGCTGCAGGAGATCCACGGAGATCGCAAGAAATCATGAAGTTTCTCATATACCTTCTGTTAGCGCTCGTGGTCGTCCCCTTTCAAACGACGTTGCTGCACTACGTCAGTCTTTTCGGGGTGCGTCCCGATCTCGGTCTGGTGGCGGCTTGTCTGGTCGGATTTCTTGGCGGCGAGCTTGACGGATTGATTCTCGGGCTCCTCTTGGGGTGTTTCCAAGATATGCTGTCCGCTGGAGATCTGTGGATCAACGTGGTCACCAAGGGCGGAGGCGGGTTTCTCGCCGGGCTGGCGGGACGTCATATGGCCCATATGACGCCGGCCGTGTTGACCGCAGGGCTGGCGATCATTTCCTGCCTGTCCAGCGTCGTGTTTCTCTATTCCATGAATCCAGCAGGCATCGATGAGGTCTGGATGGGGGTGCGCTCGACGGTGCTGGTGCAGGCTGGGTTCGACGCCATGGTCGGAGCAGGGTTGTATCTGTTGTTTCGACAGCGCTGGTCCGATGATCGAATGGTGACCGAGGGAGCGCTGTAACCGCATGCGAGTGTCTCGGCGCCGATCGGCGAAGGGCTGACAAACATGGCCGCGATAGGGTTTCACGATTCGGATCTCCTCGACCTTCAGCGACGGCTGGTCATCCTGCGTGTGGGGCTCCTGCTGGTCGTCGCGTTGCTGGCGTTGCGCCTGTGGCATCTCCAGATTCGGGAAGGCCCTTATTATCGTGATCTGTCTGAAAACAACCGGACACGCTCGGTAGTATTGGAGCCGGCGCGCGGGCTCATTTTCGACCGAAATGGGGTGTTGCTGGCGAACAATGTGCCGAGTTTTGCCCTGTATGTCACGTTGGAGGATGTAAAAGACCGTCAGGGATTGGTCGCGCAACTGTCCTCGTTGCTCAATCTCGACCCGGACCTGATTCAGAAGAAATTGTCGACCGGCAAGGGCGGCAAGCTGCAGCCCCGCAAGGTGAAAGATCGACTGACGCTGCGCGAGGCGACGTTGATTGAGTCTCACCGATTGGACTTGCCTGGTGTGATGATCCAGGTGGAGTCCCAACGGAACTATCCAGGCGGCGTGGTCGCGGCACATTTGTTGGGGTACGTGGGAGAAGTGTCGGCGGATCAGCTTGAGAAGGCCGACTTTGCCGATCTCCATCAAGGCAGCATTGTCGGACAGTATGGAGTTGAAAAGTGGTTCGACCGGCAGGTGCGCGGGCGTGCCGGGCAGAAGAGCGTCGAGGTCGATGCGCTGGGCCACGAAAAGCGCGCCGTGGTGTCGGATAAGCCGGAGGCAGGCGACGATCTCTATCTCACCATCGATGCCCATCTTCAGAAAATTGCCGAAGATCTTCTGGGCGAGGAATCGGGCGCCATTGTGGCGCTGGATCCCACCACCGGGGATGTCCTCGCGATGGCAAGCCGTCCGGGGTTCGATCCGAACATGTTGTCAAAAGAATTGTCGAACAAGCAGTGGGTGGAAATCGTTCAGAATGAGCGCCGCCCTCTAAACAATCGAGCCACTCAAGGTCAATATCCGCCCGGATCGACGTTCAAAGTCGTCATGGCGGCGGCGGCCCTCGAATCCAACACCGTGACCCCCTCGACCATGGTTCGGTGCAACGGCGGCTACCAATTCGGGAATCGGCTGTTCCGCGATTGGAAACCAGGCGGACATGGATCGGTGGATATGAACGAGGCCTTGATCCACTCCTGCGACGTGTATTTTTATACCGTCGGGCAGCGAATGGGAATTGATACGATTGCCGAGTATGCGAAGCAGTTCGGGCTCGGGCAGGAGACCGGAGTCGAATTACCGTCGGAACGTGTCGGAATCGTCCCTTCCACGGCCTGGAAGCAGAAAGCTCGCAATCAGCCGTGGTATCCAGGGGAAACTATTTCTGCGGCGATCGGTCAAGGGTATGTCACCGTGACGCCCTTGCAGATGGCCAGCGTCATCGGTACGGTAGCCAACGACGGCGTGGCGGTCAGGCCGCGGTTAGTTCAGTCGGTGATGAATCGCGCCACAGGAGAACGCGCCGAATTCCCCCCTACCATTCGAGGAAAGGTGGCGGTCAAACCGGCGACCATTGCCCTGATCAAGGAGGCGTTGGCGGATGTGGTGACGAAGGGCACCGCGACGCGGGCGAAGTCGTCCCTGGTGACGATCGGGGGGAAAACCGGGACCGCTCAAACGACGGCTCTTCGTACCGGTCCGGAGAAAGATATTCCGAAGAAGTTCCGTGATCACGCGTGGTTTGTCGCCTTTGCTCCGGTCGAGGCGCCGCGCATTGCCGTGGCTGTCCTGGCGGAGCACATGGGGCACGGGGGATCGGCGGCGGCCCCCTTGGCGAAAGACGTGATTGAAGCCTACGTAAAAGCCTATCCGCAAGTACTCCGTGGAATTCCCGCGAGCGGGCGCACCAAGTCGCCTGCGCCGGCAGCCGACACGCGACCGAGACGTGATGATTGATCGGGTAATCGACAGTCGGGGGCTCGATAGTTTTGATCTCCGCTTCATGGGGTTGATCGCGGTCATCCTGTCGGTTGGGGTGCTGTCGATCTATAGTGTGACGCACTCTCAGGACACGGCGTTTCCGTTTTACCTCAAGCAGCTGGTCTGGATTCTCCTGGGAACGATTGCGTTCCTGGTCATGTATTTGTCCGACTATCACAAGATCGCGCGCCTGGCTTATCCAACCTATGCGGTGATTTTGATCATGTTGGCGATCGTGCTGATCATGGGCAAATCCAGCCGGGGGGCTCAGCGGTGGATTCCCATCGGGCCCTTCGCCTTTCAGCCATCCGAATTTGCCAAACTGGTTCTGGTCTTGGTGCTGGCGAACTATTACTCCCGGGTAACCCGCGTGGGATGGATGCACCGGGTGGTTTTGCCGGGATTGATTGTGCTTCCCGGTCTGCTGTTGATTCTCAAGCAACCGGATCTTGGGAGCGGGTTGAGCTTTCTAGCCGTCTACGCGGCCATGTTGCTGATGGTCGGCGTGCGATCGAAGGCGCTGGGCATTATTCTGTTGCTCTCCGTCATGCTGTTTCCGTTTGTCTGGGAAATGGTCTGGGCGTCGCTGCACGATTATCAGCGACAACGGGTGATGGCGTTTGTTGATCCGGACTATGACCCGGGCGGGAAGGGGTATCACGCCCTGCAATCCAGGATTGCCATCGGCTCCGGTGAGTTGTCCGGGAAAGGTCTCTATGGCGGCACGCAAAGCCAGCTGAAGTTCCTGCCCGAAGGACATACGGACTTTGTCTTTGCGGTCTATGCGGAGGAATGGGGCTTCGTGGGGGTATTGGTGCTGTTGGCACTCTTTATCGCGCTGATATGGGTGTCATTGGAAATTGCCGCGCGTGCGAAGGATACGCTGGGGGCGTTGCTCGCGGCGGGTATTGTGGCGATGCTGTGTTTTTGTGTGGTCGTGAACATCGGGATGACCGCGGGGATGTTTCCCATTGTCGGAATCCCGCTACCGTTGGTCAGCTACGGAGGGAGCGCGACCATCATGACCATGGCCTCATTAGGCTTGCTGTTAAACGTCAAGCGACGTCGGTTGACCCTGTTCTATTAGGCGATGCCTGGACAGGGGCCGACTTGTTATGAAATAACCATGTGAATCAGATTGGCGCCGGACCGACGGCGAGACGAGAGGGAACCCGGGCTGTGTGTCCGCGTTCGTCTGCCGATCCGCCCGATCTGAGTGTAAAGGAGTCTGTATGGGTGTGGAGATAGCGATCAGTATAGCGCGGGAGGAAACTCGCGTGGCGGTGCTGGATAATGGGGTCGTCACGGACCTCTATGGCGATCGCGCGAAGGATCAAGATTTTGTCGGGAATATTTACAAAGGTCGTGTAGCGAAAGTGCTGCCGGGCATGCAGGCGGCGTTTATCGATATCGGGTTGGAGAAAGCGGCTTTCATGCATGTGTCCGACCTCTGCACGGAGGTGGAGCCCGGGGATACCCTAGTGGAGGGGGATGACGACGATAATAAAGACTCGGAGGTTCCCAAGCCCAAGCGTCAAAGCTCAAAACCGATTGAAGAATTGCTGTCCGAGGGACAGGAAGTCATGGTGCAGATTTCCAAAGGTCCCATCGGGACCAAGGGATCACGCGTAACGACTTATGTATCCTTACCTGGACGATACTTGGTGTTCATGCCGACGGTCGAGCATATCGGCGTGTCTCGACGCATTCCTCGGGATGAAGAGCGCGCGCGGCTCAAAGAAATCATGAAGCGAGCCCGCCGTCCTGGGTTCGGATACATCGTGCGAACCGTCAGTGAAGGCGTGAAGGAAGAGGAACTGCGCTCGGATGTCGAGTTTCTGCATGTCTTGTGGCAGGACGTGTTGACGAAGCGCGATCAGCAGCCGGCCCCGAGCCTGTTGCACAGTGACTTGAGTTTGAGTTTTCGAGTGGTGCGAGATCTGTTCGGTCGGCGGGTGGATCGGCTGTTGATCGATTCCCGTGAGGAGTACAACGCGATCAAAGGGTTCGTGCAACGGTTTTCGCCGGAGCAAACATCGCGCATTCATTTCTATGACAAAGAGGAAAGCCTGTTCGACTACCTCGGTGTGGAGCAGGAAATCGCCCGTGCGATGAGCCGCAAGGTGTGGCTCAAGTCCGGAGGGTATTTGGTGATCGATCACACCGAGGCCATGACCGTGATCGACGTGAATACCGGCCGATTTGTCGGTAAACGTGATCAGGAAGAAACCATCTTGCGCAATAATTTAGAAGCCGCGCGCGAAATCGCCTATCAGGTGAAGTTGCGGGGGATCGGCGGCATCATCATCGTGGACTTCATCGACATGGAGCGGGAAAAGAATCGCGACAAGGTCTATCATGCGCTCGTGGATGCCATGTCGTCGGACAAAGCCCGCACCAGAATTTCACGAGTGTCCGACCTCGGATTGATCGAAATTTCTCGTGAACGCGTACGGGAAGATCTGCTGCGGTCCCTCTCCGAGCCCTGTCACTATTGCGATGGGCGTGGATATACCAAGTCTCCGATGTCCGTGGCCTATGAAATTTTCCGCGAGGTGCGGCGGCTCGGCCATGAAATCGAGCAGCAGCGCGTCGTAGTCGGCGCGCATCCTGCCGTCGCCCTGCTTTTGCAAGAACAGGAACAACCTGGAGTCGAGGAACTCGAGCGGCGGTATAGTGCAAAAATCCTGGTCACTCCCGACGATCGGTTGCATTTGGAACAGTTCGATCTGGTCGTGATGTAGTGCGGCGACCCACCGGACTCGTGCCTCAGCCGAGTGGAGCGCACGCCGCTGGAAGCGGACTTTCCCCGGTACAACGGCCATTCGCATCGCACCGACGACGTGTGATGAGCTGAGACGATAGTGAGTCATCGATCTCTCCGTCCCTGGTTGGTGTTGCGCGCGATCCCCGGCGTGGGGGACGCCATCCTCCTCAAGCTCGTGCAAGCATTCGGGACGCCGGATGCGGTGCTCTCGGCGCCGCAGGCGGCGTTGGAGAAGATGGGATGTCGGCCACCCCTGATTGAGGCCATCCAACGCGGTCCTGATCAGGATGCGATCCGGCAACTCGACAAAGAATTGGATCAATTGTCGCACCGGCCGGTGACGGTGCTCACGTATCTCGATACACAGTACCCCTCGCCGCTCAGGATGATCCCTGACCCCCCGCCGTTGCTGTATGTTCAGGGTACGCTGCTGGAGACCGATCGGCACGCCGTGGCGATCGTCGGCACCAGGAAAGTCAGCGGTGCGGGTCGGATTCTGGCTGAAGAATTGGCGGGCGAGTTGGCGAGAATGGGGTTTACGATTGTCAGTGGTTTGGCCCGTGGGGTGGACGCGGCTGCACATCGCGGCGCCCTTGCCGGTCATGGCAGGACGCTTGCGGTGATGGGCTGCGGCCTGGATCGTACCTATCCGGCGGACCATCGGCAATTGCGGGAAGCGATCGAGCGCCAAGGTGCCATACTCTCTGAGCTTCCGCTGGGGGCGGCACCCCACAGCTATCATTTCCCTCGACGCAACCGCATCATCAGCGGACTGTCGTTGGGCGTCGTGGTGACGGAGGCGACCATTGAGAGCGGGTCGCTCATCACCGCGCGACTGGCTGGCGAGCAGGGACGGGAAGTCTTTGCCGTACCGGGTGCGGTGAAGGCGGAAACCAGTCGTGGGCCGAACAGTTTGATCAAGGAAGGCGCCAGATTGGTCGAGTCGGCACAAGATATTCTGGATGAATTGTTGCCGCAACTTGATACGACGTTTCGTGCGCGGCTGAGTGCGGGGACAGGAGCCGGCGTCCATCCGACGCCGGCATTAGGGGCAGAGGAGAGGTTGGTGTACGATGTCTTGTCTGTACTCCCGCAATCGGTGGACGATGTGATTCGTCGCAGCGGATTGCCTGCCTCTCACGTAGCGGCCATCCTGTTATCGTTGGAATTGAAAAATTGTGTCCGCCAGTTGCCCGGCAATGAGTATGTGCGCCTCGCGTAGTGAATGGATTGAGCGATTAGAACTGACAGGGTCTCGATATTTGTTATAGTGGGTGTGGTAGTCTGGGCGTAGGTACAGAGGAACGTGGAGCCATATGGCCAAATCGCTGATCATCGTTGAGTCGCCGACCAAGGCGCGAACCATCACCAAATATCTCGGTCGTGGCTACTCCGTCATGGCCTCCGTCGGCCACGTTAAAGACTTGCCCACCAGCAAGCTGGGCGTTGATCTCGAAAACGATTTCGAGCCCCAATACGTCACGATCAAAGGCAAGTCCAAAGTCCTCGCAGACATCAAAAAGAAAGCGCAGGAAGTCGACACGGTCTTCCTGGCACCGGACCCTGACCGCGAGGGTGAGGCAATCGCTTGGCATATTGCGCAAGAGTTACACGGCAAGGGGAAGAAGAAAGACGGCAAAGTCTTTCGCGTGCTCTTCAATGAGATCACGGAATCGGCGATCAAGCGGGCACTGAAGTCGCCGGGTGAAATCGATATGAAACTGGTTCAGGCTCAGCAGGCCAGACGGGTCCTCGATCGTATCGTGGGGTATCAGGGCAGTCAGTTATTGTGGAAAAAGGTCCGCCGCGGTCTCAGCATGGGCCGGGTTCAATCAGTGGCCGTGCGATTGATTTGCGACCGGGAGAAAGAGCGAGAAGCCTTCCAGACGGAAGAATACTGGTCCATTGTGGCGCTGTTGGCCGGAGAGAATCCGCCGGCCTTTGAAGCCAAATTGCACTCCGTGAACGGCCAGGACGCGGATATCGGCGCGGGCGAGCGGGCTCAACAGATCCTCGAGGCCGTGCAGGGCAAGCCGTTCGTCGTGCAATCGATCGAGCGCAAAGAAAAGAAACGGAATCCGGTCGCCCCCTTCATCACGAGTCGGCTGCAACAGGAGGCTGCCCGGAAACTGCACTTCAGTCCGAAGAAGACGATGACGTTGGCGCAACAGTTGTATGAAGGGCTTGAAATTGGGGCCGAGGGGCAGACCGGTCTGATTACCTACATGAGGACGGACTCGCCGAGAATCTCCCAGGAGGCGACGGAAGATGCCAGGGTTGTAATCCGAGAGCGCTTCGGGGACGAGTATTTGCCGGCCACACCCAACGTCTATAAAACGCAAAAAGCCGCGCAAGAAGCGCATGAAGCTATCCGGCCGACCTCGGCGACACGCGATCCTGAGTCCATCAAGCAATACCTGGAGCAGGACCAATACAATCTCTATAAGCTCATATGGAATCGCTTCATCGCCTCGCAGATGGTTCCTGCGATCATGGATGTGACGCGTGTGGATTCGTCACCCGTGGGAACGCCGGACCGATATGTGTTTCGCACGACCGGCACTGTGGTAAAGTTCGCCGGCCATACGGCTGTGTATTTGGAGGGAACCGACAAAGAATTGCCGTCGAACAAGCCGAAAAATGAGCAGGAGTCTGATGATGAGTCAGACCGCCAGCTTCCCGCACTCCGCGAAGGAGAAGCGTTGCGCCTTGTTGACCAAGAGGGCCAGACCTTGCCCGGGTTCGTCTCCAAGCAGCATTTCACCCAGCCGCCCCCCCGTTATAACGAAGCGTTGCTGATTCGAGAGCTGGAAGAGAAGGGGATCGGTCGCCCCTCCACGTATGCATCGATCATTTCGACGATTCAAGATCGCAAGTATGTCGAAAAGGTCGAGGGACGGTTCCTCCCGACTGAAACCGGGACCACGGTGAACGACTTTCTGTTGAAAGGGTTCCCGGATCTGCTGGATACGGAATTTACCTCCCACATGGAAGAGCAGCTCGATGAGGTCGAAGAAGGCACGAAGCCATGGGTTTCGGCGGTGCGGGAGTTTTACGCCCCGTTTGTGAAGGAAATGGAGCTGGCTCAAAGTATCCCCGGCCCGAAAGATATCGTCGAGCCGCCCACGAACCTGCCCTGTGAAAAATGCGGCAGGATGCTGGAAATCAAATGGGGACGGAATGGGAAGTTCCTCGCGTGCCCTGCCTACAAGGAAGATCCGCCCTGTAAAAACACGCAAAACTTTGAAAAGTTGCCTGACGGGACCATCAAAATCGTTCCTAAGTTGGAAGAGACGACGGACGAGAAGTGTGAGAAATGTTCGAGTCCCATGGTGGTGAAATCCGGGCGTTTCGGAAAGTTCTTGGCCTGTTCCGCCTATCCCGAGTGCAAGACGACCAAAGCAATCGCCTTGGGAGTGAAATGTCCCCAGCCCGAATGTGGAGGCGATCTGGTCCAGAAGCGGACGAAAAAAGGGCGGAACTTCTATTCATGCAGCCGTTACCCGCAGTGCGAGTATGCGTTGTGGGATCGTCCGATCAACAAGCCGTGTCCTACCTGCCAGGCTCCGTTTCTCATTGAGAAGGTCAGTAAGCAGGCCGGTCGTTCCGTGCAATGCCGCAACGAGGAATGCGGCTATAGAGAAGCCGGATAGCTACGACGCATCTTTCTTCCTTTTCGCTCCCTCACATCGATCGCCTTTTCTGACTCGCCGCGGAGAACCGCTCCAAGCGGCATGCTCGACGTCCGTGAATCGTATCTCGGAAGGGATTACAGCCGGGCTCTACCGGGGATGAGCAATGCCTTACGAACGATGCGCAAGGGGACGGATTTCTTCCGCAACCTGCTCGGATCCAGACGTCTCTGAGTGCGCCCGGCGCCCCGCACTGTTTTTACGCGACGGTCGTGCCCGCGATCCCATGATGAAGAGAACAATGAGAAGCGTTCTCGGCGATGTTGATAATCCACCTCACTAATACGTACATTCCTGGTTGACATGCGATTCCAAAATCTCTAAGTAAGGTACAGAAGAAGAGTAAATCGATCGCACGTCATCGTCGGTTTCGACCGACAAGGCGGCGGATATCAACGCACTCCAAGGCCGGAGGGAGGAACCTATGAAAGCGAAACAAGGGGTCATTGAGATATTGAATAAAGTCCTGACCGCTGATCTCACCGCCATCAACCAATATTTTGTCCATGCGAAAATGTGTGACAATTGGGGCTACGAGCGGTTGCATCACAAGGTCAGAGAACGCAGCATCGATGAGATGAAAGACGCGGACGAACTGATCGGCCACATCCTGTACCTGGAAGGGGTGCCGAATGTTCAGCGCATGAATACGGTACAGGTCGGAGAAACGGTTCCTGAACAGTTGAAGCTCGATCTCAAGGCTGAGCAGGAAATGCTCGCCCTCGTCAGTGAGGGAGTCATGCATTGCACGAAGGTGGGGGATTTCACGACGCGCCATATCTTGGAAGACATGGCCAAGGACGTGGATCAGCATATCGATTGGATTGAGACACAGGTAGAGACGATCAAGCAAGTCGGGCTTGAGAACTACCTGGCGGAGCAGATCAAAAAAGACAGTTAAGCGAGCGCCGGTTAGGCGTGGTCGTGGGAGAACTCATGAAAGCAAAAGAGGGCGTCCTCGGTATCCTGAATAAAGTGTTGGTCAGTGAACTCACGGCGGTGCATCAATACCTCCTGCACGCGGCATTGTGCAAGCATTGGGGCTACCATCGACTCCACGAGCATTTCAGCCACTTGGCCCAGGAAGAGGTCGGTCATTCCTCGGGCTTAATGGATCATATCCTGTACCTTGGTGGCGCGCCTGCGATGGACCGTTTGGATACCGTTGCGGCTGGCAAGAAAGTATCGGATCTCCTGGAGGCCGATCTAGCGTTTGAGCGTGAAGATGCGGATGTCCTCCGCGACGGGATTGCCCACTGTTCGAAGGTCGGCGATTTCACGACCCGCCATCGGTTGGAAGAGATGATTGTCGATACGGAAGAGCATATCGATTGGTTTGAGGTCCAGCTGTGCACCATCAAGCAAGTGGGCCTTGAACGGTATTTGGCCGAACAGATACATTCCGAAAAGTCTTAACCCGTAGGGTTCTGGGCATCCGGCCAGCAGGGTCTTATCACGCGTCTCTGGCCGGATGCCCTCTCGTCTCCACATCCTCGCACACATGCCGTGCTGGTCCTGCTTCCTGAGTGTGTGAGTCGCCCGTTGCGGTTCATCTTTCTATCAGTCCCCAGATATCGCTCTCAAATGCGACGTATTCCATGGCCCTTCAAGGCTCGTCGTCACAGGTTATTGCTGGTATGGACGAAGTATCAGGTGTTCAAGCCGTGCTCTCCGTCCTATCGCGGGTTCGGCATGGTACGGACCGTCGTCCGATGTCGTCGGTGAGCATGGGGGGCTCGAATTTCTCGGGGTGAATGCCCGGTGGCGCGTTTGAAAAAATGGCTGAAGGCAAATTGATCGCTGAATCCCACGGCTGTTGCGATTTCTGCCAGTGTGTGGCCGGTTGTGGTGAGCAGTGAGTTGGCGCGAGCGACCTTGTGTCGTCTCATATACGATGAAAACGATTCGCCCATGATGCGATAAAACAGATCCGAGCAGTACTTCTCCGAGTAGCCGAGGAAATTCGCTAATACTTTGAGGGTCAGTCCACGATGGAGATTTTCGCTGATGTATCGGGTGATGCGTCTGGCCAGCGTGGTTGTTTCGATCGGTGACTCGCTCTCAGATCGCAGCGCATGAGCCAGGTTGAAGAGACTGCAGACGAGGTCGAGGAGTTCCTGTTCCGTTGTCGCCCGCTCAAGACGATCGGCCCATTGGGGGGATTCTGCTCGAAGCTCGGACGAAAAGCTGTGAAGACGATCAAGGGAAATCGTTGCGTTGGTTGCTCTATTCATCATGCTTCAGCTCCGTAGGCGGCTTCCATCGTGTCTGACATCAGTTCGGACCCTATTCGGACGACTCCTCGCGAAAATTGGAGCGGCGTGCTCTTGTGAGTCGGCGTTTCGCTGGTTCGTTCAGTATTCAGCATGGCGATGGTTGCCTCGCCGAATGTTGATCCCTGTCGTCGATCCTGATCGCGAAACTGTGCGCAAAATGTGGCGCTGAGGATTGGATCGAATTGTGCGCCGGCCGATGTCTTGAGGAGTCGCAGCGCCTGGTGCAATGAAGCCGATCGAGTGGCAATGGTGTCGAAAACGTCCGCGATGGCGAGAATCCTGGCGGCTACGGGAATGTACGTTCCGCGAAGTCCATAGGGATATCCTGCGCCGTCCCATCGTTCGTGATGATGAGCGATCAGCCGTGCGGCTTCATAGAGGAATCGATAGGGGCTGAGGAATGCCGCACCTTCCCGGGGATGGCTTTGGATCAGGGCATAGTCGTCCAAGGTGTGGTCTGCTGCCTCGTTGAGCAGCTTGTCGGGCAGTGTGAGGAGTCCGACATCGTGCAAGAGGGCCGCGTAGTGTAGGTCAACCTGCTGTTCATCAGGAAGCCCGATAGCCTTGCCCAACAGGAGGGCATAGTGTGCGGTACGTTCGCCATGTCCGAAGTGGCCTGGGATGAGGGTTTCGATCTGTCTCGTCAGGCGCCGTAGCTGTAACAGGCGGACCGCGTGCAATGATTCTTTGGGAAGCTGAAGTGAGTTCAAGGCCTCGAGCTGTTGGTTTATCTTCTCGATGAGCTGTGTTGTGGCATTGATCGGCACGGTCGCTGAATGCATGGGGATCCTCCGAAAAAAAGAGCCCAAGATCGTGTTCGACGATCTTGGGCTCTGGGCTAAATACCTCTGGCCGCAACGGGAACGATAGATTTTTTTAGGTACTCACGGCTCTTCCCCCCGCTTCCCCCCCATCAGCGGCTGCTTCAAAATCCACATTTCGTAGAGAGGAATAGCCATCATCGCAAGAAAGCTGCCCATCATCAGAGTATCTCCCGCCAGCATGGTGAGCACAAAAATGGGTGAGATGTAGCTAATGAGCCAGGGGGAGAGTAGATCCAGGGCCACACCTCCGAATGAAAGCCAGGTCAGCCAGACTTGCGTGGCGTGACTGGCCTGCGTGAGATAGAGGACGTGAACGAGAATCATGAACACCACCGGCATGGTAAACAGGTGAAAGTGCGTGACTTCGGCCAGTTCACGGAACGACATCGGTTCGCCAAATGTCGCATCCGAGCCGCGGTAGTGGTCGGCAATACCTTGAGGGCTCAGGCTGGTCATGCTATGCGCCCAGAAGAAGGAAAAAAGGAATCCTACTAGCATCAAAAAAAGAAATTGCGTGTATAACAACCTGATATGACGGTCCGAATCCCGTAAGCGGAATCGAGCGTTAAAGTTTCGCATGCCAGTGAAGTGTCCCGAGACGGCCTTAGTTGCCGAACAGGGTCTCTAACAACCCTCTCTCGGCCTTTTGCACTGCGACCGCGTCGCTGCCCAAGCCGGCCGGTTTCAAGTAAAACTCGTCGACCAGTACCAACACTCGTTTGACGCCGGCGCTCATCGATCGGACGGACATCGTGGCTCCGCTGATGTTGATGATGTCCTTGTTGATACGAATGGGATCCGAGACAGTCTTCCCGTCATACTGAGAGTTGAACCGCTTCTTCCCGACCTCGCTACCCTTTGCATCCCGAAACACCAACAATTCGACGTTGGTGCAATTCCCGTTGGGATCCACTCCTACCATATAGGTCATCGGCTTATACTTGCCGATAGTGTGGTGGATCATGGCATACCCGTCGACTTTGTCTCCGGTCTCCCCGATGTACAGGTCGAAGGAGTCTTCAGGAAATTTCCAACCGATGCGCTGTTCAATGAGTTCCTTCCTGTCCTGTGTGAGTCGGATCAGTTCTTTGCGCACACGTTGAGATTTCGGGAGGATGGTCTTCAGGGCCTCCTCTTCGGTCATGAACTCTTCGTATTTGAAGTCGTCATCTTTCAGGAAGCGGCGCAACTCTTTGTCCCAAACTTTCTCCGTCGCCAGCGCCGGGATCGACGAGGTCAGGAGTAATACGATTGCGGTCAAGGTGCGGTACGCACTCAATGTACTGAACATCCATGCTCCTTCAATTTGGTATCCAAGCGGTTCTGCACTTCGGTCATGATCTCTGTCGAAGGCTCGGTATCAGTCCAGCCGAACAAACGGGAGCCGCCACGGAATGCCCACCGTTGGCGCTCTTCGATGAACCCGATTTTCGTGACATCGTTGAGTCGTTTGACGATGAGGGAAATCCGGGACCGATCTTTGCTGTCCCCCAAGTCTCGCTGAAGGGCACCAAAGGTCCGTCCTGGCATGGGTATTTCAAGCCACGCGGTATCGATCACGCCGGCGGTCTTATCCTGCCTGGCAATCGCACGGTCTTTAACTGCATCCAGCGCAGCTTCCCAGGCATGGTCGTAGCTGCAGACGGCGAATCGTTCCTGCATGCCGCCCAGCGTTGCGCATGCGGTCAGGAGAGTCGAAAGCAGGAGAGCGCTGATTCGAGAGTAGTATCGTGTCATATCAATTTCGTTGGTCTCGTCCAGGTCATCCCCGAATGGAATGACCTGGACGAGGAGCCGGTCAGAAATACGTGGCTGCTTGGATTAAGAATCCATTTCCATTCAGCGGGCTGCCTGCATTGCCGAGATCTCCGGCGGCTACAAGACCCTTTGCGTCCTTCTGGGTATTGAATTGCCAGTCGAATTTGATCACGGTGTCCTCGATCGGTCGGAAGTTCAGGCCGAGGGTCAAGCGCTCAAGCTTCCGCTGGCCTCCCAACGCGTTCTGCTTGGTGCGATCGTCGGTGTCGGTATTGACCTGTTCCCACCGGACGACTGCCGTAAACGTTGACGCATCAGTAAATCGGCTGGGCGCCCATTTCTTGAGGAATTCCGGCATGAAATGATAATTCCCCTGAAGGTAGTACCCCTGCATGCCGGCCGGTCCGATGGCCCGGTTGGCGACCCCAGTCGCATTGTTGTTGCTGATTCTCGTCCAGGCTGACTCTCCAATGATTTCAAACGGGCCTCTCTGGAGAGTCCAATCCAGTGCGAACATATCGATGTAACCGGCTCCTACGGCACCGGCTGCCGGCTTGTAGGCTCCATGGTAGCCGGATCCAGCGATTTCAATGCCGAGCACCGGACTGAAGGCGATACGGCCCACGACCGCCTTGTTGTCATCGCGATCCCGGGAGACGCTGCCTCGTGCACTCCGTACGCCGAGGTCGGTAATGCCGCCGGCTGTCTGGCTCATCCCGTTGACGGCGTAGACTTCGTAGTCCAGTTTGGACCGTGACGAGGGATAAAGGGTTCCATAAATACCAGCTCCTGCTTCAAACCAGGTGCTGGGGATGACGATACGAGATACCATTGGGCGATCAACCAGATCGTTCAGCGGGGAGTCGTGCAGCAAGTTGAATTTTCCGACCGGCATCAGCAAAATACCGGCTCGAAGATTGACCGCTTCATTAATCAAGTAGTCCAACTGGGCGAACTCAATCTGCATGGAACCGTCAGTGCCCTGGGGCGCATTTACTCCGCCACGCTCGATCTCGATTTCCGTTGCAAACTTGATATGTTCGGTGATGTCCGCATAGATAAAGGGAACCAGCCGTTGTTGACCGAATGAATTACGGCTGGGATTGTCCAGGTTCTGACGGGAAAGATTGTTGTACATCACATCGGCATATCCGCCGACCGTCGCTTTGGGCGCGCTCAAGAACGGCTTGGCGTATATGAGTTTCCCGGATCCGGTTGATCCGAATCCCAATGGAATCTTTTCCTCGCCCTTTCGCTCCACCCGAATGTCGGTTATGGGGCCGGATGCCATAGGATATTGCGGAGTCGAGGGCGATTCGCTCTGGCCTGGTTGCATGCCACCTTCACGCCGGTCGTGTTCTTGCAAACGTTTCTCCACTGCTTCATCAACCAGTTTTTTGATGTCCTCTGGGGTCATGTTTTCCGCCAACGCCGGCAGTGCCGGTAGACTGGCCAAGACGAGAGCCCCGAGGATTGCCCGGATCTTCATGGGTATCCTCCATCCGCGAGTAAGGTTGTTGTTGGACTCGGGACTCAATGGTCTCTGGTCTATTTGGAAAACAGGTGTACGTGATTGATGTCCTGGAGTGTTACCGGTGGCGAGGCCTCCTTTCATGTATCGAATCATGCCGTGACTGTGCCCCAGCCTTCGATTGAGGTGAATGGGATCACGACGATGCGCTTGCATCGTTTACATTTGAGCTCAAGACCCTGCCCGCCGACTTTGGCGATGAGTTGCCCGCACTCGCAACGCGTCTCACTGTCTTGGCACGAAGGGAAGATCGAATTGTTGCGCACTGACATTATGGCCAACGTTGTTTAATATGAAATTGAGAACGATTACTAATATCTCGATGCCGCAGAGAAAGTCAAGCCTCTTGTGAGTAGTGTTTGAGATAACCGTCGACGTGCAATCCCATATCGGGTTACCTATAATCAGTTCATCATGCCACGTGTGCTCATACCCATCAGGATATCGGCGATGACATTGGCGATTTGGCTTGGTGGGCCTTCAGGGTGTGTACAGGACGTTTCGACCGTTGCGAGCGTAGAAGAGGCTTCGACGGTTCTCATCGTAGGGCGCGCTATGTCAGTTATTAGTGGGGACCGTGGGCGGCGGTTTGAACCGGAAATCCGCCAGATGGAACTTATGCAACACCAAACTGGCCGGCGCTATCGTGTGATGGTTGAGGGAAGGGATAAGGTGTTTGCCTTTTTTCTTCCTGCAGGAGAGTACGGCATCACGCGGGTGCAAATTCACGAAGGGCCCTTTCTGTCGATCGCTCAGCTATCCTCCACCTTTACGGTGGGACATGATCCTGTCGCCTATGTCGGGGACTGGCGTTTCGGCGTTGATTCACCGCGATATGGACGCATGGTGCTCGTCTCAATGGTTGATGAAAATGCCACCCGGCGACAGGTGGAGCGCACAATTCGGGAGCAGTATCCCTCCCTCGCAACGACACCCCTGGTGACGGTCATTCCGTCCCCTGCAGAAACAGAGGCTCGGCTCTATGAAGTATCCCCCTATCCTCGAGTCCAGAAGTATTTTCAGCGTCACAATTGGTAGGAGTCTTTTCGTGCGGATCATGAGTGCCGCTATGACGAGTGGTCTTTTCCTCGGGCTCTTCTTGGGGGCGGGATGCGCCGGCATCGGGGTCTTGTCCACCCCGGTGGTGATAAAGCGTACGCAGATGCAGATGGGTACGTTGGTGACCATCACGTCTGTGGCGCCGGATCGTCAGAAGGCGCAGGAGGCGGCCTCCGCAGGATTTCAAGAGATCCATCGCTTGGAGGAGTTGCTGAGTACCTGGATCAAGACCAGCGAGCTCTCGCATGTGAATGACGTAGCTGGTAGGGAGGCCTTCCCGGTAAGTCCCGATACTATGAAAGTCCTGCAGGATTCGGTCGAGATAGCTTGGTTGACGGAAGGCGGTTTTAATATCCTCGTCGGTCCGGCTGTTGAGGCCTGGAGTGTGTTGGATCAGGAGCAGGTTCCGTCGGAAAGAGAACTGGAAGCAATCCGTTCCTTGACGGATCTTACGGCTCTTGAGCTCAATACGTCATCACAAACAGTTTACTTGGGCAAGCCCGGCATGCGGGTGGATGTTGGAGGGATTGGCAAGGGCTATGCCGCGGATAAGGCTGTTGCAGCGATGCAGAAGGCCGGAGCCACGGCGGGAGTCGTGGCGTTATCGGGTGATATCAGGACTTTTGGCCAGCTTCCAGGCGGGAAGAAATTCCCCTTTGGCATCCGGCATCCGAGGCGCGAGGGTGCCGTATTGGCCTATATCGATCTTCAGGACGAGGCGATTTCAACTGCCGGAGACTATGAGCGATATTTTGAGCGAGACGGAGTGCGATACCACCATATTCTTGATCCCGTAACTTTGCGGCCGGCACGTGACTGCCAGAGTGTGACGGTTGTGGCTCCTGATGGGATGACGGCGGATGGATTAGATACGGGCATTTTCGTGATGGGGCGTGAGCGGGGCCTCGCTCTGGTCGAGCGGCTACCGGGAGTAGGCGCCGTGATCGTGGATCGTGATGGTAAGGTCTGGATTTCTTCGTATCTGAAGGGGAGGGTCAGGGTGAATGATGGTATTGAGTAATTCCATCCAAGGCGGATTTTCAGGAGAAGACATGGCCCCTCGTTGGCGCTGGGAGGGTACGCTTGCAGGGATAGTAGTCGGCCTGCTGGTATTGAGCGCGTGCAGCGGCAGTTCCAAATATTTTCACGATGCGGTTCACGAGGCGACGCAAGAGATGGTCGGGAAACGATATGGATCACCGCATAAGACACAAGCGACCGCAGACGGAGGAGAAATCTGGACCTATTTCGAACGCGGCAGCGGAACGGCAGGTTTCGGTGGGCAAGTGCGGGGAGGCGGCTGCCGGGCCTATGTCTTGACGTTCGACAAACAGACGGTTTTGCGAGGCTGGGAACAGCAACCCTGTCAGGGATAATCCACCGTGTTACCGGTCTAGATAATAACCGAGAGGGATCTGCATCGTGACGGAGGTCTTATCGAGCGGCTGTGATAGGGCGATGGGGGAAACTTGCCGAAGCGTCTCAAGTGCGGCCTGATCGAGGACATCATGCCCGGAACTTTTTGCGATCGCGGCTGACACAATCTGCCCGTCTTCTTGGATCACGATCCGCACGACCACCCGACCTTCCAATCGATGAAGCCTCGCCGAAACGGGATATTGTTTGAGTGCGTCAATGCGCTGCAACAGCGGCCCGGTGAGCCAGCCGTAATCCGGTTTTCGAACCATCTGAGTCCTGTTGGTCGATGGGGCCAGTGATGCCGTTTGAGCGGGAGCGGTGGGTTGGTCCGGGAGGTGGTGTGTGCTGCCTATCGGCGATGAAGATTCCGAGGTGAGAGGAACTTCTGGCAGGGGAGAAACTGCCGTATGGGAAGGTGAAGGAGCGGCAGGGGAGGATTCTCCCTGAGCTGCGGTCGCAAGCCGTGGCGTCTGTGGCTCCTGCCTCGCTTCCTGTGGTTCGGAAGCAGGAACTGCACGCGTAGGTTCAAGTGGCTGTTGAGGCACTTGGCGGTGCGGAGTGAAGGCTGGCTCGGCAGGGTGGTCGTCCGCCGCCATGGAGGTTGAGGCGGTTGTCACCTCGGTCGGGAGCGGTGTTTGCGAAGGTTTGGGGCGCGTTGACGGTACGGAAGCGCTACGTTGCGCAGGGCGGGCGATTGTTGGGGTAATCGCCTGAGTGCTGGGTGAAGGCGAGGTCGTCGGCGCAGGGGGGTGAGAGCCGATAACCGTGACATCCCAATGAAATGTAGAGGACGGAGGTGCCAGGCCGATCCTGGCGACGAAGAATCCGGCTAAGACGATGGCGCTGCCGTGCAGGCAGAGCGAGATGATCCATCCGCCGGCGTATAGTCGGATGAACGGCTCCGACATACCGGGCTGGCGGGCGGTCACAGCCGCACGACCTCCAGACTTACGGACTGAAATCCCAGGCCGCGTATTTCGTCCACCACTGAGACAAACCGTTCCAGTAGCGTGACTTTGTCGGCCCGCACGACTACCAGTGATTCGCGAGGATGAGTGAGCATCACCGACTTCAGCCCGTCCGGTGGAACGGGGCGGTCGTTGAGGAACAGCTCGCCGCTCGCGGTCAGCGTGACCACGACGGGGACGTCTTTGTGA
This sequence comes from Nitrospira sp., assembly GCA_031315995.1. Taxonomy (GTDB): domain Bacteria; phylum Nitrospirota; class Nitrospiria; order Nitrospirales; family Nitrospiraceae; genus Nitrospira_A. The sequence goes on from JALDRG010000005.1 coordinate 30,899, forward strand.
TCTCCTGCCTCTTTGGCCTTGGCGAGGTTCACAGGAATCTGGCCGGTGCTGATGAAGGTCGCGGTGGTCAGGACGATGACGAGCAACACAAGCATCACGTCCACCAACGGGATGACGTTGATTTGATTAACCTCGCGTTCCATGTTGCACCTTATAGGTCGTCAGGAGTTCGGTAACGCGCCGACGAAGAATATTATTCATCACGACGCAGGGAATGGCGACGAGCAAACCGACGGCCGTCGCTTTGAGAGCCAGACTAAGACCGATCATGATGGTATTGACGGCCATGGTGCCGGACGTTCCCATCGTATGAAAGGTCATCATAATCCCGAGCACGGTGCCCAAGAGTCCGATATACGGAGCATTGGCGGCGACCGTACCGATGATGACGAGGCGTTTGGTCAGCGCCATTTCAAAAGTTTGAATGTCCGTGAATTGCGACAGGTCCACACGTCGATAGTAGAGCCACCGCTCGACCGCGACCGCCACCGACCAAACGCTCAAGGCGATCAGCAGCCCAATGATTCCATATTCTACCGCATTCTTCAGCAGGTCCATTCGTCGATCCTCCGCCTCTCACTGTTGGTTCTCTGCAGGGGGAAACCCCATTTTGATCTCAGGTATGCAGGTCTGAATGCACCCCGGCATTACGGAGGTGAGGCGTCGCTTCGCCCTGGCTCCCTCTGTGCCGTCGGTTCGGGTGGTTGTGGAAATAAGACGGTGTGAGTCGCCACCACTCGCAAGGCGATTGCCGTTCCGACCTGATAGATGCTCAGAGATGATTCGCTGCTATGTACGACCTGTCCGGAAGGGAGCTGGATCGTGTACACATTTTCAGATCCTTTGAATTGCCGTGCCAAAATATGGGCATTTGCGCCCTTGGTCGGAACGATATGAATGTCGTCGGGGCGAATCATCACGACGACGTTGGTCCCGGTAGCGAGATGCTGGGTATTGGGGAAGTCACCGATTTCGGTGGTCACGAGATCATGAGCGACGATTCCGGAAATGAAGTCCGCCTGTCCGACGAAGTCAGCCACAAAGGGGGTCGTGGGGACGTGGTAAATCGCTTCGGGAGTGTCGAATTGTTCCAGCCGCCCCCGGTTTAGGACCGCCACGTGGTCGGCCATGGAAAAGGCCTCGTCGTGGTCGTGGGTGACAAGAATGGCTGTGGTCTTGGTTTGTCGCAGAAGGGCGTGGAGGTCTTGTCGCATACGGCTGGCCATATCGGGATCGAGATTGCTGAACGGTTCGTCGAGCAGCAACAGGACCGGGCGCAGAGCCAGGGCACGAGCAAGCGCCACACGTTGCTGTTGGCCCCCGGAAAGCTCATGCGGGTAGCGGTGTCCCAGTCCACGCAACCCTGTGAGAGTGAGGAGATCATCCACGATGGCGTTCTGCTGCGTGCGAGCGAGGTGGCTGAGACCAAAAGCAATATTTTTCTCGACGCGTAGATGTGGAAACAGCGCATACTCCTGAAACACCATGCCGATGTGCCGCTGTTCAGTCGGCACCATCACGTCGTTCGAAGAAACGAGTTGTCCGGACAGAGCGATACTCCCGGCGATCACCCGTTCGAATCCCGCAATCGCCCGAAGAATGGTGGTTTTTCCGCATCCGGATGGACCTAGTAGGCAAAGAATTTCGCCCTGATGGACCGTCAACGTAATGTGTTCGACGGCCGGCCGATTACGCTCATAGGCGCAAGAGACGTCGCGTAGTTCAAGCACGGGCGTACGCTCGGCGGTGATGTCCATAGTGTCAGGTGACGTGACCACAGTTTTTGCCTCTTGCTCGTGTGTGTCTGGGCCGTTGAGGGGATTCACCTGGCAACCTCTTGATCACGTCCGCGCCAATCCTTGGATACCAGCAGGAGCAGCGCCGGGAGACTGATGAAGACAATCAGCAATGCGGCGGGTGCCGCCAGCTGGTAATACTCCTCGCTGGCTTCGAGCCACACACGAATGGCCAGTGTATCAAATCCGACCGGCCGCAGCAGCAACGTGGCCGGAAGTTCTTTCATGGTCTGAAGGAATATCAAGACCCACGCTGCGATAAAACCGTTGCGAATGAGCGGGAGGGTAACGCGCCGAAGTGTCTGGCGGGTCGTGCAGCCTAAGGTGCGCGCCACTTCCTCCACATTGGGAGTGATCTGTTGGAGGGCCGGCTCCATCGACTGCAGGCCTACCGGGAGGAAATGCAGAATGTACGCGACAAGCAAGACCACCACGGTGCCATACAAGAGCGGTGCGAAGTGGGTGAAGAGTACAAGGACTGCGAGGGCGGCGACCGGGCCGGGCAAGGCGTATCCGGCATAGGCGGCTTGGAGGCAGGCGATATTGAGCCGCGAAGGCCGACGGCTGGCAAGATAGGCCAGCGGGAGGCCGATGATCACGGCTCCGCTGGCCGCCAGCGCAGAGAGAAAGCTGCTGTTCCAGATGAAGCCGAAAAAACGTGCATCCAGCGCACCTTGCGAAACGGCCTCCATACTCCATTGGATCAACATCATAGCCGGAATTCCGAAGGCGGCTCCGAAGACCAGCAGCACGTAGCCGGTGATGAATGCGGTCGCGAGAGGACCTGCATGATGCCGAGTCATCCGTCGGTATCGGCCGGAGGTTTGATAGAAGCGGCTTCGCTGACGAAACCATCGCTCAGTGACGAGAAAGGCGATGGCCATTACGACCAGGAGTAGGCTCAGGATGCTGGCGGCGGTGTGGTCGTAGCGGCTGGTCATTTGCTGATAGACCGCATAGGTGAGCGTTTGATAGCGGAGCAGAGAGACTGCGCCGAAATCTGAAATGACATACAAAATCACGAGTGCCAACCCGGCGGCAATGGCGGGGCGGATGAGCGGGAGCGTGACCCGCCGGAGAGTGACCCACGGGGAGACGCCGCAGACGCGCGCCACTTCTTCAAATGAGATGTTGAGATTGAGCAGTGCCCCTCGAACCAGTAGATACACGAACGGAAACGTATCGAGAGCCATGATGAGCGTCACGCCGATAAAGCTGTGGGGGGAGAGCAGACGTGCGTCCGGTCCCATGAGCGTCTGCCACCATTGTTCAGCGGGGCCGCCCATTCCCAGGAGGTGGGCATAGACATAGGCCAGCACGTAGGTGGGCATTGCGAGGGGTAGGGCGAGGGCCCATTCCCAGATCCGGCGGCCAGGGAATTCGTATCGAACCGTGATCCAGGCCAGGGACACGCCGAGTACCAAGGTTGTCAGGGCCACGCTGGTCGCCAGCGAGAGGGTATTTCCGAGCAGTTCCGGGATGCGAGTCGACCAGAGGCGTCCCCATACGTTCGGCGCTGCGGTGAGCGCTACATAGATGATATAGCCGGTGGGAAGGACCAGAAATGCTGCGGTGAGCAGGCTGATCCATTGTAATGAGGAGGGGAGGTGGACTCTCGTGGCGGTCAACATGCGGTACAGGCGGTCAGCGAAGGCCGACCTGCTCGATCAGCGTCAGTGTGGCTTCTCGCAATTCGGCGAGCCGGGCGAGTGGGACCTGTGCCGCACGGAAGGTGCGCCGGTCGATGAGTGTTGGATCGGCTTTGACCTCCGGGTGCAGTGGGTATTCCTTGTCCAGATCCGCGAACATTTTTTGTCCGGCCTGGGCAACCAGGAATTCAATCAGGAGCTTGGCGTTGTCGACATGCTTGGATGCGCGGGTGACTCCGATTCCGGTCACATTCATGATGGCGCCCATGCCACCCTCCTGTTGGTCGGTCATGACGGCCGCGATCGGGGCGGTCGGTTGTGTGGCGAGGTGGCGAGAGATGTAGTAGTGATTCACAATGCCTGCGGCGACCTGACCTTTGGCGACGGCCTCTACGATCTGCGAGCTCTTCTGATACACCTGCGTCCCCGCATTCGTCTTGAGACCCTTGAGAAATTGTTTCGTCCGTTCGTCTCCGAAGGTGGCCTTGATGACCGATACCCCGGCCTGGAGATACTCGCTACCGGAATTGGGAATGGCGATTTTGTCTTTCCATTGGGGCTGAGCGAGGTCGAACAGCGATTTGATCTGGTCAGGCTTCACGAGGTTGGTATTGTAGGCGACAATCCAGAATCGGCCGGAGAGTCCGATCCAGCTGTTGTCCGCTGCGCGGAATTGGGAGGGAATGGCCCGCTCGACCTCGCGCATATTCATGGGCCTGAGGAGTTTGAGTTCCCGGGCATGTTCGAGGCTGCCGGCATCGTTGGTCAGAAACACATCGGCCGGGGTCCGTTCGCCTTCAGCTTGTAATCGGTTGACCAGCTCGGTTGTGCCTGAAGACAAGAGCTCGATCTGGATGCCGCTCTTCGCCTGGAACTCGTCGAGGACGGGCTTGATAAGCCGTTCTGCGCGCCCCGAATACACGACCAATTTGTCGGCGGCGGATGCGCTGCCGGTGGTCCATTGCGGGAGCGCCAGCGCTCCGAAGACCAGTGCCAGCACCATCACTGCGCGTGAGAATGAAGCCATGCGGCGTGCCTCCACGTGTGAGGACAGCCCTCGGGGCCGCCTTAGTTGAAATTGATAAGCCGTCTCAAGATGATACTGGATGTGAAGACTGTCCGTCAATGGCGGCAACGGGCGCAGAGACCGTAGAGCTCCAGTCGGTGGGTTTGGATCACAAAGCCGTTCTTTGTCGCGACCTCTTCCTGCAGCCGTTCAATTTCGCAATTCTCGAACTCCACAATGGTGCCACAGCCGGTACAGATGAGATGGTCGTGATGGCCCTTGTGTGAGATGTTGTCGTATTGCGTCTGCGTGCCGAAGTGTCGCGCTTGGGCGATCCCGGCTTCGCAGAACAGGTTCAAGGTGCGATAAATGGTAGCCAGACCCAGATGGGGATCTTTCTTCGCCAGCTGATGGTACATCGTCTCCGCCGTCACGTGCTCCTGCCGAAGAAACGCCGTCAGGATCAGCTCTCGTTGACGAGTCAATTTCAGTTGATGCTTGGCCAAGTGTTGGCGAAGCACGTCCATTTCTTTGAGGGTCTTGCTCATGGCATGTGAATCGGCATGAAAGAGGCCCATTAAAGACGAAAGTGCCCTAATGGGTCAAGAGGGCAGATAGCGGGTGTGATCACCGATTGACGAATCGAAACGCGCCTGTTTATAGTCCAGCCGACTGCTGCCGATTCAGAGGAGATTCAACACGTGCGCAAATCTCACGAAATGACGATTGATCGGGCTCTGCTCCTGTATGCGTTATCACTGGCCGAGCCCTATGGCCTGTTGAGCGATGTCAAGCTGCAGCAGCTCTGTTTTCTCTGCGAACTCCAGATGTTCGGGAAGGGTCTGAAGGGGTTTCACTTCGAGTTCGTCCGGTTTGCGTATGGCGCGTTCAGCCGCGATCTGGACAATGACTTGACATCGCTTCGGCGCAAGGAACGGGTCGAAAACTTCAGCCCGTCCGACCAGGTCCGTGACGACGTTCTTCCCCTGCTGATGAAAGGGATCGACGGGAACGAGACCAACGAGCAGGTTCGTGATCTCATGCAGGCTGTGATCACGACCTATGGGCCGCAGGATGTCACGGCCATTACGCAATCCGTCGAATCGGTCGAGCTAAGTACGCCACAGCAGCCCGATTTCAAGATTCCAATCCGCGATATCGTCTTTCACACAACGCTCCTGGTCCCTGCGCGCATCGAAGTGCCAGCCGAGTTCCTTCTGCCTGCAAGCCACTTGGCGAAGCTCAATACGGAAATGGGATATTGACGGAGCCGCCATCGGCCGAACATGCCGTTCGACCTGTGCGCTCCGAGAGAGCCACTCGGCAGAACTGAGCATCGCAGCGGGACCTCGTCGGAACGGTCCGGCCTAGCAGGACGCGGAAAAAATCCGCCAGCGGCCTTTCGACCTCCGTGAATCGTGAAACGTATCTCGTCAGGGATTGCAGCCAGCGGCTGTATCGACAGACGAGCCACGGTTCATGAGCGACAAACGAAGAGGATGGCCTGGTGCACATCCTACGGGCTCTTCTGCTGCCGACAGGGCACATGAACTGATCGCAACGTATTGAGGGTTTCTCCGCCTGCTAGGGTCGTTTCGGGAGAGCGAGTGCTGCTTGGATGGTGTGCAACATGGCTCCTGTTTCGACCGGTTCGAGCAAGCAATACTCGATGTGGAGTTCCCGGACGACGCGTTGAAACTTTTCGCCCTCTAGGGCGGGATCGTGCAGCGCTGCGGCGACGATCAGGCGAGCGGTGGGGAAGGTCTTGCGCAGCTCCACCAAGTCTTCTGGCCCTTGGTCGTCGTCCGCTACAAGGCGACTGATCACCAAGTCGAGTTTGGATGATGGGAGTTGCGCACGGGCGGCCTGCAAGGTGGCACTGTACTGAACAAAGTGTTCCATGCCGGGCAGGGCCAGCTTGATGAGCCGCTTCAGATTTACGTCGGCGTTGATGATAAGAATATTGGCCATAGTACTCCGATGAGAGATGCAATTTATAATGAGCGGAGGGCGCGAGGAGGTGTGTGACCCGATCACAAGTGCCCGCCTGCCGAGGTCGGATCGATATGCCAAGGACGTCATCTCCATGCGATTCCAGTCTCAGGCTAACTCTTGATCCAGGGCATACCGAATTAATTCCGCCGTAGTTCTCATCCCTAGTTTGATGAGCAGCCGCGCGCGGTAGGTGCTCACAGTCTTGATGCTCACGTTGAGCTGTTCTGCGATTTCAGTCAGGCGGCGTCCTTGAGCAATCCACTGTAGGACCTCAATTTCTCGGTCCGACAGGACCGTCGAGGGGGTATCGGCGCAGTGGGCGTACCGCTTCGGTGTCGTGTACTGGATGCACTCGAGTTCGGGCTTAGGAAGAGCGTCTTCGCCGTGCAGAATATGCGAGACGGCCACGCGGAGTTCCTGCGGACCCTGCTCTTTCGTCAGGTAGCCGAGCGCGCCGGCCCGAATGGCACGAGCGGCAAAGTGTTCCTCGGCATAAATGCTGACGACGAGTATAGGCAAGGCCGGTTGCAGGGATTTAAGCATGCGCACCAGATCGAGCCCGGGCATGTCCGGCAAATTCAAGTCCAGAATGACAAGATCCCAGGTGGTGGTGCGAGTCTGTTCGATCGCATGCTGAGCCGTGGTTGTTTCCACAATGTGAGGGGTCAATCCGTCCTCGATGAGGAATTCACACAGGAACTCTCTCAAGCCACGACGGAGCAAAGCGTGGTCATCCGCGAGCAGGATTCGAACATCGGGTTTGCCCAGGGGCGAGTCTTGGCATGCATCCACGGCCAGGATTTCCCTCATGGCGCTCCGTAAAGCCAGGCGGTGCACCGTCCCGGCCGGGCAGATGGGCGGCTCCGATCCGCAGTCGGACCGATGTGGTGGCGGGCAATGCTCAGGGTCTGGTTAGTACTCGGAGGAACCACGCGCCACACTCCTGCATGTCGCCCCTTCGTGGCAGCAACGTCTGCAACACTCGACGAACAAGTCCTCGGAACTAATGAAATCCTTCCCGGTCAATGGGAGGGTTCGAGGATTCGCCGTTCGATTCTTATCCCACGCGCTCAATCGATTCATTGCCTGGAGGAGGGGAAGAAGCTAGGAGAAAATTCCTATTTCTTGTGCGGGGGAGAACTATCACGGACATCGATTATCCTCATAGAGCTAAAGGGCCCTGTTGTGGCCCTGGAGCTTTGCCTTGCCGTCCACTAGCCTGCCCAAGCAGCCCGACGGAAGGCATCCTGGTGCTTTGTGTGGAAGGGTGGTGAGGTGGTGCATGGTCTAGAGGCGGTATAGTTCGGCGTATTTCGCTTCCAGATAACGTAGGAAAGGCTCGGGGTTCACCCCACTGCCGGTCACGCGTCGAGCCAGATGATCGGGTGTGAACATGCGGCCCCACCGGTGGATTTTCTGCTCGAGCCACCGTCGCAGCGGTACGAGGTGCCCTGCCGCCATGTCCTCATTGAGTTGCGGGAGTTCCAGTTGCGCCTGTTCGAAGAATTGCACGGAATAGAGATTGCCCAACGTATAGGTGGGAAAGTATCCGAAGGCGCCCATCGACCAATGCACGTCCTGCAGGACACCCTCGGCATCCCGCTCCGGCACGATACCCAAGTAGGACTGCATCTTCTCATTCCACAGATCAGGCAAGTCCTCCGGTTGAGCCTGTCCCTCGACGAGTGCCTGCTCGATTTCGACACGTAGCATGATATGCAGATTATAGGTCAACTCATCGGCTTCAACGCGAATCAACGAAGGAGCGGCCCGGTTGATAGCGGCGTAGAACTGATCGAGCGGCACCGCAGCCAACTGCTGTGGGAAGGTGTGCTGCAGTATCGGGTAAAAGCAGTGCCAGAACGGACGGGACCGGCCCACGCAATTTTCCCAGAGGCGTGACTGGCTTTCGTGAAATCCGAGCGAAACGGATTCCCCGAGAGGAGAGCCGTAATACCGAGGGTCCAGCCCTTGATCGTACAGGCCATGGCCGCCTTCATGAATGCAACTGAAGAGGCACGACGGCAGATCATTCTCGAAGACCCGGGTCGTCACGCGGACGTCTGTGGGGTGAAACGAGGTTGTGAACGGGTGGGCCGAGAGGTCGAGTCGGCCACGCTCGAAATCGTAGCCCATGGCCGTCAGCACCAGTCGGCCAAATTCCACCTGCTTGGCCTGGTCGAAGTTCTGGTGGAGGCAACGATCGTCGATGGTGACGGCACTGGCTTGGACACGTTTCAAGAGTGGAACGAGGCGTACCCGGAGTTGCGTGAACAGCGGCGCGAGTTGGGCGATGGTGGCTCCCGGTTCATAGGTATCCAAGAGGGCGTCGTACGGCGAGGCCTGGTATCCCAAATAATGCGCTTCATCGCGTTTGAGTCCGAGGATGGTCTTCAGCGAGGGCAAAAACTTCGAAAACCGGCTCTCTTCTCGTGCCGTCACCCAGGCCTGCTGAGCCAAGGAACATTCGCGGCTCAAGCGGATGACAAAGTCCGATGGAAGCTTCTTGGCCCGGCTGAAGTCGCGCCAGGTTTCACGCAGCAGTGACCGGGAGGGTTCATCCCAGTTCTCGGCTGGTTGCTCGGTCGTGGGATCGATCCATTCGCTCAGCAGCGTCTCGACTTCAGCGGACACAAGTTTCTGGTGCGCGAGGCCGTCCAGTGTCGCGATCTGCTCCGCGCGTGCCGCCCCGCCGCCGGCGGGCATGTAGGTTTCCTGGTCCCATGAAAGGACCGCGGCCGCACTCTGGATGCGCCGGATTTCCAACAAACGGGTCGTCAACGATTCCAATGTCGCCAGTGTGTTCACCTTCACGCTCCTTCTCCGGGGACGTCCATGGTATGATCCCGCGGCCGGTGTGAATTGTTGCACAACTCTCTTCCGGAGTGAAACCGATGACTGATCTCGTGCTGCCGAAGATCGACGCCTACGCCGCCGCCCATTCCATCCCTGAAACTCCGACCCGCCGCGCGCTTCGTGAAGAAACGGAACGGACGATGGAGTTTGCGCGCATGTTGGTGGGACCGCTCGAGGGGGCCTTTCTGCATCTGATGGCCCGCCTCGTGCAGGCCACGCGAGTATTGGAGATCGGCATGTTCACGGGATACAGCGCGCTCTGTTTTGCCGAAGCCATGCCCGATCAGGGGCGGGTGATCACCTGCGAAGTCGATGAAGAGTCCGCGTCCGTCGCCCGGCGGTTTTTTGCACAATCCACCCATGGCCGCAAAATCGAGATCCGCATGGGCCCGGCTCTGGAGACGATGGCAGGACTGACGGGCCCCTTCGACCTGATTTTTATCGATGCCGACAAACTGAACTATGTGAATTATTACCATCGCGCGATGGAGCTGCTGTCTCCGCGCGGCGTGATGCTCATCGACAATGTGTTGTGGAACGGTGACGTGTTGCATGACCCGCCTCCGGACGACCGGACAGCGGCGATTCAAGCGCTCAATCGGATCGTGACCGCCGATGCGCGGGTGTCCGCCGTGTTGGCGACGATCCGGGACGGTATTTGGATCATCACGCCGAGATCGTCGGCATAGAGACCGCCGGAGGGAACGCGTTGCCGCCCCGGTATATCGGGAACTGAGGAATGGCGGAAATGGAGAAACCATCGGCACCCGCCGCCTATGCGGCGTTGACCACGTCGGCCCTGGTCTGGGGCGGGTCCATCGTGGGGCAGAAGCTGGCGCTTGGGGCGTTCTCGGCGGTGGAGACGTCCGTCTTTCGCGGCGTCGGTGCGCTGGCGATTCTGATTCCTCTCTGGTGGTGGAGCGAAGGTGGCCGTACGGCGTTGACGGTCCGCGATTTCAAGGTGCTTTCGCTGCTGGGTCTGGGGGTGCTCGGCAACCATTTGTTGACGCTCTTTGGCCTGCGCTACATCGGCGCCTCGACGGCCGGAGTGATTATTGGCGCCAGTCCGGCGATCACGGCTCTCCTCTCCTCCCTATTGGTCCGCGATATCCCCTTCAGGGCGGTGGCGGCAGGTTGTGCGGTCTCGTTCGCGGGCGTGGCGCTCGTGTCCGGTGTCGGAGGGAATGCTCCGAGCGGGGACAATCCCTGGCTCGGCGGTACCTTGGTCCTCTTGGGATTGGTCAGCTGGGCGTTGTATTCCATCGGTGGCCGCGAGGTGATGGAGCGGCTGTCTCCGTTGACCGTGAACTGGACGACGCTCCTGCTCTCCCTGTTGTTGCAGATTCCTTTGCTCTGGACGGACCAGAAGTGGTTGCTCACGGGCCCGAGTGAGGTGCCGGTTTCCGGATGGCTGGCGTTGGTGTACCTCATCGTCTTCGCCACGGCGCTGGGGCAACAGGCGTGGTTATACGGGGTGCAGGGGGTCGGGCCCTCGCGGGCCGGCGTGTTCGTCAACCTCATTCCCGTGTCGGCCCTGTTGCTATCCGCCTTGATATTGGGCGAGGGAATCGGAGTTCGGGAGGTAGCGGGTATTGTCCTTATTCTGACCGGTGTCTGGCTGGTCGGCTGGCAATCGGCTCGACTGCAACAAACCGACTGATTCTCCTGCCCACGCTTCAATTCCGCCGCCTCCCTGTCGAAGGTTATCGGTACCGCCGATCGTGTCCGTCGGCATCATAGGGTGCGCAAACAGTTTGTCAGCGAGGTGCTCGACCTCCCTGAAACGTGACGCCTATCTCGTCCCGCGAGCGTCTGAACGACGACCTTCCTCGCTCCGGTTTTGTCGAATGCTTTCATCTGCCCGAGGGCATGGTAGGGCACGGATTCTGTGCCGAAGCGCGCCTATCGCTGCTACAGAGAGTAGGGCCATATTAGGGCCAATTGCCCGGGTTTACCTCGCTTAGACATGGGCGTATCGTACAAACGATTGTCCGACGACCGACTCATGTATCGGTGTTTCGTAGCGAGTCGTGAGGAGACGGCCCGAGCATGCTGACCGCTATTTGTCTGGTGACCGCCGGAGTCTTTGTTCTGGATGTGGCGATTCCGGTTGGCTATTTGATCTGGCCCCTCTACCTGTTTCCTCTCTGGTTGAGTTCACGCCTAACCTTGCCTACGGCAGCCGTACGGTATGCCTTGGTCTGCACGGTCTTGCTCGCAGCGGCATTGTGGCTTGCCCCTCCCGGTGTCGAACTGACGACGGCGATGGTTAATCGTATCCTGGGCACAGCCATGGTATGGGGCGCGGCCTATCTGCTCTCACAGCGGCGCGAGGCCGAGGCGGCGCTTCGTTCAGCCAATAACCGTTTAGAGAGACGAGTGGCCGAGCAGACCCAGGATGTGGTCTCCGCCAATGACCGGCTGACGGCCCAGTTGGCTGAGCAGCGTCGGATAGAAGCCGAGTTGCGCGAGAGTCGGGAGCGGTTTGAACTGGCGGTGGAAGGCGCGGATGCGGGGGTCTGGGAATGGGACTTGGAGAGAGCGACGGCCTATTATTCTCCCCGTTGGAAAAGCCAGCTTGGATGCGCCGAGTTGGAGATCGGGTCCACCTTCGCCGAGTGGGAGGCGCGTCTCCACCCCGATGATCGCGCGCGGGCTCTCGCGACCCTGACCCTGTTTCGGAACGGATATACCAAGCAATATCGTCTGGACCATCGTCTCCGGCATCAGGACGGGTCTTATCGCTGGATCTCCGCACTGGGTGCGGGGGTGTGTGATGAGCAAGGGCGGATGATTCGGATGTCGGGCATTCATCTGGATGTCACGGCGAGACAACAGGCTGAGGAGGCGCGACGCGAGAGCGAAGAGCGTTTTTCCAAGGCGTTTCGGAGCAGTCCGGCCGGGATGGCGATCAGCCGCCTTGAAGACGGCCGAGTGCTCGACGTCAATGAGGCGTTCGAGCGGGTGTCCGGATTTTCTCGCGAGGAGCTGATCGGCATGTCGTCGCTCGATATCGGAATCTGGGTGCATCCGGAGGATCGCCGGCAGTTGGCCGAGACGCTGCGGCGTGACGGGTTCCTGCGACATTTGGAAAAGGAAGTTCGCACGAAATCCGGCGAGGTGCGGCACGGATTGTTCAATGTCGAACCGGTCTGCATCGGCGGGGAGGACTGCCTGCTCACGCTCGTACTGGATATCACCAGGCGGACAGAGGCAGAAGCTGCGTTGCGCCGGAGCCAATCCGTGCTTCAAGCCCACCAGCATGCGTTGATGCGGCTGACAAAAAGCCAGCATATCGCTTCGGGTGACTGGCCGGCGGCGCTGGAAGAACTGATGCAAGAGTCGGCACGGGTGCTGGCGGTGGATCGCGCGAGTGTCTGGCTGCTGGACCGAACGGGGTCAGCCCTGGATTGTGTGGAGTTGTATGAGAAGGGTCAAGCCCGGCATTCGCGAGGACCACGGTTGAACGTGGCCGAGTATCCGCGCTATTTCGAGGAGCTGCTGCGAGAGCAAGTGGTTGATGCGCATGACGTCGCCGGTGATCCGCGTACCAGCCAGATGCAGCCGTATCTCAAGGCGCTAGGAATCGCCTCCTTGCTGGACGTTCCGATTTTCTTCGGCGGTCGATTAGCCGGCGTGGTGTGTCATGAGCGCGTCGGAGAGCCGCGTAAGTGGACCACCGAGGAAGCGCAGTTTGCCACCTCGATCGGGAATCTGGTGACCGTATCCTATGAAGCGAAGCAGCGACGAGAAGCTGAACATGCCCTGATGACGGCGAAGGAGGCGGCCGAGTTCGCCAACCGGGCCAAGAGCGATTTCCTGGCGACCATGAGCCATGAGATCCGAACCCCGATGAACGCGATCGTCGGCATGGCGGATTTGTTGTCCGAAACGCCTTTGAATGAGGATCAGCGGGAGTATGTGCAAATTTTTCGTGATGCCGGGAGCAACCTGCTCAGTCTGATCAATGATGTCCTCGACTTGTCGAAAATCGAAGCCGGACATCTGGATCTGGATGTGGTGGACTTCGATCTCAACGACCTCGTGCAGCGGGCGGCCGAACTGGTCGCGGTGCGTGCCAGCGAGAAAAACTTGGAGTTAGCCTACCAGATCCAGCCCGACGTGCCCACATCGCTGGTGGGCGATCCGAATCGTCTCCGGCAAGTGCTGCTGAACTTGCTGGGCAACGCCATCAAGTTCACCGATCAGGGGGAAGTCGTCTTGCGTGTTGAACGGAATCCGCGAGCGGATGGCCCAGGGAACATCTTGTTCACCGTGCGGGATACCGGCATCGGCATTCCCGAAGACAAATTGGCCGCTATCTTCGAGCGCTTTACCCAAGTGGATTCTTCGATGACCCGGCCATACAGCGGCACCGGTCTTGGGCTGACGATCTCCCGGCGGTTGGTGGAGCGGATGGGCGGCAAGATGTGGGTCGACAGCGAACCGGGCGTGGGTAGCACGTTCAGTTTCACTGCCAAGTTTGCCGTGCATGTTCACCAGGCCCAGGCGGTCCCTCCGGCGCAGTGGGAGCAGTTGGCCGGATTGCGGACCTTGATCGTAGACGACAATACGACCAACCGTCTGATTGTGCGTGAAACACTGGCGGGATGGGGCATTCCCACGGCGGAGGCGTCTGGGGGCGAGGAGGCGCTGCTCGAGCTGCGCCGCGCGTCGCAGGCCGGAGCGCCGTACCGGTTGATCATCTTGGATGTGCGTATGCCGACACTCAGTGGATGGCAAGTGGCGGATACGATTTCACGCACCCCCAGCCTGGCGGGAGTGGCCATCATCATGCTGACCTCGGAACGGCGCGCCGGGGACCAGGCCCGAGCCCGCGAATGCGGAGTGGTGCGGTATCTCACGAAGCCCTTTCGACGATTGGACCTCTTCAACGGCATGATGGCGGTGATCGGCAAGGCGGCGTTGGCCGGAGACACCGGAGACAATGGAGTGTTGCCTCAGACGCAGGAGCCGACGGTAGGAATGCCCGGCCTGAAGATCCTGTTGGCTGAAGATTTTGCCGACAATCGCCGCATGATGCAGTTTTATTTTCAGTCGACCCCCCATCAAGTTGAAACGGCATCTAACGGCCAAGTCGCCGTCGAGATGTTTCTGCGGGGATCGTACGATCTGGTCTTGATGGATATTCAGATGCCTGTGATGGACGGGTATGCGGCGACGAAAGCCATTCGGGCCTGGGAGCAGGCCCGTGGGCGGAGCCCGGTGCCGATTCTCGCGCTGACCGCCAATGCCTTGCAAAGTGAAGTGCGGCGGAGTCTTGAGGCGGGATGCACGGCGCATTTGACCAAGCCTATTCGAAAGGGCCGCTTGTTGGAAGCGATTCAGTTGTATGTCCAGCCTGCGGCTCCGATCGCACAACCGTCTTCCGACCTCACGACCGAGACCGTCGTGTTGCAGGTCAGCGGAGAATTCGAATCGCTCATGCCGGGGTTCTTGGAGCATCGGCGGCAGGACCTTGCCCAGATTACGGATGCGTTGGGTCGCGAGGATTTTGACACGCTACGTGAAATCGGTCATGGCCTCAAGGGCGCCGGGGGAACCTATGGTCTTGAAGCGATCAGCGCCTATGGGTGGGCATTGGAGAAGGCGGCGGTCCGGATGGACAGCGCCGGTGTGCGTGAGGCGTTCAATGCGCTCAGCCGGTTTCTGGAGCGGCTGCAATTGGTGTATGTGTAAGGACTGAGCACACCATGCGTGTCTTGCTGGTGGAAGATCACATCGATATCCAGGGTCTGTTCGAACAAGTCATTGTGGCGCGAGGCCATGAGGTGACGGCTTGTGCGGATGGCGAGTCCGCATGGGAGGCCTACGGACGACGACCCTATGAACTCGTGCTGCTCGATTGGGAGCTGCCTGGGGGTGGAATGGATGGACTGCAGGTGTGCCGGACCATTCGATCGAGCCCAGGCAGCGAGCGGTGTGTCATCGTCATGATTACCGGGCATGACTCTCCGGAATCATTGCGCACGGCGCTCCAAGCGGGAGTCAACGATTATTTGGTGAAGCCTGTCGGTGTGGAGTTCTTGAAGCTGCGCCTGACGATTGCCGAACAATGGGTGGAGAGCGTGCGGCGGCGCTTTGCGGCGGAAGATCAAGCGCAGGCTTTGCAATCGCAGTTGGCCGACCACGGCAAGTTTCATGATTTGATCGGCCGGAGTCCGGCGATGGTGGTGCTCTACGAAGAGATTCAGAAGGTTGCGGCGGTGGATGCGACCGTGTTGATCGAGGGAGAAACCGGAACGGGAAAGGAGTTGGTGGCCCGCGCGATTCATCTTTCCAGCCGGCGTGCGGCCCACACATTTTTGGCTGTCAATTGCGCGGGGTTCACCGATTCGCTTCTTGCTAGCCAGTTATTCGGTCACAAGAAGGGGGCCTTCACCGGTGCGATCGACAATCAGGAAGGGGTGTTTGAGGCGGCGCAGGGCGGAACCATTTTTCTGGATGAGATCGGTGATATTTCTCCCGCCGTGCAGACAAGCCTTCTGCGCGTCTTACAGGAACGGGAGGTGACCAGGGTTGGGGAATCCAAGCCGCGTAAGGTCGATGTGCGAGTGGTGGTGGCCACCCACCATAACCTTGCGGAGGATGTCGAGAAAGGAACCTTTAGGCGAGACCTGTTGTATCGCATCAAGGTGGCACGCCTCCGACTCGCCCCGCTTCGAGACCGACCGACTGACATTCCGCTGCTGGTGCATGCCTTTCTCGGGCAGTTCCGTTCCGTCATGGAGAAGCCTGTGCTGCAGGTGAGTTCGGAAGTGCTGCAAGTTCTCAGCAGCCATTCATGGCCCGGCAACGTGCGAGAGCTGAAGAGTGTGGTGGAGTCGATTCTGATTCATTGTACGGGCACCGTCGTGCAAGTGGAGGATCTCCCACCGGAGATTCGGCACCCAGCGCCGGAGGCGACCTATGTTCCCCTCCAACGCCACGTCGAACGGGCTCGGATGGTAGGAGCGATCCAGCAAGCGGGTGGCAATCGCTCGGAGGCGGCACGATTGTTGGGGATGAGTCGACGGACCTTCTATCGCCGCTTGGCTGAATACGAGGTGTCCGCACCGGGCGATGGAATCGATGATCCGCTTCGGTGAACCGGCCACACCAGGACGTGGAGCCGGACATGTACTCCTGCCGTCAGCTGTCAGATAAATTTTCCTTGAGACAGGACTCGCCATGCTGCATTGGTTCCCCGTGTGCGGTCGCATCGTCACCAGCTACGCAGGGACAGAAACGGTGTGGAACTCGGTTACTGCGACACAATGAGACTGTGCGCTGGGTCATATGGCACAGGTGTGACACAACAGGTTGTGTCATCTCTTTGACGCACAGAACGAATGGAGTGTGCGACCATCGGCGTAAGTCCCTAGTATTTCATGCAGCCTCTCTTGACACCGCCAATGGCACGATCCTTGATATGAGTATCTCAAGATTGCGAGAAGCCACCGAATGTGAAGAACCGAACAGGTGGCAGCTAAGCGAGAGCACAGATGAATGTTGTGGGGTTCTTACTTTCAAACGGCTCGGATGCGGAGGTGTTAGTAACCATTGCCCCGTCGTCTCTTGGCCTGTTCGGTCAGCCGGCTGTAAGTGAGCAGATTGATGGAATTGGGGTGGATATGACCCGAGTGCCGCACCGGACATGGGCCGACCGGACCGGCGCTGTCGGAGTCGTACTGACATACTTGCAAGGGTTGTCGACGATCGCGGCAGGGTTTTCGAGCCAGGCGCGAGAATACGTGAATAAATGAGGGGCCTGAACTTGAACTAAGGAGATACACTATGTGGAATGAGCAGAACAATGTCTCGCGGATGGATCATGAGGCGAATGTCCGGGGGGTAGCGGTGAGAATCGGACAGACGCCGGATGGAAGCCTGGGGACCAAGCGGCGTCCTGAAAATCTGACCCCCCGCGAACAGCAAATCTTGCAGTTGGTTTGGGCGGGCCTGACGAACCGCACGATCGCAGAACAACTCCACATCAGTATCAAGACCGCAGAGGCGCATCGCGCCAATATGATGAAAAAGCTGCGAGTGTCCAACATCGCACAACTCTTGAAGACGGCGCTGGAGGAGGGGCTGCTCGCCACCCATGCGGGCTGATGGGACTCGCGGCGGCTTGCGCTCTCGGGAGGAGTCCCACTTTCGGCGGCGCCATAGCTCCCCGCGAGTCCGCCCCCTCGCTGTGAAATGAGGCTCGCGCCGGCGAGGGTGTTTGCAGTAAAATGCCGCACCGTCGCAGGAGCGAGCCGTGGTCGAACAACGCATCGAAGAAATTACCCGCGCCAATCTCGCCTTTTATGCCGCCTTTGAAAGTCTGGACATGCTCCAGATGGACAGGGTGTGGGCGCATCTCGAATACGTCACCTGCATCCATCCGGGATGGAACCTCCGCAGCGACTGGCCGGCGGTGCGTGATTCCTGGGTGCTGATCTTCAACAATACCTTTTCCATGAAGTTCGAACTGTCCGACGTGCAGATTCAGGTCGCCGGTGATCTGGGCTGGGTCATCTGCACCGAACACCTCACCAGTCGTCAGGACGACCAACCGGTCGAAACCCGCGTGCTTGCCACCAATCTCTTTGAACGCATCGGCGATGAGTGGTTGATGATTCATCACCATGGCTCGCCCGTGATGGGGTAGGGGGCGAAAAAGCATTCCCTCTGCTCTCATATCTTCTATCTTCCCGTGCGCCGTCCGCATTGCCCACCCGTTTAATTTGAATGTTCCGAGCTAGCCGGCCGGCTATGAACCAACTCGATCATCGCGCCAGATGCCGTAAATTGACATGCTTCGGGCATTCCGGCTAGGGTCCGCCTGGATGTGTCGTTGAACCCCGGACCGCGAGAATCGGATCAGATCTGCCTATTCATTGCCGATAATCAGGAGGGGCCGGATGGCTGCGATGAAGCGAAGGTCTGGTGTGGCGGGGTGGTTGGGGTTAGGGATCTTCCTGCTGTCTGGCTGCGCCACGGTCGCTCAGGTCACAACTTTGTCGGATCAATCCTGCAAGCAGAAGATGCAGGACCAGCTCGAATCGATACTCACGGAGGAAGCCGAACAAGCCGATATCGCGCATCGCCTGGCAGTCAATACCACAGTGGTGCTCGCGACCGGTTCGCTTGGCCCCCGTCCCTTCGGTGTCTCCTCGCCGTCCGGCGCCGACTATAGTTTCTTTGTGCAGCGCAAAAGCGAAGGCTGCCTTCTGCGTCTCTATGGTCGTCGGAAGGGGTTTACACGGTACACCAATAATCTCACCTATATTGCCACTCGTCCGCTTGAAGGTTGCGCCTGTGCCGAATAGTTGTCGGTTGAGGGATGCTGTCCCCATTTGCATGCGGCTCCATCCGGCTCTATGAAGGTCAGCTCATTGGCGTGAGCCGAATCTGCTTCCTTTCCTGCCCCAACCAGACCGTTTGAACCCTTTCCTCGAGCCGGGTGGCCGCCTATCGCCCCAAAGCGTCTCATAGCGCTGTCTCACAACGAGCCGATGACACACGACCGTTTCTCATGGCACGACCGGAGCCCAACCTCGTCGAGTGTGGATGTGCACCATAACGCCTTGTTTTTTAATTAAACACTTGAGTTGTGTCTGTCTGGCATAGGTCTTGATCTGGTGGGTGGCAGGCCTCGTAGGGTAAAGACCTTGGGGAGTTTGGTCGAGGGGGCGGTCGTTGAGAAGAGCGGATGGATGAAGCGGTCGATATTCTTGAGTGTGTGTAAAAGGAGGAACGATCCATGATGGTGAAGGGGTTCTTACTCAAGGACAGAGAAGAACAGGAGTACTTGTTGGCCATTCAACCGGCCACTCACGGCATGTTTGAGCGGTTGGTTGTTCGCCAGAAGGTCGACGGGTGTTGGGTTGAATTAAACGCGAACGCGCAGGGCTCCTGGCAGCCGCGGACGCAAGCCATTACGGCCGTTCTGGGCTACCTGCAACGCCTGTGGGACACGTCCAAGCCTGCCATGGCACGGGAAAACTAGAACACCGGACCTTCAGGAAGCCGTGGGGGTTGAGAGGGTGAGGAAGGAGGAATCCGATGTTAGCGGAAAAAAAAGACAACGGAGCAGAAAATCGTGATGTGACGATGAATGGTCCCGTCGGAAGACAACGTCCATCGCCGAACGATGCTCCCGCGGCGGTCACGAAGCGGAGGCCGGAAGACCTTACACCGCGCGAGTTGGAAATTCTCCGCCTGATCTGGGACGGCTATACCAATCGAAGTATTGCAGAGCAGCTGAATATCAGTATGAAGACTGCCGATACGCATCGGTCGAACATGATGAAGAAGTTGCGCGTGTGCAATACCGCGCAATTGCTCAAGGCGGCGCTGGAGGGAGACCTGCTGCAGGCCGACTCTGCAGCGAGGCGCACAGGCAGGCAAGGCGAGCCGTGAGGCCTGATTGACGGACGATCCACGAGGCGTGAGAAGGAGGCGTACGGGGAGGACGGTTTACAAACCGGGAATGGGGTGAGGCAGATCTTTGGTGCCGATCGTCTGGAGCCACTCGCCCGCGACCGCATCGCGTTCTTCCATGGTCATCCCGGCGTATTTTCGAAACATCTGCGGCCCTCGTCGCCGACGCCAAGTGAGGAAGGCGAGAAAGTGATCTTTGCAGATGGAGTGGGTTCCCGCCGGCGCGTACACTCTTGCCTGACACCCTTCAATTAAACAGCTCTGTCCGCTCATCGATATCCCCCTTGATTGCGGCAAAGTATGCCGGAGATTGATCCATAAATGCAATGTGGTTGCCCTCGCCCGTCGGGACGGACTGGTGCTCCTAGCGTCGCGCCCCATGCGCTCGTCATCATCCACGTCGACGCCTTCAGGCCGGCCTCCTTGAAGGGAGTTTCCGCTTGCAATCCTGTTGGGCAGCCAGGTACCGTACTTCGTTCTCCAGCGGCGTCCGGGGACTGAGCGCACGAGCATAGCATGGCGATGCAGGTCATATCGGTGGTTGGCGCTTTGATGGTGCTCGTGGCCTATGGCCTCATTCAGGCCGGTACCTGGCGTGAATTGGACGCGGGGTATCTGGCACTGAACATTCTGGGCTCGCTGCTGTTGGGAATCGTCGCTATTGAAGACCGACGGGTGGGTTTTGTCCTGCTGGAATTCGCGTGGGCAGGTATTGCACTGGTCGGGGTCGCCAGAGCAGTTCGCGCCAGACGGGCCGCACGTAGCCTCTAAATCGCTCAGACAGAATAAACATCAGCTCACATCGGGCAGTCTTGTAACGAAGGAGTAAGGAATTATGGCAGGGTTGTTATCAGTAGACGAGATCTTTGAAAAGGCGAAGGAAGCGGCGGTCGGCGCGACCAATGCCGACGAAAAGGCGCTTCAGATCGATTACGACGCACTGCAAGTCAAGTTTCGGGCGGCTCTTGGCGATCGTAAGATCGCGCGATGCCATATCAACAAGTTCTTGCCTGAAGGGTACGAGGATCAAGGGCGATTTAACCTGGTGCTCTTGACGGCCGGCCATGTGATCTTCGACATCGTCATCGGGGACTCCTATTTTCGCTATGATGTCCTGTCCGTCGGACAGTTGGACAAGGTGCAAGTCATCGACGCCATGTGGGACAATCGTGAGAAGCGACGGGAGGAGCCATTCTTAAGCCTCCGGCTGATGCACGCCGAAGAGACCCATTTGTTGCTGGCCTTGGACGATGAAGAGCGGAAGAGCCTGCTCGGGTTCGCATCAGCCGTGTCGGCCGTGCGAAATCCTGAAAAATAACGCTCGTTAGGAGCGAACATAGAAGGGAAGGGCATGGACGATTGCCGGATGGCGCGTCCCTGCCACTTCCACTGCCAATGCCGTGTCCGGAGATGAGAAGTCGCGTAACGGAAATCCGAATGCCAGGACGGCGTTGCGTGGCGGCGAAAAAGCCGCGCTGCTGACCCATCCCACTTCTCGATCCCCGCTGAACAGCTTCGATCCATGAGGCGGGATCGTTTTGCCCTCAATGATCAACCCGACCAGGTGCCGGCGGACGTTCCCATAGGTATCCATCCGTGCGACGACCTCCTGTCCTGGGTAACAACCCTTCGAGAGGCTGAAGGCCTTTCCTTCCAAGTTAGCTTCCGGTGGGACGATCTCTTCGTTGAGGTCTGGCCCGGCTTTGGGCAGACCGGCTTCGATCCGCAACAGATCGCGCGCCTGCGTGCCGACGGGCTTGATGTTGAAGGGCGCGCCCGCAGTCATGAGTTGCGTCCAGGCGGCGTTGAGAGCGTCAATCGGCAGCAAAATTTCGAGATCCTGCTCGCCGGTCTCTTCGGTTCGGGCGATCATCGCCGGATGTCCGCCGATTGTGACGGGGAGTGTCTGTAAGAGATCCAGGGAACGAACGTCCGTGCCGAATGCCGCCGTGACGACCTCTGCCGAATTCGGACCGCTCACCAGCAACAAGCCCCAACTTTCCCCGCAATTGTCCATTTTGGCCTTGGTGCCGTACAACAGAAACTTCCGCAAGGCCTGAAACGTGACGTCACCCACCTCGCCCACGTCCTCAATCCACACGGCATCGGCTTGGATATAAGCCCTGAAATAACCGAGCATTTTTCCTTTGTGAGTGAGGAGGCCGGAGTAGCGACCCTGTCCGGGTTGCAGCGGAAGGATATCGTTGCTGATGACGCTCTGGAGCCATTTGATGCGATCGTCGCCGGTCACACGAATTTTCCCGCGGTGAGAAAGGTCTGAGAGGCCCACGGCTCCGCGGACGGCGGCATATTCCGCCGCGACATCACCGTAATGGGCCGGCATCGACCAGTCCGCGGCTGCTTCGAATGTGGCGCCGAGCTGGAGGTGCTGATCCTGAAGTCGAGATTGTTTCATGGACTGATCGACCACCCTCTCTGTAGCTCAGCCTTCACGGTTGCCTGGAGGGCTGAGGGTGAATTAGTGCCTCAACGAGATCTTTGGTGCGGGAAGAAAACTCGTTCCGGGACACCACCTTGGTCACGCCGAGTTCCTTCGCGCGTTTCCATGTGTCTACTTCTTCGTGATTGGCGAACGCGAGCATGGGAAAGCGTAGCGCCGGATCGGCCTGAAGGGCTTCGAGCGCTTTGAAGGCATCGATCCCGGAGTCATTCATATTGATGATCATGGCCGCCGGAGCGACCGATGCAGCTTTCTGCAGCACCTCTTCCTGATTGCGGATGCGTTCTAGCGTATACCCCTGCGGGCGTAAGGCGTCGCGCACCTTGGTGTAAAAGAAAATGTCGGTCACGGCCACTAAGATTGTCGTGCTCATCGTCTCCTCTGCCGGGCCTAGTTCAGCGAGCTGATGAGGCGACCCAGGGCTTTTTTGGCCAAGGCATAGTCAGGGTTGAGGGCGAGGGCTTGTTTGTAACAGTCGATGGCCTCGCTCCACTTACCCTGGCGTTCATAGACCCGGCCCAGGTTCAGATGGGGAAAGGCCGGGCTCTCATACCGTCTAGCCTGCATGGCTTTTTGAAACCAGGGAATCGCCTCGTTCAAATCGCCCTTTTCGATCAAATATGCGCCGATGTCATTGTAAGGGTTGCCGAATTCAGGATCGCAGGAGATGGCCTTGTGACATTCGTCGATCGCCTCGTCCAGCTTGCCCATGAAGCTGTAGGTCCAACCGAGAAACGTATAGGCTTCAGCGGTCTGATGCGTTGCGAGCGACAACTTGTAGAGACTGACGGCTTCTTCCAGCTGCCCCTTCATCTGCTGTTCGTAGGCTTGCTGAAAGAGCTGCCAGGCTTCGCGTTTGTCTTCTTCGCTGCCGTCGCCCTGTATGAGAAAATCTTGTACATCCATGTGTGTTTCTGAACCTGGTTCCCGGCTGCGTTCTCGGGGGCTCAATCAACTCGACGGACCAACAGGTACGCCTCGTCGACGTCGCTTCCTGCGGCACCGCCGGAAACCAGTGTGAGAAGCCGCAGGGTAATCGTCGCCTATCGCTTCTTGAGTTTACTCTGAATCAACTCCGCGCCATAACGGCCTGACAACAGCATCGACCCGAAGGCCGGGCCCATTCGTGGCGTGCCGAACACCGCCGCGACGGCCAATCCGATGACGAAACAGTTGGGGGAGACTTCCCCGGTTCGATCCATGACTTCCTCTTCGGAACGCGAGACCCACATCGCGCCATTGCCCGGCACCTGTTGATACAGCCCGCGCTTGTGCAGCAGGTTGACCACCACCGCATCATGCCCGGTGGCATCGACCACGAGTTTACTCTCCAAGGCGATGGGATCGACATGGATAATATCGTGGCCGGCCATTTCAGCCGTGGTGCTATTGACGACGACCCCTTCGAGGACGCCTTCGCGGCGCAAGATCAGATCGACCACCCGGGTCAGGTTCATGATCTTCGCGCCGGCGTTGTACGCGGCGGCGATCAGGGCACCAGTCGCATGCGGCGGGTCGACCATGTACATGCCGGGGCATTCCTTGATTTGCTTGCAGGGCACGCCCACTTCTTTGAGAATCTTGTGCGCTGGGGCGCAGATGGTGGCCTTGTTCATCAAGTAACCACCGGACCAAAAGCCTCCGCCGAGCGCAAGACTTTGTTCGACGATGAGCGTCTTGATGCCCATCCTGGCCAAGTCGTGCGCGCAGATCAAACCCGAGGGACCGGCGCCGACGATGATGACGTCGCTCTCGATCAGTTGATCGAACTCTTTATAGTACTCCCGCGCAATGTGGCGGGTAATATCCCGTTCGCGCAACGGCGCCGGTTTTGGCTTTCCCATGCACTCTTCTCCCCCAGCGGCTGCTGAACTTGGTTCCCGGCTTTCTGCTCAGCTCTTCCGCATCCTCAACGTCCCTCTGAGGGTTCGCCTCCGGAGTGGACGAGTCTATTGTCTCGCCGGGCAACCATGTCGGCCCACGTTACAGATAAATCTCAGCACCGGCTTTCTTGAATTCTTCTGACTTTTCCTTCATGCCGATCTGGATGGCCTGCTGCTCCTCCAGCTGCTTTTGCGCCGCATAGTCGCGGACATCCTGCGTGATTTTCATCGAACAGAAATGAGGGCCGCACATGCTGCAGAAATGCGCGACCTTCGCGGCATTGTCCGGCAGCGTCGCATCGTGGTAGCTGCGCGCGGTGTCGGGGTCCAGGGACAAGTTGAATTGATCTTCCCAGCGAAATTCGAATCGTGCCTTCGACAGGGCGTTGTCACGTGCCTGCGCGCCGGGATGGCCCTTGGCCAGGTCTGCGGCATGCGCGGCAATCTTGTACGTCACGACGCCGACTTTCACATCTTCTTTCGTCGGCAGACCCAAGTGTTCCTTGGGTGTGACGTAACAGAGCATCGCGCAGCCATACCAGCCGATCATCGCCGCGCCGATGCCGGAGGTGATGTGATCATATCCGGGGGCAATATCCGTGGTCAGCGGTCCCAGCGTGTAAAACGGCGCCTCCTGACACTCTTGCAGCTGCTTTTCCATGTTCACTTGAATGAGATGCATCGGCACATGTCCCGGCCCTTCGATCATCACCTGGACATCATGCCGCCAGGCGATTTTGGTCAATTCGCCCAGGGTTTCCAATTCGGCGAATTGCGCCTCGTCGTTGGCATCGGCAATTGAGCCTGGACGCAAGCCGTCGCCCAAGCTGAAGGCGACGTCGTAGGCCTTCATGATCTCGCAGATCTCTTCGAAGTGGGTGTAGGCGAAGTTTTCCTGGTGGTGCGACAGGCACCATTTCGCATGGATCGAGCCGCCGCGCGAGACGATCCCAGTCATGCGCTTGGCTGTCATGGGCACATACCGCAGCAACACGCCGGCGTGAATGGTGAAGTAGTCCACCCCTTGCTCCGCCTGTTCGATCAGCGTGTCCCGGAAGATCTCCCAGGTCAGATCCTCGGCCTTGCCGTTCACCTTTTCAAGCGCCTGATAGATCGGTACCGTGCCGATCGGCACGGGCGAGTTGCGAATGATCCACTCGCGCGTCTCGTGAATGTTTTTCCCGGTCGAGAGGTCCATCACGGTGTCGGCGCCCCAACGGATCGACCAGATCATCTTTTCGACCTCCTCCTCGATCGAGGAGGCGACGGCGGAGTTCCCGATGTTGCTGTTGATCTTCACCAGGAAGTTTCGGCCGATAATCATCGGCTCGGTTTCCGGGTGGTTGATATTGTTCGGGATGATGGCGCGACCGCGTGCGACTTCATCGCGCACGAACTCGGGGGTGATGGTGCTGGGAATGCGCGCGCCCCAGGCTTGGCCGGGGTGCTGGGCGACCCCGCCGCCATGGCCGTTGGTCGAGGCCATGAGGTCCCGTGCCCGTTCGCGGGATTGATTTTCACGGATGGCGATAAATTCCATTTCCGGTGTGATGATGCCGCGTTTGGCATAATGCATCTGGCTGACGTTTTGTCCGGCTTTGGCGCGGAGAGGCTTGCGAATGTGTGTGAACCGGAGGTCGGTCAATTTCGGGTCTGCGGCGCGCTGGCGCCCATACTGGGAGGTCACCTGCGGGAGTTCTTCCGTGTCCGTCCGGCTGTCGATCCATGCCCGCCGCAAGGGGGGCAGACCGGCGCGCACATCGATCGTCGCGTTCGGATCGGTATAGGGGCCGGATGTATCGTAGATCGTAATCGGTTGGTTGGGTGTGGTGCCGTGACCGTTGGCCGAATGAGTCGGGGTCAGGCTGATTTCTCGCATCGGAACCCGGACGCCCGGAAGAGTGCCGTCGATATGCACTTTGCGCGAAGCGGCAAAAGGAGTCGTGGTGAGGCGTGCGGTCGAGGGCATGGAACTGTGACCGTTGCTGGAACCGTTCTGTGTATGGGCCTCGCTCATAGCGGCAATCCTTTCCTCTCATCGAAGGTGAGCGTCTGCCGGCCAAATAAAAAAGCCGCATCCAGCTTGGGTGCGGCTTGAAGCGATCACGAAGCCAGTAGATCGGTCGCTTCCCTACGCTGGTATTACCCAGGTCAGGTTGTGAGGGTCGTCCGAATGGGTCGGACTCTCAGCCGTATGGCACCCCTAGCTGTCGAGGATGATCGTACTCACCTGTCGACGTGAAGTCAATCTTCTGGAAGACCTAGTGGCGGAGGGCCTTCAGGGGCAGTGGGCCAAGTCTGGGCGGATTGTCGTGACGGAGCGAGGCCGGCCTCGTTAAGCGAGTGCACTAGCCGGAACGTGTGAAACAAGTTGATGTCGGCGAGCGTTCTCGATTTACTGCCGCAGCGTCAGATGATAAACGACAAATTGTTAGTCCCGCGTCCACCCTGCTGAACGATAGAGCGCTTGGGTCGCCTCGTTCGTGACCGGGATTGAGGACGAGAGGCGCACGGCGCCGAGTGAACCGGCGAAGGTTGCGGCAGCGGCTAACAAGGGGCGCCCACGGATTCCGCTCTGTGCAGATCCGTGCCTGCTAGAGGATCCCGCGCTCGATCTCCTGCAGATACAGAAAGTGCGGCGCTTTGACGCCGGCCGCTGTCCTCAGCTCGACCAACTCAGGGGACTCGAAGAATCGACGGGCGTTCTCCAGCGAGGACCAGGCCGAGAAGTGGACGATGGCGTTGGCATCGGTGTCGTATCGAAGAAGTTGGTAACTGATTTCCCCGGCGCGTTTTCTCCTTTCTGCCGCGCGATCGAAGACAACTTTCCACGCAGGGTAGGCTTCGACGTCATGAATGATCAACACGTGAGGCATAGGTACTCCTGAATGAGTGGCGGGGCCCAGTGGGACGATCGCGTTCCAATAGACCGACGACTTATAATATTTGTCCTGTGGCTCCCCCCGAGAAGGAGTGGCGTCGCCTCTCGCCGCCGCTCCCATAGCGTAAACCCTTGTTTTGACCAGATGGTACGTGGCGGCGCGTTCAGTAATGTGGCTCATTCAGCGACATATCCGCCTTAACATCATCCATGGCATGAGACCAAGCCTGAGTGCTGCGAAGATGAACGCCGCCACAATGATGATCTGGCCGAGAAACTTCATGAGGCAATCTCTGCAAGTCGGACATTCATCGAAACGTTGCATTGACGCTTAAGAAAAATATGAACACTTGAACCGCGCCGTGGATCTCGGCGGGCAAATCTATTTCGAACGTCCGTTTCCATAGCGCAAAACCGGTCACATCGCGAATGTGGCCAAGTGGTTGCTCATTCTGGGCCAGATCGAAACGCATCCTCAGCCACCCGCTTCGTTTCACTAGATCGTAGCGTCGATCGTTCACCTCAACTTCCCATCGAGTCTTTTTTAAGACATACACATTTGCCGACGCCAAGGTCTTGTCCCCATCCATCAAGAGGAATCGCAGATCATTTCCATGCATGGCCCTGTTACTGAGCAGCGCATACTCCACTCGGTAGTCTCGCTCCAACCATTGGATTGTTACCCGGTCTTGTAGGCGATGGGGTACAACACTCGACGCCCAGCCGTTTTTGGGAACTGCAAGGTATGTGGGGAGCGTTAAGATCCCAACCGAGGACCGATTCAGGTCGCACAGTCGATACGTAAATTTCGAGAACCCTTTTTCTGCGAAGATCATGTTGAAGCCGATCTCACTATTCAGTGAAACGCCTAATCTTTGGGGAAGCCGGTCCAATGCATCGGAACGCTACCGCCTGACTAGATCGAAGTCAATGTGCAGGAATCCACAGCCACGATAAGGGAGTCGGTCGCTTGTTCAATAGGCAAAAGGGAATGTGCAATGCTCAAGGATCAATGTTGGTTGAATGGAGAAGCAATTTGGCCACCCGAACCGCCTCGCTAACGGTTCGAGCGCTTGTTTCTTTGGCTAGGTTTTGCGTTTGAGCACGTCTGAGAGATGGGCGAAGGGGGTGAAGGTCGAAGGTTGATCGCGCTTCCGGCGCGGCGGCGGTTCATCCGACCCATCAACTGCTTGATACCGCTGGTGCTCATTGTCGTGACAATAGAGGCAGAGCAACTCCCAGTTGCTCCCGTCGGGCGGATTGTTGTCATGATTGTGGTCCTTATGGTGGACCGTGAGCTGGCTCAGCTTTTTGCCGTCAAATTCGCGCCCGCAGTGTGCGCAGATCCACGGAAATAATTTAAGCACGCGTTCTCGGAGATTGTGGTCGCGCTGAGACTGGTTGCTCCGTGTCATGCGAGCCTCTGTGGGGAAGGCCATTCGTCACAAGGATAGTTTACCGCAAGTCTGAAAGGAACGCCCGTTATCGCCGCGCAATGATGCCAGATTGGATGCTGGGTTGTTCGATACGGGACGAAAACGTCCGGAGCGCCACACGGAGTGACGTGTTAGATTGCAAGACCAGACCCCCTATTGCCGCTAATTCACGCGCCTATTATGCCAGGAGCACCTCAACCTGGCACTATCTTCCAGGCAATTACTGGCCTTATTTAGTAATCTCGTTCGCGGTTAGCTGACATAGACCCAGCCGTTCTTTTCTTGTATGCGTCTCAGCACCTTGGCGCGTGTGAGTCGAAGTAGTGGAGTTGAGAGGCTATTCAAGGCGTAGATGTGACCTTTCTCCTCCAGTTTTTTTTGAACCTCTCCAATTGTTCGCTTTGATTTAAATAAGTTTTCGTCCGCGAGATCCTGAAGCAAGATCCGTGGGCTGAGCTGCTGCCGGTTTCAAAGACACCGAGTTAGGTGTATGGATGAAACTGGAGGTGGCTCATGGAGCGACGGAAGTGTACGCGAGAATTCAAGCTGGAGGCGGTGAAGTTGATCACCGAACGGGGGGTGTCGGTGGTGCAAGCTGCGCGCGATTTGAGCGTGCATGGGTCCGTGCTACGTCGATGGGTGCAGGAGTGTGCCGTGGATCCGCAGCAGGCCTTTCCAGGTCAGGGGCAGATGAGGCCCGAGCAGGGCGAGATTGAGCGGCTCCGCCGTGAAGTCTTTAAGCTGAAGGCCGAGCGAGACATTCTAAAAAAAGCCGCGGCCTACTTCGCGAAGGAGTCGCTGTGAAGTGCGGCTTCATCGTGAAGCACCGGAGGAGAGTTGGCCGGCGGCGTGGTTATGCGAGGCGCTCGGTGTCTCGCGGGGTGGGTTCTATGCATGGCTGACGCGGCCACGCAGCCCGCGCGCGCCGCGCCGCGACGTTGGGCGCCAAGATCCGGACGAGTTTTCTGCAGAGCGACCGGACCTACGGCGCACGGCGCGTGTGGCACGACCTGCTGGCTGAGGGAGAAACGTGCGGCTTGCATCGAATCGAGCGACTAATGCGGCGGCACGCCTTGCGCGCGCGGCCCAGGCGGCGTCGGGTGCCAGCCGATGCCGGCTCGGAGTCGTCGGGCGCCGTCTCGCCGAATGTGCTCAATGGCCAGTTTGGCGCCCTGGCGCCGAACCGGAAATGGGTGGCGGACTTCACCTATCTCTGCACCAGCGAGGGCTGGCTGTCTGTGGCGGCGGTCGTCGATCTGTTCTCGCGCCGTGTCGTCGGCTGGTCGATGAGTGCAACGATGACGGCGCAACTGGTGACGGATGCGTTGGTGATGGCGATCTGGCGGAGAGGCACGCCCAGGACCGTGCCGCCTATTCTGACTCGCGCCTCCTCGGCGGATTCAAGTGGTCGTCGCAACATCTTAACGAAGGAGGTTGCGATGAACATTCGAAAGCGGCGTTCGGATCGGTCTGGGCGGCCCCCCTTGCTGTCACCAGGTCGACCGTCAGTGGCAGGAGGAGAGGAACGGCGACGGTTCTGGGCAGCGATCGCGGCAGGCATGGCCAGTGAGGATGCCGCAATCGAGGCCGGTGTGTCGCCGCCGGTAGGAACAAGATGGTTCCGGAAGGCAGGCGGCATGCCACCAGCGATGTTTGGATGCTCGGCGAGGCCGCTCTCCGGCCGGTATCTCTCGTTTGCAGAGCGAGAGGAGATCGCGCTCCTTCGCGTGCAAGGTTACTCTATGCAGGAGGTCGCTCGCCGACTCGGGCGGGCGGCATCGACGATCTCCCGGGAGTTGCGGCGCAACGCCGCCACCCGAAGCAGCGGTCTGGCCTATCGCGCGACCACAGCGCAATGGCACGCCGAGCGAGCCGCTCGCCGTCCCAAGCCGGCCAAGCTGGCGCAAAACGCGATCTTGCGGGCGTATGTGGAGGACCGACTGGCTGGCGTCGTCGTCGCTCCAAACGGAGCGCCTGTGCCCGGCCCGGCCGTGCCCTGGAAAGGCCGTCGGCATGGACCGCGGCAGGATAGGCGGTGGGCACAAGCCTGGAGCCCGGAACAGATCGCCCGGCGCCTGTCGGTCGACTTCCCGGAAGATGAGAC
This sequence comes from Nitrospira sp., assembly GCA_031315995.1. Classification (GTDB taxonomy): domain Bacteria; phylum Nitrospirota; class Nitrospiria; order Nitrospirales; family Nitrospiraceae; genus Nitrospira_A. The sequence goes on from JALDRG010000005.1 coordinate 61,400, forward strand.
CATGCGCATCAGCCATGAAGCCATCTATCAAGCGCTGTTCGTTCACGCTCGGGGTGCGCTGCGCCGCGAGCTGGCGGCCTATTTGCGCACTGGGCAGGTATTGCGGATGCCGAGGGCGCGCACGCACAGGCGAGGCAAGGCCTTCATCTCGCCCGAGATCATGATCAGTCAACGTCCGGCAGAGGCCGCCGATCGCGCCATGCCGGGCCACTGGGAAGGGGACCTCATTCTGGGGCTGGGCAGCTCCGCGATCGGCACCTTGGTGGAGCGCACGACGCGCTTCACCCTACTGCTGCACCTGCCTCGCATGACGGGCCATGGCCATGAGGCTCGCGTGAAGAACGGACCCGCGCTCGCCGGACACGGTGCCGAGGCCGTGCGTGACGCCATCACGCACACGATCATCACCTTGCCTGAGCAGCTTCGCCGGTCGCTGACTTGGGATCAAGGGGCTGAGATGGCCCAGCACGCACGCCTGAAGATCGACGCAGGCGTACAGGTCTACTTCTGCGATCCTCACAGCCCCTGGCAACGCGGCACCAACGAAAACACCAATGGGTTGCTGCGCCAGTACTTCCCGAAAGGCACGGATCTGAGCGTGCACAGCGCCGAGGAGGTGGCGGCCGTGGCGGCCGCCCTCAACGCCAGGCCCCGAAAAACGCTTGATTGGAAAACGCCTGCAGAGGCACTTGACCAGTTGTCCCGATAGACCAACAAAGCCTATGTTGCGACGACCACTTGAATCCGCCCAGTACACCAGCGAGTCGTTCCAACGGCTCCTGGCGGACCAGGGCCTCTCCTGCAGCATGAGCCGTTCAGGCAACGTGTGGGATAACGCGGCGATGGAGAGCTTCTTCTCCTCGCTGAAGACCGAGCGAACCGCGCGCAAAACGTACCGAACACGAGACCAGGCGAAAGCCGACGTGTTCGACTACATCGAGTGCTTCTACAATCCTAAACGGCGGCACTCGACGCTTGGCTATATGAGTCCTATGGAGTTCGAAACGAAGGTGTAGTGAGCGTAGGATGGTGTCAACGAAACCGGCAACAGCTCAGTCTCGGATCAGACCATTGGTGTTCTCGTTTACCCCACGTTCCCACGCGTGATAGGGCGTGGCAAAGAAGACGTGGGTCTGCAGGCACTGCGCGGTATTCCGGTGTCCGGCAAACTCTTTCCCGTTGTCGTAGGTAATGGTGTGGACATGCTGGCGGAACGGTTTCAGGCGACGCACGGTGGTGCGTGGCTTGAGCTGTGGGCCGAGACAGTTTCGAGATGATCGTGAACAAGCTTTTGCGCTCAACATGCGTCAAGAGCCTACCTTGATGGCGGGTGCCCACATGCGTGTCGCCCTCCCAATCGCCCAGTCGTGACTTGGCCGCCACGATCGCCGGCCGCTCAGCGATGTCGATCCGAGCGGGATCACGCCGCGTCCGGCGTGCTGCGCCCCACGCTGGTTGTATCGCTTGCCCCGTCGACGCAAGAAGCGCCAGAGATCACCGCCCATGCGCTTGTTCGCCCAGATCATCTGATAGATCCATTCAGGGCTAAGCGAGAGGCCACGTTCATTCCGCAACCAAAAGCTGGGCTGTTTCGGACTCCACCGTTCCGCCCGGAGCTTCCGGATAAGAGCGCGACGAACACCGCTGGTCAGTTTGCGTGACTGGTGCCGAACCTGCTGCTGTCGAGCCTGGGCCGAGCGCTGCGCTTGCTGAAACCGGTAGCCCCGCCGCCCTGTGTTCCGAGCTAGTTCCCGACTGACCGTCCCTTGGCTGAACCCCAGAGCGTGGCTGATCTCGGCCTGGTCTTGCCCGCCTTTCGCAAGGCATAGAGCTGACATCGATCTTCGTACGTGATCCGACGATACGTCCTCATTCATAACCTCTTGGTGTGCTAAGAGGTTACTCCTTCACGCCGTCGGTGAAATTATGCACTGGCTACTTGAATCCACGAATAATTAAACAATTACAAAGAGAAGATTACGGTTTCAAAACAGACTGCTCTCAAAAAGGGAAGTCACTTCTTGTTACCCAGAAAGATTATTCATACGTTCCTCGAATCGGATAATTATTTGCTCGGATCCACTCTACGGTTTCAACCAATTCTCCAAGATCAGCTCGGTTAAACGGTGTGTTGGATATATCAATCAACTGAACCTTCCCATCGGCATTGACGGCTAACATGCCAGGCTCGGCAAAAGGCTGATCAGTTTCTTGTGGTGATCGGGGATGTGAAATATAAAGTCCCAGGTCCTGCATTTGTGCTATGGATAGTCCATAGGCAACAGGGAACGTCAGTCTACTGGATTCGACCATGGACATGGCTTTGTGTTCGGGGTCTCCAGATACCGCAATGACCTCGGCTCCTGTGGCAAGAAATTTTTCTTTCAAACTTTCAAGTCGCGTGAGGTATTGCTTGCAGATCGGGCAATGAAAACCTCGGTAAACAAACACGAGCTTCCAATTGCCTTTTTGCTGAGGTGTTCCTAAGATCTCTTGTCCACCGCCAACTAATGGCAGGGTGATGGGGGGAAGTGGCCTTCCTGAGGATAGTTTTATCGTCGACATAAGTTTTTCTCCTAGAAATTTCTCTCTTTAAGGCCTGGCGAATCTTCAAACGAAACCTCGGCAAACGTCGGTTGCTGCATGGGGGCGCCTCCTCATCAGTGCGGCGCTACCCTTAGCACATCGCGAGCGGAGAATAAATCAGACCTTCCCTAGGGAGCTATGGCAAACGGTCAGCTGAAGCGCTTGAAGAGATAAAGAGCTAGAATTCTCCTCCACTTCAAATCTGTTGCTCCCTGCGATAGTGGTGATACATCAAGGCCAAGCATGTTTTTTCTAGTGAGTAGGGCACATGAGCACCATAGTGCTGGGCAGGTTTAAAGGGTCGAACGCCTACTTATTGCGTCTCTCCCTTCCAGTCCTGGAGGCGGCCTGGCTGATTCCCAAGGTGCGCGCGTCCAACGAGGGAGTCCGCGCTCGCGCGTTGCGCGAGCACAGGGAATCGCCAGGCCAGCGCCAGTCTCCCTCCACTGGGAACTCCTGAGCCGATGCGCTTTTTCGACCTAAGTCCTGGGGTCCTGGCAGATGATGGTCCGCCCATTGACTGCATGAGGGGATGCCTGACTTGCTGCGGCAGACGCCCGTTGCGCTTTGGACGTAATGGCGAAGCCTGTCCTGTTTGAGCCGGCCGCCGGCGAGTTGACAGGCTTCGAGTAGGCAAGGCTTAGTCTGGTGCTCAGGCAGGCGTCTGTGGCGGACTATCCCCTGCCAGGCACTGGCCTCCCTTAGGCCCCATCCCCTTCGACCCATCTCCCCAGCTCTTCCTAGGCCCTCTTCTCGGGGTGGTTTCATTGATTGTGCGAGAAGGGGTGTCGTACAATCAAACAGTCTAAGTTCCCTCGTGGTATAGTTTTTTCAATCAACCGAAAGGCTGCAGGTGAAAACGGTCGCCACGCTTCCCCGTCCCATTACCGACTATCAATCGTTGTCTGCCGAAGAACTCTTCGAACGGACCCGCACAGCCAAACGGCTGCTCGGCGACCGGGTGATGATCCTCGGCCACAATTACCAGCGCGACGAAGTCATCCAGCATGCCGATTTCCGCGGCGATTCGCTGATCTTGTCCCAACTGGCTGAGGAAAAATCCGATCGGCCCTATGTCGTCTTTTGCGGCGTGCATTTCATGGCGGAAACAGCCGATGTGTTGAGCCGTTCCAATCAAACGGTCATTCTTCCGGATATGGCGGCCGGCTGCTCCATGGCCGACATGGCGGCGATCGAACAGGTTGAGCAATGCTGGGATGCGCTCGGCCGGATCGTCCCGGTCGAGGAGACGGTCATGCCGGCGGTCTATGTGAATTCTGCTGCGGTCCTCAAGGCTTTTTGCGGAGAACATGGCGGCCTCACCTGTACCTCGTCCAATGCGCGCAAGGTCATCGAATGGAGTTGGGCGCGCCGGGAGAAGATTCTGTTTTTCCCGGACGAACATCTGGGCCGCAACACGGCGAACAAGATGGGCATTCCGCGCGAGCAGATGATTGTCTGGGACCCCTTCATGCCGCGCGGCGGCAATTCCGTGGAGGCGATCCAGCGGGCCAAGCTGATTCTCTGGAAGGGGCATTGCAGCGTGCACCAGATGTTTCAGCCGTCCCACGTCGACTATTTCCGTAAGCAGTACCCGGATGTGAAGGTCATCGTGCATCCGGAATGCCATGAGGATGTCGTGAACAAGGCTGACCTGGTGGGGTCGACGGAATACATTATCCGCACCATTACGGCTGCGCCGGCCGGCACCACTTGGGCCGTCGGGACGGAACTGAATCTGGTCAATCGCCTGAAGCATGAGCAAACCGACAAGAAAGTCTTTTTCCTCTCCTCGACGGTCTGCCAATGCGCCACCATGTACCGTATCGACGCCCCGCACCTCTGCTGGGCGCTGGAAAACCTCGTCGACGGTCATGTGGTCAATCAGATCGTCGTGCCGGACGACGAAAAGCAGTGGGCGAAGATCGCACTGGATCGTATGATGGCGCTGAGCTAGCAGGATTGTGAAAAGCGCCTCCGGTGGCGTGCTCGCGTCGCTTGCATTTTCAACGTACCGCTATGGGGAAAAGCGCTTGTCCAGGCAGGCGCAGGGTGGGCGGGTACGAATGTGACCCCCCCATGATCCCTCGCTGCGGCCTTGCCGGAAGACGCTTTTGACGATCCTGCAAGAACAAACCACTGGTTCCTCTCGCCTCGTTTCGGTATAGTCCTCTCTTTACGCGCACTTCATGACTCGTTCGTGCCTCAAATAGATCATCCTATGGACTATAAAGCGACCCTCAATTTGCCGAAGACCGACTTCCCGATGAAGGCCAACCTGCCGCAGCGGGAGCCGGAGATGCTTGCCCGCTGGACTCAGGAAAAGTTGTATGAACGCATCCAGGAATCCCGCCAGGGTTTTCCGCTCTATGTGTTGCATGACGGACCACCCTATGCGAACGGACGTATCCATATCGGCCATGCGCTGAACAAGATACTGAAAGACATCATCATCAAGTCGAAGACGATGTCCGGGTATCAGGTGCCCTATGTGCCTGGTTGGGATTGCCACGGTCTGCCGATCGAGCATCAGGTCCTCAAGGAATTGGGCGACAAGAAACGGGATTTGGATGCCCTCGCCATACGCAAGCTCTGTAAAGAGTATGCCGAGAAGTACGTGGCGATCCAACGGGAGGAGTTTCAGCGCCTGGGCGTGCTGGGCGATTGGCACCAGCCCTATCTCACGTTGAATCCCGCCTATGAGGGGACGATCGTCCGGGAGTTCGGTCGCTTCGTGGAGCGCGGCGGGGTCTATAAGGGCCTGAAGCCCGTCTTGTGGTGCACGCAGGATCAGACGGCGTTGGCGGAGGCGGAAGTTGAATATGAAAACCACACCTCGCCCTCGGTCTATGCGAAATTCCCGTTGGTCAGCCCGCCTGCGGTGCTCAGCAAGCGATTTGGGCCGATTGCGTTCCCTAGTGAAGTGAAGAGCGTCTCTGTCCTGATCTGGACGACCACTCCCTGGACCTTGCCGGCCAACCAGGCGGTCTGCCTGCATGCCGACATTGACTATGCCTTCGTGCAAGTCGGTGATGAGTTGCTGGTGATTGCCGAAAAGCTGGTCGAGTCGGTCGCCAAAGCCTGTGATCTGCCGGCCTATACCATCGTCGCGGTCAAAAAGGGCGGCGAGGGTTTTGAAGGCTTGGAGACGCAACGCCCCTTGACCACCGGTCTTTCGCCGCTGCTCTTGGGAGATTTTGTTACCCTCGAACAAGGCACCGGTTGCGTCCATATTGCGCCGGGCCACGGCATGGAAGACTACCTTTTGGTGTTGGACCACAACGCGACGGCCACAGTGGGAGAACGTCTCGAAATCCTGGCTCCGGTGGATAACGGCGGTAAATTCACGGAGGCCGTACCCGAGTTTGCCGGTCAGCATGTGTTTAAGGCCAATCCTAAAATCGTGGAGCGCCTCAAGGAGAACGGGCGCCTGCTCGGTCATGGGTCGTTGAATCACTCCTATCCCCATTGCTGGCGTTGCAAACAGCCGGTGATCTTTCGCGCCACGGAACAGTGGTTCGTCTCGATGGAGACCAACGAGTTGCGGACTGAAGCGCTGGCGGAAATCGGTCGCGTGCAGTGGGTGCCGCCTTGGGGTCAGGATCGAATCGAGGGCATGATCAAGAACCGTCCTGATTGGTGTCTCTCACGTCAGCGGGTCTGGGGCACGCCCATCCCGGCCTTTACCTGCGTGAAATGCAAGCAAGTCTTGGCTCAGCCGGGGGTGATCGATCATGTCGCGGATTTGATTGCCCAGCATGGCACCGACTATTGGTTTGCCAATCAGGCCGCAGCGTTGCTCCCTGCCGGGACCCAATGCGAAGGCTGCGGCGGGACGGAATTTGAGAAGGAACGCGACATTCTGGACGTGTGGTTCGAGTCGGGCGTGAGTTACGCGGCGGTGCTGAAATCCCGGCAGTGGTGGCCGGCGGATCTGTATCTGGAAGGGTCCGACCAGCATCGTGGCTGGTTCCACAGCGCCTTGCTGGCCGGGGTGATTACCGATCGCCGAGCGCCGTACAAGGCGGTGCTCACCCACGGGTTTGTGCTGGATGGTGCCGGACGGAAGATGTCGAAGTCGGCGGGCAATGTCGTCGCGCCGCAGGACGTGATCAAACAATCAGGCGCGGAAATTCTCCGCCTCTGGGTATCGGCGCAGGACTATCGCGAGGATTTGCGGATTTCACCGGAGATCCTGACCCATCTTATCGAAGCGTACCGGAAGATCCGCAATACCTGCCGCTTTCTGCTGAGCAATCTCTACGATTTCGATCCCGCGCGGCACCGTATCCCATTCGAGCAGTTGCCTGAATTGGATCGCTGGGCGCTTATGCGCTTGGGCGACCTGATTCCTCGCGTGCGGAAGGGGTACGACGAATTCGAGTTTCATACGATCTTTCACGCGTTGAACAACTTCTGTTCCGTCGATTTGAGCGCAGTCTATCTCGATATCTTGAAAGACCGGCTCTATACGTTCCGCAAGGATTCGCCTTTGCGACGCGGTTCGCAGACCGTGTTATTCGACATTGTGATCGCCCTCACGAAATTGATGGCGCCGGTGTTGAGTTTCACCGCCGAGGAAATCTGGCGGATGTTGCCGGAATCAGTTCGAGCCGACTCCAAGGCTGAAAGTGTGCACCTTGCCATGTTCCCGGACGTCGATCCGCGCTGGGCAGACCCCAAACTGGCGGAGCGGTGGGAGCAACTCCTTGAAGTGAGAACGGCTGTGCAAGCCGCACTGGAGGTGCGACGTCGCGACAAGGTGATCGGCGCGCCTCTGGAGGCGAAGGTCGTAATCGAAGCCAATCCCGCCTCTTATGATTTGTTGACGAAATACGGGCAGGATCTTCCGGCATTCTTTATCGTCTCGGACGTGCTGCTTCAGCCGGTCTCGCATCTGCCGGAGAGTCCGGGGTTCGCGGTCACGGTGGAGAAGGCAACGGGCGTCAAATGCGAACGCTGCTGGAATTATCGCGGGACGGTTGGAACTTTCCCCGACCATCCCACGCTCTGCGATCGCTGCGTTGAGGCGGTGCGTTGAGTACCTCCGTCCGTTATTTTCTGCTCGGTTTCCTCAGCCTGGCGATCGTGGTGCTGGATCAAGTCACGAAGGTCTACGTCATGGAGACCATGCGGCTCCATGAATCTATTCCAGTCGTCGCCAATTTCTTCAGCATCACCTACATCCGAAACCCAGGCGCGGCGTTCGGTTTTCTGTCGTCCAGCAGCAGTTCGTTCCGGTTTGTGTTCTTCGGGCTGACCTCGATCTTTGCCGTGGGTTTGCTGGGGACGATTCTGGTGCGCATGCCGAAGGATGACTGGATGGGGCGTCTCAGCGTCGCGGCGATTCTGGGTGGGGCGATCGGAAATTTATTAGATCGTGTGCGGTATGGGGAAGTGATCGACTTTCTTGATTTTTACATCAACGGCTACCACTGGCCGGCGTTCAACATCGCTGATTCGGCGATTACCGTTGGGGTGGTGTTTCTGATTCTGCACTTTGCGCTGGAGAAAGAGCCGGAGGAAGCTCCGGTGATTCCCGAGAACCGCCCCTCTTAACCGAATGCGGAAATAGTCTCCCCCATATTTCAGCGGCCGAACCGGCCTTCCTTGAGTGTATCCACCATCTACGGTTCTCCGATTCTCGCCGGATGATGCTTGGCGAGGCCGGCGCCTTCTCTTGCTTCTTGGTCATCAGGTCGAAGTTGGAGTATGCCTGCATCTCATCGCCCCAGGCATCGCAGGCGTGGACCTTGTCCAGGTGGTTTCCCTTGACGACTCGACTTCTTACGGTGGATCAGATCACCGGACGACCAACAGCACGATCACGCCCAGCACCATACGGTAGTAGGCAAAGACGCTCAAGCTGTGGCGTTGGACGAAGGTCAGAAAGGCGGCAATGACGGCCCACGCCACCACGAATGAGACCACCAGGCCGATTCCAAGGGCCACGTAGTCTTGTTGTGAGAAGGCCGCTTGGGATTTGAGCATTTGATAGATCGTGGCGATGATCATCGTCGGGAGCGCCAGGAAGAAGGAATATTCGGTGGCGACGCGCCGGTCGAAGCCGGCCAGAAGACCTCCGACAATCGTCGAGCCTGAGCGGGACATGCCAGGAATTAAGGAGGCGCATTGGGCGATGCCGACCCAGAGAGCCGAGCGGGGCGTGACCTGGAGCAGTTCTTTCACGCGCACCCTGCTCTGCATGCGCTCGACCGCCAGAATGATGATGCCTCCGACGATCAGCGAAATCGCCACGGTGGTCGGCGAGAAGAGATGCTCCTTGATCGTCTTGTGGGCGAAGAACCCCACGAGCGCGGCAGGCAAGAAGGCCAATCCCAACCCGATGACGAACCAGAGATTAGGCTGGGCCTGAATGGACTTCTGAACGAGCGACGTCCACGAGGTCGTGCCACGCGCGGCGACCAACGATCGAAAGTCGCGTTGCTCACGTAGGGCATGCGACGCCAGCGACGAAAGCTTGGCGCGTTCATAGGCAATGATGGCGAGAATTGACCCTAGCTGGATCGAAATCTCCACGTTTGAGGCGATATCACCCGTAAACCCCAGGGCATGCCCGACGAGAATGAGATGGCCGGTCGAGGAGACGGGAAGAAATTCCGTCAATCCTTCGATGATGCCGAGAATGACGGCAAGCTCTGGGCCCCAATTCATCATGGTGCGAGTGAGAGGGTATGTGAGAGTGCTGGTGGTTGGTGACGTGGCATTGCTGAACGGTCGTTGCATATTCCCAAACTGTTCCCCTGCAGTCAAGCATCGTCACATTTTGTGATGAAGGATTTTACAGCGAGACCTCCGGATCGGCGGCGGACGCCGCGCAATCGGCAAACATGTTGACAAACCGTGGGTCTTGGCATACACACAACAAGAGGGAAGAAATCCGATCGGTCGGATCGAACAGGGAGGGTCGCATGAGGCATGTGTGGATGGCTGGGCTCGCGCTGATGAGTGCGATAGCCGTCAGCGGGTGCGTAAGTGACAAGAAATATCATGAGGCGCTTGCCGATGCCGACACCGTCAGGGGAGACCTGGAGCGGGCGCGAGCGCAGAAGAATGCGTTAGAGCAACAGGTGAAGACGCTGAAGGATCTCAATGCCAAGTTTGGTTCGGAAAGCCAGATCGCTCGGGATGAACTCCAGCGGATTCAGCATGGGCGTGACAAGGAGCGGGATACCATTGAAGCTCGAACGAAGGAGCTGGAAGACAAGGTCAAGCATCTGACCGCGCAAAATCGGAACGTGAAGCAGGAGTATGAAGAGGCCCGCCGGCACAATGAGCAATTGAAGTCGTTGGTCGCGCGGTATCAGAAAGAGATGAAGGAGCGCTCTCGGGCGCTGTCCTCGAATTCGGCTCCTTCAGAGTTGACCGCCCCGTTGTCCCGCGCCTCGGCATCGCCTAAGCCCGCGTCCCCACCGGCGAAGGCGGCAGCGGCTCCGGCAGTGTCGCTGCTCAATATCAATAACGCCCCGGTGACCGATCTGGTCCTCACGCTGGGTATCACGCAGGATGTGGCCGACCGGATTGTGAGCAACCGTCCGTACAGAGTAAAGGGTGAACTGGTGGCCAAGAACGTGGTCCCCAAGGACGTGTTCGACGACATCAAGGACCGCATCACCGTCAGTCCCTAGTCGTGGAGTGCATGTCCGCCGCCGGCGGACCTGTCGATTCGGAAGGCCGTTTGCCGTGACAGGCAAACGGCCTTCGTGTTTTCTGTGCCGTTCCGTTCGCGGGTCTGTGAGCACGGGCACCTTGCTGCATCCCAAAATCGTTTCCTGCTAGAATGCGCGCGTAACGTGATGAGAAAGGTGCCTGTTGATGCGCCGTGCCGCTATCATTATCGGTGTCCTCGTGCTGGGTTTAGCCATCGCCGGGTATGTCTTCTTTAACGGCGAGCGGAAGCCTCCTGTGCGCTACCGAACCGTCCCTGTCGAACGGGGAACCATCATCTCGCTGGTCACGGCCACGGGTACGATCAACCCTATCACCACGGTTCAGGTCGGCAGTCAGGTCTCCGGCATGATCGAAAGCCTCCACGCCGATTTTAACTCCAAGGTGAGGGCGAACCAGGTGGTGGCGCGCATCGATCCCTTTCCCTATCAAGCCAGACGGGATCAGGCGATCGCGAGTCTCGCGAACGCCAAGGCGGCGTTCGACAAGGCGCGGATCGATTTGGCTCAACGGCGCCGGGAACTGGAGCGAGCGAAGTCGTTGATCGGTCAACAATTCATCTCGCAGAACGAAGTGGACGTCGCATTGACCGCCTCCGAAGGTGCGGTGGCGCAGCTCAAAGTCACCGAGGCCGCCGTCAAGCAAGCGGAGGCGATGCTGCAGGCGGCCGAGTTGGACCTAAAGTATACGGTGATCCGTTCGCCGGTCGACGGGGTGGTGATTTCGCGTCTGGTTGAGGTCGGGCAGCGCATCGCGGCAAGTTTTGCCATTCCCACGCTGTTCTTGATCGCCGAAGATGTCATGAAGATGCAAGTCGATACGAATGTCAGCGAAGCCGATATCGGTGGGATCGCCGAGGGGAAAGCGGCCTCTTTTACGGTGGATGCCTATCCGGGAGAGCCGTTTCACGGCCGGGTGCGCCAGGTTCGAAATGCGCCCATCAATATTCAGAATGTGGTGACCTACGATGTGGTGGTTGAATTCGAAAACCCGGAGTTTCGCCTGAAACCAGGCATGACGGCGAATGTGGCGATTGTCGTGGCGAAGAAGGAGAATGTTCTCAAGGTGCCGAACTCTGCCCTGCGCTTTACCCCGCCAAGAAGTGTACGAGAAGAAAAGGCTCCGGTCGGATCTGCCAAGGGCGAGGGCGGCAGCCGTGTGTCGGGCGATGGGGCATCCGCACCGGCGCTCCGCCAGGTAACCCTCTGGAAGAAGGACGGCCACGATGAATTGGAGCAAATTCCTGTCGAGATGGGCATTTCCGATGGGTACTACGCAGAAGTCCGTTCCGCGTCGATCAGCGAGGGAGATCAGGTCATTGTCGGGATCGAATCTCCGCGCGGTGATCGCAAGGGTGGGGATCTGCCGCCGGGGTTCGGCTCTGGGCAGCAACGTGCTCCACGGCGTGATCGCGGGCTTTAGCAGGAGGCGGGAACAGTCCGTCGGAGGCATACTCAACCTTCCAACCGTATCTCGTCAGGGATTGCACAGCCGGGCGGTGCATCGAGCCGTGAGAAACGGCGGATGAGGAAGTCTCTATGTGCCCGCTTATCCTCTGTGAAGACCTCTGGAAGATCTATCGCGTCGGCGACGTGGAGGTCCAGGCGCTCCGAGGCATCAACCTCACCATCGATCGTGGTGAGTTTGTCGCGGTGATGGGCACCTCCGGATCGGGCAAGTCGACCCTGATGAATATTCTGGGCTGTCTTGACCAGCCCACGCGGGGCCGATACCGCCTAAACGGCTTGGATGTGGCGGAGGCGACGCGGGATCTCCTGGCTGAACTGCGCAATAGGCAAATCGGATTCGTGTTCCAGAATTTCAACCTCATTCCCAGAACCAGTGCGTTGGAGAACGCTCAACTTCCTCTGTTTTACCGGGGAGTCTCAATCAAGGAACAACGGCGGCAGGCCGCCGCGGCGCTGCAGCGAGTGGGGCTGGCCGGCCGGGAACAGCACTATCCTGCCCAGCTGTCCGGAGGCCAGCAGCAGCGCGTGGCCATCGCGCGAGCCCTGGTCGGGACTCCATCGATTCTTTTTGCGGACGAACCTACAGGTAACTTGGATACCGCCTCCAGTCGGGAAATCATGAACATTCTCGAGCAACTCAATCGCGATGACGGTATCACGATCATCCTCGTGACGCATGAATCAGACATTGCCGCCTACGCCACCCGTGAACTCGTCATGAAGGACGGGCAGGTCGTACAGGATACCCGGCGCGCCACGCACCTGTCCGTCATGCAGTAGGATGTCCATGCCGGCGTTTATTCTGCTCACCGTCATGACCGCCTTGCGGATTCTCGGTCGGAACCGGCTTCGCGCGGGCCTGACCATGCTCGGTATCGTCATCGGAGTGGGCGCAGTCATCGCCATGGTGAGTATCGGACAGGGAGCCCGCGCGGCGGTGCAAGCGCAGGTGGCCAGTATGGGGACGAATGTCATCATCATCATGCCGGGCTCCACGACCGTCAGTGGGGTGCGGGGTGGACAGGGCGGGGCGGTGACCTTGACGGTGGGCGACGCGGCTGACATCAAGAAGCGGAGCCCCTTACTGTCGGACACCGGATGGGCCAAGCGGGATGTCATGCAAATCGTCAACGGAAACCGCAATTGGAACGGTCCGGTGAACGGGATCTCGCCGAGTTATCTTACGATCCGTGATTGGTCGTTCCTCAGCGGCGGGCCGTTTACTCAAACCGATATGGAGAGCGCGGCCCGCGTCGCGTTGATCGGTCAGACGACGCTGGAAAATCTCTTCGATCCCGGCGAGGAGGCGATCGGCGCGACGATCCGTATCAAGAATGTGCCGTTTCAGGTCGTGGGCCTGCTGGCCCCCAAAGGTCAATCGGCTCAGGGCTCCGACCAGGACGACGTGATTTTTATCCCTTTTTCGACCGCTGAGCGGAAGGTGTTCGGCAGTCAGTTCCTGGGGTCGGTCGGGGCCCTGTTCGCGTCGACGGAGCGGATCGCTGATTTACCCGAGGCGGTCGAGCAGATTCGAGAGGTCTTGCGGTCGCGACATCGGCTCCAGTCCGAGCAGGCGGATGATTTCACGATCCGGACTCAGGTCGATATCGGCAAGGTGCAAGAGGGGACCAGTCAGACGCTGACCATCATGCTGTTCGCCATTGCGTCGGTGTCACTGTTGGTCGGCGGGATCGGCATCATGAATATTCTGCTGGTGTCGGTGACGGAGCGAACCAGGGAAATCGGAGTACGGATGGCGGTGGGCGCCAAGCGGCTGCACATTCTGTCGCAGTTTCTGATCGAAGCGGTCACGCTGAGTCTGTTCGGCGGCCTGATCGGTGTCGTCGTTGGTATTGTCGGTGCACGGCTCACGACGCTGATTGTGGGGTGGCCGACCATCATTTCGTTCGATTCCATCGTGACCGCATTTCTGTTCTCGTTGGCCGTGGGACTGTTTTTCGGACTCTATCCCGCCAATAAAGCGGCTCGACTCAATCCGATCGAAGCGCTGCGCTACGAATAGCGATTTCCGTTCATCCGGTAGGGCAGGGTGCTCGGATTTGTCCGGGTATGGGGGCGTACACCCGGCATCAGTGAAAGGTTCGTTCAAACTCCGGGGGGATGGTGCCCATCACGGAATGAATCCGACGGGTCGGGGCCTGCTCGTCTTGATTGGCCAGGTCGATCACGGGTGACACGAGATAGGGTTGTCCTGAGGGGTCGTGGGTGACCGTTACGATCGGCTGGTGTAACTTTCCTGAGTTGATGACCGACACGATGGCCCGCTCTCCGGTGTTGAGCAAGACATAGCTATAGACCGGGTAAATGCCCATCACTTTCACGAAGAGAGAGATCAGTCGGTTCTCGTATTTGCCTTCCTGGCCCTCCTGATAGAGCCGTTGCAACGATTGATGCGGGGTCAGCGGCGAGGCGCCGCCGAACCCTGTTAGAAGCTCGTCGTAGCGATCCATGACCATCACGATCCGTGTCATGTCGGAGGTGAAGGCGCCTCCGGTTTCCATGGGAAATCCGCTACCATTCAAGCAGGCATGATGCTCGGCCACAATTTGCCCCACTGACGGTGAGAACTGGGATTGACGTTCGAGGATAATGGCGCCGGCGCGCGGGTGGGATTCATAGATCCGGCGGTGCTGCTCCGAGAGAGCCCTCGAAGTGTCGTGAACACGTTGGAGAATGTTTGGGGGTACCTGCATGAGTCCGATGTCATGAAGGAGTGCGCCGGTGGCCAGATCCTGGATGGCCAATAGGCTGTAGTCTGCCGCGTGCGCCAGAATCATCGAAAAACTACATGTGGCGAGAGCATGCTGGCTGAGCGGGGCATTCCCCGCACGTCCCTCACTGAAGGCCATGAACAGGGCATGTGTGTTCAGCGCTTGCGCCACGGCGCTGATTTCGTGGACCGTGTGTGTGGCCTCCTCCGGATCCACGATGCCCGTTTTCGCGATGCGCGAGAAGGTGGTGTGAACCGACGCCTCGATTTGGGCCCTGGCCGTTCTCGCCGTCAGCAGTTCCTGGGTCATCGTGGCGAGGGATCGAACCTCCGGTGTGCTCGTCGTCGACGAGGACGGCGGCTGAGCAACGATGTTCGGTCGGTCCTGAGTCACAGAGGGGGTGTCCGCGAGATCGAGTCCTCGGGCAGGATCGATGGCAAGGCGTTTCACTCCCGCACGCCGCAACTTTTCGATTTGCTCGTCTGTCCGAATCAAGAACGAGTGGCGCATAAACGGCGAACGAAACCAGGCCACGTCCAGCTTGGCGACGTGCATGCCGATTCGAAGGGCGTCGATGGTGATCGGTCGGTATGCCATAACGTATGCGCTTCCCAGGCTCGCCGGATGGCCGGTGCCGCGCGGTGCTCCTCCTCTCCGTCCTATCGAGCTTGTTGACTGTCGGGTCGATACTCTGGGAGTACCGCCAGCGGCGCTTGTTGAGGGGTGGGATCAGCGGAACCAGGTGGTGCGGGTCGCGCCACCGATAACCGTAGTTCCATGCGAGGATTGTCGCGGTCTTGATATTTATAGAGGTGTGTTTCGACCACCCGGTTATCGTTCAGTCCCAGGCCCTCACAGAGTGCGTCTTGCGCGATCTTGAGTCCTCCGTCGGTATCCCGGCGGAGGGCGTAGGCGAAGAAGAAATGGATCGATAGGGAAAGGTTCGCCTGCCGCAAGATTTGTTTTAGAGTATCACGGTGGGACGATTGGGCAAGCGCAACCAGAATTTGTTGCCCGACCAGTTCCTTGAACGCGCGGCCTTTGGCGGAGAGCAGGCGGCGCCCGTTCACGGTGGCATACTGGTGATTCACGCTGGGCGGAACGGGCAACGTGAGCGCGATGGAATCTGCGGCTACGCTCGCGGCAAGCGTGGCGGAAGTGAGAGGAGGAACAGAGAGACGAGTGCGGAGGGCATGGCGTGGCAGACTGGATTCCTGCGTAGAAAGAGGCACCTTCTGAGACGATGGTCGAAAGGAGGTCGTCCGAATCGGGAGGGGAGACTGTCGGGGGAGGGACACGCGCCGCAAGGGCCTGCCTATACCACTAGAGAAGATTTTGGATTTTAGCCATATCCTGCTCGTACCGGTCTTCCGTTCTGGTGAGATACCGACGCCATTCCGATGGACCCCAGACTT
The DNA here is from genome assembly GCA_031315995.1 of Nitrospira sp. Lineage (GTDB taxonomy): Bacteria > Nitrospirota > Nitrospiria > Nitrospirales > Nitrospiraceae > Nitrospira_A. The sequence goes on from JALDRG010000005.1 coordinate 77,291, forward strand.
CCAGGCGGTGATACATTCCTACGAGGAAGATTTCCTGATCCTCATCCATCGGGACGAGCTTACGAAGACGGCTCGGAATCAGCACACGCCCGGCCTTGTCGATATCCGAGGTGCCCGCCTGTGACATGACATGGTGCATGAACAGGCGGCTTTGGTCCTCATCCAGGGTGCTCCTGGTTCGCTCCAGTACCTTGTCCCATTCCTTGGCTGAGTACATCCATAGGGTCTGCTCGGTGTTCTTGACGAACATCACCTGATTGCCCTCGGTTTCGAGACGTTCTCGAAGGGGAGAGGGGATCAGGAACCGTCCCTTTTCATCGACTTTGCAGAGGTACTCGCCGGCGAACATTATCGGCACCCTCGTTCTTGAGATCAGTTGCTGTCACAGGCCGATGGATCTGTACGTATGAACAGAGGAATCAGCTGAGTCATCGTTTCTTGGCTGATGGTAGGAGACAGGGTCAATCCTGTCAAGTGAATATTCATGACCGGGCGGATCACTCGAAGTCGGTTTGGTCCATTCCGGGTGGAGAGGCCTCCTCCCCTTCCATCGCCGCTTCGACGTCGTCCCCAAGATCTTCGCCCATTTCCTGTCCCATTTTTTTCATGAACCTAGCCATACTCTGCGGGTTATTCTCATCGAATCCACCCAGATGACTTGGATCCGACAGGGCTTCAAGGCGTGCTTCCTCTGATTTTGGAGAGGCAAACCGCGACAGCAGACGTTCCAAATCAGGACTGTGACAGTGGCCGCAGGTCTGTGGCGGCGAAGCGCTGACGCTGAGGATCAATCGGGTGGTTCGTTTCCCACATTGGCGACAGCGATATTCGTAGATCGGCATGGTTTACGCTCTCAGGGTCGGCTATTGGTCGAACGCAGACGGGGGCAGCCACGTGTCCGGCACCATGCCGGCATCTACGGAACGGGCGAGCGCGAGGACCGCGACATCCTTGGCGCCGGCTTCGAGCAGAACTTTGGCGCACTCATTGGCCGTCGTGCCGGTGGTGAATACGTCATCGATCAGGAGAATGCGCTTTCCGGCCACCTCACGGGGAATCAGCAGGGCGAACGCCTTGCGAAGGTTGTGTAGGCGGGCCGAGCGTGGGAGGGTGATTTGCGGATCGGTATCGACGATGCGAACCAAGTTTCGATAGGATACCGGTCGTCGTAACACTGGTCCGATGCGATCGGCGAGGAGCAGGGATTGATTAAACTCTCTCTGCCGAAGGCGGTGGGGGTGGAGGGGGATCGGCATGAGGAGGTCAGCATTGAGAGTGGTCGGGAGCGCCTGGGCGAGCAGCGCGCCCAACGGATCCGCCAAAGCTACCTTCCCTCGATATTTGAATAGGGCGATGGCGTCCTGAAGCGGCGAGCAGTACGCATAGGCTGCCCACACCTGCGTGTAGTGCGGCGCACGGGTAAGGCAGTCATGGCATTCGTGAGTCGGACTCTCCATGGTGGCGACGGTGGAGGCGAAGGGGCGGCGGCATCGTGGGCAGGCTGGTCCCTGCAACGCGCGAATCAGTCCCCAGCATCGGCGGCAGAAGAATGGGACGGGATCGTCGGCGAGGGGCTGGGCACAGGTGGTACAGTCTGATGGAAGCAGCAGCCGAGAGGCTTGCCGGAGGATGCCTGCGACAAGTGTGTGAGAGTTCATGGCCTAAGTCCGAGGAGCGTGACTCGAAGCGTGATGGAGATTTTGTACGGAAAACCTCACCCCCTGTCAAGGTTGTGGGGTGCGAATCGGGTATGATATACGACCAGTCCGCCAGCATCAGGGCGATTCCAGCGCTCGGCGACGTTTCGGTCGCATAGACCCGCCGGGAGCTCCCGCGCTGTGCCACGACCATGGATTCCCAACATGCAAGATCCTGCGAAGATGCTGGTACGTGTGCAGAATCTTTCCAAAGAATACCGTCGGGGCCAGACGCTCGTGTCTGCGCTGCAGAACGTCACGCTCGATGTGAAGGCGGGAGAGTTCTGCGCGTTCGTCGGGCCGAGCGGCTGTGGAAAGAGTACGCTGCTGAATTTGATTGGGGGGTTGGACTCTCCCACGTCGGGCACCATTGCGATTGACAGCCGGCTCGTGACCCATGCCGGCGCTGCGGACTGGACTCGTCTGCGGCGCGAGTGGATCGGGATCGTTTTTCAGGCGTTTCATCTGATACCCGGGCTGACGGTCGCGGAAAATATCGCGTTGCCCTTGTTGCTGAAAGGTGAGCAGGGGGCAGGTGTGACGGAACGGATTGATGAGGTCTTGGAGGCGGTGCGAATGACGGCTCGACGTTCGCATCGACCGAGTGAGTTGTCGGGAGGGGAGCAGCAGCGTGTCGCCATCGCCCGGGCAATCGTGCATCGGCCGCGGCTGATTCTGGCCGATGAACCGACGGGGAATCTCGACTCCAAGCAAGGCGCTGACATCGTTACCCTCTTCCGTACGTTGCCGCAACGGTTTGGCCACTCCGTATTATTGGTGACCCACAGCGAAACCGCGGCAGCAGCAGCCGACTATGTGTGGCATATGCGGGACGGCCGATTGGTTAATTGTATCAGGCGGTAGTCTAGGTGGTTGCTGATACGTGTCGTCGCTTTGAAATACTCCCGTGTTCGCGAAACCTTGTTCGTCTCTCGGTAGAACCTGACTGCAGTTCTTGACGAGACGCCCCACGATTCACGGAGTTCAACGACGAGGTGCGAACAGCCACGGCGGATCGTTCAGCATCTTGCCGAAAGAAAGGATCAGTATGGATTTGAGCGTGACTATCGCGGGAGTGAAGTTTCCCACCTGTTTCATGAATGCCTCCGGAGCACTCTGTGTGACGCGGGAGGAATTGCTGGCACTGGGGCGTTCCCGCGCTGGTGCCATCGTCACCAAGTCGATGACCCTGGAGCCACGGCTCGGCAATCCCGAACCACGGTATTACGGCTTTCCGGGAGGGTCGATCAATTCCATGGGGCTTCCGAATCTCGGGTACCGGGCGTATGCGGAAATGATTCCCGAGCTGACTCAATTCGGGAAACCCGTTATCGCCAGTATTGCCGGCCTGTGCGAGGATGACTTTCTGACGATGGCGCGTGCGATCAATCAGGCTCGGCCCGATCTCATCGAAGTGAATCTTTCTTGTCCGAACATCCCCGGTAAGCCGCAGATCGCCTATGACCCTGTCGATTCGGAGCGTCTGCTCAAGCGGGTGCGGCCTCTGATTACGGTTCCGATGGGCGTGAAGTTGCCGCCCTATTTCGATCCCGCTCACCACGCGGTGATGGCTGAGGTGATTCGACGGTGCGAGGTCGATTATCTGAATTTGATTAATTCTGTGGGAAACGGCCTTGTGGTGGATCCGAAACGCGACACCCCAGTCATCAGGCCAAAGGGTGGTTTCGGAGGGTTGGGAGGATCGTTGATCAAGCCGGTTGCCCTGGCCAATGTACGCGCCTTCTGGAAGTTGCTTGAAGGGCGGATCCCCATCATCGGAACCGGAGGGGTCGTGCAGGGGATCGATGCCTATGAGCATCTGTTGTGCGGCGCATCGGCCGTCCAGGTCGGGACGGTGTTGGTCGAAGAAGGTGTAGGGGTGTTCGAGCGACTGGAACGTGAGCTGGCGGCTGAATTGTCCACGCGGGGCGCGCAGTCGATTCAGGAATGTCGGGGGAAACTAAAAGAGCTGTGAGCAAGGGAGCGCCGGTTTCGTCTATGGAACCGGCGCCTGACGGTCTATCGAAAGGCGAAGTTTTTTGGGAGGAAGCCCTGCTGCAATGCCTGGCGCAATAGCTGCGCCACGTTGCGGACTTTCAATCGCCGCATGAGGTTGAAGCGATGTACCTCAACGGTTCGGACACTGATGGCCAGCCGACGGGCGATGTCACGGTTGGTATTCCCCTGCGACACCAATTTCAGAATTTCTTTCTGTCGAGGTGTGAGTCCGTCCGACCGTTTGTTGCGCGCTGGTGCCGGCTTGGCGAGTTTGACAGGTTTCCTCTTCTTGGTCGAGGAAGAGGCCTTGGAGATCTTTGCGAGCTTTCTGGTTTGAGGTCGTTTGCGTAGTGCCATAAGGATTATGTACCCCAAATTCTACTGAACGTAATCTTAGCATATCTGGACAAATCTGTAAAAACAATTACTGGAGTCTTGCCCCGTCGAACCTGATCATGTCGTGGATTTCCCCTACGTTATTCGGAGTCTGTGCTCGGCTTGGATGGACACATTTGTCCACTCATCCTGGTCGCACTCTCCTGACGATTATCGGCGTCGGGTTGGGGGTCGCGGCCACCATCGCTGTCCAGACGGCCAACGTGGATGTCCTGCGTTCATTCGAGGAGTCGGTCTTGACCGTGGCCGGCCCTGTCACGCTCGAGGTATCAGCCGGAGAGGCGGGGATGGACGAGCGGCTGATTGCCACCGTGCGGGAAGTCACGGGCGTCGATTCGGCCAGACCTGTCGTGGAAGTCGGTGTGCGAGTGGCCGACCGCCAGCAGTCGTTCCTGATTCTTGGTTTGGACCTACTGGACGAGTTGAATACCGTGCAAGCGCGTCTCCCTGCGACGCTGGAGGCTCTGCAGCATCTTGGTGAGGGTGACGGAATGGATGCCCTCTTGGCCCCGAACGGACTCCTGGTAGGGCAGGGGCTGGCCTCGGACCTGAACGTCGGACCAACGGGCGCGCTGGAGCTTGAGGTTGGTGGACGTAAGGTTTCCGTCTTGATCACGGCGGTGATGGGGCGTCAAGCCGGGAAGGTTTCAGCATGGGATCGTCTTGCAGTGATGGATATTGCTGCCGCCCAACGGACTTTCGGCTTGAATGGGCGGCTGGATCGTATCGACGTGGTGACGCAGCCCTCCTCGTCCGTCGAGCAGGTGTCGGAAGCGATCGCCCAGATCCTGCCGCCATCCGTCACGGTGCGACGTCCGATCCAACGCAGCCGACAAGTCGAGTCCATGGTCGGTGCGTTCCAAATGAACCTCTCCGTGCTGAGCATGGTGGGGCTGCTGGTCGGGGTCTTCCTGATTTACAACACCGTGTCTTTTACGGTGGCGCAACGTCGGCGGGAAGTGGGAATTCTGCGCGCGATCGGAATGTCGGAGCCTATGGTCGTCGGCCTGTTTCTTGCGGAGGCCGGGGTGTTCGGGGTGGCGGGAGGGGTGCTGGGTGGTGGCCTCGGTCTGGTGCTGGGGAATGTACTTGTCGGTTTGGTTGGCCGGACCATTCACGATCTCTATGTTCCGATGGCCGACACGCCGAGAGCCTTCGGTCTCCCCTCCGGCTCTGTCCGACTGTTGATAGAAGCGATCGTAATTGGGAGCGGGGTGTCGGTCCTTGGCGCGGTGGGGCCCAGTCTGGATGCCGGTCGTACGATGGTGGTCGCTGCCCTGGCTCCAGGAGAATATGATGTCGCCCAGCGGGTACGCGCTGCCTCGCTAGGCCTCATGGGAGGGGCCTTGTTGCTGTTTGCCTTGGGCGCTACGTTTGCCGGACCGGTCGGCGGGGTCCCGGTCTTCGGATATCTGGCGACGTTTTGTCTGCTTGCCGGTCTCTCTTGCTTGGTTCCGATATTGATGCAGTGGGTCTGTCGTACGCGAGAGCTGGGCGCCTCTTCCCCCGCACCTTCATTGGGTGGCGCCATTCGCCACATTGCGAGAGAGCAGACCACGCGGGGGATGGGGAGGAACGCGGTCACCGTGTCGGCGTTTCTCGTCGGTGTCGCCATTATGGTCGGGGTGATGGTGATGATCCGGAGTTTTCGTGACACGGTCGAGATCTGGATCGATCAGACCGTGACGGCGGATTTCATCGTGGCCCCGGCCGGGTGGCCGCATGTAGTTCGCGGCGGGACGTCGGCCCAGGTGCTTCCTGGTGTCTGGCGAGCCCGCTTGGCCCGTACAGCGCATGCGACGGCGGTCGATGTATACCGGGATGTGCGTATTGACCTGGATGGGCGACCGACTGCCTTGGTATCCAGAGATGTAGCGCTCCATGCCGCCCGGAGTCGATATCTGTTTCTCGAAGGCGAATCGGCGATGATCCTGACTCGTGTCGCCGCCGGGGAAGGTGCGATCATTTCCGAGGTGGTGGCCAATTCCCTGCAGGTCGCCAAGGGGAGTCGGTTGTCCATTCCGACGCCGATGGGGCCGAAATCGTTGATGGTTCTGGGAGTCTTTTACGACTATGCCACCGATGGTGGGAAGATCGTCATCGACAGGTCTTTGTATAGAGAATGGTGGAACGACGATGGCGTGACGGTGTTTCCCGTCTATGCCGAGCCGGGAGCCGATTTAGAACAGACCAGAACCGCGCTTCTCGAAACCTTGGCCGAAGAATCCCGCGGGACTCTGTTGCCGACCGTGTTGAGTAATGGAGAGTTGCGTCGCGAAATTCTTCGAATTTTTGACCGGACGTTCACATTGACCTATGTGTTGGAAGCTATCGCGGTGATTATTGCCATGCTGGGGATCATCAATACATTGGTCACGTCGGTGGTTGAGCGGCGTCGCGAATTAGCCACGTTGCAAGCCCTCGGCAGCAGCCGGGGACAAATTACTGCCTTGATTCTCTGGGAGGCCGGGTATCTGGGGGTCCTGGGAACGGCGATGGGATTATTCGGTGGTCTTGCCCTTGCGTGGATTTTGATCAGGGTCATCAACCGCCAGTCATTCGGTTGGACGATCCAGGTCTCATGGCCCCTGGGTTTGATGGCAGAAGTGGCCGCCCTGGCCTTCTTCGCTTCGCTCCTCGCCGGATTCTGGCCGGCTCGTTGGGCGTCCCGGCAACCGTTGGTTGAGGGGCTCCGTTACGAATGAAGGCCGACGACGGGCTCAGACGTAGGGATTGATCCTTGCGTGGTGGGGAGGGCGTCTACCTGGATCTCGAAGCCCAGATCCTCGATCATCCGCCACACTTCTGCGGCCGGCTGTCCTGGTGTGGTCAGATACCCGTTCACAAACACGGAATCCGCTGGATAGAGCGCAAGTGGCTGCAAACTACGCAGATTGTGCTCTCGGCCTCCGGCGATACGAATCTCTGTTCTGGGGTGCAGCAGCCGGAAGAGGCACAGGGCCTTCAGGCATCGTTGTGGCGTGAGCGGCGCACAATGTTCCATCGGTGTGCCTGCTGCCGGGTGAAGGGTGTTGATGGGAATCGAGTCCGGCTTGACCTCTCGGAGGGCCAACGCGAGATCGATCAGGTCCTCATCGCTTTCTCCCATTCCCACAATGCCACCGGAACAAATTTCGAGTCCGGCGGTCCGAGCATGCCGGATGGTGGCGAGACGGTCCTGAAAGGTGTGTGTCGTGCAAATCTCGGGGTGATAGGCTTCGCTCGTGTTCAGGTTGTGGTTGATCCGATCAACGCCGGCAGCCTTCAGATCTTTTGCTTGACGTTCATTGAGGAGTCCCAGGGAGCAGCAGATCTGAATCGGCACTTCCTGCTTGATGGACCGCACGGCGGAGGCGATATCGGCAATCTCGCGATCCAGTGGGCTGCGTCCGCTGATCACGATGCAGTACCGTTGTGCCTTGGCGGCGGCGGCCCGGCGAGCGCCCGTGACCATTTGATCTTGAGGGAGCAGGCCGTAGCGCTCAATCGGGGCGGTCGAAATGGAGGATTGGGAGCAGTAACCGCAGTCTTCCTGGCAGGCGCCGCTCTTGGCATTCAACAGCATTTGCAGACGAACAGTCTTGCCGAAGTAACGTTCACGGACCGTGAAGGCCGCCTGTAGCAGTTCCAGCAGTCGGGAGTCCGGAGTTTGCAACACGGCGAGGCATTCCTCTTGAGTGAGTAATTCGTCCCGCAAGGCCTTGCCGGCCAGAATTGTAAAATCAGTCATGCCCGCTACTCCTCGAAAAGAAAGGTCGAACGTTGACTCCCGATCGGTGTGCCCGTTGGCGGAGGCCAGCCCCGTCTGTGAAAAGAAAAAATGGCGGGGAAACCCTACACGGTTTCAAATGGAGATGCAATGCCTTGGTAGGGGACGGACGGGATTCGCGAGGCCTGGCCGTTTGGATCGGCATCGGATTGGTTCGCGTCACGCCAGGGGAGGACGACGTAGGTGTTCCAGCGGCCGCATCGTCGGCAGCGGCCGGACCATTCGGCCAACTCATGGTGGCAGTGGGTGCATTGGTAGGGCACTACGACCCGTTTCTTGAAGCCCAGGGCTTTTTTCAGTTCCGCCACGGCCTCGTCCATGTGCTGCTTACGCAGGTACAGGTTGGCCATGATTTTGTGGTAGTCAACGAGCTGCTCGTGCGTACCATCCAGAGTCGAGAGCACGTCGTAAGCTTCATCGACCATTTCGAGTCGATAGTAGAGTTTCCCGAGATAGAACCGGATCACGGCATTGTGGGGGTCTTGCTGGAGGGCCTCCTGGTAGACACGGATGATTTCGTCGGGCTCTCCAAGCTCGAGAAAGAGTTCTTCCAAGCGATGAAGGATGATGACGCTACGGGTCTTGGCATAAATTTTCTTGAGAATTTCGACCGCGTTTTTCGTTTTCCCCTCACGGACCAGAATCTCCCCGAGACCGATGTAGGCAGGCAAGAACGTCCGATCTTTTTTGATCGCTCCCCGGAAGTAACGGCGGGCCTTGTCCGGGTGCCCGCGCTCCAGAAGTTGTCGTCCGACTTCATACATGCACCCGATGAGGAGATTCGCTTCGGTCCGGCGTTCGCTTTCAGCTAAATTGGCCTTGATCAAACGGTGTTGGATCTCGAGAGCATCGCTCCATTTCTCCAGCCTGATCTGTAGATCGCGTTTGCGGATCAAGGCCATCAAGTTGTCCGGCTCGATGCGAAGGATGTTCTGGAGTGTTTGGAGGGCGTCTTCATATCGCCGGGCTCCTTCCAGATCTTTGGCCAGTTCGAGCAGGACTTCCGCGTTGTGTTCTTCGATGCGATGGGCTTGCTGGTGAAGGCGGATCGCCTCCGTGAAGTTGCCTTCTGAACGGTAAATGTTCCCGAGCCAGAGCAACGAATCCGTCCGATTGGGATCGATCACCAGGGCGCGTTCAAAGAGACTCACGGCATCGGCGGTCCGCTTGGACATGAAGGCGTGGGTCCCGTCCCGATGGAGGGCATCGACCTTTTCTTTGCGACGGACGAGGCGATTCGTGCGCCAATTCATGAATACATGGGAAGTCTCTTTGACCGTGACGATGAGGGCCACTAGTGTGGCGCCCAGAGCCATCGAGAACAACACCAATGACACGGGATTCAGCTCGAATAGAGCGTCCGGTCCTGTACGAACCGTAATGGTGCCGGGGTTCAGTTCACGAAAATAGCTGTAGAGAAAGATGCCGACGCTGACGAGGAAGATGGTGGAGAGGAGCCGAAACATGCTAGACCCGTTTCCGGGTGCGCGCCGGACGGGCTGTGGTGCGTGTCGGAGGAGCGGCTTTCACGGGCCGCTCTTCCGGCAATCGAACCTGTCCTGCGTCGCCCCACAGTCGTTCGAGGGCGTAGTGTTCGCGAATATTCTTCTGGAAGATGTGGACGATGACGTCACCAAAGTCCATGACGACCCACTTGGCTGATGAGGCGCCCTCTATGCTGAGCGGCGGGTGCCCTTGGGCCTTAAGCACGTCGCCGACATGGTCCGCCATTGCCCGCGCTTGTCGCTCCGATTCCCCGGAACCGATGACCAGGTAGTCGGCCACAGAGGTCAGTTTGGCGATGTGCAGGATGAGGACATCGGTGGCCTTCTTGTCCAGGATGGCGCTAGCCACCGCGAGAGCCTTAGCCTTTGTGTCAGATGCGCTCACCGTCCTCCCTGTATAACCCCTCGCGAAGTATATAGGATTCGACCAGGGGGGGCAACAGATTTGCCAGAGAGCGGCCCTCGTGCACCCTGTTTCTGATCTCGGAGGCAGAGATGTCGCAGGGGGGGACTCGCAAGAATGTTACTGTTCCGCCGTTTGGGAGGGCCACGTCGGCTCGTTCTTGGGCCGCGGCATCCAACGCGATCAAAGTTTTGTTCGAAACGTCATGCAGGAGGGGCATAGAGGCGACGGCGAGAAAGGCGACGGATGGCCTTGAGATGACGACGAAATGACAGATCTTGAGCAGGGTGTCGGCTTCCTTCCAGGAGGGTAGGTCCAAAAATGCATCCAATCCGATGATGAAGGATAGGGTGGTGTCCGGCCCGTATTCCTGTTGAATCGCGCGGACGGTGTCGATTGAATAGGATTTGCCGGAACGGCGGAGTTCAATGTCCGTGATGGCGAATCCGGGAATGTCCTGAACGGCGAGTTGGACCATTCGGTATCGGTGTACTGCCGCGGCCAGCGAGCCGGGTCGCTTATGCGGGGGATCACCGGTTGGAATGAAAAGGACGCGGTCCAACTGTAGGAGTTGCCGGGCGGCGTGGGCAATCGAGAGATGGCACCGATGGATGGGATTAAAACTTCCGCCCAAGAGTCCCAGGCGCATGCGTAACGGGCTCCATGCAAACGGCCGATGGTATACGGCGAATCGGTGTGGGTCTCGGATGCTCGTGCATCCTCGCACGAGTCATGGACATGTTTCGTGAATTGGCTAGAGGATCACCAAATTGTCGCGGTGAATGACCTCTTCATACTCCTGGAGACCAGGGATTTTTTGGATATCGACTGTCTTGAGACCTTTGATGCGGCTCAAGATCGTGGAAGAGAAGTTGACCAGGCCTTTGGCGCATTCCTTCCCGTCAGGACCGGCGCAGGTCACCGGATCGCCGGCTTCGAAGTGGCCGGTAATATCGAGGATACCCGATGCTAAGAGGCTTTTTCCGTTCCGCACCAGCGCCTCGACGGCGCCTTGATCCAATTGCACATGGCCGCGAGGGCGCAAGGTAAACGCAATCCAGTGCTTCCGGCTGGTCATTCGTCGTTCGCGGGCGAGGAACAGGCTGCCTCCGGGTGCTCCGACGAGGACATCCGGGAGTAATCGTGCCTGTGTTCCGTTCAAGATCAAGGTTGCCACGCCGTACTCCCCCACCTTCTTGGCGGCGCGTACCTTGGTGGCCATGCCGCCCGTGCCCTCAAAGGTGGAAGGCATGCCGGCCCGTTGTTCGATGTCTGCCGTAATTTCCTGAATCAGCGGAATCAATGAAGCGGCTGGATCCCTGCGAGGGTCGGCGGTAAAGAGCCCGTCAACGTCCGAGAGGATGACCAGTAGGTCGGCATCGACAAGGTGCGCGACTTGAGCCGCCAGGGTATCGTTGTCACCCACGCGGAGTTCTTCGACCGCGACCGTATCGTTTTCGTTGATGATCGGAATCACCCCGAACTTGATCAGGGTGGTGAGGGTGTGCCGGGCGTTGAGAAACCGTCGACGATCGGCGAGGTCTTGATGGGTGAGGAGGACTTGCGCAACATGAAGCGTTAGCCGCTCAAAGGCTTTTTCATAGGCCCACATGAGGTGGCTTTGGCCGACGGCGGCTGCGGCTTGCTTGATCGGTAGGCTCTTTGGGTATTCGCGCAACCCGAGTTTCTTGATGCCGGAAACGACCGCGCCCGATGACACGATCAGCACTTCGCGCCCCTGAGCTCGCACCTCGGCGATTTCGCTGGCGAGCCGCTCAATGCGTTCGTTGCTCAGGCCGGATTCACGCGAGGCGACCAGGCTGCTCCCGATCTTGATGACGACGCGTTTGGCCTGTCTTAGGAGTTCGTCTCGCACGGGGTTTTCCGGAGCAGCTCCACTTGCTGGCCCATGTACCGTATACACTCGTCCAGTCCTTCTCGGGTGGCTGCCGAAATCGCAAAAAAAGGAATCTTGCGTCGCTGACAGTATTTCTGCAGACGTTCGAGCCGTTTGCTCTCGCCTTTGACGTCGAGTTTTGTACCCACTACGGCAAAGGGCCGCTCGGCCAGCGCCTCATCGTAGGCCGTGAGTTCGCAGCGCATAACCTCAAAGCCCGCGACCGGGTCTTCGGTCGCCCATTCCGAGATGTCGATCACATGGATTAAGAGACTCGTTCGTTCGATGTGACGGAGAAACTGAAAACCGAGTCCCTTGCCTTCGTGCGCCCCGGCGATCAATCCCGGGATGTCGGCGATGACAAAGGTCTGCTCGGCGTTCCATCGCACGACACCCAGGTTCGGCGTAAGAGTGGTGAAGGGGTAGTCGGCGATTTTCGGGCGAGCTGCGGACACTGCAGCGATCAAGGTGGACTTTCCTGCGTTCGGATAGCCGACCAATCCGACATCGGCGAGGAGTTTGAGATCAAGTCGGAGTAGGCGTTCCTCGCCGGGAGTGCCTGGCTCAAATTGAGTCGGAACGCGGTTGGTCGATGTGGCGAATTGCGTGTTGCCCCGGCCTCCCAATCCGCCCTTGGCGATGATGCAGCGTTCACCATCCATCGTGAGATCAGCGAGGAGTTCCTGGGTGTTGTCGTCGAATACCATGGTGCCGACGGGGACGGGAATGCGCACATCGGCGCCACGGCGTCCATGGCAGTTGCTGCCGCCCCCGGTCTCACCCTTTTCGGCCTCGTAATGTTTCTGGTACCGAAGGTCCAAGAGCGTGCTGAGGCGAGTGGTGGCTTCGACCACGACGCTGCCGCCGTTGCCACCGTCTCCGCCATCAGGGCCGCCTCGTGGGACGAACTTTTCCCGTCGAAAGCTGCAGGCGCCGTTGCCGCCGTGGCCGGCCTTCACGAGGATTTGGACCTGATCGACAAATGTAGACATCGCAGCGATCTCCCAAGTCGGCGTGGTTACTCAGAAATTGCAGTATAGCGTATTCGCCGACTCATGGGGGCCGCTGGATGAACGAAGGGCACCCGTTCCGTAGGAACAAGGGTAGTGACTGAGGAGAGATCAGGCCTTCGCTGTGACGGGATAGACGCTGACCTTCTGTCGGCCGCGGCCGCCTTCGAACTTCACGACTCCGGCCACATAGGCATAGAGGGTATGATCCCGGCCCAGGCCGACGTTGAAGCCAGGGAAAAACTTCGTGCCCCGCTGGCGCACGATGATGGAGCCTGCCTTGATCGTCTCTCCGCCGTAAGCTTTGACGCCGAGGTATTGTGGGTTACTGTCACGGCCGTTCCTTGTCGAACCGCCACCTTTGTTTGTTGCCATGGCAAACTCCCCTTCGAGTCGTTACTTCGTTTCGATTCCGGTGACCCGGAGCTGCGTAAAGCCCTGTCGGTGACCCCTGGTTCGGCGATAATTCTTTCGACGTTGCTTCTTGAAGACCGTAATAGATCTGGTGCGTCCCTGGCGAATGATTTCCGCTGTGACCGTCGCACCGGCTACCACCGGCTGGCCGACGACAAGTCCACCGTCGCCGTGCAGCAACTTCACCTTGTCGATGTGCACGGAATGCCCGACATCACCCGGGAGAGACTCCACCTGGAGTACAGTTCCCGTTTCCACTCGATACTGTTTTCCGCCTGTCTCGATAATAGCGTACATGTGCGTCTTTCTCCTCGTCAGCCGAACGTGGGTGTTTATCATAGCGGCGGAGAGGGTGTCAAGAATAAGTGTGGTTGCGAAGAGGTCCGGCGGGACGAAGGTGCTGGAGAAGGAACGAGACTGGTGAGCTTCTCCGATCATGCTGCAACGTCGAATGCGCGCGGCTGTTGTCTTGACGGTCATCGCGAGGCGCTGCTATTATCCCGCGCATGTTACAACCCAGTGAAAAAATATGGATGGATGGCACATTCGTCGCTTGGGCGGATGCTCAGGTCCATGTGCTGACGCACTCGCTCCACTATGGATTGGCAGCATTCGAGGGTATACGCTGCTACAAGGGAAAGAGTGGGTCGGCTATTTTTAGGCTTCCCGAACATGTGGACCGCCTCTTTGAGTCCGCGCATATCGGATTGATCGAGATGCCCTTCGATCGGAAGCAGATAACCGACGCGATTGTCGAGACAGTCCGAGTCAATCGACTGGAGGCGTGTTACATTCGTCCGCTGGTATACATCGGATACGGCGCCATGGGGCTCTACCCGGCTGAGAATCCGATCAAGGTGAGTATCGCGGCGTGGAAATGGGGAACCTATCTGGGCGATGAGGCTTTGTCCAAGGGGATTCGCGCCAGAGTATCGTCCTTTACGCGTCACCATGTGAATGTCTCCATGACGCGAGGGAAAATTTCAGGCTATTACGTGAATTCGATTCTCGCTAAACGCGAAGTGAAGGCTGACGGCTACGACGAGGCCATTATGCTTGATCCTGAAGGCTACGTGGCTGAAGGTACGGGAGAAAATGTATTCATCGTGCGACGCGGTGTCTTGAAGACGACCCCCTTGACCTCGATTCTGGAGGGCATTACACGCAACTCGATCATGCAGTTGGCGAAGGAACGGAATCTTCCTGTGGTCGAAGAGCGATTCACGCGTGATGAAATGTACGTGGCTGAGGAAGTATTTGTGACTGGAACGGCGGCGGAACTCACGCCGGTGACTGAAATCGATCAACGGCGTATCGGTACCGGAAAGCCGGGCCCGGTCACTCAGGCCTTACAAAAGGCGTTCTTTGACGTGGTGGGTGGAACTGATTCCGCTCACCGGCAATGGCTCACTCCCGTTTAGGCCCTTCTTTCCTCTCGCTCGCACCCAGATTATCTCGGTACCACTCGAACCCTCGACAGGGCGCGGCTAAGCCACACTCCGATTTGGATTGGATCCGACTCTCCCTGCAATAGGCTAGAAATATGAACCGAGGAAACTAGTGGGAACCCTCGCCGGCAGAATGAGATTCTGCGGCAGGTGGTGTCGTCGGTTGAGCCGGAGTTGATGAGGTCGGCGTGGTTGCAGCGGGTGTCTTGTTCAAGTCGATTACCGTGGAAGCGAAGTTTCGTTCTTTCGCGAGGATGGCCAACGTCAAGGAGGTGAACATGAACACGAATGCCGTAATGACGGTGAACTTGCTCAGAAAATTGGCGGGACCTCGGCTACCGAACACGGTCTGGCTGGAGCCACCGAACGCCGCACCAATCTCAGCCCCTTTACCCGACTGGAGCAGAATCGCTCCAATCATGAGCAAACAAACGATGACGTGAACGATGACGAGTAAGGTGTACATGATTGAATGTTAGGCCGTGGTGGGATGTGACCCGATAGCGACCTGGATGAGTGTAGCAAAAGAGATCGGGTCTAAACAAGCCCCACCCACGAGTGCGCCGTCGATTTCTTCGGACACCAAAAAGTCGGCAATGTTTTTCTGCGTCACGCTGCCTCCATACAAAATGCGAACCCGACGGCCTGTATCTGAACCACCCAGTTCGGTGATGGTGTGGCGGATCATGCGATGGACCGGCACGGCCTGCTCCGTCGACGCGGCCCGTCCGGTTCCAATAGCCCACACAGGCTCGTAGGCGATCGTGACCGCTGCCAGCGCCGGCGTATCGATTCCCGCAAGCCCAGCGCGAAGTTGTCGTTGGATGACGACGTCGGTCTGTCCGGAATCGCGCTCCTGGAGTGTTTCTCCCACACAGAGAATCGGTTGCAGGCCGTGCCGGAGCGCTGCCAGAACTTTCTTATGGGTCCATGCATCTTGGTCTCCGAACTGCTGTCGCCGCTCCGAATGACCGACGAGGACAAACTGACAGCCGAGGTCTTTCAGCATCGCGCCGGAAATTTCACCGGTAAACGCCCCTTTGTCTTCCCAGTAGAGATTTTGGGCGCCAAGGAGAAAGGTGGAGGCAGGACCGAGTGTCTCGCGCACTGCATGCAGTGCGGTGAATGGCGGCGTGAGGCCGACGTGGATGCCGGTGCAGTCCGTGACCTGCCTGGTGAGTTCTCGTACGAACGCCACGGCCTCAGAGGCGGTTTTGTTCATTTTCCAGTTGCCGACAATGAAGCGAGTTCTCACGGACCCTCTTTGCAGGAATGAAGCGGCCGACGATGTGGCTACGGTGTACGATTGGGAAGGGCGGCGAGTCCAGGGAGTGTCTTTCCCTCGAGTAATTCCAGCGCAGCGCCGCCACCGGTTGAAATGAACGAGATACTTTCGGATTCTCCTGCCCGATGGATGGCAAGGGCGGTTTCGCCGCCGCCGACAATGGTCAGCGCATAGGCATTGGCGACGGAATGGGCCATGGCGAGAGTGCCTCTGGCAAAGGCATCGACTTCAAACATGCCCATGGGACCGTTCCACAGAATGGTTTTGGCATCCTGCACCGCCTCGGAGAACAGTTTGACGGAGGCGGGGCCGATATCCAGTCCGTACCAACCTTTGGGAATTTCCTGAACCGGCACGATTTTCGTCTCGGCTCCGGGTTCCCGGCTGGCCGCCACGACGCAGTCCACCGGAAGGTAAAATTTGACTCCGCTGGCAAAGGCGTGGTCTTGCACGCCTTTGGCGAAATCGAGCATGTCGTTTTCGACGAGTGATTGGCCGATCTCCAGCCCCATGGCTTTCAGGAAGGTAAAGGCCATGCCGCCGCCGATGATGACCTTATCCACTTTCTTGCCGAGATTCTCAATCACGCCGATCTTGCCGGACACTTTGGCTCCGCCGAGAATGGCTACAAACGGCCGGACAGGGTTTTCAACGGCCCCTTCAAGATATTCGATTTCCTTTTTGAGCAGGTAGCCGGCAGCTGCTTCAGGAATATATTTCGTAATGCCGACGGTGGAGGCATGGGCTCGGTGAGCTGCGCCGAAGGCGTCATTGATGTAGACATCGGCGAGGGAGGCCAGGGCTTTGGAGAACCCGTCATCGTTCTTTTCCTCTCCCGGATGGAAGCGGAGATTTTCCAGCAGCATGACGTCGCCAGGTTGCATCTTGGCGACAAGCCCTTCGACGGCCGTCCCGATGCAGTCCGGCGCAAAAATCACTTCCTTGCCGAGCAAGCGCTGGAGACGTTTCGCAACGGGAGCTAAGCTGAATTTCGGATCGAATTTCCCCTTCGGTCGGCCGAGGTGCGAGCACAGGATGACCTTTGCACCCTCGTCAACGGCCCGATTGATGGTGGGAAGCGTCGATCGAATTCTGGTGTCGTCGGTAATCTGCAATGAATCGTCGAGCGGGACGTTGTAGTCGGCGCGAATAATGACGCGTTTCCCTCGAAGCTGAACATCCTCGATGATTCGTTTGCGAATATTCATGGCAGACCTTCACTCCTTCTCTGGTCTGTCCCGCACCGGCCGGTTGCAGGGCCGACTCGTGATGCCCGTGAGAAACGCACGTTGTGGAGAAACCGGTTCACGATGCCTTGGTGACGATGTACTTGATCAGGTCTCGTACGCGGCAGGAGTATCCCCACTCATTGTCGTACCACGCCGTGACTTTGACGAGTCGTTTGTCGATGACGGCGGTCAGCGGGGCATCGACGATCGCAGAGTGTGGATCGTCCTTGAGATCGATCGAGACGATGGGCGCCTCCGAATAGGCCAGCACATTTTTCATGGGGCCTTCGGCGGCTTTCTTGAACGCGGCGTTGACTCCGGCCACATCACAGTCCTTTTCGGTTTCGACCGTCAGGTCCACCAGCGAGACATTGGGGGTAGGAACTCGAATCGCCAGTCCGTCCAATTTCCCCTTCAACTGCGGGATGACCAAGTGCAGTGCCTTAGCCGCACCGGTGCTGGTCGGAATCATGGACATGCCTGCCGCCCGCGCGCGGCGGAGATCCTTGTGTGGGAGGTCGAGTAGCTGTTGATCGTTCGTGTAGGAGTGGATCGTGGTCATCACGCCGTGCTTAATCCCGAAGTTTTCCAGCAAGACTTTCGCGACTGGAGCCAGACAATTGGTCGTACAGGAAGCGTTGGAGACAATCTGGTGAGTCTTATGGTCGTAGACCTGTTCATTGACGCCGAGGACCACCGTGGCATCGGGGTCTTTCGCAGGGGCCGAAATGATGACGGTTTTTGCCCCGGCGGAGAGATGTTTTCCTGCCCCCTCACGGTCGGTAAAATGTCCGGTTGATTCCACTACGATATCAACGCCGAGCGCCTTCCATGGAAGTTCCTTTGGATCCCGAACGGCTAAGACCTTGATCGCTCGCCCGTCGATAATCAACTGGTCGTCTTTGGCCTCGACCGAAGCCTGGAGCGTGCCATGGACCGAGTCATACTTGAGCAAATAGGCCAATGTCTTCGCATCGGTGAGATCGTTGATGGCGACAAATTCCAGGCTGGGATCTCCCAGGGAGGCACGAAGAACGTTGCGGCCGATGCGTCCAAATCCATTGATGCCGATGCGTGTGGTCATGGGGCTAAATCCTCAAGAATTAAACGGGTTGAATTGAGTCGGTCTGGGGCGATAGTACTGACCGACTTTCCGTGTGTCAAGCATACAAAAAACGGGAATTGGTATGGCTGTTGGATACCGGCCAGTCGTCAATCCCGTGATCTTGGATTGCCTTGCCCCGGCTCGGGTGGTCGGGTAGAGTCTGCTTTTTTGAACATGAAACGATCGTTGAGGCGTGATGCGATCTGACTCGCTACAGTCCGAGGCGTGCAATGTGCTGGAGTGGGCCAAGTTGTTGGACCTGTTGGCGTCCTACGCCCAGTCTGCGCTTGGGGCGGAGCGCTGTCGATCGCTGTTACTGGAGGACCATCTGTCGCAGGCTCAGAGACGCCAACAGGAAACATCCGACATGATGCGCTTGCAGTCCGGGGTCGATTCCTTTCCAGCGCTTCGATTCCCCAACGTGGTGGAGTGGTTGAGGCGAGTAGCCAAAGGGGCCTGTCTTGAGCTGCACGAGTTGCGGGATATCGCACTGGTGTTGGATGTGATCGACGACGTACAGCGGTATCTCCTGCGTCATCAGGCTGATGCACCGACGGTGAGCGCCATGGCGGCGGAGCTTGGATCGCCGGATGAGTATCGGCGGCTGACCATGACCTTGAAGGCCGCCATCGATCCCGACGGGTCGATGCGGGAGTCGGCCAGCCCCGAATTGCACAGGCTGATGCAGCGCGCCAATGACCTCAAGCAGCAAATGCGGCATCGCCTCGACCAGCTTCTGCACTCGCGCCGGTACGAAGAGGTGCTGCAGGAACAGTATTTTGCGCAACGGGAAGGGCGTTACGTAGTCCCGATCAAAGCGGAGATGCAGGGACGGATTCCCGGTATCGTGCACGACGTATCGTCGAGTGGGGCGACTGTGTTCCTGGAGCCTCGCGAGCTCGTGGACCTCAATAACGCCATCAAAGTGGTGGATTTGGATGTCGAGCGTGAGGTGCGGCGGATCTTGCGAGAACTGTCGGCCATGGTGGCGCCTCATGAACCGGCACTTGCCCGGAGTGTCTCGCTGCTCGGTGAACTGGATGCCATCTCGGCGAAGGCCGGGTTGAGCCAGCGGTTGCAGGCCGTTCCGCCGCTGCTCAATGATCAGGGGCGCATTCTGCTCAACCGTGCCCGCCATCCGTTTCTGGTTCTGACCAAAGATCAGGTGGTCTCGAATGACCTGGTGTTCGACGAAACGGTGCGGATCCTCATCATTTCCGGGCCCAATACCGGCGGAAAAACCGTCACCTTGAAGCTGCTGGGGTTGTTTGCCTTGATGGTGCGCTGTGGCCTCCATCTCCCCTGTGCTCCCGAGTCAGAAATGGCCATCTTTCCGTCGGTCTATGCCGATATCGGCGATGCGCAGGATCTGGCGCGGGACCTGTCGAGTTTTTCGGCGCATATCACGCAGATGGTGCAATTGCTGAAGGAGGTGTCCGAGGGAACGGACGCAGGCGACGCGTCCGCGCCCATGCATCCCGGGCGAGCATTAGTGTTGTTGGACGAGCCGGTCACGTCTACAGATCCGGCCGAGGGCGCGGCGTTAGCGAGCGCGTTGCTGTGCCGGCTGGCGAAAGCAGGCGTGAAGGTGGTGGCCACCACGCACTACAGCCTCTTGAAGGGCTTGGCGCAAGAGACGCCGGGCTTTGCCAATGCGAGCGTGGAGTTCAATCTCGAAACCCTTTCCCCCACCTATCGTCTGATTCTCGGACAGCCAGGAGGGTCGGCGGCTATCGAAATTGCCGGGCGTCTCGGGATGGATCAGTCGCTGCTGCAAGATGCCCGCGCTCGGCTGCAAGGAGACAACCGGTTGCTGGAGACCCTGCTGAATGACTTGCAGGACAAGCAGCGGCGCATGAGCGAAGACCTTGCTGCCGCGACACTCGCCAAACAAACCGCTCAACAGGCCGCGCGAGAGGCCCAGGAGCTGCTCACCTTCTTGCAGGAATCAGAACGGGACGAGCGCCTGGGCTTCAAACGAAAGCTTTCTCAGGAATTTCAGCGTGCCAGGGCGGCGGTCCAAGCGACGCTCGACGATCTGAAGCGTGATCAAAAGGTGCTCAAGGCCAAAGAAACCAAAGTCCGACTCGTCGAATTGGAGCAGGAAGTCAGGCGCGGGGTCGAGGAACAGCAGGCGGCGATTCCGGTGGATCAGTTGTCGATCGGCGATGCGGTGGAGGTCGTCGGGTTGGGTATGACGGGCACCCTGCTTGAAAGTCCGCAAGGGAAAAAACGAGTGCGCCTGAAAGTCGGAGAAGGCGAAATCCTGGCCAATGTGGCGAGTTTGGTGGGGCACGGAGGGACTCAGCAGCCAAGTCGGCAGGAGTCCCGTAAGACAACGGCAGCGTCGTCCAGGCGGACCAACCAGACGTTGGCACCCGACGATATTCAAGAGAGCTTGGATGTGCGCGGCCAAGCAGCGGACGATGCGTTGGACATCGTAGTGGCCGGGCTCGATCGTGCCATCCTCGGCGGGAGTCCGTTCGTGCGCATCATTCACGGGCATGGGACCGGACGACTGCGGGCTGTCTTGCGGGACTATTTGAAGGCGTCTCCCTATGTCGTGGCATTTCGACCCGGTGATCGCGCGGAAGGGGGCGATGGAGTTACGATTGTGGAACTACGATGAGGCGGTGATCTCGGACCCCAGCCGCGAGGTCGTCCTATTTGTGCCGTCGTGCGTTGAACGTAATCTGCCCGGGCCACAAGTTTCCGGTGATCTGCTCAAACACCTCTCTGCCGCCCCCTTTCCCTCTTCTTCATTCTCACGTACCATAGTCGAATGGGCAGCGCGCCGCTGGTCTTGCACTCGTCCTCATGAGAGCCACTCTATCTCAGAAACAGATTCTGTCCGCAGCCGCGGTGGGCGTAGCGGTGTTTGTCTTCGTGGCGGGACTGAGCATCACCCGATGGTTCGAGGTGGTGGAACTCAAGGCGCTCGATCATCTCGTCCGTCGCTATGCGGATCCTGCCCGGGCTGATTCCAATCTGCTGTTACTCGCGATCGATGAATCGAGTCTCGACGCGTTCGGTCGTTGGCCATGGCCTCGCGATCGATTTGGATACGTCGTGCGGTACCTGAAGCAGGCGGGGGTCAAGGCCGTCGTGTTCGATGTGATGTTCTTCGAGGCGGATGACAATGCCGAAGAATTCGACCAATCGTTTGCCGATGACCTGAAGGCGGCCGGTAATGTGTTTTTGCCGATGTTGTTCCAGGCCGAGCCCGCCGCGATTCCGCCGGAGGTGCGGCCTCGCGCGACGGTCACGGCTGAGCCGTCGAATGCGGGGCAGCCGGCGGTAGAGACGCATCCAGGGGTGAAACTGCCGATCCCGGTGCTGGCGCAGCAGGCGCGCGGGCTGGGCGTCATCAACCTGTCTGCCGATGCCGACGGTCCGACGAGACGGATTCCGTTGCTGGGGCAGGTGAACGGCGACCTCGTGCCGCATCTCTCGCTGGCTGTTGCACAATATCTGCTCGGGGCCGAGCGGCTCTCGATCCGAGACGGGCGTATGCAGATTGGTCCGCGCACGATCCCGCTGGGGCCCGACGGGAGCCTGTTGATCGAATGGCATGGATCTTTGGAGCAGACCTACCATGCGAAGAAGTATTCGATCGGACGGGTCTTGCAGGCGTTTACGCAACAGGAGAAAGGCGAACGGCCGTCGCTTGACCCGGCGCTGTTCAAAGATAAGGTTGTGTTTATCGCCGGCACGGCCGCGGGACTGTACGATCTTCGCGTCACGCCGTTCTCCGCCGCGACGCCGGGTGTGCTCATTCACATGGCGGCGTTGGACAATGCGCTGCACGGGCAGGGGCTGCAGGCGGCTCCGGCTTGGTTCTCGCTGGCGACTCTGCTCCTGCTCTGCCTAGCCTCGGCTGGGACCTTCATGTTGTTTCGCTCCTACTCGGTCAAGTTCGGTGTCACGCTTGGACTGGCGGTGGCCTACTATGGAGTGGTCGTGCATGCCTTTGCCGGACACGAACGCTGGCTGGAACTGGTGTTTCCCGAAGCGGCCTTGGCGTTGACGTTCGGCACGGCCGCGACCGTCGAGTATGTGACCGAAGGGAAGCAGCGTCGTCTCATGCGGGCGGCGTTCGACAAGTACATGTCGACCGAGGTGGTCGAAGAAATCATGCGGAATCCCGAGGCCATCAAGCTCGGTGGAGAGAAAAAGGAAATCACGATCTTCTTCTCCGACATTGCCGGTTTCACTACGATCTCGGAAAAGATGTCTCCTGAGGACCTCGTGGCGTTGCTCAACCGCTACCTGTCGGCGATGACGACCATCATCAAGACCACACATCGTGGCAATGTGAACAAGTATCTGGGCGATGGAATCATGGCGCTGTTCGGCGCGCCGCTGGACGATCCGAAGCATGCGTCGCTGGCCTGTTACGCTGCGTTGGACTGCCAGGTCGAATTGGCCCGGCTCCGGGAGATCTGGAAGCAAGAGGGGCTCCCGGTGATCGGCGCCAGGATCGGCCTCAATTCAGGCCCCTGCATCGTCGGCAACATGGGCTCCGACGAACGAATGGAATACACGGTGACCGGGGACAGTGTGAATCTGGCGTCGCGTCTCGAGGGGGCCAACAAATTCTATGACACGCTGATCCTGATCGGACAGCGGACGGCGGAACTGGCCAAGAACGACGTTGAAGTGCGGGAGATCGATCTGCTACGAGTGAAAGGCAAACAGGAGCCGGTCGTCGTCTATGAACTCCTAGCCCGCACGGGACAGTTGGAGAACAACAAACGACACGTCATCCAGGTTTATCTGGAAGGATTGTCGGCGTATAAGATGCGCAATTTCTCGACGGCCTGCGCCAGATTTTCGGAAGCGGTGGCCCTGGATCCGTCGGACGGACCGTCACGGGTGTATTTGGAACGATCCAACAACTATCGACAGACGCCCCCACCTGCGGAGTGGGACGGCGTCTATGAAATGACATCAAAATAAGTGGCCGTGCCGAAGGGGAGGAAGCTGTGACACACCCACGATCGCTCGGGGTTCTACTCATCGTCTTGTGGACCAGTGTGTGCCTGTGGGGGACGGTTGGCTGGGCTGAAACCGTCTATGTTCAAGCCAAGACCGCGCAACTTCGCGCAGGAAAAACCTCGCTGGATGCGGTGGTCGGAAACGTGAAGTTCGGCGAGTCGCTGGAGGTCGTCGGCCGCGAGGGCAGTTGGATGGAGGTCAAGACCTCAGCCGGTGCGCGAGGATGGATTTTCGCCGGCAAGACGTCGACAGCAAAACCGGCCGGCGGCAATGACACGCTGGCCCGGCTCGGTCAGAGTATGCGGGGTGGAGACGCGTCGGCGACCACGGCATCTGCCGGCGCCAGAGGCCTGGACAAGGCGTCCGAGGGATATGCCAACCGCACCGGCGTGTCCTCGCGGGACCGAGAGGTGGTGGATCGTATGACCGCCTATCAACTTCCAGACCAGGAGGTCGAGGAGTTTTTGCGGGAAGGGGGGCTCGGCGAATATGCGAAATAACCATGGCATGTGGACGGCTCTGATCGCGCTGTCGCTGACTGTCGCAGGTTGTGCGGAGGTGCAGCGGGCCGCCGAGGATGCCGCGCGACAGTCCGGTAACCCCCGGTTGGCCGGTGCAATCCACGGCGCGGGGAATGTCGTCGGCAGCCTGCTTCCCATCGGGTACGAGGAAGAGTCGTCGATCGGGCAGGCGATGGCCTTGCAAGTCGTGGCACGATACGGCGGTGTCGTGGATCAGCCCGAGTTGGTGCGGTATGTGAACCTGGTGGGAAGAGCGGTGGCCGACACGTCAGACCGACCCGATATCCCGTACCGAGTCGCGATTCTGGATCACGAGTCGATCAACGCCTTCGCCGTGCCGGCCGGATATATTTTTGTGACCCGAGGCCTGCTGAGGCAGATCAGGAACGAAGCGGAACTTGCCGCGGTATTGGGGCACGAAATTGCGCATGTGAGCGAAAAGCATATTCTCGATGTCATTCAACGGAGCAAGCGCCTGGCCGGCGTGACCGAAGCGGGCCTGTCCTATGCGACGAGCAATCCGGCCGCGTTCAAGGGCGTGATCGATGGCGCCGTCAAGAAGCTGCTCGATGAAGGGCTCGATCAGGAGAAAGAAACCGATGCCGATATGGTTGGAGAGGTCTTCGCCGCGCGGGTCGGATACGACGCAGGGGCCTATGTGGGGTTACTGATGCGGCTGCGGGATCTCAAGGGCGACGACCGCGCGCTGTTTAAGACCCATCCCAACTTTTCAGCCCGGATCGATGCGGTACAGAAAACCATTCGCACCAAGCATCTCGCCACCAGCGGAGTGGTGTTGCAAGAACGGTTCTCCCGCATGACCAAACGAGTCTAGCAGAAGACTGAAAAAACCCGCCAGCGTTGTTCTCGCATCGTTCAGATCCTCAACGTACCTCTGCAGGTACTGTGGGTACGTTGAGGCACTTCACACGCTACGGCCTCGCTGGATGGCATTTTTGAGCCTCCTGGAGATGAGCGTTGAGTGATCCTGCGCCGTTAAGCCAACGCCCCTCAACGGCGGGTGGTTAGCTCGCAGCGCGGCGAAAGCGCAGCGTGCAGGTTGTCCCATTTCCCAAGCTGCTGTTTACCATCAGGGTTCCACCGTTATCTTCGACGAGCCGTTTGACATTGGTGAGACCCAGGCCGGTTCCATAGTCCTTGGTCGTGAAGAAGGGTTCAAAGATTCGCGCGAGGTGGTCGGGAGCGATGCCGCTTCCGGTATCAGCCACTTCGATTTCCACGTCGCCTCCGGTCCCGATCCGGGTGGTCAGAGTCAGGGTTCCTCCTTCCGGCATCGCTTCGCGCGCATTGATCAGCAGGTTCATCAAGGCCTCCTTGACCTGTTCCGGGTCGACCCGAATCGGAGGTAGCTCGCGCCCGAACCGGTGCTCGACTGTAATGCGCGCATGTCCCCCCTGTGCTTCCCATTGTCTTACTGCGGCACGCACCACGCCTTCCGCATCACCGACCGTGAACTCCGGCGGTTTCTGTCTGGCATAGCGAAGAAAGTCGTGGAGACGCTGCGACAGTTTGTCGACCTCGTCGATAATATAGCGGGCCATTTCCTGGCGGAGCGGTTCTTCCTGCGGGCCCTCCAGCACCACTTGGGCGGAGCTTCGGATGACGCCGAGAGGATTGCGCAGATCATGGGCGAGGGCGGCGAGCAGTTGTCCCACTGAGGCCAGCTTTTCCTGCCGAATCAGCTCATCTTGTTGTGACCGAATCGTGCGGAGATTTTCTTCCAATACCTCGCGCATGGTGGCGAAACTCGTGGCCAGGTCTTCAATTTCATCACCGGTGTGATAATCGGATGAGAGCGTTGGGGCAAGCGGAACGTTCGGGCGGCTGTTCGGCGGCAAGGTCAGATTGAGGCGAAGTCCTTCCGCTTCGCGCTGGAGCGCCATGAGCGGTTTCACGATGCGGTAGCCGACCAGGAATCCAACGGCCGACAGCACGATCACGAGTCCGAACCCAATCACTCCTACGGTCAGCAGCAGGGAATAGATGGGGGCATAGGTTTCTTCCGGCGCCTGCCGGATGAAGGCATACCACCGGTTGCCTTCGAGGCTGGCTGGCGTCAGTTGATGACCAAAACGGACCGGCGCCGCCCCGACGATCGCGTCTCGACCCCCGTGCGCGTCGTCCTCCGCCACCAGCCACAGGGGGCGATTCAATGTCAGCCGATCCATCAACGTCGATGGGATCAAGTGTGCGGTGGGAGGCAGGACTGGGCAGATCAGCGGCGTGCCCTGGGTGTCGAGTAACATGGCGTGCCCGGTGTTCCCGATATGGATCGGGAGGATCATTTGTGTGAGAAGGTTGCGGCGAATCACCAGTCCGACGACGCCGATGGTGGCGCGGTGGTCGTCGTCGAGAATCGGGACGGCCACGTGAACGACCATGTCGTTGGCCAGGGGATCGAACAGCACGTTGCTCACATAGGCGGTGCCGGGTGGCGCGTGCACGGCTTCGCGCCACCAGGTTTGGTCCGCCTGTTGTGGCGGCAGCAGCGGATCGGTCGAGGCGACGACCTGTCCCTGACGGTCGGCGATGGTGACACGCACGTAGTGCCGGGATTCATGGGCCCATTCATCGAGGTAGCGTACGATGGCCTGGTCGGTCGGGGGCGGGCTGTGTGCTGGATAAGCCGATGAGGGGCCATGCGGTGCCTGGTTGGGCGCGGATCGTGCGCGCTGATTGGCGAGGATGACCGGTTGACGGACGTGCTGGGAGACGAGGGCCAGCCGGATCGCGCGATCGATTTCATGGTCGACCGCGGCGGCTAATCGGATCGAGGTGGAGCGGGCGATCTCCTGAAACCCCTCTCCGATGGCCTGCTTGAGGGTGGCAGTGCTGGAGTGGTAGGTCGCCCAGAGCGCGACCATGCCGGGCACGATGCCGACGATCAGCAACGCGACGAAAAACTTCCTCTGGAGTCCGCCGGATCGTCGTGCGGAGCGCATCAGCCTGACGGCAGCGACAGGTTATGTTTGGCCATCCGATAACGCAGGGTGTTGCGTGTGATTTTGAGCAGCCGGCTCGCTTCCGACACGTTGCCCCCGGCCTTGTGCAGTGCTTCTTGGAGCATCGCCTTTTCGACTTCCTCCACCGAGAGTCCCAGCGCGAGGAGCGAAGGAGTCCCGGCCGGGAGGTCTCCCTTGTGCGGCGGCGTGGACTTCAGCGAGTCCGGGAGATGCTCCGGTGTGATCTCGCCCTGCTTGCAGGTAATGGTCAGCCACTCCACGACATTGTGAAGTTCCCGCACGTTGCCCGGCCAGGGATAGTGCATGAGCATCGCGAGCGCATCTGCGGTGATCCCTTTGATGCGGCTGCCACGCTCCCGACGAGCCTGGTCCAGGAACTGACTCAGAATCGGTTCGATATCTTCCGGTCGTTCGCGCAGGGGCGGCATTCTGAGCTGGTACACGTTCAGGCGATAGTAGAGGTCCAGGCGGAAGCGCCCGGCCTTGATGAGGTCGGGCAATTCCTGATTGGTGGCGGCGATCACGCGGATATCGACCGCGACGCTTCGCACACCGCCCAGCGGTTCGACTTCATGCTGTTCGAGGACCCGCAAGAGTTTGGCTTGGGCCGCCAAACTCAATTCGCCGATCTCGTCCAGAAACAACGTCCCTCGATCGGCCAGTTGAAAACGTCCCGGTTTGGACTTCTTCGCGTCGGTAAACGCACCCTTCTCATACCCGAACAATTCGGATTCCAGGAGGTGTTCGGGAATGCCGGCGCAGTTCAGGGCCACCATCGGGCCTTGGGCGCGCGGACTGACGAGGTGAATGGCGCGCGCGAGGAGATCCTTGCCCGTTCCGCTTTCGCCCGTGATGAGCACGGTGGCATCGGTTTGCGCCACCTCTTGAGCGAGCCGCTTGACGAGTTCCATTTCTTTGGAGACGCTGACAATCCGGTCGAAGCCGAACTGTTCATGCAGCCCTGCCCGCAGGATCCGGTTGTCTCGGGCGAGTTGGCGGACTTGCAGCGCGCGGGCAATGACGATCTTCAGCTCTTCATTGTCGACGGGCTTGGAGATGTAATCGTAGGCGCCTTTGTGCATGGCCTCGACGGCCGACTTGACGGTGCCATAGCCGGTCACAATGAGGACCGGCACATCGGGTAGCTGTTGATGAGCGGCCTCCAGCACGTCCATGCCCGACAGGGCTCCCAATTGGAGATCCGTGATGATCATGTCGATGGAGTCGTGCTCCTGGAGCATGCGGATCGCTTCGTCGCCGGAGCGAGCCAGGACAAGCCGATAGCCGACAGGTTTCAGCACCAGCTCGAAGAGCCGTCGCATCCGTTCTTCATCTTCGACGATCAGAAGGGTGGGTGCGTGCATGGCCTCGCAACCGGTTGAGGTGAGTCCTCGGACGAGTGAGGACATGGAACCGTAGCCTACCACTATCGATCGGAGAGAAACAGTGGGCGTGGCTTAGCGAGGATCGGCGGCCGGCGAGGGGCCGGTGGCGCGGGCAGCGGCGGACAGGGCTTCGTTGGTCATTGCCCAGGATAGGTTGCGTTGAAAGCCCGCATATTTTGCGCGGCGAACGGGACTGTGCGTGAACGTCGCGGCGAAGGTCTGCTCGTCCATCTTCGCCAGGGTCGCAAGCGAGGGGGCGAGGGTGAGTGCGGAGGGCTGGAAGCTCGGTTCGCTGGATGGTCTGGCTTGGAGGTTGTAGGGGCAGATGTCCAGGCAATCGTCGCAGCCGAAAATCCGGTTACCCAATTCTCGACGGAGATCATCCGGTATTGCGGGTTTGTCGTCGCGAAGTTCGATGGTCAGATAGGAAATGCAGCGTCCGGCATCGACGACGTAGGGCTCGGTAATGGCACCCGTCGGGCAAGCCTGGATGCAAAGCGTGCAACTCCCGCAGAGATCGGTTCCCGCGTCATCCGGCTCCAATTCCAGGGTCGTCAAGATTTCTCCTAGGAGCAGCCAGGATCCGAATTCCGACGAGACGAGGTTGGAATGTTTCCCGATCCAGCCGAGTCCGGCCTGCTGAGCCCAGGCCTTCTCCATGACCGGCCCCGTGTCGACGTACGCCCGGTTGCGGCTGTCCGGGGCCAGGGTGCCGATGCGCTCGGTGAGTCGGGTTAGCCGGTCGCCGAGGACCTTGTGGTAGTCGAGGCCCCAGGCATAGCGGGCAATGCGCCCATTTCCCGGACGTTCGTCGGCCCGATGGTCTGTGTAATAGTTCATACCCACGGAAATAATCGATCGGCAGCCGGGCAGGACCCGCCTGGGGTCGGCTCTCCGCTCGGGATCGCGAGTCATCCAGGCCATGGTGGCGTGAAAGCCGCGCCCGAGCCATTCTGCTAGTCGAGAGAGGAGGTCGCCGGGCGACGCGGGGTGATCCGGGTTCGCGAGTGTGTCTGGTCGTGCCGGCAGGACGCTGATGCCGACGCTGTCGAATCCGAAGTCGAGGGCGGCCTGCTTGATGGCGGCTGTGAGGGACGCGGACATTACGGTTTCGTGCACTCGAAACGCACCATGAATTGTCCGGTGCAATGACTGGAGTCGCAGCGGGTACATTGGCCGGTGATGCTGGTTTTCCAATCCGTGCTTTTCTGATCGAATGTGCAAAACGTGCGGCCTGCCTTGGAGATGGTCGTCCACGGTTTGTTAGTCCCCGGGAACTGGGCGATGACGCAGCCGGCCGGGATCGGCACTTGGCACTGATGTGTCGGATCGCCCTTCGCCATGCCGAAACTGCAGGAATGCTCGGTCGTCGCGGACGAGTCAGGCGGGGATTGAGCCAGTCCCTGATCGGGAAGAAACCCCCAGGCGAGTGCGCAGCCGAACAGCAGGGTGAGAATCGGACGAGTCAGGCAAGACATGTTGGATCAGCTCCGGTAAAAGCCGCCATAGTACCACAGCGGTGGTTTCCACAGCGAACCTTCTGCGGAACGGCTGGTTTGCCGTTCAGCTGTGGTTCCGTCCATTCTGTCCAAAGACTGTTCAAAAACCACCGTCGATGTATGCGCGGCAAGAACCCGGCGTGGCATAACATGAGGCCAGCACAGGGAAGGATAGGTGGCATGCTAGTTGCGTCACCGCGGGGTATCGAGTGTCGTACGGACACGTGTGCAGTGAACTCGCACGATGCCTGGTATGAACGGCACGACATTTTTTCGCTTTTGTGCTCGCTGGTTGCACCATGGCGCAGGAAAAAATTCTCATCGTCGATGATGAAGTGGTCGTGGCGGAAGACATCAGACGCCAGTTGCGCGCGCTCGGCTATTTCGTGGTGGGGGTAGTGGCGTCAGGGAGTGAGGCGGTGCGACTGGCCGAGGAACACCGGCCTGATTTGGTCCTGATGGATATCAAGCTGAAGGGGCCGATGGATGGAATTGATACGGCACGGACCATCCAATCTCAATATGGTACGCCCGTGATTTACCTCACGGCCTTTTCGGATGAGGAGACCCTGGCGCGAGCGAGAGAAACGCTGCCGCTCGCCTATTTGATCAAGCCGTTTGTGAGCAGCGATTTGCGCGCGGCGTTGGAGCTGGCGCTTTTTCGGCATCGCGTGTCGCGCATTGCCGAACAGCGCGGACGATGGTTGGATGCGGTGGTTCAGTCGATGGAAGATGCCGTTGTGACGGTCGATCAGCAAGGACGAGTGACCATGCTCAATCCGGCGGCCGAAGGACTGACCGGGTGGGAGCAGCGTGATGCCCTCGGAAAGGCGATTCAAGAGGTGATGGTTGTGTTGGACGCGGAGAGCCGAAGGCCCGTGCTGAATCCGGCCCTGCACGTCTGGCGCAAGGGGAACGCATCGGATCTTGGCGCGCGACCGTTCCTGCTCATCAGTCGCCACGGGCACGAGCACCGGATCAGCGACAGTGCGGCCATGATTCATGATGAGCGGGGAAACCCGTCCGGAGTCGTGCTAGTCTTTCGCCCCACCGCAACATAGCGGTTCACGCGCCTGTCGTCCGCCTCGGTTTCGTCATCGGGGCATCGTATTCGCTGGTTCCTGCCACTGACCGTCCACTCGCACTACAGGCGGTCAATCAGTATACTTCGCATATGGCCCAAGGCCCGGCGATCGATGCCGATCGTCGATTCGTTGTGGCGGATAGAAGAGATGGAGCCACTCATGCCTATCAGTGCTGCTGTCCGGGCGCTGCGATGGGATCAAGAGCACGACGCCATACAGTGCTCGAGCTCCACTCGTACATGGTGATGCACAGGCTACGACTCGTCATGGCACTGCTTCCGTTGGTGTCGAGCAGCCTGACTGTCCTCGGTACCGATCCTGCCAACATTGCGACGGCAGAAGAGGTCGGTTCAGACCATTTACTCCGAGACCTCGTTGTGCGGCCTGATCCGGACGGCGGGGTGCGGGCGACTGCCACGCTGTTGTTCCCCGGCGGTCCCGCCCTGATCCACTCGATCCTCTCTGAGTACCGAAAATGGCCTGAATTGTTTGAAACGCAGATGCGAGTGGCGCAGGTCGAACAGCTGGGTGGACGCGTGCTCACGGACATCTATATTTCACATGCGCTGCTGCCCGGCGAACAACGACTGCTCTGTGAATCGCAGGTGTTGCCCGGAGGGGGTCTCGTCACGGACCTCAAGGGGGGAGATTTCACGCGCTATCATCGGGAGTGGAAGCTGCAACCGGCCGGTGACGGAACCCAGACGCGGGCGGAGTTCGACTTGTTGGTTGAGGTAAAGACCATCGTCCCGGATTGGTTGGTTGCGGTGGCCATGGAGCGGGAACTCACGGCCCACTTTCGACTGGTGCGAGAAAAAGCGCTCGATCTGATTATGAAGGAAAGGTGAACGTTGAGAGCTCGGCCTTGTCCACCCCCTGCTTGACGAACGCGCTGATCTCCAGTCCCCGCTCGATGCGGAGGATATCGCTCAGCTTGGTTCTGGTGCTCGGATGGAGCGGCACGAAGAGTTTGCAGCAATCTTGATCCGGCTCGATCGACGTGGAAAAGCTTCCGAGCTGTTGTGCCTGCTCCGTGATTTCGATCTTGTCCATTCCAATCAGCGGGCGCAGGAGCGGGAGTTCCGCCGCCTCCTCCACCACCGAGAGGTTCTCCGCCGTTTGCGAGGCGACCTGCCCGAGGCTATCGCCGGTGACCAGGGCCCAGCAGCCTTCATGCCGAGCCAGTTCTTCCGCAATGCGGACCATGATTCGTCGGTACAACACGACGCGAAAAGGCGCCGGGGCATTGGCGACGATGTCGCGTTGAATCTCGCCGAACGGCACAATGAAGAGCTGAGAATGGTATTGATAGGTCGTCAGCAGTTGGACCAACTCTTGGACCTTTTCCTCCGAGGCGCGACTAACCAGCGGGCGTCCCGAGAAATGCACGAATACCGCTTTGCAGCCGCGTTTCATCATGCGGTAGGCCGCGACGGGGGAGTCGATGCCGCCGGAAATCAGGCAGGCGACTTTACCACTGGTCCCCACCGGCATGCCGCCCGGTCCCTGGATCTTCTTTGCCGCGATATGGACCTCATGGGTGAGCAGTTCGATGTAGAGGGTGAGGTCGGGCTGTTTCAGCTTCACGATCTTTCCCGTGGCCTCGTGAAGATAGCCGCCGACTTCGCGCTCGACATCCATCGAGGTAAGCGGGAGGCGTTTATCCGCGCGTTTGGCCGTCACACGGAATGAGCCGAAGGTGTGTTCAGACAGCTGCCGTTCCGCGACCTGCTTCACGGTCGTCAGATCCGGGGTGGTGAGGTTCAACGGCACGGATTCGGTCAGCAGAAAGTTCGACACCCCGCAGGTACGGCGTATGCGCTCGGTCACCAGATCGGGCGACACCTGGTCGGGAATCGTTACGCGGATGCGTCCTTGCAACGACTCGACCCGCCGAATCTTCAGATCTTTCAGCGCCAAGCGGAGATTGCGGACGAGCCGTTGCTCGAAGAAATCGCGGTTGCGGCCTTTGAGGGCGAGTTCGTGGTAATGGACGATTGCGCAATGCATAGGCTCGGTCGCTGAAAACTTCCCTCAGCGGCGTTCTCGGTCGCTTGTCCTTCCTCACGTACCGCCAGGGTACGCTCAGTCGGCCACCCTTCCTGCGGCCTTGCTGGGAGAACGTTTGAGCGATCTCCTTCCGGGTTAATCTCGGTATTGATTGTTCAAGAATCGCTCGCCGTCGATAGTCGCCCACTTCGTTCTCGGCCCGACACCATCCTTAACGTACCCCTGAAGGGACGCTTCCGGTTCTGTCTCGCCTGCTGCGTTGGACGACCATTTTGAGCATCCTGCGTCGGCGTTAGAGGTGATGCGATGCTGATTCCAGAAAACGCTCCGCGTCGATGGCAGCCATGCAGCCGGATCCGGCGGCGGTGACGGCTTGGCGGTACTGCGTATCCTGGACATCGCCGGCGGCAAAAACGCCTGCCACGCTGGTGGCGGTTCCCTGCGTGGTGAGCACATAGCCCTTTTCATCCATGTTGAGTTGGTCTTTGAACAGATCGGTATTGGGACGATGGCCGATGGCGACAAAGACGCCGTCGCAACTCACGTCCGATGATACGCCGGTCACGAGGTTTTTGAGTCGGGCGCCGGTCACCACGTCTTGTCCGAGGATGTCTTCGACGACGGAATTCCATGCAAACGAAATTTTTTCATTGTTCATAGCGCGGTCCTGCATGATTTTCGAGGCCCGCAGCTTGTCGCGTCGGTGAACGACGGTCACGGCGCGTGCGAATTTCGTCAGGAAGTTGGCCTCTTCCAACGCGCTGTCGCCGCCGCCTACCACAAGGAGGTCCTTGCCGCGGAAAAAATATCCGTCACACGTGGCGCAGGTCGAGACGCCGTGTCCGATCAGCCGAGCTTCATTCGGTACGCCGAGGTGAATGGCCGACGCGCCGGTGGCTACAATCAGCGCCGCGGCCGTGACGGTCTGTTCTCCGTCGATGGTCAGTTGAAACGGCCGCTGCGTGAGGTCCACCGCTGAGACATCGCCGGTCAAGAATACCGTGCCGAACCGTTCCGCCTGGGCGCGCATTTCCTTCATCAGTTCCGGGCCCATGATGCCCTTGGAAAACCCGGGATAGTTTTCGACCTCGGTCGTAGTCGTCAGCTGCCCGCCGGACTGCCAGCCTTCGATGAGCAACGGAGAGAGATTGGCCCGTGCGGCATAGATGGCGGCCGTGAGGCCGGCAGGACCGGAGCCGATAATGACAAGGTTATGCATGGTCGGATGCTAACACACCGACGCCGAGAGGGAAAAGCAGAGATCTAGGCGAGGGTGCGTAGCTCACGGTAGAGCCGTTTCACCAGCGTCAGCAAGCGTGGGCGAGCTGTGGTGCCGTCGAGGAGGTAGTCCGCGGCTGCGGCTTTCTGCTGGAGGGGCATTTGACTGCGGATGCGCCTGATAGCCTCGGCACGCGTGAATCCATTGCGTTTCTTAAGGCGGGCAATTTGGGTTTCCCTGTCGGCGGTCACGACGAGGACTTTGTCCACGCGCTTGTCGATGCCGGCTTCGAAGAGGAGCGGAACGTCGTAGATGACGACGGCGTTCGGATCCTTCCGTGCGGCTTGCCTGGTCAGTGCGAGCTGGTGCCGCGCGACGCGAGGGTGAATGATCTGTTCCAGGCGCCGCAGTTTGGCTCGGTTTCGGAAAACGATGGCCCCGAGTGTCTGGCGATTGAGGGTGCGATCGGGGTTGAGGACGGTCTTCCCGAAGGTCTTCACGATGGCGCGCCAGGCCGGCTTGCCGGGCGTCATCACATGATGGGCCAACACATCGGCATCGATGATGAGGGCCCCGCATCGCTCGAACATCTTCGCCACCGTGCTCTTGCCGGTGGCGACTCCGCCGGTGAGGCCCACGAGGATCATAGGGCGGGAAGATACCATGGGGGACCTGTCCTCGCAACAACGCTCGATTGACTTCTCGCCATGCCCGGCGGTATGACCATTTGTATGAAACAGAGGATTCTCACGATGTTGTTGGCGGGCCTAACGGTCGGCGCGATGACCCTGTCTGTTACCCAGGCCGAGCCGCCGGTGAACGCCGAACGACAGCCCTTGGTCGTCGCATTAGACGGGTCAGGCCAATACGGTTCCATTCAGGAGGCAGTGGATGCCGCCAAGAAGGGTGACACTGTTCTCATCCGGCCCGGCGCCTACGCCGAGGATGTGACCATTCACAGCAAGGAAAACGTCCGCCTGATCGGAGCAGGGATGGATCAGGTGACGATCTTGGGTCGTGAAAAAGTCGGGGTGTTCCATGTCGGGAAGTGGCCCTATGGAGCGACCAACATCGAGATCTCCGGCATCACGATCAATGAACATGGTGGGCACGCGATGGGGATGTTCAATGGCCGTGGCATTGTGCTCCACCATGTGCGGGTCAAAGGGATGTTGTTCACGCAGCAGGTGGAGGATGTGCGTATCGAGGAATGCATCATCGGCGGCAGTGAAACCACCGGCGTCCAATTCGCCAATTCGCAGGCGGTCCTGCGAGGCAATTTCATTCATGACAATGATCATGGAGTCAGTGTCGCAGGCAAATCCACGGTGCGACTCGAACGGAACGTCATTACCAGGAGTCTGTTCGAGGCCGTGATCGTCAATGACCAATCACGTGCGACATTGATCGGCAATACCTTCGTGAAAAACGGCGGCGGCGCGGCCTTTCTCGGCACGTCGCAAAATGAAGCCTCGGGGAACATCGTCAGCCTCAATGCCTATGGGTTTGTTGTGGCGCCATCCAGCCGGGTGCTCTTATCCTACAATGCCATGCAGAACTCCGGATCCAACTATCTCCGGTCCGGAACCCCCAACCAGCCGGCTCCCGAGTTGAAGCCTGATTCGGATTTGACGGTGGATCCTCGGTTCGTTGACACTGCGAGGGATGACTTCAGGCTTCGCGCCGATACCGCCTTGGTCAAAATCGGTGAATTTTCCTACCTCGGGGCGTTACCCCCTCTGGTCGAATCACACTGAATTCCTATAGTAAAGCGGCAACAAATTAAGAGGTTAGCCCGCTCGCCTGGCCGAGTGAGTCCCTGTGCTATGCTTCATTGTGGGCAGAGGATGCAGGCTTCACCGGTGTGGCTCAAGAATTGCTGCACTACCACCGACAAGGGATTGGAGGTAACACGTGGCCAGTTTTCGATTCGATCTGGAAAAGCGGTGTACCGATGGGATTCCCAACCTCGCGGAGGTGGAATCCGGCAAACTGCTCGGAGCGATATTGCCGATGTCGGAGCAGGCGCAACTCCAGTTGCGGGACAGCATCGAGGTCATTGACTACCTCATGAACCAAGAGAGCGTGGTCTGGAGCTAGGGCCTGTGCCCTCTCGCTGAGCGTTCCTTCCCCTTTTTCCCTCGTCCCGATTCCCTTTCATATTGTCTCGCTGGACCTTGTAGGTATTGGTTTGCCTATCGGGCTCCGGTTGCGTATTGCGGAAGCTGTCCTGTTCCTCGCCTGACGATCTCGAATCTCAGTTGAATCTTTTTCAGGCCCGGTGCATGCTGGCGCCTGCCGCGTCCAGGATGGGAGGCTCTGTTCTATGTCGAGATCGCCGGAAGAAAAGGCTGCACGGTCGTCGTCGGCCGAGCAGCAGCGTCTAGATGAAGACGAACTGCGCCGGAAGCACTGGAAGCGCTGGGGGCCATATATCAGCGAGCGGGCGTGGGGGACGGTCCGCGAGGACTATAGCCCTCACGGAACGGCTTGGGAAACGGTTTCCCACGACCATGCCCGCTCGAAAGCCTACCGCTGGAATGAAGACGGATTGGCCGGGATCTGTGACCGGCATCAGTTCGTGTGTCTTGCGCTGGCCCTCTGGAACGGGCGAGATCCGATTCTCAAAGAACGGATGTTCGGTCTCACGGGAAATGAAGGAAATCACGGAGAGGACCCCAAGGAATACTATTTTTACCTCGACTCCACACCCACCCATTCCTACATGAAATTCCTCTACAAGTATCCGCAGGCGACGTTTCCTTACGCGCAACTCATTGAAGAAAATCGCCGCCGTGGCCGGACCGACCCGGAATTCGAATTGCTCGACACGGGAGTCTTCGACGACGACCGATACTTTGATGTGGGCGTCGAATATGCCAAGGCCTCGCCGGAGGATCTGCTCATGCGGATCCAGGTCGTCAATCGCGGACCGGATCCGGCGCCGTTGACGGTGCTGCCGACCATCTGGTTCCGCAACACCTGGTCATGGGGGCTCGATGTGCGCCGTCCGCGGATGCGGAAAGGCGAATCGACGTCGGCGGCCAGTGCGCTCGAGTTCGACCATGAGCATTATGGCCGAAGACGGCTGCTCTGCGAGGGAGGCCCCGACCTGCTGTTCACTGAAAATGAAACCAATACGCGGCGGCTCTATGGCGACGTGGATGGTGCGCGATACGTGAAAGACGGAATCAATGACTACGTCGTGCAGGGCGACAAGGGCGCGGTCAATCCTGACGGGATCGGATCGAAGGCGGCGGCGCACTATGTCGTCTCCGCGCTCCCCGGGCGGCCGGTGACGATTCGAGTACGGTTCACGAACGGGTCCGCCCAGGGTGCTCTTGATCCGCAGGCGTTTGATGCGGTTATTGCCATTCGCCTCAAGGAAGCGGATGAGTTTTATGCCGCCCTGGCTCCTCCGGACCTCTCAGCGGATGCGCGACTCGTGCAGCGGCAAGCCTTTGCCGGACTGCTCTGGAGCAAACAGTTCTATCACTATGACGTCGATCGCTGGCTCAAGGGCGATCCGGCGGGACCGGAACCTCCGCATGAACGGTTGCACGGCAGAAACGCCGACTGGACGCATCTCTACAATGCCGACGTCATTTCCATGCCCGACAAATGGGAATATCCCTGGTACGCGGCCTGGGACCTCGCGTTTCACTGTCTGCCGATCGCGTTAGTCGATTCGCGATTTGCCAAGGATCAGCTCGTCCTCATGCTGCGTGAATGGTACATGCATCCTAACGGGCAGATTCCCGCCTACGAATGGGCTTTGGGCGATGTGAATCCGCCGGTGCATGCCTGGGCGGCCTGGCGGGTGTACAAGATCGAGAAGAAACGCAAAGGCGTCGGTGACCGCCTATTTCTTGAGCGGGTCTTTCACAAGCTCCTGCTGAATTTTACCTGGTGGGTGAATCGTAAAGACGCCGACGGGAAGAATATTTTTCAGGGCGGATTTCTGGGGCTGGACAACATCGGCGTCTTTGATCGCAGCAAGCCGCTTCCCACCGGCGGACAGATCGAACAATCCGATGCGACGAGCTGGATGGGGATGTACTGTCTGAACATGTTATCCATCGCGCTTGAGCTCGCGCGCGAGGATCGAGCGTATGAAGATGTCGCCAGCAAGTTCTTCGAGCATTTTGTCTATATCTGCCGGGCGATGAACAACATCGGGGACGCAAAGATCGAGCTTTGGGACAAGGACGATGGGTTTTTTTACGATGTGTTGCACCTGCCGGACGGCAAGAACTTTCCCATGAAGGTGCGGTCGATGGTCGGACTGATTCCGTTGTTTGCGGTGGAAACGTTGGACTCCGAACTCATCGATCAGCTGCCGCGGTTCAAGCACCGGATGCAATGGTTCATCGAAAATAGGCCGGATTTCAGTCTACACATTGAGACCCAGTCGCAGGATGGCGAGGTGCGCCGGTTCTTGTCGCTCGTCAACCGTCATCGATTGATCAAAGTTCTGCGCTACATGTTGGATGAGAATGAGTTCTTGTCGCCGCACGGCGTGCGGGCCCTCTCTCGCTATCAC
Source organism: Nitrospira sp. (assembly GCA_031315995.1). Taxonomy (GTDB): domain Bacteria; phylum Nitrospirota; class Nitrospiria; order Nitrospirales; family Nitrospiraceae; genus Nitrospira_A. The sequence goes on from JALDRG010000005.1 coordinate 115,691, forward strand.
AAGGACCATCCCTACGTGTTCTCGATGAGGGGCATGCACCAGCGCGTCGAGTACCAGCCGGCGGAATCGGCGAACGGTCTGTTTGGGGGCAATTCAAATTGGCGGGGACCCGTCTGGTTTCCTGTGAATTATCTCCTCATCGAATCCCTCCAGAAGTTTCACTACTATTTGGGTGACACGTTTATGGTCGAGTATCCGACGGGATCCGGGCAGAAACGCACGCTCGCCGAAATCGCGGCCGAGTTATCCCGGCGCCTCACACATACATTCCTGCGGGGATCGGATGGCCGTCGTCCGGTCTATGGCGGGACGACGAAGTTTCAACAGGACCCGCACTGGCGCGATCTCATCCTGTTCTATGAATATTTCCATGGCGACGACGGCGCCGGTATCGGCGCGAGCCACCAAACCGGTTGGACCGGATTGGTCGCCAAGTTGATTCAACAGTCGGGCGAGTGAGTCGGAGAAACGGGATGACGATCGATTCGAGACGCTGCCAGGACCTTGATCGAGCGCTCGGCTTGGAATGGTTGGAGACCAATGGGAGAGGCGGGTACGCCTCAGGCACGGTCGCCGGCGCGAATACCCGACGCTACCACGCGGTGCTGCTGGTGGCCAGACATCCGCCGGTCGATCGCGTGGTCCTGGTGAATCACCTGGAAGACTCGGTGGAGATCGGCGGCCAACCCTTTCCGTTGTCCACGAATCTGTATGACGGCGTCGTCTATCCGGAGGGCTACCGATATTGCGAAGGGTTCTCCGCATCTCCTTGGCCGACGTGGCGTTTCGCCTCCCATGGAATCTGTGTGGAGCGTGAACTGTTGTGCCCGGATGGACGTGACATGGTGGTTGTGCGGTGGCGGCTGCTGGGCGACGCACCATCCGCGGTGGTACTGCGGGTCAGGCCGATGCTCTCCGGCCGCGATTTCCACGCCACGCATCAGGAAAACGCGGAGGTCCATAGCCGGGCCACGATTCTCGACGGCCGAGTGACGTGGCAACCCTATGCTGGCCTGCCTCCGGTGCAGGCGTTCCACAATGGGCAGTACCACCATGGGCCGGATTGGTATCGCCATATTCACTATCGGGTCGAGCGCGAGCGCGGCCTCGACCACATGGAGGACTGGTGGTCGCCGGGCGAATGTGTGTTCACCCTGCTTCCCGGATCGGCGGCGGAACTTGTGTTCACGACGGAAGCGCCTGCCTCTGTCAACGTGTCTCAACTGGTCGAGGAGGAGCGTCGTCGTCGTGCCGGGTACCTGGAGTCGGTGCCGACCGATGATCCGTTGGCGCGAAGACTCTGGACCGCGACCAGTGCCTATCTTGTGCGGCGGGGAGACCGGCAGACCGTCATCGCCGGATACCCCTGGTTCGCCGATTGGGGACGAGACACCTTCATCGCGTTGCCGGGGCTCTGTCTGGTGACGGGTCGCTACGACGCGGCTCGGCAGGTGATCGAGTCGTTTGCTTCCCATGTCTCAGAGGGCATGGTGCCGAATCGATTTCCCGACGTCGGCGAACAGCCTGAGTACAACACGATCGATGCGTCGCTATGGTACATCCACACCGTGGAGCGATATCTCCGCTACACGCGCGACCTCGCCGGGGTGCGTCAGATCGCCTGGCCCGCGGTCAAACAGATCGTGGACGGGTATCGTCGAGGCACCCGGTTCGGCATTCGCATGGATGACGATGGACTGATTACCGGAGGTGCGGAGGGCGTCCAGCTCACCTGGATGGATGCGAAATTCGGCGACTGGGTGGTCACCCCACGGCATGGGAAGCCGGTTGAGATCCAGGCGCTCTGGGTACGGGCGTTGGCAGTTGCCGCCGAGTTGGCGGCGCACTTCGGCGAGTCGGACTATGCGGCCCAGTGTCGGCAGGATCGCGCCCACGCCACGGAGTCGTTTCGTGATCGCTTCTGGTACAACACCGGAGGGTATCTGTTCGATGTCGTGGATGGGCCGATGGGAGATGATGCCTCGTTCCGCCCGAACCAGATTTATGCCGTGGCGTTGGATGATCAGCTGGTGACGGACGCGCAGGCGAAACAGGTGTTGCAGGTCGTGAAACAGCGATTGCTCACGCCGACGGGCTTACGGACGTTAGCGCCGGAGGATATTCGATTCTGCGGGTCGTATGAGGGCGGAGTGTGCGAGCGGGATGGTGCGTATCATCAAGGGACCGTGTGGCCGTTTCTGCTCGGTCCGTTCGTAACGGCTTGGATGAAGACCTACGGCGACAGTCCCTCGGTGCGGTGCGAGGCGCGCCAGTTTCTCGACGGGCTGCTCCAGCATCTGGATGATGCGTGCCTGGGCCAGGTGGCCGAAATTTTTGACGGTCAACAACCGTCCCGTGCGCGCGGCTGTGTCGCGCAGGCCTGGTCTGTGGCTGAACCGCTACGTGCCCTCATCGAGGATATCGGTGTGGCTCGCGACCAGTCGTCGGTTCCGCGTTGAGTCGTTCCCCGTTCTCCCCACTTCTCCGGTCGGATCATTCATCACACCCTCGAGGATGCTGTCGGAGATTGCTCGATCGCCGTCGGGGGGGCCTGATTCTGTCTCGGAAATCTTGACAGTGAAAGAACCGATCCGGTAAGGATAGGAGTGATGAGAAAGATTGGGTCTGTGAAATCTTGTGCGCTGTTGTCCATCGGGCTGTTCTTAACCGGCTGCCAGGTGCTCGACTCCTCGACGCGCACATCCGCGCCACGATCGGCTTCGGTGATGTCGATGTGGGAGTTGTATCGGCATTGTCGATCCAGCAGTGATGTCGAGACAGTCTTGTCTGCGGCGAAACAACTGCAGCAGTCCGCCGATACTCATGGTGTTCCCGCGCCCGATGTTCCGAAGAGTCTGGACCGATTTGTCACGCGGCAGCCGGTTCGCACAACCGTCGATCCGAAGGCGCTGGCGGCATCGTGTACCCTGCAAGCGGCTCAAACGAGTTTGAACGCCGGGCGGGAACAGGAAGCAGAGCAGCTCCTGTACGCCGTGGTGCTGAGTTATCCGGAAAACGACTATACCTTCTATGTCGCGCAAGCGAGGGTCTGGATTGAGGAGCTGCATCGTCCCGGCACGCTCGATTCTGTCGCCCACCCCATCTCCACCTACTAACCTGCTGTCGATCTCGTCTCGTTTCTTACTCCGCTCAACTGGTGTTGATCCGGTTCCCTCGATCAACATGGAGCAACTGTTTAATGTCGGTGCGACTCGGATCAAGCCATTGGCCTGCCTATTTGACCCGACCCTGCATGGGTAGAGCAGGGCCGGCGAGATCGGCGTTCCATCGGAGGCGGTCTGACGTCCACCGTGCCCTCTCTGTCTCGCTGCAAGCGGAGGCTGAGTGAAACGAGTCAGAGGCTGGTATCGAGTGTGGCGAGGGAACACCTGTTGCCAAATGATGCGCGGGGTGATGGCCTATGTCCGGCCGCTGTCGATCGTAGGAAGACACTTCTACCGGCTTCGTTGGTGTCCGCCTCTGTATCGGGTGATCAATCGGCGGTCTCGGCGCGTGTTTCACTCGATTCCGCAGGTACTCGCTCCGCATAGCGTCGAAGTCGTTCAGCCGCTTGAAACCGAGGGGATATTTCGTGCCTCTGTCGATGCGTTGGCGAGTGATCCGGATTTGTTCCGGGATCTGTCGCGGGATGCATAGATATTGCTGGCCGGACAGGATATCCAGGACAAGATCAGGCAACGATGCAATACGAGCGATGCGAAATGGTATGTGGTGCGGGCGATCGGACATCGTGCGAAACGCCAGTCGATTCCCTCGTCTTTTGTCCGGTTCTTTCTCCACCCGCAATTGCTGAGTATCGCCGGCTGCTATCTCGGGATACAGGTCCGCCTCAACTATACGGATGTCTGGCATAATATTCCCGTTCGGGAAGACGAGCCTCCGATTTCCGCGGAGGTCTGGCATCGCGACCATGAAGACTTGCGACTCATCAAGGTCTTTGTGCTGCTGTCGGATGTCGATGCGAACATGGGACCGTTCACGTATCTGAACCGGTCGCATGTGGGCGGCGAGTATGGTTCCCTATTTCCCGCGATTCCTCCTATCGGGCGTTACCCGAAACAGGATATCGTCGACCGGCTGATCACCGACACGCCGTTGCCGTCCGCATCCTGCATCGGGCCGGCCGGAACGGTCATTCTCTGCGACTCGAGCGGACTGCATCGAGGCGGCCGGTCGCTAACTCGTCCACGGATCGTCCTCGTGGGTGTCTACACCTCCAATGCCGGGCTCGATGCTGTCCGCTATTCCCTCCCTCGATCGGTCGGCCACGACCAGTTGTCCCCCGCGGCGAAGTTCGCGCTCTATTCTTGGCACACTCTTCGTCAACCGGTATCGGCGCAGGTTGCTGGATACTCGTGAGCTGAGTATTGACAGAGCTGGTGGATGGCCGTACCCTCGCACGTCGGAACGTGGGTGTGGGTGCTCAGTCTACTACGTACGGTATGTGACATTACGGAGGATGGTGATGATGGAGATCCAGCGATTGATGAAACGAAGTGCGGGCTGGAGGGGAATGCTTGCGGGGGTTCTCCTGGTGGTCGGCGGGTGGCCGGTGGTGGCGCCCGCGGCCGACGAATTGCCCAAAGAAGGCGTCTTGCCCGCGGTCTCGGCCGGAAAGGCTGTGCAGGCGGCGCTCGATTTCTGCAAGAAGGATGGGTATCGGGTCAGCGCGTCCGTCGTGGATCGCGCCGGGCTCTTGCGTGCCATGATGCGGGCCGATGGAGCTGGGCCACACACGGTCGACAGCAGCCGAAAGAAGGCCTATACCGCCGCCAGCTTGCGGCGCGCGACGAGCGACTTGGCCGAAATGATTGCCAAGCAGCCGACGTTGCAGGCGCTACGCGAAATGAACGAGAGTATTCTGATGGTCGGAGGCGGATTGCCGATTGAGATCGCCGGAGATGTGGTTGGAGCGATCGGTGTCGGTGGGGCACCGGGCGCGCATCTGGACGATGCCTGCGCTCAGGCGGGCCTTGATGCGATCGGCGCGGCTCCGAAACTGCCTGCCGCCAAATGATTCTGGTGCGAGGGAGAGGACCAGGCTTGGGCCTGATCAGTCTGGTCCTCCTCCTGTCGGCCTGTAATAACGATCGTCCTGAGCCGGCCGAGGTCGAGCTTCCCTCGGCCGGACTTCGGCTGAATATCACTCGTGTCGCCACTCATCCCTTTCTTTCCCGTTACCGGTTGACGCTTCAGATTGAAGGGCCACAGGGTTGTTCGGCCACGGCTGAGCTATTCCCTGACACAGGTTATGCCGGGAGACGGAATGTGTACCAACAGCCGTCCGGTGCCATCACGGTCTTGGGACAGTACGATGCGCGGGTGTTCGATCGAATTAGTTGCAGTATCCGCCTGGTGGAGTTTCAGTCTCTGATCGGTCAGTCGATATTTCTCGGTGCGTTCGACGTCGATGCTCAGAAACAGTGGCGATTTCTTCCCGCGTCCATGAGGCCGGAGCGGTCGTTCGACAAGCACTAGGGGCGCAGTGTTGATCAGATTCGCAGGTGCTGGGGGCGCTGCGGCTCGGGCATCACGATGTGCGGAGGAACCTATCGGGAATTCCGCCTGGTGTCGGACAGCAAGCCCGGGCGTCGATGGTTCTCTCCATCAGGATCGATGGGAGCGAGTCCGATCGGTTTCGTTCATCCGGTCGTTGAAGGTCAGTTCAGCCACTGCGGACTTGTCTAATTCCCCTTTGCCGAGGTCGATCAGCCGTCGATATTGGTCGTAGGTGGCTTGTGCGAGTGGAAGATCCAGCCCTGCCTGTTGCGCCAATGCGCAGGCAATGCCCGAGTCTTTGGCGGCGTGGGTAGCCGAGAAATAACAGTCATGGGCCCGTTGTTGCATGTCTTCTCCGTCGGTTTCGAGCACGCGGGAGTTTGCGCCGGTCTGAGAGAAGACTTCACGCAACATCGTGAGGTCCAGACCCAGGGCTGACCCCAGTCCGAGCCCCTCGGCCAGCGCGGCGGTGTTGGCGTTCATAACCATATTCACCAGAGCCTTCACCTTGGCGGCTTCGCCGGCCGGTCCGATATAACGGAGATGAGCGCTCAGATCCTGCAACAGTGGTTTCGCCCGCTCAAACACATCAGGCCGCCCGGCGCACATCAAATAGAGCGTGCCTTGGCGCGCTTGTGTGATGCTGCTGGCCATGGAGGCTTCGAGGCTCCGGCCGCCCTGTTGCTCCACTAGCGCATGGACGTCTCGTTGAAGGTCAGGAGACAGGGTGGCGCAATTGATGAAGAGGCGACCGGGAGCGTGACGCAACAGGCTGTCCTGGCCTCCGGCTGAATAGATCTGGCGCATGGCCTCATCGTCCGATACCACCGTCAACACCGTATCGGCCAGCTCAGCCAATTGAGCCGGCGTCCGCGCGGCTACACACCTTAATTCCGCAGCGAGTGCCTGCGCGCGTTGCGCGTGGGTATCGTAGATTGCGACGATTGGATACTGGAGGTCGTGGAGTCGCCTGGCCATGTTGGACCCCATGCGTCCCACTCCCACGATACCGATACGAAAGCCTGACCGTGCCATCCGCGACCTCCCTGAAAACATGCTACTCTGCCGGGGGCGGAAGTGTACCACAGTCCTTTCTGAGGCAGGTATCCTGAAGTCTGCCTGTGCTCAGGTGCGGGGGGAGTTCACGAGAGCAACCAGAAACGCGGGGAGTCCGGTATGCAACAGTCGATTGTCGGGTATCACCTGGACGAGGAAGGCCATTGGGTGGCCGATCTTCGCTGTGGCCATGGCCAACATGTGCGACATCAGCCACCCCTGACGAGCCGTCCGTGGGTGCTGACGGAAGAGGGCCGGCGCGCGTTCCTCGGCACCGAGTTAAATTGTAAGAAGTGTGAGGAGGGGGGCGATGGGAGCGGCCCCACCGAAGCCCTGTTTTGAAGGCATCGGCGGGGCGGATGCGGGTGATGCGATGCCCGGATCAGAATCGACGACGATAAGCGCTGGTGACGGCACTTAGCTCCAGAGCCAATCGAAGAGAGACGTGAACCATCCCGTCACACTTGAGACCCAGGATTCGTCTTGGGTGGCGGATGCGGTTGGGGTGTGCGGGATCGGGGAGGGAGCGGGTGCCTGGACGGCCTTTGCCGGCACGCTTGGAGGTGTAGGCGCCGTGAGGACCGATGTGGGCTGAGGCGCGGCAGGTGCCGTAGCCATGCCGACTGCTGGAGTCGGTGCCTCGGACGCAGCCGGCGCAGGGACCGGAGATGTCGGGGTGGGTTCACTGGGGAGTGATTGGGGAGTGATGACTGCGACCATGTGCGGCTCCAGCGGGCTGCCGTCCACTTTGGTCACATGGTCTTCCGAGCTCGGCTGCGTCGTCGCCATGGACTGTTCATGCTGCGCCGTGAGGGCCTCCAAACGCTTTTCATTCCGTTTCGTCTCGCTGATTTCCTTCAACATGGCCTGACGCCGGCCGCGCAACACGGCGATGTTGTGCTCGAGCGCCACGAGTTTGGCCTGGTTGGTCTTGTGGAGCTGGTCATAAGCGCCTTGAATCTTCGTCAACTCGCTCTTGAGATTGGCGAGCGTGCGCTCCTCGCGCTGGTTGGCGAGGTGTGCCGCATCCCGTTGTTGTTCGAGGCGTTGGATATCCGCCTGAGTCTGAGCGAGTTCAGTGGCATGCGCGTGTGCTTCGTGCCGGGCTGTTTCGTAGGTCTGTTGCGAGACGCAACCTCCCAGCATCAAGGCAGCGCTTCCAACCATGCACCAGAGTGCAAGGTCTCGGATGTTCCGAGGGGAAGCAGTCGAGAGAGTCGGACGAGGGGTGATGGATTGCATGGGACGCTCCTCCCAGGTACGTACAGTGCCAGTAACTGCGATAGGGAATCCGCTTCTGCGGAGCCGATCTGCTTGAGGTTAATTTTTCAGAAAAGTAGAAAAACGGCAAAATATTTCGGGAAACCTGCAGCACGGTGTCACGGCGGGAGGAGTGGCGTCCGGCACGGACCTGGTATGGAGAGGTTATTGAACGATCATGCAGTCCGTCTGACAAGGCACCTGCATGTCGAGGCCTGGCTGATGCCAGGGGTGAAGCAGGGGACCGTCATACCGATAACCGCCTAGGACCGGGTCAGTGGAGAAGAGGAGTGGTGTATCGAGGTCCAGTACGTCGAAGCCGCCTAGCCCCAGCACGAGTCCGAAGGAACACCCCATGGCGATACGGGTTTCCAGCATGCCCCCGATCATCAGGCGGAGTCCTGCGGAGAGGGCGAATGCGGCGATTCTGCGAGCTTCCAATACACCGGTTTTCATGATCTTGATGTTGATGTAGTCGGCCGCCTGCAAGCGTACGACCCGGCGAGCGTCCTCGAGTGATCGAACGGATTCATCAGCCGCCACGGGAATACCTGTCAGGTGTCGAATAGCTTGCAGGCCTTCGAGATCCTCCCGAAGGACCGGTTGTTCGAGCAGGACCAGACGCCCTCCGAATTGTTTCACCCCGCTGACAAAGTGAATGCAGTCTTCTCGGGAGAAGCCCTGATTCCCGTCGCCGATAAAGCCGATATCGGGGAGTGCATCGTGTACGGCGTGTAACCGGAGAATGTCCTGTTCGACATCCGTTCCAATCTTCATCTTGAAGAGGCGGAATCCTTTGGCATACCAACTGCGTGAGAGTTCCAGCGTTTTTCCGAGACTGCAGATCGGGATGGTGATGTCGGTTTCCCGTGCTCGGACGTCGGCCGATCCCCAGAGTCGCCAGAATGGGATAGCTTGCGATCGACAATAGGCATCGAGCACCGCCGTTTCCAATCCGCAACGGGCGGCGGGATGGAATGGGGCCTGTTCGGTGAGCCGATCTGCCAGGACCGCATAGTCCGCGACGGATTGCCCCACCAAGGTTCGGGCCAGCTCTGTAGCGGCCGCGAGGCAGGATATCCGATCCTCATCCCCGACTTCAGGGAACGGGGCGGCCTCCCCGATGCCCTGAGTTCCATCCCCCAAGGTCACTCGCATGAAGAGGTTCTGTGCCGTTTCCCGTGACCCGGTGGCGACGACGAACGGATCAGTAATCGGGATATCGACCGGCCAGATCTCGAGGCGCTGGATAACGTCGGCCGTGAGCGGGGATGACGTGGTGCTCATCCGTACCGGTCGTTTTGCCAGGGAAAGGCGCTGTTGGAATAGCCCCGCACTTCCCAGAAACCCTTCTCGTCGCGCTCGGAGAAGGTGATTGCCTTGATCCATTTGGCGCCTTTCCAGGCGTAACGTTTCGGGATAATCATGCGCACCGGGCCGCCGTGCTCCTTCGTGAGCGGTCGCCCGTTCCATTTGTAGGTGAGGAGCACGTCGTCGGCCTGACAGGCGTCCAGCGGTAAATTGGTGGTGTAATCGTCGTAGGATTTAAACAAGACGAATCGAGCGGACGAAAGCGGTTGAACGACGGTCATCAGTTGTTTGAAACTGACCCCTTCCCATTCATTGTCAAAGCGACTCCAGGACGTCACGCAATGAAAGTCCGACACGTCTTTGAATTGCGGTTGCGCAAGGAAGTCTGCCCAGGTCCAGGTGACGGGGGTCGTCACCGCACCTCCGATGGTGAGCGTCCATTCCGAGAGCGGGATATCAGGCTTTTGACCCAGGTCAAGTACCGGCCAGGTTTCTACGAGATGTTGGCCGGGAGGGAGTCGCTCGTCTCCCTCGTAGAAGACCTCGCGTTCTTCTCCGCCGCGTCTGGCCTTGGCCCAATGTTCCTTCGTTTTGATTAAGCGGTCATTTTGATCCATGCCCAGCCTCCCTAAGGATAGAGTAGGACAAGAGGCTAGGATCTTACAAGACTGGCGTCGTCGACCGATTGGTGCCGGTGATCGTGGTCCTTGTCGCCTCAGGGCGGGGAGATCAAGCATCCTGAGGATGTTGGCCCTGTCGGAATGGCGGTGAGGAGACTGAAGACACGAGGAGGGGTATTTCGAGGGGTCGAACGACGAGGGTAAGCCAAGCCACGGCACAACCCATGGCCATTGCTCGGCTCGGCGAGGATCAGACGTGAAGTCTGGTCTCTCGTTCACACCAACGCTGCGGGCGCATCAAAGTGCCCAAGGCAGCGATAGCGCAAATCGTCGCCAAGAGAAGAAAGCTAGCGATGAGGAAAAATCCACCTTTCATATCGTGTACCGAGAGCGGTCCCATGACGTCACCCTCCTAATATGGTCTAATTGTACCACTTCACGCCGCATGCCAGCCGCACCCACAACGCCATGATTCTTCAGGTGATTTTTTTCTCAAGCGAGAAGAGCAGTGAGGGCAGGGGCGCATCCACACATGTGAAGTGATCTCGTAGATGGGGTGAGAGTTCTGAGACTGTTGTGGGACCGAGTGTGTTGTCGGCATGGCCTCGTCCAAGAGTTCAATCAGCGCACTCACCTGAGACATTACCTCCACTGCTACCCAACCTTCAAGAGTTCTTTCGGAGGGACAAGGCGCATACTTGAGGGCCACCGCCAGTCGGTGAGCAAGCGAAGGCATCAAGGCTCTGCCGGAATGGCATGCAATCGAGGACGCTGAGCGATCGATACCCTCGCTTCATTGCCCCTGGAGTGCCGCGGTTGGTTCGGCGATCCCATTCCTCTCGCCACTTGTCGGTCTGTCAATGTGATGACAATCCGGCAAGTCCGGCTGTAAGGTTGGCGACGTTCCTACGACAATGAGAGGTGCGTTGTCTGTTCGGGTGAGCGAGCAATTGACACCTGAGTAAGGAGACATGATGATATCGCCCCAAGGTGCTATGACCACTTCTGTTGACACGTCCCCATCGGCGAAGCACGCCGGCCTCGGCAAATTGGTGCTTGGGCTTCTCGTCGGGCTGAGCATCGCGGCCTTTTTCTATTTTGACCTCGGGCATTACCTCTCTCTGGATGGGCTCAAGTCAAATCGGGATGATCTGCTCGCGTTCACGGAAGCCAACTACTCGACATCGGTGGCCATCTTTGTGGTTGCCTACTGTGTGGTGGTCGGGCTTTCGCTGCCGGGCGGGGCGATTATGACTTTGGCCGGAGGATTTCTGTTCGGTAGTGTTTTGGGAACCCTTTACGTGAATGTCGGAGCCACGGCGGGTGCGACGCTAGCGTTTCTGGTCGCCCGATATCTGCTCAGGGAATGGGTCGAGCAGAAATTCGGCGACCGGCTGGGTTCCATTCAGCAGGGCTTTGCAAAGAATGCGTTCAGTTATCTCTTGACCCTGCGACTGATTCCGCTGTTTCCGTTTTTTCTGGTCAATATGGTATCCGGACTGACCAGGGTCAACGTCGGGACCTACATGGTGGCGACGTCACTGGGTATCATTCCCGGCAGTTTCGTATTCGCGTATGCCGGACGCCAACTTGGCACGATCAATTCGCTGACGGAAATCGCTTCGCCCAACGTGTTGCTGGCGTTTACGTTACTTGGCCTGTTGGTGCTGGTGCCCATGCTCTATAAGAAGTTTGCCGGCAAGTCGGCTTGAACAGCACGAGGATCCCCACCGATATTCACCCCGGGCGGAGCGAAAGGCAGCGCGCATGTCCACTATCCAGAGAGAGCAGTCGGCTCCGTTGAGTCTTCCAACCCAGAGCTTGGTCCTGCCGGACGATGAATACAACCGGACGTTGGTTGAAAACGTGCATCCGTCCGATTGGGTGAATCCCGAGCCCGGTGGTCGTTACAACATGGTGGTGATCGGCGCCGGCACCGCAGGGTTGGTTACGGCAGTGATCGCGGCGGGATTGGGTGCAAAGGTTGCTCTGATCGAACGCCACCTGATGGGCGGAGATTGCCTGAATGTCGGATGTGTGCCCTCCAAGGGGCTCATTCGTGCGGCTAACGCCTGGGCGCAGTTGCGTGATGCCTCGGTCTTCGGTGTGCGCATCCCATCGGGGGTGAGGCATGATTTCGGCGAGGTCATGGCCAGGATGAGACGATTACGGGCGAGAATCAGCCGCACGGATTCCGCGCACCGCTACAAGTCGTTGGGTGTCGATGTCTACATCGGTCAGGCTCGGTTTACCGGCCAGGATAGGGTCGCGGTGGAAGGCCCTGGGGGAAATCGGACGTTGACCTTCGTGAAAGCAGCAATCTGTACCGGGGCGAAAGCCTCTGCGCCGGCTATTCCAGGGTTGACGGAGGCAGGGTATCTCACGAATGAAACAGTATTCTCGCTGACGGAGCTGCCGGCGCGCATCGGTGTGATCGGCGCCGGGCCGATCGGTTGCGAACTGGCTCAGGCCTTTGCCCGCTTCGGCAGCCATGTGTCGCTCCTCGAGACGATGCACGGCATCATGCCCAATGAAGATCGAGACGCAGCGGCGCTCGTGCATCAGTCGATGGCACGAGACGGTGTCACGGTGCTCTGTTGCGGGAAGGATGTGAAAGTCGAACAATCGGCCGCCGGCAAGCGGCTTGTTCTCGATTCTCACGACCGGCACTACGACGTCACGGTGGACGAAATTCTCGTCGGCGTGGGGCGCACGCCGAATGTCGATGGCCTAGGGTTGGAGACGATCGGGGTCGAGTACGACAAATCCGGCGTGAAAGTGAACGACCGTCTTCAGACGACGAACCCGCGTATCTATGCCGCCGGCGATATCTGCTCCCGGTACAAATTTACCCATGCCGCTGATGCGATGGCCCAAATCGTCATTCAAAATGCGTTGTTTCCGCATCCCTTCGGGCTAGGGTATGCCGGCATGGATTCGCTGATCATGCCCTGGTGCACGTTTACCGAGCCGGAGATCGCTCATGTGGGCCTCTATGAAGCGGATGCCAAGCAAAAGGGGCTGGAAGTCGAAACCTATACCTATAAACTCGATGAAGTGGATCGAGCCATCCTTGATGGGGAGGAGGCCGGGTTTGCTCGCATCCATATCCAAAAAGGGAGCGACAAGATTCTCGGCGCGACGATCGTGGCACCCCATGCCGGCGATATGATCAACGAGTTTTCCGTGGCGATGAAGGCCGGTGTCGGTGCGAAAACGATCGCCGCCACGATCCATCCCTATCCTACCCAGGCGGAAGTCAACAAGAAGGTCGTCAACCTCTGGCGCAAGGCGCATTTTACCGCGCGGACCAAATTGGTGTTGACCAAGCTCTTCGCTTGGATGAGACGATGAGGCGACAGATGGTGCGCATCGGGCTTGCCCTGTTTACCTGGTTGCTGGCGACGGTGATCGTCGGATACTCGCAAGGTCCTCCGCCGCTGGAGGTCGGAAAGTTTTCGGCCGCGATCGAAGGAAACACGTTGCCGGACGGCTGGAAACCACTCACCTTCAAGAAGGTGGAACGGCAAACGACCTACGAAGTGGTGAAAGATGGGCCGATCTCCGTGGTGAAGGCCGTGAGTGAGGCCTCTGCTTCAGGATTGACCAAAGCTGTAACGATCGACCCACATGAATACCCGATCGTGCGCTGGCGGTGGAAGGTGGAGAACCTGTTGCGAAAGGGTGATGTGAACCGCAAGGACGGTGATGACTACCCGGCGCGGCTCTATATTACGTTTGCCTATGAATCGGACAAGGTGAGTTTTGGACGGAAACTGAAGTACCACGCCGGTCGGGCGCTGTTCGGCGATATTCCGATCGGAGCGCTCAATTATATCTGGGACGGCAAGAGTCCGGTCGGCACGATCGTGGATAACGCCTTCACGGACTTTGCCAAGATGATCGTGGTGCAGAGCGGCGCTCAACGGATCGGTTCCTGGGTCGAGGAGGAGCGCAATGTTTATGAGGACTATAAACTGGCTTTCGGCGAGGAGCCGCCGGCGATCAACGGTGTCGCGATTATGAGCGATACGGATAACACCCAGGAACGCGCCGTGGCCTATTACGGCGATATTGTGTTCATCAAGGCCATGAAGTGAGGGGGAGAGAAAGAACTCAACCCGAGGAGCGGCCGACCAGTGCAGGGTCGGCCGCTCCAGGACAGGGCGGGCTGATGTGGGTTTGCAGCGTCAGTGGGTTATTGAATTGAATTGGCAAAGCCACCGTGCGTAATTTCAGCCCGAATGGTGTCGCCCACTTTCTTGTTCCCTCGGAGGTGTTTGGTTCCCTGTCCGACATGCATCTTCACTTGTCTCCCATCGAAGTCTTCGACCGTGTAGGTCTCTCCGTGGATTTCTTTGACGGTGCCGCCGACTGTCTTCCAGGCTGCGCCGGGTTTGGAGTCATGCTGGCCTGGCTTCGGGGCAGGCGCCGGTTCAGGAACCGATCCCAAGAGGGAAGAGGCTGCGGCTGCTGAGGTGGTGGTCGCATGCTTCGAGTGCTTCCCGGCCTTCTCTTTCTCCTTCGCCGATGCCGGAGCCACGATGAAGGCGACGGCCGCGAGGGTCGCCACTGCGATGGTAAGTAATGAGGGCGTGAGCTTGGTATTCATAACGATCCTCCTTCCGATGAGTCCGGCTGCAGTTTGGAGAGTCATTCAGCAAGCCGTATGCCTGGAAAATAGGCGCTCAATGTGTCGAATGGATTGGATTCCTGCCGATTGTGGTGTGTTGTGCTGAAACGAGAACGCCGGGGTCTGAGGAAAATGGCAACACCTGTTCAAATATGGTCACCGGGGCCTTGAATCATGGTGAAACTGGCACGCCCCCTCGCATTGATCTCCGACCGGGTAGAGTCATTGATCGATCTTTGGCGAGGACGGTCGGTCTTAGCTACTGTTCAGGTGGTGCTTCCTTGGCACTCCGCCTGTGGGTGCTGTGACCTTCCCTTGACCAGAGCCGACACAATTGTTGGAGGAAGGCCTGATTCCGCCCTGGTAGTTCGGCCTTCGTCAAAGACAGCGCCCTGTGGTTGCGTGGTGAGCGAATCCAGCCTTGCGACGCTGAGCGGTCTAGTATTGTCATTGATGCGTCCGGCCAAGTATCCCTCTGCTTGGCGATGTCGCCTGTGGGAAACCTTCGCGAGTTGCCCTATCCGGAAATCCTCAGCTGCTTCAACCGGGATCAGATTCAAGCTTGCTCCGATTGCTCTTCCCGCAACCGTCTCGATAGGGTGTGGTCGGAACGATCATACGGCATCCCATCACGGCATGGCGGACACCCGTGCGACTTTCATAGGAGGCCGATCGCGATGTGGTATCTGTTGGTCAGCCTGTTGATGATGGCGCAGGCGGGGTGTTCGTCGGTGCCGACTACCTTCATGCCGTCGAACCCGGTCCCTCCGGAGCAATTTTCCCATCGGTTGTGGGAAGAGGTGCTGAACGCACATGTCCATGATGGTGTGGTGGACTATCCCGCTATCCACCGCCAAAAGCGGCTCCCCTTCTATTTGGAGTTGTTGGATAGGGTGGATCCAAACGGTTTATCGAGAGGAGATCGTCTCGCGTTCTGGATCAACGCATACAATGCCTTTGCCGTCAAAGGCATTCTGGACCGTTACTCCCCGGCGACCTTGTTTGGGCGATACCGGTATTTCATCGCGCGAAAGTATCCTGTCGGTGGACGGAGCCTGAATCTCTATGATTTGGAACGGGAGACTCTTATCGCCCAGTTTCACGAACCGCGCATGCATTTCGCCATTGTTTGTGCGTCGGCATCCTGTCCGAAGCTTCAGCCGTGGGCCTATGAAGGGCAGGCGCTCGATCAACAGCTGGACCGGGCCACCAGCGAGTTCGTGAATGATCCGTCGCGCAATCGTTTTGACCGATCGAGGAAAGTGGCCTCACTCTCGATGATCTTCAAATGGTTCGCCGAAGATTTTGAGGCCCGCTCCGGGTCAGTCCTGCGATTCATTGCGGACCATGTGCAGGACCCATCGCTCAAGCAGGAGCTGTTAGCCGGCGACTACACCGTGCAATTTCTCGACTACGATTGGCATCTGAACGGACCGTCCCCTTAACACGACAGGAGTGACGCATGGTGGTATTGCCCGGTGAGCGCGTGCCCATTGCCCGGTTGTTAGCGTTTCTCGAGTATGGCGAACGAATGGCCAACAGTTGTGCCCAGAGTCAGGCGGCGCTGGCCCCCGACTCGAAGACGCGGCGTTTTCTCATGACGCAGGCACGGCAGGAGGCGATGCATGCCATGGTCTTCCGCGGCGCGATCGGCTGGCTCGCTCCCCGCCATCTTGGTGCTGCTCCGTTCTTGCCCGCTCTTGAGGAATATCGCCGACTGCTCACGGACGCGCTTGAACGCGGCGATTGGCTGGAGAGTATTCTGGCCGAGCAGGTGATTCTCGAAGGATTGGGAGAGGCGATTCTGACTCGTATCGAGGGCGGCCTGGAAAAGCGGCAGGTCCCGTTTCGACGGTTACGCCGGATACTCCTGCACCAGGAAGAAGCTCATCATGACTTCGGGCGGCGTGTGTTGGAGCGAGCCATGGAGGATGGGCACCGGGATGTAGAGGTTCTTCGTCTGCGCACCCAGGATTACTTGGCATTGATCGACTCGATGGTGTTGACGCTCGGCGATCTCTTCGAGACGATCGAGGAGGATGCCTCAGCCTGGGCGGCGGATGTACGCACCTTCTTGCCCGTTTGGTTGACAGCATGATCTCCGTCGTCATCCCGGCCTATAACGAAGAACGGGCGCTGCCCGTCACGTTGCGTCATCTGCTCGATCAAGCCGGCGAGTATGAAGTGATCGTCGTCGATGGAGGAAGCAGCGACAGCACCTGCGAGATTGTTCGACAACATGTCCTGACCCATCGGAGCCCGGTTCCGATTCCGCTCACGCTCGTGACCGCGAAGAAAGGGCGGGCATCCCAGATGAATGCCGGTGCGCGGCTTGCACGAGGCGAATGGGTGCTCTTTCTCCATGCCGATACGTGGCTACCGGTCGATGCGTTGAGTCGGCTCAACGCGTTGGAGTCAAATCCAGCCATCCAGGCCGGCGGCTTCTGTCACCAGTTTTCAGGATCGGACTGGCGGCTGCAACTGATCTCGTGGCTGGATAATTTTCGTTGTGTCAGGAGCCGGGTCATTTATGGCGATCAGGCGCTGTTCGTGCGGAAGGGGTTGTTCGAACAACTCGGTGGTTTTCCCGATCAGCTCATTCTGGAAGACGTGGCGTTCTGTGAGAAACTGTTGGCCGTCACGACCCCGATGATTCTCTCTCCTCCTGTGGTTACGGATGCCCGAAAGTTTCTCAAGATGGGAGTCTGGCGAAGTTTCGTTCGCGTGTTGTTGATCATTCTGCACGTGGAATTCAAGTTGCCTTGCCTCCCGCGGGTGTTTTTCCAGGATATTCGTTGATCTCGTTTCGCTCAGGTGCCGTCTGCGATCCGCACGCTCATGTCTCCAACCAGATACGATTCACGGAGTTTCAGCATGCAGCCGACGGATTCTTCCGAATCCGGCCAGGACTGAATAGGCTCGCTCAATCCTGCTAGAATGCGGTATGGACCTGATCACGACACATTTGAATGCGGACTTTGACGGCTTGGCCTCAATGGTTGCGGCTGGGAAACTCTATCCGGGAGCAGTACTGGTGTTTTCCGGCGGTGCCCAGGAATCGGTGCGAAATTTTCTGGCAACTCACCATGTGGATCTCTATCGCCTCAAGGATGTGGCCTTGGAACGGGTGCGACGGTTGATTCTGGTGGATGTCCAGGAACCGGATCGACTTGGCATGTTGAAGGCCCTTCGCTCGCGTCCCGACGTGGAAGTGCATATTTTCGATCATCATGGGGTTGATGCCGAGTCCGAACAGCAGTCTCGACCAGACTGGCCGCTGATCACGCAACGGCACGTGGAAGCGGTCGGCGCGACGACCACGCTGTTGGTCGAGCGGCTGAATGCGCAGCAGGTGACGCTCTCCGCGTCTGAGGCGACGGTATTGGCCCTCGGGTTGTACGAGGAGACCGGTTCGCTGGCCTTTCCGTCGACGACCCCTCGCGATCTGGAGGCAGCCGCGTTTGTTCTGCGAGCCGGAGCTGATCTGAACGTGGTGGCGGAGGTGTTACGGCATCCGTTGGATCCTGATTTGATCGCGCTACTCAATGATTTACTGCAGTCGGGAGAGATCTATTATCTGGAGGGCCGCAAGATTCTGGTGGCATCGAGCACCTACGATCGCTACAGCGGCGACCTCGCTGAGGCGGCTCAGCGGTTAGCAGAGTTGCAGGGATTCGATGCCGTCATCGTCGCCATCGCGCTGGAGGAGAAGGTCGAAGTCATCGGGCGAAGCCGCCGGCCGGAAATCGACGTGGCGTGGATCGCGCGCGAATTCGGCGGAGGCGGACATGCCGTGGCGGCAGCCGCCAGCGTGAAAGGGCGGACGCTCGTGGAAGTTCACCAACAACTGGCGCGTCTCCTGACGGAGCGATATCGTCCGACCCTGCTGGCCCGGGATGTCATGACGAAGCCGGTGAAATCAATTGCGGCGGATGCCACGGTGGCGGAGGCGGAGCGATCGATGACCATGTACGGAGTCAATGTGCTGCCCGTGGTGAACCGGAAGGGCCGCTATGTCGGGATCATCTCTCGCGAGATTGTGCAAAAGGCCCTCTTTCATCGGCTAGGGCAGCAACCGGTTGAGGATCTCGCCAAGAGCGATTCTTATAGCGCAGAACCGGACACGCCGTTTCATGATATCGAAACGCGGATGATCGAATTGAATCAACGTTTGGTGCCGGTGCTGTCTGAGGGACGAACGGTCGGCGTGATTACGCGGACCGACCTGCTGCGAAGTCTCCATGACGATGTGATCGCGGCTGCGCGCGGAAAAGCGAAATCGTTGATGGGGCTGGACTCTCTGGGAGGAATGCGTCGGCGCGATGTCGGCGGACTGTTGCGCGATCGGCTGCCTCGTGACGTGTATGATCTGCTGCGGATAGCCGGCGAATTGGGAGACCGCCTCGGTTATTCGGCCTATGTGGTCGGTGGGTTTGTGCGTGACCTATTGCTCGGCATCGACAACCTTGATGTGGATTTCGTGGTGGAGGGTGATGGGATTGCGTTTGCGCGCGCCCTGGCCAAGGAGCGGGGAGGCCGGGTCAAAGTTCACGAACGATTCGGCACGGCCGTGGTGCTGTTGCCGGACGGGCTCAAGGTGGATGTGGCGACCGCCCGATCAGAGTATTACGAATATCCGACCGCTTTGCCCACGGTCGAGCAGAGCTCCATCAAAAAAGATCTCTACCGGCGTGATTTTACGATCAACACTCTGGCGGTGAGACTCAACCCTCAGGTGTTGGGGCAGTTGATCGATTTTTATGGCGGGCAACGCGATCTCAAAGAACGCCTCATCCGCGTGCTACATAGTCTCAGCTTCGTGGAGGATCCGACCAGGGTCTTTCGCGCGATTCGTTTTGAACTGCGTTTCGATTTTCATTTGAGCAAGGAGACGCTGGCGTTGATAAAAGGCGCGGTGAAGATGGCACTGTTCCATCGACTCTCCGGCCGGCGTTTGTTGGATGAGCTGCGTTTGTTATTTTCTGAACGGGCGCCGCGACATGCCGTCAGACGGCTGTCGGATCTCGATCTCCTGCGGTTCATCCATCCGACGCTGCTGTGGTCGAATCGACTGGACCGGCGGCTGATTGCGGTGGAAGCGGCGCTGGATTGGTATAAGCTCTCCTGTTTCGATCGGAAGATCAGCGGCTGGGTGGTTTATGCGATGGCGCTTGCCGAGGTTATGCCGGATCAAGCCGTTCGTGACATGCTCGAACGATTTCCATTCACGGAAACGGAACGAGGCGCCATCACCGCCTCCCGGTTTCTCACGCAACAGGTTTGCCGGACGCTGAATCGGCGCGTGCCTCTTCGGCCTTCGGAAACGGTCAAGTTGTTGACCGGTCTGTCGGATGAAACGCTCGTGTTTCTGGTGGCGAAAAACGCATCAGAATCGGCAAAGCGGAATCTATCCCTGTATCTGACGACCTATCGGTATGTAAAACCGGACTTGACCGGACAGGCGCTGAAGGCGCTCGGTTTCAGACCAGGCCCCCACTACAGCACGATTCTGGCGCGTTTGACCGAAGCGAGGTTGGATGGTGAGGTGAAAAGTGAGACGGAAGAGCGCGATTTGGTGAAACGATTTACGGATCGTGGTCGGGGGAAAGCGAAGGCATAGAGTCTTCCGCGATGCGGGGTTTCCAGCAACATCGACGGCGCCTCAGCGGAGAGTCCGGGGAGATACATCTCCCCGACCAATGAGACGACACAACGGAGGTTAAGCTACTGGCTCAACCGGCTCGAGTTCGTCGTGCATATCGACGGTCCGAGCCTCTTTTCCCATTGCGGCGAGGAGGCCGTCATAGACGATGCGAGCCGCGTCGGACCATTTCGGATTGAATGGGCGACCAGCGAAAGCGGCTTCCGCCGCCTTTTTCTCATCGTGGGTAATCTGTCGAGGAGTCAGTGTGGTGTCCATACGAATAATAATAGATCGCTTCAGGGCAATGTCAAGGACTCAGCGCAATACGAATCCCCCCTCATTCAGCGGGCATGGCTCTGGAATGTTTCGAAACGACGGGCATGAATAGTCCGGGCTAGGGAAACCTGTTCAGATTGTGTGGGGCGGCAACACTCGCTCAAGCTCGGCATGGGACGACCGAAAGAGTTCAGATGCCTTGTCTGGAGTGACGACCCTGAATGAAAGACTATCTCCGGGGGACAACTGTGCTGCGAGAGATCGATCGGCAGCGATCATCGTGGCGAGTGTGGCGTAGCCGCCTGTGGTTTGGCAATCGGCCATGAGTAAAATCGGTTGGCCGTCCGCCGGCACTTGGATGCTTCCCACGCTCACGGCATCGGACACGATGTCGGTCGAGGTCCGGGGTGTCAGCGCCGGTCCCTGTAACCGATAGCCCATCCGGTCGGATTCGAGGGTCAGGCGATAGGGACTGCTGGCCAATCTCTGCCATGCATCGTCGGTGAAACGATCGGCTTGCGGCCCGCGAATCACTCGTGCCGTTACGGAGGTTCGGTACCAAGGGCGGTGCGATTTCGGAAGCGTACGACCTACGTAGTCCTCCCCTTCCGTTCGTGCCGGTCCTACATCGAGTCGGTCCCATTTCTTCAGCGCGCGGCCTGTAAGGCCTCCCAATCCGCTACGCACATGGGTCGATCGGCTTCCGAGGATCAGCGGGCCGTCTATGCCGCCGGCGACCGTGAGATAGGCACGGACGCCTCCTCGTCGCATCCCGAACTGGAGCCGGCTTCCCGCCGGCATGACGACGACAGTCCACATGGGCATCGCGAGGCCGTTGATGGTTGGGGAGAGGTCTGCGCCGGTGACGGCGATGGACAGCGCTTCCTCGAACAAGAGTTCCGGTCCTTGCATCGTCACTTCCAGTCCGGCCGCCTGGTCAGGATTGCCGAGCAGGCGATTCCCGACCGTGATGGCCCAAGGATCCATCGCGCCGCTCACCGACACCCCGAACCGTTGGTACCCGTAACGACCGAGATCCTGAATGGTCGTAAAGAGACCGGGACGCAACACATGGATAGTCGGCGGCTTAGACGGCATGATCGAGCCGTACAACGGAAATCCTTCCATCATCGAACATGGTGCGCAGCGCATGGGCCAGCCGGACTGCTCCCGGGGTGTCGGCATGTACACAGAGGGTGTCGATATGGAGGTGAAGCGATGAACCGTCGATGGCGGCGATCCTGTTGTCGTGAATCAGCGAGTGCGCGCGAGAGACCGCCGTCGATTCATCGTGAATGAGCGCCCCCTCCTGATTCCGCGGCACCAGATGGCCGTCGGCCTGGTATGCCCGATCGGCAAACCCTTCGGCGGCAACCGAAAGCCCACAGGCCTTGCCGGCCATGAGGAGTTCGGAGCCGGCCAGTCCCACGAGGATCAATCGAGGGTCGATCTGTGCGATCGTGTTCGCGATAACGTCGGCGAGCGCAGGGTCGCGCGCCGCCATGTTGTAGAGCGCCCCATGCGGCTTTACGTGAACGAGTCGGAGGCCTTCGGCCTGGCTGATGGCCATCAACTCTCCTACTTGTGACAGAATCAAGTCTTGGACGAACGAACGAGTGAGCGGCTGTTCGCGACGGCCGCGAGAGTCTCGGTCCGGCAGGCCGGGGTGCGCGCCGATCGCCAGATCATGCTGTCGAGCCAGTTGGACGGTGCTGCGCATCAACGCCGCATCACCCGCATGCACCCCGCAGGCAATATTCACCGACGTCACGTACGCCATGAGATGGGCCTCCACGTCCAGTTGCTCCGGCGTTGCGGCCTCTCCCAGGTCGCAATTGAGGTCGATGCGGCGTTCGTTGTTCATGAGTGGTCTCTAAGAAGGTGATGAAATTCCATCTCCTCGATCGGCACGAATTGTACCCGGTCTCCGGGGGCCAACAAAAACGGCGCGGATCTGGTGAGACTGAACAGAACCACCGGAGTTCGTCCGATGATCCGCCAGCCGCCCGGGCTGGCGTGAGGGTAAATGCCGGTTTGCGCACCGGCGATTCCGACCGATCCCGCGGCCACGTGTTTGCGTGGCGTCGGGAGTCGCGGCGTGGCGATGCGATCCGGCACTGCGCCTAAATAAGGAAAGCCGGGACTGAACCCCAGCATGTAGACGCGGTACACCACGGAGGCATGGAGGGTCCCGACTTGTTCCGGCGTCAGCCCGGCTCGCGCAGCCACGAAGGACAGATCAGGCCCCGCTGCGCCCCCATACCAAACGGGAATGGTGTAAGTCACAGGGCGAGGAGGGGGTGCCGTGTGTGCGTTCGTCATCAGGGCGCGTAGTCGCTCGGTCATGGTTCTCGCGTCGGCAAGCAGCGGGTTGAAATAGATCGTGGCGGACCGGTAGGTCGGCACGACTTCTCGAAAGCCTGGAAGGGCGGCCTGTTCCACTGCTGCAGCGAAGGCCAGGACCAAATCGTTTGTGTGAGGGGCAATGGTCTCTCCGAACTCGACGGTGAGGGCGGACTCACTCAGCGGCACGATGCGAGGGGGCACATCCACAGGTGGTTTCACGATAGTAGGATGCTCAGGCGGTTGGCTTCCGTTGCAAGGAGTACAGCGGAAACGAGCGTGTCACTCGCGTTAAAACAGAAACCGGCGCCGGTTGCACGGAATCGCGTTGGGTGCAGGTCAGGCGAAAAGATCGGGAAGTTGCTGAACAGGCTATTGGTGAAAAATCCGAGCAGCGGAAACAACAGCAATACCTCGGCAAATATGTGCGGCGCCAGGCAGGTGACCCGTAGCGTGATTAGGCTGCGGACCCACATCAATATCAATCCGAAGAAGAGCGGGCGTCCGAATTGTTGGGCCAAGAGCACGAATCCCAGCTATCCGAACCAGGCGTCCTCACTGAGTGCCATGATGGTCCACGGAACGTATTTCGTCAGCCTGTAAGGTCCTGTTTCTGGGAGCGGATCGAGTCCATGCCAGGCTACGAGGGAGAAGCGGCACTGTCAAGGTGAAGGTGAGGAAGCGGACATGGTATAGTCTCCTCCAGTATGCCTCGGGTTGACTATTATCGAGTCCTCGGTCTGTCGCGCGACATTTCCGATGACGACATCAAAAAAGCTTACCGGAAGCTCGTCTTCGAGCACCATCCCGACCGGAATCCGAACAATAGCAAGGCGGAAGAGAAGATTCGTGAGATCAACTCGGCCTATGAGGTCTTGGGTGATCCCGAGAGCCGGAGGACCTATGATCGCTTGCATTGGGGTGAGGAAGTGCGGGCGGAGACCGTCGATCCGTCCCTCATTCTTGAAGAGATGGAGAAGAAGCTCTTCGACGAAGGGCGAAAGGAAGTGTTTGCCGTCCTGATGAAGATGGTTCCACGCATAAAAACGGAATTGGCTCTCATTCGTGAGCGCACGGTGGCGCATCAGGGGTATGACACGTTCAAGGAGTCGATCGTGGAAGCCCGCGCGGCGGAGGTGCTGGAGGAATTCGTCACTCCTGAGATGGACCAACGGAAACTGCGTTTGCTCGAAGTGGCGCTGCAGATGATGCAATCTCAGTCGGTGGTGGCGCGGGGAGATGAGGGCGGCATTCGCGCGTTGCGGGGGCGTCTCGATGAGATGTTTCGCAAGGGCCGGATCAACGGTTTTACGACGGCGTTGGAACTTCTCTACGAAAGGCGGTAACAGGTGAACGGTAAAAGATAAACCGGCAGAAGGGCACGTACAACGTCCGTCATGCAGTCCAACGTCTCACGTTCCTGAGAGCGGGCCGGCCACGAAACGCCCGCCTTGCATCACTCCAGCGATCCGTTCTTGCTTCAGCAGCACCCCGATATTTCTCAGCGGATTGCCTTCCACGAACAGTAAGTCGGCCTGTTTGCCCGCCGCAATGGTGCCGATTTCCTGAGCCATCCCCAACAAGCGAGCGGCGGCCGAAGTGCTCGTCATGATGGCGTCCATCGCGGTCATCCCCAGAGCGACCATTCGTTCGAACTCCTGCGCGTTTTCTCCATGATGGTTGAACGGGGTTCCGGCATCCGTCCCGAGCGCAATCGGGACACCTCGTCGCATGGCTGAGCGGAAACTTCTCTCGTGTTGTTTCACCATGTTTTTGGCTTTGGAGCGGGCGCTGTCGGGAATACCGCAACCGGTCGGGCAGGCCGCCGTGGTAGCGAGGGCGGAGAGGGTGGGCACCATAAAGACCCCACGCTGGCACATCATTTCGGCTGCGGCATCATCCATCAACGTAGCATGTTCGATCGAATGCACGCCGGCCCGGAGGGCATTCTTCATTCCGGTGGCGCCATGGGCATGCGCAGCCACGTGGCGTCCATGAGCGACGGCCACCTCAACAGCCGCCGTCAGTTCTTCGACCGTCATCTGGGCTTCGTCCGGGGAAGTGCCGGGGGTGAGCACGCCGCCGGAGGCAATGACCTTGATGACTTCGGCGCCGGCGGCAAGTTGGTCCAACACAGCCGCCCGGACTGCCTCGACTCCCGCGGCTTCGCGTCCGATGAAGCGTGCGTGCCCGCCGGGCATGCAGATCGCGAGACCTGCGGCAAGGATACGGGGACCGGGCGTCAGTCCGGACTCGATGGCCTGTTTCAGCGTGAAGACGGCATGGTCGCGAAAGCCCACGTCTCGGACGGTGGTGAATCCGGCGCGCAGGGTGCGGCGCGCCAGCTCGGCGGCCTTGAGCAGTGTCACGGTCGAGGATTCCCCCTCCACGGCGGCAACCACATCGGCTTCCGCTCCCAAGCAAAAGTGGACGTGACAATCAATGAGGCCTGGCAGCACCGTCAACCCGCGGCCGTCGATTCGTTGTGCGCCCTTGGGGAGACGGATAGCCTGTTCCGGTCCGACGGCCAGGATGCGGGTACCTTCGATGACGAGAGTCCCTCGCTCAATCCGGCCGCCGATACCGTCGAAAATTCGTATCTGGCGGATGACGGTGGTCATGACGCCTCGCTGATGGGAATGGTAACGATGACCCCGCCCATGATGTCGTTGAGTTTATAGTCTCGCCGTGGACTGTTCGCATGGGCATTGTGGCAGGCGACGCAACTTTCGGACACCGCCCGGTCGGCGTAGATGCCTTGAAAGTAGCGGATGCCGGCCTGTTGATAGAACCCTGTATACGGTTTATCCGGTGTTTTCATCACGGCCTCCAGCCCGCGGCGCTCGAAATCGCTGTTCGGTCCGTTCCACACATAAATCGGAGTGAGACTGGCCAGACGGAAGCTGAGTTTCATATCTTTTTGCGCGACCAGGCGCCCGGACTCGAGGAGGAATTGGGCCGGCAGGGGAAGGCCCTTTTCTTCTTTCCAATGCTCCAGCGCTTCCACGACCCCTTGGTCGTGCAACTTATCCACGACGTTTTGTGTGTAGTTGGCCCGATTCGCGTCAATGACCGCATGAATGAAGCTGGTGACCCGTTCGGGCGCCACCATTTCCGATTTGCGCGATTCTGCGATCGCCAGGGCGATGACCCAGTAGGTGATGGCTGCCACGAAGCCGGCTACTCCTGCCGCTATGATCCATAACCCGTTTCGACTCATGGACTCCTCCTCGCCGATCCCTCCGAATGGGTATAAGTGGCGACCGCCGCCTGCACTGCCAGGCCCGGCTGTGAGAGCCAGTGGTGGCTGGTAAAGATTTCTTCCAAGGCGTTCAGCAATGTGAGCACGTGCGCCTGTTGAGAGGATTCTCCCATGAGGCCGATGCGCCAAACTCGTCCGCGTAGGGGTCCCAGTCCGCCGCCGATCTCAATGCTGTAGTCTTGCAAGAGTTGTTGCCTCACTGTGTTCTCGTTGATCTGGGGGGGTAGCGTGACACAGTTGAGCATCGGGAGTCGATGGCCAGCTTGAGGCAGGGGGGCAAGGCCTAGAGTCTGGAGCCCAGCGAGCAAGGCCTCGCTGTTCCACTGGTGGCGAGCAGCGCGCGCCGCGAGTCCTTCTTCGTGCACGAGTCGCAGGGCTTCGCGAAGTCCGTAGAGCATGGAGATCGGAGCTGTATGGTGATAGGCACGGCTGTGATCATTCCAATACTCCGCGATCAGGGAGAGATCGAGGTACCAGCTGTGGCAGGGGACGCGCCTTTTCCGGATGGCGCTCATGCCTCGCGGGCTCACCGTGAGCGGGGCCAATCCGGGCGGACAGCTCAGGCACTTCTGGGTCCCGCTGTAGCACGCATCGATTCCCCAGCCATCGACATCGACCGGCATGCCCCCGAGGGAGGTGACGGCATCGACGATCAATAACGCGTCGTGGCTGCGGCACAAGGTACCTACGTCCTGGAGAGGCTGGCGAGCTCCGGTGGAAGTTTCCGCATGGACAAGGATCACGGCTTTGACCGGCGCCGAACGGACGAGTTCATCGTGCAACGCCTCCATGGGAATGGGGGTTCCCCAGGGCGATTCGATAGGGAGCGGAATGCCGCCGCTTCGTTCGATCATGGTGGCGAGGCGCGTGCCGAAGACGCCGTTGACCCCCACGATCGCACGGTCGCCCGGTTCGATCAGATTGGCGACCACGGCCTCCATTCCGGCTGATCCTGTTCCGGACAAGGCGATCGTAAACTCGTTCTGTGTCTGGAACGTGGCGCGGAGCAAGGTTTGAATCTCATTCATCAAACCGAGGAACACCGGGTCGAGATGTCCGAGCAGCGGCTGCGAGAGGGCCTGTAGAACCCTGTGGTGGACCATGCTTGGCCCCGGGCCCATGAGCAGCCGATGCGGCGGCACGAAGTCATGATACGGAGCGTCCGTACTCATCGTCGGGGGTGAACGTCTTTGGTGATCCGGGGAGATATCACAATCTGCTCAACGGCCTGTCAGCACGAGGGGCGTAGTATAACGAAACCGGAGGGGATTCAGCCATGGGATTGTCGGTCTCGCCCAAAGGGGCCTGTTCCTCGCGCCGGCCTCCAGTTTCGCCGCTCGAAAGCCGGTGGTATACTCCGGCGCTCATCACGCCTCGGAGGTACCTGTGGACGCAGACGACTCAACCGGCTCGACAGCGCAGATGGCCGCACCTCCGCTGCTCTGCGTCGGGGCGCCGCCTCCGCCGCACGCCTACGATCCGGGGTTTTCCCGAGCGATCACCCTGCTGTCGGCGATCATCTTGTCGGCCTCGATTGCCGTGGTGGCGTGGTTGTCGTTCGATGTGCCGCGGGTGGAGCGGGTGCCGGATGCCGAGCGGGCTCTCAGTCACATGGTCGGCCGCTTGATGGATCAAGCGGAGGGGCTGAAGACCCTGCCGGTCTGGGAACAGTTTCTCTATGAAGCCACGATGGGTAGTGATACGAACGATCGTGAGCAGGCTATTGAATGGTATCGCGAATTAGCCGAAGAATCGTCCGATCCCTTTGTCGATCTGCACCTGGCCATTCTTGAGGGAGAGGCGGGACAGCTTCAGGTTGTCCAGCAGAAAGTGTCACGATGGTCCCGCCAGAGTGCGCCGTACCTGGTGTTTGCCGGGCTCCTGCAGGCCGGATACCTGGAAGCGCATGTGTCTCCAGCTGCCGGTTTCGACCTGCAAGCCCACCTCGCGGAACTGCCCGTGACCGGATGGTTCTATAGCCGTCTGGCCGCTCGGATTGCCGAACGTACGGGAGAGCGGCCGTTGCTTCTGACGATCGAGATGTCCTCTCAGCAGCGGGTGGAAACGTTGTTATGGCGTTCCCGCGCGTTTGCCCTGCTCGAATTGACGCTCATGATCGTGGGCCTGCTCGTGCTGGTGTTGTGGATGCGGCGGGGGAAGGGCGCAGCGACGTTTCGCGTCGGCTCCGCCGAGCTTCCGCCTTTGTGGGCCGGTCGTTTGGGCGCGGGTGTGTTACTGCGCGGCGGCGCGGTCGGCGCGCTGCTGACCGTGGCGTTTCTCTATGCCGCCGGAGACTACCCATCCTTGCGAGCCGTGGCTGTCCCCCTGTCGAATCTGCCCCTATTGGCGTTGGCTTACTACCATCTCCTTCGACCGCAGCGACAGACGTTTTGGCGGGGATTCGGGTTGCGCATCGAACCGCGCCGCGCGGGACGATTGGGACTGGCGGTGCTGGCGGTCGTGGCGGCCGGGCTTGTGGGCGAGTGGCTGTTGGGCAGGATTGCAGAACCATTGAATCTGATCAGTCATTGGACGGAGTGGTTCGATGCGGATCTCGTCTGGGGAACGTCGTCGACTCTCGTGGTCAGCCTGATGGAATATGTTTTGTTTGCGCCGATTTTTGAAGAGCTGGCGTTTCGTGGACTGTTGTTCGGTATCCTGCGCAGGCGCTTTCAGTGGGGGGCCGCGGCCATGCTGAGCGCGGCGCTTTTCGCGCTCGCCCATGGTTATGGGTTGATCGGGTTTCTCAGCGTCTTCTGGAGCGGTCTGATTTGGGCGTGGGCCTATGAACGAACCGGCAGTCTCTGGCCGGGGATGATCGGACATGCCGTCAACAATCTGTTGGTGTGTTTGAGCGTAATGGCCTTATTGAGGGCCTGAGCCGTTTACCATGTTCATCTCTGTTGGGTCTGCCGGTTGCGGGGCCGAATCATCGCCTATTACAACCCTCACAGGCTCAGCGTGCGGTCAGTGTCTGGTTGGATCGATTGGAGCGCGCGGTAGAAATCCGGGTGTCGAAGCGTATAGCCGAATTGCGAGAGGATTTTATGATTGTGGATGCGTTTTCCTGATTCGCTGCGGCCCGCCTCCCGAGGACTCACAATTCCCCATCTGCCGGAGACTTCGGCGCACACATCGGCCCAGCGACGCGGGTGACCGTCACTCACATTGTAAGTTTCTCCGGTACGCCCCTGTTGCAGCGCGAGGAGACAGAGGTGCGCCAGATCTTCGACATGGATGAGGTTCACGTATTTGTTTGTCGGACCGACGCGCCCTTGCCGGATCCACTCCACGGGATTCCGATTCGGACCGTAGATACCGGCGACCCGCAAAATGGTCGCTCCGTGATGTGTTCGTAAATATTCTTCCCCTTGGACGCGGGACAGGTCGGTGTTGAGGGGATGTGTCTCATCGATCCAGTGGGGGGGATCCTCCACGAGCGTACCACCCGTGTCATATGCGGAGGTGCTTCCCAGAACCACCAATCTTCTCTTTGGGCGGCAATAGTGTCGGGCGAAAGCCTGTACTTGCTCGAGCGGGATCGCGGGAAAGGTCCAGATCAGGTCGGCGTCGGGAGGCAGGGCAGCCCACGTGGTCGGCTCTTCCAAGTCGAATCGAATCCTCGCCGGTGGTTCGATATCGATCAGATGGCGCTCCGGCCGCCGACTGCTGGCTTGGATCGGTAAGGATCGTTGGGCGGCCAGCCGATAGATCCAGTGGCCGGTATAGCCGGATCCGAGAATCACGATGGTGCGAGGTGCCGTCATCGGCGCATCATACCCGAACCGTCGTTCGGTTTGCCGCAACCGATTCCGGCTAGGCTGGCTGTGGTCTCCGGGGAGAGACGCATGCTAATATCCTCCCGCTATGGCGCCCTTCGACCCCAGACAGAAACAGATGGAGGAGTATGCGGGCAGGTCGGCAGCGGCCATGGCGCTTCGGCGGCAGCATATCATGGTCGGAGCAGCGGGCCTGTTGACCTGCATCTTTTTCGCCTTGGATCTCCTCTTGCCGCTGGGAGTGGCGAATGCGGTGCTCTACAGTGCCGTCGTATTTCTGTCCGCTGCCAGTCGGTATCGATGGTTGCCGATTGCGACCGCGACGACCTGCTCCCTGTTAACCATCGTGGCCGCCCCGTTTAGTCCGCAGGTGCCGGGCCTTCCCCTATGGTTTGAATGGGGGAATCATCTGTTCAGCCTGTTCGGTATCTGGGCGCCGGTTATATTTATCCATCAGCGGCGTCAAACGGAATTGTTGCTCAAGGAAGTCAACGAGCGGCTTGAGCGGGGAGTGGACGCGCGTACCGCGGACCTGGCCGCCAGCCGTCTGGCGCTGGAGCGAAGTGAAGAACAGCTGCACACGCTCACCGGACGGATTCTCACGGCGCAGGAAGAGGAGCGCCGCCGGATCGCGCAGGATTTGCATGATGACGTCAACCAACGGCTGGCCTTACTCATGCTGGATCTTCAGGAAGTCGACCGGCAGATAGGTTGTGAGCCCGCGATGGCACAGGAGGGCATCCGCAACGCCCTGAACGGGTTGGAAGAACTCTCCGATGACGTGCGATTTATGGCGTATCGTTTCCACCCCTCCATCCTCGATGATTTGGGATTGAAGGCGGCATTGCAGCGGTTGCTGGATGACTTTTCGAGTCGCACCGGAGTCAAGGCGCTGTTTGTGCATCAGCCACTCGATCACCAACTGGACAAAACCATCTCGACCGCTTTATACCGGGTCGTTCAGGAAAGTCTGTCCAATATCACCCGGCATGCCAAGGCTTCTCGGGTGGAGGTGGAGGTCACCATGGAAGAGGAGGGGCTGGTCGTGGTGGTGCGCGATGACGGCAGAGGGTTCGATCAGGTGGCGATCGAAGGGGCTGAGTGCGGGCTGGGTTTGTTGAACATGCGCGAGCGCCTGCTGTCGGTGCACGGATCCTGTGAGGTGGAATCCATTCCGGGAAGAGGGACCACGGTGTCGATGTATGTACCGTTGGTACGGGTGACAACATGACCCTGCCGCGTGTGTTATTGGCAGATGATCATACCCTCGTCTTGGAGGGATTTCGGCGGTTACTGGATGACCAGTGTGAACTGGTCGGAACCGTGGGGGACGGGCGCGCCCTGCTGGAGGCCATTCCGGAGTTGAAACCGGATATTGTGATTCTTGATATCTCGATGCCGGTATTAAACGGGATCGATGCCGCCCGCGTCTTGAAGGTCAAATTCCCCCAGGTCAAAGTGCTGTTCATCACGATGCATGCCGATCCGGCCTATGTGCGGGCGGCGTTTGAGGCCGGTGCCTCCGCCTATCTGCTCAAGCGGTGCGTCGGCGAAGAATTGGCGCAGGCGATCCGTGCCGTGCGAAGCGGGAATTTTTACGTGACCCCCCTGGTGACGAAAGATGTGGTGGAAAGTATGCTGCGCGGAATCGATGGTGGAGCGCCCGCCGGTCCCGAGCTGACGACACGCCAGCGCGAGGTGCTACAATTGCTGGCTGAAGGACATACGGTCAAAGATATCGCCGGCACGCTCAAAATCTCCCCTCGCACCGTCGAGTTCCATAAAGGGCAAATCATGGAACAGCTCAATCTTCACACCACCGTCGAACTCGTCAAATATGCCTTGGCCCAGGGATTGACCAGCCAGTCCTGACCGCTCGATTCCATCGGTTTCTTCTTCATTTCTTGAATTACTAGTCGTTGATCAGGTATGTTTTTGCGTGATAGACTCGCGTTTTTACGCGTGTGGTTTTCCCTTCACTTGCCTACTATACGCCTCCTTTTTCTACGCAGTGCTTCGTAGGACTATGAGAAAGAAGATGCCACGTCCACGTGTTCTCATCGGCGATTCATCGCGAGCCATGTTGGCCTTTTTGGAGATCCTCCTGGAATCTCAGTTCGAGGTCGTCGCCTCAGAAACCGAGGGCGAAGCACTGGTCCTGACTGCCAAAAGACTCGGTCCGGACTTGATCGTGCTGGACTTTTCCCTCTCGTTTCTCGAAGGGCTTGGAGTGGCTCGGCAACTCTATGAGACGATGCCGAACAGCAAGGTCGTGTTTTTCTCCTCGCATGAAGACCCTGTCTATGTCACGGCAGCGTTCGAGGCAGGAGCCATGGGGTACCTGGTCAAGCAACTCACGGTCGATCTGGCCTACTATCTTGAACGGGTGCTGGAAGGAGAACGGGTCTGTTATCCGGATGATCTTCAGAAACGGGTGGTTCGATCGAAAGACCCGTGACCGCAAGCTATCCGGCGAGAAGGCGGATTCGCGCCGGGGGAGACCGACAATGGTTCGAGTCGTTCCGATGTGTCAGTTGTGTCGCCGAGTTCGTGACGGTGGTTTCTCGACCCGGGGGACGAACAGCTGGGTCGATTTCCCTAGTTACCTTGCGCGGCATGTGGTCCCGCCGTCTCAGGTCCGGTTTTCGAGCGACTATTGCAGTGAGTGCCGGCTGTCCTACGACATCCTTAAAACATACGGGGGACAGTGAAGCGAGCTCCATTCCACGCCGCATTCCGCTCGTGAGCGCATGATCGTGCCCCATGAGGGGAGACAATCCCGCTCGAGTTCTGATCATGGTGGTGTCGTCCAGCTGCGTGGCCCTCTCTTCGGGACCGACCTCGTCTCACGCCGGTACGGTGTTCCAGCGTCATTCGGGACGATCGGTACGATTCTTTGTCCTTTCCGGTTGTGCTACGATGACCCTCTGATGTCTGCCCTGCCGTTTCATCCCATCCTCGTCGAGTGGTTCAATACCCGTTTCGCTTGCGCGACCGATGTCCAGATGCAGGCCTGGCCGGCGATTCAATCGGGTCGTGATCTGCTGATCTCAGCTCCGACGGGATCGGGCAAGACCCTGGCGGCGTTCCTCTCCTGTATCGACAGACTCTTCCAGCAGGCGGTGCACTGTGACCTGCGGGATGAGACGCAGGTGCTATATGTCTCGCCCCTGAAAGCACTCAGCAATGACGTGCAGAAAAACCTTCAACAGCCGCTGACCGAGATCGGTCAGGCTGCGCTGGCAGCCGGATTATTGCTGCCTGAACTACGGGTGGTCGTGCGGACCGGCGACACGCCCATGACCGAGCGGCAGCAGATGCTCCGGCGTCCGCCGCATATCCTGATCACCACTCCCGAATCCCTCTTTATCCTCCTGACGGCAGAAAAAAGCCGAGCGATGTTGAAGACCGTGCGCACGATCATTGTGGATGAAATTCATGCCGTGGCCCCCAATAAGCGAGGGGCGCATTTGGCCTTGTCCCTGGAGCGGGCGGCGGCGCTCGCTGGGGGGCACGTTCAACGTATCGGCCTGTCGGCCACGCAGCGGCCCATCGAAACCATCGCGGAGTTCTTGGTGGGAAACAGAAGCCCGTCAATCGTCAATGGTCGAGCGTCATGCGAAGCTATCAGCCATCAGCCGTCAGCTCTCAGCTCATTGTCATGCACCGTCATCGACGTCGGCCATCGCCGTGACATGGATCTGGCCGTCGAAGTGCCGAAGGATGAACTTGGGGCGGTCGCGACCAATGCGATCTGGAGCGATGTCTATGACCGTGTCGCGGCTCTGGTAGAGGCGCATCGTTCCACCCTGGTGTTTGTGAATACGCGGCGTTTGGCGGAGCGGGTGTCGCATTATTTGGAAGAACGGTTGCGCCATCTCGGGGAAGGAGTGGTGGCGGCGCACCATGGCAGCCTGTCACGGAAGATTCGTCTGTCGGCCGAGGATCGGTTGAAAACGGGGGTTGTGCGCGTGGTGGTGGCCACGGCCTCGCTGGAACTCGGTATCGATGTCGGGACCGTGGATCTCGTCTGCCAGATCGGGTCTCCTCGGTCGATCGCGACCGGCCTGCAGCGGATCGGTCGGGCCGGACATTGGATCCAGGCCATCCCCAAGGGTCGTCTGTTTGCCACGACGCGTGACGAGTTGATCGAATGCGCTGCTTTGATCCGGTCGATCAGAGCCGGAGTGCTGGATCGCATCGACGTGCCATCCGCGCCGTTGGATGTGTTGGCACAGCAGATCGTCGCCGCCGCTGCGACTCAAGCGTGGGATGAGACGGAATTGTACGAGCTGTGTCGCCGGGCCATGCCCTATCGCGATTTGGCTCGTCCGACCTTCGACGCTGTGGTGACGATGCTTGCCGACGGGTTTGTGACCAGCCGAGGCCGAGGACGGGCCTATCTCCATCATGATCGTATCAATCACCATATTCGAGGCCGTCGCGGCGCTCGCCTGGCGGCCATCACCTCCGGCGGTGCGATTCCCGATACGGCGAACTACGTCGTGATCGCGGAGCCGGACGGCACGGTCGTGGGGTCGGTCGACGAGGATTTCGCCGTCGAGAGTCTGGCGGGAGACATTATCTTGCTGGGCAACACGTCGTGGCGGATCAAAGGCGTGGAAACCGGCAAAATGCGGGTCGAAGATGCGCAGGGGGCTCCGCCGACGATTCCATTTTGGCGCGGGGAAGCGCCGGCGCGCACGGCGGAGTTGTCCGCGGAAGTCGCGCGCCTCAAGGCCGACATCGATCATCGTCTTGGCGCCGACCAGTCGCCTTCCGCACTCCAGCCGGTGCAGTGGCTCAAGCAGGAATGTGGCCTCGATCAACGGGGAGCCCAACAAGTGGTCGAATACATCCTGGCCGGCAAGGCGGTCTTGGGGACCGTTCCGACTCAGCACACCATTGTGGCGGAACGCTTTTTCGACGAGAGCGGAGGCATGCAGCTGGTCATCCATGCGCCGTTCGGCGGGCGGTTGAACCGAGCCTGGGGACTGGCGTTGCGGAAGCGTTTGTGTGTGACCTTTGATTTTGAGCTGCAGGCCGCCGCCACGGACGAGGGCATTGTCCTCTCATTGGGAGAAAAGCACAGCTTTCCACTCGACACGGTGTTTGCGTTCCTCAACGTCAAGACGCTGCGCGAGGTGCTGACGCAGGCGGTGTTGCAAGCGCCGATGTTCATGACCCGGTGGCGGTGGAATGCCTCGCGGGCCCTGGCGCTGCTCAGGTTTGTCGGCGGCAAGCGAGTGCCGCCGCAGATCCAACGGATGCGCGCCGAAGATCTCTTAGCCGCCGTGTTTCCCGATGCGATTGCCTGTCAGGACAATTTTCAAGGGGAACGAACCGTACGGCAGATTCCGGACCATCCCCTGGCACAGGAAACGATCCGTGATTGTCTGACGGAGGCGATGGATCTCGACGGATTGATTGCCGTGCTGGAGAAGATCGATCGCGGCGAGATCACTTGCCTGGCCGTCGATACGCCGATGCCCTCCGCGTTCTGCCACGAAATCTTGAATGCCAATCCCTATGCCTTCCTCGATGATGCTCCGTTGGAGGAGCGTCGGGCGCGGGCGGTGGATATGCGGCGCAGTTTGCCGCCGGAATTGGCCGGAGAAATGGGCGCGCTGGATCAATCGGCGATCGATCAGGTTCTGGAGGAATCCTGGCCGGTGGTGCGCGATGCGGAGGAGTTCCACGATGCGCTGTTGTCCCTCGGTTGGCTGCCCTGTGAGCGCATGCCTGGCTGGGATTTGCTGGTGCCGTCGCTTGCTGCTGCCGGTCGTGTGGCCACGCTCTGGCAGGGAGAGACGAGATTGGGCTGGCTGGCAACGGAATATCACCACTACGGGAGGCTGCTCTTTCCCGATGCCCGGATCGATCCGGCTAGCAGCCCCATTGAACCGGCTGAACAGGTGGACCAGGAAGAGGTGCTGAACCGTGTGGTGTTGGGATGGATGGAGAGTATCGGGCCGACGACGGCCAGGGAGCTTTCCCGGCAATTGCACCTGTCCGAGGCGGAGATTCACGGTACGTTCCTGCGGCTTGAATCCCAGGGCCATCTGCTCCGTGGTCAATTCAGACCGCCCAGAATTATGGACCCTTCAGCATCGAACCTCGAACAGTCCGGCGCCGCGGCAGCGGTGGAGTTTTGTCATCGACGATTGCTGGCCAGAATTCATCGCCTGACGATCGGACGATTGCGCAAGGAAATTGAACCGGTCACGGCGGCCGAGTTCATGCGATTTCTGTTGCAGTGGCAACATGCCGCGCCGGGCGCGCGTCTGCACGGCGAGGCCGGACTGCTGGAAGTCGTCAAACAACTCGGAGGATTTGAGGCTGCCGCGTCGGCTTGGGAATCCCAGATTCTGCGAGCTCGGATGGGCAAGTATCAGCCTGAGTGGCTCGATCGACTCTGCTTGAGCGGAGCGCTGATGTGGGGGCGCCTGACGCCGCATCCCCGGTTGATGCAGGAGCTGAGTCTCTCGTCGGGGCGTCGAGTGGTTCCGACCCGGGTCGCGCCGGTCGGGATCTTTGCGCGTGAGGATGCGCCGGTTCTGCTGGCTGCCGCCGGCGAGGCGTTGGCAGGTCTGGATCTGTCGTTGCGCGTGAGCGGTTCGGCACAGGCCATTCGCCGTTGCCTGCAGGCGCGGGGCGCGAGTTTTTTCAGCGAGCTGCTGCAAGGGACCCGGCTATTGGCCTCCGAAGTGGAAGACGGATTGTGGGAACTGGTAGCGGCCGGCTTGGTGACTGCCGACGGGTTCGATAACTTGCGCGCGCTGATCGACCCGAAGCGGCGCCGCGCGGAGGCGTCGGATCGAAGCCGTCGGCCACGCCATGTGGGGGGGCGCTGGTCGCTGCTGCGCCCAGCCGAGAGCCATCAGCCGTCAGATGCCGGCTCGGTCGAGCGTGTGGCACGTCAACTCTTGCAGCGCTATGGCGTGGTGTTTCGGGACCTGTTGGGGCGCGAGTCGATGGTCTCATCCTGGCGCGATCTGCTGATCTGTTATCGACGGCTGGAATTGACCGGGGACATTCGCGGAGGCCGGTTTGTGAGCGGCTTTACAGGCGAGCAGTTTGCTTTGCCTGGAGCACTGGAATCTCTGCGTGCGCTCAAGAAGCGGCCGGGTCTCGAGACTCAGCAGGAGATCAAGCTTTCGGCCGCTGATCCGTTGAATCTTGCTGGACTGATTCTGCCGGGGCCGCGCATTGCGGCTGTGCCATCGAACTTCGTGGTTTTTCGCGACGGCATGGTGGCCCGTACGGTGACGGGACGTGAGACGAACGATCGGCAGGCGCCGCCGGTCGTTGTGGTGAGTCGCATCAGCGGGTAGCGCACAGCCAGCCGAATCTCCGGTTCGGATCAGATGAGTTGGGCCGGAATCGCCAGCAGCGGGCAGCGCGCGCCTCGGAGTACGCGTTCCGCAGTGCTGCCGCGCAACATGTCCAGCAAGCTGTCCTGTCCCTTCGTCGCCATCACAATCAAATCCACGTCGAACTCGGCGCCGGCCGCAAGAATCCATTCCACCGGATCGCCTTTCCCGAACAGTTGATTCCAGGACCAGCCTGCTTTCTGTGGAAGCGCCAGCGTGTTGACGTCGGGCTCTGTCCCTGCATGGACGAGTGTCAGTGTGACGGGGGGCGCACTGAGTTGCGAGATCAGCGCGCTCGCGGCATCGATGGCAGGTTGCGACGGCGGCTGGATGGAGATCGGCAGCAGCAGGCGATGGAGCGAGGGCCGGCCGGTCTCGCGCGAGATGAACCCGTCTACGTGTGACGGCACAAACAACGTTTTTACATGCATTTCACGTGAGATTGGTTCCGCGAGCGAGTGATGCACCCACCGTGCGAAGCCTTCGTGTTGGTGCGTGGCCAGGACCATCAGGTCGGTCGGAGACGCCGTCAGATGATGGATGATGGCCTGTTTGGCATCAGCGGCCAGGGCGCGAACCTTCCGGATGCGAAGACCGAGTTTTGTCACATCGCTTTTGGCGCTGGATTCCGGGAGCAGTCCCCACTTTGCCAGCGTCGGACGGATACGGGGAAAATCTTCGAATCCTTCAGGCGAGACGGCCGGATCCACGTGCATGATCGTCAGTTCAGCGCGATAGAGCAATGCCAGCTTGAGGGCGTGAGCGAATGCCACCTGACTGTCTTCCGAAAAATCTGTGGGGTGAAAGATGCGATGGATGGTGAGCGGAGGGCGCGGCTCGTTCATGTCGATCTCGAACTCCTGTGAGGTGCCATGATGCTGTCTATTGGTGCCCGCCGACCGGCCGGAACGGTCAGTGCGGCGCGGATTGCAGGTCGTTCATCAAGTCGCTGGTCGAGGCGCTTCCGGACCGGCTCCACCGGCTGAAGGAATCTTGTGCGAGTGGATGAAACGGCGCCGTGTCAAAGGTCCCCATGAGGCTGTCGAGCGAGGCCAGGTACTCGCCCCGTCCACGCGCCGCGTCCGTTTCCAGATTCTGCGCATTGTAGGCGGTGAAGGCGGCGACTTTGTGCTCGGGTTTCAGCAGGCCGTCTTCGTTCCACCAGATACGTCCTGATGTCGTCCCGGTAATATTGGAGGTTGTGTCCGTGGTTTCTTTGAAGGTCGCTTTGAACGAGCAGGCCGAGAGCAGCAACGTGAGGGCGAGCCCGCCGAATGCGGCGACGATCGGGCGATAATCGGCGATCATGGGTACGCTCCTTTTGCGAGGCGACAAGCATCGATGCGATGGTGCGCGACTATACCATAGTGGCGGCCGGATTGAGCCTGGAGAGATACCCAGGTATGGTCGAAAAACACCGGTTCGTTTCGCCGCCAAACCCGTTGACAAAAATCACACGCATGAGCACAATCGCCGAGGCCTTGTATGGGGCGGAACTTCGGGCGAGGCGGTCTGGGCACAATGAGAGACCCAGGAGCAGGCGCACACCCCGGTATGATGAGGAGGCTTGAAGATGAAAGTACGCAGGCTGCTATATGTGGTCGTCGGCGTCGCCCTCTGGGCGGCACCGGTACGGGCGGAATCGGTTCCTCTAAAGCCAGGCGAGTATCAAGTGACGGCCGTCACGGAATCCAGCAATGGGGAAGCGGGAAAGCCCGACACTCGCACCCGTTGCGTGAGGGAAGAGCATCTCGCCAATCCGGATGCCGTCTTCAATTACTACGCCGTGAACGGGTTTCGGCCGAATCCGTCGAGCAAGGTGATGAATGTGTCGATACAAAGCGGGAATATCAGTTACGACGTTGAAGGCGTCTATGCGATCACTCGCGTGGAAGGAATGGTGTCTCCCACTGGCTTTTCCGTTGTGCGTAAAGCGACCCCCAAGGGTGATCAAGCGCTGTCGGTGACGATGAAAGTTGACGGAAAAAGAACCGGGGAGTGCTCCGGCAAGTAATGCTCCCCGTGCGTCCGTCTGGAACCTACCTCCACCCATGCAGGCGGAGGCCGGGTGGGCCCGGCCCCCGCGTGATGGCCTTTCCTACTAGTTCGCCCACAGCCGTTGATACCATTTCTTTTCTTCGCCGGCCGGCAATGACGCGAGATTCATCGACCGGCGAATGTCGCCGATGTTCCAGCCCGTCAGTGACGCCAGCGTCTGCGCTTCCCGCTCATATCGCTCCCGCAATTGCCGCCGGTAGGCCGTGGCGGCGGGGCATTCATCGGTCCCGGTCCAGGGGTGGCGCAGGATGTAGCGAGCCTGGAAGTTGCCGCGGTCCGATGTTTCCTGGAACGTCAGGTCTTCGGGAAAATGGGCGGCGTCGTAGCGGACATGTAGTCGGGTGAGGAACACGTTCTGCGCCATCGGCATCCCTTTCCCCATCCGTCCGTTCCCATCCTGCCAGAAGACACCGAGCCCTCGCAGTTCCTCAGCCGAGAGCGGATTGGCCGCACAGGGGTCACACCAATTCATGTCCCAGGCGTATTCCATGAACACGCCGCGTTCGCTCTCGCGCTTCACCTGCTGCGTGAACAGGTCGCGGTAGAAGTCGCCGAACCTCTCCTTGACGTAGAGCGGGAGTTCCTGCGCGTCGGGCAGCCGCACGGTCCTATAGTTTGTGGTTTCCACCCGGCCATGTTTCGTCAAGAAATACACAAACAGTTCCTGCGCTCCGTCGGCATTCACCGTACCCAGTCGGATGGGTAACATGAACTTCGGTGATTCGAACGCAATCTGAAGCGGCCGCAGGTGGGTCAGGCCGAGTTTCGCCTGCTCGCCAAGATTCACTTTCGCGACAAAAAATTTCATGCCCTGTTTGAGATAACTGTGGAGGACTGAAGATACGCCGTTCGGAAGGCGATAGCCGTTCTCGGTCAGCCAGGTTTCAAGTCCGTTACTTTCCTTGGCCGAGAGGATCAGGAGGTCATACTCGCCGACGGTATACTGCGCTTCGACGGTGACGCCCAAGGCCTTCTCGCGCTCGCGAGGTGACCCTGCCGCAGGCGCCATGCTCTTCATCGCGTCCATGCTCCGGCGTTCCATCAATTCGTCGCGCAGACAGGGATTCTCGTCGAAGTACTCCACCAGCCTCGGCGCCGAGTAGTCGGCCAGGTGTTTGAGCACGGCCGGATCGCCGACGTGAATCTGATCCTTCTCCAGCAGAGTCGGAACCGGCACCACCAGCGCGAATTCCTTCGCGTCGCCGGTGAAGTCGTTCGCCATCGTGATGACGGTCTTGTTCTCGTGGCGCACGATCGCCACTTCGGAGGCTTTGTTGAAGAGTTTCGTGTCGGCTTTGCCGACGTAGAAGCCGCAAAAGGCGGAGGCGTTGCCGCTCCATGCGAATAAGCCGAGGGTGAGTAACAATGAGGGGACGATGGCGCGTCTCATAAGCACCTCCTTGGTTGATGACAGGACAGGGACGAGAACGGACGGGCAACGATCGGCGGATGACACGACGTTGAGCGATGCGCGAACGCAGCCGGTGGGATTGCTCGGCATCGTGTCGGTCCAGTGGTAACGGATACCGGGGAACAGCCAATCCAGCATAGCCACGAGCGGGGCGCAGGCGATAAGTCCCCAGAGCGGTCCATTGGGGCGAAACAATCCGAATTGGACGTAGAGCGCGGCCAGGGCGACGCAGAGCGCATAGACGATCCGCCCGGGGCGAGAGTCCGGCGTCGTCTTTGGGTCGGAGATCATGAAGAACGCGAAGATAAGAAACGCACCGCTTTCGATCTGATGAAGCGGGATCGTCAGCGGATCACCGAGCCACAGCACCCGTGCGAACAGGAGCCCTCCATAGAAGGCGAGGAAGGACAGCGTGACATCGGCGCGCGCCGCGCGGGTGACCACAAGACTGCCGAGGCAGGCGATGAGAAAGCCGAACCAGGCGACTTGCCCCCATTGTCCCGGCGAGCTCCAGCCCAGTCCGCAAGCGAGCATGACCGCAAGGGCGAAGTTGGTTGGATTGAACAGGTGTTTGCCGTTCCAGCGGAAGACGAATTTGCTGCCGATAGCAATGACCGAGGCCAGCGCTGCCACGGCGAAGTGGTCCGTGCGGAGGAGCAGGCAGAGGGAGAGGGCGGAGATCAGTGCGCTCTTCGGATCGAAATATGGCAGCTTGGTGAGGCGCGTTCCCGCATATTGAGTGAGCAGGGCCGTTCCAATCGTAACGGCGATCTGCCAGATGCTTACGTCGAAGTGGAGCCAGAAGAGACCATACGTCAGCAAGGTCCCCAGACTGGCGACTTGGTAGAGGCGGGGATCGAATGAGGTCGCGGGCGTCGTTGGTTGAGAGGGTTCGCTCCCTTGTGCCATGGTGTCCTCCGTTCACAGGAGGTTATGGCGCGAGGAGGAGAATCCTTTCAGGCATCAGATGGGGTAGAAAACATACGGGATTGTCGGAGGTTAGGATGGCCGCGACCAGGCGACTCTTCCTGTTTGG
Organism: Nitrospira sp.; assembly: GCA_031315995.1. Lineage (GTDB taxonomy): Bacteria > Nitrospirota > Nitrospiria > Nitrospirales > Nitrospiraceae > Nitrospira_A. The sequence continues at coordinate 157,273 of JALDRG010000005.1, forward strand.
TGCCCGCGCACCACGTGGAGGGCGGAGGGAAATCTGTCTCGGCGATTAGGTGGACTGCGAGATCAAGATCGCTCTCCATTCGGCCATGCCCGTCTGTGAGCGAACCAAGGAGGAATGCCATAGTTACAGAGGGATAGTGAGCGAGGACATCTCTCAGCTGTCGTTCTAGCTCGCTCGATGGTTGTGATAGTGGGCGTTCCATAGCCGATGTCTTCTCTGGGTCCTGAGTGTCACGAATAGCGCATACGTGCAAGGAGAGGGAGGCGGGTCGGCCGGTCTACACAGGTACTGCCGGCTCACGATCTCGCCGGCGTGTGCAATCGTGACGCTCGTTATTCCTCTCGTCGCGCAAGAGTACCGCTCGAATGTGCCTGCCGGCAGTCTTCAACTCCTTACCCAGACTACTTGACCGACCCATCAAGGTTCTCCCTTCTTACATTCGCCGGCGGGATCAGCACGTCTCTGGGATCGATCCTCTTCTGCAAAGAATCAGGCGAAATGTTGAGACTGAAGGATCGCAATGGAGTGTAAGTCCTTACTTCAGACGACTTGCTCATTGCCTGCCATCCCTGCCGTTCCTCCGGTATAATCCGCCCCATGCTTGAGTTGCTCCTCGTGCTCGGGAGCCTGGTGGTGATCGTCCTGATCGGCTTGCTGGCGGTCGTCGTTACCCCACCCCTCATGGTTGAGGTGGGGTTGTGGGGGCTGGCCGTCGGGCTGCTCATCGGAATTCCGACGGGCTGGTGGTATCACGTGGTGCTCTACCGGGCGCTCGCCGCGCGCAGGGCGCTTCCGTCTCGCTGGTGGCGCAAGCCGGTTGAGTTGCATCCGTTTCTCACGCCGGAGGAGTATCAGCGTGTGCGTCCCTGGTTTGTGGCGGGCGCGCTGGGATTTTTCTTATGTCTGACCGGCGGAGTGTCGGCCATCGCCGGAATGTTGGTGATCCGGTTCTATCCGTGATGCCGAATGATGTAATCTGTGTGCACCCACGGGTTGGCGTGGTGACCCATTTGGCTTCGAGACCGATAAGCTCCAACTCACGCCCGGGAATGGTCATGCTTCAATCATGAATACAGGGCTTGCCCAACAGCTTCGACTCGTTGCCCTGTTCGTAACGGCAGGGGGCCTTCTCTCCGCTTGTTCCGAGCCACCGGCCCCATCCGCAACCAGCCATCAGGAAGCACCGGAAGCTGCTGTCGGATTCGTCAACATCGTCTGGACGGTGAGTCAGTCGGCCAGTGTCACACCCGGGACCCTCTATGTGTTCTTGTCCGATGGCACCCTGGTGGTTACTGCTCCCGAAAATAAGCCGACGCTGGGAACCTGGAGGGATGACGCAGGAGTCTTGACGATGGTTGAGCAGGGTCTTCCGTACCAGGTGGATGTCCTGAGTCTGAGTCGAGACAAGTTCAATATCAAAAGTCACAACCCCGGCCGACCGGCGGAGATGACGCTGATCCCAGCCGAGAGGCCCGGCCGCTGATGGGGACGTCGCGTCGGAAGATGGGGCGGGCGCGAGACGAGGTCGAATGTCATGACGTGGTTCTCTTGGTTTCGCGAGACGCCGGCAGTCGGTGCTCGACATCCGTCGGTACCAGGAAGCGGGAAGGTGCTTGTTCTACACGATGCTCATTGGCTGTTCGACCATGCCGATCCGCCTACGCGGCGAGCGAGCGCTGTTCTCCTCGCTGGTGCCGGCGACAATGAAACATGCGTCACCCGCGCTGATTCGGATCGAGGACGGAGCCAGGTCGGACACCTTTGTGAATTGGTCGATGGGGGTTATGGCGCTGGCGGGGGCGGCGGCTCTGCCATGGTTGTTTGGAGAACCGCTGACCTACGACATCGATTCGCCTGACTTCAATCCGGCCGTTTTCTTGGTGGCGCTGCTTGTGGTCACCGGAACAGTGTATCTGGGCCGAGGCCTGTACGAAACGATCCGTGGACGGCGATTCGGCATCTCGGTGCTGGAGTTCCCGCCTCCCGGTCCGAAGATGGGAAAACCGTTTGCCGGAACAATCCGATGCCCTCCGAACGTGAGACCTACGGCCGAATACCGGGTGCGGATCTGCTTTGTTGAGACTTTTTATGTGCGGGACCGCGATCGAGGCAGGCCCATACACCGGAATATCGATCATGTCCGGTGGGAAGCGACTCAGGCGATTGCAGCGGAGACCGCACAGTCAGGTGACGGGATTCCGTTCGAGTTCTCGCTGCCCGCAGCGGAATCGCTGGAGCGCGCTATGGACTCAGAATCGATCATCGAGAAGCGGGTGTTGGTGGAGTATGGCCTGCCGGGTAACCAGCGGATCTATGCATATAATCGACGACCGGATTCAGTACGGTGGATCCTCGATATCAGGGCACCGCTCGAAGGTGTAGACTATTACGCAACATTTGGAATCAGAGCCGAATCGACCGTGACCGAAGGAAAGCGGAAGCATCGGCGATGAGTTATGGCAGGCCGAGATCTGTCTGCCTCGTGAGATCGGGTGTGAGATCCATGGGGTCCGAAACATCGGCGAAGCAGAACACCTTCGGTGCCGGTTCGCGACGGGCTTTGAGGCCACGGCCCGACGGGGTGGTTCTGTATGGGTTGATACGCATGTTCGGGCTCCTGACCTCGGAACGACTCTCCTGAGGTGCGGAGAGGAGTTATGCCGCGCTCACTGACCCTGGATCAGGATATCGCCTGAGAGTCGCCACCATAGCCACCATCTCTTTTATGGCGCATACTACCGTGTGGATAGAAGCCAGGCTTCTGGTTGATTTGTTGAACTGAGGAGGCATCACCATGCGCAAGCGAATTATCGATCCCGTGCAGCCAGGCCGAACGCCGGCGGACCAGCAGTGGTTGAATGTGGAGGCGCTGGCTGAAGTGGAGATCTCCTCGGAGGACGTGGCCCATCCGATCGAGTCCGCGTTAGTGCCTGGCCGCACCTCGGGATGGCGCGCTGCGGGACCGGGAAAACAGACGATCCGGCTCCTCTTCTCGCAGCCCCAGCCGCTCAAGCGTATATGGCTCAATTTTGTGGAGCCGGACATGGAACGCACGCAGGAGTATGTGGTGCGTTGGTCGCCGGATGGCGGGGAGTCGTTTCGAGAAATCGTGCGGCAACAGTGGAATTTCAGCCCGCAAGGCGCCACCTCCGAGGCGGAAGACCATCATGTCGACCTCCCGGCCGTAACGGTGCTGGAATTGGCGATTACCCCTGACACCAGCCGGGGGAGCGCGGTCGCGTCCTTGGCGCAGATGCGATTGGCATAGATCGCGGATCAGGATTAACGAGCGAGAGGAATTTCGACCGCCAATTGAGCGGTCGGAGACGAGCTGTTGTTCATCACGTACGTCGCCTCTTCATCCAGGCCGGCCGGTCGACTGGGAGAGATCGATTCGACGAGGAGATTCGCCGAGAACCGATCGAGCATGCCGACTTCCTGCATCGTCAGCGGCGCAAATGGTTTGAGGGAGAGACGGACGGTGAGACTGAGCAACCCCCCTTCCGCCGGTGGTGGCATGGGAATCTCGGTTCGCTTTCCGGCGAGGACCTTGAGGGAGATTTTTCCCGTTTCCTGCGAAGGCCACCAGAGTCTGGTGCCGGCGGAGCCGAGGTTCTGGAGAATTTGCAGATAGGCATCCTGAGTAGTTTCTACCGTGATGCGGACCGGTTCCGTGCTTCCGGCAGCGGTGGACGCGGTCACTTCCTGGCTCTGTCCATCGGGTCCCCGTGTCACGAAGCTGTAGCGCAATCCTAACGGCTTCAGTTGGCCGGCAGATCCGGCAGCTTTTCCCGCCGACGCAAACTGGTCCATTCTCCTTTCCATCCGGTTGGTCTGCGGCGCTGGTTCGGCTGGTTGCTGCATGGCGCGTTCATTCTCCTGCGCCATTCCCTCTGTGCGGCTCGGATCTTCACCATAGAAGAGCGCTCGGGCGCTCAGCTTCGGTGTGATGAGGCCTGCAGCTGAGGAGTCGGCCTGCGTCTGCCTGAGGGATGGCACTGCCGCCGGTGCTGACGCGGCCGGAGCTGGAGAACCGGCGAATGATTTCTTGTCGGCTGATGCGGTCGCTTGCTCCGCTGTCTTGTCTGCTGCGGGAGCTCGCGGTTGTTCCCGCGATGCATCGCGCTCGCGCGGTGGCTGAGCGTTGTCGCCTGTAGTCTTGGCCTTGGGTTGTTTCTCCGGCAGGGCCGGCGTGGGCCGTTCGCGCCTCGCCGGTTTGTTGGTGAGGGGTTCTGTTTGTGCCGGGGCTGTCGCCGAGTCGGCGAGTTGTTTGGCCGTCAGTCGTGGCTCAGGTTCGGCCGGTTGTCTTGGGGGGGGGAGGCTGAGGGACCTGGATGGATGGGGCGGCCTGCTGCGCCGCTTCAGTTGCGACCGATTGGGCGGCTCGATCGAGACTTTCCTGATAGATGCTGGTGCCGAACGCGACCGCGAAGATCGTGGCGGCGAGACCGCCCGCAACGGCGAGTCCTGCCGGTCGTCTGAACCAGTCCCACCAGGAGCGCTCACTGCGGGCTTCGGATGTGGCGGGCTGCTTCAGAGCCTGGATGAGCCTGCGACGCACGGCGGGATCGGACAACAATTCCTTCAAGGCCTGCTCATCCGACAGGGCGTTGAACAAGGCTTGGTCTTGCAAGGCCGCCGCATAGAGCCGGAAGCGCTCCTCTTGCGTCAGGGTATCCGCCGCAAAGCCACCGAGCAATTTTTCGAGTTCTTGTTCAGGCATCGCAGGTCGTCATTCGTAAACGATATCTCGTATTCTACAAAAATGTTCAGGTCTCAGTGCACGATTGAATTTTCCACATTGAGCATGAGGGTATCATTCCCACGAGTCACCCATCAGACTCAACAACTGTTTCCGGCAACGCGAATCCCAGGTGTAAATGGTGTTGATCGACTGTTGGCCCATGAGCTGCTGAATCTGCGGAAAGCTGTTCCCTTCCAATTTCAACCTGAACAATTCTCGACAGCGTTCCCCGAGTCGGGTCACCGCCGACAACAGACGATCCACGCGTTGCTTCTGATCAAGGTGCGTTGCCGGATCATCGATCGGATTGGCCAGCGGCAGATCATCGACCGATTCCTGATTATACTCGCCCCGACGCAGTGCCTTGCGATGGGCATCGAGCATTTTGAACCGGAGCACTTGAAAGGCCAGAGGAACCAGTTCGGTCAGTTCGGTGACGCGCGCGTACTTTTCATGCAGGAGCACCAGGACCTCCTGCGTCAGATCTTCGGCCAGTTCCCTCGATACACGTGATGTCGCGAAGGCCAGAATCCTTTCGCGCAGGCTGTTGATGATCTCGTCTCGCGTCATGGAGGTGTCGCTCAGTGGCTTGTCTTCGCCGACGAATGGGAACGTAGGTCTCCGAACGAGCGAAAGCCGAGGCGCAGTCCGTTACACACCTCGACTTGTCGGTCGAAGCGATTTTTGGTCCGCATCATCTTCCGCAACGACCCGAGTGTCACTCGGCCCCATGCTGCCACATGGAAGACCGACAATGGATAGTCGGTACCGAAGAGCAGGCGCTCATGTATCTCCGGATACTTCCGCAGGTGCAGGAGCATCCGGATGCGGTTCGGCAAGGTGAGGGCGGAAATGTCCGAATAAAAATGCGGGTAACGCGCCACGAGGTCGCGCAAGGTCGGAAGAAATTTTTCATAGAGGATCAGCCCATAGCTGCAGGCATGGGCCGCGATGACGGTGGCGCCTTCATCCAAGGCCAGGCGAAGGCGATCCGGATCGCCCACGGATTGATCTTTGCCGATCAAGCTGAATTCGTAGCCGACATGACTGAGAAACGGCAGCTTCCGTTCCGCCAAGGCGCGATAGAAAGGTTTGTACTTCGGATTGGCCGGGTCGAACTGTTTCGCATTCGGCAGCACCTTGACCAGTACGGCCCCGGCATCCGCGCAACGATGTAATTCATCGATGGCATCCCGCCGTTGCGGGTTGATGGAGACGCCTGCGAGGAATTCGTCGGGATGGGCTTGCGCCGTCTTCAGCACATAGTCGTTGCCGATGAGAAAGTCGGTCTGGGCTTGATTCAGCCGGCCGTTCTGGTCGTAGACGCCGTCCATGCCGAGGAGCACCGCCTGGCGCACGTGGCGTGACGCCTTTAACTCCGTCAGCAGATCGGCGAGATATTTCTGATTTGCCTCGCGGGGCTGGTCCGGGGAGAGTCCATGCTTCCACAGGAGGAATCGAAACAATGGGCTCTTCAGCATCTTGGGCGAAATGTAGCAGCCGTTGTCGCTGTCCGGCAGCGCGGCCAGATGGACATGGCAGTCGATCAGTGGTTTTGTAACCGGGTTCGTCATCCTGTGTGGGAGAGTCTGCTGCTCCTCTTTCGTTCGAGACGGTTCATGTATCACGCGCGCTCAGCCGTTCCATCGCAATCCGCTTGAGGGCTCGGAGATCCAGTTTGCCTGTTCCCAGGATCGGAAGGGCCTCGACCTTGATGCAGTGCGTGCGCGAGGGCAAAAACAGATTGGGGAGCCCTGAGGCCGACGCTTTGGCGAGGATCTCCGGAATCCTGCCGTCGGCGAGCGTATGGAGGACGGCCAGCTGTTCGCCTTTCCGCTCGTCCGGCACGCCGGTGACCGCGAAAACCTGAATCTCTTCGCCTGACGCCACTTGGAGGGCTTCTTCCACCTGCCGATGCGGCACCATTTCACCGCCGATTTTGGAAAAGCGCGAGAGCCGATCCGTAATGGTCAGAAATCCATCGTCGTCGAGCGTGGCGATGTCACCGGTAATATACCATCCGTCACGGATGGCTTGGGCCGTCAAATCCTCCCGACCCAGATAGCCGTTCATCACGTTCGGTCCTTTGACCAGTAACATGCCCGCCGTGCCGGGTGGGAGGATCGCGAAGCTGTCCGGATCGACGATGCGGACAGACACGCCGGGCAGCGGCTGGCCGACGGTTCCGCGCCGGGAGGCCGGTTGGAAGAAGCCCGCGGCCCGGAAATCCGGGCAGTTGACGGCGATCACCGGGGCGCATTCCGTGACGCCATAACCCTCGATCGGGCCGATACCGAATCGGTCTTCGAAGGTCTGGCACAGGCGAAGGGACAGCTTCTCCGCTCCCGTGAGGACGACTCGTAGCGTGCTGAACTGTTCCGGGGTGCAGCGCCGTTGATAGAGTTGCAGAAACGTGGGTGTGCAGACCAGAAATGTCAGGCGATGTTTGGCGCAGAGGTCACCGATGGCCGTCACGTCGAGCGGCGAAGGGTGGAAGACGGTTGCGGCCCCGTTGAGGGTCACGTACCAGAACACGAGATATCCGAACGAATGGAAGAGCGGAAGAATGCCCAGGATCCGATCATCCGCGGACAAGGGAAGAACCTGCGACACGGCCTGCACATTCGCGTCGATGCTGAAGTGCGAGAGCATGACGCCCTTCGGTTCGCCGGTGCTGCCGCTACTGAAGATGATGGTGGCGAGATGGTCCATCGTGACCCGTTCGGTCTGGCCGCAGGCAGATTCGATGAGTCGGAGCGGGGCCAGCACGGCGAGGGCGGCAGCCATGGCTTTCTCGCGGGTTCCAATGGCGGCGCCGATGTCTTCCAGCCAGAGAATCGTCGGTCCCTCCGGGAGTTCGAGTTGGGCTTTGTCCACAAACTTGCGGCTCGTGACGATGGTGCGGAGCTGCGCTTGGCGAACCGCTGCTTCCAGTCCGGCTTTGCCGACGGTGTAGTTGAGGTTGACGCAGGTACGACCGGCGAGCGTGGCGGCGACCGTGGTCAACGCTCCCGCGACGGTCGGCGGCAGCAGCAGGCCCACATGCGGTTGGCCTTGCCAGTGGAGTTTCAGCGCGCGAGCCAGTCCGATTGCTCCGATCAAGGCCTGCAGCGCGGAGACGTGCGGCTTGGTCGCATCGGCCATCGCCAGGCGGAAAGGATGCCGTCGCATAGTGCTGATAAATGCCTGGTGCAAAGGGCGCCGCGTGGGTTTCCGCAACTGCCAGGCGCTTTCGCCGAGTTCGCGGACGAGGCGACGGAGTTCATGGGCCGGTGTCTCGGAGTGAACCGGGGCGCCGAACGAGACCGTGACAGGATAGGGAATATGTTCCGGCCATTTGGCGAGGAAGCGCCCGCCGACGAAACTGAAAATGCTGCCCCAGACGCGATCCAGATGAACCGGCACCACCGGAACGTCGCGTCCTTTTACGATCCGTTCGAATCCACGGCGGAACGGCAAGAGATTGCCGGTGCGGGTGATTTGGCCTTCAGGAAAAATGCATACGAGGTCGCCGGCATCAAGTGCGTGACCCGCTTCGCGCAGGGCACGCAGGATCACACGGGGCCCTCCTTCGGACGAAATCGGAATCACCTGCAAGGCCCGCATGAAGGGTTTGAAGATGGGATGATTCACGTACTGGGCCTCGACCACGAACCGGATGGGGCGATCCAGGCTCGCGATCAGCAGAAAGCCGTCGATGAAGGAGATGTGGTTGGGCACCAGGAGGGCGCCGCCCGTGACCGGCACGTGCGTCTGCCCGACGAGGCGCAGGCGATAGATAGTATTCGTCAGCAGCACGAGCACCAAGCGCAGGAACGTTTCGGGCATGAGCCACATCGCCCAGGCCGTTCCGATCGTGGTGGCGAGGGCCGTGGCGAGAAAAATGCCGACGGTCGAGAGGCCTGCGTTGGCCAGCGCGCCGCCACTCAGCGAGCCCAGCAGAATACCGGTGAAGACACAGATGTTTTCGAGGGCGATCACCGATCCTCGCCGGTCGTGCGGCGCGCGCCATTGGACGAGGGCATTGATGGGAATGAAGATGAGCGCACTCGCCATTCCTAATGCGAGCATGAGCGCGAGGGTGCCGCTGAACGGCGGCGTCCACCAGCCGAGGATCAACAGGAAGATCGCGACTCCGGCCGCCCCCAGGGGAACCAGCCCGTATTCGACACGAGATCGGGAGAGTCGTCCGACGACGAGTGCGCCCAGCCCGATGCCCACGGAGATCAACGCGGAGGGAACGGTTGCCAATGCGTCCGAGAGGCCCAGCACCGCCTTCGCATAGACCAGCACGTTCTGGACGACGAGGCTGGCAATGGTCCAGAAAAAGACTGCGCCGGTGATGGCCAGACGCAGCAGGCGATCGGCTTGTAATGCACACCAGGCGCCGCGCAACGTGTCGAACAAGCCGCCTGCCGACCGGGCCGGTGGCACGTGAGGGACGGCCCAGGCTGCGACGAACCCGATCGATGCGAGGAGGGTCAAGGCGAGCGGGGCGATCCAGGGTTGCTCGCCCGCGCCGGCCAAGAGGAAGCCTCCGGCGGTGGTGCCGGTCAAGATCGCGAGGAACGTGAACAACTCCAGGATACTGTTGCCGCGCGCGAGTTGTTCATGCAGGAGCAGTTCGGGAAGAATGCCGTATTTGGCGGGACTGAAGATCGCACTGTGGACGCCCATACAGGCCAGGATCACGAGGGCCCAGAGGCCTCCAGTCGGATGGAACAGCAGGGCGATGGTGGCCCCGGCCATGAGCAGGACCTCCACCGCTTTCATCGTGACGATGATGGTGCGCTTGCTCATGCGATCGGCAAAAAACCCGGCTACAAATGAGGTCAGCACCAGCGGTAAGGTGAACACGACCATGGCGAGGGTGGTCTGGGTCTGGGAAGCCGTTTCGAGCTGCTGTCCCGGTGAGAGCAGGTCCGCCGCCGCTCTGATGCCCAGGAGCGCGACCATGAATTTCCAGGCGTTGTCATTGAAGGCGCCGCAAAACTGCGCGATGAGCAGTCCACGCAGCGGCAACCGGGTGGGTGGTGAGGTGTCTGGATGGGAATCGATATGCGCCTCCTGTGAGTATGTGCAATCGCCCGTGAATCGACAATCGATGACGCAGTCTGCCGAAATTGCCGCAATGATGCAACGCGTTATCGCAGCGTGGCCGGGGGGCTTTCTACCGGCAGTCCTTCGAGCGCCATGATCCGCAGGGCATTGGTCGTGGGGCAAGGGCCTGGTTTCAAACGATAGTCGAAGTGCAACGCGCCTTCCGCCACGGTTTCCTGAAAGTGCACGTTGGTGACGTTGGGGAGTTGGCGCTCCAATTCGGTCAGCTCCAGGTCATGGGTGGTGACGAGACCAAAGCCGTTTCCCCCGGCGAGGGCGGCAATGAGGGCGCGACCTCCGATGAGCCGCTCCCGGTTGTTGGTGCCTTTGAAGACTTCGTCGATCAGCCAGAGCACGGGAGGGCCTTCCATGTCCTGCGCGCGGTCGAGAATGGTTTTGAGCCGTTTGACTTCGGCATAAAAAAATGAGAGCCCGCCGTCGAGCGAATCATCCACCCGGATGCAGCTGCCGATTCGCAGCAGAGACCAGCGGAACGATGTGGCGCAGACAGGCCCGCCCGCCTGTGCGAGGCAGGTGTTGATGCCGATCGTTCTGAGAAACGTGCTTTTCCCCGACATGTTGGACCCGGTCACCAGAAACATGCGTCCACGCCCCTGGAGCGCAATGTGATTGGCCACGCGAACCCCTGCAGGGATGAGGGGATGCGCCAGTCCCTGCGCCTCGAGGATCGGTCCGGCACCATTGGTGTGGCCGGCCGCATCCGGCTGATGCAATGTGGGCCAGGGGTAGTCCGGGTGCAAATACGCGAAGGTCGCTAAGGATGCCGCGGCGTCCAATTCGGCCAGCAGTTCAAACCATTGCGGCGCGACGGCCGCGATTCTGTCCTGCAAGTGCTGCAGGCGATAGGTGTGGTAGAGATCCCAGGGGCCGATGGCGTTGATGAGGTAATGCACCAAGGGATGGGCCCGCACGCTGAGCCGGTTCATGAGGGAGGCGGCGTGTTTCAGCGAGGTGGAGGGCCTGCTGTGTGGCTGCAGGAGCGGACGGCACAGTTGAGCCAGGCGAGGACTGTCACGGTACGATCGTCGCTCCAGATAGCCGAGTACGGCGCTGAGTCGCTCCAGTTGCCGATGCAGTGATTGGGCATGGTCGAAGATTTCTTCCGAGCGGCTGCGCACCGAGAGAAACAGGACTGCGTAGAGACCGAACGACAACATCCAATAGTTGCCGAGACCGTACGACAGATCGGCGAGCAAAAGGCCGGCCGTGGCGAGCGCGAGGACGGTTTCGGTCAACAACATGGGCATGAAGCTGGAATGGTCCACTCGCTTCCGGAGCACCAAGAGGAGTCGTCGTCCGTCGATATCGGCGTCCTCGACCGACTGGGCTTCCAATGACAATCGGTCCCTGAGCAGCGAGAGGGGCATTAATTCCCTGATGAGGGCCTGCCGTTCGATCCATTGCGCGGGCTGAGGCGGCTGATCGAATAGCCACGAAGCCAGGCGGTCTTGGCCCTGCGACGAGATGGTGTTGTCGATCAAGTGCAGGAGTGAATGGGGGCCGGCGAGATCGAGGTCGGTGGCATAGGCGTGTCGTTCAGGCACTGTCACCGGCCGAAACGGAATGTCCGTCCAGTTCAGTCGCATGCGCGCGAGATGAATCTGTTTGACGCCTTGCCAGCGCCGGAGCCGGTGCAAGCGATCTTCGAGCCTGTTATGATACCAGGCCACAATGAGGAACAGGATGACGCTCGCCGCGAGTGTGGCATTGCCGAAGAGGGTCCAGCCTAATTTGTGCGGGAGGATGGAGCCGAATAGTCCGACGGCAAAGATTGCGAGCCGCCAACTCGTAAACCGTGCGCTGGCGCGGCGGCCGTTCATCTCGAAGCGTGCCGCGCGGCGTAGTACGCGGTCGAGACTGCGCTCGCGAGCCGGCGCGCATCGCGATGGTGTGGATTCTATGTTTGGTTGCATCGTACTGCAGACGATACTGGGAGTCTGAGATGGCGTCAACCTCGAAGACAGACCAATTCATCGCCGGCGATTCCACGCCGCCGGATCCAGGCGACTGGATTCAAGTCGATGTGCGGACGTCCCTCGATGCCGGCGAGCTCCTGGGTATTCTGAACGACCCGAATGTGACCGGAGCCTGGCAGGAACAGGATTGCATCCATCTGTATTGGCCCGCCGCCCGTTGCGGCCAGGATACCTGGCAGGGCCTCAGGCTTGCGCTGACCCAGCTTGGTCATACGGAACCGGCCGATGCCATCATCATCAACGATTTGGTGGATCGGGATTGGAACGCCGAGTGGTCGCGTCTGGTGGAACCGATCAGGATCGGGCGAGTGGTGATTCGGCCCAATTGGAAAAAGGTAACGCTCAACCCCGGCGACATCGAATTGATCATCGATCCCAAGCAGGCCTTCGGCACCGGACACCATGCGACGACCCAATTGTTGATCCATTGGCTACAACAAGTTGTCACGCCGACCGATCGTGTGCTGGATCTGGGCACCGGGAGCGGAGTCTTGGCGATGGTGGCACTGCGGCTTGGAGCTGCTGCCGCGGTCGGAGAGGATGTCGATCCGGTGGCGATCGACTGCGCGCGCGACTATGCCCACGTCAACGGATTCGATGCGCGGTTGACGTGGCTGTTGGGCGATGCCCAGGCGCAGACAGCGGATGACAGGTTCGAGCCCACCCTGGTCCTGGCAAATCTCGATCGACAGACCCTGCTGGGCGCTGCTGAGACCCTCTGCGGATATGCGGCCGGCGGTGCGCGCCTGTTGCTCTCCGGGTTGTTGAATGACCAGCGGGCAGAGATTGAAGCGGCCTATGCTTCGCACGGAGTCTATGTGAAGGCGGCACGGGAACAAGACGGATGGGTTGCCCTGGAGGCGACCGGCATGGAATCTTGTGAGGGTGGCCTCTGCTCCTGACGGTATCATGAAGTCGACTCAGATTGTAGAAGTGCATCGGGTGAGCCTGTCCGACGGCGGGGTGCCAAAGCTGGCTGTGCCTTCCGCGCTGGTGACCATCGACGGGTTGGTCGGTGATCGCCAGCGCAACCGGAAATATCATGGCGGGGCGGATCGGGCGATCTGTCTCTTCTCCCTAGAGGTCATCGAGGCCTTGCGCGCGGAAGGCCATTCAATTCGCCCCGGTTCGTCAGGAGAGAATCTGACCCTGACGGGGCTCGATTGGCGGCAGGTAAAACCCGGTGATCGCCTCACGATCGGCGAGCAGGTGCAGCTGGAGATTGTGAGCCACACGACGCCCTGTCGATTGAATGCGCAGTGGTTCAAGGACGGGGACTACGCAAGAATTTCAGAGAACAGGCATCCGGGGTCGAGCCGGCTCTACGCGCGAGTGTTTCGCCAAGGGACGGTGCGACCTGGTGATCGCGTCTTGTTGGAACGGGTGAACTCAGCAGATAGGTGAATGCATGAAGCGTGTGCTTGAGCCGGAGCTGATGGATGATGTGGCGCAGGCCCGTGCCTATGCGGCGGCAGATTTCGCCGAGGAGAATCAGGGATTCGTCGATCGATTTCGCGAATATTTCCCTGACTGGACCGGTAGCCATGTCGTCGATCTGGGATGCGGGCCGGGGGATATTCCAATTCGTTTTCTCCGCGCGTTCCCGGACGCGCGCGTGACTGCCGTGGATGCCAGCCGTCCCATGCTGGATCTGGCGGCAGAAGCCATTGCCGGAGCAGGCCTGGCGAGTCGCATTACCCTCTGTTGTGAACGGTTTCAATCGCTGTCCTTGCCGGAGCCGGCCGACGCCCTGCTGTCCAACAGTCTCTTGCACCATGTGCCGAATCCGCTGCAGTTCTGGTTTCACTTGAAGCAATTGGCGAAGCCAGGAGCCTGTGTCCTGGTGATGGATTTACTGCGGCCGGAATCTCCTGAAGCGGCCCAGGCCGTGGTGGATACGTATGCAGCCGACGAAGATCCGATCCTGAAACGAGACTTCTATAACTCGTTGCTGGCCGCCTTTACGGAGGATGATGTCGCGGCACAATTGGCCGAAATGAACCTGTCCCGACTCCTTATCGACGTTCCGGATGACCGGCATTGGGTCGTCGGCGGAACGCTCCTTTGACCCGCTCCGGCACTGCTGACTCGTTCAGGGGCGTGGCATCGCGCTCGCGCCCAGCAGAGCGTTTGTGTATGCTTCCGTCCCATGAGTGGCTTCATGAGGATCTTGTTCTCTTTCCTGGTGCTCGCCTTTTTCACCACCGACTATTCTGTACATGCGCAGCTCGACCGGCTGCGGAACAACAGGAACGCCAACCCAGCAATTCTTTCCGAGACGCCCCGGGCCTCGATTCCTGAGGGATACTTTCTCATGGGGGCTGACGGAACGGATACGTTGGAGGACGAGCGGCCGCAACACCCTGTGTGGCTGGATCGATATGAAATAGATGTGTCTGAAGTGACGACTGCGCAATATGGGGCGTTCCTGTCGCAGGAGAAACGAGCGCTGCCCTGGCAATGGGAGGCGGTGGATCCGTTACAGCATCACGATCGTCCGGTCATTGGCGTCGATTGGTTTGATGCGGAAGCCTATTGTCGCTGGCGAGGCGCACGTCTTCCGACCGAAGCCGAGTGGGAGAAGGCGGCACGGGGTGACGATGGTCGTGTATTTCCCTGGGGCAACCAGAGCCCGACTGATGGGTTGGCGAATTTCGGGCTCGGTGCCAGATTCAGCTATAACCAGGTACTTGCCCCTGTTCGGCGGTATGAGCTCGGTCGCAGCCCCTACGGGCTGTATCAGATGGCAGGGAATGTCGGTGAATGGGTGGCCGATTGGTACGGGGCGCACTACTATGAAATCAGTGCGACGAAGAATCCCTTGGGGCCGGAGCGTGGATCGTTTCGCGTCGTGCGCGGCGGGTCCTGGTCAGATTTGCCGAAGTATCTTTTGACGTACGGCCGGTTCAAGTTGCCGCCGGAGACTCGCAATAGCTATACGGGATTCCGTTGTGCCAAGACGACCTCTCTAACCTCTTCACCGTGAGCTGGGCGCCTACTGCGCGCCAGCTCACGGCATCTCACTCCGCTTCACACGAGCGCTCTAGAAGAGGCTCTTGCTGACCTCCGCAGACTTAGCACTCTCGTTTCCTGTCGTGTCAAAGGCCGACACGGCGAAGAAATAGGTGGCGCCGACCGGCAGATTCGGGATCGTGAAGCTGGTGCGGTTGGTCACCTCGAAGGGGCCGGCGAATCCATAACTCCCCGACCTCGTCCCGACATAGATCCGGTATCCGGCTAGGTCTTGTTCGGTGTTCGCGTTCCAACTAACCGTGGCGCTGGCGGTCTTAGGCGTCGATGAAGAAGCCGCCGGCGTGGTCGCCACCGGGACCGGCGCCGACGGACTGGGGGGCGGCGGGGGCGGCGAGGTAACCGATGATTGTGTCGGAGGCGAAGGTGGTGCGGCGGCTGTTTGGCCGGCAGCCACCGTAAACGACACCGGGATGCGCAAGGTGTTGGAGAAATTGTTCGGGCCGGATTCAACGATATAGACCACGGCGGAATAGGTTCCTGCGGCGAGGCCGGCGGCCTGAGCCGTCACGACAATCTGATCTGTTTCAGAGGTGATGGTCTGGGTGCTGCCGTAGGGCGGATTCATCCAGACCCATGACTGACTGGTGCTTATCGAATAGACGTGCTGGTCTGTTCCCGTCTTGCGCAGCGTCAACGTGCCGACCGTATTGGCGCTGGTGAGCGCCAGCGAAGCCGGGCTTACCTGGATCGGCCCGGTGGTCACCGAGGAGGCTGTCGGGGGTGCGGGAGGAGCTGGGGCTGGCGGCGGCGGCACGACGACGGGAGTCGGCGGCGGGGGCGGCGTCAGCACCACGGGTTTGGGAGCCGGCGGGGTTACGGCTGGGGGAACTGCGGGCGGCGGGGGTGGTGGTGTGGCGGCCGACGAGGCGGTGACCGTGAGAGTGACCGGGATTCGGATCATGTTGGAGAAATTATTTGGACCGGATTCAACCACATAGATCACGGCGGAGTACGTCCCGACCGGCAGGGATGCGGTTTGCGCGGTGATCACCAGTTGATCGGTTTCGGAGGTAATAGACTGGGTGCTGCCATAGGGTGGATTCATCCAGATCCACGACTGGTTCGTGCTGAGATAGTAGGTGTGCTGGTCGGTGCTGGTTTTCTTGAGTGTCAGCGTGCCGACCGCCGTCTGTCCCTTCTGCGCCGTCAGCACCAACGCCATCGGGTTGGGCAGAATAGGTGCCGTTCCGCTTCCCTGGGCTTTCGTAACCGCTTCGGAAACCGATGGCTGTTGCAGCAGGCTAATAGTGGCGGTGCTGTCTGCAGCCGCCGCGGGAGAAGGCAAGCCCGTTTGGAGCAGCGCGGAAGACAAACAACCGATGGCACCCATGACGAATACACTCGTTGGCGTCTTCATTGTATTTCCTCCGAGAAAAAGCGAGAGGCTGGATGAGCAACCGCCGTGCCACGATCAAAAAGTGGGCTATCGCCAGAAAGCCACGTCAGGAGCCATTTTGCAGGCAATCGAACAGTAAATTCGTGCTCGTTATTTTTGGCTGTGCAAGATGGAGCAGCGGTTGCAGGAGAAAGCCTTCGGCGCCTCTCCGTTCACCGATATTGGTGCGCGAACGAGAAAGCGTCGGAGGATCGTGTGCAGGAGTTGTCCGATGCTCACTCTTTAAAGGGACCGGAGTCAGGCAATGGGGTGTCGGGAGACCCACTCGGTGAGGAGCGTCAACATTCGTTGAAAATCGGAAGCCTTCGTGAAGCGGTGGTCGGCACCTGGGAGAATCTCCAGCCGTTTTGGGCCTGGCAGGGCCTCGAAGAGTCGCTGGCTTTGGTGGAGAGGCACGTATTCATCACGATCGCCCTGGACGATCAGCGTGGGAACGGTGATCGTTCGTGCCGGTTCATACCCGATCTGGTTGAGGCAGTCTTGGTAGAAGGCATAGTCGAGAGGAAGACGCGCGGCACCTCCGTGAAGATCTGGGATCGTGTCGGTTTGTTTCCATTCGCGTAGACCTTCCTCTCCAAACTCCAGGCGAAGTTCTTCCCCGAAGTCGACGACCGGACATTTCAGCGCGACGCATGCGAGTGGAGGAATGGATGCCGGCTTCAAGGTGTGCATTCTTGTCCAGTCCGCGGCGGCGAGAATCGAAATCAGACCGCCGAAGCTGGAGCCGACGAGTGCGAGCCTATGGTACCCACGATTCATCAGGAAGTTCAGTGCCGCGTGCGCCTGGCCGACTCCGATCGTGGTCGTCAGTTTGGCGAAGGGCCCATCGCTGTCGCCATGCCCGAAGCAATCGAATCGGAGCGTCGCAATTCCCCGGCCGATTAAGAGCGCGGTCAGGGCTTGATTGCTCGTACTGTCCTTGTGGGACAGAAATCCGTGACAGAGTACCGCGACGTGATCGGTTGCCTGTTCCGGTTTGGCAAGGACGGCTGCGATGCGATGGCCGAGTGCGTCGTGAAAAAAAAGCGTTTCTTCCATGTGTGATGTGATCCCAATTAGTCCGTGGCCGCGCGGTCTCCGGTCGGCGCTGTCCCTACCACCTGTGTGATTTTCATCGTCACCAGGGTGAGGTGGAGCAGGAGAAGTCCCAGGCTCGACCAGGCGGCGGTTTGGATCCAGGTCGAGGAAAGCGGGAGGTTCCAGGTCAGTGAGGCCACTAGAACCAGCCCGAGGGTTCCAAAGCTGAGAGTCGACACCTGCAGCGCCCGCCATCGATTCATGATGTGACTGAGGCTCTCTCGATACGCAGCGTGTTTCTTGCGGCTCGTGACGCGTTGCGCCAGCAGCGCCGGCAACGTGTAGGAAAGTCCGGCGACACTCACTTGCAAAAACAAACCTAGGAATGCCGTGTGGGTGTAGGCGACCAGATGAAGGGTTCCATAGGGCATCGCCGGCGGAGTCCACAAGACGTTGATTCCGACCGCCATGCCGATGGCTGTCATGATGAGCAGGAAGCAGAGGGCAATCATGAGGTGGTCGGTGGCGGCTGAGCCCGGTTGGCCCGCTTGGTTCCAGGTGCAGAGAAGATTTACGCTGCAGAGCCCCACTGTCAAGAGGAGGCAGCCGCCGGCGACGAGTTGGATAGGGACGGAGGAGAGCAAAAATCCCGTGATCAGTCCCGCGGCACAGGCCGGCAAGAGCAGCAACACCGCTTGTTCGAGGCCGGCGCTTCGCAGGGGACGATTCAGTAACAATGGCAGCGCCAATTGGATCGTTCCCACGATCGCCAAGGTGAGGAACAGCAAGAGGCCTGAATGCAGATGGCCCAGGCGCACGATGCCGTGCCATGTGGGAAACCAGGCTCCGGCGAGGAACTCTCCCAGGACCAAGCTCCCGAACAGCCCGGTGAGGGTGATACCAAAGAAGAACGCAGACAACGGGCTCCAGCCCGAAGAGGTCCGAAGTCCCATCATCATATGGCGTGCCATGGGGACACACAGCGCTGTCAGTACCAGCCCGGCCCCCATGGTCAGATCGGAGGCGTGCAGCCACGAGCCGGCGACGAGTCCGAGGGCGGCCAGATTCATGCTGATGAACAGTAGGCGGTGTTTCGGTCGGACGGTCTCGTGGCCGGCGAGGTCGACAGCGGCGAGCGCCAAGCCGGTCATCATTTGTATGAGTCCACCGATGAGCGCCCCATGGACGTGCAACAGACGCAGGCCCGGAGGAAGCGGAGCGCCGCGCACGATGCCGAGAAATGTGGCGAGCCCCAGCAGCGACGTCAGCAGCAGCCAGGTCCATCCGGTCAGAAGAAACGACAGCGGAGATCCAAGCCCTCGACTCATGGCGTTGAATCCTGATTCAAGAAGTAGAAATGGTTGGTGGGACCCTTGCCATGCCCGATCGCCAGGCTGTGCCTAATGGCCTCGGTGAGGTACGTCTTGGCAGCTTGAACGGCGTCGGGAACGGTTTTTCCCCTGGCGATGTGCGCTGCGATGGCTGAAGCAAGGGTGCAGCCGGTGCCGTGGGTGTGCGGCGTGTCGATGAACTCACCTTTATAGATGTGGAAGAAACGCCCGTCGTACAGCAGGTCGGTGGCGCGATCGCTCGGCAGATGTCCTCCTTTGATGAGGACGTTGGCGCAGCCGAACTGGTGAATAATCTTGGCGGCCCGGCGGGCGTCGGCCAGGGAGGCGATTTCGATGCCCGAGAGTTGTTGCGCTTCGTGGACGTTCGGGGTCACCAGCAAGGCCATCGGAAACAGTTCCTTCTTGAGAGTGTCGATGGCGTCCGGATTCAAGAGAGGCTGTCCGCCCTTCGCAATCATGACGGGGTCCACGACCAGGTTTTTGACCTGCTGTGGGCGCAAGAGTTTGACCACGGTCAGAATGATGTCGCTCGAGGAGAGCATGCCCGTCTTGACCGCCGCCACGTCGAAATCGTCGAAGATGGCATCGATCTGTGCGGCAATGATCGAGGTGGGCAAGTCAAACACGTCGGCGACTTCTTCCGTATTTTGGGCTGTGATAGCCGTGATGACCGACATGGCATAGACTCCATTGGCCGACATGGCCTTGAGGTCTGCTTGAATGCCCGCTCCGCCGCCCGAGTCTGAACCCGCTATCGTCAAGACTTGTTTAATCATGAAGATTCCCTGTGCAACAGTTCCGGAGATAATGACTTATGGTGTGGGAGGGCCTGGTTCCTGCGGCGCAGGGGTCTCGGTGTCGGTAGTTGGAGCGGCCTCGAACTTCAGTCCGTCCAGGGTGATGACCCGATCCGGCCTCGGCGATGTTTCGTGGTAATGCAGGGTTAGGAGTCCCTGAGGCGGCTTGTTGGTCGCTAAAAACGACAGTCGCGCATGCTGCTGCCGTCTGGGATTGAGTTCCACGCCGCGCGTACAGAGCCCCTCGCGATTTTGGGCGACATCCTGTTGCCATTGTTCGCCCTGCTCGTCCAGCAAGTAGGTGTCGAGGAGTTGACATCCGACTTTGATCGGATGAGGGGCGCTGTTGACGAACAGGAGGTCGATCTCGATCTGGTCATCCTGTCGGGCAATGGCCATGACGCTGACTTTGTACAACTCATTCTCATGGGCGCTCAAGGGTGGGGTGCTGGGCTCCGGTTCGGCGATCGGGGCCGGTGGTTTGGGCGCATTGGCTTGCTTGAGGAGCGAGGCGAGCGGGCCCGCTTTGGGCATGATCGTTCGGGCGGCACCGACCGGGTAGACGGTATAGGGGCCGATCAATTTGGCCGTGACCTGAACACCCTCGGGAATTTCAAGATAGGCGCCGGTGACATACAGGTCGGCTCGTAAGGCCTTCGCCACCTTCTTGGCCGCTTTGGCTTGTGACGTGTCCAGATGAGTGAGTTGGTGTTTCTCCATGGTCGCGATCAGGAGCTTGCGATCGACGACTTTGAGTTCTCCGGCCACGAGCAAATGAGTCGCCAGTTCCTCGGCGAGGAATTGGCCGATAGGCGTCACCTCGCCCTTGTTGTCCACGAAATCCAACAGCGCGAGCCGCGACTTTTTCATCTTGATGGCTTCAGCGGCCACCCCCTCGGCCAATTCCTTCACGCTGTCTTCATATTTCGAGGCGGCGTGGGCAGAAGCGTGCCAGAGGATGAGCAGCACGACGCACAATACGAGACGGATCATCGGGACGCACTCACGGCATAGTGACGCATGGCCCACATTATACTCACGTCGCCGATGCTGTCCAGCCCGTGTCGTTCATGCGGAGGGCCGCGGCAGGAGCATTGTGGCTAGGATTCGCCCCAATCCGTAACCGACCGGCAGGATGGCGAGCAGGACGATCGGCAGATACAAATAGGCGAGGGCGCCTTGCGCATCGGGATGGATCAGCACCTCAGCATGGGTTCGCCCTGCGTGGGCCAGCATGCCGAGTCCCGCGCAGGCGAGGCCGAGTGCCCGTCGACGAGGAACCAGTGCATGCTGAACCGGAGCGGTCCCCAGATGCAGCAGAATCACGACCGCCAGGACCACAAAAGGAACGGCCGTCAACACGCCGATGAGGAAAAAATTATAACCGGGAGTGAAGAGGTGCAGGCTGAAGGATCGCCAGGCTCGCGCAAAGGGAATGTGCCGCACGAAGATGTCGACCGAGAGCATAATAGTCCAGGGGAGCAACAGCCCCGCCAGCAAGCTGCCCCAGAATCCGAGGCGTGTCAGGACTCTCAGGCGTGTCGACATTTCTGGCTCTGTGGCGGTCATGGATGGGTCTCATGTGCGGAGGGCTCCGTGACGACCGTCGTCCCGGATTCAATTGAGGCAACCGCATCGGCGATGGCTTCTCGAACGACCGGATCAGAATCCTGCATTCGCTCTTGCAGGCGCTGGAGAGCTGGCTTCGCGGCTGCTCCCATTGCACCGATGGCTTCGGACGCGAGATATCGGATTAGTGGCTGTTCATCGCCCAGCAGAGGAAGGATCGGGAGCAGAGCCTCGCCGGCCGCTGGTCCAAGCTGCGCGAGTTGGTGCAAGGCGTAATCTCGGGCGGGTGAATGTTGGACCATCATGCCGAGCGATTCGATCTGGGTCGCATCGCCTGGTTTTGGTTTGTCCAACGCACTGCGGGCCAGGGTTGCGATTGCCTTGTCCGGACCCTCCTGCAGCGGCGTCAATGCGGCGACGATGGGCTGAGTCAGGGGAACGGTAAACGCGAATTGAGTGACAGCCGTCTGACGAACCAGCGAAGAAGAATCGCGCAGTCCGTCCAGCAAGGCCGCGGTGATCAGGGGGGAAGGAATGCCGATACTTGCCAAGGCCATCAGCGCATTGCGCCGCACAAGTTCGTCGGCATCCTGCGCCATGGCCAGCAAGGCCGGGACGGCCGGTTTGGCGATAGGGCCCAAGCTCCCGAGCACCGCGCAGGCGGTGCGACGTTGTTGCGCGTCCGGATTGTGCAGACGCGCGATGAAGTGGGTCATGACTTGTCGGGCCGCTGACAGCTTGATCGACTTGAGTGCTCCTGCGGCGGTGGTGTTGGCATGTTGACTGCCGTCTCGCATGGCTTGCGCCAGCAGGGATGGAACGGCCGCCTGTGCCGCCGGACCGATCTGCCCTAACTGTTCCGCCGCGACGATGCGTGTCGAGGGATCATCGTCCTGGAGCATCTCGATCAACGTCGGCACCGCCCGCGTTCCGGTCGACAGCCAATACCAGAGCCCGAGCAGGCCGATGAACAGGATGAGCCCAAGCAGGTGTCGCTTGATCTCGTGGGCGGTTAGGACGGTAGATGAGATAGAACTGCTGGTCATGCGGGAGGTTCAGACTGTGAAGTGCAAGGTGACGAGGTCAGCGTATCATAACGGCGGAAGAAAACTGAGGGGTGCGAGTGAGGGCAGTGTGGTGCCGTCTAAGGAAGGTGGTCTGAAGCCGGTTGAGAGCGAAGAGAAATGGATCAGAAGGCGCCGCGCGGTGCTCATTGAGTGCCCAGCCGCGTTGGAGCGGGTGAGGATAGTAGCCGCTGAGACAGTCGTTGCCGATTCAGATGCTCTGCCACTTGCCATCCCTCGTGAAGTAAATGAAGTGTGTTCCGTCAGATGAGAGATTGCCCCGCCCATAGATCCGGTCTTTGAGCCATTGCCCAAGCGTGAAGCTATCCGTCCGGCGATCCCACTGCATCGAACAAACCTACCGCGGCTGCCCTCGCTGGATGAGCAACCCCACCGGCGCCTCTCGGGCGAGCAGCACATGAAGTCTTGCAGGGAATGATTGCATGCGGAAGGAAGTCTAGCAGGTGGTGAGAAACAACCCCTGAAGGGTTGCTATGCCTTCATCGTTCGGAAGCATCCTGCGAATCGAAGGAGGCAGGACGATCAGCGGTGATGGTTGTATGAGAAAAGACTCCCGACCCCCTTTGTTCTTTGTTCCTTTGTTCGACCTGAGCAATGGATGCTCCTGAATCGACTCTCAGACTGGCAATGCTTCTTCAGATCTCGCCGGCAGGATTGGGCCGGCTTAAGGAGCCGAACACACTGAGCGCCGTCTCAAATAGTGTTCAAATCCATTCGCGGCCTGTCGCAACCTGGCTGGTCATTCGCAGAGAATACAAGATGCACCACGCCTTTGAATTTCGTCCCTCGCCGGAGGGTTCGCATCCTTGCTCAGGCCGGTTGAGCCACATTCGGAGATACTTGATGCGACATATGGTGAGGTCACGATTGGATCAACTTACTCATCGTAGAAGACCCTCGCCGTTCTAGCTCACGAAGAATTGCGGCCTTGCCTTGGCTGAGTCCTGTCACTCGCAGGGAAGCCTTGCGCAACGAATTTTCTCGTCACCCCTGGCGCTAAAACACATGAGAAGATAACTAGGAGAAACTCTGGAATAGATGTACGGCGCCGTCTATAATTCGATCGTTCGAGGTCGTCGCATTGGTCCGCAATCCTGTGACGCACAGAGCGCAGGGTTGCGGGCATTGCTCGCGGTCCTATTCGAACATGACAATATCGGCCACCAGGCCTCGGCTGCATGCAGCCACGTGTTGTCACTCCGGTGAATGATCAGGGAGAACAACGTGAACTTTATGCGTTTCGAAATGGGCGGTCCGGTGACTGGATCCATCCTCAGGCTTAGCCGCGCCCATGCCAAGCCAGTCGGCTGATTAAGGGAGGATCGACATGCCCGCCAAGAGAACCGCCATGCCTCCGACCGCCGCGTCCATTGCCTCCTACGTCGAGAGAAACGCCGCGCACGTCAAGCAGACGCAACAGCACCGGCATCACGCAGCAGACAGCCTGCGGGAAGCCACGTACCAAGGCCACCACATCGTCGTGCGTACACACTACGAGATTGAGGTGGATGGACGATCCCTCATCGGCCATATGGGCGTGACGAACGACGGACATGTCCACTACCATCCGGTCCCGAACATGTCGTTTGCGTCCGCCATCGATCTCGTTAAGGAGCTCATCAACATCTTCCCCGATGACTTCACGAAAAAGACCAGTCGCAGGAAGCGCGGCGCACGAAGAAAAAAATAGGCCGACGACCGGATCCATCACGAGGAGTGAGATATGACTGTGACTCGATCGAACGTCCTCATCAACAGCGTAGCGAGAGAACGATACGTCCGAGGCGTCACCCTCCTAAAAGCGGAATTCACCGGACCGACGACAGCCGACCTGGGCATCGCCGGTCCGTCACGCCCCGTAAGCACCTATGACCTATTCGTCGTCTGGCACCATACGGCCATGTCGACCATGACGCCGCCGACCCAGGATGACCGCAATGCGGCACACCGAGGTCCGGTCTTCTGTCCCTGGCACCGGTTCATGCTGTATCAGCTCGAACTCAACTTCCAGCGGGTGCTGGACGACGACACATTCGGACTGCCCTATTGGGATTGGGCCGCCGATGGCCAACAATCGGCGGCGCGCCAACGAAGATCCGCCCTGTGGAATGCGAGGACCTTGGGTGGATCGGGTAATCCCGTTAGAACGGGGCCCTTCCGGTACAATGCCGGCGATCCGACAAGTTTTCGCGTGCGCATCGATGCGGATGTGAATGGACAGCTCGTTCAACGGGATCGCGGGTTGAGGCGTTCCCTTGGAAGCCAGATCGCGACCCTGCCTCGCAAATCCGACACGGCGGGAACGTTAGGTTTGACTCCCTACGATACCGAGCCTTGGAGCACGTCCTCCGCGGGATTTCGGAACAGGCTCGAAGGATGGGCGCCGCCGGCGGCCCCTGCCCTCCATAACCGCGTGCATGTCTGGGTGGGCGGCGACATGTTGCCTTCGAGTTCGCCCAACGACCCGGTGTTCTACCTGAACCATTGCAATGTGGATCGTATCTGGGAGGCCTGGCTCGATCGGAACGGGCGACGGTACCTCCCTCTCCAGAGCGCGTCGGTATCTTTAAGGGGACACCGAATCAACGACCACATGTCCTCGCTGATCTCGGCTTCAATGCGACCGTCCGATGTCCTCGACATGAGATCGATCTATGTCTATGATTCGCTCGCAGTCTGAAAGGCGTCGCGAACAGCCAGGAAGGGTGGCATCGACCTGAACAGGCACCCCTGTCGCCGTTCATGATCCCGGTCTTTGAACGGAGGCACGGGCCGTCCGAGAAAGAAGGGAGGGTGACAATGGTGACGCGATCCCATACGACATTGGCAGGGTGGGCTTACGTACTCGTGGCAACCAGCCTGCTCTCGGTGGGCTGTGCCACGCCCACTCAACCATCCGATACGCCGACCAGCACGAGCCGCACGCCGTTATTCGACAACCTCGGGACGTTGCACCATCCCATCACCACAAGCTCTCGCGAGGCCCAGCAATACTTCGACCAGGGATTGCGGCTGGTGTTCGCCTTCAATCACGAGGAGGCGATCAATTCATTTGAGGAAGCGGCCCGACTCGATCCGAATGCCGCCATGGCCTATTGGGGCATCGCCTTGGCATTGGGGCCCAACATCAATCTTCCCATGGACCGCGAAGCAGAGAAGCGAGCCTATGGTGCTGTTCAGAAGGCCAAGGCGCTGGCCGCTCGGGCGACTCCACGGGAACGGGCCTATATCAATGCGCTGACCCATCGCTATTCGCTCGCGCCCGATGCGTCACGCGATGCGCACGACGCGGCCTATGCCGAGGCAATGGGACAACTTTGGGCCAACGATCCTACGGATGCCGACGCCGGCACACTGTATGCCGAAGCCCTGATGGATCTCCAACCGTGGGACTACTGGACTCCTGAGGGACGACCCAAGGGCAGGGCCCGCGAAATCGTCTCGACACTCGAACGGGCGATGGCCCTCAATCCGGATCATTTCGGCGCCTGCCACTACTATATCCATGCGGTGGAAGCTTCATCCAATCCCGAACGGGCGCTCCCCTGCGCCAAGCGTCTGCCGACCCTCGCGCCGGGGGCCGGCCATCTGGTCCATATGCCAGGGCACGTCTATCTCCGGTTGGGCATGTACAAAGAAGCGGTGGAACGAAATGTCCATGCCGCCTCGGTCGATCAGGAATACCTGACCCACCGTCCACTCACAGGCATCTACCCGATGGGCTACTACCCCCATAACGTGCACTTTCTTTGGAGCGCCCTGAGTATGGAGGGACGGAGCCAAGAGGCCATCAACGCCGCTCAGAATTTACAAACGCTCGTGACCTGGGACGCGGCGAAGCAGGTGCCGGCGTTGGAAGAATTCACGCCTACCCTGGCCTTGACATTCGTCCGATTCGGGAAGTGGCGGGAAATCCTCGCCCTGCCGAAACCGCCGACCGATCTGCTCTACACCACCGCCATCTGGCACTATGCGCACGGCATCGCGCTGGCGGCCATGATGCGATTCGAGGAGGCGGACCAGGAGCATCAGGCGCTGGCGACCCTGGCCGAAACCATTCCGGGAGACCGCGTCCTCGGGGTCATCCCAGTTGCTGAACTGGTCCGGGTCGCCGAGTTGGTCGTGGCCGGGGAAGTGGCCGCCCGCCGAGGCGAGACGGAACGGGCGATCGCCAACCTGAACGAGGCGGCGCAACGGGAGGATGGTCTGCGGTATTATGAGCCGCCCCTCTGGCATATTCCCGTGCGCCATTCCTTGGGCGCCGTGTTATTGCAGGCCGGCCGGCCGGCCGAAGCGGAACAGGTCTACCGGACCGACCTGCGGCAACATCCCCATAACGGATGGGCCCTTTTCGGACTCAGGCAAAGCTTGAAAGCGCAGCAACAGGCTCAGGCTGCGGAGGCCATGGAGGAGCGATTCAAACAGGCTTGGGCCCGTGCGGACGTGGAGTTACCAGCGTCGCGATACTAGCCGGCAGGTCCTCCGCTGCTGAGGGCCGACACGCGCGTCGTGCTGTAGGTGCAATTCCCCAGGTGACATGCCCTGGCGCTGATAGGCTCGGGAAGGTCGACTCACTACCATCTCCTGTTCCAACGCCTTCAGGCGCCTGGCATCCGACACCTCCGGGCCACCGAACTTGTTTCGCCAGAGGTAGTAACACGCTTCTGAGAATCCATGCCGCCGACACAGATCCTTCACGGCCAGCCCCGCCTCCGCCTCTCGCAAAAAACCGATAGTCTGTGCCTCTGAAAACCGCTGCTTGATATCCAATCTCTTTCCTCGTGGGGGATTGGACTCTACATCGCGGCGCCACTCAATGAGGGGGTGACGTCACCGCAAAACTATCAATGGTCGTGTGCTCTACGGCATATCCTTGCCGGTGGTGTCTGCCCATTCTTGTGGCAGGTGGGTTTTTTCGGGCAGATAGGAGGATTGGTCAAAACTGCGCGTGTCCAATGAGGCCTTGTTCGTGCCGGCACGAAACAGAGCAAGTTCAGGCGTTAAGGCTCACCTCGGTGCCGAACGCTGCTGGCGCTTGGTTCCCGGCGTGGAGGGGGCACCATTTTTGCTCGCCCCCTCACACCGGCCACTTCTCCTCGTTCCATGCCATCTCCCAAAACATCCACTCATACTTCGAGCTGATCAGAAATGCCTGCTCCATCCGTTTCTTTTCCTCATGTCCGGCGGTGCGTGCCCAGGTATCCACCCTGGCCCGCATCCATTCTTGCACGGCCTCGAATTCCGGCGAGGCATAGAGCATCAGCCAGTCTCGGTAGGGGTGCTTGGCCGGCGGCGGGCCGCTCTTGAGGAAGTGCTTGCCGACGACGCAGTAGATCCAGGCGCAGGGCAGGGCGACCACGGCGATTTCGGTGGCGCTCCCGCTTTGGGCGATCGCGAGCATGTGGCGTGTGTAAGCATAGTTGGTGGGGGCCATCGGTTCGTTCAGCATGGCCTGCGGCGTGAGTTTCCAACGTTTGCCGTAGTTTTCATGGAGGCTGCGCTCGACCGTGATGGTTTCTTCGGCCAGTTTGGCAAAGCGGAGTGCCGATTCGGAATCCGGCGCCCGTAAGGAGCCGGCGGCAAACACACGGGCAAGATCCGCGAGGAAACGAGCGTCCTGCAGGATGTAGTATCGAAACTTTCGTTCGGACAATGTGCCTTTGCCTAGGGCGATCACGAACGGGTGGGTCAACTGTGCGTCCCACACGGGTTGGGCCAGTTTGCGAAGATGGTTTGAAAACGACATGGGCGACTCCGTTGCGAGTTGATAAGGTGGGAATCCGGTGATGTGGCGAAGAAGTGACGTCCCCCTCTCAGCGAGCACCACATCGTACCTTCAGGCCCTGGGTGTCCAGGGCCTGGGCAATCGATTGATCCCATCCAGCGCGGCGACTCGGTAACACTCCGCGAGGGTCGGGTAGTTGAACACTGCATCCACGAAATAGTCGATTTGTCCATGATAGGCCATGACGGTTTGGCCGATGTGGATGAGTTCCGTCGCTCCGTCGCCGATCGCGTGGACGCCGAGTACTTCGTGCGTCCTCTGGTGGAACAGGAGCTTCAGCATGCCGATGTCATCCCCGATGATCTGCCCGCGGGCGATCTCCCGGTAGCGGGCGATGCCGACGGCATAGGGGACGCCGTTGTTTGTGAGCTCATCTTCATTGCGGCCGACCATGGAAATTTCGGGGATCGAATAGATGCCGTAGGGCATGAGTTCCGACTGCGTCTGGATGGGAACGCCGAATGCGTGGCAGGCGGCATGACGGCCTTGCTGCATGGAGGTCGAGGCCAGCGCGGGAAAGCCGATGATGTCGCCGGCGGCATAGATGTGAGGAACGGCAGTCTGAAAATGCTCGTTCACCTGGAGTCGTCCACGATGGTCCGCCATGAGTCCGATCGCCTCCAGGTTCAGCGCCGCGCTCGCGCCGGAACGGCCGACCGAATAGAGCACGGTGGTCGCGGCGATTTCTTTGCCGCTTTTCAACTGGACGATCACTTGCCGCCCAGGCTGTCGTTCGATGGACACCACCTCCTCATTGAACCGGAGTGTCACGCCGATGCTGCGCATGTGGTACTGGAGGGCCTCGATCGTTTCTTGATCGACAAACTCGAGCAGGCGCGGGCGGCGTTCAATGAGGGTGACGTGGATCCCCATGGTGGCTAGGATCGAGGCATACTCCGTGCCGATGACTCCGCCGCCGATGATGGTGATGGATTTGGGCAGGGCTTTCAACGTCAGGAGGCCGTCGGTGTCGATGACGGTGTGGTCGTCAAAGGGAATGTGCGCGGGTCTGGCCGGAATGGTCCCGCAGGCAATGACGAAAAAGTCGGCCGTGTGTTCTATCTGGTCATCGGGGCGTTCAAGACGCAGGCGGTGCGGGTCGACAAAGCCCGCCGTGCCGTACCAGAGGTCGACATTGTTGCGCGTCATCTGGTTCTGGATGATCTCGATTTCTCGATGGATGACGTGGTTGGAGCGGAAGGTGAGATCCTCCATCGTGATGTCTTGCTTGACTCGATAACTGGCGCCATACAGGCTGCGCTGGTGAAATCCGGACAGATAGAGGGCGGCTTCGCGGAGTGACTTGCTGGGGATGGTTCCGGTATTGGTGCAGACGCCGCCGACGACTTGTTTGCGCTCGACGATGCCGACCTTTTTGCCCAACTTGGCTGCCTGAATGGCGGCTTTCTGTCCGGCCGGGCCGGTTCCGATGACCAGCAGATCATAGTGAGCCATGACGCCTCTTCAATGACCGTAACATATGACGCGTGACGCGTATCTCGTTCCGAGAGAGGGTTGACGCTCAATTCTCAATGCTCAATTGAACACGGTACCGTGTTCAATTGAGCGGCCGATGCCTCGCGGATTAGCGCTGACCTCAGCTGGCTGTGACCAGTTTGCGCGCGAATCGGAATGCTTCTTCCAGATTCGGCAGTTGCGCCAGTTCGGGAGTGATTTGGAGGTAGCGGACGTTGTTGTCTTTGTCCACCACGAGCACGGCGCGACTCAGAAGATGAGGATCTTTGAGCAGGAGCCCGTGGGCTTTACCGAAATCGGCGGCACGAAAGTCAGATAAGAAGGTCACATTGGCGATCTTGGCTTCCTCCGCGAAACGCTTTTGCGCGAAGGGCGTGTCGATGCTGATGGTAATGAGCTCGACCATTCGATCAAGGCCCATGTTCTTCTCGCTCAGGTAGTGGGTTTGTTGTTCGCAGACCTTGGTGTCGAGGGATGGCACGACGCTGATGATGCGGACTTTTCCCTTGCCCTTGGTCTCATTGATGGGGACCATCGACAAATCCGTTTGGGCGAGCTTCACATCGCGCAGCTTGTCGCCGACCTTGATGCCCATGCCGGAGAGCATCAGCGGTTTCCCTTGGAAGAGGATGTTATTGCCTTCTCCGGCCACGGCGCTGCCGTCGGCCACCGGCATATCCTTGTAGGAAAAACCAGCGTGGACGGGGCCGGGCAAACTCTCGCAACCGCTGAGGCTCAGGCACAGCACAGCGGCCAGCAGGTGAAGTACCGACACGCTCGGGATCATGCGGACAGGGATTGATACCATAATAGAATCTCCATCGATGAGGGAAGATTGTCTGCGGGTGCTCCGCCACTGTATGGCCGGCCCGGCACGCTGTCAAGGCTGCAGGAATTCCGTAATGTATCGGTTGATCACCTGCGGCTGTTCCCACTGCGGGATGTGGCCGGCATTCGGGACCACGATGAGGCGAGACTGGGGAATCGTGGCTTGGAGGTGGCGGCCGACCTCGGGAGGGAAGAGGCGATCCTGTTCGCCCCAGAGGATCAAGGTGGAATGCCGTATGTCTTTGAGCCTGGGCGCATAATGCTGCTCCCACAGGGGCAGGCTGTCACGGAGCGAGAGCAGGGGGCTGATCATATCCTCCCGTTGCCGGTTCCGGTTGGAGCGGTCGAGTACCGCCGGTGTCACCAAGCTGTGATCGTAGACGATTTCTTTCAGCACGGCTTCCATGGTGTGGCTGCCGACGAAGAGGGCTCCAAAGCGAGCCAGCCAGGCAGGAACACGCGTGTTCACCGCGCGCCGCATCAGCGGGCTGGCAAGGCGTTCGCGCACATGGTCGGGCAAGCCGTCGATCAACACCAGGCGATGTACTCGTTCAGGGTGCGTCAGGGCCATGCCGCTGGCCACGCCGCCGCCCATGGAGCTGCCGATCAAGGTGGCGATCGACAGGCCGAGTGCATCCATGAGGCCGCGTATCGATTCAATCAACTCTTCAGGCCGATAGTCGATCGTGGGTTTGTCCGAGAGGCCGGACCCGATCAGGTCAGGTGTAATGATGCGGAAGTGCGCAGCGAGGGGTAGCTGTTGATATTCCCATTGCCACATCGATCCGCCGTACCCATGGATCAGGATGAGCGGCGGGCCCTGGCCCTCGTCCAGATAGGCGATGCGGTGGCCGTTGACGGACGCGGTGTGGATGGGAAAACGTTGGACGGCGTCGAACCAGCGGGGGATCTCCGTTCGTGCCGCACAGCCGCTCATGATGACCGTCGCGAGACAGAAGGTTAAGAAACGTGTCGACGCGACAGCGGCAAGCCGGAGATGCCTCGCCGGGAGCGTCACCGGCTACTCCAGCTGAAGCAGGGTTTCGTCGATCTTAACGGTGTCTCCCTCGACGACCAGAATGGCCGCCACTCGCCCGTCCATCGGAGCCGGGACTTGGCTTTCCATTTTCATGGCCTCGATAATCAAGAGCGGATCGCCGGTTTTCACCTGCGCGCCTTCTGCCACCAGGACCTTCACGACACGGCCAGGCATCGGCGGGGCGACATCGCCTGGTTTGGTCGGCTTGGGACGCTTCGGTTTCGTTGCGCCACCGGCCTGGGGGGCTTCGGGCACACCCGCATGCACTTCCTGCAGCGGTTCCAGCGAAACCTCCTGCAGCCGATCATTGACTCGGATGTAGTAGGGCTTGCGTCCATCGGTGGTGCGCCCCGAGCCGGAGACGACGACATGGTACGTTTCCCCATGTACCGTAATGTTGAATTCCGCCGGGGCGAGGTGGAGATCGTGCGCCACCGATGGCCCTTTGGTTTCGGGTGGCTCAAGCGGCTCGGGCTGGAGCTCGCCGCGTTCGCGCGCCTCGAAAAAATCCCTGGCGATCGCCGGGAACAGCGCGAACGAGAGTTGGTCTTCCGGAGTGGAGGCCGTCTCGGGCATGTCTTCCTTCAGCTTGTCGAACTCCGGCTCCAGCCGGTCGGCCGGCCGGCCCTTGACCGGCTCTTCATCACCGATCGCCCGTGCCATGATCGCCTTGTCGAGCGCGCCGGGCGCCCGTCCGTACAACCCGAGGAAGTAATTCTTGGTCTCCGTCGTGATGACCTTATACCGCTCACCCTGTTCACCCGTCAGGACGTTCAATGTCGCCTGGGTGCCGACGATTTGACTGGTCGGCGTCACGAGCGGAGGATAGCCCATTTCTTTCCGCACGCGCGGCACTTCATCGAGCACTTCCTTCATGCGGTCGAGGGCATTCTGTTCCGCCAGTTGTGCGGCGAGGTTCGACAACATGCCGCCGGGAATTTGTGAGGTCAGAATTTCGGCGTCCACGCCGGTGAAATCGCTTTCAAACTGCCGATATTTTCGGCGCACATTGCGGAAGTGTTCGGTAATCGGTTCGAACTGCCGCAGATCCAGTCCGGTGTCGTAGGGCGTATTGCGCAAGCTGGCGATTAAGGTCTCGGTCGGCGGGTGTGACGTGCCACCGGCCAGCGGTGATACCGAGGTGTCCAGCATATCCAATCCGGCCAGCACGGCCATCAATGCCGACATCGACGCCATGCCTGATGTGTAGTGGCTATGCAGGTGGATTGGGACCTGCACGGCTTTCTTGAGTCGGCGGACCAGATGGTAGGCGTCGAGCGGCGCCAGCAAACCGGCCATGTCCTTGATGCAGAGCGTATCGGTGCCTAGATCCTCCAACTGCTTGGCCATCGACACGAACCGATCGATGTTGTGGACGGGGCTCACGGTGTAGCAGATCGTCGCCTCGACGTGTTTCCCGCAGGCTTTGACTTCACGGATGGCGCGGTCGAGGTTGCGCACGTCGTTGAGCGCATCAAAAATGCGGAACACGTCGATGCCGTTGGCGGCTGAGCGTTCGATAAACTTGTCGAGGACGTCATCGGCATAGTGCCGATAGCCCACGAGATTTTGCCCACGGAGCAACATTTGTAGTTTGGTGTTCGGCATTGCCTCGCGGAGGGCTCGCAGGCGCTCCCACGGATCTTCCTTCAAGAACCGGAGGCAGGTATCGAAGGTGGCTCCGCCCCAGACCTCCAAAGACCAGTAGCCGACGGCATCGAGCTTCTGGGCGATAGGCAGCATGTCTTCCGTGCGCATCCGGGTGGCCAGCAGCGACTGGTGCCCGTCGCGGAACGCGACATCGGTCAGGAGGAGCTTTTTCCCCGGCGCCGGATCTAGGTGGAATTCAGGGTTTGCCGGATGCAGGGTCCGGACGGGGCGCGGGGTCGTCTTCCGGCTGGTCTGTGCAGACACCCTCTTCTTCGAACGGGTCTTCTTGGGGACGGGTTTCTTGGTCTTTTTCGTTGCCATGCTGGCGGCCTTAGGCGGCGGATCCGCTCACGTCACAGGGTTGAGGTGGTGTTGCCGAGTGGTTGGGAGGTCAGAGTCCTTCGTACGCGGCGATCGCTGCGGAGATCGCCAGCACCAGGTCCTCCGGCTCCTCGGCTTCTTCGTATTGATACAGATCCGGGTGGGTCTCCAGGTACGACGTGTCGAATCGTCCGGCCTGAAAATCCTGCTCCATCATAATGTTCTTCATGAAGGGTATCGTCGTCTTCACGCCGCGCAAGACATATTCCTCAAGCGAGCGCCGCATGCGGCTCACGGCTTCTTCCCATGTGCGCCCACGGACGGTGAGTTTCGCCAGCAGCGCGTCGTAGTAGGGTGGAATCGTGTAGTCGCGGTAGACCGCTCCGTCGATGCGGACTCCGATGCCGCCGGGTGATAGATAGGCGGTAATGGTGCCGGTGCAAGGCATGAAGTTGTTGAGGGGATCTTCGGCGTTGATGCGGCATTGGATTGCGTGCCCCTGCAGCGTCACATCCTTTTGTCGAATCTCCAAGGGCTTGCCCGCCGCGATCGAAATTTGGTTGCGAACGATGTCGATGGCCGTGATCTGTTCCGTGACAGTATGTTCGACCTGGAGGCGCGGATTCATCTCCATGAAATAAAAATGGCCCTCATGATCCAGGAGAAATTCGACGGTGCCGGCATTGTCGTAATTCACGGCTTTCGCGATGGCAATGGCGGCTTCGCCCATTTGCGCGCGCAGTTTCTGTGTCAGAATGAGCGAGGGGGCGATTTCGATCAGTTTTTGGTGCCGGCGTTGGATGGAGCAATCACGCTCGCCCAGGTGAATGATGTTGCCGTGTTTGTCGCCCAGGATTTGAAATTCGATATGGTGCGGCCGCTCAATATATTTCTCAATAAAGATGCTGCCGTCGCCGAAGGCTGCCTGCGCTTCCCGCGACGCGACTTCCATATTCTCGCGTAGCTCCTGGTCGGACCGGACGACCCGGAGTCCGCGGCCTCCACCGCCGGCGCTGGCCTTGATCATGACCGGGTAGTTGATCTGACGGGTGAATGCCAGAGCCTCGTCGACGCTGGTGACTCCGCCTTTGGTTCCAGGGACGATCGGGACGCCGGCCTGCTGGGCGATCTGCCGCGCCTTCACCTTGCTCCCCATCAGGTCGATCGTCTCGGGAGAGGGACCGATGAAGGTAATCCCGGAGGTTTGACAGAGTCGGGCGAATTTTGTGTTTTCTGAGAGGAACCCGTATCCGGGATGGATCGCGTCCGCGCCGATGCGCTTGGCGATCTCCACGATTTGTTTCCCGTCCAGGAAACCTTTGACGGGGCCGGGGCCTACGAGGTAGGACTCATCGGCTTTTTTGACGTAGATCCCGGACGAATCCGCTTCGGAATAGATCGCCGCGGTCGCGATATTGAGTTCGCGACAGCCACGGATGATGCGCATGGCGATTTCGCCACGATTGGCAATGAGGATCTTCCGAAACATGATGGGGTTGCGAGAGGCCCGGAGCCGAAGCTCACCTCTGATTCGCCTCCAAAAAGATCGCGTAACCTAGCATAGGGTCAGGAGAGTTGTCGAGACGAACTGGTGAACAGCGGGAGGGGAGGAAGCGGGCGGGAGGTGATGCGCCTCCCCCCGCGCGAGATCTTACTTGGCTTGGATGAGCAGCGGTTTGGATTGGGCGCTCCCTCCGCCGGCCACCACGATGATAAAGGACATACCGGCTTTCGCCTCCGGGACGACGGCTTCGATCGTGCTGTCATTGACGAATTGGTAGTCGATTTTTGCCTTGGAGGCGGCGCTGAACGTCACGCCGTGGAAACATTCTTTGCTGCCGAAATTTTCACCCTTGATCGTAATTTTTTGACCGGGTTTGGCCTCGTCCGGTTCAACTTTCGCAATGGAAGGACGTTTTGACCGATCGCAGACCGGATCGTTTTCGAGTTTCGAGGCGTCCGATCCCTTTATTGATTCGGTGCTGAACATCGAATATCCGGCGCCCTCTACCATTGCGCCTTCCTCGGCATGGCCGGCGAGGACGGCGACGAACGTAGTGCCCAATATGAGGGTGCTGCCGAGAACGAACGTGACAATTGCGCGCATGAAAGCCTCCTTTTATGGAGATGATGTCTTTGGGAGTGGCGTATACGACTCGCTGATGATTTTTTGCCCGTCCTGCGACAGGGCGAATTGTTCGAAGGCGTCAACAAGCGGGTCACGCTCATTGTTCGACAGCAACAGGACCGGGCGGCGCAGCGTGTAGCGGCCGTCCCTGACGGTGGGTGTTTCCGGTTCGACTTTATCGACCGGCAACAGTTTCACGGGCACACCGGAGGCCACGGCTTCCAAGGCCTGGCCGAGAGACAGATAGGCGACGGAAGAGTAAGGCGGGAGGGTGCCGGCAATCGTCTTGATGACCTTTTCGTCTTTGGCGATCACCTTCGCCGTGTCGGAGATCTTGCCGGTGATGCCGATCTGTTGTTCAAATGAATCACGGTTGTTTTCATTGCGCGGCCGATCGATCAAAAGAACCTTCGTATCCGGCCCGCCGAGTTCGGCCCACACTTTGAACTTCCCGGAGAAAAGCTCGGCGACCTCCTGTTTGGTGACTTCCTTGGTGAAGTTCGATCGGTGCACCATGATGGCGATCCCGTCCCAGGCGATCTGGACGGCTCGAAGGCCGTCTTCCGCGGTCCCGGTGACCGCAATGTTCGCCTGTTTGGCCTTCACCATGTCCAGGGGTTTTGAGTTATTGTCCCAGGCGACGTCGATGTAGGCGCGAGGATTGGCCTTCTCAAACGCGTGGGCCAGGGCTTCCATCACCCGTTGCTCGGGACCCTGGCCGACAATGATCATTGATCCTGCCACCTCGGCTGAGGCCGGGAGGTTCACGAGAAGAAGCAGGCCGACACAGAGAAATACACTGATACGGGGGTGCATGCTGAATGATTCTCCCTGTCAGTCCTCAGCCGCCGCGAGGCCTTTTCCGAAAGCGTTCCGATAGGGACAGGCCGGATTCCCTCGGCGCTATGTCTAGATCTACGAGTCGTTACCGTCGGGTGGAGTTGTGGCTCCGGCGCCGGACATCATGTCCGGCGTGATGTCCACTCGTTTGCCCATGGCGGGCGGGAGTTTGGAGAACCGATCCATGCGTTCGTTCAGCATGCTATAGGCCTTCATTTCCTCGAAGCCTGGCTTGTGAGAGCCTTTAATCTTGGAGGCAAAGGCCGAGAGCATTCTGGCGGCGCCGATTCCGTTGCACTGCGGACAGACGGTATCCTCCGGTCGCGCATGGACGGACTGGGTGGCCTCGAACTGGTGTGAGCATTGTTCGCAGCGATATTCGTAAACCGGCATGGCCGACTCCTTGGATGGCGCTCCACAACCTCGCCCTCATGGACAAGATCGGATAAAGCGATTCTCCCATTGGAAACGCTTGACCCTGTGCGTAGCTTTGCACTATTGTACCGAATCTTTGTGCCGAAACGCGAGTCACAATTTGGAGGAGCGGTTGAAATGCCCCTGTTAATTCGGAAGTATAAAGGGAACGGCGGTGTGATGCAGGAAGAGCGGATCGATGATCCGGATCGTATTGAACGCTACATGCGCCTCTTTGAAGAGAAGGACGTCAAGAAGCTGAACACCGGCGTCAAGACTGTGATTGAGAAGGACGAGTGGCAGCTCCTGCCCTAGCGCGACCTCCTAGGTTCATCCCACAATCTTACTGATCATTGCCGTCACGGGGCCGTTGGGGACTCGGTGCTGCCTGCGCATTGCTCTCCCATCGGGGAGCGTGGTAGGGTTTGAGCGGCGACGGTCGTGATGCCTGAATCTGACGGGGTACTATGGTCTATTGGCTTCATATTGCACGCGCGATTGATCGAGTGACACTTCATCGGGATCGGTGCTCGGAAGTCCCTTCCAGCATCTCAAGCAGTGATTTCTGGGAGGGCGGATGGTTCGACTATCCTGATAAAGAACGGGCCCTCGCCGCGATGGAGCAGGCGGGTACCAGCGACGAACGCAAATGTGCGTTGTGCAAACCATAGCGTCAGGAGTACCGAATCATGAATGCTGAATGGTGACGGAGGGACTCTCGGGGCCGTCTCCTTGATCCCACCTTTAGCATTCGCCTTCATTATTTCTTGTTTGCCATGCCTCAATTCGCCCTGCTCTTCACAACCGTTGTGTGGGGAGCGACTTTCCCGGCGACAAAAGCCGCTCTCGAACAAATCTCTCCACTTTCGTTCCTATTCTTGCGATTTCTTCTCGGAATGATCGTCGTGTTTGCGGTCCTGTTGCTGATGCGCCGCCGGCTGACTTGCAATGCCGACATGGTGCGGGCGAGTCTGATCGCGACCGGCTGGCTGTTCATCGGCTATGTTATGCAGACGGTGGGGCTTCGCTTCACGACGGCGTCGAATTCAGCGTTTATTACGGTATTGTACGTCGTGTTCGTGCCGCTCTATTTGCGTCGACTGGGGAGCCTGACGTGGGTGTCCAACGGGATTGCACTGGTCGGACTGTGGTTTCTCGTCAAGCCGACGGCCTCCGCCAACCTCGGGGATCTGTTGACTCTTGGGAGCGCGGCGGCTTTTGCCGCCCATATGGTTTGTCTGGAGCGATATACTCGGGTGACGGATTCAGTCTCGTTGTTCGCCTGGCAATTGCTGCTGATGACTGTGGCTCTGTTGGGGGCGATGTGGTGGGAGTATCCGACGCCCGCAATGTTCGAGCCGAGCTACGTGTTAGCCGTTGGTCTCGTGGTGACCGGAATTCTCGCGACCGGAGCGTTTGCAGTGCAAATGTGGGCGCAGCGGCTCCTGCCGGCGCAGCAAGTCGCGTTATTGTTTGCGGCGGAGCCGGCCGTCGCCGCCTGGCTCGCCTGGTATTTTCTGGGTGAAAGCCTGGATGCGCAAGGATGGTTCGGCAGCGTCATGATCCTGGGCGGTGTGATGTTTGGAGCGTGGGCGACCGGTGAGACCGCGCCGACGCATCCCGATCCAGTGGCGATGCGCTCGGAAGGAGGATGACGTGGCTCAGAAATTCGGCAACGGCCGTTGGGTGCAAGAGGGGTTTCTCGACAACCGGCAGGACGGCACGGTCGTGGGACGTATGACATTTGCCGTGTTGGGAGCGGTCGATTTTTACCTTGGGGGCAATTGCCGAGGAGAAATTTCCGGGAAGGTGATCCGGTTCAAGAATAGCCGGTTCGCCGACGAGGATCTCGCCGGTCAGGTGCTTGGGGAGGTGGAGATCCCGCAGATCGGCGACGCGGGTCTCATCTCCTTCGATCCGCATCCGCATTTAGAGCCGCACCCGTACATCGAGTGGTTTTCCATGCGGAAGAATCACTATCGTATCGAGTTGGTGCCCGAGGATGCTTGGATTGCAACTGAGCAGGAAATTGGGGAGGTCGATTCAATCAGCCGGGAGATTCGAGCGCGGCTGTCATCTCAATACGGGTCCAAGGCACGGTCGGCGGATGAGGCGGAGTGGATATAGCGCGGAGTGAGGGGGCGGGCATTGTAATGGCCGCCCCCGGTCTCCGTTAGGCGAGCTTATTCTTGCCTTCTCGCACATGCGAAGGCACTTCTCGAATATCCCAGATCAGTCCCAGCGCCTGCAGGCCCCTCAGCATGTAGTAAGTGATGTCGATTTCCCACCAGTAGAAGCCCTGGCGAGTCGAGGCCGCGTAGTAGTGGTGGTTGTTGTGCCAACCTTCGCCGAGCGTGATCATGGCGAGGAAGAAATTGTTCTTGCTGTCGTCCCCGGTTTTGTAGCGCTGGGACCCGTATACGTGCGAGAGCGAGTTGATCGTGCAGGTACCGTGAAGCAAGGCGACGGTAGAAACGAAGAACCCCCAAATCAGCATCTGCGGACCATTCGTGCCGAGGCTCGGGGCGTAGGTTTCCAGCAATTTGCCTAAACCGAACATGCCGAATCCGCAGATCGTCGGGATAAGGGTATCGAATCGATCCAGAAAACGCAGTTCTGGAAACTTTGCGAAATCGCCGATGCTCTTCAGTCGCGGCGGGAAAAATTTCTTTGAACTGATCCAGCCGATGTGAGCCCAGAGAAATCCCCCTTGGCGCACTGAATGCGTGTCTTCCGGCTTGTCCGAATAGATGTGGTGATGGCGATGATGGCCGGCCCACCAGAGGGGGCCGCGCTGGGCGCAGGACGATCCTAGGAGGGCAAACGCGAACTGACAGGCGCGGGAGGTCTTGAAGGTGCGGTGTGAGAAATAGCGGTGGTACCATCCGGTGATGGCGAACATCCGCACGAAGTAGAACGCGGCCGCGACTCCCACGGCGACCCAGCTCCACCCGACAATGAAGACGCCCAGGCAGATCAAGTGCACGGTAATAAGGGGAATTGCGCGGAGCCAATCTACCGATGCCGGCGCGGCGTCCGTTTGCATCTTCTCAATGCCGGCCCAGGAGTCAAACCAGCGCAAGACGGTGATCCAAGGGGCATCGCTCTTGTGCTCTTCCCCGGGCTGTCCATTGTTGTTAGCGAGCTCACCACTTTCGGGTAAGGTGAGCGGGTGCAGATCACTACTCATGCCACCTCCACAGTTGTGCGAATCAAGGATGCTTACCGAGGGGTCGCGCCGCAGTTGTTTAGCGTGACTTAGTCATCGCGGCGCTTGCGAGTGCTACGAATAGGCAGGCCGCTGAATGCTCTGGATCGTGTCGATCAGTGAGCGACGAGACTCAGGCTCAACGACACGTGGGGTCATTATACACAGAGTTGCAGGGAAATGTCGTGAGTTTTTTACGCAATAGCACGATGGCGTTCTGGACGAGTGACCGGTAGGGATCGAGTGGTCGTCGGCCGCCCTAGTTGTAGGGCTGTCCGGTTCGGTCATCGAATTCAGCGCGAGATTGTTTGACTCCGTTCGGACCGCCCCTCTAAAATGCGCCCCATTATGAATGATCGATTTCTTAAAGCGTGCCGGCGCGAACCGGTTGATTGTACTCCAGTCTGGTTCATGCGCCAGGCCGGACGGTACATGATCGAGTATCGTCGTTTGCGTGAAAGATACTCGATCCTTGAACTCTGTAAGACGCCCGAGTTGGCGGCGCAGGTCACGTTGCAGCCGATCGACCGCTTCGCGCTCGATGCCGCGATCATTTTTGCCGATATTCTGCTCCCCTTAGAACCGATGGGACTGTCGTTGGAGTTTGCGGAGGGTGAGGGGCCGATCATTCACAACCCTGTGCGGGATCGGGCGGCAGCAGAGGCGCTCAAGGTCATCGATGACACCGATTTGCAGTACGTGATGGATGCCATCAGTCTGACCCGCACGATGCTGGTCGGCCGCGTGCCATTGATCGGGTTTGCCGGGGCGCCGTTTACCTTGGCCAGTTATGCCATCGAGGGTGGAAGCTCGCGGAATTATATCCATACGAAACAGATGATGTATCGCGAACCGGAGACCTGGCATCGCCTGATGGATAAATTTGCGCGGGTGATTACCGGCTATCTTCGTCGTCAGATCAAAGCCGGCGCCCAGGCCGTGCAGTTGTTCGATAGCTGGGTCGGCTGTCTCTCCGCCGGGGATTATGCCGAATATGTCATGCCGCATGTGCAGCTGATTTTCGAAGGGCTCAAGCACGAAGGCGTGCCCCTCATTCATTTCGGCACGGGTACCACGGCCATTCTCAAGGCCATGCGCGAGGCGGGGGGGGATGTCATCGGGATTGATTGGCGCATTCCGCTTGACGAGGCCTGGGCCATGGTCGGCTACGATCGTGCCGTGCAGGGGAACCTCGATCCGGTTGCATTGTTTGGTCCGATCCCTGAAATCGAGCGACGCGTGACTGATATTCTTCGCCGCGCCGAGGGGCGTCCGGGCCACATCTTTAATCTGGGCCATGGAATTCTCCCCAATACTCCGGTGGAGCATGTGGCCGCGACCATCGACCTGGTGCATAAGTTGAGTGCGCGCTAAGGGTTGCAATGAGCAGCAACGGCGAGATCCGTTTCACGATTGACGACTATCGAGGTTTCGGATGCCTGAACCGGATAGACCCATTGCCGTATTGCTGATGGCCATGGGCGGCCCCGATTGCCTGGAGAACGTGGCGCCCTATCTCAATGATGTGCGTGGTGGGCGTCCGACCGCGCCGGAGCTGGTAGAGGAAATCCGTCAACGGTATCGAGTGACCGGCGGGAAATCTCCGGTGCTCGGAATCACACGCGCGGTGGCATTCGCACTGGAGCAGCGGTTGAATGCGGCGGGTGACGCACGCTACCGATGTTATGTAGGGTTGCGGCACTGGCATCCGTTCATCAAGGAAACGTACGCGGAATTGCTTGAAGATTTTCCCGAGCGCGTTGTCGGATTGTGCATGGCCCCGCAGTACTCCTCCCTCAGCATCGGCGCCTACATGAAAAAGGTCGAGGATGCGCGGGCCGAACTTGCCAGCGAGACTCCCATTAGCTTCGTCAGGAGTTGGCATCGCCATCCCCGGCTGATCGCCGCGATAGTCGACAATGTCCAGCAGACGTTGCTGAGGTTTCCTGTCGAAGTTCGTTCACGCGTACCGGTCCTGTTCACCGCCCATAGCTTGCCCGAGCGGGTGGTGGCCATGAAAGACCCCTATCCGGATGAGGTACAGGCCACGGCGCAGGCGGTCTGCGCGCAACTCGGGAGCCAACCGACGCGGTTTGCCTATCAAAGTCAGGGGCGATCCGGGGAGAAATGGCTCGGCCCTTCGGTTGAAGAGATGTTGGTCGAATTGGCTCAGGAAGGCCATCGCCATGTGCTGGTGGCGCCGATCGGCTTTATCTGCGACCATGTGGAAACTTTGTATGATATCGATATTGAGCTCAAGCAGATGGCACAGATGAAGGGCATTCAGTTGGAACGTATTCCCATGTTGAACGCCTCGGCTCCCTTGATCGACATCGTGACGTCGGTCGTGGAGGCGCACGAGTCCTCGCTGGTTCATTAGCGGCACCACCCGTGGCGCGCACTCCAAGGTCAGTGGTCATCATCGGTGGAGGCATCTCGGGCCTCTCCACCGCGTTTGCTCTGTTGGAGCAGGCCGCGTCGGCTGAGGTTCCCATCGCCTGCACAATCCTCGATGCCGCGCCGGTCTGGGGAGGGAAGATTTTGACTCACCGGGTCGGCCGGCTGGTGATGGAGGCGGGACCCGACTCGTTCCTTTCACAGAAGCCCTGGGCAATGGAGCTCTGCCGACGTCTTGGGCTGGCT
Source organism: Nitrospira sp. (assembly GCA_031315995.1). GTDB lineage: Bacteria > Nitrospirota > Nitrospiria > Nitrospirales > Nitrospiraceae > Nitrospira_A. The sequence goes on from JALDRG010000005.1 coordinate 199,695, forward strand.
GATCAGCTCATTGACACCAACCCTGTTGAAAAAAAAGCGAGCGTGTTGAGGGGCGGGCAGTTGCATGAGCTGCCGGAAGGGTTGGTCACGTTTACGCCGACTCAACTCGGACCGTTCCTCCGCAGCGGGCTGCTGTCGTGGATGGATCTTGCCCGCATGGGGTGTGACGTGTTGCTTCCGCGGCGTCGGTCGACCGAGGATGAATCACTTGCGGCGTTTTTCCGTCGTCGATTCGGGCGACATGCCTGTGAACGGGTCATAGAGCCATTGATGGCCGGCATCTATGCGGGCGATGCCGAGCAGATGAGTCTTCGCGCGACGTTTCCACGATTCTACGAGTTGGAACAAGCGCATGGCAGCGTGATCCGCGGCATGATGGCGGCACGCCGCGCGCGGGCGCAGCACTCTTCCGGCGGAGGCCCTCGACACACCATGTTCGTGACGCTCAAAAACGGCTTGGCCGATTTAGTGGCTGGGCTGACGGCCCATATCGGGCAGGCGGGCGGTGTCTTGAAGGCCGGTGTTCAGGTGGAGGCGTTGCGCGTGCGTTCGCACCAGGCCGGTCGTTGGATGTACGATGTGATCGGTACCGATGGGACGGCGCTTTCGGCGGAAGCCCTGGTCTTGGCCACGCCGGCCTATGTGAGTGCCGATCTGGTGCGGCCGTTGACTCCCCTGGCCGCCGGATTGATGGAGATGATCCCCTATGCCTCGACGGCGACGATCTCCCTCGTCTATCCGGCTGAGGCGGTGGGGACTCGGTTGCAAGGATTCGGCTTCGTGGTTCCGCGCGTTGAGAAGCGTGATTTGATTGCCGCCACCTGGACGTCGCTCAAGTGGCCCCACCGCGCACCGCCACAGGAGGTGTCCGTGCGGTGTTATCTCGGGGGGGTCGGGCGAGAGGCCATCTTGCAGCGGGACGACGAGGCCCTGGTCCGGTGCGTGCGGGAGGAATTGGCCTCCATCGTGGGTCTGCAGGCGGCCCCGCACTATGTGGAAGTGAATCGGTGGCGCCGGGCGATGCCTCAGTATACGATCGGGCATCTCGACCGGCTGGCGCAGTTGGATGCGGCGCTGTCACGATTCGGTGGCCTGGTTGTCACCGGCGCCGGCTATCGCGGGGTGGGGCTTCCCGATTGTATTCGGGACGGCGCCGAGACGGCGGCGCAGACACTACGCTATCTGCAATCGACGGCGGCATGACGGTTTTAATGACGGTGGTAGTCGTGAGAGAGGAATATCCAGATGTTGAACGACGAATTGGTGATCTCCAGTGTGACCGGTCCCTTTCGCGAGCCGCGGGAGCCGGTATTGTCTTATGACTACTCTATTCAACGGGCAACCTGGGCGGCGACGCATGCGGTTCGGGTAAAGATTGCCTTGGCGGAAGAGTTGGACTATGTGAAAGGGAAATTGCTGGGAACCGTCGCTGGCAGCCCCGGGCAGCAGATGATGCTCAATAAGTTTCTGTCCCGTAAGATCGGCGACCAGAAGGTTCGGATTGCCGAGGCGGAAGGTTGGTTGAAGGAACGCGGCGATGTGTTGGTGGCCCCCTTCACCGGCACGCTTTCCCATTACTTCCCGCAATTGGAGGCATGGGTGCAGGCGGAGCAGGACGCGTTGCGGGCTGAAATCAAAAGCAGTGTCGGCATCGCGGCGACTTTACCGACGGTCTGACGGGTGCGCCTTGGGAGACCTTCGGTCAGCAGACCACTGGAGGTCTGTGCGATGGCGATGACTCCTGCTTCTCCGGCCATGCGAGAGCCCTATGTGTTGGTGTTGTCTGCTGGTGTGGGCGGCGCTCGTCCGGTCGTTATCCTGCCGACTATGTTTCACGCACAGAATCTGTGGATAACCATGTGAATATCAGCCGTCTCTTCGCTCAACCCCCTCAGTGGAGCGGTCCTTGAGCGGCCTGCACAAGTTTTAGGCATTGGGGTAGTCGTTCGACAAGCCACTAGATGCTGTAGGAGATGGAAACCCCTAGGGACATTCTTCTTGCTCCAGGCTGGGCTGGGGATAGCGAAGGTCGTATAGGCGCGGATTTTTGACGCAGCGGCTCAAAAAATACGTCGATATCGCTTGCTGTGGACCCCGGAATCGTCGGCAAATCCGAGCGACCCGGTGTCGGGATTGCTCGTGTCGTTCAAATCGATACGGTAATGTCCGAGGACGTGTTCCATCGCTTCTTCGAATGGAATGGCTTGCGGGTAGAGGTTGCCCGGCGCATGGGCCCCACGAGCCAATGTCCCGACGGCCTCCGGCGTGGCATATTTAGGCTCTGAGAAAATGTACAGGTCGGCAACGGCTTGGTCACCGAGTTTGTGTCCGGGACTGGTGACCGGGAGCATGGAGGGAAGATTCTGACTCAGCCGGGCTTGCTTGAACTGTTTGAGGAGGCCGACGATCTGACTAGTCGTCGCTTGTGCCGGCACGACGATGCTGACGGCGTTGAACTCCGTCAAGGTCGTCTGGACTTTGTACATGACCGGCGCCGCATCCGGATCTTCGGTGTCGACCTGTGAAATCTCCGGGCCGGCGGCCTGCTTTTGTTTGCCGCTTGGAACGGCCAGATTGATCAGCAGCCCCATCACCACAATGCCACCGAACAGGACGAGGAGCGGATGGAGCCCCGCTCGCTTGCCTTCTTCGTATGGGCCCTGATCTCCGCTCATGTGCCTGTCCGTGTCGGTTTGGTCGTGGAAGCGGGGAGAGGGATGCCGGCAGAGGGTCCGGTAGATTCAATCTGCTTTGCCGCTTCCCAATAGTGATCCATTTCCACCGTTGAGAGGTCGGTCATGCTCCGTCCGCTACGCGCCGCTTCATGTTCGATGAATTGGAACCTGGTCGTGAACCGATTCGTTGCCTGACGGAGCGACTCTTCCGGATTCACTTTGATGTGCCGAGCGACGTTCACGAGTGAGAAGAGGATGTCGCCCAATTCCGCTGCCATTTCCAGCGTAGGCTCCGGCATGGACCCAGGCGCGGCCCTGTCACTGATGGCCTTCCGGAGTTCCCCGAGTTCTTCTTCTACTTTGGAGAGGACCTCAGCCAGGCCTTGTGGGCTATCCGGCCAGTCGAATCCGACCCGCGCGGCACGGACCTGTGTTTGATAGGCGCGAAGCAGGGCCGGCAGGGCTTGTGGAATGTCATGCAGAACCGAGGCCGGTTTCCCGGCCTGTTTGCGCTCAGCCCGCTTGATATCTTCCCACCGATGAACGACCTGGTCGGAATTGAGGGATGGCGTGCCGCCGGCCTTGTTATTGAATACGTGAGGGTGGCGGCGCACCAGCTTGTCGCCCAATTCCTGCAGAACCTCGTCGATAGTGAAGGTGCCCTGTTCCCTCCCGATTTCGCTGTGAAACAACACTTGGAGCAGCACATCGCCAAGTTCTTCTTTCAGCTTGACGAAATCCTGCCGGTCGATCGTCTCGAGGGCTTCATAGGTTTCTTCGATCAAGTAGGGCTTGAGGGATTCGTGGGTCTGTTTGCGATCCCATGGACACCCGCCCGGTGCCCGAAGCTGGGCCATGATGGCCACGACTTTGTCAAAACGTTCAGACATGCGTACCCCCTCGTGGCGTTACTCTAGCTGAGTTTTCCCCCGCCTTCAACGGGGCCCGCTGCCTTGCGCCTCCACGAGGCCTATGGTAGGGTACGGCCCTGCATTTTACATTCGTTGATCGGAGGCTTTCCTATGGGTGATGAGCAAGAACAGGGATTCGTCATCCGTGATCGTCGAGGACGGGGTGACGATGCGCCCCCACCGCCGCCGGCCACGTCTCCCTCGCCCGAGCCTCCTACTGCCGAATCTCATCACGGCGAATCACAGGCCCATTCGGGGCATTTACCGGTCAATTTTTCTTCCTTTGTGATTTCGATGGGAAGTTCGTCCTTGATGCTCATGGGGGAGCAGCTCGATCCGCAGCAACCGGCGATGCCGCTGAATCTTCCCCAGGCCAAGGAAATCATCGATCTCCTCTCCATGCTGGAAGAAAAGACGCGAGGCAATCTCACCTCGGACGAGCAGGTCGTCATGAAAGACATGCTTTACGCGTTGAGGATGAAATTCGTCAGTTTGACCTCCGGGAAATCGACGCTTCACACCCCGTAGCCTCGTGAATTCCTCCTGCGCGTTGTCCCGCTTCGCGGTGTCCGTCCCCCTCCCGGTCAGGCCCGTGCCCGGCGCCGTCCCTGCTGTCCACTGTCCCTTCGGTGACGCGACGAAAGGGGCGCGGGGCTCCTCTTTTGAGACTCCTCCAGGAATTCGTTATAGTGAGTCAGGACCGGATCGGCCGAGCGTGAGTCGGAGTATCGAGCATGCCTGAATCGACGGACATGACGAAGCTCATTCCTCCGGGAGTGTTGCGCGAGCCGGAGCCGTCGTCGCCCGCTTCTATTGAAAGCGAGCGGCGAAAACGCCATGTTCGGCCGGTGTGGATCGTGCTGATTCTGCTTCTGCCCTGTCTCGCCCTCACCTTTTATTATGCCCAAATGGCGGTGCCGGTCGGGGATGAGTCGGATTCCTTTCTGCCCAGCACCGGATATGCTTTCGTGCTGTTGCTGGTCAATCTCGACTTGATCGGCTTCGTCGTCCTCACGCTGCTCCTCTCGCGTAATCTCATTAAAGCCTATTTCGAGCGGCGGCATCGGCTCGTGGGATCAGGGTTCCGGGCGAAGCTGGTGGCCGCATTCATCGGATTTTCCCTCATACCCACTGTCTTGTTGGCCTTGGTGGCGAGCGGGTTGGTCAACAAGGCCGTCGATGTCTGGTTTAACGATCAAATCGAACATGTGATGAAGGATTCGTATGAAGTGGCGCGTATGCACCATGCCGGTCACGTGTCGCTGGCCATCAATAGTGCGCGTGCCATCAGCCATGAAATTTACCGGGAAGAGCTCTTGTTGCCTGAACAGCGGGATTTATTGGTCGCGGCGATCGCCCGGAAGCGAGCGGAATATGCCACAGCGGGCATCGAGGTCTTTTCCTCAAGGATGGAAACCCTGACCAAGTCGCTGGATCCCGAGGTGCCGGTGTCGGTGCTCGATCTGCCGATCGGCCAACTGGTGTTACAGGTGATCAACGGCAAGCAGGAACTCACGTCCGTTCAGGAAGCTCAGACGGGGCGCCTGGTGAGGGCGGGCGTTCCGATCGCGTCCGGCATCCGCCGCGGAGAAATCGATGGGGTGGTGGTGGTCGACGCGTATGTGCCGGAATCGTTGCTCGGCAAGATGGAGAGTATCGGGCGCCAATATGCCGAATACAAACAGATGAAGGCGATGAAGAACCCCATCAAGGCCGGGGCCTATCTGCTGGTGGCCGTCATCACGGTCATGATTCTCTTCAGCGCCACCTGGTTCGGATTCTATGTGGCACGGGGCATTACCGTGCCGATTCAACGGCTGGCTGAGGCCACCGAAGCCATTGCGCAGGGGGATCTCTCGGTGCGCATTGAAGCGAAGGCGACGGATGAAATCGGCACCCTTGTCGAATCCTTCAATCGCATGACGGCTGATCTGCAACACAGCAAGACCAAGGTGGAGGAAGCGAACGTGTCGCTCCGCCAATCCAACCTCGAATTGGATCGACGGCGCGCGTATATTGAAACGGTGGTCGATACGATCGCCGCGGGGCTCCTGTCGATCGATCGGCAGGGTATTATCACCACCTTCAATCCTTCCGCGGAGCGGATGTTGGGGTTGTGGGCCGATCGATTTCGTGGCCGGTCCGCCAACGAGGCCTTTAAAGAATACAAGTTGGACCTGTTTCAGTCTGTATACGATCGCATGCTGACCGACCAGCGGGACAATATCGCGCTTGAAGGGCAATTGGATCTCCAGGGACGGTTTCTCACCATCGGGGTGCATTGTTCCCGAATGAAGGATGAATCGAACAAGGATCTCGGGTTCGTGCTCATCTTCGAGGACCTGTCGGAGCTGATCAAGGCGCAGAAGGCGGCGGCGTGGCGGGAAGTTGCGCAGCGAATCGCCCATGAGATCAAGAACCCGCTGACGCCCATTCAGCTCTCGGCACAACGGCTGCGGAAGAAGTTCCAGGACAAGGCGCCCGATTTCGACCGGATTTGCGACGAATCCACTCAAGTGATCGTCAATGAGGTCGGGAGTCTCAAGCAAATGCTGGACGAGTTTTCGAAGTTTGCGCGAATGCCGGCCCCGCATATGACGATGAGTTCGCTGGACGACGTCGTGAAAGAAGTGGTGGCGTTGTATGAGGGCGCGCATCGCGAGGTGGAGTGTGTGGTGGCGCTGGATCCCGATCTGCCGCCGTTCAGTTTCGATCGCGAGCAAATTAAGCGTGTCCTGGTCAATCTGTGCGATAACGGTATCCATGCGATGAACCAGAAGGGACGCTTGTGGATCACGACGCGGTATGACACCAAGCAGCGCCGGGCGGTGGTCACCGTGGCGGACGAGGGGACCGGCATCGCGTCCGAGGATCAGGAGAAGTTGTTCGTGCCTTACTTTTCCAGGAAGAAAACGGGAACCGGGTTGGGGTTGGCGATTGTGCGGCGAATTGTGACCGATCACGATGGCCAAATTCATGCGGGGAACCATCAGCCGAAAGGGGCGTTGTTTACCTTCGAACTGCCGGTGTAACTGAACGTACGATTGTGTGATGAGGCGAAGTGATTGCGCAGATTCATCCGGTCGGATGTGGCTGGCCTTGACCAGACGGCCGGATCGGACTTCGTGCTTGGAGAATGTATGTCCGCTTCGATTTTGATTGTCGACGATGAAGTGTCTATCCTGAACTCCTTGAGCAGCATCCTGGAGGATGAAGGGTATGAGGTGAGTGTGGCGAAGAGCGGCATCGAAGCCCTCAAGATGTGCGCCGTGAGTCCGCCCGAACTGATGATGCTGGATATTTGGATGCCCGATATGGACGGCCTGGAGACGCTTCGACGGTTGCGGGAACTGGTCCCGCACACGCAGGTCATGATGATGTCGGGGCACGGGTCGATCGAGACAGCCGTGAAGGCCATCAAGCTGGGAGCGTACGACTATATCGAAAAGCCGCTCTCACTGGAGAACGTGACGCTGCGTGTCAAACATGCCTTGGATCAACACCGGCTGGAACAAGAAAATCGCACCCTCCGCACGAAGGTCGAGCGAAAATTCGAATTGATCGGGCGGGCGCCGGCGATGCAGCAGTTGAAGCAGATCATTGAAACCGCCGGTCCGACCAATAGTCGAGTGTTGATCGGCGGCGAAAACGGAACCGGAAAGGAATTGGTCGCCAGGGCCATCCATCAGCACAGCGCCAGGGCGAATCGCCCGTTCGTGGCGGTGAACTGCGCCGCCATCCCGGAAACTTTAATTGAGAGCGAATTGTTCGGGCACGAACGGGGCTCCTTCAGCGGCGCCACGACCATGAAGCGGGGGCAGTTCGAGCAGGCCGATGGAGGCACGCTCTTCCTGGACGAGATCGCCGATATGAGCGTGAGCACGCAGGCCAAAGTGTTGCGAGCGCTTCAAGAGCAGCAGTTTACGCGAGTCGGCGGGACGAAGCTGATCAAGGTCGATGTGCGTGTGCTGGCGGCCTCCAATAAAGATCTGTTGCAGGAGATCGAGAAGGGCACGTTTCGTGAAGATTTGTTCTATCGGCTGAATGTCGTGCCGATCGTGGTGCCGACGTTGCGCAACCGCCGTGAGGATATTCCTCTGCTGGTCAAGCATTTCCTGCATGTGCACGCGGAGGAGCAGGGCTTGAAGATCAAGCAGGTCTCGCCGGAAGCCATGGATGTCTTCATGCAGTACGAGTGGCCCGGTAATATTCGCGAATTACGCAACTTGATCGAACGGCTCATGATCATGGTGCCGGGGCCTGTGATTGAAGCCTCTCATGCGTCGGTGGCGCTGCAAGTGCGCCCCCAGCTTCCGGCCTCGCTCCCAGCCGCCGGGGCGCAACCCGCCAGTCCGTTGCTCACAAGACATTACGATTCACTCCGCGATGCCCGCAATGCGTTCGAAAAGGAATTTATCGCCCGCAAGTTGCGTGAACATCATTGGAACATCTCCCGCACGGCCGAAGATCTGCAGATCGAGCGGAGTCACCTCCATCGAAAGATCAAGTTGCTGGATGTCGAGATGCGCCCGGAAGCCTAGTCAGGTTGCTGAAAACGGCCGCCAACTGCGTTCTCAGTCGCGACTCTCCCTGCGACGTACCTCTGAGGGTATGCCTCACTCGCCTCGCTCCTTGCGGCCTTGCTGAACGACCGTGTTGAGCACCCTGCCCTTAGCAACACACTGCTGGCGACAGTCTCGTTTTAGTCGCATGCTTATACTCGTTCAGAATAAGAGTCGAGCGCCGCTGTTGACCAACCCTCTCCCGCATCGCTAAGATGCATCAGTCTGTCGGAGAGACACCGTTCGGCTGCGGCGAAAGATCCGCAACCGTCTGCGTCGTTCTCGGCCCAAAACAATCTTCGACGTATTGCAGTGAATACGCCTCCGGTTGTTTCGGGCCTGCGGCCTTGCATCCGGTCTCGGCTCTTTAACCTCGCTGCGAAGGTGTTCTCCTCCAGACTCTCCCTATGACGACCTATCGTGATGCCGGAGTCGATATCGACGCCGGCGATGAATTCGTCGAGCGGATCAAGCCGCATGTGCGGGCGACTTTTCGACCGGAAGTGATGACCGATCTGGGCGGCTTCGGGGGACTCTTCCGTTTTCAAGCCAACCGATACCAGGATCCGGTCCTTGTCTCTGGAACCGATGGCGTCGGGACCAAACTCAAGATCGCCTTCCTCATGGACAAACACGACACGGTCGGCATTGACCTGGTCGCGATGTGTGTGAACGATATCGCAGTGAGCGGCGCCGAGCCGCTCTTTTTTCTCGACTATTTTGCGACCGGGAAACTGTCGCTCAAAACCGCCGAAGCGGTCGTGCAAGGAATTTCCGCCGGCTGCCGCCAGGCAGGGTGCGCCTTGATCGGCGGAGAAACCGCCGAGATGCCGTCGTTCTATGCGGAGGGCGAATACGATCTGGCCGGTTTTGCCGTAGGGGTGGTCGATCGGCCGAAGATGATCGATGGACGGCAGATCGCGCCTGGCGATGCGGTGATCGGGCTGGCCTCCACCGGGGTCCACAGCAACGGGTTTTCGCTGGTGCGCAAGGTCCTGTTCGAAAAGAGCCGGCTGACGGTCGACAGCGTGGTCCCGGAACTCGGCGGCGCGTTGGGCGAGACCCTGCTGACCCCCACGCGTATCTATGCCAAACAGGTGCTGTCCTTGGCCGAAGCTATCCCATCAAAGGAATTGCGCATATCACCGGCGGCGGGATCACCGAAAACCTGCCACGGGTCTTTCCCGCTCGCTGCGGGGCGCGCATCCGTCGAGGATCCTGGCCGGTGCTCCCGATTTTCCAGACGATTCAGGAGCGCGGCGCGGTGGCGTTGGACGAAATGTATCGCGTCTTCAATATGGGAATCGGATTGATTGTGGTTGTCGCCCCCGAACAGGTCGATCGGGTGATGGCCAAGGCCGTGGAGTTCGGCGACCGGGCGTATCACATCGGCGAGATGGTGGGGCAGACGACTGACGAAGGAGTGGTCGAGTATGTCGGGTAAGTCACCGCGCTTGGTGCGTCTCGGCGTGCTGCTGTCCGGCCGAGGATCCAATCTCCAGGCGATCATTGACGCAATCGAGGCGGGAACCCTGTCGGCCGAGATTGCGGTCGTGCTCAGCAACAAGCAGGATGCCGGCGGGTTGGAGCGCGCGCGCAAGCATGGCGCTCCGGCCGTGTGGCTGGATCCCAAGCCGTTTGCCGGCCGTCCCGATACTCGCGAGGCCTACGACCGGGCCGTGCTCGAGGTGCTGCAGAAGCACGAGGTGGATCTCGTGCTGTTGGCCGGGTACATGAAAATCGTGACGACGGTGCTGGTCACGGCCTATGAAACCCGAATGATGAATATTCATCCCTCGCTGCTCCCGTCGTTTCCCGGACTGGATGTGCAGAAAAAGGCGATCGACCATGGCTGCAAAATCGCCGGTTGTACCGTGCATTTTGTGACAGAAGGCGTGGACGAAGGCCCCATCATCATTCAGGCAGCCGTGCCGATTCTGGAAGGGGAGACGCCCGAGGTGCTGGCGGCACGCATCCTGGAGCAGGAACATCGGATCTACCCACGCGCGATTCAACTCTACGCAGAAGGGAAGCTGCGAGTGGAGGGCCGGCGGGTGGTAGTGGCGGAAGCGGGGCACGCGGCGGCGGGTTTTCATAATCCCAGATAACGTACTCCAGAAGTCCGTAAGTTCGTATGGAGACCCGGGCTTTGGTTGTGTATAATGCCGCGTGAGAATTGTGGGGGGCTAGCTCAGTTGGGAGAGCACTACGTTCGCAACGTAGGGGTCGGGGGTTCAACTCCCCTGCCCTCCACCAATTTCACTCTTCACCTTCATGCCGCTCGGTAATCGATTCAAATTTTCAGTCTTAGTGAACCGATAGCCACGTTTCCGATCGTCCTCGATGGGCTCACGGCCAACCTGGCCGTCGAGAAGTTTCCTGAAGATCTTACGGGCAAGCGGTCGCTGGCTGATAAACAGGCCAAGGCTATACTCAAACGGCTTCTCAGTTCCTTGACGAACAGGTTCTCCGACACATAGGCATTGAAGACAAAGTTCGTCCAGTCACGTGGAAGACGAGCGTGGTGCCGACGTCCGTGGACGCAGGACGACGAAGTCGGAAACTTAGGGCCGCAGGTCCCCATAATCGACCCACGTTTCTTTTTCGGCCAGGTACCGTGCCCCTTTGAAGTTGAGGCGTGAGCGCAATTGTGTGAATCCGAACCCGAGCAGCTTTTGGGCGACCGACCTGACCGCTTCGCCTGTGTTGGATTGATCGGTTCCTTCCACGACGAAGGCTTCATAGGTCACCTTCCCCGCATATCCGCCCGCAGTGCGGTTGACGAAAACCGTCCGGTTGAAGGAGCGGTCGCTTGGATCCATCCCCTCCATCTGATACCGTTCGATCAAACCTTCTTTCTTGAAGCGGAGCGGCAGCCCATTCATGTCAACCTCCGTCGATAGGTCAAGGAAACACCCGAGGAAACAGGTCGGGGGTGCGATCCATGTGCAGATAACGCGAGCGGCCTCGGCTTCATCGGCTGACGAGTGCCTTGAAGAGCGCGTTGTAATCGGCCTTGGCCGTCTCGACGAACACCCCCTTATCTCCACCGACACAAACGGAATACTGCCCCCCGGCGAACGCCCAGCCCTGAGCAGGCGTCCACTGCATACCACTCATGTGCTGAAATGAACTGCTCATCGTCTTGAACAACATGTTCACCGTGCCGCAAAATTGAGCGGCCGCTTGAGCCACCTCCATTTTCAGTTGTCCCCGGGAATCCACTAATTTGCCGTCATCGCTGAATTGCCCTGCCGCGATGACGCCCTTCATCGTCATGAGCTCATCTAACGTCGCCATGGTCAGTCTCTCCTGTGGTGTGTGAGATCCTTCTTGAGAAACCGCATCCGGTGACTGGTGTCGCTGTCAACTTCCCACGACTGGCGATGCCTATCGCCACCAATAGGCGCGGGGCTATCAATTCAGGCTCGGTAGGCAGGTACAGGGGTGGCTGAGGACCGGGATGGAGGAGGCACCGCTATTGCGAACATCGTTGTTTCCCTTGTCGCGTCTTTCAGTCATACGGTGCGATGAAGGAGTATGGGCTAGAAAGCATCTGCAAACTGGTCAATTTTGACCAGTCACCAGACGCCTCAGCGCCTAGTATCGACCTGTCCGAATCGCCCGTATGAAGGAAGGGGTGCTGTCGCTGCTAGACTCCGGAACGTCTGATAGCCAGTCCGGAGAGAAGTGGAGAGGCCATGCGCTGTAGACGATGTGGCGGATTTCTTATCGAGGACCGGTTCGATCCGAACGATTGCGCCCAACCAGCGAGGCTGCGGAGTACGAGATGCGTGAATTGCGGCTGCATCGATGATCCCGTCATTCGCGCAAACAGACGAGGGGCACATCGAGCCCAAGCGACGCCTAGCCGTCCGAGTGTCCAGCACGCTCCCTTGTCTCTCCTGTGGTCCGTGAAGTCGCCTGCCGTGCCCCTTCAGGACGGCGATCAATCACGTCCTATGTTACCGGCCGAGAAACTGTCCGGTCTGGCATAACACTCGAACGTGAGCGGCATTCGTGGAGGGCCGTGTATGGTGCGCGTGGACGGCAACGTCGTCATGAATGGAACGCCTCCCCAGTTCATTCCGCACGCCTGGTATCGCTCCCGCGAGACAGCAGCTCAGCCATCATCGGCATCGGAGTGTTGAAAGCAGTCAGGACAGTACGCGGGATGACAGTCCGGGACATGGTGCTCGCGTGGATCGTTACCGTACCCGCCTCCGCCATACTTGCAGCACTCGCCTATATTCTTCTCGTTAGAATCGCGTAAGCGGCCGTACAGTCTCGTTATACCGCTTCATGGTACACAGAGCGGGATTCAGCCGTTGAGTCGAACAGATATTGTTTCCATGGCGAATACAATACGTACCAGTCAAAGGGAGTTGGCGCGGCAGGCGGCGATCTCTCTCCATGAATCGACTCAAGCCCTCCAGTGGATGACCTGGCATTGCCGCCTCGTCACGCCTATCAGGGCGAAGCGTGATGCAGTTCGGCCATCAAATAGGACAACAGTCGAGTCGTATGCTCGGCTCTCCCCTCCAGGGTCAGATGGTAAATGTGGTCCGTAAACCATTTTGCGTCATATTGAAAATCGGGCGGGTGTCCTAGTATGGGTATTCTCATGTCGTGGAGTCGTCCAGTTATCTGCCGTATGGAATTTGATACGCGTGGAGAAGTAAAGTCCAGCTCGTTTTTTACGACCGGCGGCCAGGCGATGTATACAGCAATGTCCCGCGCGTGACAGCTCACTACAAAGTTGCGCAAATTGCCCCAGAAATATGTCGACTCCACGAAGTCGACATCCAGCTCATAAGGATCTTTGCCGAACGGCCTTGGGGCCTCCGGTGTTCGCAACCTGGCATCTCCATGGGGATCGATGTTCAGAAACGAATAGATTTTTTCCGGATGGTAGTCTGGTTGGCTCCAGGCGTCGCGTACCAGGCTCAGGATCTCCTGCGGACTTTTGAGCCGTCTGGCCCGAACGCTCTCCAAGCGTTCACCCATGGCCTTGGTGATGGCGCCAAGCAGCACTCGCTGTGGAACGACGGAAAACATAAATTCCAACTTCTCCCTCGGCTCAAGATCCCGGAAATAATCCGGGTCCCATGCCATGATTTGACTCGTGAGCCATTCAGTATAAGGCACTCCCGGGCTGTAATATCCATACTCGAGCGGTAACACAACGATATCGCCCGGCGCGATGTAGGGTGCAATCTCCTTCAGCATGAAATCAAACGGTCGGTTCATACTCACGCCCATATTGATGGTGGAGATGCCGAGCACCCGTTCAATTCGGTCGGAATCGATCCCGAAGAAGGCACTGGAGCCGGCTACGAACAGGAGTTTTTGTTTCTCCCGGTTCTGCGCCAGCAAATCACGCTTCACGATTTGGGCGTCATGTATCCAATACTCCGCCGATACGAGTGCGCCCAGTTGATAGAAAAATGCACTGCTATACAGCAGGGCGAGAAGGACGAGTGTGAGGGCGATCACTCCCACATATTTCACCGGCGAGAAGGTGTTCATATGCAATCAGAAATTTTGATAAATAAAGCCGCTAGGATGTGTGGTCATGGATGCGAGCAACACGAGAAACAGAAGGGCACCAATAAACATCCCGCGTCTCATCGTGAAGGCGACTGGGGGACTATGGTTGTCCAGATGCATCCATTCGTGTGTGTTCGGCAGTCGTAGAACGATCAGACTTGATGCAAGGAGCCAGAAAAGGTGCAGCGCGGGCTCTGATAAGAGGACATTGATTGGGAAGACTGTCCAGTGGTCGAATGAAATGGCGACTTTCATAGTATCAACGGTAAAAAATTGGGCCACAGCGGTAAACTGAGGCGCCGGCTTCTCCAAGGAATGCAGAGCCTCTCGCAGGCCATTCGCCCACAGTCCATTCAGCCCGGCGAGCGAAGCCGAAATTCTCAGGGCTGCAGACACAGTCTCGGCTCGAAACCATACCCAGGCCATGGAAACGGACAGAAAGGTCAGGCTCCATCCCACAGCATGGGAGCAACGGCCACCTAGTTTTCGCCAGCCATGGTTGATCATGAGATAGAGGCCGTGAAGGGCACCCCAGATCACGAATGTCCAGCTGGCTCCATGCCATAGCCCGCATAACGCCATGGTGATCATCACGTGGAGTTGTTGCCGCAGCAGGCCGTTTCGATTTCCACCTAAAGGAATGTATAGGTAATCCCGCAGGAAGCGCGAAAGCGTCATATGCCATCGTGTCCAGAAATCAGTAATACTGGTAGCTTTGTACGGAGAGTTGAAATTTTCGGGTAGCACAATCCCGAATAGCCTGGCCAGCCCGAGCGCCATATCCGTATAACCGGAGAAATCGAAGTAGAGTTGGAATGTGTAGGCAAGGATCCCGCCCCACGCTTCGACCAAACCCAGTTCTCCTGCTTGGGAGTCTGCGGAAAAAATTGGATTGGCATAAGCGGCCAAGGTATCTGCCAAAACAAGTTTCTTGAAGAGACCGATGGAGAAGAGGGTGATCCCTTCTGCGAAGGCACCAGACGAAAACGAGCGCATCGCGCTTCTCAGCTGAGGAGCGAACTCTCCATACCGAACAATCGGGCCGGCCAGCATCTTTGGAAAAAACGAGCAGAATAACCCGTACTCCAACACATGAAATGTTGTGACCTGGCCGCGATACACGTCGATGAGGTAGGCGATTTGTTGGAACGTCAGAAATGAAATGCCGAGCGGTAAATAATTGGTGCTGAGTGGATATGCCGTTCCCATGACGACGTTGATATTCTCCAGCAGGAATGTTGAATATTTGAAATAGCCCAACAGGGCGAGGTTGATCGTCAGGCCCAAGAACAAAAGGTATTTTCGCTTTGCGCTTAGCAGAGAGGTGTAACGATGGATGGAAAAGCCGATTAGATAGCTCGCGCACATTGAGAGCAGAATCAGCGCCATATCCCATCCCGACCGCCAGGCGGCGAAAGTCAGAGACAGGCCGATGAGCCCGACAAGTGCAAGGCGAAATTGGCCGATTTTGTTCAGCAGGACGTACAGGAGTATCGAGAGGGGTAAAAAAACGGCAATAAAACTGAATGAATGTAAGGCCATAATTCGGTACGGATGTCGCTAGGCTTCACATTGTCGCCCATGCTAAGTAGAAACGAATCACGTGGCGTTGACTGTCTGTCTGACGCGTGGTCACGGCATTGGGCGATCAAATACTCGGGGACAGAGCCTCGTCGGTCTGTTGGCTCAAAATGCGAAACTCCCTGTTCGAGCGGTATCCACGGCAGGGGCATTGCACAGTCGATGTCGAACTGCCAATGCGACAGTGTTGCTGTTGAATGCCTGTAGCTCGGCAGCCAACCCACAACGCTAGAATGTCCGCAATGCTTTGAATAGAGGTCATTATCATTGCCAAAGCTGTGCCAACAATGTCGGGAGAGATCCAAACAAAAAAACTCATGGCGGTGGGGAGCCTTGGCGCGTTCCCAAAGCACGCTCATCGCGAGAATTTCCTCCTGGCTTCTGTAACTGAGTCAATCAAAATGTCAGGATTTCAAGCATATGGAGCATGAGGGGGACCGTCACAGTTCCACCAAGAAACACCTTCCCATGATTCGGCCAAGACTTGGTGGTTTGATCGACAGCAGAAATGAAGAGGAGGAATTGTCCGGTGTGCAAGGTTCACTCCTGCAGGCGACTGGCTCCTTGAGCGATACCGCACGTCGAGCACCCTCGCTGAGCGCTCATAGCGGGTTCCCTCAAGACTGTTCGGAGTTCCATGGGTTTGGAAGTCTGTAGCTATCTGTCAGCGGGATCTTCGTGCCAACGGCTTTACATCACACCACGGGACGGCTGGTCCGCCTACGGGCTAGGCGATACGGCGCCCGGCGGCCGAGCTTGGCATCGAAACTAACAACACATTAACCGGTGAGGGCGGGTGGATGGAGGATGGATGCGGTAGATCTGTACCGGGGGGCAGGCTATCGTTTGTATATAACCGTAACTCGGACGAGGAAATCCCGCAGGAGTTCCTGTTGATGCTGCAACGTGCCGAAGTCTTTTGCCAAGGCAGCCTCCTCAAGGTGATGGCCGATCATACTAATCTGATCAAACCCATATCCTCCGCCGTCACCTTTCATGCGATGGCCCAGAAGACGGATGGTGGTCAGGTCGCCTTGCTTGAGACAAGCTTCAATCGTGGTGAGGTCGCGTTGACGATTAGCGAGAAATCCCGGCACGATCGCTTCCAGGTCAGGATCAATTGTGACGACAATTCTCTCTCGGTGGGCATCAGGGCGCGCCTGTGTCATTGAGGGCCTGTTTTTTCAAAGGCTGCGAGCAATTCAAGAAGCGTGATCCGTTTTAGCGGCTTGGTCATGTGAGCGTTGCAGCCCGCCTCGAAAATTCTCGTGGCTTCTTCCTTGAGCGCCAATGCCGTCAGCGCCACAATTTGAACTGCGGGCAGATCCTGCTCTTGTTCCCACTTACGAATGGTTCTCGTGGCGGTCAACCCATCCATGACCGGCATCTGCATATCCATGAGGATCAGGTCGTAGTGTCCGTTCTGAAACTTCGCGACTCCGATCTGACCGTTATCTGCAAGATCCAATCGATGGGGGGTATCCTTGAGATAGGATTTGATCAGAACTTGGTTGTCCGGCGAGTCCTCGACGAGAAGGATTCGCAGAGGCTTGCAGGAGGGCGTTGCCGGTGGTCGCGAATGGTGAGAGGTAGTCAAAAACGCACTCTGGCTGCGTCCGAGCGCAATACTGATTGTTTGTTGAAGCTCGGATCGCCGGATCGGCTTGACCAGATATCCGCCCAAGCCGAGGTCGTAGGTTTTGGCAATGTCGTCGGCCCATCGATCGGATGCCAACATAATGATGGTAAGGCCGCTGAGTCGATGATCGGCACGAATACGCTCGATGACCTCAAACCCATCCATTCCGGGCATTCGACAATCCAGCAGCAGGAGACCAAAAAGCGTCTTCGAAGTCAGCGACTGCTGCAGTAGTTCCATCGCCTGTTCTCCGCTGTCGGCTTCCTCCACGAAGGCGCCCCACCCGAAGAGTGTTTCACGCAGAATCAACCGATTGGTGGGGTAATCATCCACTACCAAACAGCGCAGCCCTGTGAGGTTCAGTGCGACGGCCGGATTGGGGATCGATGGGGCCGTTTGTATGCCGAGCCGAACGACACAATGGAAGGTGCTGCCTTCGCCCAGTGTGCTTTCAGCCCAGATTCGTCCCCCCATGAGCTTGGCCAGTTGCTGTGAAATCGAGAGTCCCAGGCCAGTGCCGCCGTATTGGCGGGCAATGGTGCTATGGCCTTGTGTGAAGGTGTCGAAAATGGTCTTCAACTTGTCCGGAGGTACTCCGATCCCGGTGTCTGTAATCGAGAATCGAATCACGCCTGCTTCTTGTCGGTCGGGATCGTTAGTGACCGTCATGACCACCGAACCCGTCTCCGTGAATTTGATCGCATTCCCCAGCAAGTTCAGCAGGACTTGGTACAGGCGGTTCGGATCGCCGATGAGATGGCAAGGCACGTCGGGGGCCAGGTGCGAGACCAGTTCGAGCCCTTTTTCATTGGCTCGAAGCGCCAGCATCTCGCTCGCCTTGTCGATCAGCTCGGAGAGGTCGAAATCGATGGCGTCCAGGTCCAAGCGACCCGATTCGACTTTGGAGAGGTCGAGAATATCATTGATGAGGCTTAAGAGACTGGCGCCGGCGCGTCGAAAGATGCGCAGATATTTCCGTTGCTCTGGGGTCAGCGTGGTCTCCCACAGCAAGTCGGCCATCCCGATGATGGCGTTCATCGGGGTGCGGATCTCATGGCTCATGCTGGCCAGAAACTCGCTTTTGGCACGGTTGGCCACATCGGCGGCATCCTTCGCGCCTTGCAGCTCCTCGACGCGGCGTTGCAGTTCCTTGGAAACACGTTGGAGCGCGCGCTCGGCGCGCCGGCGCGCGGCCTGTTCGCGTTGCAGCGCGGTGAGCGGTCGGGAAGGGATTCGAGAAGAGCGTGTCGGAGAGGCGGCGGTTGGTCGGGTCTGGGAGATGCGTTTCGCCATGTCGTGGTCCGGTCGTCTTCAGCCCATCATGACGGTTTGGTATCGCGAATGGGGGGAAAGGATCCTCGCGATGGCCGAAGGCCGTCAATCGTTATGCGTGTGATGCACGAGTGTCAGGACCCCGGCTTGTTTGGTGCGATTGCGCCCTTCCTGCTTCGCTTGGTACAGCGCCTGGTCGGCGGCTCGAATCAGATCGGTCGGCGCGGCGATGCGGTTAGGGACGGTGCTCGCGAAACCGAGACTGATGGTCATCGGATCTCCGTTCGGATGTTTGATCTCCGCTTCGTAGACTTTGCGCCGAAGGGTATCGGCGACCTGCGCCGCGCCGTCCACTGTGGTGCCGGGCAGCACGATGACGAACTCATCGCCACCGTAACGGGCGACCAAGTCGCCGGGACGATTGACATGGCTTGAGATGAGGTGCGCGATCTGGCGGAGAAGTTGATCCCCGGCCTGGTGCCCGTGCGTATCGTTGTAGGTTTTAAAGTAGTCGATATCGAGCATGATGAGCGAGAGGGGCGTCGATTCGCGCGCGGCTCGGCGCCATTCCTGGTCGAGAAAGTCGTCGAACTGCCGCCGATTGGTAATGCCAGTGAGGCCGTCGAGGCACGAGAGGCGCAATAACATCTGGTTGGCTTCCTGTAACTGACGCATGACCTCCAGAAGTTCCTGCTCGCGTGCGCGGCGCCGTTCGATTTCATGGACCAAGCGGAGCACGCAACGGACGCGTGTCAGGAGCTCGATCTTGCTGATAGGCTTGGCGACATAATCGATGGCGCCGGCGGCAAAAGCCAACTGCAGATCCACCGGATCGGTCTTGACGGTGACCATGATGATCGGGATGTCGCGGTACCGTTCGACGGACTTGATTTGTCGACAAGCTTCGATGCCGCTGGTGGACGGCATGACGATATCCATCAGAATCAGATCGACTCGGCCGGTCATCTGCCGCATGCCGTCGAGCCCTAGGAGACGAAATGCGGCCGAGGCGGACTCGGCGACAAAGGTCTCTTCATACCCGGCGTTGACGAGGATGGATTGGATCAACAGACGATCGTCTGTCGAGTCATCGACGATCAGGATACCCATGGTCAATGTCTCCCTGAAAGTGTGTCTCGCAAGCGGCGGAACAGGTCCGCCGACGGCGTGCTCGATCTCCGTGAAGCGGCGCTCGTCAGGGACAGCAGCCGGGCTCTATCCGGGGGCCGAACGATATTTCCCGAACAACGGACTAAGAGGACGGCCTGTTCCGCAGCCTGCGGTCGATTCTGATACCAACGTGCCACGTACGTAGATCGTGCTTATGGTGCGAACATCGAGGCGGTCCGCAGCCTGTTAGGAGGATGCTAGCAGCTAGTCTGGGTAAACGCCAGGGTAATGCTTTTTGATGCAGGGAGTGCAGAGGCCGTGACTGAACTCGGCTTCGGAATGTTGCTGGATATACTCTTCCAATTGCTGCCAGAAACCCTGATCGTTCCGAATTTTCTTGCAGGAGGCACAGATCGGCACCAGCCCTTTCAGTACCTTGACCTCCCGTAACGCCTGCTGGAGTTCGGTATTGCTGCGACGCAGCTCCATCTCGCGGGTTTTGCGGCAATCCATTTCTTTTTTGAGCATCAGCGCGGAGTTGACCCGGGCGAGCAATTCCACGCTATTGACCGGCTTCGTGATGAAATCCATGGCGCCGGCCGCGAATGCGGCTTGGAGATCCCCTAGGGCGGTCTTCGCCGTGACAACGATGACGGGGATGTCCCGCAAGTGCTCCAGGTCCTTGATACGTTGCGTCGCGGCGACGCCGTCGATGCCCGGCATGAGAAAATCCATCAGGATCAAATCAATGGGCGACCGTGCTGGCTCGTTCTGTTGAGGTTGATCGATGCCCAGGTGGTCGTAGGCGGCAGCGGCTGAGTCTGCGATGACCAGGTCCTCGTGGCCCGCTTTATTCAGGATGGTCCTCAGCAGCAGCTGTTGATCGGGAGAGTCGTCGACGATCAGGATACCCATGCCGTATAGCCTCGTCTGGTTGATAGCGTGGAAGCAGGTTCGACCCCTGCCAATCGGGCATGCTGAGTGGTGACCATGCTGGGGATGGCTTCGACCCGATGCCGCCCGTCAGAACCCGTATCGGCAGGATCGAGAAATAGATTAAGGGGCTCGAGACAGCAGCCGTAGGACTAAGGCTGGAGGGCCGCTTTGACTAAGTCGCTGACGACCTTGCCGTCTACGGATTGTCCGGCTAAGCGGGCCATTACGGACTTCATCACTTGGCCCATGTCCTTGAGGGATGTCGCACCGCACTCCTTGACCACGACCTCGACGATCCGAGTGAGCTCGTCGGTAGAGAGCGCGGCAGGAAGATACCCTTCGATGATGCGGATCTCCTGCCGTTCTTTCGTGGCAAGGTCCTGCCGGTTGCCCTTCTCGAATTGCTCGGCGGCCTCTTTGCGTTGCTTGATAAGGGTGGTCATGATCCGGCTCATGCCGGCATCGTCTAGGTCCTGTTTCAGCTCAACTTCCTTGTATTGCACGGCGGCTTTAATCATGCGGATGACGTCCATGCGTAGTTGGTCTCTCGACTTCATCGCTGATTTGAGATCTTCAGTGAGACGGTCATGTAGCGACATCAGATTCCTTTCAGGATGCGTCTGCTCCTATCGCGGAGGATAACGTCTTTGGCGAAGTCAGTCAACGTGGAGAACGTGTGTTTTCATGTTGAGCGTGACCCCATACTATCTCATAATGCGAGGTCGATGGTGCCTGAGCCGGACGGAAATAGAAAGGGGGAGCAGCATGGGTAATGAGAACGGCGAGCTGGACGGAGGGGCGCGTTGGGGCGGGGTTGTCTTTGGTGTGGTCGCCGCAGTGATATTGACGACCGGTTGCGCGAGTGAGAAACCGAAGCCGATGGCACAACCGTCCGTGGAGCAGGTGAAGGGCAGCGCCGACCGCGGTTTCGATAAGCTCAAACAAGAAGAACGGGACCATAGGCCGGCGGGGATGTAGTCCTCCGAGGCATGGCGGCGCGACCAGCTAGGGTGCCACGCGGGGATTTTTCCAGGGGAGCAGCGCGATTAATGGTTTGACCAGCGGCAGCTCCCACCAGAGATGCTGTGTGATCGATGGCGCGAGAGGGCGTGGTTCGCGGAACGTTCCCAGCAGGCTCAGAGCAATCAGCAAACGTAACGCGCCGGAGAGACAAAATACGAACGGCAGGTTGGACGCGGGCGTCACAACCCAGGTGCCGAGTGAAAGCTGAGCCGGGGTGATCGTGGCCAACCAGCTGCCTATCAAGGCGCCGGTGCCCCAGCCGATCGCATTCATGGCATTCGCCGAGGCCACACCTCTGGTGCGTTCCTCGGGGCGGAGAGAATCGAAGACATAGTTTTGCAATCCGAGCGACAGTCCGGCCCAAATCACCCCACCGAAGAAGTTTAAGATCAGTAGAAACAGATACTGTTCGCTGAAGAGGTAGCCCATCGGCAGGAGCGGCACCGATAAGCCTGTGATTGCCACGAGAGTTTTGTTGCCGTAGCGGTCGCCGACCTGTCCCCAGGGCGTGAGTGTGAGGAACTGTGCCGAAATGCTGCTGGCCATCCAGCCTGCGTACTGGAGATAGGACCACTGGAGATCCCGCAGCAGGTAGATCACAAAAAATGGTCCGGAAATGAGTACAGCGAAGTGCATCAGGCCGGAGAACAGCAGGAAATGGCGAAAGTCGTTCGTGGCCGTGTGGAGTAGAAAATGCCGGAATCCGTGCGGGGCCTCGATGTGATGCACCGGAGCCAGCTTGGAGACCCTGATTTGACAGTTGGTGGCGCTTATCCGCGCGATCGCAGCGGCCAGAAAAATCACGAGAAAGCCGATCCAGCTGATGTCCCATTGTTGCCCGAGTGTCAAGATCGTTCCCGCGATCCCCAGGGCGACGAAACTTATCAATGCCGTAATACGAGCCCGCCGAGCAAAATAGGCGCCTCGACCGCTCAATCCCACCACCTCGACCAGGAGGCTGTTCCAGATCGGAATCGAGGCGTGTCCACAGGAAAAGTACAACATGGCGCAGCCGATCAAGATCCAGGGACCATGCTCGGGGAGGAGCAACGGGAGGGTGAGGAGCGGGAGCCAGCAGAAGGCCTGTGCCCGGCCAAAAATCACGATAAGTTGACCGGGGTTGCGAAGGCGCTGAAGCAATTTCACCGATGATAATTGCGCCACCACTCCGACCAATTGAGGCAGTGCGGACAGAATTCCGATATGGAAGGGGGAGGCGTGCAAGAGCAGGGCAAAGGCCGAAAAGTAATTTTCTCCGCCGCCCTGCGCCGCAGCTTGGAAGGCGGCGTCACGGACGCCGTAACGACGACTCTGAGCCGTGGCCTCGCTCTCCGATGACAGCGTGAGATTGTCTGCGGTGTTACCCTCGAGAAGGGGGAGCGATGTCTGGTGCTGGGTAGGGGATTGGTTCATGGATCCGTGGGGAGCGAGGGTTGTATACTGTGTGATGTGTTGTTTCAGGGATTCTTCGGATTATATCAGAACCAGTTGCGAATCCCGGTTGTTCACCAGGATGGCGACAGGCCGGTTGACCCCCTTTGCTACAGTGAGTACGATAATCCCATGGTGTGCCTAAGGTCGGAACAAAACGAGAATCCGTTCATGAGCAGAGATGCTGGTGTATCCCTTCGAGCACTCGCCGCCATGCTGTTTGTGACCACTGGCCTGGTCTTTTCCTCTGGCGTCCTGGAGGGACGCGACTTGATGGTGCCGAAGGAGCAGGCCACCACGGAGTTTGAGCCGATGGAGGCCCCTTCCCTGGACGTTCAGAAAAGAGGGGTTCCCCAGTCACTGTTCACCTGGATTAAGATGGCGCGTGGCTACGATGTCGAGTGGGACACGTTCGGCAGAAAAGGATGGTACACGCAAGATCCCCGTCTGAAGCCGATCGCGCCAGGCACGACGGTGTTTGCGCCTGACACCCCGGCGGTCTATATCGTGTTTGAGGTTGCTCCCCTTGAAGATCCCGCCCAGTTCGCCGCCCAGGTGTTTCCCGTAGGTGCGGACGGTAAGACGGGAGAGCATGCGATCGTGACCGATAGTTTGGAAGTGCCGGGTCACGAGCGGTATGGATTTTTGGAGTTGAAGAAGCCCTCGGAGCAATGGCTGCCGGGGAAATATCTGGTCAAGATCTACATTACCTCGCTGGGGCAGCAACCGTTTCACGCGGTGAACCAAGTGGGGACGATGCGTTTCGCCGTGGCCGAGCAGCCGTCCAATCCTGCCTTATCGGATTCCCCGGCCCGTTGAATCTCTCCCATCGCTTGGTCTAACGTGCTCTCGTCCGTTGCGGGCACGGCATGATCGTATTACCCAGGAGTAGGTGCATGAAAGAGACTGATGTGGAGAAGCTAGCGCTCTTGTATGAGCGCTTTTGTGATGTGTGTCTGGTTGAGAAGGAAGTGTGGACCGAGATCTATATGCCGCGGACGTTCAAGGATGGCACCGCGGTTCGAACCAATCTACAAGACACGTACGAGGTGGTGATCGATGATCAGGCCGTGGAGGATGCTCTGGATGCCAATATCCCTCTGGGAAAGGCCGCATTGACTGCGGCCATCCAAGAGTATCGAACGCATGTGAGTTTTGTGAAAAAAAACTGATCGCGCTTAGTGCTTCGCGAGAAAGCGCTCCACGTCTTTCACTACTTCGTCGGCCACTGGTTTGGTTCGGTGGTGGTAACGGGCTACGATGTTGCCGGAGCGATCGACTAAATATTTCTGAAAGTTCCATTCCACCTCGCCGGGGAACGGGCTCTGCTCGGTGAGATAGCGATAGAGGGGATGTTTGTCGCCACCCTTGACGCTGATCTTGCTGAAGAGCGGGAAGCCGACACTATACTTGGTCAAGCAAAATCCCTTGATCTCCTCGTTGGTCCCTGGTTCTTGCTGGCCGAAGTTATTCGCCGGAAATGCCAAGATCTCGAAGCCCTGGTCTTTATAGGTCTCGTACATGTGTTCAAGGTCGGTATATTGCGGCGTGTTGCCGCAGAAGCTGGCGGTGTTGACCAGCATAATGACCTTCCCCTTGTATTGACTCAACGAGACGGGTTTGCCGTCGATATCGTTCAGCGTGAAATCATAGACCGTTGAAGCTTTGGCAGCCATGCGCGTTGCTCCTTTTTCCGCCGCATCGACCAAACCGAATCCCATTTCGATGGCGCTAAGCCCGAGACTCAACGCGAGTCCGAGGCCGAGTACTTTCCATGAACCAGTCGGTCGAGAGATCGGCATATGAAGACTCCTTTGGTTAGAGGCGTTCCAACGCCGCGACACGCTCCTCAATCGGAGGATGGGTCGCCAGCAAGTGCATGAAGCCCGACGAATTGCCGGAAATCTTCATGGTCGCCAAGGCGTCTTGAGTCGAATACTCGAATTGGGCGCGGTTGACCCACCGGTCGATACCCTGCAACGCATTGATCATCGACTGTTTGCCATACACCTTTGCTGAGAATGCGTCCGCGGCGAATTCCCGGCGGCGGGAATGCCAGCTGACGACCACCATAGCCAATACGGACAGGACAATTTGTAAGAAGAGATACACCACGAAACCCAGAATCGGGCTACCGCTTTGCCCCTCTTCTCGATCGCCGCCCTGCGGCTGGGCCACCATGTGATACACAAAGTTGCTGATGTAGTGGACGAACGTATTCATTAACCCGGCGAGTACCGTCGTGGAAAACATATCGCCGTTGAAGACATGCCCCATCTCATGGGCGAGCACGGCCCGCACTTCGTCTTCCCGCAGATTGGCTAACAGACCGGTCGATACCGCGACCATGGCGTTATTCTTGCTCGGACCCGTGGCAAACGCATTGGGGTCTGGCGAATCGTACACCCAGACTTCGGGCATGGTGATATGGAGGCGTTGTGCAATCTCCTGCACCGACCCATAAATCACTTGTTCGGCCTGTGTGCGGGGCTGTGTAATCTGGGTGCAGTTCAGCATGGCGCGGGCCATCTGTTTAGAAAAGAGCAAACTGATGAACGCGCCGCCGAAACCGATAACCAGCGACCACACCAGCAGTTCCTGATTGAAGGCGCCACGGACATCGATGCCGAAGGCCGGCAACAGGACGTTGACCAGCACTCTGACCGTAATCGACAGGGTTAAAAAGATGAGAATGTTCGAAATGAGCAGCAGCCCGATCCCCTTCAACGACTTCATATCTGTCCTCCTTGAAGGCCGCTCTCCTCGCATCCGTCTTCTACGGAGGGGAACGAACCTTGGATGTTATTATACCGGAACTCGAGCCGATTGTTGGCCCCAGGGCGAGGGGATTCGTCGTGGCCCGGTGCTCAGAGATAATACCGGGTTGCCTCCCGGTCAAGTCGCCGGTTCGGTTGACCGGCTCCGCGAGCTTCTGCTAGAAACGATGGCTATGGGCAAGGTTTCCCTTTCGCTGAGACTGGGCATTCTCTCTGTGTTGGCGCTATGGAGCCTCGCTGGCCCTGCGCTCGTGACCGGGGCCGACCAGGCGCCGCAGGTTCCTCCGTTACAGGTGCCGATCGATCAGCTTGATGGCGTACAGCGGGCAACCGTGATTCTGGACAGTTACTCGTATACGCCGAGGCACTTGATCGTCCAGGCGGGAAAGCCTGTCGAATTGATTCTGACCAGCATCACTACGATTACTCCCCATAACTTTCTCTTGAAAAGCGAGGCCGGAGGACTGTCGATCGAGCGCGATGTCGGGTCGGGAGACACGGTCACCGTGCAATTTACGCCGATGAAGCCCGGTCTCTACCTCTTCAATTGCGACAAGAAACTCCTGTTTTTCCCCAGCCATCTTGAAAAAGGCATGGAAGGCCTGCTGGAAGTTAGATAAGAGGGTGACTCCACGGTTATCGACTCCGCAAGACACGAACTGCTCCACAATATCCTCAAGCAGGTATCCCGGTCGTTTTATCTGACCCTCAATGTGCTGCCGAAGACGGTGCGCGACCAGATGGGCTTAGCCTATCTCTTTGCGCGGGCCGCCGACACCATTGCTGACACCGATCTGATCGGTCGTGAGCAACGGCTCAGCTATCTCAACCAGTTCCGGGCACAGTTCACCACCGGGTCCGTGGCGCGGACGGACGTCCGGGCGATCCAATCCGCATTGGCGCCTCATCAATCTGACTCCGCCGAACGTGTGCTGCTGCAGCGGCTGGAAGACTGTTTGGCGCTGTACGACGAATTCGATTGCGAGGATCAGGAACGGATTCGATGGTTGATGGGAGTGTTGCCGGACGGGATGGCGATGGATCTCACCCATTTTCATGGAGAATCTGCACCAAGCCTCATGGCCTTTCAGACGATGGACGAATTGGACCGGTATACCTACTATGTCGCCGGTTGTGTCGGAGAATTCTGGACCAGGATGGTCTGCGCCCATTGTCCGTCGATGGCACGGTGGAATGTGACGCAGATGTCGGCTATCGGCGTGCGATTCGGCAAGGGATTGCAGCTCACGAACATCGTGAAGGATATCGCCCGGGACCTCCATCGTGGCCGCTGCTATGTGCCGGAACCGCTTCTCCGTGAAGCAGGCCTGACGCCTGCGGATTTGCTGAAGCAGGACACCCTGCCGAAATTCAGGCCGGTCTTGAATCGATTGATCAAACTGGCAGTGGAACATTTGGACCAAGGCTGGATGTATACCCTAGCGATCCCGCGTTTCGAGATCCGCCAGCGCTTGGCTTGCATGTGGCCGATTTTATTGGCCGGTGAAACGCTCACACGTGTGGCCGCCGCGCCCGATCTGCTTGATCCCACGGTCAACGTCAAGGCGCCGCGCTCCGTCGTGTATCGTGTCATCGCGCTGACCACCCTCACCGGCGCCTGCGGCCACGTCGGCACCGCCTACTGGGGGCGATTACGGAAACAAATCGTTTAATCGCGGTTTCTCGGCGGCTCTACGGCAGTTGAAGGAGACGCAGGGACTGTATGACTTCAGAGCTTTTTTCTCAGCGTTGGGCCGTTGGTTCTGCTCAGAATCGCGAGTGGAACGGATGCCCGCCATGCCGATACCATTTCTGACCTATTTTTTCTGCGGCTCCAATAGCTTCTCGCCCTTTTTAAACACGGCATAGATCGCCTGGGAGGGGCAAGCGTCCAAGCACAGCCGGCAACTTTCCAGGCAGCGGGAGGGATCGAATTTATAGGGGGGTGTCGACAGCCAAGCGCTGGTCGGACAAATGGGAACACAAATGGCTTGATGGGTGCAACGATCGGGATGGCGGACGAGGTGATCACGAATGACCAACATGGGCTTCACTCCTTCGAAGAGACCTTGCGAGAAGATCTCGAACATGTTTTTCTGAGGTAGGCTGCTCACTTCCACTCCTTGACCAGGTCTCTAAGCCGGTCCTTCAATTCCGGGATCTGTTCCATGTTATTACGGATCGCTCCGAGAATATTTTCGAGGCGCGCGGTGCGTTGCGTGTCCTTGTCTTTCTTGATCAGGTGATCATACACGGCGTAGGCCTCGCGGTGTGTGGTCTCCAGATACGGTCGGCTTGTCTGCAGAGCTTCGCCCAATTGAAAGGGCTCCACAGTCAGTGGCGGAAGCACCATAAAGGACCCGTCGGTACAGATCAGCACCGCCGCTCCGTCTTTGCTCTTGAGCGGCATGACCGTATCCACGGTTTTCCCCGCAAGTTGCGTCCAGTGGTGGAGCAGACCAGGAAAGGCTTTCATGTAGGCCACTTTTTCCATGTTGGCCTTCCATTTCTCATCGGCTGGCATAGGGGTCTCGCGAGGTCAGCAGAGGGTGAACGGTTCAAGCTTTCAACGGGGAGAGAAGGGGGAGCGGGGACTGATCGGGCATCAGGAGTCGTTCGACCGGCTCTCCCTGTACGATGTGCCGCTCCATGATTTCCTTCACGTCGGCCTCGGTCTTGACGCGGTACCAGACTCCCTCGGGATACACCACGACGCTTGGGCCTTGCGCGCAATAATCGAGACAACCGGCTTTGTTGGCGCGGACGACCCCTTTCAGGTTGAGGCGTTTCGCCTCTTGTTTGAAGCACGCATGGAGGGTTTCGGAGCCGAGTTTTGAGCAGCTACCGCGCGGGTCATCCGGTTCCCGCTTGTTCGTGCAGACAAAAATGTGTCGTTGATAGCCGGTCATGCTAGGCATTCCGAGGCGGCGCTGTTGGATGTGCGCGGTCAGGCGTGGGCATGAAATTGCTCGATCAATTGCGTGACGTCCGTCGAGTTGATGAGCGGCGAGCCGGTGGCCTGGGTCTCTGCGATAGCGGCAATTTCTCGGAGCCGCAATTGCGCCCGTTGTTTCGCTTCTGGTTCCGATAGGGCGGAAGCCTGACCCTTGGAGAGTTTATCGAATTCGGTGCGGATATCGCGGAAATCACGCTGCAAGTTTTTCATCATGGAACAGGGTTCACAATACCATTTGGGGCTTTGATCGGAAGCGGGCGACAGCCGGTCATAGGCCCGTCCAAAGAAGTCTTTGCCGAGGGAGTATTTCATCAACGGTGTGCCCGTCGTGCTGCAGGCATTACAGGATCCGGCATCCATGCGTGAGGTGCTCCTCTTAAGCGGAAATGATCGGTGGCTCGCGAATCTTACCGCACTGATCTTTGTTGTAGCAAGGTGCGGGATGGTTTGTGACGGGGATGACTCTCGCCCATGTATAATGCGAGGTGTGAGGGTGACGCAGGGGTGGAGTGCAAGGAGGCCGCTATGCGTATTGGGGTGCCGAAGGAAATCAAAGATTACGAGTATCGGGTGAGTCTGACGCCCGACGGAGTGCGCGCATTGCGGCAGGCCGGGCATCAGGTTGTGGTGGAGCCCTCGGCGGGACAGGGGAGTGGGTTTTCGGACGAGGCGTATCGTCAAGCCGGCGCCGAGATGGCTCGCTCCAAAGCCGAGGTGTTTCAGCAGGCGGAACTCATCGTGAAGGTCAAAGAGCCGCAGCTGTCGGAGTGCGCGTTCTTTCGGTCGGGACAGGTGCTGTTTACTTATTTGCATCTGGCGTCGTTGCCGGATTTGACGAAGGCCTTGGTGGCGGCCGATGTCACGGCCATTGCGTATGAAACGGTCGAGGCTGGAGATCGCAGTCTGCCGATGTTACGACCGATGAGCGAGATTGCCGGACGGCTGGCAGTACAAGTCGGGGCCCACTATCTTGGAACGGCACAGGGGGGGCGCGGTCTTTTGCTGGCCGGTGTGCCCGGGGTGCCGCCCGGTCATGTCGTAGTGGTGGGGGCCGGAGTGGTGGGGACCTCGGCTGTCAGAATCGCCGTCGGTCTAGGAGCGCAAGTGACCGTGATCAATTTGGATCTTGAGCGGTTACGGTTTCTCGACGACCTGTACGGCGGACGTATTGCGACCTGTGCTGCGACGGAATCGGCCATCGAACGCGCCGTCGTTGAAGCCGATCTGGTCATCGGCGCGGTGCTGGTTCCGGGTGCGCGTGCGCCGAAGGTCATTTCGCGAGGACTCGTGGCGAGGATGAAGCCGGGTTCCGTGATTGTGGATGTGGCGGTCGACCAGGGTGGTTGTTGTGAAACCACCAGGCCCACCAGCCACTCAGATCCCGTGTACACCATGGACGGCGTCGTGCACTACTGCGTCACGAACATGCCCGGCATTGTGCCTCATACGTCAACGCGGGCCTTGACCAACACCACGCTTCCTTATATCGTGCAGCTCGCATCGGAAGGGGTCGACCGGGCGATCCAATCAGACCCCGGTCTTGCCAAGGGTGTGAACGTGATGCACGGCAAGATCACATGCCAAGGTGTGGCCGAAGCGCACGGCTTGCGTTTTACCCCCCTGTTGTAAGACAATCCGATTTCCGTGTTCGATTCTGCTCGGTCGGGGCGTAGCGCAGCCCGGTAGCGCACTGCGTTCGGGACGCAGGGGTCGGAGGTTCAAATCCTCTCGCCCCGACCAAACCGCACTTCGTGCGGTTCTCCGCTTCAGATGTGTCAGAAGATATCCCTCATCTCTGGCCCAGCACTTCCAGCGAAATCTCAATAGTGCCTGCAGCCTCTGTTTGTTTCGTGGCCAGTGCGGCCTTGAGATGGTGGGACCACCCCTTTCGACGGTCGGCTCTTTTCGGTACCATTCTTCATCGCGAGTGTCCTGTGACGTCTGTGCGTAAGATGGGTTTCCCGCGAAGCCCTCATGCTTCGTTACGTACCTGCCGATAAGATAGGAGCATGAGTCTGATGACGCCGCGTAAACTTGCAAATCGCGTGACGCTCTCTGGGAGCTGTGAGAGTATCCTGTCCTGGGCGTGTCATCGCGTTGCGCCCGGCGTATGACCAGGGGAGGCTTGCGATTCGATGGCCGACACCGGCGAATCAGTGCGCGCGAGAATTCTCGTCAGCGGGCGCGTGCAGGGGGTCGGGTACCGAGCGTTCACCTGCCGCATGGCGGTTTCGCGCGGACTGAGAGGCGGCGTTGAGAATCTCGATAGCGGGCAAGTTGCGGTGGAGGCCGAAGGGAGCCGAGGCGCTCTTGAGGAATTCGTGACGGATCTCAAGAAAGGGCCGGTCGGGGCGCGTGTGACACAGGTGCAGGTGGAGTGGGGCCACGCCACGGGACGATATCACGACTTTACGATCAAGTAGCAGGTGACGAGGATATGGCTCGACGCGCAACAGTGCGACAGGACCACGACGTGAATGCTCCCGTCTCGACTCGCCGGCCACGCGTGGCGCGCGAGGACGACGATGCGTATGCGGAGTCGCAGGGACACGCTGAGACGGAAGAGTCCGGGAGGGATAGTCGGCCTGCGGAATCCGGGCGGGCCGAAGGCCTCGACACGATTAAGAGTTATCTGCGCGAAGTACGCAAGTCGACCCTGCTGAATTTCAAACAAGAACAATCTCTGGGCAAACGAATCATGGAGGGGGACGAAGCGGCTCGCCAGGAGATGATCGAGGCGAATCTCCGTCTGGTGATCAGTATCGGGAAGCGATACATGAACCGTGGATTTCCCTTTGCGGATATCGTCGAAGAAGGCAACTTGGGCCTGATCAAGGCGGTGGAGAAATTCAACTACAAGCGAGGGTTTCGCTTCAGTACCTACGCCTCCTGGTGGATTCGCCAATTTATCGAACGGGCCATCATCAATCAGGGCAAGATTGTTCGATTGCCGGTCCATGTAGTGGAACGATTGAACCGTTACCTGGGCAAGGTTGAGCAGCTGGTCCATGAGCTTGGACGAGAACCCCGGGCCGATGAAGTGGCGGCCAAGCTGAAAACCAGCGTCGCGGAAGTCGATGATCTGAAGCAATTAGTCCGCACCACCTGCTCACTCGACAGTCCGATCAGCGACCGACAGGATACATTTCTGCGAGACGTGATCGAAGACCCACTGTGCCTGACGCCGGCGGAGACGACCGAAGGGGTCATGCGGCGAGCGGAGCTGATGGCCTGGGTGAAGGAGTTGCCTGAAAAGGAGCGGACGGTGATCTTGGCGCGGTTTGGACTTGACGGGGCTGAGTCGCGGACGTTAGAAGAGATCGGCCAGGAGATGGGGCTGACTCGTGAGCGGGTCCGCCAGATCGAAACGGCCGCACTGGCCAGGCTTCGCGGGATCATTGAACGGAAAACCATGAAGCGGGCGGATCTCTTGTGAGGACGTCCCGATTCGACTGCACCCATGAACTACAAGTCGCTGATTCGAGAAGTTCCCGACTTTCCTAAGCCCGGCATTCTTTTCTACGACATTACGACCCTGCTCAAAGATGCCCGGGCCTTCCGTGCCATCGCGGATGACCTTGCCGCTCGTTATGAAGGGCAACGTATCGCGAAGGTCATCGGGATCGAATCGCGTGGCTTCATCATGGGTGGCACGTTGGCCGCTCGTCTCGGCGTCGGGTTTGTTCCGGTGCGGAAGCCGGGAAAGTTGCCTGCCGATAGTTATGAAGTTAAATACAACCTGGAATATGGGTCCAGCGCCCTGGCGATTCATCGCGATGCGGTGGCGATCGGAGAACGGGTCCTGATCGTGGACGACCTCCTGGCGACGGGCGGCACGGCAGCAGCCACCGTTCACCTGGTGCGTCAACTCGGTGGGGAAATCGCAGGCCTGGACTTCCTGATCGAGTTGAAAGGCCTCAACGGGCGCGACCGGCTGACCGGTTACGATGTGCATTCAATGATCATCTATCCGTAACTCCTCAAGATCTTGGGGAGCGAGGTACTTGTCAAACGATCTGTAGCGTGATATACCAGCCAAACTTTTTCGCCTTGCACTCATCACGAAAGGGCATGAGACTCTATGGCGACGAAAGTCCACGCGAAGAAAAAAACACCAGCAACGAAAGCAAAAGCCATCGCTCCCGAGAAGCCCGTTAAGAAAGAGCGCCTGGCTCCGATTGCACCTATGACTGAAAAAGACGAAGACAGTGTTGCCGCACGTGTGGTGGCGGCCCTCACGCTCAAGGAAACGCCTAAAGAACGGGAAGAGCGTCAGCGACGGCGTGAAGTGTTGCAGCGCATGCTGCTGAGCAAGCGCCAGGAGATCATGCGCGAGATCGAGGGCAACCTGGGGCAGTCGTTGACAGAAGATCAGCAGCGCCGCTTGGAATCAGCCCGAGACGTGGGGGATCAAGCCCTCATGGATCTGGATCGCGAACTCGGCATTTCGTTGATGGAGATGCGGAACCGCAGGCGACAAGCCATCGATGAGGCGTTGACCAGGCTGAGCGAAGGGACGTACGGGATTTGCGCCGAATGCGGCATTGAGGTCAGTGAGAAGCGGTTGGAGGCGGTACCGTTCGCGAAATTGTGCGTCCAATGCCAGTCTCGACAGGAACTGCTCGAGAAAATCGAGAAGGAAGAGGATCGCGACTAGCTCGCAGAGGCAGGTCGCATCCGTGTTCCGTTCTTCATCGTCAACTGCCTACGATCCTCGTGCCGATGGTCATCTTACCGGTGTCCGGTCGCCCATAATCTTCCTACTTCCCTCCTGTCCCCTATGACTCGTGTCGATCCTAAGGCCGTGATCTTATTGAGCGGAGGCTTGGATTCTACCGTCACGGCTGCGATTGCCCAGCAAGACGGCTATCGAATTTATTGTCTCACCGTTTCCTACGGCCAGCGACATCATGTGGAAGTGGAACGGGCCAAGGCGGTGGCTCAGGCGTTGGGCGCAGCAGACCATGTCGTGATAGACGTCAATCTGCGGGCGTTCGGAGGCTCTGCTCTCACGGATGCTGTAGGCGTGCCCAAGGACCGCACGCAAGAGGCACGAGCAGGCGAGATTCCTGTCACCTACGTACCGGCCCGCAACACAATCTTTCTCTCGCTGGCCCTGGCCTACGCCGAGACGCTCGACGCCCAGACGATTTACTTTGGGGCCAATGTGCTGGACTATTCCGGCTATCCGGATTGTCGGCCGGAGTTCATCAGGGCTTTTGAAACGGTCGCGAGGTTGGGCACAAAAATGGGAGTCGAGGGCCGAGGGGTCGAGGTGCGTGCCCCGTTGCTGATGCTGTCAAAAGCAGCCATTGTGCAACGTGGGCAGGACCTCCGGGCTCCGTTGGACCTGACGCACAGTTGTTATGACCCCGACCGCGAAGGCGTCGCCTGTGGTCGGTGTGACAGTTGCCGGATTCGACGTGAAGGTTTTCGCCAGGCAGGAGTTGTAGATCCGGTCTCCTATGCGATACCCTGACGATGGAGTTGTGGGAATCGGTCGATCCGATGATCGATGGATTCGAATTGCAGTTCAACCTGGTTTCAGAACAACAGATAGACCACTATGACGCCCGAAGAATTTTTTATGTACCTGATCATCGGCCTGGTGATCATTGCGCCGATCGGCGCACGACTCTACCGGCGGTTGACTTTGAATCGCACGACGCAAATGCTTCGGGAACAATTGAAGCAATCACAGGAACATAAGTCGACGACTACGCCGTCGGAGCCACCGCGATGAAGCGACTCAGTGGCAAGAGCGGACTGCTGAAGGTGTGGGTGGTCGGAGTTGGGCTGACCGTCATGGTCGCGGCCCTGGCGGCTTGTGAGTCCAATGCCACGAATCAAGATGCCGCGAAGCCCGCCGGGGGGGCGACGCCGGCGGATGTTCAGCTGGGCGAGGCGAAATTCACCGCCAATTGCGCCGCCTGTCACGGCGTCCGAGGTGTCGGGACCAAGCAAGGGCCACCGCTGGTGCATAAGATTTACGAACCGAATCATCACGCCGATATCGCGTTCCAGCGGGCGGCAGAGAATGGTGTCCGTGCTCACCATTGGGAGTTCGGTAACATGCCGAAGATCGAAGGGGTGACCTCCGGCGATGTTGCGGAAATCATTCGATATGTGCGATGGCTGCAGCGCGAGGCGGGAGTCTATTAACTCGCCCGCTGTTGGTCTCTTCCCTTCCGGTTTTTCTTTCACCGTGGCCCGCTCTGCGGCGTCAGCTTCCTTCATTTGACAACTTCCGCGAGCGGTTCGTAAGGTAGTTACATGGCATGAGGGGACCGTCGAACCCCACAAAATGGCACGTGGTGGGACCGGTTGGTCAGATCCTTTCACGGGAGGAATCTATGAGACACGCGGCCTGGGCTAAGGCGGGAGCTGCGGGGGTAGTGCTGATGACATTGGGTTGTGTGGCGATCGAGGCGGGTCATGAGGGGGTCTTGGTCGAACAGCCGTTCTTTTTCGGTCATGGAGGCGTTGACGCGGTTCCCTCCAAGACCGGCCGGGTCTTGGTTGCGCCGACGACGAAGGTCATTGAGGTGGATGTCCGGCCGTTACAGTACTCAGAGCATTTCGACATCATTTCGGCGGAAAATGCTCCGGTCTCGTTCGATGCCTTCATGATCGCCAATGTTGTCGAAGGTCGCTCACCGGAACTCATCGGTCGATACGGGACCAGTTGGTATCAAAACAACGTCAAAGAAGCCTTTCGCACGTTTGTTCGGGAAGAAGTGCAAAAGTATCCGCTGTTTCAGTTGACCACCGATCCGACGACCCGGACGAAGTTGCAGGATGCCATTGCGCGCGAGGTGCAGACAAAGCTCATCGAAAAGCAAAACATGCCGATCCGGCTCAACCGGGTCGTCGTCG
This sequence comes from Nitrospira sp., assembly GCA_031315995.1. Classification (GTDB taxonomy): domain Bacteria; phylum Nitrospirota; class Nitrospiria; order Nitrospirales; family Nitrospiraceae; genus Nitrospira_A. The sequence goes on from JALDRG010000005.1 coordinate 234,994, forward strand.
GCAGCATTCTGCCGCCGAAGGGCGTAGTCGAACAGACGACCCAAACCATCGTGCAAGAGCAGCGGAAAATCACGATGGTCGAGTTTCAAAAAGCAGAAGAGGCGCGTGAAAAAGCCGAAAAACAGCGTGGCATTGCCGACCGGGCGTACCGTGAGTCGCTGGGGCTGACGGCGCCGGAATTTGTCGACCTGCGCCGCATTGAAGTGCAGAAGGAAATCGTGCAGCATTCACCGTCGGCCTTGACCGTCATCATGGGATTAGAGCGTGTCGGCATCAACATGCCGCCTCTCGCTGCCGATCGATAATGCCGGGTCAGGGGAGTCTGTCGCGCGTAGTGTGACAGCCACAGAGCCGCTACCATCTTCAGCTCTGTGCCTGAACGTGGAGGCATTACTTCACGACCCAGACGCGGTAGGTTTTGGCGTTGAGCGGTTTGGCAATTTTGAGGGTGCCCATCTCGCCCGGACTCATCACGTCATCACCGGTCGGGGTTTTCCTGGCCGGGTGTCCACTGCTCCGCACCAGTATGCCTTGGTCATCGTAGAAATCCACCATCACATCGGCTGATTCGCGCAAGGTACCCTGGTAGGCGGTTCCCAGCCAGTCCAGGCGCTTGAGCGCCTGGTAGACGATGACGAGCGTGCCGTCCGGATCTTCGTGCGCGCTGACAATTTTCAGCGCTCGATTGTGATCCAATCCCGGTTCGGTCCCGCCCGTTGTCTGCGCGATGAGAACCCGTTCGACATCATCTGCATGGAAGACCGCCTTCACTTTGCAGTATACCGTGCGTCCCTGTTCGCTCTGGTGCACGATCTGCTCGTCGGTGACATGTTTCGATGCGAGGGTATAGACCAGCGTATGAAATAATTTCGAATCGACGATCGAAGCGGTCTGCTCGCGCACCGCTGCTGAAGTGCCGATCGCCTGGTGGAGCGCTTCCCTGCATGCATGTTGCCTGGCTTCAGCCGCAGTTTCTGGCTCATGATAGGCGTACCGGTAGTCCCCGGTGATATCTACCCGTGAGTGTCCCGTACCAGCCTGGACCGGTGTGGCAAGCGTGAGACATTGGACGATGATTACGAGCAAGGCGCCCCTCCCTGCTAGATACAACAGCGGGGTCATACAAACCACCTCCCTTTTCATGGATGGCCGGTTTCCTATGGTGTATGAGTACAGCTCGACTCTCAACGCTCAATTATGCTACCACGCGTGAAAAGTTGCAGCAATGCGACTTTGTCGTACGTGAGGCCGACTCTTCTGTGACCGGTTGGATAGCAAGGGATGATGTCAGCCATCCTAGGCTCAGGAACCGGTGCGAACCAGAGCGAGCACTGGTGGATCGTCAGCCCACGACTTGAATAGCAGTTCTTTCGGGGCGTCGGTCATCCAGACTGCGAACCGGCGGAGGGTATACTACCGCTGCTGACGGTGATTCTGCCCTGTAGCGGGGCGCAACTCTGCGGACAAGCGTGGGGTCTCTTGACTTGATCAAGGTCTTCACTCACACTCGGGCACGACACTATGTATGACGGCACCGAGCAAGATCTGCTGCACCTCCTCGCCTCGCGAGCCGGTATTTCCCCCGACTATTACGACATTGCCGGTACCCTCCACCTCACGAGCGACGACACTCGTCGGGCCATCCTGTCTGCCATGGGTTTTCAAGTCGCGTCGGTCGAGGCCCTGGCGCAAGAACTTCTCGCCTGGGACGAGGCGCCGTGGCAACAGCCCTGTGATCCGACCCTCATTCTCCAGCAAGGATATGGTCCTACGCAGTGGGCGTTTCGTCCCACGCTGGCGGAGGAGGAAGAGCAGCACGTCACGGTGGCCTGGCACCTGACCGATGAAAAAGGGACGATCATTCATCGCGAGGAAGCCGGACCCGATCTTGCTGCGCAGGAAGTCCGGTCGCTCGCGGGGCGGCGCATGGTCCGGTTTGAACTTCCGCTGGTTCCTGACCTGCCCCTCGGTTACTACGACTTGTCGGTCGTCACGGTGGGCAGCACGGTCGCCACGAAGGGCACGCTCCGTGTCGTCGTGGCTCCGTCGCATTGTTATGTGCCGGAGGAGATGGCCCGGGGTGGACGAGTGTGGGGCCTTGCCGTGCAACTGTATGCGCTTCGGTCACAAACCAATTGGGGCGTGGGCGATTTTACTGATTTATCCAGGTTGGTCGAATGGGCGGGCCAGGAATTGGGCGCCGGAATCATCGGCCTGAATCCGCTGCACGCGCTGAAGAATTCACGGCCTCACCATCTCAGCCCGTATGCTCCGACCAGCCGGCTGTTTTTGAACGAGCTCTACATCGATCTCGATCGGCTCCCTGAGTATCACACGTCGCCTGACGCGCAACGGTTGCGCAACAGTTCAGAGTTTCAGAAGGAGTTGGAGCGGGTGCGCACCGCCGATCTGCTGGACTCCGAGTTCGTGGTCAAGGCGAAGCGGACGATGTTGGATCTGACGTACCGGCAGTTCCTCAAAGATAATTATGCAGGGACCGAACCGTCGTTGGAGCCGACTTCCGCGCGTGGGTGGCTGCTGGATCGGTTTATCCGGGACGAAGGCGAGTCCTTGGAACAGTTTGCGTTGTTTCAGGTGTTGGAAGAGGAGCGGCGCCTCATCGAACTGTCCCCCAAGCTCTGGCCCGAGTGGCCGGTACAATATCGGACCCCGGGGTCACCGGCGTTGCGGGAGTTTGCTAGACGACATCGCAAGCGGGTTCGGTTCTTTCAGTATATGCAGTGGGTAGCGGCGGATCAGCTCAGAGCGGCCAAATCCCGAGCGGCGCAGGTGCACATGACGGTCGGGTTGTATCCCGATCTGGCACTGGGGAGTGATCGCAACGGAGCGGAGGCCTGGATGCTGCAGGATGTGCTGGCGCTCGGCGCCGATTGTGGCGCTCCGCCGGACGCGTTCGCGCCGCAAGGACAGAATTGGGGGTTCGCTCCGTTTCATCCGTTGCGCCTCAAGTCCACTGGCTATCGCTCATTCATTGAGCTGCTCCGGAAAACGCTCCGTCAAGGCGGGGCGATTCGCGTCGACCATGTCATGATGCTGTTCCGGCTGTTTTGGGTGCCTCGCGGATTGAGCGCGGAGGTGGGAGCGTATGTGGAGTATCCAGCAGAAGATCTGCTGCGGATTCTCGCGCTGGAAAGCACGCGCGCACGAACACTTGTCATCGGAGAGGATTTGGGGACCGTGCCTGATTATGTGCGAGAGCAGCTGGCGCGCTATCACATCCTCTCCTATCGGGTGTTTTACTTTGAGCGAAACGGGGATGGGACCTGCAAGGCGCCATCGGCCTATCCCGATCAATCGCTTGCGGTCGTCACCACGCATGACCTTCCCACTCTGACCGGCTATTGGACAGGGGAAGATATCCGATTGCGAGCGAGGCTCGGCATGTATGTGAACGAAGAGGCCGTCCAGCAGGCACTGGAGGCGCGGATGCGGGACAGGGGACAGATCCTTGGGGCCTTGCACGCGGCGGGACTCTTGCCTTCCGGTCTGAGCGATCAGTCGGACCAGGTTCCGGCGATGACGCCGGCCCTGTGCCGGGCCATTCATGCCTATCTTGCGTCGTCGCCGGCCTGGATCGTCATGGCCAACCTCGACGATGTGATCGGTGAGGCGATGCAGATGAATTTGCCGGGTACGCTGGATGCCTATCCGAATTGGTCGCGCAAACTATCGCTGTCTCTGGAGGAACTCCAACGGGATGAACGCGTACAATCACTCGCCGCAGCCGTGCGTGTTCACCGTCCTCCGACCTCAACCTCCTAGGCCATCCATCCTGCGCGGCAGGCCATCGCCATGAAGAATCGGAATCAGGTGGTTCTCGCCATCTCCGCCTGTTTGTTTCTCATCGTCACGGTGATGGAATGGATGTTCCCATTGAACGTGGTGGGCGCATTCGGTTTTGTCTTGCCGATCTTGCTGGTGGCCACCGTCCGAAATCGACCGCTCATGGTCTTGACTCTGGCCCTGTGCGTGCTGGTGACGTTTATCGGTCTCTTCCAGCCGGGAAAGAAAAAAGATCGTTTCACGGCCGTGGTGGTGAATCGTATCATGGTGGTCTGTGTGCTGGCGGGGGTAGCGTATATCGGTGTGACCTGGGAGGATCGTAAAGCCCGTGAAGAGGCAGCCAGAGCCGCTCTGGCCACTCAAACGGAGCACCTGCTGCGGGCGAATACGCAGTTGGTCGAGGTCAAAGACAAGCTGGCGCGATCGGAACGGTTGGCCGCGGTAGGGCAATTGGTGGCATCTGTGGCGCATGAGGTCGGGACGCCCTTACATTCGATTGCATGGCATGTGGAAGCGCTGGCGGAGGAGCCGGGTGTCACCGCCGCCATGCACAAACGGATCGGCATCATCGATGAACAGTTGAATCGTGTGGTACGGATCATTCAAGATCTCTTGTCATCGACCAGGCAACGGAAGCCTGAGCCGACATGGTACCCTGCCGAACGCCTGATCGAGCCGGTTGTTGCGTTGATGGAACCGGGATTCCATGCGAAGGGCGTGACGCTTCAGGCCGCGGTGGTCCCGGCGTTGCTGGTGTGGGCAGACGCTGAAAAGATCCATCAAGTGTTAGTGAATCTTCTGACCAATGCGCTGGCTGCCACAGCGGGGAGAGGGCATGTGACGGTGACGGTGACACTGCGTCAGGCCTCTCCGGAGGAGATGGAGAGTGCGTCTTGCACAGGTCGGTCCGATCTCGGGACGGTGGTCATGATGGTGGTGAAGGACTCGGGATGTGGGATGCCCCAGGAAGATGTGGATCGAGCCTTCCAGCCGTTTTTTACGACGAAGGCCATCGGTAAGGGGACCGGGTTGGGGTTGTTTCTGAGTCGCGAAGCCGTGTCGGCGCACGGCGGCCGTTTGACGCTTCAGAGTGAAGTCGGAATAGGCACGACGGTGACTGTGGTGCTCCCTGGTTTGCAGGCAGACTCGGCCGTGATATAGGAGAGGGACTCACATGAGTCAGGCGAAACTATTCGTAGTGGACGACGACGAGGCCGCGCGCACCCTGCTGGCGGAAGCGTTGGTGATGGAAGGGTATGAAGTCGAGGCATTTTCCAGCGGTCAGGCTGCCGTGGAACGCGGCAAACAATCGCGTGCCGATGTGGTCTTGACCGACATTCGGATGGAACAGGGCGACGGGTTTCTCGTGCTGAAGGAATTCAAACGGTTCAGTCCGGAGACCTCGATCGTGTTGCTAACGGCATTCGGATCTCTGGAGGGCGCGATCGAAGCGATCAAACAAGGGGCCTACGACTACTTGGCGAAGCCGTTCAAAAAAGAAGATATCCGGCTCGTCGTCCAACGCAGCTTGGAACATTGCCGGCTGGTTCGGGAGAATGCCCGCTTTCGTGACGATGCGCGTATACGCGAACCCTGGTCTCAGTTGGTCGGCAGCAGCCCGGCGATGTTGGAAGTCTACAAGCTGGTAGCCCGGGTTTCCGAGGGGCGGAGCACGGTGCTGATCGAAGGGGAGAGCGGAACGGGAAAAGAGCTGATTGCGCGGGCGGTGCATTTAAACAGTCCGCGGCGTGAGAAACCGTTCATTCCCGTCAACTGCGGCGCATTACCCGATCATCTGCTTGAGTCGGAAATGTTCGGCTATGAGAAGGGCGCCTTTACGGGAGCCGTCGGGGCAAAAGCGGGGCTGTTCGAGGCCGCCAATGAAGGGACCTTGTTCCTCGATGAGATCGGCGATCTCGGCCAGTCGCTTCAGGTGAAGCTCTTGCGGGTGATGCAGGAGCAAGAGGTGCGGCGTGTCGGCAGTACCTCCTCGGTGAAGGTCGATGTACGAATCATTGCCGCCACCAATCGCGATCTGGCCACACTCGTCAAGGAGGGCAAGTTCCGCGACGACTTGTATTACCGTCTCAATGTGGTGCGGATTGCCCTTCCGTCACTGGCCGAGCGACGCGAGGACATTACCATGCTCGCACATCATTTCTTGCAAAAATACGCCAAGCAATCGTTGCACGTGAGGGGATTTTTGCCGGAAACGATGGCGTTGCTCAAGCGTTATCACTGGCCGGGAAACGTGCGTGAATTGGAAAATGCCGTGGAGCGGGCGGTCTCGCTCAGCCACGGCCCGCTCTTGCTGCCCGAAGATCTTCCGGAGTCGATCAGGGGTGGGTCGGATTCGGCAGAGATGCTCAAGGGAGTCTCTGCCGGCGAGGATCAGGACGCGCTGTTGACCTTGGATGAGGTCGAGAAGCGGCATCTGGCGCGTGTGCTCAAAGAGACGCGGGGCAACAAGGTCAAGGCGGCGAAGATACTAGGAATCGATCGGCGCACGTTGTATCGGATGGCGGAGCGGTTCGGGTTGGACTTCGGCGAAGAGGCCGAGGAAAAATAGATCGGCCTTACAATACTCGAAGCGCGTTCTTGATGAGGCGAATCTCATTCGCGGCACTCTGCGGCAGGGGCGTCTCCGCATCCTCCCAGGAGTCGAAGAGCCCGTCCTTCCCGCGATGAAACACCTGCAGGCGCACCCGCGAGGTCTGGTTGTCTTGCGGGACCACCCGTGCCTCCACTCGGCTCTTGCCTACCCCGAATCTCCAGCGCAACAGTCCGTTCCATGGGCTCCTGATTTCCTGCCGCATTCCCGTCGTGACATTGCCGGCGTCATCCTCCTCGACCTCATAGCCTCCTTGCGTCAGGACATCGGCCAGCGCCGTTCTGACCTGCTCGGCGGGAACCGGGAGTGTCACCTCCATCACATCGGGCTCAGGAGCGAGTGGACCGCCCGCGCACCCAGTGCCCGCTGCGAGGACGACTACGGCCATGATGCGCGCGACACACGCGTTCATTTTAGCTTCCCTTCCTGAAGGCGATAGACCAGATGCGTGTCCGTCTGATCGACACCGGGAATGGCATGAATCTTCGCGAGCACGAGTTGGGTCAACGCGTCCTGATGGGGAATTTCGACGATCGTGAAGATGTCCGGCTTTCCCCAGCAGGGATCGATTTGTTTGATTTCCTTGATGTCCCCCAGAGCCTTCACGACATCGGCGGTTTGGCCGGGATGAACGGTGATCAACACGTAGGCTCGGTCGGACATGGAGGGGGATCTCCCGTGAGGTGGTGTGGCGCAGCCGCAATGCCTGCCCACGAATCGAAACCTAGCGGATTGGTCCGGATGAAGTCAACAGAACCCACCGCGCGTGGACAGGATGGACGCCGGCGCGACGGACTACTTCGGCGCCACGATGACTTCCACCCGATACACGTCGCTGACGGTTGACAGGTCGGCCTCCAGCCCGCGAGGGTTTCCTACTCGCCCGTCAGGATCATAGATAAAGCACAACAGGGTGGCTCCGTTTGGGCGCTCGGAATAGCGGGCGCTGTCTGCTGTGACTTGCTCGGCGATATCTCTGATGGTCAACCCTGAACGGGTTTGTTTGACGACGACCACCGTTTTGTCCCAGTCGAGGAGATAGCTGGTTCGATTGGCGCCGTCGGCATAGACCGGGGCCCACTCTTCCGTTCCAACCTCATCGAATTGCAAGCGGAGGAGGGCGTAAAACAGGTCCTGCAGGTCCTGCTCATCGGTGATTTCCAGCGTCGGTCGATATTCCTTTCGCAAACGAAGTTGTCGAGCCACCAGGTGGAATCTGGCACACATTCTCCGGAGGATGTCGAGCGTTGTGGTCTCTGATTGGCTGCTATTCATGCTCGAATCCCCGGGCGCTGCGAGCACCGTCGCCGTTGTGGGTGGTGTGACGACGGGTGCGACGAGCGAAACTGGTTTGGGCTCAATGCCGGAAGCAGCAGGAAGAGGTGCGTCCGGGATAGACAGCATAGGTCGAACCTCGCGAAGGCCGGGGAGATCGTTGTGCTGCTGTTTTTCCCCTGCAGGCGCGGGTGTGGATGGATTCGACGCAGGCGCAACGGTGGTGACTAGGGCCGGTGAGGCCGCCGGCGCGTCTATCGAATTCGAAATCGATTGGACTGGTGGAGGCGGCTCAATGGGAGACGCGGGTAGATTAGCAGGCCCCTGCGTCACTCTCGGTGGAGGAGGGATGGTTCCCGATGGAACGGGTGTCCCTAGTGGTGCCGTTGTCGGACTTGCGGCTGTGGTGACCACCGGACGCACTGTCACGTCTGGTAGTGGTGCGGCATTCGTGGATGGAGGGGAAAGCGCAGGTACTTCGGGCAACGAGGGTGCGGGACTCTGGGGGGGCACGATTTTCTCAACCGGGACCACGGCGGCATTCGCCGCCACGGGGCTCAGTGGAAGAGATGACGGTGGCTGCGGCGCGCGCTGGATTGATGTTTCGCGAACCGGTTGAGATGCAGTCTCCGGCGCAGGCGGCATTGGTGCAGTCGTCGCGGCGACCGGTGCCGTTAGGACGATCGGAGCCATGGCCTGTGTGATCTGGCTGAGGTTCGTCGTCATGGCTACCGAGACGGTCATCGGTGTGCTGGTCATGGTCACAGCGGCAAGGGGGGGGGCGTTCTGAGCGTTGGGGCGTGCGATAGGATCGGAAGGCTGGATCGGGGAAACCGGCGTTCGCATGGAGCGATCAGGGGCCGTTGGTGGCGGCGCTGGTGGTTCGTTTGGTTTGAGGCCTAGGAGGTCGGCTTTCTGGTTCTCCAGGGCGATAATCAAGTCCTTGACCAGCGTTGTGCTCTGTGCGGACTCCGTACGACTGCCGATTCGGAGCTTGTGATTCTTATGCGCTTGATACTCCGGTGATTTTTCGCCGAACAGCCGCCGAATCGTTTCACGGAAAGAGAGCTCGGTTCTCGCTCGGACCGCTTCACGGTAGGGGAATCCATCCTGGCTGAGGTCGTCGATTTGTGTGCTCAGTTCGCGCAGCGTGGTGATGCCGCGGTTGAGTTCTTCTACGGGATTCGGTTTCGATCGACTGCGCTGCGGTTCGCTGGCTTTTGCTCGTGCCATGTGTCCGGTACCCCTGTGGAGAAAGTTTATCCGAGAGGGTGTTGCCTGACAAGAAATCCCTCGCTTGCGTCCGTTGGGCGATGAGAGAGAATCAGGTAGCGAGGGTCTTCAGTCAACCCACTCGACGTCACCATTGCCGGATCGGGTCGCGTTCTTTGGATCGGGAGTGGCAGGAGGCCCTGCTAAAACCTGTCGCACAAGCGACAGCAGTGCTTCACTGGTAAAGGGCTTTTTGAGAAACGGCAATCCCTCTCGCACGAGGCCTCGATTCTGTAACTCATGGCCGGGGCTGCCGGACATGAGTATGACGCGGATCTCTCGCTTGTCTTGGAGGAGCCGCTCAACCATGTCGAGGCCGTTCACACGGGGATAGGGGTTCTTCTCGACGGAGAGTTGAAAACCGGGTGGAGGGAGGAAGACATCGGCGATGATGAGATGTATCGGTTTGGGGTGTTCAGCAGAGAGTCTGAGGCCTTCGGCGCTGCCCGGCGCCTGGAGAACCGTGTAGCCGGCATCCCGTAAGGGCTTGCTCCCTAGGAGCAACGTGGTGGGGTCGTCGTCGACTATCAAGATCGTCGCGAGTGGCACTCCGTCTGGGGCCATGGTGAACTCCTCTGTGGCGGGGCCTGTGTCCCGCGGCCTTAGAAGGGACGTTGTTGCTCTCTCAGCCGTTCGTATTCACGTTGTTCGCAACTGCCCGGTTTGGGGCGTAAGGATTCAGGGACCTCTGCGAAGCGCACGGTGCAATAACGCTGGGCCTGGCGGCGCCGATCGAGGTCTTGTTGCTCCTCGAGTTGCTGGAGGCGGACCGTGAGGTCGATAGTCGGAAGATCCTTGCCTGTCGGTGAGGCCTGTCGCGGTGTCAGTGAGTTGTCCTCGCTGGATCGGGGGTGTGGCCCATTCAATCGCCAGCGCGTCAATACATCGTCCTGATTGAACACCATGGTCAAGCCGAATTGAGAGTAATCCCAGATCAGTTCTCCCTGATCGGGACGCGCCCAGATAGATCGAGGGAGGCCGTATCGGTTCCAGATCTCGTCGCGCAGCATGCCGACGCGCGGCGTCAGATTTCGGATCGCCGTGATTTGTGCCACGATTGGGGAAATGTCTTTCTGCGTACCGGGATTGGTGCGACTGGTGAGCGATTCCAAGGTGGAGCGAGGCACGCGCAGCAATCGCCACACCGTGACGAGTCCTTGCGTGCAGTCGGCGGGACGCAAGTCTTCGAAAATCATTTGTGTGTCCATCGGAAATCCTCCGATTTCCTGGGTACCTGTGAAGTTCTTGACCTCTTGGACGGCGGCGATGTAGGCACGTTGACGCCCCTCTTCTACGTTCGGGGCGCAAGAAGATCGTCCGGTAAAAAATACATCGTCGCCAAAGTGAAACAGCGCTTGCTCCGTCCAAAATGGGCGATTCTCAGCGGCGCTTACCATTGAGGTCGCGATGAGGCTCAGGAGCGCGGCGGCAAGATAATGGACCATAGGGGGTGCAAGGCGAACGCCCATTGTGGGACGGCAGTGTTGAGTATAACGCGCGGGTTGAAAAAATCGACAAAAGAGCGAGTTTGCGCGTTGGAGGAGCGGAAGGGAAGCCTTCGGGCGTGCGCCAAGGGGCAGGAGCAAACCGTCGGTACAAGGATTTGCGGAAGGATCGGCAGAGAGACTGCTAGTAGTTCGTCGAGCCGGTTGAACTATCTCTACTTGATGCGGCCGGGGTAGCCAGGGGCTTAGGAGCGGTTACTTCGCTGGTCATGAGCCCGGACCCCGGAGGGCAAATGTTTTCCGGTGCGACGGCGCCTGGGTTTCGTATGCCCCAGGCCGTTGCGAGGGCATGGCAGGTCAGGAGGGTGATACCTTCTTCGATATTGCCGAACCGTTCAGTCGATTGAGCCTTGCCGCTCCATTCAATTTCGCCGGTATTAACATCGACGGCCCTGAGGGCAATCGTGGCGGAATAGACCCGTTGGCTGTGAGGGAAGCCGGTGCTCCAATCGAGCGCCTCCCAGGTTCCTATCTCGGCATTGCTAAACACCACCAGCCGCGCGCCTACGAGTTTGGCCATTCGCAGCACGTCTGTTTCAAGGTACTGATAGCCGGTGAGACTCACTTTCTGGTCGGCCGCCGCCTGCAGCACTTTCGTCTGGTCCACGACGAGAATTCCCTTTTTGAGCAACCAGGTACTCGCACTCTGGACCGTGTCGGGACGACCACCCCAGACGACGGCGCGAGTGTAGGGGGCGGGGAGTTTTGAGTGGAAGCCATCCGTCGTCGGGGTTTCGACAAACGCATACCCATGGCAACCGGCTGTTGCCAGGAGAAGTATCGCCAAATACAGGAACAAATTCACCGGCTTCATGGGACTCTTACGACAAGAATTTCCTGCGGGCCGTCACGGCGTGCAGTCGGATGCATTGGTCAATTAGCGACAGTATACATGAACAATTCTACCTACGTCTGCTCTATTCGTCGAGGTGCTTCGAATATCCGACCGCGACAAGGCCGCCATAGCCTGACCTACTTATGTGATTCATCCATGGCGAGATGCGGATACAGTCCGCCAGAAGCGTTCTCGGCCTTCGTGATTCGTGACGCGCCTGGTCAGGGATTGCAGCCGAGATGTACCGAGAGACGAACAACGGACTAAGAGGATGGCTTTGTGGCGCCTTCTGCGGACGCGTTTGATGGCGACTCGGCACGTGAGTTGATTGCAGTCGATGCGGCAACGATCGACCGTTGCCGCAGTCTGTGAGGAATTGGTCGATGAGTCGACCCGTTCCATCGGGACGTTGCAGGGTGATGCGAACAGAGCAGGGAGAGTGGAACAGGCCTGGACTAGCCGGGCCGTAGGAAAGGCGGCGGTTCCATTCATGACCAACAGAACCGCCGCAGGCTTATACGATCTCGACCTGAGGAAAGCCGTTCTGGTCGCCCGTCTGTTTGGGTCGGTCAGCCCTGATCATGATCTGGATGGCGACGAGTGGCAGAAGTGCATAACCGATTAGGATCAACGGAAACTCAATCATGATGTGGACTCCTTTGTGATGTAAAGCATCCATTGCAATCTTGGTACCGATCCGCGGCCAGGTCGTAACGCCTTGATTATTTAAGCGACGGTAGCGATCCAACGCAAAAGCGTTCTAGGTGGAAGTCGAGAATCGGCGCAAAGAACTGTGCACTAGCAACATTTTGCGCTGAGCCGGAAGGCCTAAGGGTGGTCGTGCGAAAGGCAAGTGCTGGTCGAGTCCTCGCTCCGGTTTTGATGGGAGAGCGGCGCGCCGTTTGAACTTGGTATTAATCAGTGACTTGGAGGAATCAGCAGAAAATCACCGGAGGGCACCTCAGGTCATGCGTGACGTGTGGACCGAAGAAGAGGTATCGGAGAGATTCTGAACCGCACAGAGCCTCTCAACAGTCACGACTGTGGGCGCAGTGGAGTACGGCTCAATGGAGGCTGGGTGTGGATGGTGCCCCCGACACGAATTGAACGTGCGACCCGCGGTTTAGGAAACCGCTGCTCTATCCAACTGAGCTACGGGGGCGTAGAGGTACGATACTGAAAGCGGGAGAAATTGTCCACAGAGCTGATGCACCTCCGACGGGGCGTCGTCACGGTCGGAGGTGCGTCAAGCGTAAGTGACGGTGTCGTTAACGCCGGTTGGCCTGATCGCGCTGGCAGCTCTCTTCGGCCAACATCCGTTGTCCGGCCGTCCCGTCTTTCGGAATTCGGGACATGCAGGCCTCGAGTGTATCACCGGCGGTTCCGGCAGCCGCCCGATTCCCGCTCTTTGCGGAGGCATTGCCGGCAACGGACTGGCGAAGCGCCTCGTCCTTCCGGCAACCTTCTTCCGCGAGCATGCGAGTACCGGCGGTGCCGCCGGGTTGGATGCGTGCCAGGCACGATTGAAGCGAGTCATAGGCCTGCGCGGCGGTCTTCGTCGAAGCGCTCGATGAGGAGGCCTGTGTCGATCCGCCGCTGGTCATGGCTTCTTCCGTGGCACAGGCGCTGAGGAAGAGAAGAGATAAGGACAAGGCAATGGCACCGTGAGAACGCGAGTACGTCATTGAAGGATCCTCCTTGATCAAGGGCGATGGGCGCACAGTACCATAAACCGTCTCAATCTGGAAACATCTCTGGCAGGAGGTTTAGGGGAGTGTCATCTGTCCCTGGTTCAGGAGCGCCAGTCGAGAGGGGATTTGCGCCAGCAGGTCGGGGCGTACCTGGAAGACTCCAGGAATTCGTCGACCCATGGCGTAGACGAGGCCGCCGACTTGATTCCCCATCGCGAGGCGTCCGGCAAGGCGTCCATCTTTGCCGGTGGCGACGAACTCAGCCGCGGGGGCTACGAGGCCATAGGGCGCAAGCTGGCCGGCTTGCTTCAGGACACGTTCTTCAGCCGGCAGATTGACGATACGGCTGACGAGCAAGTCCGCCACGTCCTGGCGGATCTTCTCTGTTGGCTGATCCTCAAGAATCCATTCATTTCGGTCATGGACGAGCACGTACTGCTCATCGCGTGTTTTGATCGAGAGCATGGCGATCTCGCCGGTATCCACTCCGAGCAGCCGCTTGTCTTGGAGGGTGAAGAGGTCTTTGGTGAGATCCTTGATCGCTGAGGGACTGACTTTGTAAATGGGGCCCTCCGGGGTGGTTTGGGCATAGGCTTCCCCACTGGTCGGGTCCGGTTGAAAGATGCGTACCACGTGGTCGACGCCTGCCGCGTGCAAGGTGACTTTCACTTTGGGCTTGATCAGCGCGGGTGCGAGCTTTTCCCGTTCAGGTCCCTGATCCACGATCGCCAGTGCCTTGAGATCCTCCAGCCGAAAGAGGAGCGCTTGGATCTCGATGCGGTCTCCCTCGGCTTCGATCGGATAGCGGATTTTCCATTTCTTTTTTGGCTTTTCGTCGAGCGCGTAGAGCACGATTTCCGTCGAGGGATACGTGAGTCGCACTCGCTCTGTCTCTTGCTGGTTGAACTGCAACAATTCTTTGCGGCGGAAGGATAGCAGGTTCCTGTTTAGAAAATCTTTGGGCGCCAGGTCCGTCAAGAGTACGGCTTCGTCGGACGTTCTGAGGACATAAAGAGTGGAAGACAGGGGGCCGGCGTCTCCGATCGAGAGGGTTTCCTGTTTGTCTCCCGCGGTCAGCGTGACGATCGTCGAGGGATGATCAAGACCGAACGGAGCGAGCGAGGCCGGATGTTTGTCGACCAAGCGTGAGACTTTTCCCGTGACCAGGGCGCGGAGTAAGGCCTGCACTTGCCGCTGATCGGCGTCGGTTTGAATGGGGGCGGTGATGGTCCATGACTGGCCGGGCGTCTTAGTTAGTACCACTTCGCCGGACTGCCCGCGGACTGTCAGTGCGTTGATCTGCGCCTCGCTGAACGGCAGAATTTGTTTGGCTTGGGTGGCGGTTGCGACTTCGGTACGTTCGTCGGGGAGTTCGACGAGATACAGATAGAGTCCAAGTCCTGCTAATACGCCTGCCAGTATGAGTGTTGGCCAATAGCGCGTCATGGCCCTACAAACGACGCCGTTTTCGCCAAACCAGGAGTCCGAAGAGGACGGTCATCGCCGGAAGCAGAATGACTTGGACGTAGAGCAGAATGCGTTCCTGGAGCGGGTTGGGGGTAAAGGGTCGAAGTGCGGGATCTTTGGGTGTGAGCGAAATGAGATCCCGTTCTTCCGTGAGCCATCCCACTGTGCGCTGAAAAAAGTCACTGTTGCCGACGAAGTTGATGAACCCGTTGCTGGCGAATGCGGAATTGCCGACGACCACTATGGCGGGACGTGGCTTGCCTTCCTCGGGCGTTTGCTTCGGGGTCAAGGCTGCGGCCAGCGCCAGGGGACCTTGGACGTCTTCTTTTTCGGTATAGCTGACGACTCGACCCTTCATGTCGGTTTCAGCCCAGCTGCGCGGCGAGGTGCGTGCGAGCGGGACATAGTCCCAATCTTTTCCTTGCTCTTCCTGGAACGTGAGATGGCGGGCCAGTGGAAACAGTACCGCAGCGGTGAGTTCATGAGTAATTTCGTGGTCGGTGAAGGTGCGAACCAAGAGGGCGGTCAGGTCACCCTGCGCGAGTCGATCTTGCAGATCAACCAAGACCCCTGGTCCCAGTTCAAGGCCCCAGACTTTGAGCAGATCGTCCAGGTTTGACTGTGTGTCGGGATCGACCAGCACGAGGAGGTGTCCCCCCTTGGCGACATAGGTTTGAATGCGTTCCTTCTCCTCTTTGGTCACAGCCCGCCGCGGGCCGGCAATGATCAGGACATCGGTGTTCTCCGGTACGGCGGATTCCTGGAGCAAGGTGACGGTGCCGATGTCATATCCTTGTTTTTGCAGCACTTCTTTGGTCAACGCCAGCCCGCCGCGGTCCGTGTCATCCAGGCTTCGTTCACCGTGACCTTCCAGGAATACAACCCGCTTCTTCGTGTCTTTGGACACGCGGAGGAGGGCCCCGGTAATCTCGACCTCAGCTGGCGACGTAATACGAACCGATTGTGGACCGCTTTCAAAGATGGCGATGTCGGTTCGGGTGATCCCGTAGTTTTGTGCCACTTTCGGCTGTCGCTCGGGGTCGATGAACTGGACCGTCAGCTTGGAGCTGGCCTGTCGATAACTATCCAATCGTTCCTTGTAGGCCTGGTAGCCGGGATCCTTTTCCCTTGTGAACACCGTAATGCTGACGTCTCGGGGGATGTTGCGAAGGACGCGATAGGTTTCCGGCGCGAGCGTATAGTTCTGATTCTCGGAGAAATCCCAACGGATTGAATGTCGAGCAGCAAGGAAATTGACGATGGCGAGGATTGCCACAAACAGCGCCACCATCAGTGCGCTATTCGCGCCCATTCGGGTCGATCGTTGGGAGGAGAAGGTCTTGAGACGATCGAAGTGGATAGCGAACGCCCAGATCAGGCAAGCCAGGGCCAGCCCTTCCAGGAGCGTCACGAGCCAGAGCTGGTCGGGGACCAGGGAATAGGCGATCACTCCGGCAAGAGCCAGGCCGGTTCCGATGGCGCCGATGGGAAGGGTGCGACGAGTTATTTCCATCGTGACGAATCCACCACTCGGTGAGCGAGGAACAACATGAGGACGGTGCCGCTCACGTAATAAACCAAATCTTTCGTGTCGACCAGCCCACGGACCAAATGATCGAAATGTTCCATGAACGAGAGGTACGAGACCACGTGGCCAGCCGGCGTGTCACCCAAGAGTGAGCCGAGGCCTGCCAACAGCCAACACATCAAGAGAAGGCCGAAGCTGGTAAAAGCGGCCACAATTTGATTCTCGGTGATGGATGAGGCAAAGAGGCCGACGGCCAGGAAGAACCCTCCAAGGAGTGTCATGCCGAGATAGCCCGTCAGGACCGGATACCAGTCGAAATCGCTGAAGAGGGCCAGCGTGAGCGGCACCAAGGTGGTGAGGAGCAGCATCCCGATAAAGACCAGATACACGCTGATGAATTTCCCGACAATAATCTCGCTGACCCGCACCGGAGCGGTCATCAAGAATTCGAAGGTCCTGAGCTTTCGTTCCTCAGCCAGGAGCCGCATGGTCAGAATGGGGAGAATTAACAGCAGCACGAACCGCATACTGGCGAAGAGATTGCGGAATACCAGATCGTTCAGGTTAATCTGCGCGGTGCCGCCCTGCATTTGCATCAGCTGAATCGCTTGGGCCCCGGTAAACACAATATAAAGATACGCGAGGAAGCCAAAGGTGAGCAGGAACACGCCACCGACGACGTAGACGATCGGAGAGACGAAATATGAGCGGAGTTCCTTCGCGATAATGGCTTGAACCGGTGGCATCGCGTTAGTATCGTTCACTTTCGGTCGTGTCGTCCGTTTTGGATAGACCGTCTTCGCGTTGGGTCAGCCTGAGGAAGACGTCTTCCAAGGTCATCGCCACGGGTTTCATTTCGAGCAATCCCCAATCCTGTCCCACTGCATAGCGTGCGACTTCTTCTCGGATATCTCTGCCTAGAGCACATTCGATGAGGATCGTGCGGGGATCAGGAGTCGTCATCACATGCTCGACTCCGGCGACGGTCCGAAAGCGTTCGAGGACATTTGCCGGAGGGGCTTTGAGGGTCACGCTGATCTTTTCCGATCGCCGGAGCCGGGCGGACAACTGGTCCGGCGTGTCTTCGGCGACAATCCGGCCGCCATTAATGATGACCACGCGCTGACAGACGGCAGTCGCCTCAGGAAGAATGTGCGTGCTCAAAATCACTGAGTGAGAGCCAGCCAGGCTCTTGATCAATTCTCTGATTTCGATAATTTGTTTTGGGTCGAGACCGACGGTGGGTTCGTCCAGGATCAGGACCGGTGGATCGTGGATCAGCGCCTGTGCGAGGCCGACCCGCTGGCGATACCCGCGCGATAGATTGGCGATGAGCCGATGACGGACAGATCCTAAGGAAAGCCGCTCCACAACACGATTCATACCGGCGGTCAGGTCCGCGCCACTGAGTCCGCGAAGTTTGCCGACGAAGGCGAGATATTCGGAGACCGTGAGCTCCTGATACACCGGAGGCGTTTCCGGCAAATACCCGATGCGCTTTTTCACCTCATCCGGTTGGTCTGCGCAGTCGAATCCTGCAACCTGCGCGGTCCCTTCCGTCGCGGGGATGAAGGAGGTCAGGATGCGCATGGTGGTGGTTTTCCCGGCGCCATTTGGGCCAAGGAAGGCCAAGACCTCACCTTTCTCGACGCGGAAGGTTACGCGGTCAATCGCTGTGAGATGGCCATACCGTTTTGTGATGTTGCGAACTTCGATCATGCAGTCGAGATAGACGGCTGGATGGGTGTGATTTTCGCTGTTCGTAAATACAGCACGTGGTGTGGCAAATCGAGGTGGATATTACCGACCGCCTTCGACGCAGTCAAGAGAGAGCTGTGTCTCTCCACTTCCGGGACGACAGGAAAAGACTTCGTCCGTCTTTACAGCGCGGTGTGTAACTGCTAAAGTTCCGCGACTTTAGCCCACGCTTCTCTACGCAACGAACGGGAAAGAGGTTCGTCTGAGATGCAAAATGACATGAATCAACCGAGACCGAGCCTGCTCGGTGTGTTAGTGATCGGCGCGGCACTCTGCGTGGCCCTTGCTGGCCTCGGAAGTCTCCTGACCTCAGTCTATGCCGCTAATAACACCGTGTATGAGGTCAAAGGGACGGTTGAAGCCGTGAATGCAGCAGATGACCCTTCCGTTATCGTGGTCAGGGGGAAGCAGGGAACGAATGAGGAAACGGTGGTCGGGGCGGTGTTTAAACAGGATGCCACTATTGTGCGCGGGAAAAAACGGATCCGACTCGGTCACATTCGTGCGGGAGACAAGGTGACGTTGAAGTATGTCAAAACTCGCGACGGCCTCACCGTTCGATCAATCGTTCTTCATCGCAATGAGCAAAGATGAACGACCAAGTTCGTGACCTGTTATTCACAAGGAGGTAGAGAGATTCTATGATTCGACAGCATGGGGTGCGGGGGATAGCTGCGCCGGTCGCCGTCGGGTTGCTGCTCCTGCTGGGCTGCTCCGGAAAAGGCGACATTATTCCGATGAATTTGACCCCCAAGCAGCCCAAGAGTACCAATGGCGCGGTGCAGGTGGTCAAAGCTACGGCGGGTCCTCGGGTGACGGTGATCCCGTTTGAAGATGGTCGGGCCGATCGAACAAAGATCGGGAGCCGAAGTTCGCTGTGGGGAGGGGACACATATTTTAATGTGTCTAGCGGCAGCGCAGGCGAGGAAACCGCTCAGGCATTTGCCGACTATCTCAAGCGTAAAGGATGGCATGCGCAGTACGCCAAGACTGCTCCGTCCGCGACAGAATCTGGCTCCGATATTGTGCTGTCCGGTAAGATTCTCGAACTGGCTGTCGATGCCAGGCGCGGACTACTTCTTACCGATATTGAAGCCCGAAGCAAGCTCGTCATTCAGGCAAGTAATCGCGAAGATCATAGCTCGCTTGTCAGAACCGATGCTCATTCCGGTAGCCATGACAACGTGTTGTGGTTCGAGCCGCAGGATGGAGAAGATATTCTGTCGGAAGTGCTGGAAAAGAATTTCGAACGATTTGTCGTCAATACCAAATTCGAGGATCAGGCCATTCGATTTCGTTAGGGCGAGGCGGAGAACGTAAGTAGGGTCGCTAGTGTGCCATATTGTTTGGCCGATGAAGGCCCCCGATGGTCTTCCCTGGTGTCCAATCTTGAACTGTTCGCGGTCAGGCGTTCTGCTCAACACAGAAAGGGATTGCGTTCTTTAGTCTCGATTCTGCATTGTTAGGTGAGATCGTAGATTTCTTCTTCGTTGAATGTTGCATTCTCTGCTCGTTTGTAGGGGACTTTGCTACCCCGACGGTATTGTCGCCAAGGAGAAAATTTCGTAGCCTGCGATCACTGTGTGCGAAGGTCATCAGGCAGACTGTGATGTACAGCTGTTCACACGAGGTGCTTCTATGGATATGAACTCCCTGACACTTTCCCGTCGTAAGGCTGGGTACGCTTTGGTTCCCCTGGCTGGGTGTCTTCTCCTGAGTGCCTGTTCTGCCGTACCAAAAGGTGAGCTCACGTTGGATCTTGGAATCAAGGATCAAGGAGTCGCCTCATGGTACGGCAAGGAATTCCACGGGAAACTCGCAGCAAATGGGGAAGTCTTCGATATGACCGCCTATACGGCTGCTCACCGCAAGTTGCCCTTAGGAAGTGTGGTTCGCGTGGTTAATTTGACTAATGGGAAATCCGTCCAAGTTCGCATCAATGACCGCGGCCCCTACGTTGCAGGCCGAATGCTGGATCTCTCACGTGCTGCTGCGCGCGAACTGGGCATGGTTGAGATCGGTACCGCGGCCGTGCAAATTGAGGTAATTGGAGATCATCGTCCGGTCGCCCCCATCCCTGCTACCAAGATACCAGCTGTGGCCGGCATGTTATTGAATATGGATACTTCTGCAGCGAGACAACACGGTCAAACGGATGAAGGGGTTAAACTGCCTGCCGTTCCAGTCAGAATGATGCCGCAAGATGCCCTCTATGTGCGACGTGAACGCCGGATCGGCAACATGTTGGCTGCCGACTATACGGCGCACCACACTGTCCCCGGTCTGATCGTCTCATAAGTTGGCGCAAGTCGCACGCCGTCAGTTGACACTCCCGCACGTTCTTGATTAAACTGCCGGGTCTATAGTGACGCCTGATTTCGCTGTCATTATTTATGTTTGTCGATTTTAACTGTGGAGGTTGAGAGCTGAATGGCAAAGAAACCAGCCGGTGAATCAGACGAAGTCCGACTCAAGAACAAAATTTCGAAGCAAGCGCAAGGTGACACGAAACGTTCTGGTGATCCGGCTGCTCGCTCCTTGCGCAAACGACTTAAGCGAGTACAGCGTAAACGACGCGCACTTTCGTTGAGAAAGAAGCATGCGGCGGGAAAACAAGCTGAGACGAAATCCTGAACGGTTGCAGGATTTCGGGACTTGATCACTACGCCTACCCTCTGCGGGACAAGGAATATCGATATGGAACACGGTGGTGAAAAAGAAGAGCAGGCCCAGGCTGTTTCCCCTATAGGCCAAGTTACAGACGAGACTTTGACCGATCAGGTCTCGGACGGATTAGCTGCGTCCTTGGATTCTTCAGCAGAGGCCCAGGACCTCAGTGATCCATTGCAGGAAGTAGTTCTTGAGGAAGAGCAGGTCAAAGATGAAATCGACATTCAGGTCGACCTTCTCAAGGATCCTGATTGGGTGGTCCGGCGCGAAGCCGCGATCACGCTGGGAGAAATGGGCGACGAGCGATGCGTGGAGCCACTTGCCAACGCACTTCGGGATGGCGATTGGCAGGTTCGAGAGGTTGCGATTGATGGCCTTGGGCAGATCGGTTCTCCTTCTGTTGAGGTGCTTCTCAAGTTGCTTCGCGATTGGGACGTCCGTAAGTCCGCCATTTTGGCGCTGGGAAAGATTCGTGATGAACGAGTCCTGGAACCGCTGATGCAGCAGCTTCGTAACGATGAGTTTATGGAGGATGCCACCGATGCATTGGTGAATCTTGGTGAGCCATCCTTGCCGGGGTTGATTAAAGCATTAAAGGACAAAGAGGAATTGGTGCGGAAACAGGCGGTGATTGCGTTGGGACGGATTAAATCACCCGAAGCGATCGATCCGTTGATCGAAATGTTGCAAAATAAAGACTGGTTTACTCGCTTGACGGCTGCCGCAGCACTTGAGGCTATTGGCGATGAACGTGGTCGAGAAGCGATCAAGCCGTTATTGAAAGACCACGATATGGTAGTCAAGATGCGGGTCGAACGCATTCTTGCAAAATGGAAGAAGCAACCGGCTACCGTTTAGTACGAGCTTCACCTGCGGAGGAGAATATCGAGTTCTCTTTGGATGTCATCCAGTTTCGTGGCAGATACTTTCTTGCCAAGAGCCAATTCCAGACGAATTTCCCTTATTTTTCCAGCCAATTCCATGACCTGAGCAGTAGGATCTGCCCGCTTTTCCCCACGTGTGGCTAGTTCGAGTGAGTCGACGGCTTCTGCCAGCTCCCTCGCAGCATCGGTCGTACGCTTGTCGTGGAGTTCAGCCTTTGCTTGCACCACCCTGGATTTGGCATCCACCAGACTTTGACGGCGGTGTAGATCCCGCTCACTTCCAAGAGTGGTATCCACTACATTCCGTGAAAAATCGCGCACCATTTGTTCAAGATTATTGGTCGGCTGTTTACCCCAGAGGTATCCGAATCCGAACGAGAGCGCTAGTAGCATCGATAGCCCTATGAGCCTGAGCATGCTGGTCTCAGCCCTTAGCGGGCGCTCCCTTGCTTGTCTTTTCTAGACAACACGTGGATCAGGCTTCCTGCCGAAGCGATGCGAACGGTGGGATCCGAATCTTGCAAACCAGTCTTGAGCGGAAGGATCAGCGACTTCAGTTGTGATTTTCCCAATGCTCTGGCGGCCATGAGTCGTGGAAGTGGTTGCTGATCTCTGAGCAACCTTTCGAGTATTGTCAGGGCATTGGGAGTTGTTGCGGCTGCCAGAGCATATGCAGTACCTGCGCGTACTGATGGATCGGGATGTCGGGCGAGGTCGGTTGCATTCAAAATGGCACTGGCATCACCCAGCCGGAGCAAGGCTTCCACCGCGCTGATGCGCACGTGCTCGTCAGGGTCGCGCAAGAGCGTCTGTACGACGCTACGACCTTCTGCCGCGCCCAGGCGGCCAATGCCGGAGGCGGCGACGCTACGAACGCGCGGATTCTCGTCACTCAGCGCGTGTGTCAGTGGAGCGATGCCCTCAGTGCTGCCGAATTCTCCTAACGCACCGGCTGCGAAGGCCCGAACGGAAGGATGAGGGTCGTAGATGGCTTGGCTCAGGATGGATAAGCTAGCAGGACGACGTAAGCGCCCCAACGTTCCTAATGCGGCCATGCGCACTTCAGGGTCGGGCAGTGTCACGGCATTGGAGATATCGGTCAGGACATCCGTTCGTCCAAGTTTATACAATCCCGCGAGGGCAAAAATAGATTCAGGACCTTCATCGATACGAGCGATTTCTGTGAGTTGATCCAATATGTCGGTGACTTTGGCATCGCTGAGCGCATTGATCGCAGCAATACGAACACCGGGTGCTTCATCACGTAACGCCCGTTTGAGAGCCGAGGAGCGTCCAGCCATCCCGCTGCGGCCGATGGCTTCGGCCGCGCGAGCGCGGACGAGTGCTGATGAATCCAGAAGGCCGTCCTCAAGGATCGGTAACGTATCGCTCGCGCCCATGTCAGCCAGCGCCGTATAGGCGGCGATGCGGATATGTTCCTGTGAGTCGCGGACACGTGTGACAATAACATTTCGTGCGATTTCTCGTAACAATTCCGGCTCGTCAGGACGATTGTTCGCGACGAGTTTGACGTATAACTTCCAGGCTTCCTCAGGTTTGCCAAGCTTGAGATGACTCCGGATGCCATAACGAATCACTTTCGGACCAGGCTCTTGGCCGGAGGGTATGCGTTGCAGGATCTCGAGCACGCGGCTGTACTCGGCCGCCTGATAGAGGGTCATCGCCTCTCGTTCGAGTGGGGTGACCGTGGGCTTGGGCGTTGATGAGGCTGCTGTTGCTGTATGAGGGACGGCCCAAGCAAACAGCACAAGCCCAGCGGGTAGCATCCAAGGAGAACATCGGCGGCCTCGCACGAGACTGGGCCAGGGACCAGTCTCGTTACCACTTGTTCGGGGTGCGTGCGGTGGCCGGTGCATACAGTTGCCTCATGTATTCCTTGACCATCCGTTTGGTGCAGAAGCGGGGTGCAATGGTCCTAATGCTTTCTTTGACAATGTGAAGCCAGCCGCGTGGAATGCCATCAAGGTCGCGTTGATAAAACAAGGGCACGACCTCCTGTTCTAGTAAGCGAAACAACTGTTCGGCATCGTGAGCGTCCTGCGCCTGCGTATCCGAGCCCTCAGGCAAAGGTTGAATCCCCCATCCGTTGGCACCGTTGTAGCCTTCTTGCCACCACCCATCGAGGACGCTGAGATTTATCACCCCATTGAGCGCGGCTTTTTGCCCACTGGTGCCGCTCGCTTCGAGGGGGGCTCTAGGAGTATTGAGCCAAATATCGACGCCCTGAACCAGATACTTTGCCATATGCATGTCGTAGTCTTCCAGGAAGGCGACATGTCCCCCGAGTTTGTGATCGTTACAAAAGCTCAGGACTTCGTGGATGAAGTATCGTCCCGGTTCGTCGGCCGGATGAGCTTTGCCGGCAAACACGAGTTGGACCGGTCGCCACCGATTGTGGAGCAATTGTTTGAGTCGATCGAGGTCACGGAAGAGCAGTGTGGCACGTTTGTAGGTTGCGAACCGCCGGGCGAATCCTATGGTAAGGGCTTCCGGGTCCAGGAGTATTCCTCTGGCGATGGCTTGCATGGGTTGGAGATGGCCTCGAATCCATCCATCGCGCGCGCGTTCACGAATAAACCGCATTAGTTTACGTCTGGTCGTTTGCCGAACGTCCCACAGGGCGTCATCGGGCAGGTCTGAGACTCGTTGCCATATGGTCGGGTCGTCGATTCGTTCCGCCCAATCTGGGCTGAGGTACTTGGCATAGAGGGAATCCGACTCAGGGGAAATCCAGGTGGGGGCGTGAATACCGTTGGTGAGACTGCGGATGGGGACGAGATCCTGTGCCAGACCCGGCCACAAGTGTTGCCACATTTGTCGAGAGACTCGTCCATGCTCGCGACTCACGCCATTTACGTGGGCGGACAGCCGCATCGCGAGGGCCGTCATGTTGAAGCCGTGCCCCGTGCTCTCGGGCGTTTCGCCAAGGCGGAGGAATTCTTCCCGAGAGAGTCCGAGTTGGTCCCAATAGTTGCTGAAGTAGCGATCCATCAGGTGAAACGGGAAGATATCGTGGCCGGCTGGAACGGGTGTATGCGTCGTGAAGACGGTGCTCTGGCGGACCAGGTCACTGGCTTCAGCGTGGCTGTGTCCGGTTGTGACGAATTCGCGGATTCGCTCCACGGTCAGGAAGGCAGAATGGCCTTCATTACAATGCCACACGGCGGGATTGATGCCGAGGGCGCGGAGGATTCGTACCCCGCCGATCCCGAGCAAAAACTCCTGGCAGAGCCTGGTTTCCTGGTCTCCACCATAGAGCCGAGCGGAGAGCGCCCGATCTTCCGGGGTGTTTTCGGGTACATCGGTGTCGATCAGATAGAGGGACATTCGTCCGGCACGGACTTGCCACACGAGCACCGTGACCTGACGGTGGCCGATTTCGACTTTGATGGAGCAGGGGATGCCACTCGGTGTCATGGCCTGGTGGATCGGTGAATCATGGCGGTTAAACGGTGCATAGGTGGCTTCTTGCCACCCCTCCGGGTTGATACGCTGCTTGAAGTACCCTTGCGGGTACATGAAACCGATACCCACGAGAGGAATGCCCAGATCGCTGGCTTCCTTGCAATGGTCCCCGGCCAGAATGCCGAGCCCTCCGCTGTAAATTGGAATCGAGATGTGGAGTCCGAACTCGGCCGAAAAGTAGGCAATGGGAGAATTCTGGAGCGCGGGAAATTCCGTGGCGGCCCAGGTGTTCTTATGGCTCATATATTCGTCGAAGGTGCGCAGCACGGCGGCGTATTGACGCACGAAATTCGGGTCACTGGCCAGGGTGGTAAAACGTTCGGGTTTTACGCCGGAGAGCAACTGGACCGGATTGTGATGAGTGAGAAACCAGAGGGTCGGGTCAATAGACTCAAACAGTTGACGTGCCGTCTGGTTCCAGCTCCACCATAGATTGCGTGCCAGCTCGCCAAGTCGATGCAGGCTTTGTGGAACCGTATCTTGAGGGGGTTGTATGTGATCGGGTGCTTGCACGACGCCTCCGTGGAATGAAATCGATGGGTGAGGAAGCTGACCGTGGGTCATGCTTCCGGAATGCTCTGTCAGGCGTGTCCGGCTTTGTGCCAGGATGCCCACTGGTCAGAAAAGGCGACAGTGGCGTACCGCTCTCCGAGGATCTTGGCGACTCGATTCATGGTCGTCGTCAGTTGTTTCGCCTCCTCTTGTGTCAGGTCTTGGCGGAAACGCGGATGGAGCCCCCATCGTGTCTCGACTTCCTCGCCTTTGATGCTCGACATCACACTCACCAGCTTAATGTCGACGCCAGTGGTTCCTCGAGACGCACTGCTTCCTTCAGTCCTCGCCTGGTTTGTCGTGGCGTCCGCGACAACCGGCGGCGTCTGACCTTCGAAGATTCCAATAAGGGCTGGAATGACGGCACTGATACAGAGCGTGGCGGCTGCGGCCACGCCTGCATTGCCAGGAGCCCCGACCGCACGGGCGATGCGATCGCTGAAGTCCTGGTACAGGTCATTCTTGGCCGGGCTGTCTTCCGTGACCAGAAATCGATAGCGCTCATAGGTCTGGCGGCTTTCGGCCACGGCCGTTCCGATCGTCAGGACGATTTCCGTTTGGTCGTTGCCCGCCCCAAAGGCCGGCTCCAGGGCTTTTTTGAGCTGGTCGATGACCGTGTCGGTCAACTCGTCCATGAATTGCGGTTGCTCCTTGAGCGGGAGGTGGAGTGCTGACACGCGATCGGTCAGGTTGAACATCACGCGCAAGAATTCGAGGTAAATGGTCCATTCATCCTGGCGTTTGAGCTTCAAAGACTGTTCCGGAGCTGCGCGTTTGATGACGGATACAGACTCTCCCGCCACCGCGAGCATGAGCTCCGCCACGGTTTGCAACTGTTGAGCGAACGAATACGGCCGTGTCGTCATAGAGTTCCTCTGCTGGTCCGGCATTATATACAACATATACAACCCGATTTGAAGGTCCAAGTGCTGATCTCGACTGAAGCGATCATCGATGCTGTCCAACACGCTCTGTCGTTGCAAGGTGTTCGGTGGTATGTTATACAGCGCGTCCGCTCCCGTCATGTGCTTCACCGCCACCTCGGATGCCAATATGGATCGAGACAGTAAGCCGTACATCCTGAAACGGACACCGGATCACGACATCGTCCGAAAGCTCTCGTTGGACTATGCCAAGGAGCTGAATGCACAGCAGTATGCGGCAGTGACGGCAGCGGACGGTCCGGCACTGGTGATCGCCGGCGCCGGCAGCGGCAAAACGCGGACGCTCGTGCACCGCGTCGCCTATCTGATCGATTCCGGTGTGGATCCCTCCCACATTCTGCTCCTGACATTTACAAGGAAATCTTCTGAGGAGATGCTGGAGCGTGTCGGCGCCTTAATCGGGTCGCGCAGCCAACGGGTCTGCGGCGGCACGTTCCATTCGGTCGCCAACATGCTGCTGCGGCGTCATGGCCGAGTGCTCGGGGTCGACCCTGGCTTCACGATCATGGATCGCGGCGATGCCGAAGACCTCATCGCCTTATTGCGCGCGCAATTGGGCCTCAATGAAAAAGATAAGCGGTTCCCTCGCAAGGGAACCATCGCGGAGATCTATAGTAAGTGTGAGAATACGCTCCGTGGGCTGGAAGAAATTGTGCTTGATGAATTCTCGCACTTCGCAGACCATCTGGATGCACTTGGGAAACTGCAACGTGCCTATCAGGCCGCGAAGCGCCAGCGCCAGCTGCTTGATTATGACGATCTTCTCGTGTTGTTGCGGGACTTACTGACCAAAGATGAGCCCACGCAACGAACGATCTCACAGCAATTCCGCTATCTCTTAGTAGACGAGTATCAGGATACGAATCGGCTGCAGGCGGAACTGATCCGGAAGCTGGCCGCCACGCATGACAATGTCATGGTCGTGGGTGACGATTCGCAGTCCATTTATGCCTTCCGCGGCGCGACGTTCCGCAACATCATGGAATTCCCCTCCTGGTTCCCCGGTGCTACGATCTACAAGCTGGAGGAGAACTATCGCAGTACGCAGCCGATTCTTAGCGTGGCCAACGAGATCATTCAAGAAGCGCCGGAGAAATATACGAAACATTTGTTCACGCGTAAGTTGGACGGGCCGTTGCCGGCGCTCGTAGAGGCGGCGGGGGAGAACGCGCAATCTCGATTTGTAGCGCAAAAAATTCTCGAACTGCGCGAAGAAGGCGTCCCGCTGAACGAGATGGCGGTGCTGTTTCGTTCGAGTTTTCACTCCTTCGATCTGGAAATCGAACTGTCGCGCTGCGGGTTGCCGTTTGTGAAGCGGGGCGGGATCAAGTTTATTGAGGCTGCGCATGTGAAGGATCTTCTCGCCCATTTGCGCGTCGTGGTGAATCCTCAGGATGCAGTCAGTTGGCATCGCGTGCTTATGCTGGTTGAAGGCGTCGGTCCCAAAAAAGCGCAGGATTTGGTGGCGGCTATGGTGCGGGTGAACGATCCGTACCAAGTGCTCCGAGACAGCAGCGGCCGCTCGGGAAAGGCGTTACAGGAGTTGGGCCTGGTTCTCGAAAACCTCTCGAACAGTGACGATTTGAGTCCGACCGAACAGGTGAACCGCGTCTATGAATATTATCTGCCGATTCTCAAAGATCACCATGACGACTATCCGAAACGGATCCGGGATCTCGACCATCTGCATACTATTGCAGAGAGCTACCCCGGTCTAACCGAGTTTCTGGCTGACTTGGCGCTCGCGCCGCCGGACGGGAGTGCCGTTGGGGTGGAGCCTGTGGGACGGGACGATGAGCAGGTGGTGTTGTCTACGATTCACTCCGCCAAGGGATTGGAGTGGCAGTGTGTGTTTCTACTGTGGGTGGTGGATGGGAAATTCCCCTCGGTCTTCTCATTCAACACCGATGAAGAGCTAGAAGAGGAACGGCGGCTATTGTACGTCGCGGTGACGCGGGCGAAGCGTCACCTGTTCTTGACCTATCCGATCAATGTGTATGATCGAAGTTCGGGCATGTTGCTATCCAAGCCATCGCGATTCCTGGACCACGTGTCCCCCCGTCTCTTTGAAACGTTGGCTCTGGTCGAGGAAGGCTCTGCGCATGACTGGGGCCATGAGCATGATCGGTATGTTTAAGTCGAGCGCTCGCGCCGTCTAACCCTGACTAGACGTTCCACTGTCCTTTCCTTGCTGCAGGATAACCATGCGTCGGATGTTTTCATGTCACGGTTGGCTGCGAGCAGTACTTCCCGTGATGGCGGCTGGGATGTTGCTGGTGCAGGTACTGTCCGGCCAGGCTAGGGCGGAGACGGGTGCGGCGCTTTCGGATTCCTCCCGACTCTGGGGGACATTGTTGGCGGAAGCGAAAAAACTCAATCTCCCAACTCAGTTTCTTGAGCAAATTCCTGCGCAGTTTGTGGTGTTTGAGTTTGAAGATCTCCACGCGTTTGCCGCGGAGTATCATCCGGCAGAGCATCGAATGGTGTTGGATCGATCGCTGTCTCTGAATGCGGCGGGAAGGACCCTGCGTCCCCTGGGGAGGTTGACGCACAAGGAGCTAGAGACGCTGTATCACGAGCTGTTTCATGCCTATATGGATTTTGTCGAGCAGGCCCGTCAGTTGTCGGCGGCGCAGGCCTCGCTGATGGCGTTCGCTCGTGAGCAGCAACAGTGTCGTTATCAGCACGTGCTCATTACACCAGTGCTCCAAAAGAAAGATTTGAAAGAGGAACGGTTTCTTAGCGAGACGGAGTCGTGGGAAGCGCTTAATGAAACGTGGGCGGTGTTTGTGGGATGGGCGATATGGACTCAACTGGAAGTGGAGAAAAAAGGACCAGGTGCGCCTCGATCGTCAGGGCGGCCGCTCAATGTATCCGGTTGGATCGCCCGACTCATTCAGGCGGAGCAGCGCGCAATTTTGAGCGGATATTATGAGCCAGAGGATCCGAATGAAAAGATGATGGCGCGCAAGCGATTTTTGGCGCCAGATTTTCGTCTTTCATCCCCAGAACTGTTGCTGCTCATGAAGAACGTGTTAGGGAGTTCGGCAGACATGATTCACCAGGCCGAACTCGCCCTCGAGGGTGCCGGGTTGGTTCCTGCTGCACGTGGAGCCTGCGCTGCTCCCCCAACGCTGTAGAATTGTTCCTGCATAGAACATACCCCCTTGACAATGGCGCGCGTCGCAAATAAAATCGGCTGCTTTCGAAGCCAGGTCAATCTTCACTTCAACAGCACTCCAGCCCTGTCGTTTTGCTGGGGCGCTGTGCGTGGTGAGGCTTACTTTCATTCTCCGCTCTAAAGAATGAAACTGTGCTGGTTCGGGATTATTTGAAAAGAAATAGTCTTTGCTTGCGTTTGGGAACGTGTGTCTAGCGGGCAGGTACCCAAGTGGACAAAGGGGGCAGACTGTAAATCTGCTGCCTTATGGCTTCCAAGGTTCGAATCCTTGCCTGCCCACCAAACCGAGCCTGTACAGCCGGATCACGCATAAAAGTGTTTCCGGCCGTGACGATAATGACGGCGATGTGACGGTGCGCAGGCGTGTGTGGGTTAGCATGTGGCCGGCGGATCGTGAAGTGTTGGTAGGTTCACCGTGGGCGGGCGTAGCTCAGTGGTAGAGTTCCAGCCTTCCAAGCTGGCTGTCGTGGGTTCAAATCCCATCGCCCGCTCCAATCCAGCCTGTTCTACCGCGGGTAGGTACAGAGGATATACGGGCGAATCAAGACTGAAGACTGTGAATTGAGGGCCCACGTAGCTCAGTTGGCAGAGCACGTCCTTGGTAAGGACGAGGTCACGCGTTCGATTCGCGTCGTGGGCTCCAGGTCAGGCAAGGGACTCTCGCTGGGTGCCTGAATATTCTGAGTATACGGTTGGGGTTCTGGGAAAACAGCGTTCTGAGAAAAGGAGTGAATCATGGCGAAGGCGAAATTTGAGCGACGTAAGCCCCACGTGAACATCGGGACGATTGGGCACGTGGACCATGGCAAGACGACGCTGACCAGTGCGCTGACCAAGATCTGTGCGGATCGCGGGATGGCGAAATTTGTGAGCTACGACGAAGTGGCGAAGGCGAGCGAGAGTCAGGGGCGCCGGGATGCCAGCAAGATCATGACCATCGCGATCAGCCACGTCGAGTACGAGACGGACAACCGGCACTATGCGCACGTTGACTGCCCGGGCCACGCCGACTATGTGAAAAACATGATCACCGGCGCCGCGCAGATGGACGGGGCGATCCTGGTGGTGAGCGCGGCCGACGGCCCCATGCCGCAAACGCGGGAACATATTTTGTTGGCGCGCCAAGTCGGCGTCCCCTACATCGTGGTGTTTCTGAACAAGGCGGACAAGGTCGATGACAAGGAATTGCTGGAGCTGGTCGAGCTGGAGGTGCGCGAGTTGCTGTCGAAGTACGATTTTCCGGGCGACAAGATTCCGATCGTGCAGGGGTCGGCGCTGAAGGCGGTCGAGGGGGATCAGGGGCCCTTGGGCGTCCCGTCGATTTTGAAGTTGCTGGAGGCCGTGGATACCTATATCCCGACGCCGACCCGGGCCATCGACAAGCCGTTTCTGATGCCGATCGAAGACGTGTTCACGATCAGCGGGCGCGGCACGGTGGTGACGGGGCGATGCGAGAAGGGGATCGTGAAGGTCGGCGACGAAATTGAAATCGTCGGCTTGCGGCCGACGCAGACGACCATCGTGACGGGCGTGGAAATGTTCCGCAAGGTGCTC
The DNA here is from genome assembly GCA_031315995.1 of Nitrospira sp. GTDB lineage: Bacteria > Nitrospirota > Nitrospiria > Nitrospirales > Nitrospiraceae > Nitrospira_A. The sequence continues at coordinate 266,011 of JALDRG010000005.1, forward strand.
GATGAAGGGCAGGCGGGCGACAATATCGGGGTGTTGCTGCGGGGCACGAAGAAAGAAGACGTGGAGCGCGGGATGGTGTTGGCGAAGCCGAAGAGTATCACGCCGCACACGAAGTTCAAGGCGGAGATCTATGTGCTGACCAAGGAAGAGGGGGGCCGCCATACGCCGTTCTTCAACGGGTACCGGCCGCAGTTCTATTTCCGGACGACGGATGTGACGGGGATCGTGACGTTGACGCCGGGGGTGGAAATGGTCATGCCGGGGGACAATGTGACGGTGACGGGCGAGTTGATCAGCCCAATTGCGATGGATCAGGGGTTGCGGTTTGCGGTTCGAGAGGGCGGCAAGACCGTCGGCTCGGGCGTCGTCACGGAAATTCTAGCGTAGTGAGGGGGAGGCGTTAAGCGTCAACACGTTTCGGGTCTGGAGGTGATCCTCTTCTCCCGCGTTACGTTGCACGCTTCACGGATACGACATGCGAGATATCATTGACTTGGCCTGCACGGTCTGCAAGCAGCGAAATTATTCGACCCGCAAGAACAAAAAGAACGATCCGGATCGTTTGGAGCGAAATAAGTTCTGTAAGTTCTGCCGGAAACACATCGCTCACAAGGAAGTGAAGTAAGAATTTCTGTGCTGAGTGGGGCATGGCCCTTGGCTCGGCAGCGCTCATGTTCCGGATGGAGGGGCATGGTGTCAACGGCAGCACATCGGTCTCCAAAACCGAGAGTCTAGGTTCAAATCCTAGTGCCCCTGCCAAGCCGAGCGCCCCTGAACCGGCGCGTGATGATATGCGCTACTCGCTCAGGGCGAGTGCAGTGCGCGGCAAGTTCTAAGAGAGGATTGTAACCGTGTTTCAGCGATTGATCGCGTCTATTCGAGAATTTATCGATGGTGTCCGCGGCGAACTAAAGAAGGTCTCTTTTCCGACGAAAGCCGAAACGATCGGCGCCACCACGGTCGTAATCGTGTTTTGTATCCTCATGTCACTTTACCTGTCGATGATGGATTCCGTGCTGGGCTGGCTGATGCGCAAGGTCATTTAGTTGCGTGGTGCGGCTGGACGGGTCCGGCAGTGCCCGGACGATACGGTGCTGGATGTTCAGCTGAGAGGAGATGATGAGCAATAAGAACTGGTACGTCATCCATACCTATGCGGGGTTTGAGGGTCGCGTGAAGACCAGTCTTCTTGAGCGCGCAAATCAAATGGGGCTGACCGAGCAACTTGGGCAGGTCCTGGTTCCCACGGAAGATGTCATTGAGATTAAGGATGGTAAGCGACGGACATCGCGGCGCAAGTTTTTCCCGGGCTATGTGCTGATAGAGCTGGAGGCGCCGCTGGCCGATGAAACCCTGCAGATGATCAAGGAGACCCCCAAGGTAACAGGCTTTGTTGGTGGAGGGGCTCAGCCGACGCCGCTTTCGTCGGAAGAAGTCGATTCCTTACTAAAGCAAGTGGATGCCGGTGCGGCCGGACCACGCGAGCAAGTGCGCTTTATCAAGGGCGACAATGTGCGCATTGTGGACGGTCCCTTCTTGGGCTTCAACGGCGCCGTCGATGACGTGGATGCCGATCATAGCCGCGTCAAAGTCTTCGTCAGCATTTTTGGTCGGTCGACGCCGGTCGAACTCGGGTTTTTGCAGGTCGAACGTATTTGAGGTCACTGGATTGGAGATGGTGGACTGAGAGCCATTCTCAGCCCTCGCGCTCAGTCCGCAGTTCTCAGGGAGTAACTCATGGCCAAGGAAGTATCCGCACAGATTAAACTGCAGATTCCGGCCGGCAAGGCCAATCCTGCTCCGCCTGTTGGTCCCTCGCTGGGCCAGCACGGCGTAAATATTATGGAGTTCTGCAAGCAGTTCAATGCCAAGACGCAGAAGGACGGGGACAGTATCATCCCGGTGATCATTACGGTCTATAAGGACCGGAGCTTTACCTTCATCATGAAGACGCCTCCCGCTTCGGACTTGCTCAAGAAGGCTGCCGGCATTATTAAGGGGTCGGGCGTGCCACATAAAGACAAGGTGGGCAAGGTCAGCCAGGCCCAAGTCCGCGAGATCGCGCAAAAGAAGTTGTCCGACCTGAATGCCTCTGATCTTGAGGGTGCCATCAAGATCATTCAAGGAACCGCGCGTAGCATGGGCATTACCGTCCAGTAAGCTTCTGTAGAGCGAACCTCCGGCGGAGATGAAGGAGTAGCAGTATGGGAAAGAAGATGACCGCGGCTCAAGAAAAGATCGAGCCCAGGTTCTATGGGTTGAAAGAGGCGGTCGAAGCCGTGAAGCAGGCCGCTTTTGCCAAGTATGATGAGTCTGTCGATTTGGCGATTCGATTGGGGATTGATCCCAAGCGATCGGATCAAATGGTTCGTGGGACGACCGCGTTGCCGCACGGAACCGGAAAGAAGCTTCGCGTGCTCGTGTTTGCCAAGGGAGAGAAGGAGCAAGAGGCCCGACAGGCCGGCGCCGATTTCGTGGGATCGGATGATTTGATGGAGAAGATCAAGGGTGGGTGGATGGAGTTCGATTGCGCGATCTCCACGCCGGATCTCATGGCCTCGGTCGGTAAGTTGGGAAAGGTGCTCGGTCCTCGAGGTTTGATGCCCAATCCGAAAACCGGTACGGTCACCTTTGAGGTCGGCAAGGCTGTCGGTGAGATTCGGAGGGGCCGTGTCGAGTTCAAGGTTGAGAAAGCCGGAATCGTGCAAGTGCCTGTCGGCAAAGTGTCGTTTGATGCTGAGAAGTTGTACGACAATGCGCAGGCGGTGTTGGAATCTGTGGTGAAAGCGAAGCCGTCGTCCTGTAAGGGCCGGTATCTCAAGAGTGTGACGATGTCGAGCACCATGGGTCCTGGGGTGAAGCTGGATCCGGTGGCGTTGTCGAAGTTGTGGAGTTGAGAACCGGCAGGTTCTCAGTAAGGGGAGAGGCATGAAGAAAGAAGAGAAGGCAACAGCGATCGCGGAGTTGACGGAAAAGTTCGGTCGCGCCCGCTTGGCTATTCTGACGGAGTGCGCCGGGATGCCCGTCAATCAAATGACCGAGTTGCGCAGGCAGTTGCGCGGTGCCAAGGCTGAGTACTGCGTCATCAAGAATACCCTGGCCGTTCGTGCCTCGTCCGGCACGATTCTCGCGGATGCAAAAGCCCATTTCAAGGGGCCGACCGGGTTGGTGATTGGGTATGACGATCCGGTCCTTCCGGCGAAAATCTTGCGGGATTTTATTCAGGCTGAGAAGCGGGCCGAGAAAATCAAGGTCACGGTTGGAGTGTTAGAGGGCAAGCTGGTGCAAGCGGCCGATCTTGCGGCCATCGCACAGTTGCCCAAGAAGGAAGTGCTGATCGCGATGTTGCTATCGGCCATGCAAGGTCCGATTCGCGGCGTGGTCTATGCGTTGAGCGGAGTGTTAAGCAAGTTTGTGCGAGTCATTGCAGCCATTCAGGATAAAAAGAAAGGGGAGGGCGACATGTCAGCAGCAGAAGCAGGAACCAAGTTGTCACAAGATGAATTGATCAAGGCAATCGAGGGTATGAGCGTGTTGGAATTGGCCGACTTGGTCAAGGGATTGGAAACGCGCTTTGGCGTGACGGCAGCGGCCCCGATGGCCATGGCGGCACCGGCCGGCGGTGGAGCGGCGGCAGCGCCGGCAGAGGAAAAGACATCCTTTGACGTGGTTTTGGTCAGTGCTCCGGCTGATAAGAAGATCCAGGTCATCAAGGTTGTACGCGAGCTCACCAGCCTGGGGCTCAAGGAAGCCAAAGATTTGGTCGAAGGCGCGCCGAAGCCTGTCAAGGCGGGTGTGACCAAGGAAGAGTCCGACACCATGAAGAAGAAGCTCGAAGAGAGCGGTGCGAAAGTCGAAATCAAGTAATCGTGCGATGATCTGCGGTGCGCGGGGTTGTCCGGTGGGATGGCGCGAGGCCGTCATCTCCTTATGAGCTTGGAGGGCTAACGAATGTCGGAATCGACTCTTTCGGAGTTTGTCGAACGCAAAGATTTTTCTCGGATTCGTACGAGCATCGACATTCCCGATCTCATTGAAATCCAGAAGCGGTCCTACGAGGAATTCCTCCAAATGGAGGTCGAACCGGATCGTCGCAAGGATCAAGGGTTGCAAGCCGCATTGGCCAGCGTCTTTCCCATTACGGATTACAACAACACCGCGGCGCTGGAGTTCTCCAATTATTCGTTGGGGACTCCGAAATATGATGAGCGGGAATGTCTTGAGCAGGGGATGACGTATGCCGTTCCTTTGAAGTTGCGCGTGCGGCTCATCGTCTTCGATAAAGAGGATAAGGGGCCGAAGAAAAAGGTGCTGGACGTTCGGGAGCAGGAGGTCTACGTCGGCGAACTTCCGCTCATGACTGAACGCGGTACGTTTCTCATCAACGGGACTGAGCGAGTGGTGGTCAGTCAGTTGCACCGCTCGCCGGGCGCGTCGTTCACCCACGACAAGGGGCGGACTCACGCGAGCGGTAAGGTATTGTACTCCGCTCGGATCATTCCCTATCGCGGATCGTGGCTCGATTTTGAGTTCGATGCGCGGGATATCCTGTACGTCCGTATTGATCGCCGTCGCAAGATGCCCGCGACTATCCTGCTGAAGGCCTTCGGCTATAGCACGGATGATCTGTTGCGGATGTATTACCCCGTGGAGGAGATCCGTGTCTCTAAAGGCAAGCTCTTTCGGAAGCTTGATGCAGAGATCCATCATGGACTCAAGTGTACGACGGAGGTGATGGAGAAGGGGGGCAAAGACCCTCTCGTTCGCGAAGGGGCGAAGCTGACGAAGGTCTTGATTGCCAAGTTGAAGGCTGCGGGAATCAAGGAAATCCCTGTCACGCCGGCCGAGCTGGTTGGGCGTGCCGTGCTGACAGAGCTGGTCGACGGCGGCAAGAAGCAATCGCTGGCGGAGAAAAATCAGCGTCTGACCGAGGAAATCCTCGAAAAGATCCTGGAGAGTGACATCGAGGAGTTCAAGGTCATTTATCTGGATACGACCAATGCCACTCTGGTCATCCTCGATACGCTGGATATGGAGCGCACCGGGTCGAAGGAGGAGGCGATGGTCGAGATTTATCGCCGTCTCCGGCCGGGTGAGACGCCGTCGGTCGAAACGGCGCGGGCCTTGTTCGATAATTTGTTTTTGAGCCCGAAGCGGTACGATTTGTCCCCGGTGGGAAGGCTCAAGCTCAACAAAAAGCTGGGGCTCGATTTTGCGCTCGAACAGCGGACACTCACGGCGCAAGATATCGTTGAAGTGGTGCGGTACCTAGTGAACCTCAAGATCGGTCGCGGCGAGATCGACGACATCGACCATTTGGGCAACCGCCGTGTGCGGTCCGTCGGCGAGTTGTTGGAGAACCAGTTCCGATTAGGCCTTGTGCGCATGGAGCGAAGCATTAAAGAGCGCATGAATCTCCTGGACATGGAAACGGTGTTGCCGCATGACTTGATCAACGCTAAGCCCGTGGTGGCGGCGGTAAAGGAATTTTTCAGCAGCAGTCAGCTCTCCCAGTTCATGGACCAAACGAATCCGCTGGCCGAGATCACGCACAAGCGCCGGCTCTCGGCCCTTGGACCGGGCGGTTTGACGCGCGAGCGCGCGGGCTTTGAAGTGCGCGACGTGCATCCATCGCACTACAGCCGCATTTGTCCGATTGAGACGCCGGAAGGTCCGAACATCGGATTAATCACCTCCCTGGCTACCTATGCGCGGATTAACGAATTCGGATTCATCGAGGCTCCCTACCGCAAGGTTCTGAAGGGGCGAGTCAGTGACGAACTGGAGTATCTTTCGGCGATCGAGGGCGACAAATACATCATCGCTCAGGCGAATTCGAAGGTCGATCCGTCGGGACGGCTGGTTTCTGAAACCGTGTCAGCCCGCTCAGGTGGAGATTTTATTACGGCGACCCCCGATAAGATCGAGTACATGGACGTGTCCCCGAAACAGGTGGTGAGCGTCGCTACGGCGTTAGTACCGTTCCTTGAGCACGATGACGCGAACCGCGCGTTAATGGGATCAAACATGCAGCGACAGGCGGTGCCGCTGTTGAAGGCGGAATCGCCGTTGGTCGGAACCGGTATGGAGGCAGTGGTCGCGAGAGACTCCGGTTATGTCGTGCAAGCCAAGCGTGAAGGTGTGGTGGAAAGCGTCGATGCAACCAGGATCGTGGTGCGGGCCGATGCCAAGGAAGGCCGTAAGCGAAACGATTCTGGTCTTGATGTGTATGAAATGATCAAGTTTCAGCGGTCGAACCAGAATACCTGTATCACTCAAACCCCGGTGGTGCGAATCGGAGAACCGGTCAAGAGGGGGCAGGTGCTCGCTGATGGTCCCGCCATCGATCATGGAGAACTTGCACTGGGGAAGAATGTGCTCGTCGCGTTCATGCCGTGGGGAGGGTATAACTTCGAAGACGCGATTCTCCTGAGCGAAAAATTAGTGCGAGAAGATGCCTTCACCTCGATTCATATCGAAGAGTTCGAGGTGGAAGCTCGCGATACTAAATTGGGCAAGGAAGATATTACGCGTGACATACCAAATGTCGGGGAAGAAGCGCTTCGGGATCTCGATGAGAGCGGAATTATTCGGATCGGTGCGGAAGTAAAGCCTGGTGATATTCTCGTCGGGAAGGTGACCCCCAAGGGTGAAACGCAGCTCACACCGGAAGAGAAGCTGCTGCGCGCGATTTTCGGTGAGAAGGCCGGTGACGTCAAGGATACATCCCTGACGGTTCCGCCTGGCGTGGAAGGGATCGTCGTCGATGTAAAGATCTTCTCCCGCAAGGGTTTGGATAAGGATGAACGCTCGAAGAGTATCGAGAGTGAAGATCACATGAAGCTGCAGCGCGACCATCAGGAAGAGCTGCGGATTATTGAGGATGAAAAGACGAAGAAGGTTCGTAAATTACTGCTCGGCAAGGTAGTCGGTCGGGACCTGATGGATCCTGAAACGGGCGACGTCATTCTGAAGAAGAAGGGCAAGCTCACCGCCGAAATTCTGAAGCGGTTGCCGGACGACATGGTGCGCCACATCATACTCAGCGATCCTGACGAGCAGAAGGAGCTTGAGGATGTTGAGCGCCGCGCCAAGGAGCAGATTGAAATCCTGCAGACGCTGTACGACGAAAAAGTCGGTCGACTGCGCCGCGGTGACGAACTTCCTCCTGGTGTGATTAAGCTTGTGAAGGTCTATATCGCGATGAAGCGGAAGATTCAGGTCGGCGATAAGATGGCCGGACGGCACGGTAATAAGGGTGTTGTATCGCGTGTTCTGCCGGAAGAGGATATGCCTTACTTACCGGACGGAACTCCGGTGGAAATCGTGTTGAATCCGCTGGGTGTGCCATCTCGCATGAATGTCGGCCAGATTTTGGAGACCCATCTTGGCTGGGCCGCTCGGGCGCTGGGGATCAAGGTTGCGAGCCCTGTGTTCGACGGCGCCTCGGAGAAAGAGATCAAGGAACTTCTGAAGAAGGCTAAGCTGTCTCCAAGTGGTCAAACGATCTTGATGGACGGGCGGACGGGAGAATCGTTCAGTAGCCCTGTCACGGTCGGATACATGTACGTCTTGAAGCTCCACCACCTGGTGGACGATAAGATTCACGCCCGGTCGATCGGTCCATATTCTCTCGTAACGCAACAACCTCTGGGAGGCAAGGCGCAATTCGGAGGGCAGCGCTTGGGAGAGATGGAAGTGTGGGCGCTTCAGGCCTATGGGGCAGCCTCCATTCTCCAAGAATTCCTGACCGTGAAATCCGACGACGTGCCGGGCCGGTCGCGCATGTATGAGGCGATTGTCAAGGGTGAACCGTTCCTGGAGCCGGGATTGCCGGAATCGTTCAACGTGTTGGTCAAAGAGCTGCAAAGTCTTGGGCTCGATGTCGAGTTGGTTAAATCGAAGGACTGATTCTAGTGCTGAGTCTTGAGGGCGGACATCAGTTAACTCACCACTCAGAACTGCGCTCAGGCGACCGTTAAGGAGGGATCAACCTTGGAAGGTGTATACACATTATTCGAGAAGCCGCGCGACGCGGTGTCATTCGATTCGATGCGCATTCGCATTGCCTCGCCGGAAAAAATTCGGTCTTGGTCCTATGGCGAAGTAAAGAAGCCTGAGACGATCAACTATCGATCGTTCAAGCCTGAGAAGGATGGCTTGTTCTGCGCGAAGATTTTCGGTCCGATCAAGGACTGGGAGTGCAATTGCGGCAAATACAAGCGAATGAAGCACCGCGGGATCGTCTGCGACAAATGCGGTGTCGAGGTCATTCAATCGAAGGTGCGTCGCGAGCGCATGGGGCACATCGAGCTGGCGGCGCCCGTCGCGCATATTTGGTTTCTAAAAGGCGTGCCGAGTCGAATCGGAACATTGCTGGATATGAGTCTGAAACAGCTCGAGAAGATTCTCTATTTCGAGAGCTACGTCATGGTCGATCCTGGCTCGACCAGCATGAGCGAGCAGGAATTAGTCTCGGAAGAGCAGTTGCGGTCCTTGCAGTCGGAGTATGGGAGTGGTGCGTTCAAGATCGGCATCGGAGCCGAGGCTATTCGCGAGCTGCTCCGGAAGGTCGATATCAACACGCAGTGGGATGAATTGCATGTGAAGGCGAAGGCGTCTGCCTCCGCTGCGCTCAAGAAGAAGTATGCCAAGCGGTTGAAGGTCTTGGAAGCGTTTCGCCGTTCCGGCAACAAGCCGGAGTGGATGATTATGGATGTCATCCCGGTCTTGCCGCCGGAACTGCGACCACTCGTGCCGCTGGATGGAGGTCGCTTTGCGACGTCGGACCTCAACGATCTCTATCGTCGGGTGATCAATCGAAACAATCGCTTGAAGCGGCTGATCGAGTTGAAGGCGCCGGGGGTCATCATTCGCAATGAAATGCGGATGTTACAGGAAGCGGTAGATGCGCTGTTTGATAACGGCCGTCGAGGTCGAGCGATTCGTGGGCCGAACAAGCGTCCGTTGAAGTCGTTGAGCGACATGCTCAAGGGTAAGCAGGGTCGGTTCCGCCAGAATTTGCTTGGAAAGCGCGTCGATTATTCAGGTCGTACCGTGATTGTCGTCGGGCCGGAGTTGCGTCTGCATCAGTGCGGCTTGCCCAAGAAAATGGCGTTGGAATTGTTCAAGCCGTTTATCTTCCATAAGCTGGAGGAGCGGGGCGCGGCCACGACGATCAAGAGCGCCAAGCGGCTGGTGGAAAAGGAACGCCCCGAGGTGTGGGACGTGCTGGACGAAGTTATTCGGGAACACCCGGTGTTGCTCAATCGTGCACCGACTTTGCACCGACTTGGTATTCAAGCATTTGATCCGGTGTTGGTTGAAGGCAAGGCGATCCGGCTTCATCCGCTCGTCTGCGCCGCGTTCAACGCCGATTTCGACGGCGACCAGATGGCGGTGCACGTGCCGTTGTCCGTGGAGGCGCAGGTCGAAGCGCGTGTGCTCATGATGTCGATCAACAATATTTTGTCTCCTGCCAACGGCAAGCCGATTGCCGTTCCTTCGCAAGACATGGTCCTCGGTTGTTATTGGTTGACCAAGGAACGAGTCGGTGCGAAGGGCGAAGGCAAGTTGTTCGGCTCACCCGAAGAAGCGCGGATTGCATACGATGCGGGTGCGCTTGATGAGCATGCCCGTATCAAGGTGCGATGCAACGGAACGATGGTTCAGACGACCGCGGGGCGCGTCATCTTGTCGGAGATTCTTCCTCCGATGATGCCCTTCGCCGATGCCAACAAACTGATGACCAAGAAGGAAATGTCGAAGCTCATCGATGCGGTTTATCGGCAAGCGGGGCACCGTGAGACGGTGACATTTCTGGACAAGATCAAGGACCTTGGATTCCATTACGCGACCAGGGCCGGGATGTCCATCTGCATCGACAACATGCACATTCCGTCCCGTAAGGAAGACCTCATCGGGAAGGCGCAGCATGAGGTCAATGAAATCGAAAAGCAGTATTCGGAAGGTCTGATCACCAACGGCGAGCGATACAACAAGGTCATCGACATTTGGGCGCATGTCACGGAGCAGGTGGCGAATGAGATGATGAAGGAGTTGGGTGCCGGAGGCGATCCGGCGAAGGTCGAATCCTTCAATCCAATTTTCATGATGGCTGACTCGGGCGCGCGAGGCAGTTCGCAGCAGATTCGTCAGCTCGGTGGTATGCGCGGATTGATGGCCAAACCGTCCGGCGAAATCATCGAGACCCCGATCACGGCGAACTTCCGTGAAGGGTTGACGGTGTTGCAGTACTTCATTTCGACGCACGGTGCGCGAAAAGGTTTGGCGGATACGGCGCTCAAGACGGCGAATTCAGGTTATTTGACCCGTCGATTGGTGGACATCGCTCAGGACGTCATCGTGACTGAAGAGGATTGCGGCACCACGGACGGTATTTTGGTTAGTGCGCTCCTGGAGGGTGGAGAAATTATTCAGCCGTTGGAGGAGCGTCTTCTTGGACGTCTTGCCGGCGAGGATATTCGCGATCCAGTGACCGGGGAGATCATTGTATCCTTCAATGAAGAAATCGACGAAGAGCAGGCGAAAGCAGTGGTGGAGGCGGGCGTCGATCGAGTCAAGATTCGGTCGGTACTCACTTGTCAGTCTGCTCGCGGCGTGTGCCGCCTGTGTTACGGTCGCGATCTTTCGCGCGGGAGACTGGTCGAAAAGGGCGAGCCGGTCGGAGTTATTGCCGCGCAATCCATCGGTGAGCCAGGTACGCAGTTGACGATGCGGACATTCCATATCGGTGGTACGGCCAGCAAGGTCGTCGAACAGACCGTATTGGAGGCGAAGCATGCGGGTCATCTGAAGTACATGAGCTTGGATGCCAAGAAGAATGCCGATATGCACAATGCGGGCATTGCGGTGCGTAACAAAGAAGGCGAGTGGGTCGTCATGAACCGCAACGCGAAAATCGCGATTGTGGACGACAGTGGTCGAGAGCGCGAGAAATACCCCGTTGTCTATGGCGCTAAAATCAAGGTGAAGGATGGCGATCGGGTTGAGGTTGCTCAGAAGTTGGTCGAATGGGACCCCTATTCGTTGACCATTCTTACGGAGACCGGCGGAAAGGTTGCCTACGGCGACATTCTCGAAGGCGTCACGATGAAGGAAGAGTTCGACGAGGTGACGGGGTTGTCGCGGAAGGTCATCATCGAGCAGAGCGGGGCGACGCTTCGACCGCGCGTATCGATTAAGGATGACAGCGGAAAGACGGCCAAGGTCTCGGGGTCTGGAGCGCCGGTCGCCAGATATCTGTTGCCGGTCGGTGCCCACATTTTCGTTGAGAAGGGGGCCACAGTGCATCCCGGCGATGTCTTGGCCAAGATTCCGCGCGAAACGACGAAGACCAAGGACATCACCGGAGGTCTCCCGCGAGTCGCAGAACTGTTCGAGGCTAGGAAGCCCAAAGAGCAGGCGGTGATCAGCGAGATCGATGGCGAGGTGTCATACGGCGGGTTTGTGAAGGGAATGCGAAAGGTGTTGGTCGACAATAAGATGGGCGACGTGAAAGAGTACTTCATCCCGAAGGGTAAGCACGTCAATGTTCATGAAGGCGACTGGGTTCGAGCCGGTGAGCCACTGATGGACGGTTCGGCCAACCCCCACGATATTTTGGATGTGTTGGGGCCGAAGGAGTTGCAGAAATACCTGGTCGACGAAGTGCAGGACGTCTATCGCCTGCAAGGTGTGTCCATCAACGACAAGCATATCGAAATTATTGTGCGGCAGATGCTCCGCAAGGTCAGAATCGAGGACCCTGGAGACACGTCATTCCTACCGGGCAGTCAGGTGAGTAAAGGGCTGTTTGATGTAGAGAATCAGCGAGTTCTCGAGAAGGATGGGAAGCCGGCCCTTGGGAAACCGGTCTTGCTGGGTATCACCAAGGCTGCGTTGACCACGGATAGCTTCATATCCGCGGCATCGTTCCAAGAGACGACGCGTGTGTTGACTGAAGCGGCCATCAATGGTCGAGAAGATAATCTCCTGGGCTTGAAGGAGAACGTGATTGTTGGACGACTCATTCCTGCGGGTAGTGGCTTTGAGGAGTATCGCGAAACCTTTGTGGCCAGTGCCAAGGCTCCTGGAGAGTTATCGGGCGCTATGCCTCAGCCGGTAGCGGTAGGGCAGTTACCTGCGGGTTCTCCTGGGTCTGAACCTGAGAATAATGGATGAAAAGAACAAGAACGTTCTTGACATAAGTAGTACACATCTCTATAATCCGACGGCTTCGCTCATGAGCATTTTTGAGCAACTGCCCGCTTTTCAAGAAAGAGTATAGTGCATGCCAACGATTAATCAGCTGGTGAGAAAAGGCCGGAAACTCGTCAAGTCAAAGACCAAGAGTCCGGCGCTCAAGCGCTGTCCCCAGAAGCGCGGGGTGTGTCTCCGTGTTTATACCACGACTCCCAAGAAGCCTAACTCCGCGCTCCGCAAGGTGGCTCGTGTTCGGTTGACGAATGGGATGGAGGTTACGACGTACATTCCTGGCGTCGGACACAATCTTCAGGAGCACTCGATCGTGTTGGTTCGTGGCGGTCGAGTCAAGGACTTGCCTGGTGTGCGCTATCACATTGTTCGTGGCTCGCTGGATGCGGTTGGCGTTGCTGACCGGAAGCAGGCACGGTCGAAGTATGGAGCGAAGCGGCCTAAGTAGTAATTGATTGTATCATTGCGCGTGCGTGCAATGAAAACCGATTTTATTTTATAGGACAACGATGCCACGCGGACAATTTTTCGGTCATCGAGAGGCGCAGCCGGATTCCAAGTATCGCGATAAGCTGGTCGGGAAGTTCCTGAACGTCCTGATGGGTGGTGGGAAGAAGAGTACTGCCGAGCGGATCTGTTACGGGGCATTTGACTTGATTCAGGAGAAGACCAGTGGTGGTGATCCGATGAAGGTCTTCAAGTCGGCCATCGACAATGTCAAGCCGGTTGTCGAGGTCAAGTCTCGCCGGGTTGGTGGTGCGTCGTATCAGGTTCCTGTCGAGATACGCCCTTCTCGTCGTGTTTCTTTGGCATTGCGGTGGATCACGGAGTATTCCCGTTCTCGTGGTGGGAAGAGTATGCAGGACAGGCTGGCGGCTGAATTGCTCGATGCGTCCAATAATACGGGTGCGTCGGTGAAGAAGCGCGAGGATGTGCATCGGATGGCAGAGGCCAATAAGGCGTTTGCTCATTATCGTTGGTAGTGTTGTGTCGTGCTGCTGTTGAGCCCGACTGCAAGAGCGTCGAGTAAGCTTCGGCCTTGCAGTGGAAGGTTGGCGGCTCGGATGGCGGCACGTTTGTTTTTTTTCTGGGGGAGTTGTGGCTAGGCAGACACCGTTAGAGCGCACAAGAAATATCGGCATCATGGCACACATTGATGCCGGAAAGACGACGACCACCGAGCGCATTCTCTATTATACGGGAATGACTCATAAGATGGGTGAAGTGCACGAAGGTGCTGCAACCATGGATTGGATGGAGCAGGAGCGCGAGCGTGGTATTACGATCACCGCAGCGGCGACTACCTGTTTCTGGCGGGATCACCGTATCAACATCATTGATACGCCTGGTCACGTCGATTTTACGATCGAGGTTGAACGCTCCTTGCGTGTGCTTGATGGCGCCGTTGCGGCATTTGACTCTGTGCAGGGTGTTGAGCCTCAGTCGGAAACCGTCTGGCGTCAGGCTGACAAATACGAAGTGCCTCGCATCGCTTTCATGAATAAAATGGACCGAATTGGGGCGGACTTTTACGCCAGTGTCCAGTCCATCATCGATCGATTGGGTGCGAATCCTGTGCCGATCCAGATTCCCATTGGTCGGGAGGCAGAGTTCCGGGGGTCTATCGATCTGATATCGATGAAGGGGTATTTCTACGACGACGAAACGCTGGGGGCGAAATATAAGATCGGTGAGATTCCTGCTGATATGGTCGATCAGGCGAATGAGTATCGTCAGAAAATGCTGGATGCTGTGGCTGAGTTCGACGATCAGGTCATGGAGAAGTACATCAATGGTCAGTCGTTAACGGAGGAAGAGGTTCGTCGTGTTGTTCGCGCTGGTACCATCGCCATGAAGGTGGTGCCTGTCTTGTGCGGATCTGCCTTCAAGAATAAGGGTGTCCAGCAGCTTTTGGATGGAGTTGTGGATTTTCTTCCGTCTCCGGTAGATATTCCTCCGGTCATCGGAGTGGATCCGAATAATGCCAAAGAGGTCGAGAGGCGACCTGCTGATTCTGAACCGTTTTCCGCTCTCGCATTCAAGATTATGACCGATCCGTTTGCGGGTCAACTCACATTCTTTCGTGTGTATTCCGGTACGTTAAAGACGGGAACGGCGGTTCTTAATGTGACTAAGGGCACGAAGGATCGTGTCGGTCGTCTTCTGAAGATGCATGCCAATAAACGTGAAGAGATCGATATCGTATACGCGGGAGATATTGCGGCAGCCGTTGGTCTGAAAAATGCGACGACCGGAGATACGCTGGCAGATGAGAAGCAGCCTGTCCTCCTGGAGATCATGAAGTTTCCGGAGCCGGTTATTGCGATGGCGATTGAGCCGAAGACCAAGCCCGATCAAGAGAAGATGGGTTTTGCCTTGCAGAAGTTGGCGCAGGAGGATCCTTCGTTCCGCGTTCGGACCGATGAGGAGACCGCGCAAACTATCATCGCCGGGATGGGTGAGTTGCACCTCGAGATAATCGTTGACCGGTTGATGCGTGAATTTAAGGTTGAGGCAAATGTCGGAAAGCCTGAAGTGGCGTTTCGTGAAACTATCCGGCGCAAGGCTGAGGCTGAGTCCAAGTATATTAAGCAGACTGGTGGTCGTGGTCAGTATGGTCACGTCGTGTTAACGGTTGAGCCATCGGAGCAGGGTAAAGGTTTAGAATTTGTGAATAAGACCGTCGGTGGTTCAATTCCCAAAGAATATATCCCTGCAATCGAAAAGGGCGTGAAGGAGCGGATGGAGACGGGCGTGGTGGCTGGATTCCCCTTGCGAGATGTCAAGGTGACAGTGATTGACGGCTCTTACCATGACGTTGACTCCAACGAAATGGCTTTCAAGATTGCCGCGTCAATGGGGTTTGCTGATGCTTGCAAGAAGGCCGACCCTGTTCTGCTTGAACCGATCATGAAGGTTGAGGTCCTGGTGCCTCAAGACTTCATGGGCGATGTTATCGGCAACTTAAATGGCCGCCGTGGCAAGGTTCAGGGAATGAAGGTGCGTGCCGGAGCCCAGGCGATCGAGGCCACTGTTCCGCTAATGGAGATGTTTGGGTATGCAACGGATTTGCGTTCTCGGACGCAAGGTCGTGCCACATATAGCATGGAGTTTGACCGCTACGACCAGGTGCCTCGGCAAATCGCTGAAGCGATTACTTCGAAGCATCGAGGCGAATAACGTATTGGGTTTTGTGAACCAGGAGGATTGGGGATGGCGAAGGCGAAATTTGAGCGACGTAAGCCCCACGTGAACATCGGGACGATCGGGCACGTGGACCATGGCAAGACGACGCTGACCAGTGCGCTGACCAAGATCTGTGCGGATCGCGGGATGGCGAAATTTGTGAGCTACGACGAAGTGGCGAAGGCGAGCGAGAGTCAGGGGCGCCGGGATGCCAGCAAGATCATGACCATCGCGATCAGCCACGTCGAGTACGAGACGGACAACCGGCACTATGCGCACGTTGACTGCCCGGGCCACGCCGACTATGTGAAAAACATGATCACCGGCGCCGCGCAGATGGACGGGGCGATCCTGGTGGTGAGCGCGGCCGACGGCCCCATGCCGCAAACGCGGGAACACATTTTGTTGGCGCGCCAAGTCGGCGTCCCCTACATCGTGGTGTTTCTGAACAAGGCGGACAAGGTCGATGACAAGGAATTGCTGGAGCTGGTCGAGCTGGAGGTGCGCGAGTTGCTGTCGAAGTACGATTTTCCGGGCGACAAGATTCCGATCGTGCAGGGGTCGGCGCTGAAGGCGGTCGAGGGGGATCAGGGGCCCTTGGGCGTCCCGTCGATTTTGAAGTTGCTGGAGGCCGTGGATACCTATATCCCGACGCCGACCCGGGCCATCGACAAGCCGTTTCTGATGCCGATCGAAGACGTGTTCACGATCAGCGGGCGCGGCACGGTGGTGACGGGGCGATGCGAGAAGGGGATCGTGAAGGTCGGCGACGAAATTGAAATCGTCGGCTTGCGGCCGACGCAGACGACCATCGTGACGGGCGTGGAAATGTTCCGCAAGGTGCTCGATGAAGGGCAGGCGGGCGACAATATCGGGGTGTTGCTGCGGGGCACGAAGAAAGAAGACGTGGAGCGCGGGATGGTGTTGGCGAAGCCGAAGAGTATCACGCCGCACACGAAGTTCAAGGCGGAGATCTATGTGCTGACCAAGGAAGAGGGCCGCCATACGCCGTTCTTCAACGGGTACCGGCCGCAGTTCTATTTCCGGACGACGGATGTGACGGGGATCGTGACGTTGACGCCGGGGGTGGAAATGGTCATGCCGGGGGACAATGTGACGGTGACGGGCGAGTTGATCAGCCCAATTGCGATGGATCAGGGGTTGCGGTTTGCGGTTCGAGAGGGCGGCAAGACCGTCGGCTCGGGCGTCGTCACGGAAATTCTAGCGTAGTGATGTCCCGGTCAATTGGCCGGCATGTGAGGAGTTGAGCGTGAAAGTCGATCAAAGAATTCGTATCAGGTTGCGCGGGTTCGATTATCGCGTGCTTGATCAGTCGGTAGTCGAGATCGTTGAGACGGTGAGGCGAAGTGGTGCCAGGGTTGTGGGCCCTATTCCATTACCGACTCGGATTGAGAAGTTTACGGTGCAGCGCTCGACTCACGTTGACAAGAAGTCTCGTGAGCAATTTGAGATCCGTACTCACAAGCGGCTGTTAGATATCATGGAGCCGACGCCGGAAACGATGGACTCGCTGATGAAGTTGAATTTGGCGGCCGGGGTGGACGTGGAGATTAAGCTCTGACGATTGACTTCGGTCGATCACTTTTGAGCTGACAGGAAGACGATGACAAACGGATTGTTGGGTAAAAAGTTGGGGATGACCCAAATTTATGACGAGAGCGTTCTGGAGCCGGTGACAGTCATTGAGGCGGGCCCCTGTCGCGTCGTTGCAATTAAGACGAAAGAGCGTGACGGGTACGAAGCGGTGCAGCTGTCGTTTGGGGAAGTGAGGGAGCGCAGGCTGTCGCAGGGTGAGCTTGGTCACCTGAAGAAGCATCAAGCACCGCCCAGTCGATGGTTACGGGAATTCACGAAAGTCGGGGACGTTACGGTCGGACAGACCATTAATGTCGATATCTTCAAAAAGGGCGATTGGGTTGATGTAGTTGGTGTGTCGAAGGGTAAGGGGTTTCAGGGTGTGGTTCGACGACACAACTATTCCGGCGGCCCGGAGTCTCACGGATCGATGTTCCACCGCGCTCCAGGATCGATCGGCGCCAGTTCGTACCCGTCTCGTGTGTGGAAAAACAAGGCCTTGCCTGGGCATATGGGGGATGAGCGCGTCACCGTTCAGCGATTGAAAGTGATTGACGCACGTCCAGATGAAAACCTGTTGTTCGTCCGCGGAGCAGTGCCCGGTGGTGAGAATGGGCTGCTGGTTGTGCGGAAGTCGAAAAAGAGTTGAGCTATGCCGATCGTTGATGTGGTGGACTCGAAAAAGAAGAAAGTTGGAACTGTGGATTTGCCGAACGAAGTGTTCGGGTGTAAGCCGCACGGTCCGCTCGTGCATGAGGCGGTCGTGATGCAGCGCGCGTGCGATCGCCAGGGGACCGCGTCCACTCTTCGCCGAGGCGAGGTCAGCGGATCTGGTAAGAAGCCGTGGAAGCAAAAGCATACCGGGCGAGCCCGTGCTGGCTCCTTGCGTTCCCCAGTCTGGAGGCACGGAGGGACAGTATTTGGTCCGAAGCCACGAAGCTACGCGTTTGGTATGCCGCGAAAGAAATATCGTGCAGCCTTACAGAGCGCGTTGTCGGCCAAGGTGCTTGAGGGGAATGTTGTGGTGGTGTCCGAGTTGGCCATTGCGCAAGCGAAGACCAAGTTGCTCTCCACCGCTTTAACGCAACTTGGTATCTCGGGTACGGCACTGCTGGTGATTGGCGATGTCAATTCGCCTGTAGTGCAAGCCGGAAAGAACCTTTCGAACATTACTGTGTTAAGGCCGGAAGAATTGAATGTATACGATGTCCTTCGCTGTCACTCCCTGGTGATCCCGCAGAGTGAATTGAGTCGTGTCAGTGAGGTGTGGTCATGAAAGGCGACCTCCATCAGGTGTTAATCCAGCCGCTGTTGACCGAGAAAATCACCGCGTTGCGTGAACAGAGCAACACCGTAGGGTTTCTTGTGCATCCAGACGCAAATAAGATTCAGATCAGGCAGGCCGTTGAGTCACTCCTCAAGGTCAAGGTCTCCCGCGTAAACGTGGTCAACATTCGAGGCAAGGTGAAGCGATTGGGTCGGTTTGTTGGGAAGCGATCTGATTGGAAGAAGGCATTTGTCACGTTGAAAGAAGGCGAGAAGCTTGAGCTATTCGAAAGCGTGTAGCCATCGGGCCTCTCGATAGAGTGAGAATCAGCTATGGCATTAAAGGTCTATAAACCAACGACACCCGGCCGGCGCGGTATGACGGCAATCCAGGGGGAGAAACTCACGAAGAAAGAGCCTGAAAAGGCTTTAACGGGTTTCCATCTCCGGACGGGTGGTAGGAACAATGACGGTCGCCAAACGATTCGCTTTCGTGGGGGTGGGCATAAGCGACTCTATCGTCAAATTGATTTTCGGCGGGATAAAGCCGGAATTCCGGCAAAGGTTGCGGCTATCGAATATGACCCTAACCGCTCCTCAAGAATTGTTTTGTTGCACTATGCTGATGGTGAGAAGCGATACATTCTGGCTCCCGTCGGTCTGAACGTCGGCGATATGGTCCAGTCTGGGGTTGGTGCAGAGGTGCGACCGGGGAATGCTCTCCCGCTCGTCAACATCCCCTTGGGTACCACGATTCACAACATCGAATTAAAGCCCGGTAAAGGTGGTCAGTTGATCCGCAGTGCGGGTGGCTCTGCCCAAGTTATGGGCCGTGATGGGGCCTATGTTCAGATACGCCTGAAGTCTGGGGAAATGCGCAAGGTCTTATCGACCTGCATGGCTACGGTTGGGCAGGTTGGAAATGTGGATCACGAAAACGTTGTGGTCGGTAAGGCCGGTCGTACGCGATGGAAGGGGAGGCGTCCCCACGTTCGCGGTGTGGTTATGAATCCTGTGGATCACCCGCACGGCGGCGGCGAAGGTAAGTCTGGCCAGGGTAACCCTCATCCTGTGTCTCCATGGGGAACGCCGGCTAAGGGCTACAAGACTCGCAAGAATAAAGCGACCGATAAATTCATCATCGCGCGCAGGAAGAAGTAGGAGAGGGGATCATGCCTCGTTCAATTACTAAGGGTCCGTTTGTTGATGATCATCTGATGAAAAAAGTCGATCAGATGAATCAGACGAAGGATCGGAAACTGATCAAGACCTGGTCGCGTCGCTCCACGGTTGTGCCGGATATGATTGGGCACACGTTTGCGGTGCACAACGGGAAGAAGTTTATTCCCGTCTTTGTGACGGAAAATATGGTTGGCCATAAGCTCGGAGAATTTGCTCCGACGCGCTTTTTCAAGGGACACGGACAAGCAAAGACTGAAAAAGCGGTGGCTCTTAAGTAATCGCTGGTTCGCTGAAGGATCGGAAGGTTTGGGTGGGGTCAGCTATGGCAGAAGCAAAAGCAGTGTTACGTTTCGTGAGAGTGACGCCTAGGAAGGCGCGGATTGTGATCGACATGATTCGGGGGCAGCAGGTTCCGATGGCATTGGCTATGCTCAGGCATACTCCTAAACATGCCGCGCGTGTCATTGAAAAGCTCCTACGTTCTGCGGTTGCCAATGCCGAGCAAAAGGAGCTGGGCGACAGCGATGAGATGTGGATCTCACAGGCGGTTGTGAACTGTGGGCCGATTTATAAGCGTTTCAGGGCGCGGTCGATGGGCCGAGCCAACTCGATTCAGAAGCGCACCAGTCATATCACGATTGCGGTCGCTGCTCCCGGCGTCGCAGTGAATAGCTAGGGCTTTTACACTTAGACTGAGGGTTATTCTTAATGGGTCAGAAGACACATCCAATTGGATATCGCATCGGCTATAACTACACCTGGAGCTCGCGCTGGTACGCGGACAAAGATTACGCCAGGCTTCTTCATCAAGACATCAAAATCAGAAAAATGGTGAAGGCAAAGCTGTACCATGCCGGAGTCGCCAAAGTGGAAATTGAGCGGTCTGGAGATCAGACCCGAGTGATTATTCATACTGCTCGACCAGGGATAATCATTGGGCGTAAGGGGGCCGAGGTCGACAAGCTCAAGGCCGCCTTGGAGAAGGAATACTCGGGGCAGGCGTACATTACAGTCAAAGAGATTAAGAAGCCGGAATTGGACGCCCAATTGGTCAGTGAGAATGTGGCAACACAGTTGGAAAAACGTGTCGCGTTTCGCCGTGCGATGAAGCGCAGTGTGCAGTCGGCGCTTCGTTTGGGTGCCCAAGGCATTAAGATTATGGTGGCGGGACGTTTAGGTGGTGCTGAAATCGCTCGAACTGAGTGGTATCGAGAGGGTCGTGTGCCCCTTCATACCTTGCGTGCCGAGGTGGACTATGGATTTGCCGAAGCCCACACGACCATGGGGCAGATTGGTGTTAAGACCTGGATTTACAAGGGCGAATTATTACCTGCCCTTCAACTGAAACCAGACTCGGCACTCGGCCGGCTTGGCTAAAGAGCCTTGATAAGGAAAAGGTGGGTTTGTGTTAGCGCCAAAGAAAGTTAAGTTCAGAAAAATGCAGAAGGGGCGGATGCGAGGGAAGGCTTACCGCGGAGGCGCCATCACCCTGGGGGAGTTTGGGTTGAAAGCCCTCGAACCAGGATGGGTGACCAGCCGACAAATTGAAGCCGCACGTATTGCCATCACCCGATTCGTGAAACGCGGTGGGCAGGTATGGACTAGAATATTTCCCGACAAGCCTATCACGAAGAAGCCAGCAGAAACCCGTATGGGTAAAGGTAAGGGCAACCCTGAGTATTGGGTAGCTGTGGTCAAGCCAGGACGGATTATGTATGAAATGGGCGGGGTTGCTCCAGATGTTGCGAAGCAAGCCCTGAAGCTGGCGGCCTACAAGCTTCCTATCGCGACCAAATTTGTGGCCCGCGGCGAGTTTCTGTAACCTGTAGCATTGTTGAGTGGTGATGTGATGGATGTGAAGGATTTGAGCGGTCTCTCGATTGAGGAGTTGGCCGAAAAAGAAAAGCAGTTGCGCCATGAGCTGTTCAATCACCGGTTCCAGCTTGGTATTGGTCGCCTTGAGAACCCCATGCAAGTACGGAGCACGAAACGCGACATCGCTCGCCTAAAAACGGTACGGCGTCAATTGGAATTGCTGCAGACACAGGCCGACCAGTCGGTCGGAAAGTAAGAGAGAAGAGGCGTATGAAGGAAGGCCAACAACATCGACGTGAATGGTACGGCAATGTCGTCAGCAACAAGATGGATAAGACGGTCGTCGTCGCCGTGGAGCGCTCGGTAACCCATCCGATTTACAAGAAGGTTCTCCGGCGAGTGACGAAGTTGAAGGCGCATGACGAGGGGAACGTGTGCAAAGTAGGGGATCGGGTTCAGCTCAGCGAAACTCGCCCAATAAGCAAAGATAAGCATTGGCGAGTGGTACGCGTCATGCTGAAGGGGCAGGTCGAGAAGTAACTACGGAACACACTTGAACCGCTGGAAGGGCAAGATCCCTTTGGCAGTGAGTAGGGCAGGGTATGATTCAGAATTACACATACATGGATGTGGCCGATAATTCAGGCGCGAAGCAAGTCATGTGTTTTCACGTACTTGGTGGAACTAGGCGCCGGTACGGATCGTTAGGTGACATTGTGGTGGTGGCGGTCAAAGAAGCGATTCCTCAGGCTGGCGTGAAGAAGGGCGATGTGAGCCGGGCGGTCATCGTGCGGACGACTAAGGAAGTACGACGAGATGACGGTTCCTACATCAAATTTGATCGGAATGCCTGTGTGTTGATCAATGCACAAGGAGAGCCTGTTGGTACCCGTATTTTCGGCCCAGTCGCTCGTGAGCTTCGCTGGAAGAAGTTTATGAAGATTATCTCGCTTGCGCCGGAAGTCTTGTAGTTGAAGGAAGAAAGGTTCTGGTAGGGATGGCACGAATCAAAACGAAAATTCGCAAAGGCGACACCGTCATGGTGGTGACTGGGCGTGAGCGCGGAAAGTCAGGCAAGGTGTTGTCTGTCGACACCGTGAACGGCAAGATCCTGGTAGAGAAACTCAATATGATCAAGCGTCACACCAAGCCGAACCAGAAGCTTCGTCAGGGTGGCATTCTTGAGCGTGAGTCTCCTCTTGCTATTTCCAATGTGATGTTTTTGTGTCCAGTTACGAAGAAGCCAACTCGCTTAGGGGTCAAGCGCCAAGAAGATGGTCGTCGCGCGAGACTGAGCAAGAAGTCAAAAGAAATTGTCGAATAGTCGGAACAGGAAAGACGTTCATGGCAAAAGTAGAGAAGGGTAAGGGCGGCAAGGGAGCTACTCCCCGGTCGTCAGCAAAGAAGGAAGCCGCCGTTCCTGAGGTTTCTCAGGATTCAGGCAGTGAGCATCAGTTCGCTCCGCGACTCAGGGAGACCTATCGCGATCAAGTGGTTCCGGCTCTCATGAAAGAGTTTGGTTATGGCAATTTGATGCAAGTTCCTCGTCTGGAACGAATCGTTTTGAATGTCGGCATGGGTGAGGCGATTCAAAACGTGAAATTGCTGGAAAGCGCATCAAACGAATTGGGGATTATCACCGGCCAAAAACCAATCACGACTCGAGCGAAGAAAGCGATCGCTGGATTCAAGTTGAGGCAGGGTATGCCGATCGGCGCAAAGGTCACCCTCCGCAGCCGACGCATGTGGGAGTTTTTGGATCGTTTGATCTCGCTGGCCCTTCCGCGAATCCGAGACTTCCGCGGCGTGTCACCGAAAGCGTTTGATGGACGCGGTAACTATACCCTCGGCTTGAAGGAACAATTGATTTTTCCTGAAATCGAATATGACACTGTGGCCTCCATCCACGGGATGGATATCACCATCGTGACCACGGCCCAGACGAATGATGAGGGGAAGGCCCTGCTGAAACATCTTGGTATGCCATTTCGAGCTTAGGGCTTGGTTTGAATGAGGATCGCTTGGCGGTGTTCGCCATGCGCGATTAAGGGGGATTCCGTGTCAAGATTAGCGCTCAAAAATAAGGCGGCTAAGAAATCGAAGTTTGGCTGTCGAGACTACCACCGCTGCGGGCTCTGTGGTCGTGTGCGTGGATTCTTGCGTCGATTTCGCATGTGTCGTATTTGTTTTCGATTTCTGAGTCTCAAGGGTGAGATTCCCGGAGTGCGAAAATCAAGCTGGTAGTCGGCCTAGAGGAAGCTTGCCGCTGCAAGCGTAAAAGAGGAATGCATGCTTACTGACCCAATTGCTGATCTGTTGGTGAGATTAGGGAACGCTGCCCGTCGGCGTCAAGATGTAGTCAAGGTCCCCGTTTCCAAGGTGAAGCGGCAAATTCTGAATATCCTTGGCAAAGAGGGATTCATTCTCGGCTACGGTGAGATTCAAGAAGATGGCCATCCATTTTTCTCCGTCCAGCTTCGTTATGTGGAAGAGGCGCGTCCTATGATCACGGGTATGCGCCGAATCAGCAAGCCAGGGCGTCGGGTGTATGTAGGGAGAGATGAGGTGCCGAAGGTCAGGAACGGGATCGGTGTCGCGGTCATTTCCACCTCGAAAGGTCTGATGACCGACAGTGATTCCAGACGGTCGGGGTTAGGTGGTGAAGTTCTCTGTTCTGTCTGGTAAACAAAGTCGGCTGAGACGCAGTAATAACCGGATTCGGTATAACGTAACGGGGTTCGTATGTCGCGGATAGGGCGTAAACCAATTTCAGTTCCAGCGGGTGTGGACATTAAGGTTGCCGGTCATTTCGTGTCCGTCAAGGGACCGATGGGTAAACTCGATTGGAAGTTGACCGATGGTGTGAGTGTCGCAGTCAACGATGGGCAGCTGGTTGTCAACCGGTCTGGTGATGCACGCCAGCTACGGGCGATGCACGGGTTGGTCCGGGCAGAACTCAGTAACATCATCCAGGGTGTTACCAAGGGATATGAGAAGGCGCTTGAGATTACCGGGGTTGGTTACAAGGCCCAGCTTCAGGGACGTGAGATGAGTTTTAACGTCGGCTACATCAATCCCGTGGCTTATACGGTTCCGCCAGGCATTGATGTCAAGGTCGACAAGCAAACCCTCATCTCGATTCGAGGTGTAGATAAGCGGCTTGTCGGTCAGGTCGCGGCGAATATTCGCTCCATTAAGCCCCCTGATGTGTATAAGCAAAAAGGAATTCGATACGCCGGTGAAGTCTTGAGGAAGAAGGCAGGCAAGACCGGCAAGTAGAGGCCTCTGATGAATACCCAAGAAAAAAACAGAAAATTAGCTCGCCGAAAACAACGTGTTAGGAAATCTGTCATCGGAACAAGCGATCGTCCACGCTTGAACGTGTTTCGTAGCCGCTCTCATATCTATGCGCAAATTATCGATGACCTTCGTGGGCATACCATAGCTGCGGCTTCGACGTTGGACGAGGCATTACGGAAATCGGTGAAGTCCACGGGTAGTATTGAGGGAGCGAAAGCCGTTGGTAAACTTATTGCGGAGCGTGCGAAGTCGGCCAAAGTCTCAATGGTGGTCTTTGACCGCGGCGGGCGGCAGTATCATGGGCGCGTAAAGGCGTTAGCTGATGCGTCGCGTGAGGGCGGCCTGCAGTTTTAGGTACGGATCATGCCAAGGTTGGCCGTCCTCTGCTCAGAGTAAGCCAAATGAGACGACTTAAAGGAGAATGACGTTGTGCGAGTCAATCCCGAAGAATTGAGTCTAAAAGACAAGGTAGTGTTCATCAACCGTGTCGCCAAAGTTGTGAAGGGCGGAAAGCGTTTCAACTTTTGCGCCTTGGTGGTCGTGGGCGATGGGCAGGGGTATGTCGGCGTGGGGAAGGGGAAGGCAGCAGAAGTCCCCGTAGCGATTTCAAAAGCTGTCGAACAGGCCAAGAAACACTTGGTCCGTGTTCCTATAAAGGGGGGAACCATTCCTCATGAAGTGCACGGACTCTTTGGTGCAGAACATGTGTTGCTCAAACCGGCCGCCGAGGGAACCGGCATCATTGCCGGGGGAGCGGTGCGGGCGGTCGTCGAACTCGCCGGCGCGCATAATATCATTGCGAAGACTCTAGGCCGCGGCAATCCTTTCAACGCGGTCAGGGCGACGCTCAATGGGCTTCAGCAGTTGTGTGATCCTCAGGAAATGATGAAATTACGCCGCAGTGCTGGAAACGAAGCGCAGGTACATGTCTAATGGCTACTGAAAAAAAAACAGGAAGTGACCAATCATCCCTTCGAATTACTCTGAAGCGGAGCCCGATCGGTACACCGTACAAGCATCGGTTAGTGCTCAGGGGATTAGGGCTGCGTAAACTCAATGCCACGGTGTTACGTCCCGCAAGCGATCAAGTTAAAGGCATGATTGCCAAGGTGGGCTATTTACTGGAAGTGAGTCCCCAATGAAGTTGCACGATCTTGCTCCTTCTAGAGGAGCGAAACACAAGCGGAAGCGAATCGGGCGGGGTCCAGGATCCGGTCATGGAAAGACCGCGACGAAGGGGCATAAGGGTCTGAAGGCTCGATCAGGCGGAGGCAAACGCCCTGGATTCGAGGGTGGTCAGATGCCGTTGATTCGTCGGGTGCCGAAGTATGGATTCACGAATCAATTTCGAACGGAATACACGATCATTAATTTGAAAAGTCTGGCTGGTCTGGAAACGACAGAAGCCATTACGCCCCAACTCTTGATGAATGAAGGCCTTGTGCGACGAAAAGGGGAGCTGATTAAGATCCTTGCCCAGGGAGAGGTCACCAAACCTCTTGTGGTCCAGGCTCATAAGTTCAGCAAGTCAGCAGAGGCAAAGATTCAGGCAGCCGGGGGGAGGGCCGAGGTCATTCCCTGTGTTTGAGCGTCTGCTGACTAGTTTTCAAAACATCTTTAAGATACCTGAGCTGCGGACCCGCGTCTTGTTTACGCTGGGGATGCTTATCGTCTATCGCGTCGGCGCTCACATTCCCACCCCGGGTATCAACGGAGAAGCCTTATCAGAATTTCTGCAGAAACAGGGCGGAGCCCTGCTGGGATTCTTGGATATTTTTTCAGGCGGGTCCCTCTCGCGACTGACGATCTTTGCGCTCGGTATCATGCCCTACATCAGCGCATCGATCATCCTGCAGTTGCTGACGGTGGTGATTCCCCACCTTTCCAAACTAGCTAAAGAGGGTGAGCGCGGTCGAAAAAAAATCATTCAATATACGAGATTTGGTACGATTGTCATCGCATTGATTCAGGGATTCGGGATTGCCGTGGGTCTCGAACAGATGAATCAAGGAGCTTTTGTGCTCACTCCTGGATGGGGGTTCCGGTTCATGACGGTGATTACGCTCTGCGCCGGGACTGGATTTCTCATGTGGCTGGGTGAGCAAATCACGGAGCGAGGGATAGGAAACGGTATTTCCCTCATCATCTTCGCCGGAATCGTCGCGAGGTTGCCGGCGGCAGTGGCTCAGACGTTTGACCTGTATAAGGTCGGACAGCTGAGTTTCCCGCTGTTGGTCGTGTTGACCCTGGTGATGTTCGGCGTGGTTGCCGCCATCGTGTTCTTGGAGAGCGGACGGCGAAAAGTTCCGGTTCAATATGCGAAGCGGGTCATTGGGCGAAGAGTGTACGGGGGCCAAAGCACCCACATTCCGCTCAAAATAAATACGGCCGGAGTCATTCCTCCTATTTTTGCTTCTTCGATTATTGCTTTTCCCGCTACGATTGCTGGATTTTTTGAAACGCCGTGGATCAAGGCCTTTGGGTCGCAGCTCGCTCCAGGTTCCCTTCTCTACACGTTGATGTATGTGGGTTTGATCGTTTTTTTCTGTTTCTTTTATACCGCTGTGGTCATGAACCCTGTTGACATGGCTGATAACTTAAAAAAATACGGGGGATTCGTCCCTGGAATTAGGCCCGGACAGCGCACCTCCGACTATATCTACTCGGTGCTCACAAAGATTACGTTTGCCGGTGCTATTTATCTAGCGATCGTGTGTGTGATTCCAGAGTTTCTCATTTATAAGCTGAACATGCCATTTTACTTCGGCGGCACATCACTCTTGATCGTGATTGGGGTCGGCCTGGATACCGCTCAGCAAATCGAGTCTCATCTGCTGAATCGTAATTACGATGGGTTTCTACAA
Source organism: Nitrospira sp. (assembly GCA_031315995.1). Taxonomy (GTDB): domain Bacteria; phylum Nitrospirota; class Nitrospiria; order Nitrospirales; family Nitrospiraceae; genus Nitrospira_A. Next base: position 293,436 of record JALDRG010000005.1, read on the forward strand.
AAGGGCAAGCTTCGAGGAAGAACCAGCTAAGGCGAGTTGATGCGACTTGTGTTTCTCGGCGCTCCAGGGGTTGGAAAGGGAACTCAGGCTGATCGGGTGACCGCTCAGTTTGGTTGGCCCAAGATATCTACCGGCGACCTCTTGAGAGAGGCTGTACGAACGAAGACCGCGTTGGGACTCGAAGCGAAGAAGAGCATGGATGCGGGCCAGCTGGTCCCTGATAATGTCGTCATTGGCATGGTGCGCGCTAAACTGGCTGAACCACTGTGCGAGAACGGCTTTGTGTTGGATGGATTTCCGCGAACTGTTCCCCAGGCGGAAGAATTGAACGGAATTTTGCACGATCGAGCTCTCAGGCTTGATCGCGTGATTAACTTTCGAGTCTCTCGTGAGGACGTAATTAGGCGGCTCAGTGGACGGCGTAGCTGCCCGAAGTGCCAGAGTGTCTTTCATGTGGATTTCGCCGCTCCAAAAGTGAGTGGAGAATGTGATCGGTGCGGTGGGGTGTTGGTTCAACGGAGTGATGATAAACCTGAGACCATTGAAGCTCGCTTGAAGGTTTATGATGAGCAGACGGCCCCATTAATTGCGTACTACGAACAGAAGCAGATCCTGAGTGAGCTGGATGGATCTGGCGATATGTCTCACGTTTACGATAGGCTTGCCAAGGTGATCGTTGAGCTTGGCGCTAAATGATCGTGTTTAAGACCCCGGACGAAGTTTTGTTAATGGCGCAGGCCTCACACGTGGTGGCAGAAGTGTTGGAGTTGCTAAAGACGAAGGTGGCTCCCGGTATCACAACTGATGATTTGGACCGCATCGCTGAAGAGGCGATACGAGTTCGTGGTGCCATCCCGGCGTTCAAAGGGTATCGGAACTATCCGAAGACGCTGTGTGCCTCGGTGAATGAGCAGGTGGTTCATGGGATCCCTTCCAAGCGTCGTCTCAAGGAAGGTGATATCATCGGCCTTGATTTGGGTGCCATTGTTTCAGGATTCTACGGCGATTCTGCGGTGACCGTGCCGGTCGGTGCCGCGAGCAGCGAAGCCTTGCGCTTGATTCAGGTGACCGAGGAGGCGATGTACCGGGGCATTGCCCAAGCAGTGGTCGGCAACCGGTTGTCCGATGTGTCGCACGCGGTCCAAACGCATGTGGAGCAGGCGGGCTTCGCCGTAGTGACTGAATTTGTCGGTCATGGCATTGGACGACAGCTTCATGAAGAGCCGCAGGTTCCGAATTACGGACGGCCAGGGCAGGGGCCACGACTCCAGGTTGGGATGGTCTTGGCAATTGAACCCATGGTGAATCTGGGTAGTAGTGCGATTCGCATTTTGGAGGATCGGTGGACGGCTGTGACGCAGGATGGCCGCTGGTCGGCGCACTTCGAGCACACCATCGCCATTCAGCCGACAGGCCCAGCACGGGTTCTTTCACAGTTGTCACATTAAGACGGGGAGGCGTACTGATACGTGCCAAAAGAAGATGTTATAGAAGTGACCGGCACGGTGGCGGAAACACTCCCGAATGCAATGTTTCGCGTGGAACTGGAACATGGGCACAGAATTTTAGCGCACATCTCGGGGAAAATGCGGATGCACTTCATCCGTATTCTTCCTGGCGATAAGGTGACTGTGCAATTGTCGCCCTATGATCTTACAAGGGGTCGGATTACCTATCGCTTCAAGTAGTGGAGAAATGGAATTGCTATGAAGGTCAAGTCCTCAGTCAAGCCGATATGTGTGAAATGCAAAGTGGTCCGCCGGCGTGGGGTCGTTCGCGTGTTATGTGCCAACCCACGCCACAAGCAGCGACAGGGTTGACAGGGATGTGGGTTGCCTTGGCAAGGATAGGTCGAGCGTGTCGCATGAGGCTGGTCAAGGAATCATCCTCCCGACGCTTCGCAGGCCCTTCAAGCCAACTCACGGTGTAATCAAGGGAAGGGATTAGGGGGTATTATGGCACGTATTGCGGGCGTGGATTTGCCAAAAGACAAACGGATCGACATCGGTCTGACCTATGTATTCGGAATCGGTCGGGTTGCTGCTCAGACGATTCTTAAGAAGGCCGGGGTCGAGGGATCCATTCGCGTGAAGGACGTGAGTGAAGATAAGATCGTCAAGATTCGAGAGGTCATCGAGCGTGATTATCGCGTGGAAGGCGATTTGCGCAAAGAAGTGTCGATGAACATCAAGCGACTGGTAGATACCGGAACGTTTCGCGGTCTCCGGCATCGCAAGGGGTTGCCTGTTCGTGGGCAGCGGACCAAGACCAATGCGCGAACCCGTAAGGGGCGTCGCTCGGGTGTGGGAAGCAAACCGCAGAAGCCCGCTGGTTCAAGAGCGTAAGAGAGTTTAGACCGAGCAGGCGCCATGCGCTGAGGGAGATTCTATGAGTGTGAAGAAGGGCAAAAAGAAAGAACGTAAGATTGTCCAGAGCGGAGTGGCTCACGTGCAAGCATCGTTCAACAACACGATCGTGACCATTACGGATATGAGCGGCAATACCGTGGTGTGGGCCAGCTCAGGCAATCAGGGATTTAAGGGGTCACGCAAGAGTACTCCCTTCGCGGCACAACGTGCGGGAGAGGCGGCGGCGAGGAAGGCCATGGAAAACGGAATGCGCCAGGTTGATGTGTATGTCAACGGTCCAGGGGCGGGTCGTGAGTCCGCCATTCGCTCGTTACAGAGTGCCGGATTGCGCATCAATCTCATCCGCGACGTGACGCCAATTCCTCACAATGGATGCCGACCGCCGAAGCGTCGGCGAGTCTAGTCGTGATCCAAACGTGGTCCAGAATAAGGTAATCGCTGATTCAGTCGTACTTGATTCGTTGAGGTAGAGGAGGGGTAGTAGCGTGGCAAAATATAGTGGACCTGTCTGCCGCTTATGTCGGAGAGAGGGTGAGAAGCTCTTTTTAAAAGGGTCTCGATGCATGACCGAGAAGTGCGCGATTGAGCGCCGGAGTTATCCCCCTGGGCAGCATGGTCAGGCTCGTCAGCGGACGTCGGACTACAGCCTGCAGTTGCGTGAGAAGCAGAAATTGAAGAGGATTTACGGCCTGCAAGAGTGCCAGTTCCGTGGCATTTTTGAACGAGCGGAACGTCAAACCGGTGTGACCGGCGATACGTTGCTACGCCTCTTGGAGTGTCGCTTGGACAATGTGGTGTATCGGCTCGGCTTCGGAGCCTCTCGAAAAGAGGCCCGACAGCTGGTCAATCATGGTCACATGATGATCAACGGTCGGAAAGTGAAGGCGCCCGGTGCTCTCGTCAAAGCAGGTGATTCTGTAGAAGTGCGGCAGAAGAGCCGTGAACTACTCCCTATTCAGGGAGCGCTGATGGCTGTGGATGGCCGTGGCATTCCGGAATGGCTTGAATTGGACCGAGCGGCCTGCAAGGGCACCATTCGGTCGTTGCCCACTAAGGAGCATATCGTGCTGCCTGTCAACGAACAAATGGTCGTAGAATTGTACTCGCGCTAAGAATACGTGGTCGGGGAGTATCTTGCTTTTCCGGCCATGGCTGAACGATAGACGTGCACACACGAGTTAATGAAGGGGGAGTCATGATTAAAGCGATGAAAGACTTTCAGATCCCCATGCGGGTGGAAGTCGATAAGGACACTCTTTCCCCGACATTCGGCAGATTTACGACCGAGGCATTTGAACGAGGATTTGGCACCACGGTGGGGAATTCCTTGCGCCGTGTGTTGTTGTCTTCCTTGACGGGGGCTGCGGTGACCACGGTCAAGATCGAAGGAGTGTTGCACGAATTCTCCACGATTCCTGGCGTGACGGAAGATGTGACGTCCATTATCTTGAACGTGAAAAGCCTTCGATTGGCGCTGCAGGGCGACAAGCCCAAGACCATTCGGCTCAAGAAAAAGGGACCGGGGGAAGCAAAAGGCTCTGATATCACTCATGACGGAGATGTGACGATTCTCACTCCGGATCTGCACATCGCCACGCTGGACAAAGATGCTTCGCTGGACTTGGAAATGACGATCAAGCATGGACGCGGCTTTGTGCCGGCCGAACGAAATAAGGAAGAAGGATTGCCTATTGGGGTGATCGCCGTGGACTCGATTTTCTCTCCGATCAAGCGGGTCAATTTTCATGTTGAGAATGCCCGTGTGGGGCGCATGACCGACTATGATAAGTTGACGCTTGAAATTTGGACGGATGGCACCATTTCTCCACGTGATGCGTTGTCCAATGCGGCAGGCATTCTTCGCGAGCATCTAGACATCTTCATTAATCCTGAGGAACGTTCTGATGCAAAGCCTTCCGTGGGCAGCGAAGACCTGTCTGATGAGGTGAACAAGAATCTGTATCGAAGCGTGAATGAGTTGGAATTGTCCGTTCGCGCGGCGAATTGTCTCAAGAACGCCAATATCAAGACGATTGCTGATTTGGTGCAAAAAACAGAAGCAGAGATGTTGAAGACCAAGAATTTCGGAAAGAAATCCCTCAACGAAATCAAGGAAATCCTGACCGAAATGGGACTGAGCCTTGGAATGAAAGTCGACGCCTTGCCGTCAGGCGATGCGGGCGTGCGTTCAGAGTAAGAAAGGAACAGGACTACCGTGCGCCACAAAAAGAAGGGTCGACAGCTCGGACGTCAAACTAAACACCGATGGGCTCTGTTTCGGAGTCTAGTGACTTCATTGTTGGAACATGAGCGAATCGAAACGACGGAAGCCAAGGCGAAGGAAATTCGTGGTTTTACCGATCGAATGATTACCCTTGGAAAAGAGGGGGGGCTCCCGGCCCGTCGTCGTGCCCTGAGCTTCTTGCGAAGCAAGGCTGTGGTGGCGAAGCTGTTCAGCGATGTTGCGTCGCGATTTCGTGAACGCCCAGGAGGTTATACCCGGATCATCCGCACTCGTCGACGAATTGGTGATGCGGCTGAGATGGTAGCCATTGAATTGGTGACCAGGTCAGAGAAGCCCAAGGCCACGCCATCGACGGAGGTTGCGGTAACCGAGAAGAAAGATACGACAGAAAAAAGTTCTGCTCCTGCCGAAAGCTAACGATTAGATGCCACGACGGCCCCACGGTCGTCGTGGCATCGAGTCCCTTTCTCCACTCCACGCTCCATCGTAATTTCGAATTAATTTCTCATGTCATTGGCGGGCGGTAGGTTTACTTGGTCTTGGTGGAATGCTACTATCATGCCACCGGCTCTGACCTTGGAAGCTCTTTAAATTATGGGCTTTTCGCCATGTGGGAACGTTGGATTCGACGAGGACTTCTCGCTCTCAGCCTAGTTCTTGCTGCATTTCTAGGGTATTTGCTCGTCACCCGCTCTAATCCTGGATCCTCGTCGCGTTCGGTCGCCCCGGTCGATACTGAAGCGGCCGACGCCCGTATTCAGGACTTCACCTTCACCCAGACAAAAGGCGATCTTGTTCAGTGGAAAGTGGAAGCGGAACAAGCCCGTTTGTTTGAGAAGGACAGCCGGGCGATTTTGAACAATGTTCAGATTACGATGTACGGGGTACAGGGCAGAGAACTGACTTTGTCCGGCGATGAGGGCACGCTTGATACGCAGACGAAAAACTTTCACCTTTCGAACAGGACCACACCGATTGTGGTCGAAACTCAAAGTGGCTATACCATTCAGACAAATCACCTGGTGTGGACCGATGCGCGGCATGAGATCCAAACTCCTGACCATGTCACAATTTACGGGCACGGGCTGCACGTCACCGGCACTGGGTTGCTCGGGAAAATGGACACTGAAGAATTTCAGGTCTTGGACGATGTGCGGGTGGATGTGGTGCCTGCTTCTTAGTGCCGGAGTCGTGTCGACCAATCTGGTGGTGCACGCATCGGAGCCAGGCATCGCGAAAGAGTCCGCCGCCAATCCTGCGCTGACGACGATTACGTCTCGAACCATGACGGTCAGCAATCAGGAGAATACCGCGATCTTTGATGGAGCGGTTGTCTTGACCCGTGGCCTGCTGGTGGTGCATTCCGATCATATGGTGGTCTCGTTTCATGGCACCGATAGCAAGCCAGCTGCCGGTGCGATCAAGTCGCAAGCTCATCCGAGTACGAATAAATCGGAAGCGCAAGGGCGGGATGCACCACCAACGGTCTCGGATCGGAGCATCCGGATGGTTGAAGCAACGGGTCGAGTGAAAATTGAGAAAGCAGATGGTCGTGCGACCTGTCAGAAGGCCGTCTATTACGAAGATCAAAAGAAAATCATTCTTACGGGTGATCCGGTCGCTTGGCAGAAGGGAACGCGAGTATCGGGAAAGCGGATCATCATGTTCCTGGATGAAGATCGAAGTGTAGTGGAAGGCGACTCGCAGGTAGTCATCGAAGGCGAAGGCGGGGGCAAGCGGTGATCGACACGGGCTCAGTAGGCCACACTTCGCTGGATACGCAGGCGGTCCCACCAGGTGTCGTGAATCGTCTGGCCGCCAGCGGTTTGGTGAAAAGCTTTCGCGGCCGGAAGGTCGTGAAGGGGGTGTCGCTGGACGTGCAGGCCGGCGAGGTCGTCGGCCTCCTAGGACCGAACGGAGCGGGGAAAACCACGATTTTCGACATGATGGTGGGCTTATGTCAGCCGGACGAAGGACAAATCGCGTTGAGCGGTCATGACATGACTGATTTGCCCATGTATAAACGGGCTCGACGAGGCATCGGATATTTGCCTCAGGAATCGTCGGTGTTTCGTCGATTGTCAGTGGAACACAATATCCTTGCGATTCTGGAGATGCTGGGCTATTCGAGAAGTGAACGAATGGAACGGGTCGAGACATTGCTGAAAGAACTGGATCTGGTGCATATTCGCAAGAGTAAGGCCTATGCCTTGTCGGGTGGCGAACGTCGTCGTCTGGAGATTACCCGCGCGCTGGCGACCAGCCCCCTGTTCATGTTGCTGGATGAACCGTTCGCCGGCATCGATCCCATCGCGGTAGCGGATATTCAGCAAATCATCATTCGCTTGAAACAGCGGGACATCGGAGTCTTGATTACCGATCACAATGTTCGAGAGACGTTATCGATCACCGATCGAGCCTACGTCATCAACGAAGGCACGATTTTAGAGGCGGGGCCTCCCGACGTGATCGAGAAAAGTGAAATGGCCAGGGCCGTGTATTTGGGCGAAGGGTTCCGCCTGTAGCGGCAGGGAGTGAGTGCGCGATGAAGCTGCGACTGGATCTTAGGCTCAGTCAGAAACTTATCATGACGCCGCAGTTGCAGCAGGCGATCAAATTGCTGCAGCTGTCTCGCTTGGAGCTCCAACAGAGCCTGCAGCAGCACCTCATGGAAAACCCGTTGCTGGATGAATTGGCGACGGAAACAGAGGAGAGTGAGGAAACGGCGGTTGCCGAGCGTGAGCAGCCGGATACGTCGACCACCGTGGCCAGTGAGACGCGGAATGAAGGCGATGATGATAAGCCGGCTGAGAGCGGAGAAAATGCCGAGGAGTTTTCGGCATCCAGCTGGGAAGATTACTTTGATACGGACATGCGTCGAGGAGAAACGGAGTACAGTTCCTCCTCGAAGGAAGAGTTTCCTTCTTATGAGCAGACCGTCGCCAAGTCGACCTCGTTGGAAGACCATCTTGTCTGGCAACTGTCTCTGTCGGGACTCTCGGATCGCGAGAAGGCCATTGGGCGGCTGATCATCGGGAATCTGGACGACGACGGGTACCTCCGGATGACGTTGGAGGAACTCGTGGCGCAGACAGCCTACTCCGTGGCAGAAGCTGAGTCGGTTCTGAAAGACGTCCAGGGATTTGATCCGAACGGCGTCGCAGCTCGAGACCTGTCGGAATGTCTCCTGCTCCAACTCAAGTTTTTGGGCCGCAGCCAGATTGGTTCATTGGGGTCCCGTCCCGGGGTACTCAAGGGATCGGTCTTGGAAGCCATGGTGATGCACCACCTCAAAGATCTTGAGAAGAAGCAATACAATCGAATCGCCAAGGCGCTGAATATTTCGATGGAGGATGTGTTCGAAGCCACCCGGATCATCGAGGGCTTGGAGCCGAAGCCCGGGCGTCCGTTCTCCAACACGCAAAACTATGCGATCGTGCCGGACGTCTTCGTCGTGAAGAACGAAGGGGTGTGGGAGGTGCTGCTCAACGATGACGGCCTGCCACGTATGCGGATCAGTCCGTATTATAAGCAGTTGATGTCGTCAGGGCAGTCGGGTTCGGCGGAGACCAAAGCCTATCTGGATGACAAACTGCGCGCAGCGCAGTGGGTCATTCGGAGCATTGAGCAGCGGAACAAGACGATTGTGAAGGTCGTGTCGAGCATCGTGAAGTTCCAGGAAGGATTTTTTGAGCGCGGGATCCAGCATTTGAAGCCATTGGTCCTCAAGCAAGTGGCCGAAGACATCGGCATGCATGAGTCGACCATCAGTCGGGTGACGGCCAATAAGTACATGTATTGTCCGCAGGGAATGCTGGAGTTGAAGTTTTTCTTCAACGCCGGTCTTCAGCGCGCTGATCAGCCGATGGATATGTTGTCATCGCTTACGGTGCGAGAAATGATTCGGCAAATGGTGGCGGCTGAAGATGCGCGCAAACCCCTCAAAGATGAGGAGATCGCGGCGCGGCTGCGTACGCAGCAAGTCCTGATTGCCCGCCGAACAGTGGCAAAATATCGCGCCGAGGACAATATCCCCTCCGCAACTCAGCGAAGGAAGTTTTTCTGAAGGGCTCGAAGTCTGAGACCATGGAGCAGGCTCTGTGGGGACACAACAATCGTCGCAACGGGCTAGGCCGCATGGTGGGGCGCGGGCCCGAGAAACGAGGATGGAATGCGATTGATGATCACGGGACGACACGTGGCGGTCACTCCTGCTCTACGGGAGTATGTCGAGACGCGCATGGAGCGCCTGGACCGCTTCGGATTGAAGCTGGGGACGTTGCAAATCCTTCTCAGTTTGGAAAAATTTCATCATGTGGCTGAGGTGGTGGGAGTCGTGCAGGGGCGTCGTTTGCAAGCCAAGACGTCGACCGAAGAGATGTATGCGTCGATCGATGAGGTTGTGGATAAGCTCGGTGCGCAGTTGCGCAAATTGAAGGAGCGGAAGGTCAACCACAAATTCGGCGATCAGCCGCGCGTCCTCGCAGCGGCACGGAAGTCTCCAAGGTCGGAGAGCAACGAAGTGCAAGTGGTTCGACCGACACTCGAAGTGTTAACGATTGAAGAGGCGGTCGAGGCGCTCAATGCCTCGAAGCTCGGTGTCCTGATGTTTGTGAATGCGCTGTCCGGTACGGTTCAGGTTCTCCAGCGTTTGCCGAATGGAAACGTGTCTCTGATTGATCCCGCGAGCGACCGTGCTCGCACTGCTCATGGCCGCGCTTAATCTCGTCGTGATCAGCGGTCTTTCCGGATCCGGAAAGAGCCATGCGTTGAAAGCCTTTGAAGACGCGGGCTACTTCTGCGTCGACAATCTTCCCCCAGCCCTCCTGCCGACTTTCGTCGAATTGTGTCATCAGCAAGGCGGTGAGATTAAGAATGTCGCGCTTGGGATCGATATTCGCGAGCGGGTATTTTTCGGGGACTTGGCGAAGGTCTTAGGCGAGCTGAAGGCGCAGGGACATGCCCTGCAACTTGTGTTCTTGGAAGCACGCGAGGAGGTGCTCGTTCGCCGGTTTTCAGAAAGTCGTCGCCCGCATCCTTTGTTGCCCCATATGCCGGTCGTGGAGGGCGTGCGGTTTGAGCGGGAGCGGCTCAGCGAGCTGCGGAAGCATGCCGACCGAGTAATCGACACCTCCAGCATTACGGTGCATGAACTGCGGGAGTTGCTGATCAGGCAATTTCGGCAGGAAACAGCCGCCCGCCGTATGACCATCTCCCTGGTCACGTTTGGTTACAAGTTCGGCGTGCCCTATGATATCGATCTTCTCTTCGACGTTCGCTTCATTCGAAATCCCTTCTTCGTACCGGAGCTCAAAGCCTTGACCGGGGAGGATGCCCGAGTTCAGCAGTACGTATTCGGGGACCCGACAGCGGAGCAATTCCTCGAACATCTGGAAGGTTTGTTTGCTTTCCTGATTCCCCTGTATGAGCGGGATCAACGGAGTTACCTCAGTATAGGCATCGGTTGTACAGGAGGGCGGCATCGGTCGGTGACCCTGGCGGTACGCCTTCAGGAACGATTCGCCGCCCTCGGTTATGATGTATCCGTGACCCACCGGGATCTGCAAAAACCCTAGTTTCTACGCGCTCTTTCGTTGCTTTCCTCCGATAGACCTTCGCTTGCTCCACTTTCTTGACAGGTGGACTATATCAACTATACTTAATTTTGTGAGCTCGGATTATGCGATGAATAGCGGCGTTTGAGGCAGTGTGTGAAGAAAGTCAGCGATGTCCCTAAAAAGAAATTGTACAAGACCAATGAGGTCTGCGAGATGTTCGACATCTCGCGCGCGACGTTATTTCGCTGGGAGCGTGAAGGGTTGATCACCGGGCCGCCGCGCGATTGGCGGAACTGGCGGCTGTATACCGTCGAGAATGTCGAGCAGATCAGACAGGTGATGGGTGGTGGGCGTAAAGAGGTCGCGTAGAGAGGGCATGAGCATGCTGGCTTCATTGAAAAAACTCGCCGATCTGGAATTTCTCTCAATGTTTTCCCCTGCGCGACAGTTATTGGGGCTCGACATCGGCTCGAGCAGCATCAAGCTGGTGCAGATTAAGGAACATCGGGGCCGGTATACGTTGCAGAAATTCGGCGTGAAGGAATTGGAGCCGGAGGTGATCGTCGACGGGACGGTCATGGACGAAGGACGGGTTGTTGCGGCCATCAAGGAACTGTTGGCCGAACAGAATGTCAAATTGAAACAGGTCGCCATTTCCATCTCCGGCCATGCGGTCATTGTGAAGAAAATCACCTTGCCGCCGATGCCCGACGAGGAACTCGACGCGCAGGTAAAGTTGTCGGCCGAGCAGTACATCCCCTTCGACATCAATGAAGTGAACCTGGATTTTCATGTCTTGCCCCCATCCGAGAATCCCGACGAGCAGAGTGAAATGTCGATCGTCCTGGTCGCGGCGAAAAAGGACAAGATCAACGAATTGACTGAATTGGTTAAAGCGGCCGGGTTGATTCCCGTCGTGATGGACGTCGACGCCTTTGCGGTGGAAAACATGTATGGCGTGACTTCGCCCGCCTCGCAAGAGGACACGACGATATTGGTGAATATCGGGGCCAGCGTGATGAATGTGAATATTGTGGGCGGGGGCGTCTCCCTCTTTACCCGTGATATCCCCTTGGGTGGAAACCGCTATTCCGAAGCGGTGCAGCGCGAGATGGGTGTCTCGTTCGAGGAGGCGGAGCAACTGAAGAAGAGTGATCGGGACGATGACCACACGCTCGCCTCCGTCATGGAAAGCGTCAATGCGGAAGTGTCGTCGGAAATTGCGCGCACGATCGATTATTTCAAAACGACCTCCTCTGATAGCGAAATTGCGCGGGTGTTGCTGTTCGGCGGGGGAGCCAAGGTCAAGGGCCTGGCTCAACAGCTTCGCGATCGAATGCATGTCGAGGTGGATATCGCGAATCCCTTTAACGAGATCGACACCTCGCAGTGCGACGTCGATCCCGATCTGTTGACAGAGATGGGGCCGCTTGCGGCGGTAGGCGTAGGCCTCGCGCTTCGGACGGTGGGGGACCGATGATTAGAATCAACTTGCTCGCAACTGGACCGAGGGCCAGGAAAGCCAAACCGCAGTGGGATGTGCGTGCCGAGGCGTTGCTCGGTGTCGGGGTGTTGCTGATCACCTTGGCCAGCTGCTGGTACTACGCCTCCTCACTCGACGACGAGATTCAAGCCAAGCAGAGCGAGAAGCAGGTCAAGGACAAGCAGGTGGCTCAGCTAAAAGAACAAGTGAAGGCTGTCCAAGACTTTGAGGAGAAGAAGAAGCAGCTTGAAGCAAAGAATCGCATCATCGATCAGTTGGAAAAAAGTCGGACCGGGCCGGTCAAAGTGCTGGACCATGTCAGCCAGAGCCTGAATCCGCTCAAGGTCTGGCTTGTGCGGTTGAATCTCAAGGGCAACAACGTTGAGCTCGAAGGCCGCGCGCTGACGAACGACGATGTGGTCGAATTCGTGAATAACCTCCGGCGGACCGATCAATTCGGCGCCATCAAGTTGATGGAGAGCCGGGCCGGACAGGACAACAAGATGAATACCTATCAATTTAAACTTGACCTGTCGATGAAAGGCTAACATGAGTCTGAATGCGATCAGCTTAGACAGCCTCCGCAGCATTCCGACGGGCCAAAAAGTCGCGCTGCTTGGTTTGTTGGTGGCGGCGATTTTGGTAGGGTTCTATTTCTACGTGGTTGATCCCAAGACCATTGAGCTCGAAGCCGTCCAGGGGCAGGTGGCCCAGTTGGATACGGAGATTCAGAATCTGACCCTCAAGGTCAAACATCTGGATGAACTGGTGGCGGCGAACAAGCAGTTGGAAATCGAGCTCGCGGCGAAGAAAGAACGCCTCCCGCCGGAAGAAGAAGCGGTTATGTTGCTCAAGCAGGTGTCTGATCTTGGCTTGCGGCTGGGGTTGGATGTCCGGCTCTGGAAGCCGGGTGCGCAATCGGAAGATCCCTCGAAGTTGTTCATTCGTATGCCCATCAATGTGGAAGTGGCCGGCGGATACCACACAGCTGCCATCTTTTTCGATCGAATCAGCAAGTTGTCTCGTATTGTTACTGTCCAGGATGTGCGTATCGGCGCGGCTCGCGTGGATCAAGGACGCGTGGTCACACAAACAGTCTTCGATTTGGTGGCCTATGCTGCTCCGGGGGAGAAGAAGGTCGTGACCCCGGTTCCCGCGGTAAAGCCCAAGTGAGGAATGGAGCCCAGCTTATGCCCAACGCGAGTGGAAGCACTGTGAATACACGAGTTTGCTGGAAGGAATGGAGACGGTCGATGACTGCCGCTGCGGTCGTGCTGGTGGTCGGAGGTACGGCTCTGCCCATTGAGTCGAAAACCCTCCATCACTTGCGCCAAGTCGGAT
>JALDRG010000006.1 GCA_031315995.1 Nitrospira sp.
TATGGGGAGCAGTCTGAACCACCGGCTGTATAACCACCAAGGACTCATGCTGTGTCATGTGCCTTCCCTCGTGAGTTGATCGCATCGGACCATCTTTTGGATACTCGGGAAATCCCTAGCTCGCAGTCCTCGCGACCCCGCGAGGGTAGATGCGGCGTGTCCTTGGCAGGCGAGTCGCCCCTCTCGAATTACGGTCTTCCCTGCGCGATCAGCGGCCTCGACCGCCGCTACCGGGTGAAGCCCCGTTTCCGCCGCCATGTCCGGCAAAACTGCCCATCGATTGCGAGCTGACAGACGGGCGTTGCTGCGGAATCGAGGGTGAGGTGTGAATGTTTGGAGGGCTGGGGCGCCAGAAGTGATTGGGATGGAGCTGGTAGGCCTGCGGTTGCGGTGCAGGCTGGTAGATCACCGGCGGAACGGATCGAGGTGTCGGGATGGTCACGATATCCCCCACCTTGGCAGGCAGGCCCTGCTGGTTGAGCAGGGGTGCCGCGTGACGGCTCTGCGATGATGGCGCGAGCAATGATCGGCGCGGCGCCTGCTGAGGGGCAACATGCGGAGTGGGTGAGGTCGCCCCGGTCTGCGCCGTGATGGCGTGTTGGGCGAGGGGAGAATGCCGACGCCGTGGGGAGAGACGTGGCGCTTGCAGCAGGAAGCCGTTGGCGCCGGAGATTCCAAGCCGAGGGTAAGAGTAGAAGCCGGGAGTCGCATACACCACGCTGGTCCAGGCCTGTGACATGAGGCCATTGGCCTGCAGTTCGTGAAGCATGTCTTCTCGCTCTTGGATGAGCTGCTGTGCTTCATCCGGGGAAGGGGCGGCTGCGAGGGCATGGTTCGTGGCATCAAGCTGTTCTTGCAGCCGATCGGTCTCGGCGCGAAGCGCCGTGAGTTCGCTCGTGGCGCTCTCGTTTTCTCGGAGCGCCGTGATGGCCTGCGCCACTTCATGCGGGTCGATCTCGGCCGTAAGCTCGGCGTGGATCACGATGATGTTATTCTCCACCCTGGTTGTGATCGTCTCATCCAAGACCGTCACGATGCCCGCCGTATAACTTCGGATGTCGTCTCGCGTGACGTTCAAGTCCCGCACTTCCGTGACGCTTTCCAGATACGTCGCCACCTGTTCGAGCGCGTCTCTCTTGGCCGCTTCGACCGCCAGACGCGCGCCGTCGGGACGGGTGTCGTGATCGCTCATGCGATATTCGCCGCTGGCCGTGACGATGCGGGAATCGGCGGAGCGTATGGGTGGTTCGGTGTCGGCGTGAGGCGGTGCAACGGGACTGTTCGAAGGCGCGTGGAACTCCTGTGCCGTGAGGCGACTCCGATATTTCTCAGGAACGGATTCGAGCTGGTTCGTGAAGTTCCGGACGCCGGCGTCGTCGGTATAGGAGTAAATGGAGGCGAGGCCGTAGGGTGGCGTGATGGCCTGGGCGGAAAGACCAAGCAAGCAGAGAGTGGAGTGTAGAAGTGCATTGCGGGAGAGAAACATGTTGATCCCCCGTCTCTTAGTTTATTCAGAATAACACAGCGAGGGAGGGGGATTCTGCAAGGAGGGGGTTGGATAAATTCATGCCGGAGGGGGCGGGTTTTGTCGTTCCGTCCCGAGTGAAATACTGACTGCCATCGCGGGATTGGCCAGCATACCTCTTGCCCCCCCACTGCCCGCTCGATATCGGCCATGTCACAGACTCGCACAGAGCGATCATTGCCTCCCTACAGCGCCGTGCACCTCGTGGGAGCGCGCGTAGGGTCACCGGTCTTGACGACAATGTGACGGTTCCGATTTCTCGATGTGTGGGGCGTGAGGGAATGTTTATTGAGGGCGGGCAAAATGCGACGCGAGTTCGGTGCGGCTGGTGACGCGCGCTCGTCTTGCAAGGTTTCTTACATCGAAGATCCGTGATCTCAGCCCTTCACTGACGATGGCGGCTTCCTTTCCGTCACGCGTAGTCGACAGAGAAGGTAACTCTGTCTGGCTTTGAAGGGTGGCTGCTATTCCACGAACAGCCTCTTCAAATTCCACCGCATCCTTCTCAGTGTCCCAACTCGTGAGCCAGGCCATCTCGCGTCCATTGTTGCATTCAGCCGCAATCCATCGGTCCCCGTCCCATCCTTCCCACACCTGTTGCGCGATGAGCGCGTTGAACTTGCGAAGCCACAGCGACAGGGTGAATTCTCCCATCGTATCTTGGTAGATGTCGCGGCACCCCTCTGTCTCCATCGATCGTGCATATTCAGACAGATCAATGGCCTGAAAGTTTTGCCGTCCCTGGCTCCCGGGGTGGAGAATTTGCTCGGTCGTTGCGGGTGGTGACGTTAACCCATCTTTCCCTTCATGGTAGGCAAAGCGGTAGCCATAGATATATGGGAACGAGGTTGATTCGCGGACCAGGGCGGGTGCGTCGCTGAGCGGGCCGACTGGATCTTGAGATTCCCGCAGGACGTCTTCCGGATCCTTAGCCCGGCCAAGTAGTCCAAACGATTGGTGTACGCACGTCTCCATTCCATTTGTCGCGCTTCTGATGACAGGCCGTTTACCGATGCAGCATTCTGACTCACTTCTGCGCTGGCCTGAACGCTTCGCGGAAAGTGTCGCAATCACCCACTCTGGCGAATTGCTTCACCCACTCAGTTGCGTTGTCATTCTGCTCGTGTGGGCGTGCACGCTTATCAACCAGAAAGGTTGTGTGCCAGAACCCGCCGAAGGTTCTCTGTCAACGAAGCGTAGTGACATGCGTTGATTGGACTGACTCGCCTCGAAACGAACTGTTCGAACAGCACACTTTCCAAGGGAGGATGCATGGACTACCAGAAGACCGCGTTGATGGTGATGTTGATGATGTCGGCTGCGGTTCCGGTGTCGGCCCAGTCGGTTGGGTCTGAGGTGCAGCGGGATATCAATCAGGAAACACGCATTGAGCAGGGGTTGAAGTCTGGAGAACTCAACACACGGGAGGCGGCCAAACTGGAGCGGGGAGAGGCTCGGATCGACCGGATGGAATCCAAAGCGCTCAAAGACGGCACGTTGTCGCCGGAGGAGTCGGCTCGGATTCGGCGCGCGCAGAATCAAGAGTCTGAGGCGATCAAGCGGTTGAAACACAATGAAGCCATCGGCAATCCTAATTCGGCCTCGTCGCAGCGCATGCAAACCGATGTGCAACGGAATATCAATCAGCAAACCCGCGTTGAGCAGGGGGTACAATCGGGTCAGCTCACGAATCAGGAAGTGTCGAAACTTGAACGGGGCCAAGCCCGGGTGAATCGTAGTGAGGCGCGAGCAGGGGCAGACGGCCATGTGGGCGCCCATGAGCAGAATCGCATTCAGCGTCGGGAGAACGTACAGAGCGAGCGGATCTACAATAAGAAGCATAACGATCGCCAACGCTGATTACTCGCGGGCCATCGCGACCGGTCATGCCGTCCCGCCGGCCTGGTGAAGGCCGGCGGGACGTTGTGTGTCGAGAGTCGGCGCCGAATATCCTGCCGATTCCGTCGGGGACGCCGCTCGCGCCATTTCTCACTCTTGCCGGTTCAGACGATGGCCGTCGTCTCCCTTTCAACTCATCGCCACATATGGTCGACCGGCGGCCCCATAGAATCGCCGGTAGGACGCACGCAGGTTTGATTGTGGCGCCGTATCGCAGCGAAGCAACAAGGCGATCACGCGGGAAGCTGGAACTATCAGGGATCAACGATCCTTCATGCGCCGATGCTTGATCTAGCTTGGGGCCTCTGTTAGGGGCCCTTCTGCTCAACATGAGGGCTTCGTACGACGCGTCTCATCCCTGGTTTCAGATCCTTCGGTGGGCTCGCCTCCGTTCTCCGTGACATCGTCCGCTTTCCGACGCAGCGTAGGTACGAGGCGTCGTCAACCCTCTTTTTTTGAGGAGGATGTCGAGCGAGTATGGAGATCGTAAGAAACATGACCGCAGTGCAGGGGCTCGTCCATAGCAACCCACGAACTGCGGAAGATTGCTTGGAATGTGCGAAGCCATCTGTTCACACACTGCCGCCTCACCCGGCGACAGTGGATCGGATGGATTGGATCTTCGCCGCGTTGCTGGCCATATCGGTGCCCGTGGTTGGCACAATGACACCGCCGTCTCTCCGGACTATGAAACGGCCGCGTTGCTCCTGCTGTTGCAGCAGGACATGCTGGCTTACCTGGATGGCGGGGCGGTGGAATCCACTGTGGTGGTCGGCGCGGGAATCACTCCGGCCTGGCTCTCGCAACCGATGGCGGTCTCAGACCTCGCGCTTCCCGGCGGGTCCATCACGTGGCAGTGGGATGGGCGGAAGATGCGCGTGACGCTCCGAGGGCCCGCGCGGAAGATTCAGTTGGGCTCGGCCTTTCCACCGGGCACGGAGCTCTCCGTCGTGCAGAAGCCATTGGGCCGCTGAGTCGACCGGCCGTGACTCGTGTCCACGCTCCCTGCCATCAGAATCCTCGTCCGCCACCGTGACCGACAGACTCTTTCGCTCTGTTTGCAACCGGTTCCGCACAGTTGCCTCGCTTAACATTTCAGAGAAACAGCCGATACAGAATGCTGGAGAGCCCCGCTTCGTGCGGAGGCTTGTCGTACTTCGTCCGGTGCCTGTGTGATGCGGAATAGTCCGCACAGCAGGGTGTGAGGGAGGCTTGCTGATGGTGAAAAGCCGGATGGACCTGTCGTTCGCGTTGGATTCGGAGACCGCACATGCGATTCTCAACAGCGCCTTGGACGCCCATGTTCTGATGGACCAAGCGGGGATGATCGTCGGATGGAACCCTCAGAGCGAACGAATCTTCGGTTGGACTGCGGAAGAAGTGTTGGGGCGACGACTTTCCGAGGTCATCATTCCGCCTGCATACCGGGAGGCCCACGAACGCGGGATTCAAATTTTCCGTGAGACGAGGAAGGGGACCGTGTTGGGCAACCGAATCGAAATCGAGGGCTGGCATCGCGAGCAACGGCCCTTTCCCATCGAACTCACGGTCGTACGGGTCACGAAAAAAGACGGGTACTTATTCAGCGCTTTCGTACGGGACATTACCGCACGAAAGCTGGCCGACCGCTTACTCAATGAAGCCAAGGATCGAGCCGAACAGGCTGCGAGGGACCGCGCGGGCATTCTAGCGGGCGTCGATGTTTTTTTTATTTATGTGAACGCCCAAGGGGTGGTGACGGAATGGACCGCCATGGCGGAACTCACGTTCGGTCTTACCCGGAACGTGGTGCTTGATCGACGGCTGCGGGAGTTGCCCATTCTCTGGGATTGGGAGGCACTCGCCTCGATGATGCGGTCTCCCGGCGAACGGAAGAAAGTTCGATTGAGCCAGCAGGATGGGCCGGAGCGACTGATCGACCTCACGGTCACCCCGGTCGTGCAGGGGCAGGGAACCTGCTTCATCTTCATGGGCAAGGATATTACCGAACAGGTGAAACGCGATCACGAACTCGCGCAGTCACAGAAGCTGGAATCCATCGGCCAGTTAGCGGCGGGTATCGCGCATGAGATCAACACCCCGACACAGTTTGTCGGCGACAACACCATGTTCCTCAATGATTCGTTCATCGACCTCTTGCGGGTACTGCGGCAATATCAGGTGCTGCTTGCCGCAGTGCAGACGAACAGCTGCACCGCGGCGCTCATTGAGACCTGCGTGGCGGCGAACGAGAAGGCGGATCTCGACTACCTCATCGCGGAGATACCGCAGGCCATCCTTCAGTCGCTCGATGGCATTTCGCGAGTAGGCGAAATCGTACAGGCCATGAAGGAATTTGCGCATCCGGGCACGAACGAAAAGACGGAAGTGAACCTCAATAACGCCATCATGAGCACCCTGACGGTGGCCAGTAACGAATGGAAATATGTCGCGGAGATGCAGACCCACCTGGACCCGTTGTTGCCTTCGGTTCCCTGTCTGATCGGAGAGTTCAACCAGGTCGTGCTGAACATCATCGTCAACGCCGCCCACGCCATTACCGATGTGGTTAAAAACAGCGGTGCCAAAGGAACCATTACGGTCTCAACGGGGCGGGTAGGAGACTCGGCCGAGATTCGTATTTCCGATACCGGCAGCGGCATTCCCGAGTCCATTCGCTCGAAGATCTTCGATCCGTTTTTTACCACCAAGGACGTCGGCAAGGGCACCGGGCAGGGCTTGGCGATCGCTCGTTCCGTGGTGGTGGATAAACATGCGGGCAGCATTACAGTGGAAAGCGAGCCGGGACAGGGCACCACGTTCGTGATCCGTCTCCCCCTGGCAATCCCGTCGCGCGTAGCGTCCGATCAAGAGGCGGCATGACGCGGCTTCTCTTTGTCGATGATGAAGACAGGGTGTTGGACGGTTTGCAGCGTATGCTTCGCCCCATGCGGCACGAATGGGACATGCGGTTCGTCACCAGCGGGGGGGTAGCGTTGCAGAGCCTCGCCCAGACGCCGTTCGACGTGGTCGTGTCCGATATGCGGATGCCGGGAATGGATGGGGCGCAATTCTTGAAGGAAGTGCAGGCTCGTTTTCCGCAGGTGGTGCGCATGGTATTGTCCGGACATTCCGATCAAAACATGATCGAGCAATCCCGCAACGCAACCCATCTATACCTTGCCAAGCCCTGCCCGCCGGAGGTACTCAAAGCCACGATTACCCGTGTTTGCCATCTGAAGGCGTTGTTGGCCGACGAAGGACTGAGAGGCCTCGTGGCCGGCATGAGCAACGTGCCCACCTCGCCCCTGCTCTATCGCGAGCTCACGCGTGAGTTGGCGACAGCCAGTCCTTCGATGAAGACCATCACCGCCATCATTGCCAAAGATCTCGGGATGACCGCCAAGATTCTTCAGATCGTCAATTCCACCTATGCCGACCGGTGCGATTTGGTGGCGACGGCGGCGCAGGCTACGAGTTTGCTGGGGCTCGATACGATTTGCTCCATGGTACGCATAGAAGGGGGCTGTTCGGTCCTTACCGACCGCGCCGGTGCCTGTCTCAATTTCGAACGTCTGTGGGAGAAAAGCCTCGAAACCGGCGCGCTGGCGCGGGTGATTGCGCAAGCGGAGCAGGCTTCGCCGCAAATGGTGGATCAAGCGGGAACCGCCGGACTGCTGCACGAAATCGGTGCGCTGATACTCGCCGGACATGCGACGGAACGCTTTACGGAGGCACGCTCCCTGTCGAAGGAACACAGGCTTCCTCTCTGGGTCGCAGAACAACAGGTATTCGGCAATACGCATGCCGAGGTGGGGGGCTATCTGCTTGGGTTGTGGGGACTGAGCGAGCCGATCGTGACCGCGGTGGCCTACCATCATGCGCCCAGCCGGTATGCGGAAAGCGGCTTCTGCCCCTTGACCGCCGTGCACGTGGCCGATTCTCTACAGAGAGAACTTGCTTCCACCGCGTACGTTGACGCGCCGGCGCAACTGGATATGGCCTATCTGTCACGCCTCGGCCTTACCGAGCGGCTCCCCGCGTGGCGTGAGGCCGCGGCAGCTTGGCACAAGGAGCATGCGCATGAGTGACGCCATTCTGTTCGTCGACGACGATGCGAACATATTGGAGGGTTTCAAACGTCAATTGCGGAAAGATTTTACGATCGAGACGGCCATCGGTCCGGAGGAAGGGCTGAAAGCCATCGAAGCGCGCGGCCCGTTTGCCGTGGTGGTCTCCGATCGCCAGATGCCTGGGATGGACGGCGTGGTGTTTTTGAGCACGGTGCGTGAGCGATCCCGCGATGCGGTCAGAATTCTGTTGACCGGCAATGCGAATCTCGATGCAGCGGTTCAGGCGATCAATGAGGGGCAGATCTTCCGGTTCCTCACCAAGCCCTGCACCCATGAGGTGCTGGTCGGCACGCTCACCGCCGCTTTGCAACAACACAAACTCATCACGGCAGAGCGGGAGTTGCTGGAGCAGACGTTGGGTGGCAGCATTCGAGTGCTTTGCGACATGCTCTCCTTCGCGAATCCTGAGGCCTTCGGGCGCTCCTCCCGCATTACACGATCCGTCCGGGCCATGGCCGATCAATTACAGCTCCCCGATCCTTGGCTGACGACCACCGCGGCCATGCTTTCACAAATCGGCTGCGTCATCCTGCCGGAGATCGTGCTGAACAAGGTGTATCACGGAGAAGAGCTGCGGGCGGAGGAATCGCAACTGTATAAGCAGCACCCTTTTATGGGCGCCGATATGGTCGCGGCGATTCCACGCATGAAACCCGTGGCGGAGATTATCCGGTTTCAGGACAAGCCGTACCGTGCGGCGGAAGGCTCCAATGATCCGCATGCGGGGGAGCGGTTACCGATCGGAGCCCGCATCCTCAAGGTTGCACTGGACTTCGATGCGTTGCTCTCGACGGGCAAGTCGCAGGCGAATGCGATCACCATTCTGAAGGGGCGGAAGGATGTGTACGATCCAAAAGTCCTCGAAGCCCTGATCACCTCCGTGACCACCGGCAGGAAGCCGCAGGTGCTGTCGGTCGGTATCACCGGCCTGCTGGACGGCATGATCCTGGTCGAAGACATCCACTCCGGCGCGGGCGAACTGCTGGCGTCGAAGGGGCAGGAGGTGACGGCGTCGATGCGGATGCGCCTCCTGGGTCTTGGCAGGTCCGCGGAGATCAAGGAACCACTGATGGTGATTCATCCAAAGCAGACCGGTTTGCCGAATGGTGATCCGGGGGAACAGGCCGTGACTTCGTTCCTGCAAAACCTGAAGACATCGATCCAGGCTGCGTAATCGGTCGGGGGCTTCTGCCCGCGCAGCAACGGATTTCTAGCCTCTACTCATCGACTCCCTCTCTCCCGGTCAAGTCCCTGTTACACCATCCGACATCGTCCTCATGGAGGGACTGGTTCGGATATGCGATACATTCTGCAGTTGCGTCCCGACATCAAGAGTCTCCATACTATTACCCATGCGAGATGCCCTTACGACCGAACTCGAAATGGGCGCAGGAGATCCTCGCAAGGCCCTCCTGCAAGTCGCCGAGGCGATTTCCATGCATGGGGACCTGGCGGCCCTGTTTAAGGACCTGGCGCAACGCCTGCCGGCCGTTGCGCCCTTCGATTTTATCGGTCTTGTGCTGCATGATCCTGCGAAGCAGGTGATGAAAGTGCATGTGCTCGAGACGGCCGAGGCTCAGGCTGCCACGAAGCGGCTCGATGACATGGAAATCCCGATCGAGGAGTCCGCCGGCGGCTGGGTCTGGTCGCAGCAGCAACCCTTGATGATTCCCTCGCTCGCTGATGAAACGCGATACAAGCTCGGACTGGACGCGCTCAGGAGTCTCGGCGTGCAGTCCCTCTGCCTGTTTCCCCTCACGACGGCCATGCGGCGTCTCGGCGCGATCGGATTCGGCAGCCTGAGGACCTTCGCGTTCGGTGAGGCCGACATGGAGTTTCTCAACCAGGTCGCCAAGCTGGTCGCGGTGGCGGTGGACAATGTGCTGCATCATCAGGCCTTGCGTGATGAACGGGATCGATTGCAATTACTTTTGGATGTGACGGAATCGATCGCCTCACATCGTGATCTCACGCTGTTGTTGGAGGATTTGGCCCGGCGGCTGCCTCACGTCGTGCCGTTCGATTTCATCAACGCCGTGCTCCATGATCCTGCGAGCGACAAGATGCGCTTGTGGCTGTTGGTGACATCGGAGCCATCCACGATCCGTCCAGGGCTCGAAACCCCCGTCGATGAATCGCCCGGAGGGTTGGTGTGGAAAACCCAGCAGCCGTTGACGGTTCCTGACGTGACGCAGGAACATCGATTCCCAGGACTGATGGCGCTGTTTCGCGAGAACGGAGTGCGATCGTTTTGTGTCGTGCCGCTCACGACCGCGCAGCGGCGGTTGGGCGCGATGGGATTCGGCAGCCTCCAGGCGCGGGTCTATGAGACATTTGAAATCGCGCTCATGCAACAGGTGGCCAAGCAGGTGGCGGTAGCCCTGGACAATGCGCTCAACGCCGAGACGGCCGTGACCTATCAGGCCCAGTTGACGCGGGAACGCGACCGCCAGCGCCTCTTGCTTGAAGTCAACAATGCGGTGGTATCCCATCTGGATCTGGATCAACTCTTTCCCGCGGTCAGCGCCTGCCTGCGCCGGGTGATTCAACACGATGGTTCCAGCCTGCTTCTCTGCAATGAGGAGATGGGGCAATGGCGCATCCACGTCCTGGATTTCGACCGAAACGAAAGCTTCATTGAGGAAGGGAAGATCGAGGAGCGCGCGCAATCGCCGTCCTGCCTGGCGATTAACACAGGCAAAACGGTGTTGTTCGGAGAGCAGGATCTTCTGGCCATGGCAGGCACCTCGCCCTGTGCGCAGGATCTGCTTGATCGCGGGGTCAAGTCCTTCTGCTCCCTGCCGCTCTTGTCGCATAACCGCACGCTTGGTGCGTTGAACGTCGGGCGGCGAAGGGACGACGGCTTCGGCGAGGAAGACGTGCAACTCCTCGCCCAGGTCGCGCAGCAGGTCGCCATCGCGGTGGAAAACGCACTCGCGTTTCGGGAGATTGCCGCTCTCAAGGATAAGCTGGCCAAAGAGAAGGTCTATCTTGAGGAAGAAATTCAGACGGCCTACAACTTCGAGGAGATCGTCGGGGACAGCCGCACGCTCAAGCAGGTGCTCAAACAGGTCCAGACCGTGGCTGCCACCGATTCCACCGTGCTGATTCTCGGTGAAACGGGCAGCGGAAAAGAGTTGATCGCGCGCGCCCTGCACAATCTCAGTGACCGGCGGGAGCGGACCTTCGTGAAGCTGAATTGCGCCGCGATTCCCACGGGCTTGCTGGAGAGCGAACTGTTCGGTCATGAAAAGGGCGCGTTCACCGGGGCGATCGCGACGAAGATCGGCCGCTTCGAATCAGCCGACCGCGGGACGATCTTTCTCGATGAGGTGGGAGAGATTCCGTTGGAACTTCAGGTCAAGCTGCTGCGTGTGTTGCAGGAGCAGGAGTTCGAGCGGTTGGGAAGCACCAGAACCATTCGTGTCAACGTCCGGGTGATCGCCGCGACCAATCGGGATCTCGGCCACATGGTGGAAGAACAGAAGTTTCGCAGCGACCTCTACTATCGGCTGAAGGTATTTCCGATTACCCTGCCGCCCTTGCGTGAACGGCCAGAGGATGTGCCCCTGTTGGTCCGGCACTTTGTGCAGAAGTTCGCTGCGCGCATGAAGAAGCGGATCGAAACCGTTCCTGCCGAGGCGATGAAGGCTCTTCAGGCCTACCCTTGGCCCGGCAATGTGCGAGAGTTGGAGAATTTCATCGAACGCTCGGTGATCTTGTCCTCCGGCTCGAACCTATTCGTGTCGGCGGCGGAACTGAAGCGTCCCGCTCCGATGGGGAATGGGTCGGCTGCGACATTGGAAGAGGCCGAGCGCGATCACATTCTGAAAGTCCTTCGGGACACGAACTGGGTCATCGGCGGCGATGCCGGGGCGGCAGCCCGGTTAGGGATGAAGCGAACTACCCTCCAGTCCAAAATGCACAAACTTGGCATCACGCGCCCACGGTAGCGCCGATCGTTCGACAGCTGCCACAGAGCTTCATGCCGCGTGATCAGGTCGGATGCGCCGCTGCCGCTATTTCGGCAGATGCCGAAGGAAAGGCAGGCGGGCATCGGCACCGCTTCTCGTCAGGTCGTATTTCATGATACAAGCCAAAACTTTTCTTTCGATGGGAGACGCACTTAGGATGGAATGTGCTCGACGTCTAGGCTGGAACGGTCGTTGCTTTGTATCGGTGAAAGCATTCTTGCGATGGAGCCGGAAAGTTTCCGCTTCATCTGCCATCTGCCGGGAGGGTAACTGTCATGGATCGTCGTAGTTGGATCGGGTCTTCGCTGCTGCTCCTGGCCGTGGCCGCAACGGGCGTGGGTCTGGCTGCATGGAAGTACGGGAGCATCCAGGCCAGTGATGCCGCTTCGGCGAATCAGCCGGAGCCGATGGAAACGGTGTCGGTCGACGTCGCCAGGGCAGTCGAGGATCATCAGACGGCCACCTCGATCGGCACGGTGCTGGCGCTGCGCTCGATCACGCTCCGCAACGAACTGGCCGGAACCGTCAGTCAAGTCCGATTCGTGCCCGGCCAGATCGTTGCGGCCGGGGCCGTGCTCATTGCACTCGACGTGTCGGTCGAAGAAGCGGACCTACGCGCCCAACAGGCCCAGGCCGTCTTGGCTCGGACGGTGTTGGATCGCCGGCGCGCGTTGACTCAAGACCAGGCCGCGGCGCAGGAGGAAGTCGATCGCGCCCGCGCAGACCTTGATGTCGCGCAGGCCCAGATTGCCCGCACGAAGGCGCTGATTGCCCGCAAGACGATCCGTGCGCCGTTCCGTGCCCGTGTCGGCTTGGCCGACGTGCATCCCGGACAGTATTTGAACGAAGGTACTCAGCTGACGACGCTGCAAGGGGTCGATGAGGCGGTTCATGTGGACTTCGCGGTCCCGCAGCATGTCGTGCTCGGGCTGCGGCAAGGCTCGGCCGTCGAGGTGTTCACCGGTACCGCTTCTTCCCCCCTGGTCGCCAAGATTGTGGCGCTCGATGCCCGTATCGACCCCACCACGCGGAATACCATGGTGCGTGCCAGGATCGAGCATTCCGCCACGATGCCCGCTCCCGGTGCCGCCGTGCGGATCAGGGTTCCGGTGGGAGTGGCGCGCCAGGCCGTGGCGATTCCAGTGAATGCCTTGCGCAAGGGGCCGGGAGGCGATCAGGTGTTTGTCATCGAGTCGGACCAGGAGAACAAGCCGCGAGCGCATGTGCGCCGAGTCGAAAGCGGCGCGATGATCGGCGACGACATCCTCATCCATAGCGGCTTGACCGCCGGCGAACGAGTGGCATCGTCGGGGTCGTTCAAGTTGCGCGATGGTGTGCTCGTGGCCGTCGCCGCCCAGCCGGACCGTACATCGGGACCGGACCGTCTTCTCAGCCAACAGTAAGGCCAGGGAACATGCCCATGCGTTCATTTACCGACATCTTCATCAAGCATCCCGTACTCGCCGTGGTCGTGAATCTCGTGATCGTCCTCGTGGGTTGGCGGGCACTGACGACGTTGCCGGTGCAGCAGTACCCAAAGATCGAGAGTTCCTCGATCATCATCACCACGGTCTATTACGGAGCCGGAGCCGAGACCGTACGAGGCTTTCTGACCACACCGATCGAACGGGTGGTGTCGGCGATCAGCGGCGTCGACTATTTGGAATCCACCAGCCGCGCCGGCATCAGTACCGTGACGGTGCATCTCAAGCTGAATCACAGTAGTACGGCGGCGCTCGCTGAAGTAACGGCGCGTCTTCAGCAGGTTCGGTCGGAGCTGCCGGCCGAAGCTGAACCGCCGGCGGTGGAGGTGCAGCGCGCCGATCGCCCTTACGCCTCGTTTTATCTCAGCTTCACCTCGCCGGAGCGCACGGTCCCGGCTCTGACAGACTGGCTGCTGCGAGCCCTTCAGCCTCAATTCGCCACGCTGACCGGTGTCCAGCGGGTGACGATTGAAGGCGGGCGGCAGATCGCCATGCGTGTATGGATCGATCCCGATCGGCTCGCGGCCTATAACCTGTCTCCCGGAGACGTGCAGGCCGCCTTGCGACGGAACAACTATCTGGCCGCCGTCGGTCGGACGAAGGGGAACCTCGTGCAGGTCAACCTGCTCGCGAATACGGACCTGCGCTCCGTCAGCGAGTTTCAGGAACTCATCGTCGCCGACCGCGGCGGCGCCATTGTGCGGCTGAGGGATGTGGCGAGAGTAGAAAACGGGGCCGAAGAGGCTGAGATGGTGGCGAAGTACAACCGCCTGGAGGGGGTGTATCTCGGCGTCTGGCCCCTGGTCGGCTCGAACGAGATCGAGGTGGCGCATCGGTTGCGGGAAGAGATGGATCGTATTCGGCCGACTCTGCCGAAAGACATCGACATGCAGCTGGTCTGGGACGGCACGATGTTCATGGAGAGCGCGCTGAAGGAGATCACCAAGACGCTGGGCGAGACGATCCTGATCGTGGCGACGGTGGTCTTTCTGTTCATGGGATCGGTCAGGACGGCGCTGGTCCCGCTGGTGGCCATGCCCGTGTCGCTGATCGGGGCCGCCATCTTCATGTTTGCGTTCGGTTTCAGTCTGAACCTCCTGACGATTCTGGCGATCGTGTTGTCGGTGGGGTTGGTGGTGGATGACGCGATCGTCGTCGTGGAGAACGTCGAACGGCACGTTCGCGAAGGGAAGTCGAGAGTGCAGGCGGCATTGATCGGTTCGCGCGAGTTGGTCGGTCCTATCATTGCCATGACTATTACCTTGGCCGCGGTCTATGCCCCGATCGGTTTTCAGGGAGGTCTGACCGGCTCGCTGTTTCTTGAATTTGCCATCACCCTGGCCGCCGCCGTGGTGTTGTCCGGCGTGGTGGCGGTCACCCTGTCGCCGGTCATGAGCTCGCGTTTTGTCCACCCGGAAGGCAAGGAGGGCAAGCTGACCCGGCTGGTCAACCGTGGGTTCGACGTGATCCGAGTGGGCTACGGGAGGTTACTCGACGGCGCGTTGGAAATGCGCTGGGCGATCGTGGTGGCGTCGCTGTTGATTATGATGGCGGCTGTCCCGCTCTATCTGTTCTCCCGGCAGGAACTGGCCCCTGTGGAAGACCAGAGCCATATCAGCCTCTTTCTGGAGGCGTCGCCGGACTCGACGGTCGCGGCGACGAACCGTGATTCGTTGAAGGTAGTCGATGCGATCCGGTCGTTTCCGGAGGCCCGGTTCATGTGGTCGCTGACTTCGTCATGGGGAGGGTTCGGCGGACTGGTGGCCAAAGATTGGCGGGAACGAACACGCTCGACCGAGCTGATGTATGGCGAAGTGTTCGGAGTGGTGTCGCAGATCCCCGGGTTGCGGGTGTTCCCGCGCCTCGATCCGCCGTTGCCGTCGCCGGGCCAATACGACGTTGAACTGATCCTGGGCAACGATGTCCCCCCCGAGCAGATGCTCGAGATGACCGGCGCGGTCCTGGGTGCTGGTTGGCAGAGCGGCAAGTTCCTGTATGTCGACACCGACCTGAAAATCGATTTGCCTGAAGCGCGCGTCGTGCTCGATCGCGAGCGACTCGCCGACCTGGGCTTCGATCTGGCGGGGGTGGGCCAGGAACTCGGGACGTTGCTCGGCGGGGCGTATGTGAACCGCTTTAATTTTTATGACCGCAGTTACAAGGTCATCCCTCAAATCGGCGACAAAGATCGCGCGACGCTGGGCCCGCTCCTCGACCTCAAGATCAAAACGCCCGGCGGCCAACTCGTGCCGGTTTCGACGTTTACCCACATTGAAACGAGTACCGCGCCGCGGACGCTGAATCGCTTTCAACAGCGCAATGCGGTGCGGATCTTCGGCGGCGTGAAGCCCGGTGTCACCAAGGAGGAGGGGTTGCGTGTCCTGGAAACCGCCGCGTCGGCGGCCGTCGGTCCGCGGGTGGCGATCGATTACGCGGGAGAATCGCGCCAGATTCGCCACGAGGGGTCGGCCTTGACCGTGACGCTCGGCTTCGCCGTGGTGCTCATTTATCTCGTGCTCGCGGCCCAGTTCAAGAGTTTTCGTGATCCGTTGATCGTCCTGCTGGGTTCCGTGCCGCTGGCGATTTCCGGTGCGTTGGTCTTCAGTTTCCTCGGCCTGACGACCATCAACATTTACTCGCAAGTCGGGCTGATTACGCTGGTCGGACTGATCGCGAAGAACGGCATCCTGATCGTGGAGTTCGCGAATACGCTGCAGGTGCGAGGGCTGTCGAAGACGGCTGCGTTGCGCGAAGCCTCCATGACGCGGCTGCGGCCGGTGTTGATGACCTCGGCGGCCACGGTCTTCGGACACCTTCCGCTGGTGCTCGTCTCAGGCCCTGGCGCCGCAGCCCGCAATAGCATCGGTATGGTGTTGGTCACAGGGATGACGGTGGGCACGTGCTTTACGTTGTTCGTCGTGCCGGTGTTTTACTCGCTGATCGCCGCCCAGCATCAGCCTGCAGCCGAAGTGGAAGCGGCCGAAGAGGGGGAGTTGCAGGAGTTGGTCGGCGCGAAGGGATGACCTGATCCGACTTGTGGAACGCGACAGGAGGACTTGCACGATGCTGAAAATTACATCCGAGCGGACTTCCGACTCCGCGCGTCTGACCTTGGAAGGGAGTCTGAGCGGGCCCTGGGTGACCGAGCTGGAACGGGTGTGGCAGCAGGTCAAACAGGCCGGCACGTGTGCGCCTGTAGTGGAACTGACGGGGATCACGTTCATCGCGGAGGACGGCAGGGCTTTGTTGACCAGCATGTGGCGAGAGGGGGCCGTCTTGATCGCGAACGGATGCTGCACCAGGCATATCGTGGAACAAATCACCGGGACGGAGGCCGGTCCGTCTGCGCCATCAGTTCGCTGCGAGGCAAACTAGGATGAGAACATCATGCGCCGAGTCGCTCTCCTCATAGGATCTCTCTTCATAGCCGCCTGTGCGGTCGGACCGGACTACTCCCGTCCGGACCTTGCGGTACCGGATCGGTTCCGCATGGGTGCGACGCAGCAGGAAGCCGAGTCCTTTGCCAATCTGCCGTGGTGGGATTTATTGCAAGACGAGGAACTCCGTCGTCTCATTCGAGTGGCGCTGGCCGAGAATAAAGATCTGAAGCGGGCGGTCGCATCGGTCGAGGAGTTTCAGGCGCGGATGTTCATCGCACAAATGGACTTTGCGCCTAAGGCCGATGTCACCTCCAATGCGCCGTTGTTCGGCCGCAAGGCGAACTTTCTATTTCCCGGGTTTCCCAATCCGTTCAACTATTACCTCCAAGGCAATCTCTCCTGGGAACTTGATCTCTGGGGACGGATCCGCCGGTCGAACGAAGCGGCGAGAGGCGATCTCCTGTCGCGGGAGGAGGCCCGACGCGCCGTCGTGCTCCAGTTGGTGAGCGGCGTCGCAGAGGCGTATTTCGACCTGCTGCAGTTCGATATGCAACTGGCCGTGGCGCAGAGAACGCTGAAATCCTGGGACGAATCGGTCAGGATTGCCGAGGCACGGCTGCGGGAAGGCATGATCTCAAAAATCGATGCGGACCAGTTTGCGGCTGAACGAGCCAATGCCGCGGCGCGGGCGGCGGAGTTGACCCGGCAGATGGTACAGAAGGAAAACCAGATCAGTGTCCTGCTGGGACGTTCGCCAGGCCGGATACAGCGAGGCCGTTCCCTGACCGATCAGGTAATGCCGCCGGAGGTGCCGGCCGGTCTTCCTTCGGAATTGCTGCAGCGCCGACCGGACCTCGTGCAGGCGGAACAGGAACTGGCGGCGGCCACGGCAAGAATCGGAGTGGCGAAGGCGGACCGGTTTCCGAAGCTCAGCATTACAGGGATCTTGGGCGTCGCCAGTCCGCAGTTGTCACGGTTGGTTGCGGATGAGACGGCGTTCGGCGTCGCAGGTCCTAGTCTTGCCGGTCCGCTCTTGAACGCCCAGATCCTCGGGTTTCAGCAAGAGGCAACCGAAGCGCAGAGCCGTGCGGCGCTGGCGCAGTATGAACAGGCCCTGCTGGTGGCGTTTCGTGAAGTGGAGGATGCGCTGGTTGCGGTGCGAACGGTGCGGGAGCAGCGGGGCGCGCAGGCCGAGCAGGTCGAGTCATTGCGCTCGGCCTTGCGGCTGGCCAACCTGCGTTACAAAGGAGGATTGGCCAACTACCTCGATGTCCTCGTCGCGCAACGCAATCTGTTCGAAGCGGAACTCGCGCTGACCAGCACCCACCGGTTACAGCTCGTTTCCGTCGTGCAATTGTACAAGGCGCTAGGGGGAGGATGGTCGCCGCTAGATACGGCCCAGCAGCAGCCGGGAAAAATTCCAGTCGAGACGGGGCAGGCGGAACGTGGCTGATGAACTGTCTGATGTCGGACTGGTAAAAAAAGTGAAGATCGACAGCCCCAGACAACCTGGATTTATCAGCGGAAAATTTCACGCGAGCCTCAAGGCTGAGAGTCGATACAATTTCATCACCATCGCCATAATCGCGCCGACGTTGTTCGACGTCCTTTTTGAATACTGACGAACCGGGTTCCTTCCGGAGAGGCTCTTGCCTGTGGGCCGCTGCCATGCGTTGTCCTGGCCGGGAGAGGGATCACGGGTCGTGATGCTGGCGACAGGGTGCGGTGCTGTTTGAGACGCTTGCCGCGACGGGCAAGGCCAGGTTGGATTCCTACTACCGCATCGACTTCGCCTGTTCTATAATGCGCCCGACCTTGCCGTTCGTGATCACCCGAACTACGATGAACTTTGCCGTTCGCATCCTGTGTGCTGGTCCTGTCCTCGTGGGGCTCTTTCTCACGGGCTGCCTTTCGCCGATTGCTCTGCATCAAGCCGTGCTCTCCTATGACGAGACCGTGACGCAGGTGAGCAGCGAGCAGTTGCTCCTGAACATCGTGCGCGCCCGGTATAATCGTCCGGTGCATTTCACCACAGTCTCGAGCGTGGCCGCGACGTTCGATTTCCGCATGACGGCCGGCATCCGCCCCCCTGAGGGAGACGCGCGCGGCCTCGTCGCTCCCATATTCAGCACAACCGTGGCCGAAAATCCGACCATCACCATCGTCCCCATGGACGGGGCGGAATTCGAGCAACGCCTGTTGACGCCATTGGAGGAAGAGCGATTTCTGTCGATTCTGGAACTCGGAAGCGATCTTGGCATGGCCCTCAGGATGATGGGTTCTGCCATGCGAATGGAGACCGAGACCGGACTCGTGGTGCTGGAAAATGAACCCGGGACTCCTGCCGAGTACGAAGAATACCGACGGCGATGTCTCCACCTCAGCGTCCTGCACCGCAATCACCAGCTTTTCATCGAGCCCGTGATGGTCGGAAAGCTCTGGGAAGGCAGCATGGAGCGGGGGCCGACGCCGGAGGATATCCTGCAAGCCTTGGAGAAGGGCCATCGCTGGTATAAGACCGGCGACCATCGGTATGCGCTCAGTAAGTCGCGCTTGCTGCTCTCGAACTATGACGCGACGCGGCGATCTGAACGGCGCGGGGATTTTGTTCAGGATCTGCAGGATTGGCCCCCGAATGAAATTCTCGTCGATATCCGGCCGGACTACCCGGGCGGGGAGTTTCCGATCCATGGCCGTATCAGCCTGCGAAGCTTCAATTCCATCCTGCAGTTTTTGGCGCGTGGCATCAGCGACCGTCCTGAATATGCCGTGCAGCAGGACCCTCGAACGGGCCCCGTCGAGGTTAATCCCGCACAGACGCTCCAGATCCTGGAGACCGGCACGGTGCCGCCGGATGCCGCTCTCTTCGTGAAGTACCACGACAGTTTTTACTCGGTCGAGGAAGCGCGTTACGCCAGAGGAGAAGGCGCGAATTGGAACCTCAAGGCGTTCAACATGTTGTATCAGCTCTACCAGATGACGAAAAAACCGGTCTCGGCTCCCGTGCCCGGCATCGCGATCGCCAAGTAACGGCCTCCGAAAAAGGTCACGATCTCTCCGAATCGCCGTCCCATGAGGCTGTGCCGCCGATGAGTGAGGAGCGGACCCCAGGCATACGCGAGGTGGTAGACCGCATCTACCGCTCGGAATCCCGCCAGGTGCTCGCCACGTTGATCCGTCTGCTCGGAGATTTTGACGCCGCTGAAGAAGCCTTGCATGAGGCCTTCACTGTGGCGGTCGAGCAATGGGATCGGGATGGCGTGCCGTCCAATCCGCGGGCCTGGCTCGTCTCGACCGGCCGGTTCAAGGCCATCGATGGAATGCGTCGGCGCGCCCGGTTCGACGCCTCGCTCACGGAACTCGCCACGCACTTGGAACTCAGGACCAGTGATCCCGAGGACTGGAGCGACGAGGCGGTGGAGGATGACCGGCTCCGGCTGATGTTCACCTGTTGCCATCCGGCCTTGTCGCCTGAGGCGCAAGTGGCGATGACGCTGCGCGAAGTCTGCGGACTCACGACGGACGAGATCGCGCGCGCATTTCTCACCAAGCCCACGACCATCGCTCAACGGATCGTGCGCGCCAAGGCCAAGATCCGCGATGCGCACATTCCGTATGACGTGCCCTCGCAGGCTGACTTGCCGGACCGGCTGGATACCGTACTCCAAGTCGTCTATCTGGTGTTCAATGAGGGCTACAGCGCGTCAGGCGGGACGTCGCTCACCAGACACGATTTCTCCGGCGAAGCGATTCGTTTGGGGCGGCTGCTGATCCAATTGCTTCCGGAGCCTGAAGCGACGGGACTGCTTGCGCTCATGTTGCTGCACGACTCGCGGCGCGCGGCGCGCACATCGCCGACGGGCGATCTGATTCTTCTGGAGGATCAAGACCGCAGGGTGTGGAATCACGATCAGATTACGGAAGGGGTGTCGCTGGTGGCGCGGGCGTTGTCATCGGGCCGGATCGGTCCCTACACGGTCCAAGCGGCGATCGCCGCAGTACACGCCCAGGCACCTCATGCCGCTGCCACGAACTGGACTCAGATCGTCGCGCTCTACGACGTGTTGATGCGGTCCGATCCCTCGCCGGTGGTCGAGCTGAATCGAGCGGTCGCAGTCGCGATGCGTGATGGTCCAGTTGAAGGACTGGCCCTCGTCGATGCGATTCTTTTGCGCGGCGAACTCGTGACCTATCACTTGGCGCATGCGGCGCGGGCGGACCTCTGCCGTCGACTGGGGCGAACGGCAGAGGCCCGCAGTTCCTACGAACGGGCCCTGAGTCTCACGCAACTGGAACCGGAACGGAGGTTTCTGCAGCGTCGGCTGAGAGAATCGGAGGACTGAGAGAGGCGGTCTTCATCGTGCGGAGTCGGGAAAGATCCAAGCATGGGTGACCGCGGCGAAACCAGAGAGCCGCGCGTGCCGTTGCCGCCCATTCCGGTGACTCTCGCGGTCGGTGATCGAGCCTGAGTCGATCTCTCCCCCTTACGGCGTACCCTAACGTCAGTCCCATCTCTTTTCCCCGGACGAGGAGGACACACATGTGGAGTCATCGGATGATGGGAACCGGACTCCGCCCGCAGGCCGTGCCTATTGGCTATCCAACGATGTCTTGCCGTCAAAATGGTGGTCGGCATCGGCGTCCGCCTCCTTTTTGGTTCGGTGTGTGGTGCCGGCCTTGTGTTCCGGTGGACTGTAGAGACTGTAGAGTTTGAGGTCGGCGCTTGTCGACGTGTTGATGACATTGTGCTTGGTTCCGGCTGGGATCACGACGGCGAAGCCATCACGCACGGCATGGTCCTGCCCATCCAGCACGACAGTTCCTTCGCCTGCTTCGAAACGAAGGAACTGATCCAGTTCGTGGACCTCCGCGCCGATCTCCTCTCCTGGTTTCAAACTCATCAGCACCAGCTGACTGTTTTTGGCCGTAAACAACACCTGCCGGTATAGTGAGTTCTTGATCGTCGCGTCTTCGATTTGAGTGATGTAGCCCTTCATATCGACAACCTTCCGTTAAAAGTGCATGGCGCCGCTTCAGTCGGGGTAGATTACTATAGCCTCCCCATAAGTTTATAGATCGATCGCCGCCGCCTCCGTGAAGGGTCCAGCTGCTTCGGTTCCCGCATTTCCCCAGTCGCCGGGACAGCTACCGATGATCCCGGATGCCTTTCGAGCCTCCCGTGGATTCCGCACCCATCGTCACAGCAATTGCACGCAATATCCAAAAGGATACCCCTTCGTATCGTAATCGATACGGAGCCGTCGCCGAACGCTTCACTCACGATAGAAGAGACGCGGGGGTAATCGAGTGAGACGGCCAACTTGCATGGGACTCCCATGTCGCTGTGGCCATGGCTCGACTTTTGCGTTTGGACAGCACCAGTTTGACCGGAAGCTCGATTGGGAACGGCTTCTTCATAGGCGGGCAGGCCCGGCGCCTGGATCACAGAGCAGTTGGGCATATCGTTCGGAGCAGTGACGAGCCTCAATCCCATAGAGCGGCAGAGAAAGACCCGCCGGCTGAACGGATGTCTCACAGATCTGATTGATTGCCAGGTGGGAGAGGAGATGACGATGGTCGTTGTCTCCCTAAGGGCTGCACCATACACCGCTTGTTCATTGGTGGAAACCATTCAGCGAGGGACCAACTAGTGAGACTGCCGGTACAGAATTCGTATGTCCGCTCATGGGGCCGATGCCGATCGGGCACCGAAGAGGGATCGTCGGCGCGCTCCTCCGTTCGACAAGCTGCCATGCTCTCACTCGTGTTGTTCGTCGCGCTGGTGTATCCATTGTTCAGCTGCCTGGAGGCGGGCGCGCTTGGCTCCAAGGGATTGGGAGTCACCGGTGATGACCACGCCCTGACGTTTCGCATCTATTCGTCGCGTGCCACCCGTCTTGAACTCTGGTTATACGGGGAATCGTTCGGAGCCGAAGAAAAGGCGCGTGTTCTCATGACCAAAGATCCGGCCACACACCTCTGGGCCGCCACCCTTCCCCGGCCCACGATACGGAACGAGCTGGGAATCGATGGTGTGATCTATTACGGCTACCGAGCCTGGGGCCCGAACTGGACCTATGATCCTTCATGGACGAAAGGCTCCGAGATCGGCTTTCACCAGGATGTCGATGGCGAGGGAAATCGATTTAATCCCAACAAGCTGTTGCTCGATCCCTATGCCATTGAAGTCTCTCATGATCCGGTCACTCCTCGGCAGAGCGATGGTGGCATCTATGCGTCTGGTCAGGGCCGGCGACGCATCGACACGGGGGCAGCGGCTTCGAAGGGTGTGATCATCGCCAATGCGCCGGTCCATCTTGGAGCGAGACCAACGCGGCCATTCAAGGACGATATCATTTACGAAGTCCACCTGCGGGGGTTTACGAGAAACGACGCCTCGATCCCCAAGCCGTTCCGCGGCACCTATCGAGGCGCTGGGTTGAAAGCGCCCTATCTGAACTCCATCGGCGTCACGGCGGTCGAATTCTTGCCCGTTCACGAACTGCAGAACGAGGCCAACGATGTGGTTCAATCCACCAAAGACGATGACTACTGGGGATATTCCAATTACAACTATTTTGCGCCGGATCGCCGATATGCCGCGGACAAGGCGCCGGGGGGTCCCACGCGTGAATGGAGGGAAATGGTCAGGGCCTTTCACGATCATGGCATCAAGGTCTATCTTGACGTGGTCTACAACCACACCGGGGAAGGAGGGCTGTGGGATGGAGACGAGACCACGGCCAATATCATCTCGTATCGTGGGCTGGACAATCCCTCCTACTATGAACTCACGGCTGACAATAAGAAGTACTACGACTGCACCGGGGTGAACGGCAATTTTAATGCCGCTCATGAGGTAATCCGCGATCTGATCGTCGATTCCCTTGCCTATTGGAAAAACGACCTCGGGGTGGATGGATTCAGGTTCGATCTTGCCCCCCTGCTCGGGAACACGTTCGTCAAGGACGGGTTTCGCTTCAACAAATTCGACTCGAAAAATGCCCTGAATCGAGCCGTGCGGGAACTTCCTGCGCGTCCAGCTGCCGGCGGGGAGGGAGTCGATCTCATCGCTGAACCATGGATGCCGAAGTGTGATGGCCAGCAACAGGGCAATTTCCCGAGCGGATGGGCGGAATGGAACGATAAATTCAGAAATACCTTCCGCGAGCACCAGAACAAACTCGGGATTGCTCAGGTGACGCCCGGCCAACTGGCCATGCGATTTGCCGGCTCAGAGGATTGGTTCAAGGACGACGGCCGTCGGCCATGGCATTCCGTGAATTTCATGGCGGCCCATGACGGATTTACGCTCCGCGATCTGTACTCCTACAACTCAAAACAG
This sequence comes from Nitrospira sp., assembly GCA_031315995.1. Classification (GTDB taxonomy): domain Bacteria; phylum Nitrospirota; class Nitrospiria; order Nitrospirales; family Nitrospiraceae; genus Nitrospira_A. The sequence goes on from JALDRG010000006.1 coordinate 23,720, forward strand.
AATAACCAGCCGTGGCCTCTGGGACCGTCCGATGGCGGGACCGACGACAACCGTTCCTGGGACCAAGGCGGTGATCAGAGCTTGCAGCGGCAGGCCGCGCGCAATGGTTTGGCGTTTCTGATGCTGTCATCCGGCGTGCCGATGATCACGGGCGGCGATGAGATGTATCGTACGCAATTCGGCAATAATAATCCGTACAATTTGGATTCGGAGAAGATCTATCTGGACTATGCAGAGGCGACCAGATTTCCCGCATTTTTTCGGTATGCGAAGAAGTTGATGGTCTTTCGCCTGGCTCACCCGTCGTTGCGACCGGCAACCTTCTTCGACGGGACGGATCATAACGGGAATGCATTAAAAGACATCACTTGGCTCAGCGATCGGGGCGGAGAGGCGGATGAGGGCTATATGAGGAATCCGGACAATCACTTCCTCGCCTATCGGTTGGACGGAACCGAGGCCGAGGATTCGGTGCGGTCTATCTATGTCGCCTATAACGGGTGGAGTGAGAGGGTCACGGCCACGTTACCCGTCAATCTCACCGGGGCAAAATGGTATCGCGTGGGTGACACTGCGGCCTGGATGGAAAGCAAAGACAACTTTACCGGTGCGGGTCAGGAAGAGTTGATGGAAGGAGACACATACGTGTTGGCGGGACGGTCGGTACTGGTGTTGGTGGAAAAGTAACAGCGTCGCGATGGGATGGAGATGCGATCTAATCCGCCGCCGACATAGCTGCGCAGGGCAGCTGCGATCACACAGAGGGAGCCATGGTGGAAGTCCTGATCATTTTTAAAGCGCCGCCGAGTCCGAGGGTGGTGGCGGACCTCAGGTCACGGTTTGCCGTGAAGGCGCTCGCGCCGCCTCGGATCGCCGTCCTCCACCTCCAGGAGAACCAAGTGCAGGATCTCCAGCGAATGCCGGGGTTGGAAGCGGTGCTGCAAGGCCCCTCGAGTCCCTCTCCTCCCTCGCTCACTGAACAGGAACGACTGTTCATCACTGGCTGGCAACAGCAACAACAGGGGGAGGGCGGCAAGCGCCGGAAGGGGGAGGGGCTACCCTGGGATGCAGAGGGCTATCTTCCGCCGGACAGACCCAAGTCGCAATAATCGGTCTTGTACGCGACCACACTACCATAGGAGGGAACGATGGCAGGCGATCTCAACATAACCGAATATCTAGTCGTCACAGGCAACCGAACGCGGGGGTTGGCGGCGGCGCCGTCCTCGGAGATCCCATTTCTGCATCGGTATGGGGAACGGGTGCTGATTGGACAGGCCCCTGCTCCTCATGCGTCTCGGGCGCGGACCTTCGATCCCGTGGCCGATGAGCTGCCGGAATCATTGCTGGCCGAGTTGAATCCCACCGAACGCCTGGGGTTGGAGGCGCTGCGCCATCGGGCGCGTCCGGACTATGTTCGGACGAAGCAGCATCGGACGAGGGAGGGCCAGCCGTGGAACATGGAAGGATGCCAAGACGCGGCCGAGCGGGGCAGGTCTCGCGCCAGGGGTGACGCCCCTCAGGCCGGTGCCCCCACCAGTGCCTATCTTGAAGGCAGCGTGGCCGTCGGGCTGATCATCGTGGAGGGTCCCACGGCGGCGCTTCAGTTCAGCGCGCAGGAGCGAACCAAGGTCGTCGCCGAAGTGCAAAACGGTTTGACCTGGCTCGCCTCGATGAACCCGTCGGCAGGCATCAGCTTTACGTACGATATCCGGATCGTGTCCCTGTCGATCCAGCCCGATCCCGCCGCACCCGACTTGGAGGGGCATTGGCGCAATCCCGCCATGGCCTCGTTGGGATATCACGCCTCCTGGACTGGGGTGGTCCAATACGTGGAAGCGATCAGGCAACAATTTGCCACGCAATGGACCTACTGTGCCTTCTTTACCAAATATCCGCTCGTCCATTTCGGCTATGCCAGTATCGGGGGGCCACGCCTCGTGATGGACTACAACAATGACGGGTGGGGACCGGATAACATCGACCGCGTCTTTGCGCATGAAACCGGCCATATTTTCGGCTGCCCGGATGAATATGCGAGCAGCGGCTGCAACTGCGCCGGCTCGTGGGGCCGGTTCGGACGGCCGAACACGAATTGCGAAAACTGCGCGCCCAACGGAGGAATCGCCTGCCTCATGAAGGCCAACACCTGGGCCATGTGCGATCCGACGCGCGCGCATTTGGGCTGGGCCGAGACGATGGGTGATATGAGGAATCCCGTCCTGATCCAAAGCCGGTTCGGAGGGAAGGGTAACTTCGAACTGGCGGTCCCCGCCGTCTCCAGCGGTGTGGCCGTCACATGGCGCAACAATGACAATCCCTCGATGCCCTGGGCCCCAATGGGAGGATTCGGCCAGGCTCTGGGCAAAGTGGAGGCCATCTCCCTGATCCAAAGCAACTTCGGCTCGCCGGGCAACCTGGAGCTGATTGCGCGCGTCGGGCAACAGCTGCATTTCATGTGGCGGGATTCGGGCCCGGCGTTTCGATGGAGTGCGCCGACGTCGATGTTCGGCGGCGCGCGCGGTAATCCGGTGCTGATCCAGAGCCGGTTCGGCACAAAGGGCAACTTCGAGCTGGTCGTGCCGGCGGCGACGGGCGGCGGACTCCTATTCTCATACCGGAACAACGACAATCCGTCGTTGCCCTGGTCGGCGCCCCTGCGATTCGGCCAGACCTTGGGCACGGTGGACGAAGTGACCTGCATTCAGAGCAACTTCGGCTGGCCGGGCAACCTGGAGCTGATTGCGCGCGTTGGGCAGCAGCTGCATTTCATGTGGCGGGATTCGGGCCCGGCGTTTCAGTGGCACGGGCCGTTCCTGCTGTTCACCATTCCCGCCGCCGCGCCGACATCGCCGGCCCCAGACGATGGGGCGGAAGAGGGACTCATGTCGGGACGCGATCGAGAATTGGAGATCCCGGTGGGAGTGTGAAGCCGCTTTGCATCGAGACTCCCGGAAGAACCGGCGAGATTCTGTCTTCTGGGCTGTCATCGACAGCCCGGGAGACAGGTCCGGCCCACAGGGCCCGTACATTCCCTCCCGTCCCTGCCATGCACAGGCCTTTCGATCCTCCTGAAATTCCCTTCTTTACATGTATGGGATGGTATTGTACGCTCGTCGATGTTGGGCTGATTCACCCGTGAATCATGCGGCTAGACGAGACCGGTGAGACGGGTCAACATGCAGAGGAAAGCAGTCATGCATGGGTGCTCTCTCGATAAAGAAAGCCGTTCCTGCCTTCGTGCGGGTCACTTGGTAACCTGACTTCGAATTCCGCATTACGTTGAACCACTGGGCTGGGGCGATTATCTCACTGCCGGTTGAAAGGCGGACCTTCTGTCCCACTTCGCGCGGCGGGATCTGTCTATTGAGCAGGGTCACCATTGATGCGTGCCTTGGTAACCGGAGCAACGGGGTTCGTGGGCGGACGACTGGCGCGTGAACTCGTGGCTCAGGGCGCCACTGTCAGGGCGCTCGTGAGGCACACGAGCGACCGACGCGCCATCGCAGATCTTCCGGTCGAATACATGCTCGGGGACCTGTGCGACCCGCAGTCGCTGGCACAGGCGGTCACGAACATCGATGTGCTGTTTCACGTCGCCGCCGATTACCGATTTTGGGTGCCGGACCCCGCCTCGATGCAGCAGGCGAACGTGGAGGGGACCGTGGCCCTCATGCGCGCGGCCTTGGATGCCGGAGTCCCGCGCATCGTGTACACATCGAGTACCGTGACGGTGGACTGCTCAACGTCTCGCCTTGGAACAGAGGACGACTTCGTGTCACCCGCGGATTGCCGAAGCACCTATCAACGGACGAAAGTATTGGCGGAGCGGGCCGTGTGGGAGTTCGTGCGGCAGGGCGCTCCGATCACGATTCTCAATCCCTCGACCCCCGTGGGCGGGGGCGACCATCGGCCCACCCCGACCGGTCAATTGATCGTGGATTTTTTGAACGGGCGACTCCCGGCGTTTCTGAACACGGTCCTGAATTGGATCGCCGTAGAGGATGTCGCGAAGGGACACTGGCTTGCTGCGACCAAGGGGCGCATTGGTCAACGGTATATCCTCGGGCATGCGAATCGGCCGCTGCAAGAGGTGTTGGCGCTGTTGTCCGACGTCAGCGGCCGACCGGCGCCACGCGTGAGGATCCCGTATGCGCTCGCCTATGCGGCAGGCCTTGGCGGTGAAGTCTGGGGTCGATTCAGTGGACGCCGGCCGCAAGCCGCGCTTGAAGGCATCCGCATGGCGGCAACACCCATGCAATTCGACGCAACCAAGGCGGTGCAGGAACTCGGGTTGCCGCAGACACCCATACGAACCGCAGTTACCGAAGCAGTCGAGTGGTATCGGGCGCATGGCTATGTCTCCGGAAGAGGAGTCCAATGAAAATAGGATTGGTGGCGGAAGTGAAATGGGAAGTGAGGGAGGTATGCCGCCAGTTGAAGTTGACACGGCTGTCCGCCGCGCACCTCTGGGGGGCGACCTTGCAGCAGCACGAAATACGGCTGTGCCTTTCCGGCATGGTTCCCGCCATCGCGAAAGAGCGGGTGGATCGCTTTCTCGACGAGATGAGGCCGGAGTTGATGATCAGCAGCGGACTGGCGGGAGCCCTCCAACCGCAGTTGTCCATCGGCGACGTGGTCGTGCAGTCACATGACCCCTCGTTGGCCGCCGCGGCCGCCGACGCACTGAACACAACGTCGATTCCATTTCAGGTCGGATCTTTGGTGACCGTGTCGCAACCGGTGCTCACTTCCGCTGCGCGCCGACAACTGGCTGCGACGACGAACGCCATCGGGGTCGATATGGAGAGCCAAACGATCGCCGCTCTGTGCAAAGAACGCGGCATTGCCTGTCTCGCGCTCAAAGCGGTGTCCGACGGCATCGACGACGATCTTTCTCCAGTGTTGGGCGGGTTTGACATCATACACATTCCCCGGATCGCCCTGCGCGTGCTGACTCGTCCATCGACCTGGCCTCTTGCGGCTCGCCTTGCCAAACACAGCCACTTGGCTGCCGATCGCCTCGGCCATGCGGTTTGGACCGTCCTGACCCGGTTCGCTTCCTCCGCCGGCAGCCAGTCGACCTCACGGATGGCCGACTAGCGGGAGGGCACCATCGTTGATTGCCATGCGGGACAGGCCCGCCTTGTCTTTGAATTCCCACTCCCTGATGGGTCCAAGTCACCAAGAGAAGCGTTGACCCAGCACAAAATTCGGCGAGTGCCAATGTCGGCCTCCCTTCGCGCTGGACCAGCGTGCGAAGCGTATGGTAATGAAGTAAGAGGCCATTTCGCATCCGCCAAAAAAACAGCACCGTCGACCAGTTGATATTCCAATGCCCGATCTCTCCTCCACCCAAGACCGACACTCCCACACCGGCACCCTCCTCGGGGCCGTGTGGATGGTCGTCATCAGCCTGGCGCTCTTTTTTCTCCCCGGGCTCAACGGGCTCATTGCCGGCTTGGTGGGAGGCTATATGATCGGGTCGGTCGGCCGGGCCTTCACCGCGGCGCTGCTTCCGGCACTCATCGTGGCAGCCGGTCTCTGGGCGCTGCTGATCCTGGTGGGGTTGCCCGTGATCGGATTCCTTGCCGGAACCGCCGTTACGATCCTGATCGCCTCATCTGAAGTCGCATTATTCGTGGGGGCCTTTCTGGGCGCCGTGGCGCATCAGTTCCTTGATCATCCACGCGAGTAACACGACCGATCTTCGACCCTTGGCCCGCGATCCCAGAAGCATGACTCCGGCTCGACTATCCTAGCGGCTCTTGTTGTGACACCAAGCACGACGGAGGTCCGTTGATCGCTTCTCTGCGTCGCCTTGGCCGCCGCCGACTGAATTAACACCTCTCGCAGCAGTTGTTCCAAATCTTGGTTCATCAGGAGAATCACGGCCCGCAAGGAGTCGAGCATGCGTGTCCGTCGTTGCAGGTCCTCAGTCGTATAGTCGCCGCCTGCTCCGAACAGGAACTCGATCCGAGCAGCTTCCGCGTCGGAGGCCTCGGCACCGAGTCGGCCCTCTTGCCTCCATGCGGCGATGATTTCGTCCTGATAGGTTCGGTCGGTGGCTTCCTCCCGCATCGGCCGCCTCAGAAACCGCCAGACTGACGGCGGCAAATAGACCGGCGTCTCGGAGTTCTCCCACACCTCGCGAAGGATATTATCGGGATGTTCGAAACGTTCCTCGCTCTCTTGATAGAGGGCGGTGATACCAAGGACTCCCGCCAGAGTCCCGCCGACGACAGACAAAATGCCTTCGGCAGCCCCGCTGGTCTCCGCGATCGAGAGTCCTCCCGTTGCGACTGCCGCCGCGGCTCCGATCACAATGGCCCACAGCGTCTGTTGTTTGACCCGGGCGGTGTCAGCGGTCCTGAGACGATCGACCACCTGGAAGGTCCGCTCGATTTCGCAGCTCGTCTTGGCCACGGCGCTGGACACCTCCAACATGGCCAGCATGACACGGCTGAGGATTTCCTGACGCACTTCGTGAAGACGGGCCGCGTCGGTGGGAGACGTGATGGAGCGCTCCTCCAGAATTTCGAGTGTGCTGAGCAGCGAACGGATCTCGATGACCTCCGCCGTCTGGATGGTCCTCCATGAAAAGGAGGTCGGTGTCCGTGCGGCGGCTTCCGCAGCCAAGGGGTCTTTCTGTCGTTGCTCGAACAGCGCGAGCGGAATCTTTCGAAGCTTCACTTGCTCGGCGGGAGCGTTACAGCGCCGTTCGTGGCTCTTCGTGGTCCGTTCTCCCGTCAGGCCGGTTGTCGCCGCACAACCTGAGCAGAGGAACAGACTGATCAGGACGGACAAAACTCTCATGGGCCTCCGTGCCTGTGAGGTGAATGTTATCTGGTGAACTACTCCAGCCCGTGCTGCCGGTCGATCAGGGTTTCATGGCGCTTTCCACCGCCGTGCCTCGGTTGTCCTCGATACGGATCGGCGGCAGACCCACGATCTCATAGGTCCCCGAAGCCAACCCGATGCCCGCCTCGTCAAGCATCCGTAGGATATGGCGGCTCATGGCATCTTTCAACCCACGGATACCGTGGTCCTTGACGATGAAGCGCACGGTTAGTTCGAGCCAATTGTCGGTGAGCCGGTAGTAGACCTTCGGTTTCATCTCGGCCGGTTTGAGCAGGTACCGCCGCTGCATCTCCAGCAGGGCGTCGTGACTCAATTCGCTGATCGAAATGGTGTGTTGTTCGGCGGCCTCCAGCAGGATCCGTTCCGCCTGGTCGCGGTCGGCAGAATAGGCGATCGGGAGGACCAACTCTTCCCAGAGATACGGAAAGTCGCGTGTATAGTTGTAGACCGGTTCGTCGAAGATTCTGGCATTGGTGACGGTCACGACGCGGCCGGTGTATTCGCGGCTATGCACCCAGACGGCTGGATCGGCTCCCTGCACGGGGCGCGGCTGGCCCATCTCCATGATCGTCGTCCGGGTGAAGTCCAGGGCGATCACGTCGCCGCGCACGCCGCCCATGACGATCCGGTCTCCGACGTTGAAGATCTTTCCCCGCAGGATGATGGCATAGCCGGCCACCGCGGTAACGACTTTCTGAAGGGCGAAGGCCAGGCCGGCGGTCACCAGGCCGAGGGCGGTGGTCAGGCGCGTGGGGTCGTCGAACCAGATGGAGATCAGACCCAGGACCAGAAACACCGCTGTGCCAAGATTGATCGCCTGACGAGCCCAGAACTCCGTACGCTCACGACCCCGTCCCCGTAGGATTCGCGCCGCGCCCTTGCGGATTAAGCCTCCCAGCAGCAGCACGGCTGTAATGAAGAGCAGCGTGAACAGCAGCTTAGTGCCGTTCTCTGCATTGATACCGACCATGCGGACGCCGAGGAGTTCCACGGCACGCTCCGGCCCCACTAGACCTATGAAGTCTTCCATATGGACCTCCTCTTGCGCTCGTTCCGTGGGCGTGTCGCCGGAGAGCGAACACTCCCACCGAATGCATCCGCGCGTGGTGTGAACTGCGGAAAGTTTATGTAGAGCCTGTTCGCTTTGGTGAGCCTAGCACGCGAGCGTTGCTGAAACAAAAGGTGGTACGGCGGGTTCTGCTCATCGATGCCGAAAATTCCTACGAGGCGATTTGCGTCGGCTCGCAACTCCCCATTGATGCAGTTTGGCACCACGGAGCCTGGGGCAATTATGGCCGCGCTTCATACACGATGTTGAACGGCGTCTCTGCCGCCCGTCGGAACCGTGTGAATCCCCCTGCTGTGACCGCTGTGCGCATGCGTGTCTCCCCGGCTTGGGCGCCCAGACAGAGGCCTACCTCCTGGGACCGTGAGCATGGCGTACAGAGCAGTGTGGAGGCTGAGTAATAGATTCGTCCGACGGGATTCAAATTGTCTTTCAACTCGTCATTGGCGAACGGCTCGACGATCATCCAGTGGCCGTCCCGGGTGAGAGATTGCCGCACATGTGTCGCGGCGCCGGTGGGATCGCCCATGTCGTGCAGACAGTCGAACATCGTCACGAAGTCGTAATTATTGCCCGGAAATTGCTTCGCGCTGGCGGTCTCGAAGCGCGCCCGATCGGCGACACCCGCCTTCTGTGCTGCTTCACGCGCCGCCGCGATCGATCCCTCGTGATAATCGAAGCCGACGAATTCTGATTGCGGGTATGCCTGCGCCATCAGGATCGTCGAGGCGCCGTGACCGCAGCCGACGTCGGCGACCCGAGCACCCTGTTTCAGTTTGGCAGCGAGATCGTCGAGCGCGGGAATCCATGCGCCGACCAGATTCGCGGCATAGCCGGGGCGGAAGAACTTCTCGCACCCCTGGAACACGGCCTCGTGGTGCTCGTGCCATCCCATACCTGCGCCACTGCGGAAGGCTTCGACAATACGGGGTACAGCCATTAACGATCCGAGTGCCAGTTCGAATGCACCGGGAACATAGGCGGGGCTGTCTTTGTCGGCCAGCGTGAACCGTTGTTCCTCAGTCATGCTGAACCGCTGGGTTGCAGCGTCGTAGCTGACATAGCCGCCCGCCGCCTGTGAGCTGAGCCATTCGCGCACATACCGCTCATCGGTGTGCGTTTTCCCCGCCAACTCGGCTGAGGTCAAAGGACCGGCCGCCAGCGCCTGGTACAAACCAAGCTTCTCGCCGATCACGACCATCCCGGCATGAAACGTCGCGCCTAAATCACTCACGAACCTGCCGAGAAACTCGTTCAACTTTTCGGTATTGGGAGCCATGGTGTCCTCCTTCCGGGAATATGCCTATCAGGGTGGTATGGGGGCCGTCATCGTGTTCTCCTGAGGACGGCCAAGAGATATGCTTGCTCGGCGTTGAATGGCAGTCTACACTCGGATGAACTCGCACCCTTTGCCGGGAATCCGCGTTTCTTTGCAGATGCCTTTCGTTCCAAGTGTTCGATTCGATGTGGAGGGGGTAAGGAATGGATGCATTGTCAGAGGCGTTGAACTCCGTGCGCATGACCGGCGCCATCTTTTTCGATGCGGAATTCACCGCACCTTGGGGCTTGGCGGTGCCTGCCATGAAACAGATTGCCCCTGTGCTGTCTCCCGGAACCGAGCGGCTCGTGGGCTACCATTTGGTGACGGAGGGAACGGCGCTGGTCAGCCTCGATGGAGCCACGGACGTTCACCTCGCGGCCGGCGATATCGTGATCATTCCGCACGGCGATGCCCACACGGTGACCAATGGTTCGCCATCGATGCTGATTGAGAGCGGCGACTTGCTCGGCACCTGCATTGCGGGCGATCTCAGTACCTTGCGGCTGGGTGGCGGGGGGAAAGCGACTCGATTTGTCTGTGGCTATTTTGGGTGCGAACGTCATGCAGACCGACTGTTTCTCGCTGGGCTTCCGTCGATGATCAAGCTCAACCTCCTGGGTGATGCAGCCGGCGAATGGTTGGAAGGGTCGATTCGACATCTTGTTGCAGAGGCGGGGTCGGGGCGTCCGGGAGGAAAAATTCTACTCTCAAAAATGGCCGAGGCGTTCTTCATCGAGACGTTGCGACGTTACATGGACCAATTGCCGCCGGAGCAGACCGGCTGGCTTGCGGGCGCGCGGGATCCGATCGTCGGTGCGACACTGGCCTTGTTGCATCGGATGCCATGCCACCCGTGGACCGTCGCCGGACTTGCTGCGGAAATTGGGGCGTCGCGCTCCGTTTTGATGGAGCGGTTCGCGCATTTTCTGAATGAGCCGCCACTGAGCTATCTGGCGCGCTGGCGCCTGCAGCTTGCGGCGAGAATGCTTCAGACGACCCAACATACGGTCTTGCAGGTCGCATTGGACGTGGGGTATGAATCCGAAGCCGCATTCAATCGTGCGTTCAAGCGCGAGTTCGCCCTTCCTCCGGCGCGATACCGCAAGCAGCTTGCCGGAACCAATGTCGAGCCCACCAGGGAGCGATCGCTGGCCTAAAGACGCGAACGCGAGACCCCATCCCCATGGACGGTTGAGCAAAGAGTGATCCCGCCCTGTGGCTGGTCGACCCGTTCCCCTCTGCGCATCCCAAGCAAACTCTCGGCACTGGCCATATCAGCGCAGTCACACGAGGAGTCTCGTATGTATACCCCACCTGGTTTCCACGGTGACGCCCTATTTCTTTGTGGCCGACGCAGAAGGCTTTGTCCGCTTTCTGCTGCATGGCCTTGGCGGCATTGAAACTTGCCGTGCGATCCGGCCTGATGGTCAGCGGGAGGGGCAAACAGGTTGCGGCTCAGCGCGCCTCAAGCCTTGCGTGGCAGGATCAGTAGCGATGGGTTTCAGTGGTGCAGTTGCCGAATCGGTTTGATGCCTTCCTCGCCCCATCAAAAATCATGACGCTTTTCGGTGAGGATCTTGGCCGACACGTTGCTCAGGTGGCTTTCCGTCGATGGATCAGCAGGGAATCTCCATCCGGGTCGGACACAATGGCCATGTGGCACACGGGTTTCTCTAACGGTTCAAGCCGGAAGGGGCACTTGTGCTCTTTGAGTGCTGCAATTGCCGCATTGAAATCTTCCACTTCGAGAGCGACCGATCCGCCGCCTGGAGACGGCTTCCAATCCGGCGCGCCGTTTCCGATGCCGAGCGTGTTCGAGCCGAGATCATATTCGACGAACCCCTTGTCTCCCTCACCGAAAAACCGTGACTCCTTCAGTCCCAGTACGCCCTCATAAAACCGGCGTGCCCGTTGGAGGTCTGTGACCGGATAGCAGGTAAATGCGATATCGATGACTTTCATGCGGTTCCTTTCTTCCACCGACCTGTGACTCGTTTCAGCGGCGAGGCTTGCAAGGATCTGTATCCGCCCTACGGGCAGGTGCGTTGAGGATGCTCCCTCTCTAACATGTTGATATCACAAGCATTCGTTGGCCTGCTTGGCCCTGTCGATTTTCTTGAGCCGCAACGACTATCTTGTGCGACAGGATACAACCACAAGGAGGAGACCATGGCAGCAAGGACCAAGAAGCGGACGGTTAAGAAGCCACAGGCGGCGGCCAGTATTGTCTGGTTTGAGGTGCCTGCCGACGATCTCGACCGGGCGAAGAAGTTTTATGGGTCGTTGTTCGGCTGGAAGTTTGCGAAAATTCCCGTCGCCATCGACGACTACTGGCACATCGATACCGGCGGGAAGGACGCGACGCCCGACGGCGGACTGATGCCGCGTATGTATCCGGAACAATCCATCACCAACTATGTCGGTGTGCCGACGGTGACCGTGGCGATGAAAAAGGTCGAGAAACTCGGCGGGACGATTTGCAAGCCCAAGACGGCGGTGCCGGGTATGGGCTACTTCGCCATCTGCCAGGATACGGAGGGGAATGCCTTTGCCCTATGGGAGATGAACGAACGCGCCAAGTGAGACTGCTGCAGAAGGGATAGAGAAGGGGGTTGTCATGAAATATCTCTGCCTGGTGTATGTCGAAGAAAAGACGTTGAATGCCCTGTCCCGGGATGAGCGGGTCGCACTGTCGGATCAATCCATCGGCTACTGCGATGAATTGCAGAAAAACGGCCAACTGATTGGGGCCTCGCCCCTTCATCCGGTAGAGACCGCGACGACGGTGCGGGTGCGAGCTGGGAAGGTCTCGACCATCGATGGGCCCTTCGCGGAAACGAAAGAGCAGTTGGGCGGATACCTGTTGATCGATGTCAGAGACCTCAACGACGCCGTCCGGATTGCGTCGAAGTTTCCCGCCGCTCAGTACGGCAGTATCGAAGTGCGGCCGATCAAAGAGAGCGGTTGTGCCTGAATGTTCGATCGACAGAGGCCACGGATCGACGAGGCTTCATGGAGGCGCTGCATGAAATTTATCTTGCTGGTGCATCACGACGAAACGGCATTCGAGCAGATGAACGAGGAGACGAAGAGCGAGTTACTGGCGGAGTCCATCGGGCTGTGCCATCAACTGGATGCGCAGGGGGCATATCTGCATGCTTCTCCGGTTCATCCTGCTGCAACGGCGACCCTTGTGCGGGTACGTGACGGACGGCCGCTGGTGACCGATGGACCGTTCATCGAAACGCGTGAGCAGATGGCCGGCTATTTCCTGATCGATGCAAAGGATCGCGAAGAAGCCGTGGCGATCGCCGGACGGGTTCCCGGCGCGCGTATCGGGACGGTTGAGGTGCGGCCGGTAAGAGAAGTAACGGGATTGCCGGAATGATGCAATGTTCAATTTTAAATGGTGAATGGTCGATTGATCATTGAGAACCGAGCATTGAACATTCCAGTGCACGACAAGGTGCGCCTTGCTTGGAAGAGACGACGAATATTGAGAAAGGAGTGACGTATGAGTCGGGTACGGGTGCTTGTTGGAACAAAGAAGGGGGCATTCATTCTCACGTCGGATGGCAAGCGCAAGCGGTGGACCGTCGATGGTCCGCATTTTGCCGGTTGGGAACTCTACCATCTCAAGGGCTCTCCCGCCGACCCCAACCGGTTGTATGCCTCGCAAACCAGCAGCTGGTTCGGCCAAGTGATTCAACGTTCGGATGACGGCGGCAAGACCTGGAACCCGCCCGGAACCACACCGGAAGACTTGATGGGGACGGATGGGATGCCGAAGGGCGAGAGCAATATGTTCGTCTATGACGCGTCGACGGAAACCGGCAAGCCGCTGACCACCCACCAGCATTACGACGGCACCCAGCGTCCTTGGGAGTTCAAGCGAGTCTGGCATCTCGAACCGTCGCTGACCGATCCGGACACCGTCTATGCCGGGGTGGAGGATGCGGCGATGTTCAGATCATCGGATGGGGGAAAGACCTGGAAGGAGCTGCCGGGCCTACGTAGCGCCAAGGGGCATCTCTGGCAGCCCGGCGCCGGCGGGATGTGCCTGCATACGATCCTTTTGGATCGGAGCCAGCCCGATCGGATGTTCATTGCCATTTCTGCCGCGGGCGCGTTCCGGACCGACGATGCCGGCAAGACCTGGACGCCCATCAATCAAGGCCTCAAGTCACAGTATGAGCTGCCGGATCCGGATGCCGAAGTCGGCCACTGTGTCCACAGTATCGCCATGCATCCGTCGCATCCGAACCGGTTGTTCATGCAAAAGCACTGGGATGTGCTGCGCAGCGACGATGCCGGTGGATCGTGGCATGAGATCAGCGGCAACCTGCCGAGTGATTTCGGATTCCCGATCGCGGTGCATGCGCATGAACCGGAGACCATCTATGTGGTGCCGATCAAGAGCGATTCTGAACATTACCCGCCGGACGGAAAACTCCGCGTGTATCGAAGCCGGACCGGCGGCAATGAATGGGAGGCGCTCACGAAGGGGTTGCCGCAACAAGACTGCTACGTCAACGTTCTGCGCGACGCCATGGCTGTAGATTCGCTCGAGTCCTGCGGCCTCTATGTCGGGACCACCGGCGGTCAGGTCTATGTCTCGGCCGACGGGGGAGACAGTTGGGCGGCGATTGTGCGGGATTTGCCGGCGGTGTTGTCCGTGGAAGTCCAAACTCTTTAGCGAGATGCTGAAAACGCCCTCCAGCGGCGTTCTCGCCTCGAACGCGTCCTCAACGTAGCCTCGAGGCTACGCCTCCGGCGCGTTCATCGGCTGCGGCCTTGCTGGAAGGACGTTTTGAGCGCTCGCGAGAAGCTGCGTGACTCGCTCAGTCTAGGAAATAGGAAAATAGGATGGGAATGATTCGAGTCGTACTCCCGGCACATCTACGCACATTGGCACGTGTGAATGGGGAGCTCAGTTTGGACGTGGCCGGTCCGGTGACGCAACGCGCGGTGCTTGACGCGCTCGAAGCGCGGTATCCCATGTTACGGGGAACCATCCGCGACCATGTCACCCATACACGTCGTCCGTTTGTTCGGTTCTTCGCCTGCGAACAGGATCTGTCGCACGAGTCACCCGATGTTCCGCTGCCGGACACCGTCGCGTCAGGAGCCGAGCCGTTATTGATCATTGGGGCGATGGCGGGGGGGTAGCGGTACAGAAGGGTCAATGTTGAATGAGTAATGCTCAATAGGAAGTGAATTCCAATGTGAGCGGCTGCAACGGAGGCAGGCCATGCAGAAGATAGCCCCATGTTTGTGGTTTGACGATCAGGCAGAAGAGGCGGCGACGTTCTATGTATCGATGTTCAAGCATTCCAAGCTTGGCCAGGTCACCTACTATGGAGATGCCGGTGCGACTGTCTCCGGAAGGCCCAAGGGTTCAGTGATGACCGTGGCGTTCGAGATCGACGGGCAGGAGTTCCTGGCGCTCAACGGCGGTCCGATCTTCAAATTTACCGAGGCGATTTCGTTGATGGTCAAGTGCGAGACGCAGCAAGAGATCGACCACATGTGGGAAGCCCTTTCAGAAGGCGGAGAAAAGGGACAATGCGGTTGGTTGAAGGACAAGTTCGGGTTGTCGTGGCAGATCGTTGTGCCACAGTGGGACGAGATGTTGCGGGACAAGGACGCCACGAAATCCGAGCGTGTCATGAAGGCCATCCTTGACATGACCAAGCCCGACATCGAGACCATCAAGAGTGCATATGAAGGCCCCTAACAGGGTCACGAAATTCTGGACCGCCACTTGCCAGAAGGAGTCACCAAGATGCATATGAAACTCATGTGGGGAGGCCGAGTGATTTCCGGTCTGCTTGCCCTGCTGTTCACCATGAGCGCGGTTATGAAATTGATGGGTGGGGCTGAGGTGAGCGAGGGGTTTGCGCACATGGGTTTGCCGGCGTCGTTGCGCATCCCTCTCGGGATTCTCGAATTGGGCTGCGTCGTGATCTACGCCGTTCCCGCTACGGCAGTCGTCGGCGCCATTCTCCTCACCGGATATCTCGGCGGCGCGATCGTCACGCATCTGCGGATCGGCGAGCCCGTGGTGTTCCAGATTACACTGGGTGTTCTCGTGTGGCTTGGTGTGTACCTGCGCGAATCTCGACTGAAATCATTGATTCCATTGAGAACATAGCACCCTGTCGATCTCGAGCCGGTGTATTCGACTAAAGGGTAGAGTGCGGTCGATCGATGAAGGTCGCCCTGCCATCTCTCATCATCGTTTTCCTTGCAGGCATGGAACTTCAGGCAAGATTCGGCCTCGCCGTCTCTCAGGGGATGAGGGACAATCTCCCGCAGCCGCGGCTTGTGCCGACGCGTCGGCAATCGAATTTTTCTCGTCCGGGTTCGTCAAGGATGCGCCGATATCTCGGCGCATGCCGAGGGGCAGTCACGTCGGTTTCGGCACCAGACCCATCACATTTCGATATGTGCTGTGAGGTCTCACGATTTGCGTTGATTGAACGCGAGCTTTTCCGCCATCGGAATGGCTGGTCAGATGGAATAGTTTTTGCTGATCCTGAAGTTTAGATGATGTCAATAAATCCCCTACGGTCTCGACAATGTCCGGCGGACAGGTGATGAACGATATTCTGCAAATCCTGACTCAGCACGGGACAATGGTTCTGGTTGCGGTCGTCTTTATCGAGCAAATAGGGATGCCATTGCCCGCGATCCCTATCCTAGTTGCGGCTGGGGTGCTTGCGGGAACGGGACACATGAATATCTGGATTGCCGTCGTTGCTACGGTGATGGCCGCACTCGGCGCAGATTGGATCTGGTATGAGCTGGGCCGGCGGCGTGGACGACTGGTACTGGATTGGGTCTGCCGTATCGCGCTCGAGCCGGACTCTTGCGTGCGCAAGACCGAGAATTTCTTCATCGAACATGGCCCACACTCGCTGGTGGCGGCCAAATTCATTCCTGGGTTGAGCACAATCGCGCCGCCGCTCGCCGGCATCGTAGGACTGAGTCTTCCCATTTTTCTACTGTATGACGGCCTTGGCGCGATAGTCTGGGCCGGATCGGGGTTGGGCATCGGCTATGCGCTCAGCGATCAGATTGAGCAGGCCATCACCTATGCAAAGCAAATCGCTCCGGCAGCGATAGGCGCTGCAGTCGGCGCGCTGATCGGATACGTTTCCTACAAAGCGCTGCTCCGTCGTCGGCAGCTTCGTCGGGTGCCTCGCATCACGGTCGAACAGCTGACAGAACGACTCAAGGCGGCTGAGCCGCCCCTCCTCATCGACCTACGTCCTCGAATAGGTGCCGAGGCGGAGCCTGGTCTCCCGAATGCATTAAGGATGTCGCTGGAGGATTTGGTTCTTCGACACGGGGAACTTTCCCGTCATCGTGACCTAGTCTTGTACTGCGGCTGCCCGGAAGACATCGCGAGCGCCCAAGGGACGCTTCTTCTATACAAGCAGGGTTTCACACGAGTCTGGCCCCTCGCCGGAGGAATCAAGGCCTGGAACGCCCGCGCCGTAAAGCACCAAGATGCGACAACTATCCTGGAAGCGCAGAGGAGTACGCCGGAACTTATCCATGATGGGGCGCAGATCGCGCTTATACGGTAAGTGACGGGACCATGATGAATGGGACAGGAATGCATGCAGCTTCACCGGGGGCAGAACGATTGATCGGCCTCGGGACGATCCATCCGCCTGCGTAGGCGATCAAGGAGGTGAGAGAAGAGGCTCGTACGCGCTGCTCAGATTGGTAGGATGCTCCCGGTGATGAGAAACCGACGGGGGAGACGGCTATGCGAGCATCGGATTTGCTTCCGGATCGCTCTACCATGAAGTGTTCGGTGGTGTCGGTCTACGCCGTGTGTCGTTCGCCGAGATGCTGGAGCCTCTCCTGGGACCAAGCGATCCGCGGCGAGGATTCTCGCGCGTCGTAGGGTTTTCCGCCATGGGACATTATGGCCAACTGTTCAGCGGTGCGGCCTATCATGAGACGGTACTGGCCCGTCACTCCTATCTGGCGCAAGCGTCGATCTCCTTCGCCGACTATGCCGGCGCCGACGTGGAGCCGCCGCGATGGGAATTGGAGATTGCCGCCACGATCGATTCCGGTCTGTTCTCTACAGCCACTGGACAGTCCATCGAACGACGCTTCGGCTCGCTCGCCCTGCGTGCTCCCTATGGGACATTCGAATTATGGAATGATTTCGTGGGTGGGACGGACAATGGGCCGACCTATGGATTTCAGATCATGTTTGACGTGCGAAGGATCTACGACCGGCTTAGCTCAATTAAGCCATCTCGATCGGGGTCAACTTAGCGAATAGCCGCTTCTTGGCTCTAAGATTGCGTACGGTACAAATCCTCGAATACCGTCTGTCATGCCAGGTACTGACTGCGACAGATTATTCGAACGCCATCCATCTTACGTCTGTTGATAGTCATGTCCGGGCCTAGGGGTTTCGCCAGTGTTGATAGCTTTAGGCATGTGGGACTGATTCAGGTAGCAGGGTGAGGCGAGTTTCTAACGATAGCACCTTAGTGTTCCCTGAGTTTGACGCGGTTGTATTCTCATGGCCTATGAGGCCTCCATGCCGCATGAACCAAGAGGAGAGAGTCATGGCCAAGAACTAGATAGCTGAAGCCACACGTTCGATTGAGTACGCTGTGACAAAGAGGAACTACGGACATGAAAAATAATCCTGTCGTCTGGTTTGAAATCTACGTTCGCGACATGCCGCGCGCGAGGACGTTCTACGAGGCGGTCTTTGGGATCAAGCTGGAAAAGTTGCAGACCCCTGAAGAGGGTCCGACCGAGATGTGGGCCTTTCCTATGCAGCAGAACGGTGCCGGGGCGACCGGAGCGCTCGCCAAGATGCCTGACGGCCCCTGCGGCGAGGGCAACAGCACGATTGTCTATTTTTCGTCCGAGGATTGTGCCATAGAGGCAACGCGGGTTGTCCCGAACGGCGGGCGTGTGATGAAAGAGAAGTTCGCGATCGGGGAATATGGATTCATCGCGCTGGTCATCGATACCGAAGGTAATGTCATTGGCATTCATTCCAATCAGTAGTCGCAAAGATCAGCCAGGATCGCCTCTCGCTGTTCCGCCTGTGGCGCGCCGCTGATGCTCTGACGTGACCAAGCCGAACGGATTGATTGACATGGCATGGGTGGGAGCGGTGGTCCTGGCAGAGGCCACAGGGCATGAAAAGTACCATCCACAAGAAAGCGTTCGTGATCATCGCCATATTGTTAGTCATAGCAATGGCCACGCTTGTTCTCACCCATACTGATCGCATCGCAATCCTATTGGCCCCAACGAAGCAAGCGGTAAGATTGCGCAGTGAGACTGCCATACAGGCTGACGAACTCTTCTGGAAAACATTCCATCACGGCGAATACGAAAGGATTTCGCATGCGCTGCAAGTTTTGACGGCTGCTTACCTGGACACACCAACCGATGCAGTGACTGCGGCTCACATCGCTTGGCTGCATAACTGGCGAATCGCTGAACGCAATCGGATGGATTTAGTTCCGGCCACAATCACAGATGATACGATGCTCGCCCGAAGATACTTCCAAGAAGCGGTGAAACTTGATCCATCGGATGCGCGGTACCTTGGTTTTCTCGCTGGTCATACCCTCGCAGAAGGAACCTTGCACAAAGACGAAAAACTGACACGCGAGGGCTATTTTATGTTGCTCAGTTCGATCAAGGCCTGGCCGGAATTCAACCTCTTCACAGGCGGCTATGTTGTGAGTCGACTGCCGGCCGATTCGCCCAGGTTTCGCGAAGGACTGGAATGGCAGTGGCGTACTTTGGACGAATGTACACAGGCAAGATTCGACCGCACAAACCCGGACTATTCCGAGTATATGGCGCTTGAAACCAGAGAAGGTAAGAAGCGAGCCTGCTGGAATTCTTGGATCGCCCCGCATAACTTCGAAGGGTTTTTCTTAAACATGGGCGACATGCTGGTCAAGTCTGGCGACTGGCACACCGCGCAAAAGATTTATGCGAACGCGAAGCTCTCAAAAGAGTATACGACCTGGAAGTACCAAGCGGTACTGGACGACCGCATCAAGCAGGCGCCAGACAACGTCCTATTGTTCAATGCGCCACATGAAACACCGAAGGCACGAATCATGATCAATTCTGAATTTTCCTGTATGGCCTGTCATCAGCAGTGACCTCGCCTGAGTTCATTGAGAGGACAGCGGAGTTATCGATGGACCTGGATTCTGGTGCGCATTTAATTGCGGACGAAAACAAGAATCGCTCGTAGCTCAGGCACTGAATCCCAGCAGATGCGCACTGCAAGTGAAAGCCGATTGACTCGTTTGCCGCCTCTGAGCGCCACGTCCACACGTGACGAGGTTTTGCTCTCAGGCATGGATTAATGATGCACGTGTCGAATGGATTACGGTCGGTCTCGGGTGCGTTGAGGTCCTATTGAAGCGACTGCCGATCCTAAGCAGCGGAGGCCTAAAAATGCCGGCACAAAGTCCTGATGAAATCTGCCGCCTGTGCGGAATCGTGCACAAGGGTTTGCGCTCCGACATCGCAGGACAGACTATAACCAACTATGCGAAAGGAGAAGCCATGGCCAAAAACACGATTTGCCTTTGGTACGACAAGGAAGCCGAGGCTGCGGCCCGCTTCTACGTCAAGACGTTCCCGGACAGCGAGGTGGGTGCCATTCACCATGCGCCCAGCGATTATCCCGACGGCAAGAAAGGCGAGGTGCTGACGGTGGAATTCACAGTGGCCGGCGTGTCGTGTCTTGGACTCAATGGCGGGCCGGCGTTCAAACACAACGAGGCATTCTCATTTCAGATCGCGACCGACGACCAAATAGAGACCGACCGCTATTGGAACGCGATTGTCGGTAATGGCGGTCAGGAGAGTGAGTGCGGCTGGTGCAAGGATAAGTGGGGCGTTTCCTGGCAGATCACGCCGCGCGTGCTGACCGAGGCCTTAGCGGCGGGCGCAGAGGAGGCCAAGCGCGCGTTCGATGCGATGATGACCATGCAGAAGATCGACGTCGCCGCCATCAAGGCAGCGCGGCTCGGAATCGGCGCGAAGGCCAAAGGGTCGAGCTGACCGGATTGCAGGTGGTTGCTGAATGATACTAAAAGTCACGTGTCCAGCTGAAGAGTGATTCTTCATGGGTAGTCTCGACCGTCGAAGGAATGTCCGTCGATTTCTTTTCTTGGAGGGACTCGTGTTTCTTGTGGCCGCATTGCTGCATGCCGATGTGTTTATCGACGGGTATGAACATGTCCAAGCTCGCATTGCGGAAAGCGTGCTGGCGAGTGTGTTGTTGATCGGACTAGTGCTGAGCCAACTTCGTCCGACATGGACTCGAGTCACAGGCATTGCGGCGCAGGGGTTCGCATTGTTCGGGACGCTGATCGGCATGTTTACGATCAGCGCGGGAGTGGGCCCACGCACGTGCTCGATGTCGTATATCAATTCGGCATTGTTGTTGTGTTGTCGCGGGGATTAGCCACAGCCATTCGAGTACCGGTTCACAAGGTCATGCAATGGGGAAGGTGTCGCGCGGCAATGATAGCCTGAAATGGAACAACAGCCACAAGTTGCAACATATGCTGGTACGCCTTGGGGTAGGGATGAAGCTTGTGAGCAGCGATGTTTCAAAGTCGGGCGTCTTGATCGCAACTTAGTCAGCGGGCAAGGTGCCAATCGGCTCTTTGTAATCCGCCATCCCCAGCGCAGTGGAACTCAAGTGCCGCGAGCGCATGAAGCGCGAGGGTTAGCGGTTGGCTGACGCTTCTGGATTCCGATCAGCATTTGTGGAAAATGTCTGAATTCTGTGTAGGAAAAGCAATGAAACAACCTTTGAATGGCAAAGTGGCGTTGGTGGCCGGCGCGACACGCGCGGCGGGCCGCGGCATCGCCATTGAGTTGGGCGCCGCCGGTGCCACGCTCTACTGCACCGGCCGAACGACCCGCTCGCAGGCGTCCGAGATGAACCGCCCTGAAACGATCGAGGAAACGGCCGAACTTGTGCGGCAAGCCGGCGGCGAGGGCATCGCCGTACAAGTCGATCATCTTGTTCCGCAACAGGTACAGGCGCTTGTGGCTCGTATCGAGCGCGAACAGGGTCGTCTCGATATCTTAGTCAACGACGTGTGGGGGGCGGATTTTCTCATCGAGTGGAATGTTCCCTTGTGGGAACATTCGCTGGAGAAGGGCATCCGTATGCTGCGGCTGGCCATCGATACCCATATCGTGACGAGTCACTTCGCTCTGCCCCTCTTGATCAAGCGTCCGGGCGGCCTGGTCATCGAAATGACCGACGGCACGGCCGAGTACAATCAGGCCACCTACAGGAACTCGTTGTTCTACGATCTGGCCAAGACCTCGGTCATTCGCATGGCATGGGCACAAGCGCACGAGCTGAAGCCTCATCTGTGCACTGCCGTGGCGCTCACTCCCGGCTGGCTGCGGTCCGAGCTGATGCTTGACGTCTACGGCGTCACGGAAGCCGATTGGCGCGATGCGTGTGTGAAACAGCCCCATTTCGTCATCAGCGAATCGCCGCGCTTTGTGGGCCGTGCTGTCGCGCACCTGGCCGGCGATCCGGATGTGGCCCGGTGGAGCGGGCGGTCGCTCTCGAGCGGCCACCTGGCCAAGATATACGGCTTTACTGATGTTGACGGTTCGCAGCCGGATTGCTGGCGGTATTTTGCCGAGGTACACGATGCCGGCAAACCAGCCGATGCGACGGGGTACCGGTAAGCTCAACGGACGGAGTCGCCCGCCAATCAGGAAAGGAGTGCAGGATGAAACTCAAGAAAGTGAAGTTTATCCCCACTGGGTACCAGACCGTAACGCCATATTTATGCATCAAGGGGGCAGCTCGTGCCATCGACTTCTACAAGAAGGCCTTCGGGGCAAAGGAAATCATGCGCCTACCTGGGCCGCATGGTGCCATCGGCCATGCCGAAATCCAGATCAATGGGCACCGCATCATGTTAGCCGACGAGTGTCCCGGCATGAACTTCAAGGGGCCCGACGCATTTGGCGGCACGCCGGTCCATATCCATGTCTACGTCAAGAATTCCGATGCAGTTGCTAAGCGAGCCGTTGCCACGGGCGCAAAACTTCTACGGCCGGTACAGGACCAGTTCTACGGAGACCGAAGCGGATCTCTGGAGGACCCCTTTGGACATGTCTGGCACGTCGCCACGCATGTGAAAGATGTTTCTATGAAAGAGATGAAAAAGAAGGCTTCCGCCATGGCAGCTCATGCCGACGAATCGTGACAGTGTCCCGTACAGCAGAGCCAGAACGAATGTCTGCTTACCGTCATAGAGACTTGTCGATTTCGAATCCATCGAACGAAAGGGTTCGTGAGTTTGCCTGGCTTGGTTCCTGATGGTCTCCGGCCGGCGCTCAAGACGCTGATTCCATTGAAATTTCCTGGCACTGTCGATTTCAGGCCCTCTCGTTCGACTAATCCGTAGAAGAAGTTTGAAAGAACATTGCCAGGAGCCTACCAGAGAAGGAGATCTCATCATGCGATTTATGGTCATCGTCAAAGCGACAAAAGAGTCGGAAGCGGGCGTGATGCCGAGCCAGCAGTTGCTGACCGAGATGGGGAAATTTAATGAAGACCTTGTCAAGGCCGGCGTGATGCTTGCGGGCGACGGACTCCAGCCAAGCTCCAAAGGCGCGCGCGTGAAGTTCTCGGGTGACAAGCGAACCGTGGTCGACGGTCCCTTCGCCGAGACGAAGGAGCTGATTGCGGGCTATTGGCTGTGGCAATGCAAGTCGAAGGAAGAGGCGATCGAATGGGTGAAGCGCTGTCCTAATCCAGCCGTCGACGGCAAGGAGGGTGAAATCGAGATTCGTCAAGTCTTTGAAGCCGAGGACTTCGGAGCCGAGTTCACACCTGAGCTAAGAGAGCAGGAGCGGCGCGTGTTCGAGCAGGCCAAAGCCAACAAACGGTAGACATGGATGAGACCGGTCTTGCTAACCTGAAGACGACGGCCGAAAGGTGAGAAAGGATGGGGCACATGCGATATGTCGATGGGTATATCCTGCCGGTCCCGAAGAAGAACGTGAAGGCGTACGTGCGGATGGCCAAGAAGGCGGGAAAGATCTGGCGGGAGCACGGTGCGCTGGAGTACCGGGAATGTGTCGGTGAGGATCTCAATGTGACAATGGGGTTGCCCTTTCCTCGCCTGCTCACAATCAAGCCCGGCGAGACGGTCGTGTTTGCCTGGATCCTGTTCAAGTCTCGCGCGCATCGCGACCGGGTGAATGCCAAGGTTATGAAGGATCCGCGAATCGCAGGCCTGTGCGATGCCACGTCGATGCCGTTTGACGCCAAGCGCATGGCCTACGGCGGATTCTCGACTATGGTCGATGTCTAAGTGGTTCTCGGGGAAGAGACAAGAAAGGAGCAAACGCATGCGCAACGGTGTCGAGGCCGGTCTTGATCTCGTTGTGCCGGACGCGCATAGTTTTATCCACTAGGTTTTCAACTGACCCTACCCAGACAGAGGAGGCCCCCATGCGATATATCACTGTGATCCTTATTGCGTTCTCGCTGCTTGTGAGCGCGTCGTTCGTAGCGGCCAAGGAGAAAAAGCACGACAAACATATGGATCCTCAGGAGATGATGGAGCTGTGGAAGAAGCTGGCCGAGCCCGGCGAGCCGCATAAAGTGTTCGCCGGTCTGGCCGGAAGTTGGACCACTACGACCAAGGAGTGGATGGAGCCAGGCAAACCGCCGACGGAATCGACTGGTACCGCGGAGATGAAGATGTTATTGGACGGACGTTTTCTCTATCAGGAGTACCATGCCCAAATGATGGGACAGCCCTATTCCGGCATTGGTATCGACGCCTACGACAACATGACCAAAAAATATGTCACGACCTGGATGGATACGATGGGCACGGGGATTTTCCTGATGGAGGGCACGGCGAGTGCGGACGGCAAGACGATTACGCTCAAGGGGTCGCATCCCGAGCCGGGCGGCGGGAAGATGCACCATCGGGCGCTCTGGAAATTGGTGGACGCCAATACCCAGATCTTTGAGATGTATGGGACGCATGGCCAGGGCAAGGAAGAGAAAATGATGGAGATCACCTATACCCGCAAGCCGTGAAGCTGAAACCAGAGTCCGCATGACGACATGCGCGCAGGCGACGGGCGCGATCGCTTGCGCGCTGCACCTGAAGCGGATTTCAGATGGATGGTGGCGTCCCGTCGAGGTTGGAGCGTCGAACCGCACGGGCATTCCATGAGTTGCTCCCGCCGGAGATCCCGGCGCCCGTTGTCGATCGCTTCTGGTGTGGTGTCGTCTCTGAGAATGGGCGGTGTCATGACCACGCGATCATCCCTGGCGGCTGCGTCGATGTGGTCTATAAGCAGGCCGGTTCGCGGGTCCGCTGCCTGGTGTTTGGCACGACGACCCGCATGCGGTTTTTTCGAATCAATCCCGATGCCACCTACGTGGGGACCCGCTTTCGGCCAGGCATGGCCAGACATCTGCTGGGCGATTTCCCGGAGGAACTGCGGGATCGTCACCTGGAGGTTCAGGGGTCTCTCGGTCTGACATCGGACCAGGTGGCCGACGCGCCGACTTTCTCTGCGCACGGTGCTTTGCCGGCCCGAACAATAATCGGCGCGCTGCGTCGGCGTGAGGTCGTACCGACCTCGCTCGATCAGGCGATCGGCCATGTGCAACACAATCGAGACCCCTGGCGAGTCGAGAGTCTCGCAGCCGCCTATAGTGATCAGGCGCACATGAATCGAGACGTTCGAGTTCTCACCGGCACCACACCTTCTCATTATCGAATCGCACTTGTGTAGAAGACTTCACCGACCTTCAGACCTCAAGGTGCAGCGCGATGTCGGGTTTTTCCAAGATCGAGCCACAGGGCCGACTGTTCTATCGCGTCGGTGGCATAGGCGAAGGCGAGCGGGTGCACACTGTCTGCCGAGCCAAGATCTGGGCAGATGCGGATCTTGCCGACAGGGGCGAGGGTTTGGATCTCAACGTGTTCCAACGTACCTCTGTCCTCGCACTTGTCACGGGCCTCGTCTTGGTGTCGCTCATGGCCTGTGCGCATTCCACGCCGCCGTTTGTCGACGAATCCGGCGTGCCCCTTGTCGGAAGCATTGCCCAGGAGATGTATCTGGCTATGCCGGGTGCCGAGGAATATGTACTGATTCGCGGGCGAGACCGGAGGAAACCGGCGGTCTTATTTGTGCACGGCGGTCCGGGAGGTAGTGAAACGGCGCTGATGCGCGCGTTTCATCCCGAACTCGAAGCGGATGTTGTGATGGTCTATTGGGATCAACGGGGGGCGGGCAAATCTTATCGCTCGACCACTCCGATCGACACGATGACGATAACGCAATTCATCGAGGATATGGACCACGTTGTCGAGTACGTGCGACGACATCTGGGGCGGGAGCGCCTGTTCCTCCTTGGTCACTCCTGGGGTGCGACCTTGGGAATGCTGTACGCCAAACGGTTTCCCGAGAAAGTGGCGGGATATATTGGTATCGGCCAACCGTCCGGTCCTGAGGTGGAACACCATGCCTACGAGTTCGTGGTACGTGAAGCACAGTCGCGCGGCGAGGAGCGCGCATTGGTGCAACTGAAAGAAATCGGCCCGCCGCCCTACGCCGAGCAGGACAAGGTTCACGTACGCGATCACTGGCTGCATCGCTTCGGCGGCTACACCGTTGCCCCGATTGGCTTGAGCTCTCTCGTCTGGCGAGCTTTGTGGACGCCGGAAGCCGGATTGGGAGACCTGTTTCGTGCATGGTCCGCTCTCCACTTTTCGCAGACTGCCCTTGCCAAGGAACTCGCTCAGTTCGACCTCACCAAGGCCGTATCGTCGCTTGAAGTGCCGGTGACCTTTATCCTTGGCCGACACGACGAGCGCACCTGGGCTCCAATGGCCGAGCGCTACTTGGAGCAGCTCGACGCACCATGCAAGCGGCTCCTCTGGCTGGAACACTCGGCGCACAATGGTCCGTTCGAAGAGCCGGCTCTGTTTCGGCGGTATGTGCTGGATACCATAAGGAATCTGGAGGCAAGACAGGAGTGTATGCCGGTTGCACGGTAGGTGTGATTGGAGCATCGAGAGGGTTGGGCGCGTCCGTGGATCAGAGGTACACAACGGACTCAAGAGCCTTGGCGCATTGACCTGGGCGCAGCCGTATGATTGAGTAGCACGCTGTGGCACAACTCGATTATTGCGCGATGAGAGAACGCGGTTGGCGGACGTTTCCTCCATTCTGCTAGAACGGCATCATCTTTACCAAGGGAGGCTCGTATGTATCGAACGATTGGATTTTTCGCGATGGTCATGATCCTGAGCAGTCTCAGCGGCTGCAGCTATCTCTTTTATCCACGGGCCAGCGATTATGCGACCCAGGCTAAAGGAGCGAACGGCGTGGAGACAATGGTGAATCTGGCTACTATGATGGAAGCCACCGCGGCCAAGGCCAAGGGCGGGAAGGGCGTCGATACGGCGTTCGATGATCTCCACAACCAGTTCCACGCGCTCAGTGATTCATTCTGCGGCGTGACCGACGCGCAGGCGAAGACATCGGAGTTCGCCTTGGCTGTGACGCATAAGAAAGAACTCGGTGCGATCTTCGGTCGGCTGTGGAAATTCAAGGATGATCAGCCGCAACGGGATCAGCATCTTGATCTGTTGACCGCTGAGTTGAAAGAACTTCGCGAGACGGTACAGACGATCAAGTAGGGCGCCCTGCACACGTGATGACGCCATGGTGTTGAATGGCGTCATCACGGAGTGACGGAGGGATCGGCGAGCGCGTTTGATAGGCCCGGCATGTTGAAAGGGTAGTCTGGGGAACGAGGCTCGGGTGCAGGAACCATCGGGCTACGTGGAAGCCTGTGAGTCCAGGAAGTCGAAGCTCTACGCGAAACCATCGGTCATCCGCTGTCCTCGACCGCACATTGCCTCCATGCGCGATGCAGTCCATTTTCAACATGTAGGTCCTTCGACTGTGCATGGCTATTCCCTGAGCCCGCGCGCGCCGCGGTTCCGTTGCTTACACGGAAGCCAACCAGTAAGATAGCCCGGCAGCGAGATCCTATGAACTGCGTATTCAGATTTTATCAGGGAGCGAGCATGGCCAGTCGATCACGATTCTCTACGTTCGTCCCACTCCTGTGCGCGTGTCTCGCGGTGACTCTGTTCCCAGGCTGCGCGCAGGAGGCCGGCCCGCCCCCAGCTCCCCCCGTTCCGGAGGTGGGCATCATCGTGGCAACCGCGCAGGATGTGCCGGATGAGCCAGAGTTTATCGGGCAGGCGGAGTCCTCTCGTCCGGTGGAAATTCGATCACAGGTGACGGGGATTCTCAAGGCCTGGTTTTTTAAGGAAGGCCGCGACGTCAAGAAGGGCGATCGCCTCTATCAGATCGATCCTGTTCCGTTTCATGCGGCGATGTTGAGCGCCAAGGCGCAGGTCGCTCAGGCGGAAGCGCAACTCGTGCAAGCCAAGCAGAATCTGGCGCGCGTTAAGCCGCTATTGGCCCAGCAGGCGGTGAGCACTAAGGATGTCGATGATGCGGTCGCGGAGCAACTGGGGGCCAAAGCGGCGCTTGAAGGCGCCAAAGCAGACCTGGTGAAAGCAAAGTTTGATTTGGACAATACGCTCATTGTGGCTCCAGTGGATGGGATGATTGAGCGCACGCGGGTCTATGAGGGGCGGCTGGTCTCGGCGCAAACCGACTTGCTGACGATGATTTATCAGGTGGATCCGATGTATGTCATCGTCAGCGCGCCGGAAAGTTTCCTGCTGAAGCGACGCCGGGACAGCGATGCGAAACGGATCCAACATCCGGGCGTCTACCATTTGCGCGGGGTGCTCACCTTTGTGGATGGCACCACTTATGAGCATGAAGGTGTGTTGGACCTCCTTGATATCGGTCTGAGGACTGATACGGGTTCACGGCAGGCGCGGGTGGTCTTTCCGAATCCGGATCGGCAGCTATTGCCGGGACAGTTCGTGCGGGTGCGATTCAAGGGCACGGTCAAGACCGGGGCGATTCTCGTGCCGCAACGGGCTGTTCAGCAGGGTGCCAAGGGTTCGATCGTCTTTGTGGTCGGCAACGAGGATAAAGTTGAAATGCGGGAGATCCAGGCGACGAGCTGGCAAGGGAAGCAATGGATGGTCGAGGAAGGCTTGCATGTGGGCGACCGCGTCATTGTGGACGGCTTGCATAAGATCACTCCCGGCGCTCCGGTAAAGCCGGTATCGATTCCGGACCTTGGTGTGACTACTGTTCCGAGCCCCGTTCAGCCCGACGTGGAGCATGCCTCGTGATCTCACATTTCTTTATCGACAGGCCGATCTTTGCGTCGGTGTTGTCCATTATCATCGTCGTCGTCGGGTTAGTGGCCTTGAGAGCTCTCCCGGTTGCTCAATTTCCGGAGATCACTCCACCCGTCGTTCAGGTCGAAGCCGACTATCCCGGTGCCAATGCGGAGATCGTGGCCGATTCCGTGGCGCGCCCGATCGAAGTCCAGCTTCCTGGGATCGACAACCTGCTCTATTACGATTCCACCAGCACTAACGACGGTCACATGTCGATCAAGCTGACCTTTGAGATCGGCACCGACGTCGACATCGCCCAAGTCCAAACTCAGAATCGTGTGAAGCTCGCAGAGCCGCAGTTGCCGCCGGAGGTCGTGCGTCAAGGTATCAGCATCACGAAGGTCTCGCCGGATCTGCTTGCGGTCGTGGCGCTGAGCTCGACCGATCCGACGCACGATACCGTCTACTTGTCCAACTATGCGATTCTCCGCGTCGTCGACAACGTCAAACGGTTGCGAGGCGTGGGGAACGCTCTTGTCTTTGGATCACAGAACTATTCGATGCGGTTGATCTTAGATCCCATCAGGATGGCCCAACTCAGCCTCACGCCGACTGATATCTCGAGCGTCGTGCGGGAGCAGAACCGGGATTTTCCCGCCGGGACGATCGGCCGTGAACCGGCCTTGAAGGGAACAGAGCTGACGATCCCCGTGATTACGCAAGGTCGTCTCACGGAAGTCAAAGAGTTCGAGAATCTGATCGTCCGCGCCATGCCGAACGGCTCGATGATCAGATTGAAGGACGTGGCGCGCGTTGAGTTGGGAGCGCAATCCTATACGCTCGAAGGCCGTTGGAACGGCAAGCCCAACGTTTTCTTGCTGACCTTTCTCTCTCCAGGCGCCAACGCGCTTGAAACGGTGCAGCGGGTACGAGATGAGCTGGCAGAGGTCTCCAAGAGTTTCCCTTCCGGGGTGTCCTACGATATTCCCTACGACACCACGCGCTTTATCGAGGTCTCCATACAGGAAGTCGTGAAGACCCTCGCGGAGGCGATGGTACTCGTTATTCTGGTCGTGTATCTGTTCCTGCAGAGCTGGCGCGCCACGTTGATTCCGGGCGTGGCGGTGCCGGTGTCATTGATCGGTACTTTTGCCGGGATGCAGGCGTTGGGCTTCTCGATCAATACGTTGACTCTATTCGGCATGGTGCTCGCGATCGGCATTGTCGTGGATGACGCGATCGTCGTGGTCGAAAATTGTGAACGGCACATGACCCAGGGGGGGCTCTCTGCCAAGCTGGCGGCCAAGCGAGCGATGGAGGAGGTCACGGGGCCGGTAATCGCGATTGTGCTGGTACTGTGCGCGGTGTTCGTCCCGGTAGGGTTCTTGGGCGGCATTACCGGCGAGTTGTATAAGCAGTTCGCGATTACCATTTCCATCGCGGTCATCATTTCTGGATTCGTTGCCCTCACGCTGAGTCCTGCCCTCTGCGCGCTCGTGTTGAAGCCGGGCGAGGAGCGGCACCATGGTTTCTTCGGCCTCTTCAATCGAACCTTTGCCTGGATGCAAACTCGGTATATCACGACCGTCGGCGGAGCGCTGAAGCGACGTGTCTTGTCGGTGGCGGTGTTCGGCGTCTTGTTAATCGGGGTGTTTCTGCTCTTCAAGGTCATTCCAGGCAGTTTTCTGCCTGAGGAGGATCAGGGCTATTTCATCACAATTGTTCAGTTGCCCGATGGCGCGTCCAAGCAACGGACCGATGCGGTATTGAGCAAAATCGAGAGCTATTTTCTGGCAAGCCCGGTGATCCATTCCACTGATGCCCTGTCCGGCCAGAACTTTGTTTTCAATACGCGTGGCCCGAATGCCGCGACGATGTTCGTGCCGTTACGACATTGGGATGAACGAACCGCACCTAAAGATCATGTGAAGTCCATCATCGGCGCGGCGTTTGGCGAGTTCGCCAAGATTCCGGAGGCCCTGATATTGGCCTTCAATGCGCCTTCTATTCGAGGGCTCGGTGCCACAGGGGGCTTCACCTTGCAGCTCCAGGATCCGAGCAGCGGAGATTTCAATAAGTTCTCGGCGGCGGCACAAGAGTTCGTGGCCAAGGCCAGACAGAACCCAGCTGTCGGCGCGATTGGCACCAGTTTTCGGGTGAGTGCGCCGCGCATTCTTGCCACGGTGAACCGCGAGCGGGCCAAGGCGCTGGGGGTGCCGATCTCGGAAGTCTTTGACACCATGCAGGCCTATTTTGGGAATTTCTACATCAACGACTTCATCAAGTTCGGCCGCGTTTTCCGTGTACAAACAGAGGCCGATGCACAGTATCGGTCCACGCCGGAAGATATTTCTAAGATTTTCGTGCGTGCGAATGGGCCGCAAGGCTCCACCATGATTCCCTTGGATACCGTAGTGAACACGGAGTTCACGAGTGGTCCGGATCCGGTCACGCATTTCAACGGCTACAATACGGCGCTGGTGCTGGGCGCGGCTGCTCCTGGAGTCAGTTCAGGGCAGGTGCTCGATGCGTTGGAGTCGATCGCGATGGAGGTGCTGGTGCCGAAGGGCTATGCCATCGATTGGAGCGGCATTTCCTATCAAGAACGCATGGTCGGAAGTCAGTCACTGTATGCGTTTGCATTTGGATTGTTGATGGTCTTCTTAGTGCTCGCCGCTCAATATGAGAGTTGGGTCGTCCCATTTGCGGTGATTTTGGCCGTGCCGATCGGACTCTTTGGCGCTCTTTCGGCTGTATGGCTGAAAGGGATGAGCAATGACATCTATTTCCAAATCGGCCTGGTCACACTCATTGGTCTATCAGCGAAGAACGCAATTTTAATCGTCGAATTTGCCAATAGACGATACGAAGAGGGGCATCCTCTGCTTGATTCGACGATTGAGGCGGCCAAACTTCGATTTCGTCCCATTATCATGACCTCGATGGCGTTCATTTTGGGCGTGGTGCCGCTGGTCATTGCCACGGGAGCCGGGGCGGCCAGCCGAAATTCAATAGGGACCGGAGTGTTCGGAGGAATGCTGGCGGCCACCTTTTTGGCCATCTTTTTCGTGCCGCTCTTCTTCGTTCTGATTCGTTCGCTGAGTCGCCGTTTAAAAACACAGACTCCTCCACCGCAGCATTCGTCGGAGGGACCCGAGAAGGAGCGCGACTATCAACATGCGTAGACTGGCCCTGGTTCTTGCATCGACGCTTTTCGTGGCCTGTGCCGTCGGCCCTGACTTTACCAGGCCGGACGCGACCACTCCGGATGCTTTCCGCATGGCGGAGCCTGGCCGCGATGCCGCATCGATTGCGAATACGCCTTGGTGGGAGTTGTTGAAAGATCAAGAGCTTCAAAAGCTCATTCGAACGGCCTTAGAAGAGAATAAAGATCTCAAGCGTGCGGCGGCGGCCGTGGAGGAGTTTCAAGCCCGCTTGTTTGTCGCAAGGACCGATTTCGCCCCACAGTTGAACATGACATCCAATGCGCCGATCCTCGGTCGAAAGACAAATTTTCTATTTCCTGGATTTCCCAATCCCTTCAACTACTACATACAGGGGAACTTGTCGTGGGAAATTGATGTCTGGGGCCGTATCCGTCGGTCCAATGAGGCAGCGCGCGGCGACCTCTTCGCGCGCGAGGAAAATCGTCGCGCCATCGTGCTGCAGCTGGTTAGTGGGGTGGCTGAGTCCTATTTTGAATTGCTCCAGTTCGATATGCAGCTGGATATCGCGCAGCGTACCCTGAAATCGTGGGAAGAGTCTGTGCGAATCGCCCAAGCACGATTGCGGCAGGGGATGATCTCCAAACTCGATGCCGATCAATTTGAAGCCGAACGCGCGAATGCCGCGGCTCGGGCTGCGGAATTCGAACGGCAGAAGGTGCAGAAAGAAAATCAACTGAGTGTCTTGTTGGGGCGGAACCCGGGCCGGATCGCTCGCGGACAGTCCTTGACCGAACAGGTCATGCCACCGGACGTTCCTCCTGGGTTGCCTTCCGAATTGCTTCAGCGACGTCCGGACATTCTTCAGGCGGAGCAAGATTTCGCTGCGGCGACGGCTCGTATCGGCATGGCGAAGGCCGATCGATTTCCTAAGCTCAGCATTACCGGCATCTTGGGAGTGGCGAGCCCACAGCTGTCCAGGCTGGTGGCCAATGAGACCGCATTCGGTCAGGCGGGAGCAGGCTTGGCTGGTCCATTGTTTAACGCGCAAATTTTGGGATTTCAACAACGAGCAGCCGAGGCTCAAGCCAGGCAAGCCCTGGCACAGTACGAACAATCTGTCTTAGTTGCCTTCAGGGAAGTCGAAGACTCGCTGGTGGCGGTCAGAACCGTTCGCGAGCAACGAATCGCGCAGTTGCAACAGGTAGAAGCCTTGCGCTCCGCGCTCAGTCTTGCCAATCTTCGATACAAGGGGGGATTGGCCAATTATTTAGATGTGTTGATTGCGCAACGCAATCTTTTCGAGGCCGAGCTGGCGCTGATGGGAACACATCGACTTCATCTGGTGTCTATCGTGCAATTGTACAAAGCGTTGGGCGGCGGGTGGACACCCGAAGGGCAGTCGCCGATTCAACCGTTGCCGGTGGCCTCAGAGCCGGAACGGCGCTAAGGGTAGAGCTTCGATGCAGCCAGGCCAAGTGTGTCCTTGCCCCCCGCACATTGTGGTCGACTCGCTTTTCACCTCATGAATGTTCTTCCATCGTCTGTGGCGCAGTCACGTTCGGCGATTGGCTGATGACGTAAGGGTGAGAATCATGGAGAGGCTCCCACCTAAGGCGGCCATGAACAAGATGGTAAGGCCGCTCTGTATCCATGCCGAACTGGTCTGAATTCCGAGTGCGACGTTCGTGAGGTTAAAAGTCCAGACCGTCGCTGCCACCCACGCGAGATGTTCTGCACGATTGTTTGGGATGCGAATACCTGCCAGTGTAAATCCGATTGCTCCTGACAACAGGTTGGCCAAGTAGGCGATTGACGGCTCGCTCTGCAGGTTGATCCCCGCGATCGCCATGCCGAGTCCGGTCGCGAATGTGAGGCCGTATACGATCGCGGCATCGCGTGCCACTACTTTGAGACTAGAGGTCATCGCAGCCGTTCCTGTTGATGATTGTTGCTGAGTCGAATAATCTCCAGTCGCTTCAGGATTAATAAGAGAAGTGTGTGCGGGATGACGGCAGGAGGATGGGTAAGCGCGCGATCACATCTCATGCGGTCGGCTGAGTGATGGTTCGCCCGTGCCTCCTTCTGAGTCTCAGAGAAAGTGAAATGTGGCATGAAAGTGGACGGCAACGGAGTCGAACGATAATCGCTGTCCCTTCCTCGCACGCGCGAAGTTGAATCGTGAGATGCGGCCATATGCTGCTACAGTCTTTTTTTCTGAGTCGGGTTGAGAGGTTGTGGACTGACGGATCCTGGTTTCCGGTTCCGCAGCCAACGGGTCAAGCGTCGGGACAACGCAGCGACCAGGTTATCGATTGCGAGCACTGCCGCGCCAATTATGAATAGCCCCAGGACCAGGGCCAGCTCGATATCTATGGACATGTTTATTTATTCCGTAGCTCTGCTCGCGCGTGAGTCGTGAAGAGTTCTGATCATTATTCGCATACGGTTCACCATGAGATCGCAGGGACCAGGATGCCTCCATCCGAGGTCTTTCTGGCATCCTGATCATTGTTCCGGCGCTAGGCGGCCAGGTTGGACGTGGCCTCTACTCCCATGGGAACTGTCGCATCGTTGCCGACTGGGGCACTGGAGGCGGGGGTATGTAGTCTGGCCCCCTGGGTCTCTCGGTTGCGCTGTAACATGCTCTCCGCCACATTCCCGCAGTTCATGCATCGTTTTGCTTGGAGCCACATGGGGCCAGATGAGTCCTCCATATCCAAGAGAAAATCGTCGACCATGCATCCGTTACAGCGAGAACAACTCATAATGGTCTCCTCCATTGTTCAGTGCCTAGGTGTAAGCCTAGAACCGAAAGGTCCTCTCCGATAGACCTGAATGAAGTACCTCCTTGGCGGTACCTGCAGTTCAGCTTCTCAAGGCGTCACTATCACAATCCTTTCGTTAATCATTGTGTTGAGATTCAAGGTAAGTATCCTGCTGTATCTGGCTTACTGAGTCGGTGATTCTGTTTAGACACGCCTTGATGGCCACCTCAGTTGAGGGGCTGAGAGTGATGGAGCGCAAGCCGAACTCACGTCCCTTGACCCATTGAACAATCGCGAGTTCGATTTCGATGGAATTCGAGGTGAGAGGGAAAAGGATTCGGAGAGAGAGGAGAGTGCCCGGCATGAAGCGCTGATCTCCTACCACCTGCCACCCTGCGAGGGACATATCGTGTATGGTGCCTGTTCCATTCACGTGTATGTCGTGGTACTGCAAGGTGTATCGAGTCTTCACGCGTCTGTGAGCACGAAGGGTGAAGATCTGTGACACAGTGATTGCCTTCCGAGGAACAGATGTCCTCGCTGCTTGCACGTTCCGCTATTCCGCAGCCGTAATCGTCAGTTCCGAGCGTGAATCTTGAAGCTTCATCTCTAAGGGAAGGTGGGCTTCGAAGAAGCAATTCAGGCGAAGGCGTTCATCGATATCCATCAAAAGAAGTTCCACTCCGAACCGTTCTCCTTGTACCCAGGTCACCTTTGCCAAACTTACCGAGACCGGTCGGCCAGCATCAGGAACTTGCAGCTTGAGCGCGAGGTAGTCTCCGTCTATGAGACTGTGCGCGGTGGGGCGAAGTGCTCCGGCATGGTCGGAATCGAGGATGCGGCCTTTTTCGGCACAACCCATCGCAACGCCTGATAAGACGCAGTGAACGACGAACCGTGGATGTGACTTACGTGTCATGGGAGCCTCCCGCCTTTGGCGCACGAGCACGACACAACCGCGGTGCTGAGAGTATCTCTCTTAGGACGAACCAGATAGTCTGCGAAGAGGGTACTTCTAACGAGGGGCAAGCCGGAAAGACACGGAGCCGAGAAGTGCTACCGCTTGTGCTATCGGGTCGAATCGAAGGCAAGTTGGAAGTGTGAGGGCAGTGAGGAGTAGGTTTGCCAGTGAGGATGGGAGTTCAGGTCGCCTACAGGGATCCTTGCACAGTGAGGTAATAGCAAATGCCGTTCAGATCTGCATCTCAAGTCAAGGTGGATAGTTTCGCTCCATTTCCAGGCTTAGAGGGTGCCTACAAAGGCTTGCTGAATGAATTGAGTCTTAGAGATGGCATATCGCGAGAAGTGAGCCTGTGCGGCGGAGGCACAACCATTTCAACCGAAACCGGCGCTGAGCTGTACGTACAATAAAGTCGATGTTCAGTTCGAAGCACGAGCTGGATCCCCTTGCTCGAGAGGGCCTCATGGTGGTCGCAGAGGAGGCAAGAGAGAAATCTCAGTCCGTTGGGTGACTGCTGGCGGTGGTGGGCTGTCACCTGCGCAAGCATCGTGTTCTTGCAATTCTGATGGAGGCAACGAAGTGAATTGGGAAAGGTTCGTGAGTTCTGCAAAGGCTTGGCGAGTTCGAATCGAGGTTTATCCGAAATGTAAGACGCTTTTCAGCCCCTCATTCTTCGGCCGGTAATGAGGAGTGTGGATGAGGCGTGTGTGGACGGAATCGTCCAGTACTTCGGTGTTCGTTCCAGTTTGCATGACTGGTCGATAGAATCGCGAGTGAAACCATTTCCGGAAGCCCCCCAAACACTCGCTAAAAGAATCGTGAATGGGGCATAGGGTATTTGGCGACTGCGGTATTGTCCGGGGCTCAATTGCCAACCCAGTTTCTATTGAATGCCGCTGCAGCCAAGCCAGGCTGAAGTCAGCCAGATCGCGTTCCGGGTAGGTTCCGCCGAGGTCGCCGTGCGCCCCTGCAAACCAGCGTTGCTCAATTGTCTGTCCGGAGCCGGCAGGGGAGGTCCAGAGGGTGGCATTGTGGTCGGCGCGGTGTTCATCGATCGCAAGCGCATGATAGGCCTGGTTCACGATCGAACTCAATTCGGTGTCGTGAAAATTGTAGCGATGGTCGTTCAACCACTTCAGGGCGTTCGTCGGAATTCCAAGCGGGCCGACGGTGTCCCATAGACCCAGAAACGTGATGCGGACGTCTTGGGTTCCTCGTCGCCGAGCAGTGGGAATCACTCCGGTGTGGCTCTCACTGTGGCCATTGCGATAGAGGCGATAGGCTTCGTCGAGTGCTTGATTGGAGGGATCGAGGATCATCTCGGTCAGGCATTGAGCAAGCACGGTAGGCAGTAAGGTTGTGGTTGAGGGCGGGGATGCCGCCTCCCGTACGCGGGTGACAAGGTCGGTATTAAGTAGCGTCACGGGGATGAGGCCTGCTGTCGTGAGCAGGCCCACGAGGGAACGTGCCGTATACGCGCCTCGACTGAATCCATAGATAAAGAGATCATCCCCTGGATCGTAGGTTGCTGCGAGGTAGGCATAGCCATAGAGAATCGTCCGATCCACCCCGTATCCGAATGAGCCACTGCGGAAGCGGTCAAACCAGGGGATTTCAGTCCCGGAGTCATACCATTTCTGCTGCGGGCGTCCGTCATGTGCCTGGGGCAGGATCGAATGGTAGAGTCGCAATACATTCGTCTCCTGTGGTGGTTCGTGGTTGGTGCTATGAGGAGGCTGGTGAACGGGAATGTCCAATGAGGGTAGGTGCACTCCAGGGTCTGGAGGTCGGTCCCATATGCCATCGAAACACAGAATCAACCGTTTTGACACGCGTCGTCTTTCTCTACAGCATACGAGGGGCGTCGAGACTTCATCGTGTGATCGTCCTGCCTTGGTGGAGAGAAAAATCAACCCAGGCGGGGATGTAAGTGCATCGCATGGACATGGTAAAGCAATCTTAATGCCATCATTGTTGGCTGTCGGCGGTGAGCGATGATGCCTTGGATTCGAGAGATGGTTTGCAGGACGATACGACGGTAGCCTTCGCGGATGTTATGTTCTGAACATGTGCGTCCATCTCGCGAGATGCCTGTATCGAATGGGATACGTATTCGTATCTGAACGCATACATCGTGCGTGCGTACCAGGTATGAGAATGTCGTCGGCGAGTCCGATCATGTAACGGTTTTCGCAGGAGGCGAATAGGTAGGGATACTTGTCGCGAAGTTGCTGCTACATCGATCGTGAGGTCAGCCCTGTGTGGTCAGGCGGAGATGTCGAGCTGGTTACCGGTGGTCGGACTTGAGGATCAACTCCCTATCTTGTTCGATCTGCGCGGCTAATTGGTGGAGGGCCTGAGAGGTGGCCTCGGCGATCGGCTCCTGATCCGATGCGGTGACCCATCTCACTGATGAGCCCAGCGCTTCGCCCTCGGCCGCGTAGGTTTTGATGGGAGCCTGTCCGGAAAAAGAAAGGTCCGATTCCAGATGTACCCGATAGAGGTAGCGATCAGGCGCTCGAAGAGTGAGCCAGGCCTTTACGACCAGTCGCATGTCGGCGGGTTCTGTACCCACAGTGGTAAAGGTCCGGCGCTGAGCGAAGTATCCGACAGTGGCCTGACGTAGATCCTGCGCCGGCCATTCAAGGAGAGAAATGCCCGGCATGTGATCCGCTCCTTCTATCGCAAGGAACGGCACCTCGATCTGTACGCTGGTGGGAAGCGGGACGGCAGTGGTGTCATTCGATGAGGGGGCGACGTGGATAGGATGAACACAGCCGGATCCAATGAGGCATGCGCCCAGCAACAGGATCGTCAGTCGGTGCCTGATCTTCGGCATAATTCGAATCAACCCTCGTGTCATGGCTGGTGTGAGCCAGCGGGAGGACTGAGGAGGTCTAGGTCACGAATGGCCCGTGTCGCCTGCTCCCGATATGTTCGCTCTGTGGCGCCGGTATAGGTATCAATGACGCGTTGGTAGGTAGCTCGGGATGGCGGATATTGCTTTTTGATTGAGAGGTATTGTCCCAGGGCCAGCCAGTTCTGGGCGGCCGTCTCATTGGCGGTGAGGCGATCGGTCCATTCGCGATCAACCTGGTTGGTTCCGGGTCGATTGACGCGCCGAGTGATGGTGTCGCCCAACTGGGCCGAGAGTTGTTCGATGGCTTCGTTCTCTCTGACGGCGGCGGCTACCCGATCATGTTTCAGGTGATCATAGAAGGCTTCGACATGGTCCTTGATCGTGTCGGCGCGTTTCTCATGGATATCGTGGGCACAGTGCGCGAGGGTGAGACAGACTGCGAGCAACACCAGCCCTTGCCACATCAAGGTGATTCCTGCGCGAATTGCCATCGTCGCCTCCTGGTAAACCGAACCGTTGTGCCCCGAACTTACGTGGTCGGTGGTGCGATCCTACCGTAGGCGAGCGCGGAAAGGCGAGCCTGTGGACGAGTCTACGGCGTGGATTTGAAGAACAGCACGGACAGCGGAGGTAGCGTCAGGGCCAATGAGTGCGGTCGATCGTGGGCAGGAACAGGCTCAGCCCAGACGCCGCCGAGATTTCCCAAGCCGGTCCCGCCGTACATCGACGCGTCGCTGTTCAGGAGCTCTTTCCAATACCCGCCGTACGGGACGCCGATGCGATACTGCAGCCGTGAGATCGGCGTAAAGTTACAGACGACGGCAATGTGCTGTTGTGGCGACCGGCCATGGCGTAAGAGGCTGATGACGCCGGCATCCATGTCCTGGCAGTCGATCCATTCGAACCCACGCGGGTCGAAATCGAATTCATGCAGCGCCGGCTCCGTGCGGTAGAGATGGTTGAGGTCGGCCACCCACCGTTGTAGGCCTTGATGGGGCGGGTACTGCAGCAGGTTCCAATCGATGCTGTCGTCATGGGCCCATTCACGCCACTGACCGATCTCGCCGCCCATGAACAGCAGCTTCTTGGCGGCCTGCGCATACATATAGCCGAATAATGCGCGGAGGTTCGCGAACTTCTGCCAATCGTCGCCAGGCATCTTGCCAAGCAGCGAACCTTTGCCGTGCACGACTTCGTCGTGGGACAGCGGGAGCAGAAAGTTTTCTTGGAACGCGTAGAGCATCCGGAAGGTGAGGTTGCGGTGATGATGTTTGCGATACACGGGATCCAGCGCCATATATTGCAACGTGTCATGCATCCACCCCATGTCCCATTTCATGCCGAAGCCCAATCCGCCCGTATACGTCGGACGTGATACGCACGGCCACGAGGTAGATTCCTCCGCAAAGGTTTGCACCTCCGGGTGTCGTCGGTAGACTTCTTCGTTGAGCTGCCGCAGGAAGGTGATCGCTTCCAGGTTTTCTCGGCCGCCGTGCCGGTTGGGAATCCATTCGCCTTCTTTTCGCGAATAATCCAAATACA
Source organism: Nitrospira sp. (assembly GCA_031315995.1). GTDB lineage: Bacteria > Nitrospirota > Nitrospiria > Nitrospirales > Nitrospiraceae > Nitrospira_A. The sequence continues at coordinate 63,597 of JALDRG010000006.1, forward strand.
GCATCGACGCCACGGCATCTACTCGCAGCCCGTCGGCATGATAGTGCTCCAGCCAGAAGAGGGCGCTGCTAATGAGAAAACTGCGCACTTCGTTGCGGCTGTAGTTAAATACGGCCGTGCCCCAATCGGGGTGGAGGCCCTGGCGGGGATCGGCATGTTCAAAGAGGTGGCTTCCGTCGAATCGGCTGAGCCCATGTTCGTCGGTCGGAAAGTGTGACGGGACCCAATCGAGAATGACCCCAATGTCGTGCTGATGGAGTTGATCAATGAGATACATGAGATCCTGCGGCGTCCCATAGTTGCCGGAGGGGGCGAAGTAGCCGGTCGTTTGATAGCCCCAGGAGCCGAAGAAGGGATGGTCCATGAGCGGCAGGAATTCCACATGGGTGAAGCCCAGGCGTTGCACATACTCGATCAGCTTCGGCGCGGCTTCGCGATAGCTGAGGGAGCGGTGGCCCTCGCCGGGAACTCGCATCCACGAGCCGAGATGCACTTCATAGATGCTGATCGGAGCATCGAGCGCATTGTGCCGGGCACGAGTGTGCATCCACTGTTCGTCTTGCCAGGTGTAGTCGAGGTTCCATACCACCGACGCGGACTTCGGCGGAATTTCGTTCAGTTTCGCAAACGGATCTGTTTTGATGAGCACCGCGCCGTGGTGTCGCGACCGAATGTGAAATTTATAGAGCGCGCCAACTCCCACTCCAGGGACGAAACCTTCCCAAATGCCTGAGAATTGACAGGGGTGGAGTGGGTGGCGAGTGGGATCCCAATGGTTGAAGGTCCCGAAGACCGTGACCTGCTCGGCTTCCGGGGCCCACACGGCAAAGTAGGTGCCTTCGACGCCCTGGAAGGTCGTGGAATGCGCTCCGAGTTTGTTATAAAGGTGGAAGTGAGAGCCTTCGTTAAAGAGGTGCAGGTCGTCTGCCGTGAGCAAACTGTCGCTCAGGGCCGTGACTCCCTGTGCCTGGGAGGCCGGATCGAGATGTTCGCCGGGGTGATGATTCCGAAGTTGATCCACATCTGCAGAGTACTGTGGTTGAGGGCTGGCCGTCAATCGGCCGGCGGCTCGAGATGCCGCCAATTTCTCCGGGAAAGAGGCGGCTCAGGATCTTGTGCGGACTAGTGACACCTCTCAATCAAGTATGATATGAATCAACCCGCTGATACGGGTTTCTCTTCGTCCCCATCGTCTAGCCTGGCCTAGGACATTGCCCTTTCAAGGCAGTAACACGGGTTCAAATCCCGTTGGGGACACCAACCTTCAATCACCGCGCCTAGACAGTCGTTTCCGCGCTTCACTATGCCGATTTCACAGGGTTGACCGTAGCTCGCTACGGTGTGTGTCTACGGTCTGTGAGGTTCGGCGTGTGTGGTTCTATGACTCCCGCAAGTCCTCTTACATCCGCCTCATCATCTCCACGCCCTGTTGTTATGAGGTCGTGTAGAGTTCTGGAAATCGCTCAGAACGGCAGACCGAACAAAGGCCAAGTTACGGGCAGCAACCTTCGAGAGTAAAGGTCGTCGTCTCTTTCTTCACCCACAACGCTACGGAGCCGCCATGCATCCCGATCAAATTAAAGTCCTCGTCGCCCAGTGGATTCACTCAGAGCTTGAACGAACGGAACAAGCCAAGGCTGAGGATGACCCTTCTCTGATTTCACAGACACTTCCCTAAGCGGGAGACTGATGAAATCGGCGGTGGTCATGCCGGACACCACGCGTCGTCAGTTTCTGACGCAGTCACGTGCGTGGCCGTCCGGCTCTCACGGGAATCGGATCGGCCAGTGGCTCAGGGGGCAGGAGCTCGGCGGCAGAGATTTCCCGTCGGCTCACACACATCGTTCTCCGGAATGCCGACGGGAAACGGCCGGTGTTCGGGGGCGTCGTGACGTTGCAAGACGACCCGCACTGGCGCACCACCCTATTGTTCTATCAATACTTCCATGGAGACTACGGGACAGGCATTGGGGCAATCAGACCGGATGGAGCGGCCTGGTGGCGAAGCTGATTCCGCGCAGTCAGGAGAATCTGGCGCGCTGCGCGTGCACGGGGCATGGCCGAGACATCCACTTACGAGGATGCAGGCCGCCGGTCGCGAATAAATTCCGACGCGGGATATCCCAATTGCCTGGCCTTCTCAACCAGGCGCTGATAGCTGGCCTCATCGAGTTGCGGAGTCCGCGAGAGAATCCAGAGAAAGCGGCGGTCGGGTGTTCCCACCATCGCCGTCCGGTACTCGGGGTCGAGATCCAGAATCCAATAGTTCCCTTCTCGCGACGGACCGAAGAGCCGGGCAAAGAAATTGTCGAAGACCACGGTGAGCCGGGCATTCGTCGTCGCATCGACCACGGTCGCCACGCCTTCGGCCCGTTCAACTCTTCCGCGCTCGGTCGTACACTCATTGTGCACGCCGATCGTGCCATCGGGCCGACTCGTATATTCCGTCTTCGAGTGCTGGCAATGCCGTTGAAAATACATCGGCAAACGGGCGATCTCGTACCAGGTGCCGGTATAACGAGCGAGATCGACCGAGTCTACGGTCGGTAACGTGTCTTTCCGATCCATACCCGCGCAGGCGGACAGGAGCAGGCAGAGGGCCGAGGTTGCCAGTGCCCGGCTCGAACCCTGCAACCCATTTGCAACAGCTCTCATCGGTGATTCCTTCTGAGCGTGGGGACATTGTGCATCCATGTTGTTCCTCGAGTGAATGAGCTGAAATATTTCAACCGCGCTGGCGTCTCATGCGAGTCTGCACCGTTATCCCCTCCATCCGTGAGATGTTCGGAGATATCCATTGGCATTCTTAGGGTACGCGGGGTAGAGGACTGGCGATCTCGGCGCCTGCGTTCATCCTGTTCCATCTGTTCCATTTCCAGCCTGGCTAGCTTCTAGCGGCTATTCTGCGCTTTTCTGTTCCCACTCGCCAGTCTGTAAGAATTCTCGTCTCGAGTCGACTGAGCATATGTGGCGGACTGGCCTGAGTCACAGCGGCGGCCAAACAAAATGGAAAATGCCTCACGTGATCTGAAGTGCCATCCACGATCGCGGCGGCTGAAAAAACGGATTCACCAGATGGATAGCTGAGAAGGAGATGACGATGACGATGAAACCACCCACCAGCGACATTGCGTTCACGGAGTCTGTGAAGGCGGTTCAGGAGCGTATGGGGTCTCGCAAACAATATGCGCGGATGGAAACGACTGGTGGATGGGAGACGGCAATATCCGAGGACCTCGCCGGGTTCATCGGCGAGCGCGATTCGTGTTATCTGGCCACCGCCAATGCGAAGGGTCAGCCCTACGTTCAGCACCGCGGGGGGCCGAAGGGCTTCCTCAAGGTGCTGGATGAGCGCACCATGGCATTTGCCGATTTCGCGGGGAACCGGCAGTACATCACAGTTGGGAATCTGGCCGAAAACAACAGGGCCTTTCTGTTTTTTATGGACTACCCCAACCAAACCCGGGTCAAAATCTGGGGCTGGGCCGAAGTCGTCGAAGATGATCCGCGGCTCCTGCACCAGCTCAGCGATCCGAACTACAAGGGCAAGCCGGAACGCGCCATTCGCTTTCACGTGGACGCATTCGACATCAATTGCCGGCAGCACATCCAGGCGCGGTTTACACAAGAGGATGTGGATGTTCTTGTGCAGCCGCTACGCGATCGCCTGGCCGAATTGGAAGCCGAGAACATTTTGTTGAAAAGTTCGGCTCAAGCGCGTCTCAGGTAGGTGGTCAGTCGTTCGTCCCGTCCTTTCTCGGGAATACACCAACCCGCCAGCGTCCGTTGCAGAGACTCGACCCCGGGGATCATGACCGTGATCCGTATTTTCAGGTCGGCCCTGTCTAGGAACAAAGCGCATGTCTATTGAATGGTGGTTAAGGAATCTGTAGGCCGATCCCGAACGTAGCCGCATACCCATCGGCTGTGGTCGTCGGCGCGAGCATGAGTTGATCCCCGCCGCGCCGGAAGATGCGATCATCCTGATTCCGTGCAGTGCGTCGGCCCTTCGCGGCATAGGGTTGATCGGCGTAGACGCATTCTGTCAGTCGGTCGTCAAAGTACATTTGTGATGTGAACTCGAAGCTCCGCCCGGCCGCTGGTGCAGTACGAACCTTCACGTGAATGTGCACCGTCCGGCCCACATACCAGCCAGGATAGACGGTGACGAAGCGGGCTTCACCGCGCGAGTCGGTGATCTGATAGCCGCGCAAGAATTTCTGGCCGATGGTGTTGAAGCCGGCATCTCGCACATCCGAATAGACGCCCAGCGCATCGCAGTGCCAGATGTCCACTTGGGCACCGGGCAATGGCCGGCAATCTCCCGAGCCAAGCCGGGATATCTGTAGCGTCAGCGCCAGGGGCGTGCCGGGTTTGACCTGTCCGTTCGCCGGGTCTGAACGGATGTCGGAGCGATTCAAACGCTCATCGACGAAATAGGGACCTTCGGTTTGCTCCGGCCTGACCACGCAAGAGGGGACTTGCGTGCCCGCAAGTAACTGCCGGGAAAACAGACTGCCGCCCATCAGCCACAGCGCGCCGGTGGCGCCGAGCAATGACACCGCTTGGCGGCGGGAAAGGAGACGTCCCACGGGTGAATTGTCAGGTGTCATGGTGCTCTCCACATCGAATCGGCTTCCTTGATTCACGAGGGATGCTCGCACCGTCGAGAGAGCATCACCTCGCGTCTCGATTTCATGCCGCGCCAAAGAGTAGAAACGAACGGGAGTGAAGGTTCAAGAGCAGACTTTCGAACGCCGCGCGCCGGGGCCTCTTTCGCAAGAGACCCCGGCGGCAATCTGGAAACGGGTTACTGTACTTCGACGTGGATGGTCTGGCTGGCCTCGACCAAGTCGTGATCCTTTGTCGCTCCGGTCACGGTGATCTTATGAGGGCCTTTGGGTAGGTCCTTGAACGTTCCCTTGAAGCCCTTCTGGTACTGATCATCCAAGTACACGTGGGCATGGGCCGCTTGCGAGCCCTTGGTCAGTTCATACTTCAGGTCAAAGGTGTGGCTGACCTTGTCCCCATCCTTCGGAGCCGTAATCACGATCTTCGATCCGTCCGCTACCGGCGGACTCGCCGCCTTATCCGAGGCGAAGGCGGGGACTCCGGAAAGTGCCCCCACGAACGCGATCCCCAACCCAACCATTCCTATACGTCTCATGACATCCATATGGCCTCCTTTGGTTTGAACCGGTTGCATCAACCATGCACCATACCATCTCTTACGGACGATAATCTCGTTTGGATGCATCTCCCCATGTAAGGCCTCGCGACTTTGCCCGACTATTTCCCAGCATCCGGAGGTTCGCCCCATGGCCACCCGTTACGACATCATCATCATCGGCACCGGCCTCGGCGGCGGCACGCTGGCCTACCGGCTGGCGCCGTCGGGGAGGAAGATCCTTCTCCTTGGAGCGGGGCGGTTATCTGCCGCACGAGCGTGACAACTGGAGTTCCAAGACGGTGTTCATCGACAACGAGTATAAGGCGGACGAAACGTGGCTCGACAAGAACGGAGGCACGTTTCATCCCGGCATCCATTACTACGTCGGCGGCAATTCCAAGGTCTATGGCGCGGCGCTGCCGCGCATGGGGCCCGGACTTGGGGGAGGTCAAACATGCCGTCGGCATCTCCCCCGAGTGGCCGATCCGGTTCCAGAAAACAAAGGCAACCCGTTGTGGCACAGACCGGGACTACAGGAATTTGTCGGCATCGACCATACAGCCACGACCGTGCGCAACACCGATGAGAGTGTGAGGTTCTATCGTGACCTCCTGGGCTTGACCATTGCGTGCGGCATGTTCAACATGGGCGTGGAACAGGAGTTTCTCGACAGTTTGTCCGGAGCGCGCGCGTGACGGCGATGCAGCCGAGAAGGGGCCTCCCGGAGTGGAGTTCTTGGCGTATGGGCATCCGTCTACCGGGAGGCCGATGCCGACAGGCACGATGCCGACCGACCTGTGCCATTGGCAGATCCCATGATGGTCCGCGATGTGGACGCGGCCGCCCAAAACCTGTGCGTCCAGTCTCAGTGCCTGTCGAAGAAAGGTGTGGCGTTGCCGGATGACTCACTGGGATTCGTGAAGGGTATGCTGGTTCGAGCCTCGGATGGCCGCGCACTGTTGCTTGGGGAGGGCTCCCGATGACACGCACCCTCAGAATAGCGGCAGGCCTGTTTCTTCTGACCGGGTCACTGTGGCTTGGTTGGCAGATTGATTTTGAGCGCTGGCTGAATCCGGCTCACTTAGCCGGGTCCTTGCAGTCGCTCGGACCCTGGGGGCCGCTGATGGTGATCGTGGCGATGGCCACGGCGGTGATTATTCCCCCGATCCCCAGCCTGCCGCTGGATCTTGCCTCCGGCGCCGCGTTCGGCTCGCTACTAGGCACTACCTATGCCGTGATCGGTGCGGCCATTGGGGCGATCGTGAGCTTTCTCCTGGGACGGACGTTAGGGCGGGAGGGCATTTCCAGGTTGTTCCGCATCGATGCCGTGTTTTGCGAAGGCTGTTCGGATCGTCATGTGGGCCTGGTGATTCTTCTCGCCCGTCTCATTCCTGTGTTCTCGTTCGATGTCGTCAGCTATGGCGCCGGCCTGACAACAGTCTCGCTGCGGACGTTCTCGCTGGCCACTATCGCCGGGATGATTCCTCCCACCTTCGCCTTTACGTATCTGGGCAGCTCTGTGCCCTCCGCGGAATGGTTGCTGATCGGGTCCGCTGGTCTCCTGGTCGCCTTCTTTCTGTTCCTGCCGGTCTGGCTGAAGCGACATCGATCGTCTCGGTTTGCCCGTTTGATATTCGGACCGGTGCCAGCTCCTCTGATCTCGCAACCGGTGACCACTTCAGTGTGTTCCGCCTGCGGGCGACCGGTGGAACCCCCTGTGCGTTGGCGCAGCCCTGTCCCGCCGCTTCCACCGCCCCATCCTGAGCCGATGCGGCAGGATGATGTACTGCCGCGGGAGCTTGAGACCGCGCTGAACCCTACTACCCATCGGCCTGATCCTCACCAGCCTGTCTTGCTCGGTTTACGGTAATGGAGCTAGGCTGACTCTCCTGCGAGGCTGCCATGACTCCTCGGGTTAGTATAGCCAACGGATGGCCGTGCAGATCTGGAATTTTTTCGCCCTCGCGCAACGTTCTGGCATAGACTCCGTCGTCACGATCAACATCCACAGGGCCCGAGACATTTGTCACGCGGATGATCTCTGATATCGTTCTTATTTCATCGAGAGAAAGTAGGAGAAAAGCGGCACCAATGGTTTGTCTAAAGGGTAGGGCGGAAACCATGGGCGGGTCGACACATTTCGATCCACCGGCATCTAAGCTGTTTCGGAGAGTCCGCTATTGGGATGATGGCGAGAGCACTCGAACAAATATTTCCCTCGCGCCAGTTGACCCTCGTGGTGTGCAACACCTTACGACCCGGCCTGTCCGCCATTGGTAAGGTTCCACTACACACATCTGCGGCGCGCGTCGGTTGCCCCAGGCTCCCACTTATCAGATTGTCAGAATTTCCGGGGTCGCTTCTGAATGCGCAGGACTCGGTTGCGCGAACGCGGCGGCATCGACGAAGATCCATGACACTTGTTCTGACTAGGCCGATATAATAAAACCTGTCTGAGTAAGCCAGCAGGTACCGAGCGACTCAGATCCTGTGGGACTGCATGTCAGGAGAAGTGAAGTCATGGAAAGCGCATTACTTTACGACCGGTTACAATTTGCCGTCACTGCCAGCTTCCATTACCTCTTCCCTCAACTGACGATGGGATTGGCGCTGCTGTTGCTCTACCTACGGACCAGGGACCTCCTGAGTTCCGACGATCATTTTCATCACGTTGCGCGGTTCTGGACCGGCATCTTTGCCTTGAGCTTTGCCTTTGGCGTGGTGACGGGCATTCCGCTGGAATTTCAATTCGGCACCAACTGGGCGAAGTTTTCCAACCACACCGGAGGGGTCATCGGCCAGACGCTTGCGATGGAGGGGGTGTTCGCATTTTTTCTGGAATCTTCTTTTCTGGGCATTCTGCTCTTCGGCGAAAAGCGATTCAGTCGGCGTGTCCAATGGGTGGCCGCGTTCATGCTGTTTCTTGGTTCATGGCTGTCCGGCTATTTCATCTTGGCCACGAATGCCTGGATGCAGCATCCGGTGGCCTATCAGGTGGCCGAGGATGGGCGTCTGTTCGTGGATAGCTTAAGCGGGCTGCTGACCAATCCCTGGCTCTTCTGGCAGTTTGCGCATAACATGACGGCCGCCGTCGTGACCGGGTCCTTCGTGATGGCGGCGTTGGGGGCGTTTTACATGTTGTCCGGCCAACATCTTCCCCATGCCAAGACCTGCCTCCGCACCGGGGTCGTGTTCGGAGCCATCGCCTCCCTATTAATGATCGCCCCCACCGGCCATGAGAGCGCGCGGCAGGTGTTTGAGTTTCAGCCGATCAAGGGTGCCGCCATGGAGGGGCTGTTTCGTTCCGAGAGGGGGGCGGATATTGTGCTGATCGGGCAGCCGAACATGGAAACGATGACGATCGATAATCCGCTCGTGGTCCCTGATGTGCTGAGCCTGGTCCTGTATTACGACCTCTATGCCAATGTGAAGGGACTGGATGTGTTTGCTCCGCGGGAGTGGCCGGACAACATTCCGCTCCTCTATTACTCGTACCACATCATGGCCGGACTCGGGACGATACTGCTAGCCATCATGGGATTCGCGCTCCTGTGGTTGTGGCGAGGGCGACTCTTCAGGGCGAATTGGCTGCTCTGGTTACTCTTGCTCAGTGCCCCCTTTCCCTACATCGCTACCACAGCCGGCTGGATGACGGCCGAGCTGGGTCGTCAGCCCTGGCTTGTGTATGGCTTGCTCCACACGGCCGATGGCGTGTCCCCGTTAATCCATGCAGGGAATGCGCTGTTCACGCTCATCGGCTTTCTCGGCATATACTTATTCCTGGGATTGCTCTTTCTCTTTCTGATGGCCGAGACGATTCGACATGGACCGACAGAGGCAGCCCCGACAGGCGTCGTGCCAGGCTAAGCGGAGAACCATTGCGCGATGGAAATCTTCTGGTATAGCGCGGTCACATTAATGCTGGCGGTGTATGTGGTGCTGGATGGCTATGATTTCGGCGTCGGCATGGTCTATCCCTTTGTGGCTCGGACGGACGAAGAACGCCGCCTGACCATGGCGGCCATCGGCCCGGTCTGGAGCGGCAATGAAGTGTGGTTGATTGCCGCGGGCGCCGTTCTCTTTCTGGCCTTTCCCAAAGCCTATGCCGCAGGGTTCAGCGGCTTCTACCTCGCGCTGATAATCGTCTTATGGCTGCTGATGGGGCGGGGCCTGGCCATTGAGCTGCGCGCGCATCTGGACCATCCGCTCTGGAGACAGTTCTGGGATACGGTATTCGCCGCCGCGAGTGCGCTGCTGGCCATCGTGTTCGGAGCCGCGCTGGGCAACCTAATTCGTGGCGTACCGTTGAATGCGGAGGGGTACTTTTTCGTTCCACTCTGGACCGATCTGATTCCGGGCCCCGATCCGGGTATTCTCGATTGGTTCACCCTGCTGCTGGCGCTCACCAGCGCCGTACTCATCCCGATGCACGGGGCCGGTTTTCTGGCCATGAAAACCACCGGAGAGCTGCAGATCAGAGCTCGGCGCCTGGCACGACTGGGTGCCTATGCCGCAGTCCCACTGGTGGCGGTGGTGGTACTGGCCCTCTCCATGGTGCAACCTTCCTATCGGGTCAATTACGACGCCCATCCGATCGGGTATGGTTTCCCCTTGATGGGCCTAGCGAGCCTGGTCGCCCTGCTTGTGTTGAGAGCGAGAGACCGGGATGTGGCCGCGTTCGGTGCATCGAGCCTGTTCCTGCTGGGCCTGCTCGGAGGCACCGCGTGGGGATCCTATCCCAACATTCTCATCGCGACCGGTGATCCGGCCCACAGCCTGACGGTGACCAATGCCTCGGCGGGGGCCTACGGCCTGGAGGCGGCCTGGTGGTGGTTTACGATCGGCATCACCATCGTGATCACCTATCAAGTCATCATCAACCGCCTCTTCTGGGGTCCCGTCAAGCCCGGATCCGACGATTCTTCCGCCTACTAAGCAGCCCGTAAGATTATCTTCGCTCGGCCGACGACACGGCAGACCCACTCCCTGCTAATCCAAGGAGAATGACCACGAAAGCGATCGCCGTGATTCCGGGTAGGCCGAACAGTCTCCACCTTGCGACCTCGCCGAAACCGTCGGTGCACGATATTCCGAACGAACCCGGCGTGCTGGTGCAGGTGCTGCGCGTGGGAGTCGATGGAACCGATAAGGAGATCAATGCAGCGGAATATGGTGCCGCTCCCCCCGGTGAGGAATTCTTTGTGATCGGTCATGAATGCCTTGGGAGCGTAATGGAGGTCGGCCGTCATGTGAGTGAGCTGATTCCCGGCGACTATGTCTTCCCGACCTTACGGCGGCCGGGCTCAAGCGCGTGGCCATCTTGTGGGAACGAGGAATCCGTCCAAGATGCTCGAAATCGAAGAGTCAGATCGGAAGCACGGAGACTATGAGTTTTCCGTAGAGGTTCGGCACTATTCGATCCGCAAGTACCCCGTCAGCCAGGTCATGGTGCCGAGTTATAACCAGGAGGCTTTGCGGTCCTGTCGAATCTGTACCAGATGATCGTGAAGGATCTCACAAAATATCCGACGCCGGCAATGACGATTGCCAAATAGGCAGGAGGCCGAAACGGGCCTGCAGGGTCTCGCGCCGTGGAATGGTTCCACTAGGGCCGTACCGGGCGTTTGTGCTGAACATTCTGTCACATGGATCCGGTCAGGACAAAATGGAGATCTCAGATGAAACAAATAGCCCAGTGGTTGATCCTGCTCCTGTTGGGAGTACTCGTCTCGCCCACCATTGGCAATGCTGGTGTGGGCATGCTTGCGCCGGAGATCACGAATCAGACCTGGTTGAATAGTGAACGACTGCATCTCGCGGATCTCAAGGGTAAGGTCGTCCTGGTGGAGTTTTGGACGTTCGGATGCCACAACTGCCGGAACGTCGAGCCCTACGTGAAACAGTGGCACCTGGTCTATGGTGATCAGGGCTTCGTGGTCATCGGTGTCCACTCACCGGAGTTTTCTCATGAGCGTGACGTCGAGAACGTGAAGCGGTATATCAACGAGCACGACATCCGGTTTGCCGTTCCGATCGATAACGATTTTTCGACCTGGAATCGCTATGGCAACCGCTACTGGCCGGCTATGTATGTGATCGATAAACGGGGAGTCATCCGCCACATTCGAGTCGGGGAAGGTGGTTATCAAGAGACCGAACGGCTCATTCAATTACTGCTGGCAGAAAAGGGCTGACTCTATGTTGCGACGTTCCCGGCGATATCTCCTGGTTTTTGTTGGTGCGACAATGCTCATGCTGGCGGCGCGTCCGGTTTCGGCATGGGCCGGCCTCCTAGCCCAGTTGTTTGGTCAGACGGAGGCCAAGCCGACCACACCCATCACACCCAATGAAGAATTTTATCTCACCTCCTATCGCAGCCCGCCGAGCATTCGCGTAAACGACTGGTCACTCTCGATTAAGGGCCTTGTCGAACGACCTCTGACGGTAACCTACGAGCAATTGCTGGCCATGCCGAAGGTTTCACAGATCGTTACGTTGGAGTGTGTCGGCAACACCGTCGCCGGAGAGTTCATGAGCACGGCGGAATGGGGCGGCATCTCCCTGCGAACGCTCCTTCAGGAAGCCGGGGCAGATGCCACAGCCTACGACGTGATTTTTCGTGCCGCCGACGGTTTCTCGGACAGCATACGTTTTGATCGGGCCATGGCAGGAGACGTGATAATCGCGCACAGGATGAACGGAGTCCCGCTCCCGCTGGGCCACGGGTTCCCGGCACGCGTCATCGTGCCTGGTTGTTATGGCATGAAGAGCGTGCAGTGGCTCACAGAAATCGAGGTCGTTGAGCAGGACTACAAGGGCTACTATGCGCGAAAGGGTTGGACTGACGAGGCCATCGTCAAGACCACGTCGCGTATCGATGTGCCGAGCTATGGGACTACCCTGCGAGGTCTGCGTCACAAGATTGAGGGGCTGGCCTTTGCCGGCACGCGCGGGATCAGTCTGGTCGAGATCAGCACCGATGGCGGCGAACATTGGGTGGCGGCGACATTGGCCCCGCCGCTGTCCCCGGCTGCATGGCGCTTCTGGAGCTATGACTGGCAGGTATCGGCGCCGGGGCGCCATCAATTGATAGTCCGGGCGACAGACGGAAGTGGGCGGCTCCAAACCTCAATCGAACAAGATCCCGCCCCTGACGGTGCCACCGGGCTTCATGAGCTGAGTGTCGCTCTGGAGATTTGAACAGCTTTCCCGCGCGCCATGTTTTCCTGCAGGTGCGATTCCGCCACCCTTCCTGGCACAAGGTCATTAATGAGTTATGTGGTCGCTCCTTAGGTAGTCGCCTTGGCCTACCAAAGTTTTTCTCTGCGCCCATCTTCCGAGGAATAGTCCGCCTAGTTCTCTCCGCATAACATCGCCCCTGTCGAACGAGAGTCCCGCGGCCTCGCTGACGTGGGTGCTACCATTGAATTTTGGAGGAGCAGGATGGCAGAGAGCAATCATTCCAAGCAGCAAGGTCAGAAGGTGGTGGCGGTGAATGTTCGTCTTGCGCCGGCCGGCCAAACCGATCAGCCGGTTCTCGTGAACTACACCCATGTTGGTCTCGCTCAAGGGTTGGCATATATCGATTTTGGATTCCTGGAACCGGCCTTGCTGAGCGCGGTCGCTCAGCGCGCCCAACAAGGTCAGGTGTTACCACAGCAGCTTGAGGGGGCACGAGCTGCACGTGTGGCCTTGTCTCTCGATGGGCTGCTTCGTCTGCAACAACAACTCCAGCAGGCGCTCGTGAGCCTCCAACCTCAAAAGTCGAAACTGTCATAAACGGTTCATTCGGTCATCCACTATGAATGGATCAATATCTCATTCCGAGTCTTGTGCCACGCCGTCATCTGTGACGGATACCGGGTTGTTATGTCTGTTGATAGTGGCGCGGTTTCACGATCTGTCGGTTGATGGGGGCCAGATCCAGCATCAGTTCGGTCAGTCTGGCCGGGCGCTGAACACGCATGAGTTGCTGCGTGCGGCCAGACATGTCGGCCTCAAATGCGGACTCATGACATCCGCATGGGACGAGCTTTCGGCGATACCGTTACCCGCGATCGCCCACCGTACCGACGGCCGGTATGTCGTGCTGGCCAAGGTGCAGCCCGACAAGGTGCTTATTCAGGATCCGTTGGAGTCGCGTCCGCAGATTCTATCCAAGGAGGAATTCGTCGGAGGCTGGAGTGGCGGACTGCTGCTCTGCACGAAACGTTCCGGCCTGCGCGCCCAGGATCTCACCTTTGACATCAGGTGGTTTATTCCCGCCGTGCTCAAATACCGGAGGCTGCTGGGTGAGGTGTTGCTCGCCTCGTTTTTCCTCCAGCTATTCGCACTGCTCACGCCACTCTTTACGCAAATCGTCATCGATAAGGTCCTTGTGCACAAGGGGTTTACCACATTGCACGTGATGGCCGTCGGCATGCTGGCGCTGGCATTGTTCGACGCATTGCTCGGTGGGTTGCGCACCTATCTGTTTGCCCATACGACCAATCGGATCGATGTGGGACTGGGTGCGCAACTGTTCCGGCACCTCTTGGCCCTTCCCCTCGCCTATTTCGAGGCCCGCCGAGTCGGCGATACGGTCGCGCGAGTGCGCGAGCTCGAGCAAATCCGCCAATTTGTCACCAGTAATTCCGTGATGGTAGTGCTGGATGTGTTGTTCATCGTGGTGTTTCTGGGCGTCATGTGGATCTACAGCCCAATGTTGACGCTGGTGGTGCTGGCATCGCTGCCGCTGTACGCCGTGCTGTCGGTGATCATAACGCCCACCATCCGCGCTCGGCTCAATGAGAAGTTCAACCGAGGTGCGGAGAATCAGTCCTTTCTCGTCGAAGCCGTGACCGGTATTCAAACGGTGAAAGCGCTCGCCGTGGAGCCGCCGCTACAACGCCGTTGGGATGAACAATTGGCCGGCTATGTCCGAGCGAGTTTTCGCGCCACCAGCCTCATCACGGTGGCCGGACAAGTAGCCACTTTTATCCAGAAAACCACGACGATTGCCGTCATGTGGGTCGGCGCATATCAGGTCATCGATGGGGCTCTGAGTATCGGAGAATTGATCGCCTTCAATATGCTCGCGGGGCAGGTGACTGGCCCCTTGTTGCGCATGGTGAATCTCTGGCAGGAGTTTCAGCAGGTGGGTATTTCAATTCAACGTTTAGGCGACGTGTTAAACACCAGACCCGAGCCCTCATACAATCCGAACCGCACAACATTACCGCAGATCGCCGGGCAGATTATCTTCAACGACGTCACCTTTCGCTATCGTCCGGATGGCCCGCCGGTTCTCCAGGAGGTTTCCTTCGCGCTTCAGGCGGGCCAGGTGATTGGGATGGTGGGGCGCTCTGGGTCCGGCAAAAGCACCATCGCGAAGCTGATGCAACGGCTGTATGTGCCGGAACGGGGCCGTGTGTTGGTCGATGGGGTGGATCTTGCGCAGGTCGATCCGGCTTGGTTGCGTCGACAAGTCGGGGTGGTGCTGCAAGAAAACTTTCTCTTCAACCGCTCCGTGCGGGACAACATTGCCTTGACCGATCCAGGAATCTCAATGGATCGTGTGATGCACGCGGCCAAACTGGCGGGCGCCCATGAGTTCATCCTCGAATTGCCGGAAGGGTACGACACGATGGTCGGAGAGCACGGCTGTTCCCTGTCCGGTGGTCAACGGCAGCGTATTGCGATTGCCCGTGCGTTGATCGCCAATCCCAGGATTCTCATCTTTGACGAAGCCACCAGTGCCTTGGATTACGAATCCGAAGCGATTATTCAGCAGAACATGGAGCAGATCTGCAAGGGACGCACGGTCATTGTGATCGCACACCGCTTAAGCACAGTGCGTCCGTCAAACCGGATCTATGTGCTTGAGAAGGGGCGGATCGTCGAGGACGGGACGCATGACGACCTGCTCAAGCGCAATGGACTCTATGCACGACTTCATCGACATCAGGAAGGACGATCTGTCGCCGCATAATGGGAAAGCAGACGAGGGACTACGCGATGAACACGTTTCTGCGGCATCTGACTGTGTGGCGTGCGGCATGGCAGATTGAGTCGACCGTGCCTCCGACGATTGTTCCCAGTGGGAGAGCGGCGGAGTTTCTGCCCGCCGTACTCGAAATTCAGGAAGTGCCGCCGTCACCGATCGGCCGCGCAATTCTTTGGACCATCATGCTGCTGTTCGTGACGGCGGTCACATGGTCGTCGCTGAGTCAGGTCGATATCGTGGCGGTGGCGACAGGCAAGATCATTCCCAGTGGTCATTCCAAAACCATCCAACCATTCGAGAGCGCCGTCGTCGCCGCCATTCACGTGCAAGACGGCCAATCCGTCCATCGAGGAGAGGTCCTTATCGAGCTGGACGCGACGCAACACGGCGCCGATCGGGATCGGGTGGTCAACGAGTATCGTGCCGCGATCGTCGAGGCTTCCCGATTACGTGCGCTGATTGCGAAGCACGTCACTTTCAAGATTCCGGAGGAAGCCGATCCACAATTCGTCTTGCTCCAACAACAACTGTTGCGGGATCAACTCGCGGAGTTTTCCGCGCGCGTGGATGCCTCCCGCCACCTCATCGGACAACGCAGAGCGGCAGTAGATGCGACGAAGGATAATCTCCGGCGGCTCGAGGTTACGGTCCCGATCGAAGCCGAGCGAGCCGAGGCGTATCGTTCCCTGCTGGCCCAACAGTATGTGTCGAAGATGGACTATCTTCAATTCGAACAGCAACGGATCGATAAGGCTCAGGAGTGGGCCGGACAGAAGAGTAAGTTGCGGCAGGATCAGGCTGCGCTGGCAGAAGCCGAACAAAACTATCGCGCGCTCTTATCTGAATTTCAGCAGAGCAAACAAGCCGAGCTCTCCGCTACCGAGACGAAGGCCGCATCGTTGCTCCAAGAAGTGCGCAAGGCGGGACAGAAAACCGACTTGCAGAAGTTAGTGTCGCCGATCGACGGAGTCGTGCAGCAGCTGGCGGTACATACGGTCGGTGGGGTGGTGACTCCGGCGCAGCCCTTGCTCATCGTGGTGCCGCAAGCCCATCCGGTCGAAGTTGAAGCGCACTTTGAGAACAAGGACATCGGGTTTGTAAGGGAAGGGCAGCCGGTGGAAATCAAAGTCGAAACCTTTCCATTTACTTTCTACGGCACCATTGCGGGAAAGGTTTTGACCGTCTCGGAGGATGCGGTACCGTTGGAGAAAGAGCAGGGAGGCCTGGTCTATGCCGGTCGAATCAGCTTGGACCGCGCGACGATGCTGGTAGAAGGCAAGGCAATCCACCTCGCGCCGGGAATGGCGGTAACGGTGGAGGTCAGAACGGGCCAGCGTCGAGTGATCGAATATCTGATGAGTCCGTTGCTAAGGTCGATGCAGGAAAGTTTGCGGGAGCGCTAAGCGGAATGCATGACAGGTACGGCGCATTCAGCATTCATGAAGAGGGGAAGCCATGAAGATGAAACGCACACGAATTGTCAGCGTCCTGGTCATGATGGCCTGCGGCTCGTCACGATGACGGGCAGACGCGGGTGATGCAGATAGTGGAGCGCCGAGTTCGACTGCAAGGGTTTGTCTGCTTGGTCATCCTGGGAAGCTAAAAACAACTACTAGCACCATTTCGATAGGCCAGAGTGTTCAGTGCGAGCGGACTGTGAGCCGAGGTGCGCTGATGTGCCAGTAGATCAAAAAAATGGTCGCTCGTAACTCGTTTGCAGGACACGGGGGCCTGGATTATTGAAGGTGTTGAGGCGAAAAACTATATCTTCGAAGGCGGACAGGGAAGTTATCCGATTTATGCGAGGCCAGGCAACGATCAGCTCTACGGCGGACCCAACTTCGATCGTCTGTCCAGTCGTGTCGGCAATGATCTGCTCCAGGGCTTTGGGGGCAATGACGAGTTGTACGGTTGGGAAGATAACGATGTGCTGGAGGGCGGTGACGGCAAGTATGAGTTTCCCACAATTCTCGGAAGGGCGGCGTGACGATGGGTTTCTTCATTCTCTTGGGATCAATTGTGTATGTGGTATTGGCGAAATTCATCGCGAGCGCTATAGGAACGCACACTCAAAGCAAAGTCGCCAGGTATGGTGCAATTGTAGTGTTTGTGTTGATTCCGACCTGGGACATTGTTCCGGGGTCGTTATACTTCGGCCATCTTTGTGAAAGAAGGCGGCATTAAGGTATTCAAGACTGTCGAAGTAGACAAGTCAATTTTCTGCCAAATGGCCAGCCAGACGAAAAAAAGCTTTCCATGTCCGACAATTTTTCCATAGTACACAGGGATGACGGGAGTTGCTCCCCAATTTTCCATATCGCTAAATTTGAGAGTTCGCTACACGACAAGCAAACCAATGAGGTGCTGGAGTCGATGTCCATCTTGCGCATTATGGAGGTTGGCTTAATACATATTTATTCCCTCGGGGCCACCGACTAAGTGTGCTGGGTATAGTCCCTATCGAGACGTGTGGACGGAAGTCATAAGGCCAAAACGGCTGGCTCAGAAGGAAGTGATATACCAAGCTTGATCAGACATATTTTCAGAACTCTATTTTCCCTGGCCTCTATGCTGACTTAGCTGAAGGCATGACCACAGACCGGTATATAATAGAGTTGAAAGAGGCAGGCTTCTGGATTCCCTAGCCACCCAGTTTGCCTCCACCTGTTCCATTGTCAGTGTCAGCCCGCCTAACCTGAATGGCTTCTCGGCAGTCGTTGTTTCGGAAGAACGACGGATCAAATGACCGGTTTTTGGCGATTCGAGGGACCAATGATCCCTTCGACGCGTTCACGGACCTCGCAGACATCGCCTTACTCAGGAGTACGGCCATTCAGGCGCAATATGCCTCGCCCTGGAGAGCGTTCACCAGATTGAAAGATGAACTGAAATTGACTCCTGCCGAGCGTGCACGTAACCGGGCATTCCTCAGGAGGTTTCCTGGCTCAAACCTTCACGGCTGACCACGCCGAAGTGGCGTCGGCATATACCTATAACGCTCCCGGTATCGGGGGCTCGGTACTGCAGGTCCTTGAATTGTTGGGTGTCACACCTGCCTCACTCAGTTTTCCCAACATCACGAATGTCGTCGGACAAGGGGCGTCCCTTATCAGTGGCCTGGGGACCTATTTAGGAACTGTGGCAGGAGTCTTCATCGAAGAAAGTCTGCTCGATCCCATTCACAACCATCGCATCACGACACTCACCGACGCGCTGGCAATGTACGATGTATTGACTCGACTCGATCCCGATCTCTCGGTGCCCACGGTCGCGACGATCCTCAACGCCGCTTCCGCGACCGCGGCAATAGACTAGAAAACGGCCTTGACGCCCTCCGGCATCTGTTCCAAGGATCGAGTCAGACCACCACACCAGTGGGTGATCGCAGGCGTATTACACTAACCTCATTGCTCTGCGCGATAGCCTGCCTGCCACGAGCCCCCTCCGCATCTACAGCCTCGTCGGCATGTCGAGCAGCACCGTGGTTAGTCAGGCTAAGAAACCTGACCCTCGATGGACTGTCCTACCGCTACGCGCTTCGTGAGCTGAATCCGTTCGTGGTGACAGGCATCGATTATGAGACCCTCCAGAATCAGGACCACTCGCTCGATCTGTATGTATGGCATACCGGTGCTGGTGTGTGGACTCAGCTGGCACTAAGTGACCGGGCGGAATTGTTAGCTGAGAAATTTCAGTTCAATCAGGCGGAGGGGGTTTCTACCAGCCGGACGTGTTTATCGATGAAGCGAGCTTTTTTCAATAACCAGCGTGGGGCTGTAGCGACTGAAGCCGGTAATCTTTGGGGACGCTGAAGGCCGAGAATATGTCAGGAGGAGAAGCGACCATATATATGGTGGGTCTGGAGAGGACACGATTCGCGGGGCTGGAGGGGAAGACTATCTTGAGGGTGGTGGGGATAACGACAGGCTTTTCGGCGAAGCCAATAACGACATTTTGTTAGGGCAAGAAGGTCGGGACTTTCTCGACGGAGGTCGTGGCGCAGATCGTATGAGTGGTGGTATCGGAGACGATATCTACATTGTCGATAACCCAGGCGACAGCGTCGTTGAGTTTGAGGCGGGGGGAACTGACGAGGTGCAGGCTTCGGTGGATTTTACGTTGAGTGCGAATGTGGAACGCTTGATTCTGACAGGATCCGGCAACATCGCAGGTATCGGTAATGAGCTCGACAATACAATAAAAGGCAATAGTGGCAACAACAGGCTGGTAGGAGGGAGAGGCATCGACCTCCTCGAAGGCGGTATCGGATTCGATACGTATATCTATCATTCCGGAGATGGACTGGACCGCATCGAGGATAGCGATGCGCAGGGGCAAATCATTTTCGATGACCACCTGTTGCAGGGGGGCATTCGTCGGGCCGGTGATGCCGCCAATACCTATACCAGCCTTGATGGCCGCACGACGTATGTGATGTCTGGGACCGATCTCATCGTGAACGGTGTGCTCATCGTAAACGAGAACTTTCAGAGCGGCCAGATGGGGATTCAATTGCGTGATGTTTCCCATATTCCGTCTGATACAGAAGCTCCAGTGGGTCCTTTTGGCCATGTGTTGGTGGGAGATGCTCGAGACGAGATACTCATTTCTACCAATCCGTATTCCTATGCCGTATATGGCAACGAAGGAAATGATGTCTTGCTCTCCCAGGTGCCATCAATTCATGACTCGTTCTCTGATCTTCGTGATGGTGGGGCTGGTGATGACACCTTGGTCGGTGCTGGAGAATGATTATCTTGTCGGAGGCAGTGGGGATGACTATGCCGATGTATCCGATGGGGATATCTTTCTCGGGGGCGATGGCAATGACATTGCTGTGACTGATACCGAGATAGCCAATTACACATGGACCCATATCGGCAGCGGCACACATTATGTAGACGGAGGAGCTGGCAATGATGTGCTCTTGGGCGCCCTTGGCGTTGATGTGCTGCTTGGCGGAGAGGGTGATGATGTTCTTAGAGGAGAGAACCGTCCGTCGGGTTGGATTGCAAAAGTATATGACGTTGATCTCACTCTAAAAAGTTTCCCTATGTTGGCGGTTACCTCGACTCTAGGTGCAGACGACTACCTAGACGGAGGCGCAGGCAATGACCTAATTGTCGGGGACGGAGGAAACGATATTCTCATCGGCGGAGCGGGCGACGATTTGCTCTACGGTGAGTCAGATTTTACCCAGACTATTCCTGGCGATGATTGGCTGGAGGGTGGTGAGGGCAATGACCGGCTTTTCGGGGGAGCCGGGGTCGACTTCCTTTCTGGTGGGGATGGAGACGATCTCCTAATCGGTGACTTTTCAGACGATCCTGGATCAGCAGATATTCTCGATGGCGGTGCCGGAGCTGACGAACTCCAGGGGGGAGGGGGCGACGATATTCTCTATGGCGGAATTGGGATGGATCGGCTCGCTGGGTTCGCCGGGAACGATTTTCTCGATGGCGGTGCAGACAGTGACGAGTTACAGGGAGGGGCTGGCGACGATTCACTGTGGGGTGGCACGGGAGACGATCGGCTCTTTGGTCAAGACGGGGACGACACCCTGTTGGGTGATGAGGGGGATGATGAATTGCAGGGTGGTTTGGGAGACGACGCATTGATTGGAGGGACGGGCAACGATTTCTTGTTGGGTCAGGAGGGCGCTGACCTGCTCGACGGTGAAGAGGGTGATGATCTCGTGAAAGGGGGTGACGGGAAAGATACACTCTTCGGTGGCGAAGGGATCGATGAACTGCAGGGGGGCGATGGTGATGACCTTGTTGTCGGCGGTACCGGCAGCGACTTTCTCTATGGCGATGGCAACGATCCGACTGTCCTGAGCCTGATCGGTGGGAATGACACGCTGGATGGGGAAGAGGGGGATGACCAGTTGTGGGGCGGTGCGGGACAGGACCGACTGTTCGGGGGCGACGGCGCTGATCAGTTGGTGGGCGATATAGGCGATGATGTGCTCTTCGGAGAGGCCGGCAACGATTCCCTCTTTGGGGATTCGCCGCTGTTTGTGGGGCAGGCGGGGAGCGATGTGCTTGATGGAGGTGACGGGAATGACGTGCTTCAGGCCGGGGGTGGTGACGATGACCTTTCTGGAGGGGCAGGAACTGATTATCTGATTGGCGGAGACGGGCTTGATACTTATCACTTCAATTTGGGGGATGGCGTCGACTCAATCCAGGACGATGCGAGGCAGACTAACCGATTGGTTTTTGGCGCTGGTATTACAGCGGCGTCCCTCAGCCTAGACGTGGCAACTGGGGATTCGCTTGTGGTGCGCGTGGGCAACGGTGGCGATGCGGTTCAGATCATCGGTTTCGGGCCCAATTCACCGGCGGAGTTTCATACCATTGGCCGGTTTGAGTTTGCAGACGGCACTGTGCTCACGGACAGCCAACTGCTCTCTCGCGGATTTCATTTATCCGCACCGGTGACGGGAGGAACGTTATTCGGCACCACCTTTGCCGATCACATGCAAGGTAGTCAAGCCGATGATTGGTTTCACGGACGTGATGGAAACGATGTCCTGGTCGGCGGCGAGGGCGCCGATGTGTTGGAGGGTGAGGAGGGCGACGATGTCTTGGACGGCGGCGCAGGAAATGACCGTTTATACGGTGGGGCAGGCGCGAATGTGCTGTACGGTGGGGCGGGGAACGATCTGTTGGAATCGAACGGAGCCGGCGATCAGTTATTCGGTGGGACGGGAGATGATATCTATCGTCTCTTCTCCGGACTCCCGACTGTGTCAGAAGATGCGAATGCGGGCATCGATACCATCCAACTTGCGCCGACTGCTTCACTCACGTTTCAGACTCCGGATCATGTGGAGAATGTGCAAATTCTCGACGATTTTTATTTGGACCCGACTCAACGGGTGGATGTGGTAGGGAATGCCTTGGACAACCAACTGTCTGGCCCGAACCAGCTTGATGGGCGAGAAGGAAACGACATCCTCGTCGGGGTGGGCGATAATACATTCGTGTTTGGCCGTGGGTATGGGCAAGACATCATACGGATGGGCATGCAACTGTATGCCCAAACAGGGCTCGACCAAGTGCAGCTTCTGGCTGGTGTCGCACCCGGCGATCTCGTGCTTGAGAATCATGCCAACGATCTGGTCGTCAAGATCAATGGAACTACCGATCAATTGACGGTGGAGTCCTACTTTGTCTCGGTGAGCAACACAGTTGACCAATTTGTCTTCGTGGATGGAACGGTGTGGAGCCGGAATGATATCGAGGGACGAGTACAGGCTTTTTATGGCAGCGATGTCGACGACACGCTTTATGGCACATCGGGAGATGATACCATTCGTGGGCGAGGCGGCAACGATCAAATTCGAGCTTCACTGGGTAACGATACGCTCGATGGAGGTCCGGGAAACGATTTCCTTGAGGGGTACATTGGCAACGATATCTATGTGTTTGGGCGGGGATATGGGCAGGATTCCATCGATGACCATGGGGACTCATCGGATGTAGACACGTTACAGCTAGATGGACTCGCCCCCGACGATATCACATTGCGTGCGACGCCGGATTTTGGTGCCAACGCGATTCTGACGATCAACAATACTACGGATCAACTGACGCTCGGCGGATTTTTCGCCTTCGATTCGCTCCGTGTCGATCTGATCCAATTTGCAGACGGCACGACCTGGAATTACAGCATGATGTTGTCTCACGTTGAAGGGGTGAATCTCGTTGGTACTGAAGAGGTGGATTACCTCTTCGGGAACGTTACGAACGACATTGTTTCAGGATTGGGCGGAGAGGACAGCCTATACGGTGGAGCAGGCAATGACTCACTTCTTGGCGGTGCCGGGGTTGACCAGTTGGATGGCGGCGCCGGGAACGACACGTTGGACGGGGGTATCGGTGCGGATGCCATGATCGGTGGATCCGGAAACGATCTCTACGTAGTCGATGATGTTGGGGATGGAGTGACGGAACAGGCAGGGCAAGGGACGGATACCGTTCAGAGCAGCATCACGTATGCGTTGGGAGCGAACGTCGAAAACCTGACCCTCGTAGGTGGTGCAGCAATCAACGGAACCGGGAATTCACTCAACAATATCATTGTCGGCAATGGGGCGGCCAATGTTCTTACTGGCGGGGCGGGGAACGACACCTATGTCGTCGGGGCAGGTGACACGATTGTAGAGGCCGCGAGTGCCGGGACGGATATCGTCCAAACCGATATGAGTTGGACCCTGGGGACCAATTTGGAAAAGCTGGTGTTGACGGGAACATCCGCCATCGACGGAACCGGCAACAGTGTCGCGAACACCCTCACTGGGAACAGCGCCGCAAACATTCTCAATGGTGGCGCCGGCGCAGATACGCTGATCGGAGGCCCGGGCGACGACACGTACATCGTGGACAACGCCGGCGACAAGATAACTGAATTGTCTCATGAAGGCATCGACACGGTTCAGAGTTCGGTCACATACACGCTTGCCGCCAATGTGGAGAATCTTACGTTGACCGAGACCTCAGCGATCAACGGAACCGGGAACAGTCTGGACAATATTCTGATTGGGAATGGCGCGGCAAATCGACTCACTGGGGGAGCAGGGAACGACACCTATGTCGTCGGAGCCGGCGACACCGTTATCGAAGCACTGAATGCCGGGATTGATACCGTCAAGAGTTCTGTAACGCATACACTTGCGGCGAATGTCGAGAACTTGACGCTCACCGGAACTGCCGCCATCAATGGTACGGGGAACGGGCTCAACAATATTCTGATTGGCAACAGCGCGGTCAATACATTGACCGGTGGGGCGGGAAACGATACCTATGTTGTTGGCGCGGGGGATACGGTGGTTGAGACACTGAATGCCGGCACCGATACGGTGCAGAGTTCTGTGACCTGGACCCTGGGAGCTAACCTCGAAAACCTCACACTGACCGGATCTGCGGCGATCAACGGGACGGGCAATACCTTAGCCAATGTGCTGACCGGAAATGATGGCAACAATGCGTTGGCAGGTGGTGATGGTAACGATACGATCATAGGTGGACAGGGAAACGATGTGCTTAGCGGTGGATCGGGAAATGATCTCTTCCAATTTGCTCGCGGAGATGGCCAGGATACAATTACTGACACGAATGGGAGCAGCGATCGGCTGAACTTCGGCTCCGGGATCAATCCTCTGGACATTATGTTGAGTCAAAGTGCTAGTGATTTGCGTATTGCGCTCTACGGTTCGACCGATCAGGTTACAATTGCCAACTGGTATGGGGGTGCCACGAATCAGATCGAAACGGTCCAAGCCGGCAATGGTCAACAGCTGATGAATACACAGGTTAACCAATTGATCCAGGCGATGGCGGGATTCACGCAACAGACGGGGTTGAGTTGGGAGCAAGCTGTGGCCCAGCGTCCTCAGGATGTGCAGCAGATCCTGGCAGCGAACTGGCACTAGGGTATGTCTCGGTCGCTCCGCCTGCTCGGCGGAGCGACTCCCTCCGGACCACATCGCGCTTCGCCTCTTCTCCGGAATAGGTAGGCGCAAGCGTCGCCTAGACGTTCATTCCCCTCAATAACTGACTATACATCGCCTCATATTGCAAAGGCTTGCGGGCGCTGTTGCCCAGTACCGAAGAGGTACAGCCTCCGTGTAATGGCCGAACCGGGGTTCGATGGTACAGTCAGAACATCACTGCAACGTAAGAGATCATCATTGCGCGTCACCATGTCCGCGCTTGTTAGGAGGCATACGATGTCGCGACGAACTGTTCTTTCCCTCGCCTTGTTGATGCTCATCGCCGGCGGGTTTGAAGGGTGTACGACGATGAGTCAGCCCGGTTCTTCCACTACGTTGCCGAGCAGCGCGTTCTTTCCCGTCGAGACCAGTGAGTTGAAATTGCTACAAGCGATTGCATACGCGCAGGATACCCGGATGAAGAATTGTCACAAAGGGCCAGCCTGCGAGGAGGCCTACTACACCCGTGGCTTGGTCGCGCTCTTTGAGAATCGAGCCGATGCGATCACGGTGTTTCAAGAGTTACACACGGCTATGCCAAATAATCGTTATGACGCAGCCACGACGGGGTGGTTGAACCTCTTGCAGGATACCGCGCCGTCATCCGTCCATAGCAAGGCGCTGATGATTCAGTTGAAACAAGAGGTGCTTCACAATCTATTGGAGCGGTCGGATCTCACGACTGTAAAGAGTGTGAAAGACCACGATCGCCGTGTTGCGGAGCTCAAGTGATAAAGCGACGCTGGATAGTTAGCCTGCCTCTCATCCGGCCGGCATGCCAAGCATGCCGGCCGGAGCCGTTTCTGTGCGTATCGCCGGATCATCACGTCCCTCAATGCTCGCAATGAATTGCAGGCGTTGGTTACTTTTATCAGCCGGAAGGGTTTCCGCCTCAAGCTCATATCTTGTAGTGTAGTTGAGTTTGCATAGACGCGCGGCTACACTTCGCTGAAGAGTAGGATCGGGCTGCCTGCAGGTTTATTCCTGGTGGGAGGTGTGTATGCGGCTATTCAGCGTAATCATCGTGATGTTCGCCGTTGCGTTTGCCGAAGGCTGGTTGGTTCGAGCTGCCGAGCCACAATCTAGTGCGAGTGATCTACCAGGTGCTGCGGAGATGATCAAGGGAAAGGATGGCGCCCCGATGGTGTTGATTCCATCTGGGTCTTTTACGATGGGTAGCAACGACGGACTCCCCTCCGAACGCCCGGAGCATTCAGTCACCCTCGATTCCTATGCGATTGATCAATATGAGGTCTCGCTACAGCTCTATAGAAAGTTTCTTCAAGAGGCGCAGCATGATGCGCCGCCCACCTGGGATGATGAAGCAGCGGAGACTGTGGGCGATCGTCCGGCGGTCGGGATGAACTGGAGCGATGCGACGGCCTATTGTACCTGGGCGGGGAAACGGCTGCCGACGGAGGCTGAGTGGGAAAAGGCGGCGCGCGGGACCGACGGGCGTCGGTATCCCTGGGGGCACATGCAGCCGTTTGTGGATATTGCGAATTACAATCGCGGGGTGTGGGTGAGTGAGGCGATCACGTTGGTTGGGGTGGCTGGCGGTGTCGAGGGGATGAGTGTTCGCCATGGGTTGAAAGCGGGGGGACGGAGTCCGTATGGGCTTCACCACATGGCTGGAAATGCGGCCGAATGGGTAGCTGACTGGTATGATCGAGAATATTACGGGAAGAGTCCGGAGAAGAATCCGACGGGGCCGGCCAGCGGTGAGAAGCGGGTGCTCCGTGGGGGGTCTTGGGCCGACCTACCAGCCGCCTTGCGGGTGTCGGCGCGTTTCTCCGCAGAGCCTGACTTTCAAGACCGCACGATTGGGTTTCGCTGTGCGATGGATGCCAAGAACTAGGGTTCCTGTTACCGGTCTATGCTGAATGCCAACGTGCCGCCATCTGTTCCGCCGTTGAACCAAAAGAACAAGGCATTAGCTGCGTTGGTGGCTGGGATTGTGTTGCTGGTTGCAATGGCTGGAATCCGGAATATCCAGCCATTGCCTGATTCATCCCTGGGTGCTCTGAACGTCGATCCGAACATGGTGCCCTTGGTGACGGGGGACGAATCGATCCAGGAACTCTTTGTCCGTGCCGGATGTCCGGTCTGTCATCAAATTCCCGGCATCGTCGGGGCGAAAGGGCAGGTCGGTCCGCCACTTTGGTTGGGGAAGACAGGGGGGGCTCGTTTGGCCGATCCGGAATATCGAGGGCAGGCGCAGACGGTTCGGGAGTATATCGTAGAATCAGTGGTATCCCCGGGAACCTATGTAGTCCCTGGTTTTCCTGCGGACACGATGCCGGTATGGTATGGACGAAAGTTGAGTGCGGGTGCATTGGATAAGATTGCGTCGTATTTGGAGCAGGCGGTAGAAGAGTCTGCGCCGAGAAGCCCTTAGGCAGAGGTGCCGATGAGTTGCGTGATGCGGTTTCGCAGCGGGGCAACCTGAAGACTTGAGCGATATACGGAAGCGTGTTACCAGCTGATCATCAACGTTTCTTGCCTCCGCCCTGTCCCATTTGACCTTGAATCTGAAATCCCTTCTCCGCTCTGTCGTTCTTGTCTAGCAGGGCGGCCACCGCGTCGTCGCCTTTCAATCCTGCCAGTTTAATTTTAAGACGAAGGTTGTTCGCGCTGTCCGCATTGATCAATGCTTGTTCAATGCTGATTTTCCCAGCCTTATAGAGTTGCAGCAGCACGTAATCGAACGTTTGGCACCCCTCATCGATGCCCTGCTCCATCGCTTCTTTCAAAGTATCGATCTCCGAACGCTTGATGAGGTCCTTGATACGCGGGGTATCGAGCATGATTTCGAGCGCGGGTACCCGACGGCCATCGAGCGAGGGGATCAATCGTTGAGAGATGATGGCGCGCAGGTTCAATGAGAGCTGCAGATAGATTTGCGCGTGCCGTTCTACCGGGAAGAAGTTCATGATGCGTTCGATGGATTGATTTGCGTTATTCGAGTGCAACGTCCCGAGACAGAGATGGCCGGTTTCAGCGAAGGTGATCGCGGCTTCCATGGTTTCCGTATCCCGTATTTCACCGATGAGAATGACGTCCGGGGCTTGGCGCAAGGTGTTCTTTAAGGCGTGTCCGAAGGAATGGGTATCAAAGCCGACTTCGCGCTGAGTGACAATAGATTTCTTGTGATGATGGACGAACTCGATCGGGTCTTCCACGCTGATGATATGGCCGGCATGCACCGTATTACGGTGATCGATCATGGCTGCCAGCGAGGTGGATTTGCCGGAGCCCGTCGCGCCGACGACGAGTACCAGCCCCCGCTTGGTCATCGCGATGTCTTTGACGATGGGCGGCAGGTCCAATTGTTCGACCGTCATGATCTCCGCTTTGATGTGGCGAAACACCAATCCAACGTTTCCCTTTTGCCGGAAGATGTTGACGCGGAAGCGGCCAAGGTCCTTGTAATAGAGGGCGAGATTCATCTCCATTTTCTCTTCGAACTCACCCCGCTGCTGGCCCCGCATGAGGGCCAGCGCTAACGATTCGAGTTGCTCGTTCGTAAACGGCGGGGCATCGGTCCGATGCGTCGATCCATGGATGCGATAAATGGGTGGCGCATCGACAGTGAGATACAGGTCGGACGATTCCTGCTTGACCATCACTTCGAGAAGGGTGCGAACATCCATGGAATGCCTCTTGTGCTGCCGTCTAGGCCATGCGAGAAGGCGCGTCTATGCGGCGCCCCCGGCAGCGGCGTTGAATAGATTGGGATTCATGCTGCGCGACTGGGCCTCGGCTTTTGTCACCATGCCGCGCGTGGCCAGGTCGACCAGGGCCATGTCCATGGTCTGCATGCCGTCTTTTTGGCTGGCCTGCATGATCCCGGGAATTTGATGGAGTTTGCCCTCTCGGATGAGGTTTCGCACGGCCGTAGTGCCGACCATGATCTCCACCGCAGCGATGCGGCCACCGCTCTTCTTCTTGAGAAGCGTCTGAGTCAGCACGGCTTCCAGCGTTTCCGACAACTGCGCGCGGACCTGAGCCTGCTGGTTTGGAGGGAAGGCGTCGATGATACGGTCGATGGTTTTCGGGGCGCTCGAGGTGTGCAGGGTGGCAAAGACCAAATGGCCGGTCTCGGCTGCGGTCAAGGCCAACTGAATCGTGTCCAAGTCCCGCATTTCACCGACAAGAATGATGTCGGGGTCTTCGCGGAGGGCGGCACGAAGGGCATTGGCGAACGAGAGGGTATGCACGCCGAGCTCTCGCTGGTTGACCAGGCATTTTTTGGATTTGTGCACAAATTCCACCGGGTCTTCAATGGTGAGAATGTGCCCTTCGAAGGTGTTGTTGAGGTAGTCGATCATGCCCGCCAGCGTGGTGGATTTTCCGGACCCGGTCGGGCCGGTGACCAAGATTAGTCCTTTCTCGCGATCGCAGAGCTGACGGAGAATGGGCGGCATGCCAAGTTTTTCCAGCGGAAGAATTTCGGTCGGAATGGTCCGGAACACGGCCCCCAATCCACGCCCTTGAACGAAGACGTTCACGCGGAATCGGGCAATGTCGCCGAGGTCGAACGAGAAGTCGCATTCCCGGTGTTCTTCGAAGTTCTTGCGCTGCGCATCGCTCATCATGTCATAGATGAGCGCGTGCGTTTCGTCCTGAGTCAGGGGAGGGTGATCGAGTTTCTTGAGGTCGCCATGCAGGCGGATCATCGGCGGCTCGCCGGCGCTGATGTGACAGTCGGAGGCGCCCTGCTGAACGCCAAAGGTCAACAGTTTCGAGATGTCAATCATCGGATCACTCCATGCAGTGAAAGAATGAGCGGAAATACGAGCGTAGGTATGAGTAGATGATCATGGCTCGTCGAGTTGATTCGATCATGCCATAGGAAGGTGAGAAAGCAAGAAAATACCCAGAAGAGGGAAGCAGAAGCGGCTGCCGGCAGTCGGTGCAATGCCCAATGCCTGCGCTAAATCATATCCAGCTCACGGCCCGCCTGTGCGAGTGCGGCCAGTGCCTGGTCGATGTGCGCAGAAGTGTGATCGGCCGTGATGGTGAGACGGATCCGACTCGTGGCCGGAGGCACCGTCGGTGGGCGAATGGCGGGGGCGTAGATCCCGAGTGTGAGCAGCGTGTGGGCGAGGTTCATCGCACGATCGGGATCGCCCACGATAACCGGGAGGATTGGGCTCTCCGAAGGGGCGAGGTGGAAGCCGAGCCGACTGAGTCCTTGCGCGAGGCGTTCGCGATTCTGCCACAATTGGGCGCGCCGTTCCGGCTCCCGCCTGATGACATCGAGTGCAGCTGTGACGGCTGCAGCGGAGGCCGGCGGGGGAGCGGTGGTGTAGGTAAAGGCGCGACAGGTGTTCACGAGATAGGCAATGAATGTCGCTGATCCAGCCAGGTACCCTCCGGCGCTCCCAAGGGCTTTACTCAAGGTGCCCATGTGATAGGGCAGGTGCGATTCGACCTCACAATGTTCGAGGGTGCCGCGTCCTGTTTTCCCCAGGATGCCTGTGCCATGCGCATCGTCGACATAGACCGCTGCGCCATACCGTTCTGCCAAGAGAGCGATGTCCTTCATTGGGGCGATGTCCCCATCCATGCTGAAGATCCCATCGGTCACGATGAGGGTCTGTTTGGTCGAGGGCCGACGGGAGAGTAGTTGTTCCAGATGATTCATGTCTCGATGGCGGTAGACGCGAAATGTGGCGCCGCTCAAGCGACAGCCGTCGATCAGGCTAGCATGGCAGAGGCGGTCGGCGAGGATGAGTCCGTCTTTCCCAATCAGCGCCGGAATGACGCTGATATTCGCCAGGTATCCGGCGGCAAAGGTGAGCACTGCTTCCGTGCCTTTGAACTGGGCGAGTGCGGTTTCGAGTGCTTCATGAGGCGGCAGGCTGCCGCAAACGAGACGTGATGCCCCGGATCCAGCCCCGTATTGACGGGTGGCCGCGACGGCTGCCTCCACGACTGCCGGGTGTGCGGCAAGGCCCAGGTAATTGTTGGATGAGAGGAGAATCACCGTGCGATTGTCGAGTGTGACCGTCGGCCCCGTGGCCGAGGCGATGGTGCGAAGCCGGCGCAGGAGGTGTTGATCCTGTAATGTTTGGAGATATTCCTTGAACATAACGTCCTGCGTTCTTGATGGACTTGGATATTTGACAAGGCTGACTGCTCCCTAGTATAAGGCGCGAGGCTTTCGGATACGACCGTTTCGTTTACTCTGCCGATAAAATGATCGTGACACGATGAGTTATCGAATCAAGATTCCATCAAAAGGTGATCCACTCGACGAAGCCCATTTGCTGAGCGGAGTGGATCGGTTTCTCCATGTCTTGGAGGAGCACCGGCGCGCCGTTCTCGCTGGGTTGGGGGTATTGCTTGTGGCAGCGGCGGTGGTTGCCGGTGTCATGTGGTATGACCATCAATCCACTCTGAAGGCCCGCGAACTCGATCAAGAAGCGACGCTCCACTATCTCAATCGGCCTGCCGATGATCCCCAAAAAGGGCATGAACAACTCGCGCAGGCGATTACGCTGTATAAGCAGGTTGTGGATCAGTATCCACGGAGTCCCGTTGCACCGCTGGCATTGTTCCGGCTGGGTAATGCCCAGGTCCTAGCCAATGAAGTGGATGCGGGGATCGAAACCTACAAGCGATTCATGTTGCTCTATAGCTCCAATACCTCGCTTCTGGGGCTCGTGCAGCAACGGCTCGCCTACGCCTATTTGGTCAAAGGCGATCGCGATCAGGCGGTCAAGGCGTTTGCCGGGATTCTTGAGATCCCCGGCGCCCTCAATAAGGACCATGTGTTGTTCGAGCTGGCCAAACTGGAAGAGTCGCAGTCCAGGCCCGAGGGTGCCCTCGCGCATTATCAGGACCTAATGAAAAATTATCCCAACTCGCCCTTCACGAGTGAAGCCGCCGTGAGAGTGAAAGTGTTGGAAGTGAAGAAGTCTCCGGAAAATCAGGCGACCGATGCTGCACCCGCTGCAGCAGTGAGTGCGCCCGCTCCTCAGACTGAAGCGCCCGCCAAATCTTCAGGCAAGTCTGCTGCTCCGTCCTCCAAGAAGAAACCCTAGCGGTTCAGTCAGAATGACACGGTGAGATGGAGTCGCGTTAGTGCGCGATGACCAAACGGCTCCCTGCCTTGATGGTATGGCCTGTCAGGTTATTGATGGATTTCAGGGTCTTGACGGAGATGTTGAATCGTTTGGCGATTTTCTCAAGTGAGTCGCCGACTCGTACTCGATACCAGTGCCCGGAGTCTGGTTCAGGCTTGACGCGGCGGCCCTTGACGGGGACAGAGAGTGGCGCAAACTTGTGGGTCGGAGCCCGATCCAATAGCCGTTCAACTTTTTCCCTGGTGCCGACCGGAACCTTCAGATGATACTCGGCATCGTCAGGAGGTGTGGCATCGCGCCGCAGTTCCGGGTTCAGCACTTTCAATTCCTGGTACGAAATTCCCGTGACATTGGCAATAGCCTTGAAATGGATGGAGCGCCGGACGACCACCTCTTCAAACTGGTGAGGCTGGACCTCATTCTGCGGAAAGCCATAGCGGTCGGGATTCTTGGCGATGATGGTCGCGGCCATGAAACGAGGCACATATTCCTTGGTTTCCCGTCGGATCAGCCGTGTCTTCGCAATGTCTGAAAAGCTCTCCGCTTGCGCCGTATGGAGGGCGCGCATCACCTTGCCTTCTCCGGCGTTGTAGGCTGCCATCGCCAGGGGCCAGGTGCCGAATAAATCGTACAAGTCACGCAGATAGCGCGCAGCCGCGACGGTCGACTTCACAGGGTCTCGCCGTTCATCCACATAACTGTCGACGCGCAGTCCATACACCTTGGCGGTGCCTTTCATGAATTGCCACGGGCCGGCCGCCCGGGCGCGAGAAAGGGCGTGGGGATTAAATCCGCTTTCGACGAGAGACAGATAAATGAGATCGCTGGGAAGCTGGAACTCCGAGAAAATACTATCCACCAGCGGCCGGTAGTGGCTGAGGCGGATGAGCCATTGTTCAAACCGGTTACGAATAGACACGTTGAAAAAACGAATGTGGCCTTGAACGGACGGGTCAAGCACGATCGGTACATTATATGCGAGCGCGTCATCCGATTCCGGGCCCTGGGCGGCGGCTTCTTCCTGGACCACCTCAGCCGGAGGTGTCAACAGGTCCGTAAATCTGGCCGCGGCGCCGCTGAGAGGCTTGAGTTGAAGAAGCGCCTCGGCCGGCGGCACTTCCGTCGACGGTTCGCTGGCAACAGGGGCGGGAGGTTCGGTCGCCTCGAGTTCGGTGGCAGCGGTGCGATCTGCTTCTTCCACCGAGTATTCCGGTTCCTGGATGAGGGAGGGTGCATCTTCTGACGGAACACTTTCTGCGGGGGTGTCTGTGCTCGTGGGCGGATCGACTTCAAGCGGAGTCGGCGACTCCGCTCCTGTAAGGGCTGGCCACGAGAGAGAAGCCAGGCAGAATGACAGTACCGACAGCGCGCGAACACCTCTGCCCAAGAAACGTGCATGCATAAGGGTACCCACTTAGACGGTTCAGGGAGTGTGTGGTGACTGACTCTTGAAGGGTAGCCTATCGAGGAGGGTGCGAGTTGTCAAGAAATTGAAGGAGTTGAATTGTAGATTGAAATGAGGTCTGGAAACGATCGCGCGTGAAGTCGTGGACTCTCCCGGATATCAATCTTGTGCGATGTGTTGAAGTTGCTGAAAAGATAAGCATCTTCACGGGTTGTTACCTTGACACCTCAGGGGGGCTATGGTAGCGTACGCCCCTTCTAAATCCCAGACATTGTTCGTTCTGTACAGTGAGGAGGATCGTTCCATGCTCAAACGGTATTTGCTGGCTCCCGGACCCACCCCCGTTCCTCCGGAGGTGTTACTGGCGATGGCCAGACCGATGATTCATCACCGAGCTCCTGAATTCGACAAACTCTTTGCCGAGGTTCGTGAGGACCTGAAGTGGTTGTTTCAGACCAGGAACGATGTGTTGATTCTCGCGGCATCCGGCACCGGAGGCATGGAAGGATCGGTCTCGAATTTCCTGTCCCCTGGGGATAAGGCCCTGACGATCAATGGCGGCAAGTTCGGTGAGCGATGGACGAAGCTGTGTAAAGCGTTCGGCGCGCAGGTGACCGAACTGAAAGTCGAGTGGGGGCACGCGGTGGATCCGCAGGCCGTGGCCGATGCGCTGAAGAAGGATCCATCGATTAAGGCCGTCTATGTGCAGGCCAGCGAAACCTCCACGGCCGTGGCGCACGATGTCAAAGCGTTGGCCGATATTGTCAAAGGGTATGAGGAGACCATTTTGGTGGTGGATGCGATCACCGCTCTGGGAGTACTTGACCTCAAGACCGATGCCTGGGGCCTCGATGTGGTCATCACCGGCTCGCAGAAGGCCCTGATGTTGCCGCCGGGGTTGGCCTTTGCCAGCGTGAGTGAAAAGGCCTGGCGATTGGCCGACAAGGCGAAGAACGCGGCGTTCTATTTCAATTTTAAGCGCGAGCGAGAAAATCAGCAGAAGAGTACGACTGCCTATACGCCGGCCGTCTCGCTCATCTTGGGCTTGAAAGAAGTGATGAACATTCTGAAGACCGAGGGCTTGGAAGCAGTCTTCGCCCGCCACGCCATGTTGGCGACGGCGATGCGTGAAGGCGTCAAGGCGGCTGGCCTCTCCATCTTCCCACGGGAACGTCCGAGCGATGC
Organism: Nitrospira sp.; assembly: GCA_031315995.1. Classification (GTDB taxonomy): domain Bacteria; phylum Nitrospirota; class Nitrospiria; order Nitrospirales; family Nitrospiraceae; genus Nitrospira_A. The sequence goes on from JALDRG010000006.1 coordinate 97,935, forward strand.
CTTGACTGCCATCGAGGCGCCCAAAGGTGTGGACGGCCAGGCGGTGTATAAAAATTTGCGGACTCAGTATGGCATGACGGCCGCAGGAGGCCAGGATCACTTGAAGGGCAAGATCTTCCGTATTTCGCACATGGGGTATATCGATAGTTTTGACGTCATCACGGCCTTGGCGGCGGTAGAGATGGTCATCAAGGGGCTGGGCTATCCCGTGAAACTCGGCAGCGGGGTGGCGAAGGCTCAAGAAATTATTATGGGAAAGTCCTAGACTCACGATCAAGTAAGGCACCACGACAATGAAAATTTTGGTCAGCGATAGTCTCTCGAAGCAGGGTGTGGAGGTGTTGGAGAAGGCCGGCTTTACGGTGGTGGTGAAAACCAAACTGCCGAAAGAAGAGTTACTGAAGGAGATCAAGGATGCGGACGGGCTGATCGTCCGGTCTGGCACCAAGGTCACTGCCGAAGTCATTGCTGCAGCCGGTAAGTTGAAGGTGGTAGGGCGAGCCGGTTCCGGCCTGGACAACGTCGATACCCCGGCCGCAACCCGTCGTGGCATTGTCGTGATGAATACGCCGGGCGGGAATACCGTGACGACCGCCGAGCATACGATGGCCATGATTTTTTCGATGTCGCGCCGCATCCCGCAAGCCACTGCCTCGACGAAGACCGGGAAGTGGGAAAAAGAAAAGTTCATGGGCGTGGAGTTGTACAACAAGGTGCTCGGAATTGTCGGGGTCGGACAAATCGGCGGGTATCTTACCAAGCTCGCTCAGGGAGTCGGGATGCAGGTGATGGCCTATGATCCCTATCTGGCACAGGAACGTGCGCAGAAAATGGGCGTGACCATCGTCGAATTGGATGAATTGTTCCGCCGCGCCGACGTCATCTCCGTGCACACGCCCCTCACTCAGGAAACCAAGGCGCTCATCAATGCGCAAGCCATTGCCAAGATGAAAACGGGTGTCATGATTGCCAATTGCGCGCGCGGCGGGATTGTGCATGAAGGGGACCTCTGCGAGGCGCTTAAAACCAAAAAGGTTGCCGCTGCCGCGTTTGATGTGTTCGAGGATGAGCCGGTGAAGCCGGATAATCCGCTGTTGGCGCTGGACAATTTTATTTGCTCGCCGCACATCGGCGCCTCCACGACGGAAGCGCAGGAAAACGTGGCCATCGGGATCGCCGAGCAGATCGTCGAGTACTTCACCAAAGGGATCGCGCGGGGCGCGGTCAATATCCCCTCCGTCTCGCCGGAGCTTTTGCCGCAGCTTCAGCCGTATCTGTCGCTTGGGGAGCGTGTCGGGCTCCTGCAGGCGCAGTTGTTGGAAGGTGGCTTAGAGCGGTTGACCGTCGAGTATAGCGGAGAAGTTGCGGGTTTGAATGTCGCGCCGTTGACGATTGCGGTGCTGAAGGGACTGCTGACCCCCATCCTCGAAGATCCGGTCAACTATGTGAACGCCCCGGTGGTCGCCAAGGAGCGCGGCATCGAAGTTAAAGAAGTGAAGAGCAACGATGCCGGAGATTTTACCAGTGTGATCCGAGTGCGGGTGGAGGCCGGGAAACAATCCCATCAGGTAGCCGGAACTCTCTACCATAGGAAGGATCCGCGCGTCATTGAGATCGATCAGTTCAAGGTGGAGGTGGTGCCGGATAATCATCTTCTCCTGATTCTGAACGAGGATCGTCCGGGGGTGATCGGCACAGTGGGGCATATTCTTGGCGATCACAACATCAATATTGCTCGCATGCAGTGTTCACGGGAAGAGCGCGGCGGCAACGCCTTGTTGATTTTCGGGCTCGATGCGTCCCTTCCTACGACGGTCCTCGATCAGATTACGAGCAGCAAGCACATCCTTTCCGTGAAGGTCGCCGACCTGTCGAAAGGCTTGTAGATTGCCCGGCAGTCGACCATGGGCTCCCTTTCGTTGAAGGCCACTTCTTCCTCCGCGCCGATGGCGGCAGGTCGGGAACGGTCGCTCATTCCAGTCGGAATGAGCACCATCCTTCCTGAGGCCGCTCGACGCATTCGATATCTCGAACAGACCTTGCTCGCCGTGCTCGCTCATGGGGGCTACGACGAGATCATCCTCCCGATGTTCGAGTATCTGGACGTCCTCGCGCCCGGCCTGGAGTCAGAACTCATCGAGAAAAGTTATCAGTTGGTCGATCGGACGACGGGCCGATTGATGCTGCTGCGTCCGGATGCGACCGCGCAAATCGCGAGAACGGTCGCGATGGGCATGATGGGCGCGCGGCTTCCGCTGCGTTTGTGTTATCGCACGTCCGTGTTTCGGTATGAGCGTGAACACGCCGGCCGCGATCGTGAGATTTTTCAAGTGGGAGCGGAGTTGATCGGCATCGACGGAGTGTCCGGCGATGCCGAGGTGCTGACGCTCCTTCTTGAATGTTTGAGTCGAGTGAGGCTGTCGTCGTTCAAGGTCGCGGTCGGCCACGTCGGGTTTTTTATGGCTCTGCTTGTGCGATCCGGATTATCCAGTGAGGGCCAGAAGCGGGTGGAACAGGCGGCCGCGCGGAAAGACATGCCGCTCCTCGAAGAACTGTTGAAGCGAGATGGTGTATCTCGATCGACCGGGCGGGTCATTCTTGAAGCGTTGGAATTATGCGGTGGGCCTGAGGTGTTGGCGCGCGGGCGAAAGTTGGTGGGCCGTGACCGGACTCTTCTGCGACCACTCGATCGTCTTGCGCACGTCTATGAGCGGTTGGTGTCGCCTGGGCGACAGGCCGTGTTGCTTGATTTAGGAGAATTCCGCGGGTTTGAGTACTATGATGGGATCGTCTTTGATGTCTTTGCGCCGGGAATCGGAGCGGAAGTGGGAGGAGGAGGCCGATACGATCATCTGATGGGTCGGTTCGGTCGCATGGCTGCATCCACCGGATTTGCTCTCGATGTCGATCGTCTGTTTCGAGCCATTGATTACACAGGTGGTGCGATGCCTGTTCCTGTCGTAGCATCCACAACAGGCCGTCCCAAGCGGGTGGCTGCCGAACACCGGCGGCGCAGGAGCCGGACATGAAGGCGCTTTCCGCCATGGATCTTACCGCGCCCAAGTTGCCACCGCAGAATGTCGAGGCCGAACAGTCGGTGCTCGGCGCTATTTTGCTGGACAATACGGCGATGGCCAAGGTCATGGAAGTGCTGACGGATGAGGAGTTTTACCGGACCGCGCATCGCAAGATTTATCAGGCAATGCTCGAACTCTCGGATCGCGGCGAAGTCATCGATCAGATCACGCTGACGGAATGCCTGAAGGGGCGTTCGGAGCTTGAGGCGATCGGAGGATCAGCCTATCTGGCCGAGCTGGTTCAGGTGGTGCCGACAGCGGCGAACATTCGGTACCACAGCAAGATCGTGCGAGATAAGGCGTTGCTGCGCGGACTCATTCAAACCTCGACGGAAGTCGTGACCCGTGGGTATGACGGGACGGTGGCCGTCGACGAGTTGCTGGATTTTGCCGAACGCTCGGTCTTTAGTCTTGCCCAGGGAAAGCTCGATCGGTCTTTTACGCCGGTCAATCAGATCATCAAAGAAAGCCTCGACGTTGTAGACAAGCTGTCCAAGCGGAAAGAGCGTGTGACGGGCGTGCCCACAGGATTTTACGATCTGGATGACTTGACGGCGGGATTGCAGCCTTCGGATTTGATCGTGGTGGCCGGACGGCCGAGTATGGGGAAGACCAGTCTGGCGCTCGGGATGGCGCAACATGCCGCGCTTCACGCCGGGACGGTCGTCGGAATTTTCAGCCTCGAAATGTCGAAGCCGCAACTGGTGCTCCGCATGTTGAGTTCCGAGGCCCGGGTTGATTCGCACTCCCTCCGGACCGGCCGGTTGCAGAAGGAAGATTGGTGGCGGTTGGCTGAGGCGGCCGGCAAGTTGGAACAGGCGCCGATCTTTATCGACGATTCCGGAGCCGTGACCGTGCAGCAGATGCGTGGGAAAGCCAGACGGCTCAAGGCCGAACGGGGCCTCGATTTGTTGATTGTGGATTACCTGCAGCTCATGCAGGGGAAGAGCGACTCCGAATCGCGGCAGCAGGAAATATCCGACATCTCGCGATCCCTCAAAAGCCTGGCCAAAGAGCTGAATGTCCCGGTCATTGCCTTGTCGCAGTTGAGCCGCGCGGTTGAAGCCAGGAAACCGCCGATTCCCATGTTGGCTGATTTGCGGGAAAGCGGCGCGATCGAGCAGGATGCCGACGTGGTTATGTTCATCTACCGTGAAGAAGTCTACGAGCCAGGCACGGAACGGAAAGGCATCGCCGATATTTTAGTCAGTAAGCATCGCAACGGGCCGATCGGAAAACGGGAGTTGTTTTTTCATGATCGGTTTGCGAAGTTTGAGAGCCTGGAGACTCGCGAGGCCGTTTGACGCATTCTTTCTCGGGCCGGTATAATCCCGCATCGTTTGATGTCCTCCGAATATTCCCTCTACACGTTGAGCGGATGATTGTGCAAGGATTGTGTGAAGAGCGTCGGCAGCGTCTCGTCCGAAGGAGGCCTGTCCGTGTCGGAACGGTAGCATTTTTGCTGGCGGCAGTGTCGTGTGTCACCGCCGCCTGCCAAAGCGCTCGCCCGGCTCCGCCCATGGTTCCAACCGTCGCCCCCGCCCCGCCTCGTGCGGTGTCCCCCTCCTCGGATTCCCGTGCTTCCTATCACTTTCTGCTCGGGTATCAGGCCGAGCTGGATCAGGAGACGGAGCATGCGATCAAGGAGTATCAGCTCGCGTTGCAAACGGATCCCGCATCGAACTATCTGAAAGCTCGGCTGGCGGTGTTGTATTTCACTGCGGGTGATGTGCCTGCTGCGGTGCGGTTTGCTGACGAGGTCGCTGATGCGCCGGGTTTGGACGCCCAGATGCTGGGCCAGATCGGCGGGATGTATGCCGCTGCTGGGAAGCCGGACAAGGCGTTGGGCCTGTTCAATCGTGCTATTCAGCAGGAACCGCAGCGAAGCGAACACTTTTTTGCGAAGGGCTTGTTGCAGGCCAATCAGAAGCAATATAGCGACGCAGAGGAGACCATCCGCGCTGGCATAAAGGTCAGTCCGGATTCAGCGGTTGGATACTATTATTTAGGCCGCATTAGTGTTGAGGCCAGAGATTTTGACAAGGCGACGACTCACTTCGAGCAGGCCGTGACCCTGAATCCGGCGTTTGAACCGGCGTATGTGGCGTTGGGATCCGTCTATGAGGCTAAGCAGGACCGTGACAAGGCGATCGGTATCTATCGTCGCTATTTGCAGGGAGTAAATCCCAAAAACCGGGACATCCGACATCACCTGATTCGTCTGCAGGTGTCGGCCAAACAGTACGATGAGGCGCTGCAGGAACTACGGGAGATGTTGGCGGAGGATCCGTCCGACCTCGATGCGCAGCTCCGAATGGGCCTTGTGTATGGTGAACAAAAAAATTATCCCAAAGCCATTGAGCAGCTGAATCAGATTCTGACGGTGCGCCCGACTGAGCTCAAGGTTCGCGATTACCTGGGGTATCTGTACGAAGAGTCCAAGGATTACGCGCATGCGGCGGAGGCCTACCGTCACAATCTCACGCTGGAGCCGTCGTATTTTGAGGGGCATCTCCATTTGGGTGTCTTGCAGTATCGGACTAAGCACTATGCCGAGGCCATCCGGCATCTCGAGGAAGCCAGCCGCTTGAATCCGAAGCAGCCTGAAGCCCACATTGTCCTTGGGCTGTCGCATTTTCAGATGGAGCAATATGAGCCCTCCCTGCAGGCGTTTTTGGAAGGGATTCGTCACAACCCTGACAATGCGGATCTACACTTCAATGCCGGGACCGCGTATGACAAATTGAATCGTTTCGAGGACGTTGAGAAGTCGATGCAGACAACGCTCACGCTGGATCCTCACCATGCCGATGCCATGAATTATTTGGGCTACAGTTATGCAGATCGAGGCGTGAAGCTTGAGGAGGCGATCGCGTTGACCAAGCAGGCCGTCGCACTTCGCCCGACCAACGGGTATTATGTCGATAGTTTGGCGTGGGCCTTTTTCAAGAAGGGACTCCTGACCGATGCCCTCGCAGAGATGAAGCGGGCGGTGGCCTTGGTGGGCGATGATCCAGTGATTTATGAGCATCTCGGTGAAATCTATCTGAAACAACAACACCTCTCGGATGGTCGAGAAGCCCTTCTGCATTCACTCGAACTGGATCCGTCCAATGACAAGTTGATGCAGCGATTTCGAGAACTTGGTTTAGGCGATCCTGCCAAGGAAGAACGGATCCGTCAGGCCATTCGGCGCGTCTCCGACCGTAAAGTCACCGCTCCAGTCCAGTAGGCGTCCCTCCGTTTCCATTCTTTCGATAATTTCCTGACCCAGTCCGGTTGCGCTTGCGGCCGTTCGACATCCAGACGAATCCTCCCGATTTGTTTTCAATTGAACAGTACAGATCGACCAACCCTGGCTTGTCCCTGTTCAGTGGATCGAAGAGCCGTGACTGTTCGATTCAGTCAATTTTTGGCACTTTCCCCTATAGACTCAGATTGCCCTGTCGGTGTCGGCCGGCTTTCGCAGCAAAACTGCCCAAAAAATATCAATGATGGCGCGATGTTACATATCTTCATGGCATCTGACGGTTTCGTGGCATGAGGCCTGCTTATAGAGGCTGTCAAACTCCATGACGACCATATCAAAACAGGCAGGGTTTACGCTGATCGAATTGATGGTTGTGGTGGTGATCGTGGGAATTCTGGCTGCCTTGGCGATACCGAATTTTCTTCGATACCGGGCGCAAGCCATGCAGGCCGAGGCGCGATCGAATTTAGCGGGTATTTTTGTGGCCGAGACCTCGTTCTTCACGGAGCGAAAAGAATTTGGAAATTTCACGGATATTGGCTTTGCCATCGCCGGGGGTGCAACGAACCGCTACACCTATCGAACCGGCTTAGGGATTGGAGCAGGGCTTGGTCCGAATGGGGGCAATCTGTGCGGGTCTTCCGGCAGTTGCGATACGATTCAGACGGAATCTCCTGCGGCGGGAACGATCACCTTCACTGGAACCGTGGGCGCCGCTACGACCTCGACAGCAGGATTTACCGCTACAGCGGCTGCGGATCTCGACGGAGATGCGACGCATGACGGTTGGTATGTGAACGACGCACGGCAGGGGTTGAATGCTGCGGAGCCCAATGACGTGTCCAGCTAGTGAGAGCGCAAAACTTGTCAGAAGATGACGGAAAACGGAATTGATTCCAGTCGGCGGGCGCAGAGATTGAGTTGAAGATGGATCTAAGTAACTGGAAAGTAGAAGGAATCACTAGAAGCAATAGGAAGGAGGTGTTGGGCATAGAATCTGCTATTCCCAAGATCTGCTAGGCTTGAAAAAGCTGTGTTGTGAAAGACAGGAAGAGTGAACGTCAGCGTCGGGTGTAGGTACTACAATAGGAAAGGGAGGAAGTATGTTGAAGCAAATCAAGGGACAAAAAGGTTTTACGTTGATTGAGTTGATGATCGTGGTGGCGATCATCGGAATCTTGGCGGCCATCGCCATTCCGAACTTCTTGCGATATCAAGCCAAGTCCAGACAGGCGGAAGCCAAAACCAACCTGGGCGCGGTATTTGTGGCAGAGACGGCCTATCTCAGCGAACAATCCCGATACGGGAGCTTCTCAGAGATTGGCTATGCCTTGGCCGGGTCGACCAATCGGTATACGTATCGCAGCCCTGCGGCTGGTGGCACGGCTACATCGTCAGGTGCGGTTAACGTTGACTACATTGCCTGTGGCGCTCCTGCAGGTTGTTCGAACCCCGCTGATGGAGCAACCGGATCTGTTGCTAGCCTTGCCGCTATCAGCCCTGTAGGTTTCACCGCCTCGGCGGTTGCGAATCTCGACAGTGACACCACCATCGATGGGTGGAGTGTCAACGACGTCAAGGCTGGGTTGACCCAGGCTGTTCCTGACGATGTGAACGGCTAACAGCCATTCGCAGGTAGTACTCAACGGGGGAGGAATGTCATTCCTCCCCCGTTTTCATTTCGACTAACTCCTCGACCAACGCTCTGAGATTTGTTGCTGCGGTTCGTGGCTTGTCATGCCTAGGTTTTCAATTTCCCTTTGCCAAATCGCCCCTGTCTGATAAAGCAGGAGGTGTCTGCTTCGTCACATGACTCGCGCGCGGTTATGAACATTCTGCCTTCCATTTCGCTTCTGGTGATCAGTGCACTCGTGATCGTTTCGCCTCTGCAGGAGGGTGGCACGACGCATCCGGCGCAAATGATCATCAGGTTGTTGATTCTGGTGTGGCTGGGAATCGTTCTGGCGGTCGGCATTCGAGCGGAACGGCTTGCCGTCCCTGTGCTTGCGATGAGGTATGTCGTGTTGGCGTTTGTCGGACTTGCTCTGGTGGCGACCATCTTTTCACCCTACCCGCATCCGAGCCGACAGTGGCTGATCATGATCGCGGGGTATGCCACGTTGTTCTATTTACTCGTTTCTTTCGTTGACCGGTGGGAGCATGTGCGCACGTTGACTGCAATGATCGTGTTGATGGGCGTCGGCGAAGCAGGATGGGCGATCGTGCAAGGCTTTGCATGGAATGCCGCGAGACCTAGCGGCACCTTCTTCAATCCCAACTTTCTGGCCGGATATCTCACGGTGACCTGGGCGATTCTCTTGAGCGTCGCGGTGCATGCCTATCGACACGTCTCGGCATTTTCGCGGCCGTGGATGTCGCCGGTCCTCTGGTGGATCGGTCTTGGATCGGCATTGTCCGGCCTGTTCCTTGCCGTTCTGTTGACCCAGTCTCGAGGGGGCATGATCGTATTTTTTGCGGGGACTGTCTTTGTGCTGACCGCTCGTTATGGGTGGAAGTTATCGGGTAGCTGTGTGCTGTTACTCGTGCTCGCCGGTGTGCTGGTCCCCACGCCGGTCCGCGAACGTATCCTGGCTGAGCATCAACAAAATCCAGTCTCCTACGCGCGTTGGCAGATGTGGCAGGGGGCGACTGCGCAAATGGTCGATCATCCATTGGGAATCGGGCTGGGACTCTACCAGTACACGTATCCGCTCTATGCGTTTCCGGTTGAGGGCGAGATCTCACGATTTGGAAAAGTCGCCCAAACTCCACACAACGATTATCTCCAAATGGGTGTTGAAATGGGACCCGCGGCAATCCTCGTGTTTGGGACCGGGATTGTGCTGGTCATTCGAGAACTGATGCGCGTGCTTCAGTCGCGATTGAGGCGTTGGCAGCGGAGTCTCATGGTGGGCGTGGGGGGTGGGGTTATCGCGCTGCTTGTCCATGCCGCGCTGGATTCGAGTTTGCGTGAGGCGGCTCTTGCGATCTTGCTGGTGCTGTGCGCCGGATTGATTGTATCGGCTGCACGATTGACCCGCTGTGGAGTCGGAGATGTGTATGTCATGCCGGTCCGCTCACGCCTTGCATGGGGAATCGGTGCCGCATGTCTGATCATGGTTGCCGGGGTAGAAGTGACGCGAATGGGTGTTGCCTGGATGAAGTTTGATGCGGCGTCTCGTCGGGCCTTGGCAGGAGAGACTATTGCGGCGATCGAGGGATTGAAGGCGGCCATTTGGTTGGATCCGGGAAAGGCGCTGTACCATCATGGTCTCGGGTCGGTCTACGCGAGGGAATTTCAGAACACGCGCGACAGGCACGCGTTCCAACTTGCCCATGAAGAGTTCAAAGTTGCGACTGAGTTGAATCCGCTCGACGGCCGGCTGTTCGGGCTGTTGGGGCAGCTGTATGTGTCTGCGGCACAGGCTTCATCTTCTCCCACGACTTCCGATGAACAGCACAAGGCCTGGTTACGCGCGGCGGTTCAGGCGTACGGACGAGCCACTCACCTTGCGCCGTTTTCTGCGATGTATCGATATGAACAAGCGCGACTCTACTGGATGCTTGGAGAGCGGAGCGAAGCTGAACGCAGAGCCAAAGAGGCGGAGACTTTGGAGCCGAACTTTCTGCCTGCTCGCGCGCTCCTGGCACGCCTGTGGGTAAATGCGGGACGTGTAGACGAGGCGCGAAACCAGCTTCAAGAAATCCAAGCTCGGCAAGCGCAGTTTAAACAGTGGAGTAAAAATAGTTTCGAGCAGGCATTTCTAAATGTTGATGTCGTGCCTCTTCGTGCCGCCGTCGGAGAAAAGGACATAACCGGATGAAGTTCGGGGGGGCCCTATGGAACGTGAAGCGCGGGCTGCTTCAGGCATTCTGGGGGCTGGCACTGTTAGCCGGCGCATCAGGGCTGCTCCATATCTTGGATCGCGAGCGAAACGCGGTCGCGCGGGCCGAGCAATTGGCCTATCTCCCCAAAGGAGAATATTTGAAATTGGCGGTGCTCGGCTATCGACAAGTGGTCGCAGACCTGATCTGGCTACAGGCAGTTCATCACATCGGAGCCAAGCGCGATACGCATCTTGGATATCGATGGACCTATCATGCCGTGGATGTGCTCACAGATCTGGATCCGACATTCGTTCCCCCCTATCAGGCGACCGGCCTATTTCTTGGAGTTCTGGTCGGCCGACATGAAGAGGGAATCGACATCCTTCGCAAAGGCTTTCGCCACAATCCGGGAGTGTGGCAGCTCCCATTTTTGGCCGGCTATATCTCCTATTACGAACAGTGCGATCCGATCGCAGGCGGAAAATATTTGCAGGAGGCTGCGCAGATACCCGGTGCCCCGGCCTACTTGCCGAAGCTGGCGGCTCGCATGACGGTAGAAAGTGGTGAGCCCACGGCGGCGCTTGAGTTTCTCGACCGGTTTTCTCGTTCGGTGACGGATGAGCGCGTGCGGGAGGCACTTCTGCAGCGAATGCACGAAGTGACTCAGGAAAAGGATCTGTATTACTTGGAAGATGCTGCCCGGCAGTATCGGAAGAAATATGGACAGCCTCCGTCCAAACTTGAAGACCTGCTGTTGCGCGGAGTGATTCAACAACTGCCGATCGATCCGTTAGGGGGGCAGTATCAAGTTGATCCTCTCACAGGTGGGGTCAGCGCTTCTTCGAGGCGCGAACGGTTACGTATCCATGAAAAGGTAGCGTGCCACCCTGCTGAGAAGTCGAATCTCACCAACCCATTTGTGGAAAATCCGATGCCTGCGTTCGAGTAGAGGGAGGATGCGGTGAACGACATTGTGATCGAAGGCTTGACGAAATCATATGCCTCTGGTTGGCCTGGGCGTCCTCCATTTGTCGCGCTGGACGGCTTGTCTTTGACGGTCCGTCAAGGTGAAATTTTTGGATTTCTAGGGCCGAACGGAGCGGGTAAGACGACGACTCTCAAGATACTCATGGGTCTTGTCCGTCAAACCAGCGGAACGGCATCGCTGTTGGGGCAGCCTGCAGGTGATGTGGAGACTCGGAGTCGAGTGGGCTTTTTGCCGGAGTCGCCCTATTTCTATGACTATCTGACGGCCGAAGAGTTTCTCTTTTTTTATGGGCAGTTGGCAGGGTTGAGTCGCGCAGTCATTGCACCAAGGGTGGCCGAACTGCTGCAACTCGTCGGGCTCACTGAGGCGCGCATGCGGCAATTGCGCAAATTTTCCAAAGGCATGCTTCAACGTATTGGGTTGGCCCAAGCCCTGATTCACGATCCGGAACTGATCATCTTGGATGAGCCGATGACCGGGTTGGACCCGGTCGGTAGAAAGCAGGTGCGAGATCTGATCCTGAGCTTACGCGACCGAGGCAAGACGGTCTTTTTCAGCACGCACATTCTGCATGACGTCGAGATGATTTGCGATCGTGTCGGTATTGTCATGAGAGGTCGTCTGTTGGCCAGCGGGCGAGTCGACGAGTTGGTCCGGCACGATCACACGCAGTCGGTCGAGATCGTCTGTGAGGAGGTCAAGACGGAAGGAAACGCCTTCATTCTTTCTCTTGCCACACGCGTGATAGAGCAGGGTCAGCAATGCCTGATCGTCTTGCCTAGCTCGGATGCGGTGGATGCCATGGTTGGTGAGATCCGACGCCAAAGGGGGCGGTTGCTCTCGGTGACCCCTCATAAGGCATCGCTTGAAGATTTATTTTTCCATGAGGCTACGCACGAAGCCTCGCGTGTGCCGGCGCATATGACGAGTGGGAGGGTGTCCTGATATGGGTGCCATTGGGGTCATCGCATTGAATGCGTTCCGCGAGAGCCTGAGAGACAAGATTCTCTACAATCTGGTGCTGTTTGCCGGGTTACTCATCGGTCTCTCGGTGCTGCTCGCGGACCTTTCCATCACCGAGCATCACAAGGTCATCGCGGATATGGGCTTGGCGGCAATCAACCTGGTCGGCGTCATCATCGCCATTTTTGTCGGTATCAGCCTTGTGAACAAAGAAATCGAACGACGCACGATCTATACGATTATGGCCAGGCCGATCAGCCGGACGTCATTCATCCTTGGAAAATATCTCGGATTGACGTTCACCCTATTCGTGAATATGTCGATTATGCTGGCTGTGTTTCTCGTGACACTGTGGCTCTATCACGTGCCGATTGTATTTTCCCTCTTCCAGTCGGTTCAACTGATCTTCGTCGAAATCTTGGTGGTGACCGCCGTCGCGCTCTTTTTCTCGACGTTCAGCTCCTCGACTCTCAGTGCCATTTTAACATTGGGTATCTATGTGGTGGGGCATTTGACGGCCGATGTGCGAACCCTGGCGGAGAACAGCGGGAGCAGTGTTGTGAATCACGTCGTCGACGCGTTCTATTATGTGTTTCCCAATCTGGAGTTAATGAATATTAAGGGACAGGCCGCAGTCGGGATTCTCGCAAGCCACCAGTATGTATTTCTCGCGTCATTGTATGGGGTGATCTATGCTGGTGTGATCCTCACTGCCGCCTGTGCGGTATTTCAACGACGAGATTTTTAGCTCATCTCCTCAGCTTCATTTGTCGGACCACACGGTTGCCTTCCGATGTGGAAATTGAAGGAACTCTTATGAACATTCTTGCTGTGCAGACGGGTCGATACGACCATTTCCACGCTGCCGTGCAGGAAACTGTTGTGCGCTATCCTCAGGCAAGGCTGACGGGCCTCATTCAATTGGGTGATCTAGACGAAGCGAAGGCTGCTCACCTATTTCAAGAAATTCTTCAGGCTCACAAGGAGAATTTGAGTAAGACGCTCAGCATGCTCAGTACGTCATTTGATTATTGTCTAGTGCCTTTTGAAGATCGATTTGGCATCCAATATTGGACATTTCGTTCAATTCCCATTCGCCTAAGAATTCATCGGATAGCCTCTTATAACAAATCTCGTCAATTCAAAGAGTTCATCCTCTCGACCTGGGTCCTTGAAAGTCTGTTCGTGACCACTATAGCGCGAGTCATATTTCTCGGGCTCGGTCTTCTTAGAACAATCTGGTGGAGGATCCGCCGAAGTGTATCCATCCTAGGAACGTTCGCATTGGCAGGTGCTGCGTTAGTGATGAAGGCTGCAAGCGCCGTCGGGCTTCATCCAGGCCAGTGGAGGGTTAAGAATAGATTGCCCGCCGGCCGCCGAAAAGTCGTGCTTCATATTCCTAGCTTAGGCTTGGGAGGCGCCCAACGTCAGTTGGCAATTTTCGTTGAACGTCTTGATCGAAGTCAGTGGGATGTAGAAGTGGTGACGGTCGACGCGTTGGATAAGTTTTTTGAGCCGGCCATCCGTGACTTGAATGTGACGATTCACTATCTCAATCCCCACTGGCAATTGTATGAAGTGGGAATCATTTGGCAATTGATCAGCTATTTGTACCTCAATCCAAGTCATGTCTTGCATAATTGGTTGTATTCCGCAGGCGCACTTGGAGGCATCGCCGGCACACTAGTTGGAACTCCGACGATCATAGCGTCCGTTCGAAGTGAGCATCCCAGCCGATTTCCGTGGTTTTTCCCGCTGTGGGAGCGTGTCCTGTATGCCATGACCGCTCCGCTGCAAACACTCGTAATAGCCAACTCCCAGGCCGTAAGAAAAGAGAATCGACGGAAGATTGTATTGCCGGACCGAAAAATCGTTACCATCTACAACGGCATCGATTTCAGTACCATTCAAGGTGTCCTCCTTACCGAAGAAGAGCGTCTCCGCAATGAGGTTGGCCTTCCTCGTGGCGCCCCCGTTGTGGGTATTGTCGGGCGTCTGTCGCCCGAGAAGGATCATGCGACGTTTTTGAGGGCCGCCCATCTCATTCGCCAGGCAATTCCGCACGTAAAATTCTTGATAGTTGGTGCAGGACCATCGGAAGGGCAGATCAAAAGCATGATTGCCGATCTAGAGTTGGAACATCATGTGATTTTGACGGGAGAGCGACGGGATGCGCTGGTACTTATGCAAGTGATGGACGTGTTGGTGCTCACGTCGATAAGCGAAGGATTTCCCAATGTATTGCTGGAAGCGGCGGCATACGGAGTCGCTGTCGTGACCACGGCTGCGGGTGGGGCAGTGGAAGTTGTCGTGGATGGAAAAACGGGGTTCGTCGTACCTTGTACCGACTCTCCAGCCGTCGCGGAAAAGATATTGAAACTGATGCGGGATGTTCCGTTGAGAAGAGAATTGGCGGAGGCGGCCAGAAGGCGAGCATATCGGATGTTTTCGGCTGATCAGGTTGCCAGGGCTATACAGGGCTGCTACTTAGGGCAATGCGAGAGTGGGCAAGTTCAGGGAGACGGTAATGGTGAAGTCGATGGCGTGGATAAGTACTTAAATGATGGGAGCGAAGGAAACCCATGAAAGAGAAGTTGGTGCCATATCTTGTATGCCCGGATTGCAAGCAGTCATTGAGTCTTTCCATCGTGGAAGCGGATGGGCAGGAAATCGAGCGAGGCGAACTTCTTTGCCCGTCTTGCAGCAAATCCTACCCAATTGTACGAGGTATTCCCAGGTTTGTCTCGACAGACGCGTACGTCAAGAACTTCTCTTTTCAATGGAATACACATCGGACGACCCAGGTAGATTCTATCGCAGGACACTCCGAGTCCTGCAAGACGTTCCAAACCAAAACGGGATTGACGGATTCCGAGCTGAAAGACAAATTGGTTTTAGATGTTGGCGTGGGGACCGGGCGGTTTATGGAGGTCGCGAATAGCTTGGGCGCGGAAGTTATAGGCATCGATCTGTCATATGCGGTTGACGCAGCGTATATGAACATGGGGCGCCGGGTCGGAATTCATGTCGTACAGGCAGACGTTTTTCGTCTTCCATTCAGATCGGATACGTTTGATGCGATTTATTCCATAGGAGTGCTGCACCATACTCCAGACACAAGCAAGGCCTTTGCATGTCTCCCTCCCTTATTGAAACAAGGCGGCACGATTGCAATTTGGGTGTACGTTGATGCGGGCCTCTATTCTCAACGTCTTGACAGGGTGCGAGCTCTCACGACTCGAATGCCACAATTCTCACTGTATGTGATGTGTTGGCTACTGGTGCCATTTTTCAGAGCAATGAGGCACGTGCCAGGGATCAAATATTTAGCCATGCTTGTCCCGGTTAGTGACCAAGGCCGCGGACTTACTTGGGACGTATTGGACACATTTGACGCGTACTCCCCTCGCTATCAGTGGAAACATAAGGAGCCAGAAGTCGTTGGATGGTTCAATAGAGCTAGCTTGAAAGAGATCCAGGTGCTGAGCTTTCCTGTCTCGGTCCGAGGCCGTAAGTCTCACGCGTAGCCAATAAGGATAGGTCATGTGTGGAATAGCCGGAAAAATACAATTCGATCGGCAGCCATTACAACGTGAATTGCTTATGGCCATGGGAGCGCGACTTAGTCATCGTGGACCGGACGATTCTGGTGTGTATGTCAAAGGTCATGCCGGGCTCGCTCATCAA
Organism: Nitrospira sp.; assembly: GCA_031315995.1. GTDB lineage: Bacteria > Nitrospirota > Nitrospiria > Nitrospirales > Nitrospiraceae > Nitrospira_A. The sequence continues at coordinate 113,728 of JALDRG010000006.1, forward strand.
CGATTAAGTATTTTAGACCTGAGTGAAGCTGGACATCAGCCGATGTCCAATGCTCAAGGGAACGTGTGGATCGTTTTTAACGGAGAAATTTACAACTTTGAGGAATTGCGAGGGTGCCTCCGAACGCCTCGTAACTTTCGTACTCGAACCGACACGGAAGTATTGCTGTATCTCTACGAGGACTATGGAGTGCAATGTTTGTCGATGTTGCGAGGAATGTTCGCTTTTGCCGTATGGGATGAAGCGGCGCAGCGCCTTATCGTAGCTAGAGATCGCATCGGAAAAAAACCTCTTTTTTATAGGGTCACCGATACGAGTGTTTCTTTTGCATCTGAGCTCAAAGCGTTGCTGGTCGAGCCGTCAAGGCCGGAGATTGACCCCGTCGCACTCAACCATTACCTCACGTTTCAATACATTCCTGCCCCGCTGACAATTTACCGTGGCATCAAAAAGTTACTTCCCGGCCAGGTGATGGTGTGTGATCAGGGGAAGATATCTTTCGATACCTACTGGTCACTGCAATACGACAGAAAGGTCAAGTTTGGAACTGAAGAAGAATATCTGGAGGCGTTTAAAAGTCTGCTGGATGAATCTGTGCGACTGCGCCTCGTTAGTGATGTCCCTCTTGGGGCATTTCTGAGTGGCGGATTGGACTCGAGCAGCATAGTCGCCGTCATGAGTAGATGCATGACTCAGCCGGTCAAAACTTTCTCGATCGGCTTTAAAGAGGAGGCGTTTAACGAACTGCCCTATGCGCGTGAGATCGCCCAGCAATTTAGCACAGACCATCATGAATTTATCGTAGAGCCTTCAGCTCTAGAGATTTTGCCGAAATTAGTACGCGTATACGATGAGCCGTATGCCGACTCCTCCGCGATACCAACGTACTATCTCTCGCAATTGAGCCGTCAATCGGTCACGGTAGTGCTGAATGGAGATGGAGGTGACGAAGCGCTGGCAGGATATCCCAGATATAACTATCGTGAGCTGGAACGATGGATGAGCCGGTATGTTGGTAAACATGTTCGAGAGTCGCTGAAAGCCACTCTTCTCCGCGTACCACTTTCGCTTCTGCCGCGCGCACTTAGGCAAATTGCCGAGCGTGCGTGTGACCCGTTTGCCGCCACCTATTTGAACCGTATTTGCTACTTCTCTCCACGCGACAAAACCTCCCTCTACACGCCGGAATTTTCGGCCCTTGTTCAGGGGCATGACTCTTTTGCGCTTCTCAATCGATGGTTTGAGGACGCTCCCATTGCCGAGCTGCTCGACCAGATGTTGGCCGTTGATATTCGGAGCTATCTGCCGGACGACTTACTGGTGAAGGTGGATCGATCGACTATGGCGCATGGGCTTGAGGCGCGCAGCCCATTCTTGGATCATAAGCTCTTGGAGTTCACAGCCGCTTTGCCCATTGGGTTTAAAGTTCGTAATGGAGAGTCAAAATATTTATTGAAGTGGGCCATGCGAGGAGTGCTGCCGAAACAGATCATTACCCGAAGGAAGCAGGGATTTGGTGTGCCTATTGATCGTTGGTTTCGTGAGGACTGTCGGGATTATGTTCGAGACACGCTTCTTTCATCCCGCAGCGTGACGCGAGGATATTTTTCTCGCGGCTATATACAGAACTTGCTAGATGAGCATCAGCAGCGAGGAATCGCTTGCGGGTATAAACTATACGCATTGCTGATGTTGGAGCTCTGGCATTGTGCATATGTAGATGACCATGCGAATGCAGGATCGTTGGCCGCATGAGAACGTATGACCGTCCGGTAGGGGCTGCGGCGAGAGCATGGAAGGCTACTCGTAAAATGCCGATGCGGGGCATCCAATGACTGCGTCAGCCAGGCAGCTTTGCAGCGCATTCTGGTGGCCTCGGGCGAAAGATAAAAATTGTGTGAAAGAGACGGGACAAGAAGGGAATGTTCATGTCTGCGTGATCTCTCCGTTGGGAGCTAGTTTGTATGGTTCGGAAGTCGAATGTGCTGGTGGAGCTGAATTCCAGCTGTTTCTCCTTGCCCATGCGTTGGCTGGTGAAGAGGGATATAAAGTATCAGTCTTAGTGACTGTGAATGATGTGGAAGGGAGTGAGCAAGTAGGGCGTCTGACGTTAGTGAAGCGTCGATCGGGCGGTCGACTCATTCAGAAGCGTTGGTTTTCAGCTCCGAATGGTATCGTTAATTATCTGGCGGCATTTGTCGAAATGCTTGCCTTGTTTCGATCGATCAATGCAGATGTCTATATCCATGCAGGAGCTGGCGTCGAAGTGGGTGCCTACGCTGCTATTTGTCGGTTTCTCAAGAAACGATTTGTTTTTGTTGTTGCCTCTTCGGCCGATGTGCGAGAGGTCGCCGGCGGTGTGACGTCACCCTTACAGTGGCTGTATCCGTTGGGAGTTCGATATGCACATGTTGTGGTTTGCCGATCCACAGAACAGCAGGAATGGCTGCGGGCGCGTTTTCATAAGGAGGGAGTCTTGATTAAGACGGCCCATGCGGAGAGGACGGAGAGGAATGCAGGGCGAGTATTCCAGGAAAAAGAGACTCTCTTGTGGGTGGGAAGAGTCGTTCCTTTGAAACGACCTCAGCTGTTCTTAGATGTCGCACGCCACTATCCACAGGTGCCTTGCACGATGGTGATCAAGAAAGATGATGGTCATCCTGATCTTTGGTCGGAGATTCGCACACAAGCAGCGACCATACCCAACCTCTGCGTGCATGAGAACATGCCATGGCATGAGATGGACTCGTTTTACGAGAGCGCTAAAGTGCTGGTTTGTACGTCGGAGTATGAAGGTTTTCCCAACACATTTGTTCAAGCTGCAATGGTTCGAACCCCAATACTATCCTTGGCAGTCGACCCCGATGGCGTACTGACTCGGCAGGGAATTGGCGCGTGTGCAGGCGGATCATTCGCGCAGCTGCTCCGACTAGTGCAGCAATTCCTTGCGTCAGGAAGTCTGCGACGCGAATGTGGTCATCGCGCATATAGATATGCAATGGAACATCATCAACTTTCCGAAGCGGTGAAGCGTTTCAAGGGTGTGATTCATGACGTGCTGAAGAGTAAAGGGAAGGCTGGAGTAGTGTCGTGAAATCCATCGACAGCCGGTTGCCGATGAACATTCATGCGATGCGCTTCTGATCGATCGCTCAACGTGACAGTCATTACGGTAATGGTCGAACATTTCAAAAGGCTTGTTCGGTATCGAGGCTTACTCTGGAACCTTGCCGTCAGCGAACTGAAGTCCAAGCATCGCCAAACAGCGTTGGGGATGCTCTGGGCATTACTTCAGCCAGTGTCCTTAATGGTCGTGTATGCCGTGGTCTTTTCTGTTTTTGTCAATGTGCCGATCCGGCAAGGCGTGCCCTATGCGCTGTTTGCCTATGTTGGTCTCGTGACATGGTTGTTTTTTGCAACTTCATTTTCGACAGGAACTACGAGTGTCGTATCCCAGATGAACCTCATTACCAAAGCAAGCTTTCCGCGCGAAGTCATTCCTCTTTCCAAGCTCATCGCCAGCGGATTCGACTTCTTGATTGGTTGGGGATGTTTTCTGCTGCTACTCGCGGTGTATGGGATGCCATTCAAGCCTATGTGGTTTCTGTTCCCTTGGATTCTATGTGTGCATGTGTTGTTCACTGCCGGTTTAGTACTGTGGGGAGCAGCGCTGTACGTGCTGAAACGCGATGTAGGTAGCGTGATGCCGCTTCTTCTGCAGATATGGATGTTCCTAAGCCCGGTCATTTATCCATCAAGTCTAATTCCGGAAAAGTATCAGTCATTATACTTAATTAACCCCATGGCCACGATCATCGAGTCCTACCGAAGCGCTGCGTTGGGAGTGCCAGCGCCTTCTGTGGCAGCCATGTGGACGGCATCGGTTATTGCGATTGTGGCGTTTGCAAGTGGTTATGCATATTTCAAACACGTAGAAGTTCGCTTTGCCGACATTATGTAGCATGCCTAGCAAGCTTGAAATAAACCATACTGAGAACATGATTGTATTTGAGCAGGTCTCAAAATGTTACATGCAGCAAACGAAGACACTGCTGGAGTCATGGCGTCGGTTAGGCCTAAGGAATGCCCAGGGAGATCAGGCCCAGGAGTCAGGTTTTTGGGCACTTCGGGAGTTGAGTTTTTCCGTCAAGCGAGGAGAAACACTGGGGATTATCGGCGACAATGGCGCAGGGAAAAGTACAATTCTGAAACTCATGGCAGGGATCACAGTTCCGACCCTTGGGCAAGTTGGTGTTCAGGGGCGCATCAGTAGTCTAATTGAATTGGGGGCGGGGTTTAATCCTGATCTCACGGGTCATGAGAATATCTATCTCAATGGGGCGGTTCAAGGATTGAGCCGGGCAGAGATTGATGGCTGCGTGGCGAGGATCGAGGAGTTTTCAGGCTTGGGCAGTTTTCTGAATGTGCCGGTCAAATATTATTCATCCGGTATGTATGCCAGATTGGGGTTTGCCATTGCCGCGCACGTGAAGGCCGATGTGATTATAACTGATGAGATTCTGGCTGTCGGAGATGCCGCATTTCAACGCCAATGTTTACGGAAGTTCAAAGATCTGCAAGCTGCCTCAACCATCATTTTTGTGTCGCACGATTTGACTCGAGTCAGAGAGGTATGTTCCCGAGTGCTTTGGGTAAGGCAAGGGCGTCTTCATTGTGAGGGGGATCCGGACAAGGTCGTCGAGGCCTATCTGCTGGCTGTCCAGCAAGAGCGTGACCGTAATCTGCGAACCGAGGTAGTACTCGATCAGGAGGCAGGGGAATCTCGCCGTGGAACTGGCGAAGTAGAGATCGTGGAGGTCGCGACTTGCAACGAAACAGGTGAGCCACGGATGGCGTTTCGGAGTGATGATGTGCTGGTGGTCCGAATCAGCTACCGTCTACGCAAGCCCTGTCATGACGCTGGTTTCGGGGTAAATATTATGTCTCACGACGGAGTGTTTGTGCATGGCACAAACACGTTCATCAATGGGATGGTTCTCAATATTACAAGGGAATCAGGAATAATTGAGCTACGTTATCCGAGTCTCCCCGTGGTTCCAGGTACATATTGGCTGACGGTAGGGGTCACATCCGACAACAATTGGTCCGTTCCCTATGATCTTCGTGAACGTATGAGAAAAATTGAGGTTCTAGGCACGAGACGCGATGGCGGCGTCGTGTGTCTGGAACATCAATGGAGCAGCCCGGTTGAATGCTGATCCGAGACTGGCGCTCTCCTTGGTCGAGCCACTCGCCCAGAAGACCCTTGATAGGATCGCCGACAGAGAAGAGAAGTTGTCTGTCCCGCCCGTGGAAGTTCGAATAACGAACCCTAACCTCGGATAGCGCAAGTAACTCATGAGGCAATTACGCTTATGTTTTGTGGGGCCAGCACAGAACATCACTACTCGGCGTTGGATTCAATGGTTTGCGCGACAGGGCCATGAGGTTACGCTTCTCACGGTTGAACCAGCCAAGTTGTGTGATGTTCAGGGATTTCGACAGATTGATCTGACTACGCGGGCGCTCCCTCGAAAAGTTGCTCGACTAGTATCTGCTGTTCGATTGGCGGCCCATATCAGATCGGTTGCTCCAGACGTCGTTCATGTCCACTATCTCAGAGGCCTTGCATGGGGCATTCTGCTGAGTAGGTATCATCCGTATGTCGTTACCCCATGGGGGAGTGATGTATTGGCTGAGCAAGGAGCATTTCGTGACTGGAGTGGACACATCTTAACGCGACAAGTTCTTATTGGGGCGGACCTTGTGACGGCTCATTCGCAATATTTAGAAGATCGAGTGAGGGGATTATTTGCAGCAGTCACGCCCATTGCACGCATTGGATGGGGGGTCGACCTAACATCGTTTCGCCCCGGAATTGATACGACGAAATTACGTCGGTGCTGGAGCATTGAGGCTGATCAGCGAGTGATCTTGAGCCCACGGCTCGCTCAACCATTTTATCGACATGAGGTCATTCTCGAAGCCTTTAAAGAGGTCCATCACAGCCTGCCGAATGTTGTCCTTGTAATCCCTGAGCAGTTCCCCGACCACAGTTATGTTCGACGATTACGCATATTGGTCGACGACTATGATTTGAAATCCTGTGTCCGCTTTGTCGGCTCGATTTCCTACGCGGACATGCCATTGTGGCTTAATCTCGCTCAAATAGTGGTGATGGCTCCTCGTTCGGACGGGATGCCTAATACGCTGCTGGAAGCGATGGCCTGTGGAGCATTTCCTGTTTTGGGCCGACTTCCCCAATATGAGGAGATAATTGAGTCGGGACGGAACGGGTTACTTGTAGATTCTTGCGCACGGGCAATTTCCGAGGCTTTGCAAGAAGCGTTAGGCAACGCAGCGTTGCGGCGATCGGCCGCACGACGAAATCTTGAATTGATGGAAGCCAGTGGAAGTCAGGATCGTGAAATGATGCGAATGGAGCAGTGGTACGACCAACTCAGAGGGAATGCAGCGTAACGGAGAGTCGCTCAGGCGAGACTATGTGCGGGATCGCAGGCATTGTTCAATTGAATAAAGTCCCTATGGACGTAAAGTTGCTTGAAGCCATGACTCGTTCCTTGGCGCATCGTGGCCCTGATGGGCAAGGCTATGCCCTATTGAGTTGCCATGGCAAGCGCCGGCCGATCGTAGTACGGAATCTTGGGACTGAGTGCCCTCAAGAAATTGCTCCGGAGTATCACGTTGGGTTGGGCCATCGACGCCTCGCTGTGCTTGACCTTTCTCCATTAGGCAGTCAGCCGATGTCGACTGAGGATGGCCGCGTATGGATTACATATAACGGAGAGGTCTACAACTATCTTGAAATTCGGCGTGAATTAATGGCACTTGGCCGGCGATTCCAGTCTATGACGGATACAGAAGTAGTCTTGCAGGCGTACGAAGAATGGGGCTCCTCTTGCCTAACGCGCCTGAATGGAATGTTTGCGTTTGCAATTTGGGATGGACGTCACAATCGGCTGTTTTGTGCCAGAGACCGTCTGGGCATGAAACCGTTTTACTATCGGGTTTCTCCCGGGCGATTGGCCTTTGCCTCAGAAATCAAGGCACTCTTGGAGGATCCTTCGCTAGGCCGCTCACCGAATCTTCCCATCATCTATGATTTTCTTGTACTGAGTCTTCAGGATCATACGGACGAGACATTTTTTGACGGTATTAGACAGCTTCGACCAGGCCATTTCATGTTGCTGGAGGGAGGGAGGATACATATAGAAGAATGGTGGGGCATTCGCCAGCGCGACTTGCAACGGCGACCGGAAGAGTCCACATCGAAGACATTCGCAGAACTTTTTCAAGAGGCCGTACGTATTCATCTTAGGAGTGACGTTCCCGTTGGTAGCTGTCTAAGTGGTGGGCTGGACTCTTCATCGATTGTCTGCACGATGCGTCAGCAGCTTCCCTCTCATGCGGTACAGACGTTTTCGGCGTATTTCAATGACCCCAATTGCGACGAACGGCCATATATTCATGCGGTTGTCTCAAAATCCGGTGCCAAGAGTGTGGAGGTGATGCCGGATGGGAGGCGGTTATATGCAGACATGCCTAAAATTTTGTGGGCACAAGAAGAGCCTTTCGCTGGGACGAGTTATTTGGCCCAGTGGGAGCTCATGCGAGTGGTCGCTGAACATGGAGTCAAAGTGCTGCTGGATGGGCAAGGCGGGGATGAGCTTCTCTGCGGATACCCAGGATACTGGGGGTCATATCTAGGTGATCTCTGTCGAGCGGGATCTTGGCGGAAGGCGTATGGTGAGGTCAGGGCATACCACCGGCAACAAGCACGCATACACCCCACAGTATTCAGTAATTTTGCCCGGGCAATACTTCCATCACAATTAATTGCCAGTGCTCGGTTTGGATTCAAGCGTCATTCACTTTGGATCGACCCGAATTTCTCCGCCGCCTATAAGAGTCGCGACCGCACGGGACTGTCTTACGATGACAAGTTCGCGGGTGCGCTTGCCGGTCATACCGCCTCATATCTTCATACGCATAGTCTTCCCGCATTGTTACATCACGAAGACCGAAGTTCCATGGCGTTTTCCGTCGAAGCCAGGTTGCCGTTTCTAGACTCTCAATTGGTCGATTTCCTGCTAAGCCTACCAGCCGAACGTAAATTATGTCGGGGGCAAAGTAAGGTAATTCTTCGAGAGGCGTTCATGGATGTGCTGCCGTCCGCAGTGTCTCAGCGAACGGACAAGGTAGGGTTCGCCACGCCTCAGGATCGATGGCTTCGAGAGACGTTGCGTCCGGAGCTTGAACTCTTATTTCGCTCGTCGGAGTTTGAACAACGAGGATATTGGAATGCTACGCAACTGAGACATGCCTACGAACGCTATTGCAAAGGAGAAATAGAGATCGGAGCGAGTGTCTGGCGATGGGTGTGTCTGGAGTTATGGCACCGGCGGTTTTTCTATTAATTGTCCAATAGCGGGAAACAGCAGCCTTGGAGCGTCAATTCGATCGTATCAATCCTCCGCATCGCTTAAAGGTGATCATGGTGACGGTGGGATTGGAGACTGGCGGAACCGAACGCCAGATTCTTGACCTTTCGTCGCATCTTGATAGGAGTCGTTACGATGTCAGTGTTTGCGTCCTGAAGCGAGAGGGTTCGATGGGAGGCGAATTTCGTGATCGTGGGATTAGGGTTCTCGCGTTAGGGGGCATGGGAAAGTGGGACGTTCGGGTGCCATTCAGGTTATGGCGGGTGCTTCGCAGGGAGCAACCGGACATCGTCCATGCTTTTTTGTTTCTTGCGAATATCGCTAGTCGAATTATAGGGCGGGTGTTAAAGATCCCCGTAGTGATCGGATCATATCGCGGTGTAGAGATCTATGGTAAATGGCCATTAGCGCTCATTGATCGTGTGACTTCAAGCTGGGTGCACGCATCCACGTGTTGTTCGCAGGCCGTACGGCGATCTGTGTTGGCAAGGATTGGGGGAGAAAAGGGAAAATATGTAGTAATTCACAACGGTATTGATATTCTTCGTTTGGAAGGAAAAACCTCTCTGTCGCGAGCCGATATCGGCATAGGTGATGGTGTTCCAATAATTGGAACAGTGTGTCGTCTCGATGAACCAGTCAAGGGGATCACGAGTTTGCTGCAGGCGTTTCAGCGATTACTTAATATGCCTGGACTGGGACATGCAAGACTGTTGTTGGTTGGAGATGGACCATCGCGATGCAAATTGGAAGATCTAGCCAAGGCTCTAGGCATTGCCGATCACGTGGTGTTTGCGGGGATGCGGCGCGATGTAGAGAAAATACTTCCGCTTATGGATCTTTTTGTATCGCCTTCACAGTATGAAGGCTTTGGCATTGCAATCGTCGAGGCGATGGCCGCTGCTCGCCCTGTCGTAGCGACTGCGGTAGGTGGAATCCCTGAGATTGTCATCCGTGGCGAAACCGGGATCCTTGTGCCTCCGGGTGATGTGGCGGAGTTAGCCGATGCCATGTGCCGGGTATTACTTGATCCCAAGACCTCCGCTGCCTACGGCTCTGCTGGCATGCGGCGCGCGCGTGAACAGTTTTCGATGGCGACGGCCGCTAAGCGGCATGAAGACCTTTATGAAGATCTTTTTTCTGTCTATGCCATGCAGGAAAGGCAGAAAATTGGGGTTGCTGGGTCAGCAAGCCAGTCGTAATTCCTAATCTATATGTTTTGGCTAGCTGTGACATTCCTCGTCGCGGTGCTGTTGTCGATCTACGGGGTGCCGCTTGCGCGCCGAGCCGCGCTCAAGTTCGGCATCGTCGATAGTCCGGATGGTCGACTGAAGCATCAGCGTGAGCCGGTTCCCTATTTGGGCGGACTGGCGATCTATCTCGCCTTTCTCGTGAGTCTGGCCTTTACGTTCGAGTTCCGGCAGGACGTGCTCGGCATCGTGCTTTCGGGTACGTTGATCGTCATGTTGGGACTGATCGACGATTTTGGGGTGTTGTCGCCGGGAACCAAACTGGCAGGCCAATTCCTAGCGGTCTTCGTACTGATCAAAAGCGGGATTCGCATCGAAATCGCGTCGTTGCCTGATTGGGTCGATATCGCGCTGACGGTGTTCTGGATGATCGGCATCATCAACGCCTTCAATCTGCTGGACATCATGGATGGGTTATCGGCCGGGGTCGGGGTGATTAGTGCGGGGTTTCTGTGTGTGGTTGCGATCCTGAATAATGATCAGGCGATTGCGTTCATGCTGGCAGCGCTCATGGGCAGTCTGATCGGATTCCTTCGATACAATTGGCGACCCGCCTCGATTTATATGGGCGATTCCGGCGCGATGTTCATCGGTCTGATGCTCGGCGCCCTGTCGATGATCGGGAAGTATACTGAAGGCCATTCCGTATCGCTTCTGACGCCGGTGTTGATACTGGGCATGCCTATTTTCGATACCCTATTCGTCATGTACATCCGATTCTTGCGCGGACTGCCGGTGTTTCTCGGCAGTCCGGATCACTTCGCGATTCGCTTGCGGCATTGGGGGCTCTCGGTGACCCAAGTCGTTGTGCTCAGTTATGTCGGCGCAGCCTTACTGGGAGGGATCGGTCTCCTGGTCATGGCGGTACCTCAGTCTATCGCCGTGATTCTGAGCGGGGTGACGGTGCTGGGCTTGGCCGCGGCCGCCGTGGCGTTGACTCGCGTGAATGTGTCCAAAGGAATCGCGGCGATCAGCAGGGATGCGGTTCCGCCACGTTCGACAGAAAGGACCGGCGCAGTATGATTGTGATCGTCGGTGCTGGATTGGCGGGCCTCAGTGCGGCCTACCACCTGCGCGGGATGCCCTATAGGATTCTAGAGCGGGAACGCGAGGCCGGAGGGCTCTGCCGGTCATACGTCAAAGACGGGTTCACGTTCGACTATACCGGGCACTTGCTGCACTTTCGTCAAACGGCGATCAAGGCCTTGGTGGAAAGTTTGCTCCCCGGTCAACTGCAGCGCCACGCCCGCCGATCCTATGTCTTCTCTCATGAGACGTATACGGAGTATCCGTTTCAGGTGAATACGCATGGGCTCCCGCCGGAAGTGGTGCGGGAGTGCCTGCTGGGATTCATCGCCACGCTGTCGAACCCTTCGTCGACGCCGCCGGTAGAGAGCCGGTCGTTCAAACAATGGATCATCGAGAGCTTGGGAGAGGGCATTGCGAAACATTTCATGGTGCCCTTCAACGAAAAGTTGTGGCAGGTGCCGCTTGAGGAGCTGACGTCCGATTGGGTGTCCTGGCTGGTTCCGAAGCCGGACGTGAAAGATGTCGTCAACGGCGCCTTGGGTATTAAGGACAAGGCGTTCGGCTATAACCCATCGTTTTTGTATCCTGCCAGCGGGGGGATCAAGGTACTGCCGGAAGCGTTCCTTCCCTCGATTGAGAATCTATCGTACGACTCCGAGTTGGTCGAGATCGAGACGGGGCGGCGGCGGGCGGTGTTTCGCAGCGCACAGGGCGAACGCACGGAAGAGTATGAGCGGGTCGTGTCGACGATTCCTTTGCCCGACTTGGTGCGGCGTTGTGTCGATCTCCCGGCATCGTTGCGCGAATTGGCCGCGTCGCTGCGATGGGTATCCGTGTCGAACGTGAATCTGGCTGTCGCGCGCGAGCGCATCTCCGACAAACATTGGATCTACTTCCCGGAACACCAGTACCCATTTTATCGCGCGGGGTTCCCTATGAATTTTTCACCTGCGATGGGCCGGTCCGGCTGCAGTTCTCTGTACGTGGAAATTTCGCACCAGCCGACGGAGCGGGAATCCGATGCCGCGCTGATCGATCGAGTTCGTCGAGGATTGGAGCGGGCCGGCGTGTTGCAACGGGCCGACGAGCTGGTGATGTCGGATGTGAAGGATTTGTATTACGCCTATGTCCTGTTCGATCGCTATCGCGGGCGCGCGGTCCAAGAACTCCTGGCTGAGTTGGAGCGCCGCGGCATCTCATCGATCGGGCGATATGGATTATGGGAACACACGTCGATGGAAGACGCGATTGCTCAGGGACAACAAGTTGCCGCGCGGTTGCGGATGAGGGCCGCGGCCTGAGCGCGTCAATGCCATGCATGTAGTGTGTCACGTGGTTACGAAGTTGGAATTAGGCGGCGCGCAGGAAGTGGCGATGCGAGTAGTCGCGGGGTTGGATCGCGGACGATTCCGACCTGTCCTGATCGCGGGGGTGGGAGGGATGCTGACCGCCGAGGCGCATGCGCTCGACGGGGTCGAGGTCTGCACGATTCCGTCGCTGCTGCGTGACATTCGCCCGTGGCACGATCTGCGGGCGTTATGGGAACTCGTCGGCACGTTCCGACGGCTCCGACCAAAGATTGTGCACACCCACAGTTCAAAAGCTGGTATTCTAGGGCGGTTGGCTGCGTGGCTTGCCGGTGTCCCCTGCATCCTGCACACGATCCACGGGTACGGTATCACGCCGGCGCAGCCGTTCTGGCAACAACGTCTGTTGATCGCCCTCGAATGGATAGTCGGACGTATCACTACGCATTGGATCGCGGTCTCGCAGGCGGATCGTCGTCAGGGGATCGCATGGGGACTCTTCACCGCGTCGAAGGTATCGGTGGTGAGGCCTGGTATCGACCCGGCGGCCTTTGCGGCCCGGATAGCGTCGCCGGAGCGTGATCGTCTTCGCGCTCTGCTGGGTGTGGGCCCTGATCACCTGCTCGTGGGAACGGTCTCGTGCTTGAAACCGCAAAAATCTCCCGAAGACTTTGTCCGCGTCGCCACGCTCGTCTGCCAGCGTGTGCCTGCGGCCCGCTGTGTCCTGGTCGGCGACGGCGTGTTGCGGCCACGGATCGAAGCGTTGTTACAGGCGAATGGGTTGCAGGAGCGCGTGACCTTGCTCGGCTGGCGCCGCGATGTGGCGGCGCTGTTGAAAGCCTTCGATGTGTTCGTGTTAACGTCTCACTGGGAGGGGTTGTCCTGCGCGGTGCTTGAGGCCAGAGCCAGCCGGATTCCGATCGTGGCGACGCGGGTAGGCGGCGCGGCTGAGGCGATTGTCGAGGGCATCCAAGGGACGCTCTGCCCGGCCGGAGATGTTCGGGCCATGGCCCAGCGGGTCTGCCAGATACTTGAAGACGAGCGTTTTCGCACTGACCTTCGGACCGGTACGCAGGAATTTCCGGAGGAGTTTACGATTCAGGAGACGGTCAAGCAGTACCAGTCGCTTTATGCCTATCTCCTGCACGCCACGCGCCCGAGCGACGATGTGATGAAGTTACAGCCCAATCGACTGTAAAGGGGACCTGAGGATACAATGAACATCCCGCTGCTTGATCTCAAAGCCCAGTATCGATCAATGCGCAGTGAAATCCTGGCTGCGATTGAGGCCACCTGTGACGAGCAGGGGTTCATCCTTGGTCCGCGCGTGGCGGCGCTGGAGCAGGCTGTGGCGGACTATGTCGGCAGCTCCCACGCGGTTGGCGTGGCGTCCGGCAGCGACGCGCTCCTGCTGGCCTTGATGGCCTTGGGGGTGAAAGCCGGTGATGAAGTGGTCACGGTGCCCTTTACCTTTTTCGCGACCGCAGGAGCGATTTCCCGGCTCGGAGCCAAGCCGGTATTTATCGATATCCGACCGGATGATTTTAATATGGATCCGGGACTGCTTGAACGCGCCATCACGGATCGGACCAAAGCGATCATCCCGGTGCATCTCTTCGGACAATGCGCGGATATGGAGGCGATTAACGAGATCGCCCGAGCACACCAGATCGGCGTGATCGAGGATGCCTGCCAGGCTATCGGCGCTCGCCGAAACGGACGGCATGCCGGTGTGCTGGGGAATCTGGCCTGTTTCAGCTTCTTCCCATCGAAAAATTTGGGCGGCTTCGGCGATGCCGGTATGGTGACCACGAACGACCCGGTTCTGTCGGAATCCATCGCCATGTTGCGCGTCCACGGCAGCCGGGTGCGTTACGTGCACGAAGCGATCGGCATCAACAGCCGGTTGGATGCCTTGCAAGCGGCGGTGTTGTTGGTAAAACTGAAACGGTTGGATGAATGGGCGGAAGGCCGCCGCCGGAATGCCGCGCGGTATGTGCAGTTTTTCGCGGATGTGAAATTGACGGATCGTGTGACCTTGCCCATCGTGGGCGCCGACAACTTTCATGTGTTCAATCAATTCACGCTCCGTGTCTCGAAGCGTGACGAGTTGCGAAGCTACTTGAAGGACCACGGCATCGGCACGGAAGTGTATTACCCCCTGCCGCTGCATCTGCAAAATTGTTATCGAGAACTGGGCTATCAGAAAGGTGCCTTCCCGCACTCGGAACGTGCTGCCGAAGAAGTGCTTTCGATTCCCATCTACGCAGAACTTTCCGACGAACAGCTCCAATACGTCGTGCAGACGATCGCATCGTTCTACCGGACACGTTAGCGCCGGCGTCCGACGCCGCGTCCCTCTCTGGCCGAAGGCTCCTCACCATCTACTCCCCATCAACGGGTCCACGATTGTCAGTCAGGCCGGTGGCGCTTGCCTTTTCTGCGAATCAACAGCCGGAGTCGCCTCATCGGACCTGATGACCGGAAGGGTTACGCTCTTGCCGGTCGTCGAACCGACGACAAACGCCCCGATAGAGACGCTGTTCAAGTCTGAACAACCAAGAGGCGACGGTGTACACCAGGGCCCGCTGTGGGGCATTGCGCTGCGTAGCATCGGATCCTGGCTCGACGAACCATGAACGAAGAAGTCGGTGCTCTACGTTGGAACGGGCAAGCCTGGCAAGTGATACCGGTACAGGCTTCGCCGCTCGTCATCATCGAGTGGTTTGCCGGAATCGGCGTCGTTGTCGGGACGATGGATGCGTGGTTCATGGCGTGCGAGGCATAGGGATTGCTCCCAAGGAGGACAGTAGGAGACGCGGTGTCGTTGTACGTATGACAAACGATTCCTCATTCATTCTCGGCATGTCGCGCAGCAGCTATTCCATATTGGGAGTGGCCTTGGCGTTGATCGCGTCCATCGGCGCAATCGATTGGTGGCTGCCATTGGGCCTGACCATCACGACCCTCTACGTAGTGCCCGTGCTCATCGCGTCAAGAATTCCCCATCCTCGTATGACGTTCTGGGTGGCCGCCATAGCGTCTCTGGTGACAATGCTCGATATGTTCGATCGACCGCTGTTCGCCTTGACCTGGGTGAGCGCCATGAATCGGGCCTTTGCATTGATGGTGATATGGGTGACGGCGCTGCTGTGCTTGCGTCGCCAGCGCGACGAAGCCGAATTGCTGCGCATCAATGAAGATATCGAGCAGCAAGTACAGGAACGTACGGCGGATCTGGCCGCCGCCAATCAGGAACTTGAAGTGCTGCGCGCGGAAGCGGTGTCCGAATTGGTGGCGATCGTCAAATCATCCGACGATGCCATTGTTGGCATGACCTTGAACGGCATGATTCAAAGTTGGAATCGGGGTGCGGAACGCGTCTACGGGTATGGGGCCGAGGAAGTTCTTGGTCGATCGATCTCCGTACTCTGCCCCCCGACCCGGTTGGATGAAGTGCCGACGATGCTCGACCGGATCGCGTGCGGGGAGCATGTGCGCAATGTCGAAATGGTGCAGCGGCGAAAGCAGGGAGAGCGCATCGATGTGTCGCTGACGATTTCGCCGGTGAAAGATGTCGACGGCTGCGTCATGGGCGCATCGGCCATCGCGCGCGACGTCACGGTAAAGAAACGAATCGAAGCGGCCCTGCGTGAAAGCGAAGCCCGGTTTCGGATGATGGCGGACACGGCCCCCGTTATGGTCTGGATGGCCGGGCCGGATACACATATCACCTTCATCAACAAACGGTGGTTGGAGTTTACCGGGCGCACCGTGCAGGAAGAGATCGGAGACAATTGGTTTACCGGCATTCACGCCGATGATCTGGATCGTTGCCGGAAGTCCTATCTGGACGCCTTCAAATCCGAGCGGCCGTTCTTTATGGAATACCGGCTGCGGCGCCACGACGGAGAATATCGATGGATCACGGATACGGGAGTTCCGTTGTTCGACGAGGAGGGGCGATTTGGCGGGTATATCGGCACCTGCATGGACTTGACGGAACGCAAGGACATGGAAAACCAGCTCCGTCGCATGTTGAAGGAAAAAGAAAGCCTGTTGCGGGAAGTTCACCACCGGGTCAAAAACAACCTGCAAGTCATTTCCAGTCTCCTGAATTTGCAGTCGGCCTCCATCAAGGACCCCGTCGTCAATCAGCTGTTCCGGGAATGTCAGGTGCGTATCACCTCGATTGCGCTATTGCATGAGACGCTGCATCGTTCCAGCGATCTGTCGCGAATCAAAATGGGCGACTATATCCGCACGTTGACCGGCCATTTATTTCGTTCCTACGGGGTCGATCCGACGCTCATCGCGCTGGAATTGAACGTGGACGATGTCGAGTTCGATATCGACACGGGATTGACGTGCGGGTTGATCATCGATGAACTGGTTTCCAATTGTTTGAAACACGCATTTATCGAGGACCGCGGCGGAACGGTGCACATCGACCTACTCGATCATGTCGACGGGACCTTTACCTTGTGCGTGAGTGACGACGGCATCGGCATTCCCAAGGACGGCGTGCTCAACAATCCCGATTCTCTGGGCTTGGAACTCGTCACCCTGTTGGCGGAGAAGCTGGATGGTAGCACGGAACTCAACAGCGGGGACGGCACGGAATGGCAGATTCGCTTCCAACAACTGCACTATTCAGAAAGGGTGTGAACGCCATGGAACCAGCCAGCATCTTGATTGTGGAAGATGAGCCCGTGGTGGCGAAAGATATTCAGCTCAGCCTGCAGCGGCTGGGGTATCGCGTGCCGGCCACGGCGACCTCCGGCGAAGAGGCCATCCGCAAGGCCGTCGACATGCATCCGGACCTGATCTTAATGGATATTGTGCTGAAGGGGAACATGGACGGTGTGGAAACCGCCCTCCAGATTCAGCGAAAACAGGATGTGCCGGTCATTTACCTCACGGCCTATGCCGACACCCACACGCTCGAGCGAGCGAAGGTCACGTCGCCGGCCGGCTATATGCTCAAGCCGTATCAGGCGAACGAACTGCGGACGACGATTGAACTGGCGCTGCATCGCGCGCAGCATGACCGCCACATGCGTGAGCAATTGCGGTGGATTGCCACCACCGTGCGCTGTATCGGCGACGGGATCGTGACGACCGATCGCGCGGGGCATGTGACCTATATGAATCCCGCGGCCGAGGATTTCACGGGTTGGAGTCAGGAAGACGCCGTAGGCATGTGTGTGTCGGGACTCCTGAGCGTTCAGGAGGTTGGGGCGATGCCACCGTTCGAGAATCCGGCCCAGCAGGCGATGACCCAGGTGCGCATGGTGACCATCGACGAGGCGATCCTCATCTCCAGGCAGGGCGGCCGCCGGACCATTCGCGGCAGTGTGGCGCCGGTGGTCGACGACGGCGGTATTGTGCTCGGCGCCGTGCTTGTGTTTCACGAGATCGTATCGAGTGGGCAAGGGCTTCCAGTCCAAGACGAACGGAGCGAGGCCGTCTGGAAGATGGATGCGCGACTCGGGCGTCCGCAAGGAATCATCAATTTGTGCTCCTGGTGCAAGCGCGTTCCAGATCAATCCGGTGAATGGTACGACCTGGCGACTTTCATTGCCGAGCGATCGGCGATTCAGTTCAACGGCGGGCTCTGCCCGGAATGTATGGGCCACTGTTTTCCCTGCGACGGCAGGCAGAGATAAATGTAGTACGGCATCCGCGAGGGTTCGTCGGCACCGCGTGCATCCTACAAGATGCCGCATCCGCGTCCGCGGAACCTGTTCACACGTTCAGGTCCTCGATCCTTCCCGTGCGCCCGCCTCATTTGGTGGCCTTGTGCGAATTTCCAAGAAGGCTTCAAGAACGCGCGGGAATAGACTATAGTAGCACTGCACATGCAGTGACGACTTGTGGCGAATTCTAACCCGACACCTCCAGACTCGCGTCCGTTGCGGATTGCGCTCATCGGCGCGGGCCGTCATGCCCAGCACCATGCCCGCGCTATTGTGCGCTGCTCGGGTGTTCAGCTGGTCGCGGTGGCTGACCCGTCGGATGCGGCTCAAGCGGCCATGCGCGATATTGTCCCGGGCATCGGCTGTTTCAAGACGCCTGAGGAGCTGTTCGCCTCCGAACGGCTCAACGTGGTGCATATCATTACCCCGCCGGCCTCGCATGCTCCGCTCGCCAGGATGGCGCTCAAGGCGGGGTGCCACATTTATGTTGAAAAGCCCTTTACCGAGTCGGTAGAGGATGCGCAACAACTTCTCGAGGAGGCCAGCGCAAAGGGGCTTCGCGTCTGCGCCGGCCATCAGTTGCTATATGAACCGCCGACGCGGGTATTGACCCGCTATCTGCCCTCAATCGGCCGGGTCGTACATGTCGAGAGCTATTTTTCATTTCGGACCGTGCGCCATGCGCCGGGCGGCCGCAAGGTGCTTCGCGCCGACCACCAGTTGCTCGATATCCTGCCGCACCCGGTCTATTTGTTGCTTCAGGTGTTGGAACAGGCCGGCGAGGGAAGGACCGAACTGCTCTCGCTGGAGGTGAGCCAGGCCGGGACCGTGCACGCGCTGGTGCGACGCGGCGGAGTGACGGGTATTTTGATCGTGACGCTGGAAGGGCGTCCCGTTGAGAGTTATCTGCGGGTGATCGGGCGGAACGGGTCGTTGTTCGCCGATTACGTCCGAAGCACCACGCAGCGTGCCATCGGTCCCGGTTCATCCGGTATCGATAAGTTGTTCGCGCCGTACCGACAAGCCTGGCAATTGTTGATCGGCACAACCTCCGCAATGGCGAGCCGCTTTCTCAAGAGCCAGCGGAGTTATCCCGGTTTGGCCGAACTGTTTTCCGCCTTCTACGAGTCTGCGCGGAGCGGTGGTCCCTCTCCCTTGTCGCCGGAGAGTTTGCTGGAGACGGTGCGCATTTGTGAGCGGGTGGCGAAGGCCCTCAAGGTGGGAGAGGCCAAGGCCTTGGCGGCGGCTGCACCGAAACCGGTCGAGAGTCGGGGTGTGCTGGTCACCGGTGGTACCGGGTTTTTGGGGAAAGAAATCGTCCGCGCGCTCTTGTCGCGCGGCCGTCCTGTTCGTGTGGTGGCGCGTCGTGAGCCATCCCCCTGGGAGCGGATCGCCGGCGCCGATTATGTGGTGGCCGATGTGGCGACGGGAGTTGCCGCGCAGCTCTTCAAGGGCGTGGACACCGTCATTCACGCCGCGGCAGAAACGGCCGGTGGGTGGCCGGAGCATCAGCGTAATTCTCTCGACGCCACCGAGCAAATGGTTCGTGGGGCTGCTGCGGCAGGTCTCACGCGCTTCGTCCATGTCAGCAGTCTAGCGGTATTGGCGCAGGGCCACGGTCGGCCGATCGGCGATGACCATCCGTTGGAGCCGGACAGCAAGGGGTCGGGTCCCTATGTATGGGGAAAGTTGGAATCGGAACGCCTCGCGGTCCAACTCGGTAAGGAACTCGGTCTTTCCGTGAAGGTGATTCGTCCCGGGGCACTGGTCGACTATCGTGATTTCGATCCGCCGGGCCGTCTGGGCAAGCGATTGGGTAATATCTTCGTCGCCGTCGGCTCATCGAGTGATCGTCTGGGAGTCGTGGATGTCGGGTTTGCCGGTCGATTTCTTGGCTGGATGACGGACGCGTGGGACCAAGTCCCCAGCCCCTTGAACCTACTCGATCCGGTGTCACCATCCAAACACGAGCTGTTGGACCGTCTCCGGCAAGCCAATCCAGACCTGACGGTCGTTTGGCTGCCGAGACTGCTGCTCCTGCCGCTCTCATGGCTGGCGACGCTGGCGCAGAAAATCCTTTGTCCCGGAAAGCCGGCGATCGATGTGGCCAAAGTCTTCAGCGTCCTGCCCTACGATACCTCCGGTATCGCGAAGCTGGCTCCTTACGTGGATCACGTGTCCGAGAGATGACCACTGTCTTCCGCAAGATCGGCGTGCAGCCGATTCATCCTAGTCTCGAACAACGTAAAAGCTGCAACGAAGTAATTGAAAAATATGGCGATGTTCGTGGGCATTGAAAAAGATGTCCCTCGGGGTTGATTTGAGGCGTCAGAGCGGGTAAGTCTTAGAGGTATCCCACGAGTAGGATCGTCCCCAAACGGCAATAGTCTCACCACCGAAGAGTTGCTCATCATGAATATTGGATTGAATGCGCGTGCGCTTACCATCGGTCTGGCCTTTCTGGGTATCGTCTCAGGCTGTGCGGCGGACCAGCGCTGGCGTTCATCTATGCAGGAAGGCAATAACGCTCTGCGTGCCGGCGACTATATCCATGCGGAAGAATCCTTCGTGGCCGCGCGTAAGGAAGCGGAAGTGCTCGATCCTCAAGGGAAACGTCTGGCCGACACGTTGAGTCAGCTGGGTGAGGTGAATCGTGAGTTGGGGCGTCTTCCGCGAGCCGAGGCGCTCTTTCAAGAGGCATTGGCGATCAGGGAGCGTGTGTTTGGTCCGTCTCATGCCGATACGGCTTCGAGTCTGACCGATTTGGGCGAGCTCTACCGCATGCAGGGACTCTACACGCAATCTGAGGCGCTCCATCAACGGGCGAGAGAAATCCGCGAAAAGGTGTTCGGCGCGGACCATAGTAAGACGGCGGAGAGTTTGAACAATATTGCCGTCGTCTATCAAGACCAACGGCGGTTCGCTGACGCCGAGCCGGTATTACAGCGGGCACTCGCGATTTTCGAAAAGCAGCTCGGGCCTGAGCAGAGTTTGACGGCGATTACGCGCGATAACTTGGCAAAACTGTATCAGGCTCAGGGGCAACATGCCCGCGCCATGCCGCTATACCAGCGCGCGTTGACGATTCATGAGAAGGCCTTCGGCCCCAACCATCCGATTGTGGCCAGGAATCTTGAAAATCTCGCGGACACGTACCGGGCTCAAAATCAGTACCCTCAGGCCGAGGTGTTGTATCAACGTGCCGTCAGCATTTTCAGGAAATCCATCGGCAACGACCATGTCGATACGGCCGAGGCCATGAGCCGCTTGGGACAACTGTATGAGCTGCAGGGCCTCTACTCGCAGGCGGAGCCCCTCTTTCAGCAGGCGATCGCCATTCGTGAAAAACAGCAGGGAGCGGAGAATCCTCAGGTGGCCGGCGAACTCAAGAATTTGGCGGGTCTGTATCAATCGCAGAATAAGTTGGAGCAGTCTGAGGATCTCTATAAACAGGCGCTTCTGATCTATGAACAGTCTGTCGGGTATGATGGCGAGGCCTACGCGAAGACGCTGAAGAGTTATGCTTCCCTGTTGAGACGCAAGCAACGCTCAGGGGAAGCCGACCGCCTGGAGGAGCGTGCCAAGAGTGTGCTGAAGCGTCTCTCGTTGGAGAACCAGAGTCAGGGGAAAACCGCTGCGGATGTCACTCTCCCGCCGGTTTCGCCGTTGCCATAGGCCATTCCATCCGCCGCCTTCCTCGCCCACGCGTCATTTGTAAAGACCCCCGATCCGTTTTCATTCAAGGCCGCGCGTCCTGCGGTCGTGGTACCCAATCAGCACTCGCCTCACCAATCCGTCTACGACGATCGCCGGCGGAAGTCCCTATTGAGGCGTGGCGCATAATCCCCTACACTGTGGCCGCTTCAACAGGTTGGTGTGATCCACCCGGAGGGACCTCCATGAATCGAATGGTGATTGCCGCGCTTGTCCTCGCACTTCTAGCCGGGGGAGCCTGTGCCGGTAAGCCTCAGAAGAAACAGTTTCAGCGCCTGGCCGGGGAATACGTCTCGCCGGTCCACGTCACCAAGCCGGTCGACCAGCAGAGTGCGGTGATCGGGATCAGCATCAAGAGTGCTGCGTGGGTCCCCAACACGGAAGATCGGGTGTATCTGGTGAAGGTCGAGCAGGACCGCGACGTGCTTGAAGGCTCAAGGCTCATTCCGACGAGCATCATGGCTCCGCCTCCCGGAGCCGCGGGAGGAGGGACGGTCTATGTGCAGAATGTCCCGCCTGGGCGGTATGCCGCCGTGGCGTTCAGCACATCGGAAAAGGGATTCGGCAAGGTGCGCGAAGTCACGCTGTTCCTGTTGCCCAAGACGGCGGTGAAACACAGCGATACGACCGTGGCTCCCGGGAGCATCAGCTTCATGGGGGAGTATGAAGTCGGTACGTCCACGATGGTGCTGCAGGAGAAGGCTGCCGATGAGGTGCAGGAGCATTACTTCGAAGCGTTTTGGGGTAAGCCGCTGGCGCAAGTCATCGCTGATCTTCAGGTGATCGGCACGCCGGCTTATTTCGCCGTGCATACGGTCAGCATAAAGCAGGCCAATCGGGATGCCGATGCCGAAGCGCGGTTCCTGGCTGCCGCCACGCGCGATCTCGCACCGGCCTGGGCGCCGGTGATCGAGCGGCGTCGAACAGCGGCGAGGTAAGGGTTAGTCTTCAGAATGGTCGATGTCGCGCTTCTCTTGGCGCGACGTTCTCCGACCTATGCGCTGTTCTGAGTCGAAGCTTCGACTCACAGAGGCAGCGGCTCCGTCCAATGGGAACGAACTCTGCCCTCGTTGCCATCCTCGTCTGTTAACGAAAAATTTACCTAAGCTGGACTCGCCTGTGATCCCCTCCCTGTAGCCTGGTGCCGATCGGTTCACTGACCAGCACAGGGGGTACTATGCGACTTATAGAAAAAGGTTCACGCACCTACCGGTCCCACCCAGGCCGTCAAGAGGTCTTATCTCTCCGCCATGCGCTGCTGAGAACCAGACGCATGCTGTTGCTGCACGATGCGAAGAGGGTTGCTCTGCAACTGGAGCAGGCAGCCCCGGCCGACGAACGCGGGGGAGTTGCCGACGATCTCCTCACGCAGCAAGCATCCGCTACGCTTCGACAAGTCGAGCGCGCGTTGCACCATATGCTCGAGGCGAACTACGGCCTGTGTCGTGAATGCAGGCAGGATATTCAGTTCTCACGACTCAGGCGCAGTCCGCAGGCAACGCTCTGCGGGACCTGTATTGAGCAACGTCTTGAATGCCTGTCCGCCGACGCGCTCTAACAGGCGGCGGAACAACTGGGACGTGTGCGTGGATCCAGGCTGGGGCTATGTCACGATCACGTGAAACTGGGTGCGGACGCAGCAGTCCGGCGGATCTTCTACGGCATCGGGCTACCGTGTCTCCAATCTTTGGTACTCCATCTACCTGTTGAAATGATGTGATCAGATAGCCTGATAAGCGACCGCTTAAGGAGAGGTGAATAGTGACGCGTGGCTTGCGGCTCGAAGAAGATTAGGTCACGAGTCTATTCATGAGCCATTGCTGGGACGAACGTGCGGCCCGTCGTCCGGGCGTCTGCCGCCGGTAGGTCCCGTCTCGATGGAGAATCCAGGCGTGGGTATTGTCTTCCAGGTAGGGTCGGAGGCCTTCGTCGATCACGCGGCGCCGCAACGCTGGATCCAGCACCGGAAAGGCGACTTCGATGCGTCGAAAGAAGTTCCGATCCATCCAATCGGCGCTCGAGAGAAAGACTCGGTCGTCGCCGTCGTTCAAGAAGTAGAAGATCCGGCTGTGTTCCAGGAAGCGTCCGATGATGGAACGCACGCGGATATGTTCCGAGAGTCCCGCGATGCCGGGCCGTAAAGCACAGGGGCCGCGGACGATCAAGTCGATCTTCACACCGGCCTGGGAAGCCTTATAGAGGGCTCGAATAATCTGGGGTTCAAGCAGCGCGTTCATCTTGGCGATGATATGGGCTGGTCGCCCTTGCTTGGCACGGTCGGTTTCGCGGCCGATCCATTTCAGCAGTGTGGCATGCAATGTAAAGGGTGATTGGAGGAGGTGTTTGAGCCGACCGGGACGACCCAAGGAGGTCAGTTGCTGAAACACCGTTCGGACGTCCCGACCGATCGCCGCATCACAGGTGAGCAATCCGAAATCGGTATAGAGCCGCGCATTGCGGGCGTGATAATTGCCGGTTCCGAGATGCGTGTATGTCCGCAGCATCCGGCCTTCGCGTCGAAGCACGAGGCTCATTTTGGCGTGTGTCTTGAGCCCGACCACGCCATACACCACATGCGCGCCGGCCTCCTCCAAATCATGCGCCAGTTCGATGTTGGCTTCCTCGTCGAAGCGGGCTCGTAGTTCGATGACCACGGTGACTTCTTTTCCGCCCCGCGCGGCATCCACCAGCGATTGCACGATAGCTGAATCCGCCCCGGTTCGATATAACGTCTGTTTGATCGTGAGGACGTGCGGATCCGTTGCCGCTTGCCGAAGGAATTCCGTTATCGGCGCGAATGACTGGAAGGGATGATGCAGCAGAATATCGCCTTGTCGGATGGCGTCAAACCAATCCTCGCTCGGCACCGGGGTGGTGGGAACGCTGGGAGTAAACGATTGGAACTTCAAATCAGGCCGCTCGACGAGATCGGGTACCGCCATCAGTCGATGCAGATTGACCGGCCCATGGCACTGATACACATCGCGCGCATCGAGATGGAATTGTTCCCGCAGAAAATAGACCAGGTCGGTCGGGCAGTTGTCCGCCACCTCAAGCCGCACTTCGTCGCCGAATCGCCTGTCCGGAAGCTGGCCCTCGAGCGCTCGTCGGAGGTCGTCGACGTCTTCATCGTCCACAAAGAGATTGCTGTTTCGCGTGACACGGAACTGGTAACAACCGGTGACGCGCATGCCCGGAAAAAGTTGGTGGACAAATGCATGGATGACCGACGAGAGAAAGGCGAAATCGTGCGGCCAGGCGGCATTGCGCGCGGGAAGGCGGATCACGCGCGGCAGCGACCGTGGGACTTGGACGATCACGGTACCGTTGGGGCGGCCGAAGGCATCCGTTCCCTCGAGAGTCACCAAAAAGTTGAGACTTTTGTTGAGCAGTTTGGGAAAGGGATGCGCGGGATCCAGGCTGACCGGGCTCAGGAGCGGCAGGAGCTCCCGTGAGAAAAACCGGCGCATCCATCGAATGTGCGCCGGCATCCAATCCGCGCGCTTGAGAAATCGGATACGCTGGTCGGCCAGCTGAGGGATGAGCGACTGATTCAGGACGACGTATTGCTCGTGCACCAACTGGTGCGTGAGGGCGGCGATGCGGGCCAGGAGCTCCGACGGAGTCAGTCCGTCGGCGCCCCGCTGTTCGACTCCATGGGTGACCTGCTCTTTCAGTCCGGCGACCCGGACTTCGAAAAACTCGTCGAGATTGGAGCTCACGATGCAGAGGTACTTCAATCGTTCCAGCAAAGGGACCTTCTGGTCCTTTGCCAAATCGAGCACGCGCCGGTTGAATTCCAGGAGGCTCAACTCGCGATTGAGATACCATTCCGGCCTGGAGAGATCACTCGTGGCCGGCCGATGGCGAGTCACCTTCGGAGTCGAAGCGCGGAGTTGTGTGTCTGAGGCTGTATGCTGCGAGGACATAACCAGTGGACCGGCAGTCTACCCCACCCGTAGGAAGTTAGTGGGTCAAGATATGGTTAATTGTTGGTATTGCGGTCCGGACTCCCACGTCGCCGCGAACCTCACAGGGCGCACCCGATGCGCGAGGTGGAGACTACGAAGTTGTCCAGGTATCGCTGTTGAATTCGGGTGAAGGGGACCGAGGTCCAATAGTGTTCCAGATATACGGCGTTGATGCCGTATTCGCTATAGGTTCCGATCCAATTGATCCCGGTCCGTTGCGCCTCAAGTTGATCGTTGATCCAATATTCAAAGACGCCGTCGTCGGCACCGCCGGTGTTCAGCTTCATATGGACCTCGATGCAAAACCATGTGCCGACGTTGGTCGGGCTGAACAGGGGAGTCCGACCAACGGCCGCTCCCAGCCATCGCAAGCGAGGGAAATCGTTGTAGGTTGTGGTGCGCAACGCACCGAGTTCATCCGTGCCTGATGCAGGGTCGAGATAGAGTCGTTCGGGATCTGAACCGGGCGGTCCTCCGCTCCACAGATGGCCGATGGCGGCTTGCGCAAACCGGTCGGTGGACAGAATCGTGGCCCTGGTGAGTTTGTCGGCGCCGCCGCCGATCCACCCCGGTTGAAGTCGCAGATCGAATCGCCAATAGATGTCTCGATACGTTGCAGTCCCGGCATCGACCGGCGTCATATACGCGCTCGGAGTCTTGCCGAATGCCAGGTGGAGCGAACCGCCGTGCGGATCGCCGGGCAGATATTCCGTGCGCATGCCGGTAGATTGGCCGACTCCCGCTCCGGTCTCACGGACGAAACGGCCATGTCGAATGTCGTATTCGAAATACCTCTTCAATCGATCGATCTCGAAATCGTCGCACCAGAGCCATTCCGGATGACGGGTCTGCCAGTCGGTACAAGCAGCCTCGGCGCGTGCCGCAGCGACAGCGGAGTGGCCCGCCTCGACGAAGCAGGCGACGGCAAGCATCGTCGCCGCGAGACTCCATCGAAGCAGGATGGCCATGGTTAGGTCGTTACCGCGCCTTCCGAGGCGGAGGAGACGTGGCGGGCGTATTTCCCCATCACCCCGGATAGGTAACGAGGGGACGGGTGTTTCACCTTCTTCAAGCGCGCGGCCAGTTCCTTTTGTGTCACATTGACGTCCAGTCGTCGCTTGGTGATGTCGAAGGTGATGATATCGCCGGTCTTCACCGCCGCGATCGGGCCGCCCTTGACGGCCTCCGGCGCGACATGCCCGGCCATCAAACCATGGGTGGCCCCGGAGAATCGCCCGTCCGTGAGCAGGGCCACTGAATCGCCGAGTCCTGCTCCGACAATGGCGGCCGTGACTCCCAACATCTCCCGCATGCCCGGGCCTCCCGACGGCCCTTCATATCGAATGACGATCACATCGCCGGCTTTGATTTTTCCGGACTGCACGGCCTTGAAGGCATCCTCCTCGCGCTCATAGACCTTGGCCGGTCCGCTGAAATGCAGAATAGAGTGTCCGGCGACTTTCACGACGCAACCTTCCGGCGCCAAGTTGCCCTTCAGGATCACCAAGCCCCCTGTCGGCTTGATCGGGGTGGACAGGGGTCGCAGGACCTGCTGGTCCGGTTTCTCCACGGCGGCCTTGGCCTCCTCACCGATCGTGCGTCCGCTGACGGTGATTTGATCCGGATGCAGGATCTTTGCATCGATCAACCGTTTGGCTACGAGAGTCGTGCCACCGGCGGCATATAGGTCCGCCGCCGTGAAGCGGCCGCCTGGCTTCAGGTCGGCCAGCAACGGCACTTTTCGGTTGATCTTGTCGAAATCATCGATGGTGAGCCGCACGCCCATTTCGCGCGCTACGGCCAGCAGGTGCAGCACGGCATTCGTCGATCCGCCGGTCGTCGCTACGGCGGCGATCGCATTTTCGATGGAGCGGCGCGTGATGATTTGTTTGGGGCGGATATCTTTCTTGAGCAGGTCCATGACCAATTTGCCGCATTCGAACGCCACATCGTCCTTGCGTTGGTCCATGGCCGGGACGCCGTTCCGTCCCATCGGCGAGATCCCGAGAAATTCAAACGCGATGGCCATCGTATTGGCCGTGAACTGGCCGCCGCAGGCGCCGGGACCAGGACAGGCGTGGTCTTCGAGATCCTTGAGTTCCGCATTCGTCATCGTGCCGGCGGCATGTTTGCCGACAGCTTCGAAGACGTCTTGAATCGTGACGTCGTGTCCCTGGAACTGCCCCGGCATGATGGAGCCGCCGTAGAGCATGAGCGACGGCACGTTCAAGCGGCAGAGTGCCATAACGGTCCCGGGAATGGTCTTGTCGCAACCCGACAGGGCAATGACTCCGTCAAACAGGTGTCCGCGCGCGACCAGCTCGATGGAGTCGGCGATGACTTCCCGGCTGATGAGCGATGCCTTCATGCCCTCGGTGCCCATGGAAATCCCGTCCGACACCGCGATGGTGTTGTATTCGATCGGCGTGCCGCCGGCGGCGCGGATACCGGCCTTCACGCGTTCGGACAAACGGCGGAGGTGGAAATTGCAGGGCATGACTTCAATCCAGGTGTTGGCGACGCCGATCAAGGGGCGTTCGAGGTCGGCATCGGTGAAGCCGACGGCCTTGAGCATGGCGCGGGCCGGCGCGCGGCCTGGTCCGTCGAGCAAGTTGTGGCTTTTGTGTCGAGGGTCGATCGTCATGGGAACTCCTTCATTTACGGGATCGGAAGACTGCCGTTCAGCACATCGCGCTCTCTTTGGTGGGCCGCAAACTTTCGCACAGATGGGCGCGAAGGGTCAATCCGCCGGTCTTGCCGTCGGCCGGGGTTCAGACGGGACGCGAGAAGGAGAAGCGGGAGGAAACAGATGATCGGGGAGGATGGACGTGCGGGAGGACCACCTGCGAAGATGCAGCCCCCCCGCACAGGGATCAGTGCTTTTCTTTCTTGTCTTTCTTCCCGTGCTTCTCGTGTTTGGCTTCCTTATCGATGACGGTACCGGTTGCCGCATCGACATGGACTTCCGTCACCTGGCCGTCGGCGCCCAGCACTTCGACTTCCCAGACTGTCTTATCGTGCTTTTTTTCCAGCTCGGCTTCGACTGCCGTGCCGGGGGCCGCGTCCAACGCGGTCTTGATCGCCTGGTCGATGGTTACTTTGGCATCCTTCACCAACTCGGCGACATGACCCTCCTCGTCCTTGCCTTTGTGTCCCTTGTCACTCCAGGCAGGAGCACTCACGAAACAGAGCGCCGCGACCATCAGGGCGGGTACTGCAATGTGCTTGATCATGGGGACCTCCGATTTGTGCTGATGAATGGCTATTGGGGCTTAGCCTCACCGTGCGGGTTGGCGCTGTGCGGGTTGCTGCCATGCGGATTCTTGCCGTGGGGGGCCGTCTGGCCTGCCCCCTTATGCTGCTGCATCATCTTGTCATGCTCGGCCTGTTGCTTCGCGCGCTGTTCAGGCGTCAGCAGCGCCATGACATCCCGTCTGGTTTTGATCGACAAGACGCGGAGCGCGACTTGCACCTCTGCGCTTTGTTTGAGCTTCGCTTCGATGGCTCCAATCTCCGATTTCTCATCGTCGTTGAGCGCCTTCACTTCCCGTTCGGCGACCTGGATATCGGCTTCCATCTTGATTCGATTCTTGTCGAGATTGAGCTGCAACTCCTTCAGTTTGGTCACCTGGTCGGCGCTCAGTCCGATCTCTTTCTCATGTTTCATGAGGTGGCGGATGAGGTGGCCTGCGCCACCGTGCATCATCATTTCCATCATCGCCGCGCCCATGCCGTGTTGCCCCTTCTCGTAGCCGCCGCCGTGCCCGCCGTATCCGCCTTCGGGATTCGCCCAGGCGGGGGAGATCGTCAGCGCGCAGGCGATGGCCGAAGCGGTGGCAAATGTGAACAGTTTCGTCGTCATTCGTTCCTCCTTCAGTTTAAAGCGATTAATGTCCGGTCAATCCGCGTAACAGCCCTTGGTCTCCGGTGAGGGCATTCACCATAAATTGAACGGCCAGCGCGGCGAGCAACAAGCCCATCAGCCGCGAGATAATCTTCTCGGCTATGGGATTGAGCCACTTCGCGCTGCGTGCGCCGATCGCTAATATAATGTAACTCGCCAACCCGATGAGTACAAGGCATCCCAGTAATACGACGTGCAATATGAAGGTGGTCGCCTGCGTCTCCAACAGAATCACCGTTGAAATTGCGGCTGGTCCCGCCAGCATAGGGATAGCGAGCGGTGTCACGGCAATGTCGTCTTTGCTGGTTCCGGCGGCTGTCTCCGCGGCCGTTTCCTGCACTGTGGACCGTTGCGCGCGCAACATGTCCAACGCCACGAGTAAGAGGATCAGTCCGCCGGCGATTTGCACTGCGGGCAAGGTGATGCCCAGCAACTTGAAGATGGTCTGCCCGAACAGGGCGAATCCGCTGAGGAGCGCGACCGTGACGAGGCACGCGACCCGCGCAGTCCGAAGCCGCTGTGCCACGGAATCCCGCGGTGTCATGGCGAGGAAGGCCGGGACCACGGCGATGGGGTCGACGATCACAAAGAGCGAACTAAACGCGAGCAGCGCGTATTCGGCGATGGTCATAGGCAGGGGACGGCCTCAGGGCGGTGCCGATCAGGATGAACCGCGCCTCGACGCGGCGATGATCTCGGCTCGGGGATCGCTGTGGCGAGCGCGGCCCAATTGCTCGTAGAGCGTCCGTTCCTCATCGGAGATGGAGGAGGGCATGACGATTTTCAGCTTCAGGAAGAGATCTCCCTGCTCTCCGGTCGTGGTCGGGAGTCCTTTGCCCTTCAGTCGCAGCTTGCTGTCGGCTTTGCTGCCGGGCGGAATTTTTACCTTCACCGGTTCCGTCAGCGTCGGAGCCATGACGTCGGCGCCCAGGGCCGCTTCCCAGGGCCAGACCGGCAGCGTGACCTGAATGTCGAATCCTTTTTGCCGGAAGATGCCGTTGGCTTGGATGTGGACGCGGAGATAGAGATCTCCCGGCTTGCCACCGTTGATCCCCGGTTGTCCTTTGCCGGCCAGACGGACGCGGGTATCATGTTGCACGCCCGCGGGAATGCGTACCTCGATGGTGCGTTTTTCAGCTTGCACGCCGGATCCGCCGCAGACGACACAGGGACGGCCGCGCACGATGGCACTGCCGCCGCAGGCTTTGCAGGCGACGCGTTCAGTGAGGTCGATGCGCCGGGTGACACCGGTCAAGACGTCGCGGATGCCGAGGTGGACGTCGGTTTCCAAGTCTTCCCCATCGACGGCGAATCCGGAGGCCCCTCCGCCGCGAGTTCGTCCACCGAAGAAGGTTTCGAAGATATCGCCGAAGTCGCCGCTGGGACCACCGGGTCGTCCGCCTCGTCCCGCTTGGGCGCCGGCCTGTTGGCGCGCCTGCTCATAGGCTTCCGCCTGTTCCCAGTTCGAGCCGTATTGATCGTATTTTTTTCGCTTGTCCGGATCCGACAGCACCTCGTGCGCTTCGTTCAATTCTTTGAACTTCTTCTCCATCTCCGTTTTTTTTGTGCCGGTATGGAGATCGGGATGGATTTCACGGGCTCGCCG
The DNA here is from genome assembly GCA_031315995.1 of Nitrospira sp. Taxonomy (GTDB): domain Bacteria; phylum Nitrospirota; class Nitrospiria; order Nitrospirales; family Nitrospiraceae; genus Nitrospira_A. The sequence goes on from JALDRG010000006.1 coordinate 144,670, forward strand.
ACGGAACGCCTTCTTGATGTCGTCTGCCGATGCGCCGCGGGGAATGCCGAGGATGTCGTAATAACCGCGCTGAGTTGTGGCCATGTAGGGTTTGTCCGTGGACAATAATCCGGTGTGCGTAGGAGAAGAGTGCAATCCTTTCCGGAGCTTACGAGGTCTCCGAACGCATTGCAAGCGAACTCGCGGTTTTTCTCTTCCGCCGCCGCTGCCGTTAGTACAAAGATAAGAGGGCCGGGGCGGCAGTCAAGTGGCCGTGGTTGGAGACGGGTTAACACGGCGGTTGTCGATGAACAGATGGAGTTTGTCGACGGGAAAAAAGAGCTTCACCGTCTGGTCTGGGACCGTATCGGTGCGACGAGAGGCACGCACCACCAGTCGATGGTCGCCGACCCGGCAATGCAGGAGCAGATCCGCTCCGAGATCCTCGACCAGTTCGAGCAGCCCATCCACCTGGATCGCTGCCGGCATTTCCCGAAGCGCGATGTCTTCGGGGCGAATGCCGATGGTGGCGGCGGATTCCTGCTTGGCCTGAGGTGGGGTCAACCTGGCCGGCAGTGGGACGGTCAAGCCATTGCTCCGAAAGACGGTCTTATCGTCGCGAGTCGTGAGGGTGCCATCCCAGAGGTTCATCGGAGGTGTCCCGATGAAGGAGGCGACGAAGGGGTCCGCAGGCGTGGCATACGTGCGATGAGGCGCATCCATCTGCCGGATTCGCCCGCCCTCAATGACGACGATGCGGTCCCCCAAGGTCATGGCTTCAACTTGATCGTGGGTGACGTAGATCATGGTGGCCTGCAGGCGCTGCTGCAATTTTTTCAGTTCGATTCGCATCGATGTGCGAAGCTGCGCGTCCAGGTTGGAGAGCGGTTCGTCGAACAGGAACAGCTTGGGCTTGCGCACAATGGCCCGGCCCATCGCGACCCGCTGCCGCTGCCCTCCCGAGAGGTCTTTGGGCTTGCGATCGAGGAGGGGCTGAATGTCCAGTAATTGTGCGGCCTCGGCAATGCGCTCGTCGATCACCCGGCGCGGGGTTCGTCGTATGGTGAGGGCAAAGGCGAGATTCTCGCGGACCGAGAGGTGCGGGTACAGCGCGTATTGCTGAAACACCATGGCGATGTCGCGTTCCGCCGGGGGGAGATGATCCACCACGGTTCCGTCGATGCACACCTGGCCCGACGTCTGGCTGTCGAGCCCGGCGATGATGCGCAGGAGGGTTGATTTGCCGCAGCCCGAAGGCCCGAGCAGAATCGAAAAACTTCCATCCGGGACCTGCAGCGAGATGTCGCGCAGGACGGCTTGGTCACGAAACGATTTTGAGATGCCACGTAGTTCGAGTTCAGCCATCGCGACTTCCTAGCAGGCTGTTGAGAGAGGCCGCCAGCGGCGTTCCCGCATCGCTCAGAGGCTCAACGAACCGGCAAGGGTACGCCTCGCCTCTTCGCATTGCTGCGGCCTTGCTGGACGGCCTTTCTGAACAGCCTGTGGGGTATCCAAATCCGAGCCACACGTTCGGCAACAACCGGTTCCTGGGGACGGTGTACGACTGTTCAACATTCTACTAGCCTTTTACCGCCCCGGCGGAAAGCCCACTCACAATCCATCGTTGGCACAAGAGCACGACCACGATCAATGGAAGCGTCGCCACTACTGATGCTGCGGCCAACTCGCCCCAGGGCATGGTGAATTCGCCCTGGAAGAGCGCGATCCCGACAGGAAGAGTCTGTTGCTCCGGTTGGGTCAGAATCAACAGGGCGAAGAAGAATTCGTTCCAGGCATAGATCAGGATCAGAATCGCGGCGGTAAAAATGCCCGGAGTCGCCAGCGGGAGCGTGATCCGAAACAGGGTTCTCCAGGGACCACAGCCATCCACACGCGCCGCATCTTCCAACTCCGGCGGCAATTCCTTGAAGAAGCTGGCCAAAATCCAGATCGCCAACGGCAGGGTTAAGGCCACATAGGGGAGCACGACGCCCCAGCGTTGGTTGAGACCGCCGAGTGAATCGAGCAAACGCCAGACCGGCCCGGCGATGGCCATTTGAGGAAACATCGACACGCAGAGCAGCACGGCCAGAATGCTTTGCTTGCCGGGGATGGTGAGCCGTGCCAGTGCGTAAGCGGCCGGTATGGCGAACAAGAGGGCAAGCAGGGTCGTTGAACCGGCCACCACGACACTGTTGAGCACATAGTCGAAGAGATGATGGTCGAAGAGGGCTGCGCGGTAGAATCCCAAGCTGCCTGAAGGCCACCAGCCAGGCGGCGCGGCTTCGATCTCGCCTTGCGACTTGAACGACGTGAGGACAAACCAGAGGAAAGGCAGGAGACTCAAGCCTACCGTGGCGAGGATGCTCAGCGCGAGGAGGACGCGTCGAGTCATGTGTGCCTCCGCTCCAAGAGACTCGACCCGATGGCGCGAAGGTACACCAACGAGAGCGCCAGGATCATCAGGAATACCGCGACGGATATGGCGGAGCCATACCCGATGCGGCCTTCCGTGAACAGGGTTTGGTAGCCGTAGAACTGCAGAACCTGGGTGGCGTCGCCCGGGCCGCCTTGTGTCATCACGAAGACGAGATCGAAGACGCGAAACGCATCCATGGTGCGGAACAACAACGCAAGCAACAGGGCCGGCTTCAGCAACGGCAGCGTGATGTGCCAAAATCGTTGCCCTATCGTGGCGCCATCCACCCGGGCGGCGTCATAGAGGTCATCGGGAATGACCTGGAGGCCGGCCAGGATCAGCAAGGCTGCGAAGGAGGAGGTCTTCCAGACGTCGGCCAGCACGATGATGCCGAAGGCAATGCCCGGATAGGCCAGCCAGGGGATATAGTCGGTGACGCGGTCGCCGAACAGCAACAAGTTTGCGAACCCGTATTGGTCGTTGAAGATATAGCGCCACAGTTGTGACGCGACGACCGTAGGAATCGCCCAGGGAATCAGAATCGCCGCCCGGACGAGTCCGCGCCCGCGAAACCGCTCGTGAATCACCAGCGCAATGATCAGTCCGCAGGCCAACTCCAGCAACGTGGAGAGGACGACGAACGCGAGGGTGACCAAGAGTGCCTGCTGCGCCGCCGGATCTCGGAGCAGCGTCAGATAATTGTCCAGGCCGACGAACGGACTGCCGAGCTGCGGAATGCCGACGAATATATGGTGCAGGCTAAGCCAGAGCGAATCCAGGACCGGGTACAGCGCAAAGACCATGGTCACGAGCAGCGCCGGCGCGACCATGGTCCACGCCGCCAGGTTGTCGCGCCGCACCCTGATCTGTGACAGGCGGATCATGGCGCCGTCCTCGTGAGCGCGAGCAGCCGATCGATGTGGGCGTCGGTGACCGCCGCTTCCTGCGCGAGGTCGAGGTCGTCTATGGCGAGGGCGCGGCTGAAATACCGTTGCAGCAGATGCGAGACGGCAGGATACACGGGCGAGCGAGGGCGAGCGGTCGCAGACCGGAGGACGGTCAAGTGGTTGCGGAGTTGCGGCGCAGCCGCCAGCAGGTCGGGGTCGGAAAACAGCGCCCAGCGGGATGGAGCAATGCCGGCCTCCTGTGCGAACTTCTTTTGCATGACCTGGGTGGAGAGAAATTCGATGAGTGCCCAGGCTTCGTCGGCATGCTGCGAGTAGGCGCTGATGCCGTACAGCCAGCCGCCGAGCGCCGCGGAGGTTCGCCCCGGAGTAAACCCGGGAAGGGGCATCACGCCGACCCGGCCGACGATCGTCGAACGAGTCCGATTGTTGGCAAGCTCCCAGGCATAGGGCCAGTTTCGGTGAAAGACCGCGTGGCCGTGAAGAAACACGGAAAGCGACTCCGGTTCTTGATAGGTCAACGCAGCCCGTGAGGCGAGCCGGCCGATCACCCGATCACGGACGAATTGCACGGCCGCCAGCGACTCGGATCGGGCCAAAGCGGACCGTGTCCCATCCGCCGTCAGCAGGCTCCCGCCGTGGCCGTCGATGAACTCCAACATGTTACAGACGAGGCCTTCATACTGTTTGAATTGCGCCGAGTAGCCGCGCAGAGTTGGATTACTTTCTTGTTCTCCGGCGACAATCGTCTCCGCCTGCCGGGCCAGTTCATCCCAGGTTGTCGGCGGCGCGAAGCCATACTTGGCCAGCAAGTCCGCCCGGTAATAGAGCAGCCCGGCATCGATGCGGCTCGGGATACCGTACAGATGGTCGGTGTATCGGCCGACTTCGATCGTGGCAGGGAGAAACTCCTCGCGCATGGCCGGAGAAAACCGGCCCTCGAGCCGATGCGCCCAACCGGCTGCGGCAAACTCCGGGACCCAGATCACATCCATGAAAAAGACATCGACTGTCGCATCGCGATTCTTCAGCTTCTGCGTCAGGAGATCGTGGTAAGCCGTTGAGGAATGGGGCGCGAGTTCACGGACCACCGAGATGTGCGGATGGGCCTTGGTGAACAGGTCGAGAGCCTCCTCCCATACGCGCGGGTGATCGGGCTTCCAGGAGACGAAACGAAGGGTGACGGGAGGAGGCGTCTGAGCCGGTGAGGATTGTGCGGACTGGTCGGCGCCGGTCGAGGGCGGCCATCCGAGAAGGAGAAAGGCGAGCCACAGGGCCCGACACCAAGCGCCTGTGACGGCGGCATGGAAGGAAGAGACGCGGGAAATACGTTGAATGGGACCGAAGCATCGCATCACCCGTCGAATTTATACACCCTCTGGACGGGTGAAGCAAAACGTGTGGGAAGCAGCACGGGATGACGGGTGTTGCGGTCGCGTCAGAGACGCGAACGCAGGCGAGGTCATTCGCTCCGCCATGCTGTCGGTGGTGAACTGACGCATGTGTCGTACTAAATAGGGGGCCTAACGGATCCAGTCAAAATACTGTTTGATTGCTGATTCGAGGAGGCATATCGTCTTCTCGTTCTCATGCCTCAGGAGAAGCCCTAGGCATTTACACATGTCCATTACCGTCGACGAGGCTGCGCATGCCTCCGGTGGGCACGCGGCCGATCACTTCGAAAGGAGGCCCGCATGTCTACCGTGATTCAACCTCCCCAGCAAATCGGTCCTGCTCCAACCGATATTAGCGACTGGAGTAACACGGCGATGAACCTCATCGCCAGCACCTTGGGCTTGATACCGGAAGTAGGATCCCTGCTCAGCGGACTGGTCTATATCCTATGGCCGAGTGATCAAGAAGACGTCTGGGACGAGATCAAGGATCAGGTGCAAGCGCTCGTCCAGCAGGACCTCACGCAATTGGTTGAGAATCTGGAAGCCCAAACGTTGCAAGGTCTTAAGGGATCGATCCAGGATTACCAGGATGCGCTTACCACCAACGATCCCATCAACATTTCGCAGAATTGGACCAGTGCGAAGCTCAATTTTGTTCAACAGATGCCGCAGTTTCAGACGCGCGGGTACGAGGTGGCATTGCTTCCCTATTACGCCCAAGCGGTGAACCTGTACCTCGCGCTGCTCAGAGACGGCGTGCTGCATGGTAAAGATTGGGGATGGACCGATGCCGATGTGGCCGTGGCCACGAAGGAAATGAATCAGGCCATTCAGGATGTTTGCCAATGGGTGGACACGACATTCGGGCAGGAGTATGGGCGGCGCACGAGTGCCTTCGGGGCGGCGCAAGATGCCTATGTGCAATTCTGCAATTCCGGCAACGATCCGGTCAATTATTCATTAGGCTATCACTACAATGTGACGGCGTGGAACAAGCAGAATAATTTCCTCACGTGGATGACGCTGAAGGCGCTCGACTTTCGAAACCTGTGGCCATTTTTTAATTCAGGCCAGGTCGATGTAGTTCTGCATCGTGAGCTCTATAGCATGGCTTTTGGCTCGTCGGACTATTCGCCGATACCGATTCGGCCCTGGTGGAGTCTCAATCCGCCGGCCCCGACCCAACCGCTCACGACGATCGACGTGTTTGCAGCAGACCGGATCAATGGCGTGCGTCTCAACTATCCGTCCGGTGGCGGTCCAGGCGGTCAAACGCAGGTTGTGTGCGGCGCGCTCAAAGAAGGTTGTGTCACGGTTTATGCCGATGCAGACCCGATTGTTGAAGTGGATTTCTATGCGGGTGATATCGTCAGTGCATTGAGTTTTACTGGCCAGGATGGCTCATCCACCGGTCAGATCGGAGGCAACAATCCGCCGGCCCGCAGCCCCATAGGTTTTGTTCTTCGTGAGAATTCGATCCTCTCAAGTCTCTATATCCACGGAACCAGCGAGTATTACCAAAGCGCCGATCTGATCATTGTGGGATATCAGTATCAGCAGAAACCAACCGCCGATCTGACGGCATTGCGACATCTGTACGTGTGCTCGCCGTCGCAGATCGATCTGACTCAATTGGCTGGCCGTTGTGTGACGAAGCCCGTGTCCATCGAGGCGCTCAAGGCGGCGGCGGAAACGGAAGGGTGGGAAGCGCAGCGACAACAATACCGAAATTCTCTGAAGCGTCGTCGAGCCGACGCAACATTGCCGCGGAGGGCATCATGATTACAGCCACGTCTCCCGAGGCCGTGTCCGATCATAAGCTGTTACAGCTTCCGGCCACCTTTGCCTGGAACTTCGACCCTGGCCACCTTTCCACGATCGGATGTTGCGGAGACATTGACGGCGATGGGCGCGACGAATTCATCGTCAGCTCGGCGCAACCAACCAGTCCGGTCGCCTGTCTCAGCGTCTTGTCGTACGTGCAGCCGAATGAACTCGACCCCGGATGGAGCGGCAATCAGCAGTCGATGCTGATTGTGCAGTGGTCATCCTCCGCCGGAATTCCGAATTGGATGTATCCTCCATCGCCGGCGCCGCAGTCCTGCTCCAATTTCTCCTTTTGGTCGGCGGATGTCGATGGCGATGGGATCCAGGAAATCATCGCCTTCTTCCCCGGCTACACCGGGGCGTCTGCCAGTCTCGGTGTCCTCAAGTGGGACGGCCAGAGCTTGAGCTGCGTGTGGCAAACGTTCGGGGTCATTTCGGGCATCCCAGGGACTCATTCGTGCCCGCTGGCGCCGGGACTCCAGTTGTATCCCATGCATAGTCCAGCCGGTGAGGGTGGAGACCGGATCCTGTTCGTTCAGCCCGTGTCAGGCCTCGGCACGCTCGTCGGCCTGATGGAGTGGAATGCAGGAGCATTCAGCTCTGTATGGCTGAATAACGGTTCGATCCCGGGGGTTGGGAAGGTTCCTGCGTGGACGTTAGGCCACGCCGATCAGTTCGCGGTCGCGGATGTGGACGGCGATAAGGAGGATGAACTCATTCTCCTTGTTCCAAGCTATGCCGACAAGGTCAATCAGCTCAATCCTGCTCTGGCGGTGGCGAAATGGTCCGGCGGAGCACTGTCCGTCATCTGGCACGTCTCCTCGTCTGCGGGCAACGCTCCCGACTACGTGACCCAGTCGGCCAGTCTCCTGGTGGCCGATCTGGATGGTACGGGAGTTGCCAAGGTCATCATTCCCATGGCGGAATATAAAGGGATGGTGGTGACTGAGTGGGGAATCCCCGCTGCTCTCAACGTCATCTGGCGGTGCGGTCTGACGGTTCCGGGGATCGACGGAGCCCAGGATTGGGAGGTGAATGCCGGGGGGTTCTTCGGCGCTTCCGATGCATTCTCTGTGGCAAATCTTGACGGCACCGGCGATGCGCTCTTCATCATTCAGGCGACGAACAGCGGCTGGGCCGGTGTGTTGAAGTGGCAAAACAGCGGTCTGTACTGCGTCTGGCAAGGGGCGGCTGACGGCTGGGGGCTTTCTTATTTTAATCAGCATTACCCGGCGCGCCTGAACGGACCCGGCGAGTCGCTGTTGGCCTTGGCACCCGGCGCGTCCATTGGGTTGTTGATGTGGTCGCCGGGGAATCTCACCTGTGTCTATGAATCTCACTATTGCGTGCCGGGTTGGAATCTCAGTTTTCTGGTGGCATTGCCTGCCACTCCTTTCACGCCGTTTACCGGGACACAGCTTCAACTCTACCGGCAAATTTGTGAGAGCCTGATCCCACCGGCTTTGGGAGTCGATGGGCAGACGGGCGACATTCGCTACCAATACGCCAATTTGACCAACGCCGAGACCTTTGCGGGATGGGCCACGCAGATCAAGGACATGATGCCCATATCGGGGTATTCTCAAGAAGATTGGGATGCCGTGGCGCCGACTATTGCGGACGAGGCTGGTTGGGTCGGAACCATGTACGGATTTTCCGCGGATATGGCCGGTCTTGCATTGGCGATCAGCATTCAGCAGGACAAGGACTTGAACCACTGCTTCGGCAATCTCACCCTGGATCCCGTCACATCACCGGCGCCGGTTTCGTATTGGGCCGGTGCGGTCATCGACGCCGCGTTGTGGGGGTTGGCGGCGGTTCCTCTGGGCCCTGAAATTCAAGCCGGTCTTGCCGTGGTGGCTTCGCTGTTTGGGTCGTTCGTTGGCCAGCCCTCCTCAGGCGGCCCGCCGACCACCGTCGTTCAATATCAGGATTTCAAGACCACCGTCGATACGTTATTCAGCGATGCATTGAATGGAACCTATCTCGACCTGCAAACCGTGATCACCGATCCCGTGAAGCTGCATGTTGCCGGGCGGCTTGCAGAAGACCCCTGGTATTGGGGGATTACCGACAATGAGGTCGTGGCGGCCAACGGCACGAATCCTAACCGTATCATGTTCTATCAGATGCTCATGGCGGCCGAGTTTTCGTTGTTTGTGTGGACGAACGCGAAGGAGAATTATCCCGCGCACAGGTGGTTGGATTGGTCAGGAGGACACGAGTTGACCCCTATCGACGCACCGAGTTGGGCCTGGTGGAGCTTCCCGAATGCGGACGGAACCTATACGGTTTCCCTACTCGCTCAGGGAACCATCACCGAGGGAGGGCAGGGGGTGAACCTGGTCGCTTTCCCGATTCAGGCGCTGATGACCGATTTGTTCACGAATCTGCAGGTTCAGCCGGCCGATATGACCTTCCAGCGGTTCGGGTGGGACAAGATTCAGAATCCCTCCAACGGCGACGCCTGGTGACATGTCGACGCAGTGAGGGCGCCTCAACCATGTTCAGGAATGCATGATGCCCAAGAACATCATCGTCTGCACCGATGGCACGTGGAATCACCCCGCTGCCGACGACGTGACGTCGGAGGATTTTACGCCGGCGGATACCAACGTCTTTAAGTTGTTCGCACTGTTGGCCGGCGAAGCGCAAGCGCGCTCCTCCACCACGCGCGTCAAAACGGTGCCTGGCCAGGTCGCGTGCTACGACGACGGCGTGGGCGCCGACGGCATCTGGGCGGTGCGGGTGGCTGAAGGTGCCACTGGCGCAGGCATCGAACTCAAGCTGCGCGACTGTTATCAATTTGTGAGCGAACAATATGAAGCCGGTGATCGCCTGTACCTATTCGGATTCAGCCGGGGCGCCTTCACGGCCAGGAGCCTTGGGGGGATGCTGACGCGCTGCGAGGTTCCAGCCAAATCGCGCCTCAACTACGCCTGTGCGAGCCACGCCTTCGACGTCTATCGCCGCAACGACCCGACGGTGACCGCTCAATTTCGCGCGGACTATCAGTGTCAGGATGTGATGATTGAGGTCATCGGCGTGTGGGATACGGTCGGAGCGCTCGGTATTCCTCTCGGGTTCTTTAGTCCGCTCGATCATCTCCTGTTCCAGTTCTACGACACCGCATTACATCCGAATGTGCGATTCGGATATCACGCGCTCGCGATTGATGAAAAACGGGAAAGCTTCGTGCCGACGTTGTGGGATGCTCGCGAAGGGGTCGAGCAGGTGTGGTTCGCCGGTGTCCATGCCGACATCGGTGGGGGATATACGGAGACGGGGCTTTCGGATCTCGCCCTGGCCTGGATGCTGAAGAAGGTGCAGCCCCACGGCATTCTGTTCAGCGCTCGCGCGTTTGATGCGAACGGGTCGCCGGCCATCACGGGAGACCCGCTGATGACGCCGATGCATGATTCCTATAAGGCGCCCTTCATCACCCCGCGCCCTTCAGTCCGGGCAATTTCTCCAACCGCCGCGATCCATGTCGGTGTTCAACAGCGGTGGGAGAACGCGCAGCCGCCGTACCGCCCTGCCAACCTGCCGCCGGAGCCTAGAAAATTCGTCGACTGAGTGGGTGGCAGACATGCCACGCAGGAAGTCGTTCGCCGTCCGGCTATTTCTTGCTTCGAACGGCCAGCTCCCAGCGGTAGCCATCCGGATCGGAAAACCAGATCCCCATGCTTTTAGAGCCGGGAGCCACGGGGCCGATTTCGTTGCCCGGATCTTCCAGCTTGACTCGATGCTTCCTGAGATGGGCCAGAGCTTTCTTCAGTGTCGCCAGGTTTGGTAGATGAAACGAGATGTGGCCGAGCGTTTTTGGAGAGGGCTTGCCCTTCATGCATACGATCAGGACATTGTCGTTTCCGATCCCGACCACACCTTCGTATTCAAACTGCTTGCTCAGTCCGAACATCCGCATGAACCATTTGGCGCTCGCGCGAGGATCGCGGACGGCCAGACCAAAATGCCATACGGCTCCGAGAGTGAATGGAACCTTCATGATTGTGACCTCCTCGTCAATAAAAGAGACGCATCGTATCATCCTGCCTGTGTATTTCGTGGAAAGCAGCAGCGACTGAGGAACGGCGCACAGCCCGCATCTCGTGATTCAGCAACCAGCGCTTGCGCTCCAGGCCTCCGCCATAGCCGGTGAGCGATCCGTCGGCTCCGATCACGCGGTGGCAAGGCACGACGATGCCGATGGGATTGGCGCCATTGGCCAAACCGACCGCCCGCACCGCCGCGGGCTTCCCGATGTGCGTCGCGAGTTCACCATAACTCACGGTCTGTCCCGCGGGGATCTCGCGCAACGCTTGCCAGACGCGTTTCTGAAACGCGGTGCCTTCCGTGGAGGTCGGAAGGGAATCGATCGCGTGAATTTCTCCATCGAAGTATGCGGCGATGACTGACGCCGGGCCGAACGAGGGTGGCGCCGGTATCAGTTCGACCTCGTCCTTTCCATGATGGCGCGCGAGCAATCGGCGCATGCGATCTTCATAGTCCGACCAGTCGGTCGCTCGCAGGCATCCGTTTTCGTCGGAGATGACGACGAGTTTCCCGATCGGTGTCGAGAGCGTCACCGTGAGCAGGCGAAGTTTCTGAGGCATGATGAACCTCCGTGACATTGTCAGTGCGTTTATGGTCGACGCTCCATAAATACTGTGCCGCATACGCGCGCCAGGGCCGCCAAGCCTCCGCGCGCTGCAGCAGTTGGGGCGCAGTTGGTGCCGTTCCGTCGAGTCGGGCGGCGCCTCGCAAGATGCCGAGATCCGTGGCGGGAAAGGCATCCGGCTCACGCAGGGCGCGGAGGGCGATATAGTGTGCGGTCCATTCTCCGATGCCGGGGATGGCGCGGAACCGCGCAAGACTCTCTTCGATTGATCCCTTTGGTATGAACAATTGTGGGTCGGCCGCTGCCGCTTGGGCCAGGGCCTTCACTGTGGCCCGTCGCGCCGCCGGCATGCCGAGGCGGCTCAGGTCGGCGCTGGCGAGACAGTCGGCAGAGGGAAACGTTCGCACTAGGCGTGTGTCGGCTGCATTGGGCAAGGAGTCTCCGAATAGATCAACCAGCCTGCTCCCTAGCCGGCGTGCCGCCTCGAGCGTAACCTGTTGTCCCAGCACGGCTCGCACTGCGAGCTCAAACCCATTCCAACAGCCTGGCGTGCGTAGTCCTGGCCGTGAGGCGATGAAGGGAGCAAGGGTGTGGTCCTTGGACAAATGAGCCGCAATGGTGTCGATGTCGGCTGCCACATCGAACTGATGCCGGATGCGGGTGACAATCGCGTGAAGGGCGCGGACCGATGGAAACTGAATCGTGGCCAGCAGGCTATGTCGGCCCGGAGCGTGCGCGACCGTGACAGTGCCGTGCAGGCCCCCTTGCGTGACGCTCCGCCGATAGGTGCCAGCCTCGATGACCTCCAGGCCATCAATGGCGCGCGCACGGAGGTAGCTCAGCATGGCCTCCCAGTCATACGGCGGTCGATAGGGAAGGTACAACATGACGGGCGCGTCGACAGCGACAGTGCTGCCGATGTGTAAGATGTCGCGCCGCAATTCGCTGGGCGGTCTGTGATACAGGGTGCGGAAGGCAGCGTTGAAACGGCGTACACTGCCAAACCCTCCGGCCATGGCCACGTCGGCTATCGAGAGCCTCGTGTCATGGAGCAACTGTTTCACAAACAGCAGCCGTCTGGTCTGTGCGACTACGACCGGTGACACACCGAGGTGTTGATCGAACAGACGGCGTAACTGACGCGCGCCCATGCCGACATGCGTTGCCAGTGACTCGACCGTTCCACTGTCATGATCGAGAAACCCGTTCGCGATCAATGCTAAGGCGCGGGAGACGGTATTTGAGGTGCCACGCCAACAGGCCAGTTCGGGAGAGAGCTCGGGACGGCAGCGAAGGCAGGCGCGGAAGCCGGACGCCTGGGCAGCCGCGCTGTTGGAGAAGAATCGGCAGTTGTCGAATTTTGGCGTCCTGGCCGGACAAATCGGGCGGCAATAGATCCCGGTGGAGACCACGCCTACGAAGAGCCGTCCATCGAAACGCGGGTCACGCGTCTGCAGCGCACGGTAGCAGATATCGGGGTCGAGCAGGGACATGGGGATACTCTGCCATATTCGACGGCGAAATTCTGGCCGTTTTCGGACGTGACCTTGACGGGGCCAATCTAGAGTCAGACCTGAGGATGGGCGGGAGTGCGTTTGGCTTTCGCCATCATCTTGCAGTAGGAGCAGGTATCTGCGGTGGTGGGCTGTCCGCAGGATTGGCAGGGGTGCAGCGTTCGCTGATCCTTCTCGGCCATGGACTCTTTGGGTGCGTCCGGTTTGGTCTGCTTCTCGAGAAAGCCCCAATAGAACCGTTGCTTCGTGCCGGGTGATTCCGTTTCCAGCCGGTTAAGGACTTCTTTGTACAGGATCATTTTGGAGCCCTTGGCCATCGGGCATTCTTCGACGATGTAGTCGATGCGATTGACGACCGCGTATGCGGCGATCTCGCGCTCGGAAAGTCGACAGAGCGGCTTGACCTTCTTGGCGAAGCCTTCGACGGAGGCGGGCAGAGCCGGCCCCTGTTTGTCCAGATACTCTTCCTGCCAGTGCAACACGTTGCCCAAGAGGCGCGCAGCTTCGTCATCGAGGTTGTGGCCCGTGGCCATCACGTCATAGTCCTGCTCAACCGCCGCGCGGTTGAACTGGTACCGTTTGATGGTCCCGCACGTCGAGCAGGTCGGACGATGAAGCATGGTGGCCAGTTCACGAATGCCGGCACCGGCTTCTTGCTCGACGACATGGACCAAGAGTTTCGCACCGTGGGCGGCGGCCACGGTGTCGGCATAGTGTTGCACTTTCCGGTGCGACTCCTCGGAGTACCCGCCGATGCCGAGATTCACATACAGCGCGTCGGCGCGGTAGCCGAGCGTGAGCAGAATATGCCAGAGGGCGAGACTGTCCTTGCCGCCGGAGACGGCAACGAGGAGGCGATCCTCGGGCGTAAACATCTTAAACGACTTAATGGCGCGCGCGACCTGCTCGTGGACAAATGTCGAGAAGCAGTCCTTGCAGAAGGCGGCATTGTGCCGCGGGAGGTTGATGACAGCCTTGGTTTTGCACTTGCCGCAGTTCATGAGTGATCCGTCAGTCGTAAAGGATTAGGGAAGACGAGCACCGGTTCAGCCGCCCGAGATGACCGGCCGGATTTCAATCTGGTCGCCATCGGCGAGCATTTCATCCTCAGTGACCAGATCGTCACCCCGGATGACGAGATGCGCCTCAAGGACGAGATTGAGTTCGCGCAGTAATTCCTTCGTGCGCTTGGGGCCTTTGATTTCGACTTGGCGTTGTGGATGGCTCAGTTGGACGATCATGCCGCGATGATACGGCTGACTTGGGCGGGATTGCAAACGGACAGAATGGCGACGGCTCCCTCTCAGGCCACAGACAGCGGCCGGGAAGCGTTCGACGATATCGGCTGTGACTGCTTGATGCCTTGCACGATGTGGAAGATCAGCAGGCCGATGACCCCGAGAAACAAGAGGGCAGAGAAGACGGCGAGGCGCTTGAATGTTTGGTTATCGAGACTAGATCACCAAACGATGTGTGTCTCTATGCGACATTCTGTGCGTTCACGATGCCCTCCTATCGTGCTGATGGATTCTGCCTCCCCATCCCGTTCCCTATGGATCGGCCTCAATTGACGGGAGTGAGAGTACGAAACCACGCATAGAGGCGTGAGCGGATGATGGCCTCGAAACACACTTCATGGCCCAACGAGTTCCAATGGCTATCGGTTTGAAATTCAAACCGCTGATGGTATTGCTGGTAATGCTCAGAAAAATGTGTGTGCAGATCGATAACTTCGAATCCCTGCTGTGTGGCCTGGTCCATAAAATATCGGCGCATCCGACCGAAGTATGAGTCGGCGGCGAGCTGAAGACGTGATGCGTCGTACAATTGAGGGCGCACACCATCTACCACGAACAAGATGCGATCAGGCTGCAGGCCCGTGGCGGCCGCAATCGATGCGAGGAAGGTATCAACCGCTCGTTGTGAGTCCGTCATGCGAAGCGGAGTCACGGCGGCGCTGGTATTTCCCGCAAAACCAAACCCATCCGACGGTCGACCGAACGGCAAGTGTTGCCATTTGAGCACCGAGTCCAGGATGCCGGTGTTGAGCGTCAGATACCGTACCAGGGCTGAGCTTCTGATGATGGTCCGCCAGAGACTGGGGTCATAGTCGAGTCTGGTGAGGGCAAGGTTGCGGCCGGCATCTTCAACGAAATAATAATGGCCCGGTTCGTTTTTGTACTTGAGCAGGCTTTCATCGAAATCGTTCCCGACGATGATGAAGGCCATGGCCTGAGGCCGAAACACTTTCGACGCGTAAGCCGCATAGCCTAAGTAGCTGCTCAACGCCGAACTCGACGTGCCGAATGAATAGACCCGTTCCGTTGGAGCCGACGCCCGGGCCAGCCGGCCTGCCACGTTGTCGGCAAACGGGACCATCAGCGCTTCGACGTAACTGTCTCCGATGAGAGCCAGCAGCGGAGATGAACCAGCGTGGTCATACGTCTGGTCATTGACGAAGCCGTCATTGTTCGTCCGAACGTGGTTGATGATGGGAAAGTTCCAACCCTTCGACCAGAGAAAGGTTCGCTGAGGCTCCAAGCGACGGACCGGATATTCCTGATTGACCGCCTGCGGCCGCGCGCCTTCGTTGACCGGCAGGAACTGCAAGGCAATCTCCATGCTGAGCAGGGGCAGCGTGAGGCCGATGCAGAGGCTGATCAGCGACAAACCGGTCTGTCTCAGACGGCTCACACGGCGCATCGGCGGCAATCCGGATCTCTCGCGGGGGATGACTCACAGATCGGCAAGCATAGGCGTCTCGGCCGCCTTACACGATGGCATCTCTCAAGCATTTGGCGGACTCTTCGGGTGACACCGGATTGATATAGAAGCCGGTGCCCCATTCGAATCCCGCGACCTGACTCAGTTTGGGAATGATCTCGATATGCCAATGATAAAAATCCCCGGTTTTTTCGTGCAGCGGCGAGCTGTGCAGGATGAAGTTGTAGGCCGGTTGAGCGAGCACCATATCCATGCGCCGCAAGGCTTCGCCCAGCATGGGCGCCAGAAACTCGAACTGTGAGCGCTGGCTTTCTTCAAAGTAGCCGGCGTGGCGTTTGGGAAGGATCCACATTTCAAATGGAAAGCGTGGGGCGTAGGGAGTCAAACAGAGAAACTCCGGGTTCTCCAGCACCACGCGGGCGCCATCCGACGATTCCTGCCGAATGATGTCGCAATAAATACAGCGTTCTTTCTGCTCATAGTGTTGCCGGCACCCGTTGATTTCTTCGAGGACGCTGGTGGGCACGACCGGCAGGGCGATGAGTTGGGAGTGGCTGTGCTCCAAGGTCGCGCCCGCCGCTGCGCCTTGATTCTTGAAGATTAAAATATACCGAAGCCGAAGATCATTCTTGAGGTCGAGGATCCGGTCGCGGTAGGCCCAGAGCACATCCTCGACGCGCTTCGCCGGCAGGTCGGCGAGGTGTTCCTTGTGATTGGCGGTTTCGATGATGACTTCATGGGCGCCGATCCCGTTCATGCGGTCGTAGAGGCCGAGGCCCTCTCGTCCCATGTCGCCTTCCACGTGCAGGGCGGGAAATTTATTGGGGATGACTCGCACGGTCCAATTCGGGCTGTCGGGCTCCGAGGCATGGGGGCGATAGGCGAGGATCTCCTTCGGCGTCAGGCGCTCCTGTCCCGGACAAAACGGACACATGGAAGCAGAAGGCAGCGGCGTCGACGGCATACGCACGTCTTGGGGGCGTCCGCTCCGTTCGGTTGAAATGATGACCCAACGGCCGACGATGGGGTCTCTGCGTAACTCAGGCATCTCGACTCCTCAAGTTCAAAGTGGCGACGTGGTGATATGTTCCTCTAGACGCGCCACATGGTGGCTTCAAAGTCGTCTCCCGGCCGGTCGAAGGTGGCGGGACTGTGATGGGGATACCGCGCGATTTCCATTCCCTGTTCCGACACCGTGAGCGTCAACCGTACCGCGGTGCCGATGTCGATGGCCAGATCCTTGAACGGGATTCCTAATTCCAAAATTTTTCGCCGGCAAATCGTGCGGTACGAGCCCATGGGTTGATAGGTGCCGGACTCGTCGGCCCGAGCGAGCAGAAAGGTGTCCGTTCCGGCCGGTGTGAGGTCGAACGACAACGTATATTGTTGGATGCCCGAGCCGATGCACAGATCGGCCGTGCAGTGCTCTTGGCGAGGCTGGGATCGTTCATCGAGATCTAGCCGGAGATACAGGTGCTCCCGATCGAAACCGAAAAAGATGGCGGTAAAGAACCCCTCAGACTTCCACATGGCGCCGAGCGGTGGAGTCGGGTTGATGGTGCCGGCTCCGCGCCATTCGAAAAAATTCGAGACGAGGCCGTCGAGGGTCGGCGTGATGAGGGCCAGCGGGAGTTGCACCAGATCCAGCCCCTGTGGCGTGCGGGCTTCCACCAGCGGCTGATTCAGGATGTCGGGGGGCGTCACCCCGGCATAGGTCCAGACGTTGCGCAGATGGGTGCGGAAGAGACGGTCGAATTCCTGTTTGTAGTCGGTATCGAAGTCGTCGCCGTACCACCAGAACCAATCGCTGCCTTCGGCGGCATAGAGCTCGTCCCAGGCCGCGCGTGCCCGGTCCGGCGGCAATGAGGGCGTGAGCTCGACGAGCCGCGTACGCGTGTGCTGCAGGAGGTCCCACCCGCGATTGTCTTCCTGGTGGCCGATCCAGATCTTGAAATCCTGGTTGATCCAGGAGCCGGAATGCAGGTGGTCCAGGCGCTGGGTCGGTGGAACCGCCTTCAAGGCCCGGCTGACCGTGTCCATGCAGACGCGGATGCCGTGGCCGATGTGAAGGCCGTCCTCTTCAAACGCGCGAAACAGCAACGAGAGAAACTGCTCGCCGCCGTCATGGTAATGCTCCCAGGGATTCTCACCGTCCAGAATCACGGCGATGATACCGTTCTCCAGCGGTATGTCATACGCGAGACTGCGGACCCGCCGCAGGACATCGTCGGCTGCGGATTCCGGGGTGGTCTTGTGGTAGACGAAACCGAACGCGTCGGAGATCTCACGATCTCGGAACAGCATGGTCAGGGGCTGAGTCGCGGTGCCGACCGCATAGGGCTGATAGAGATGGTACTGGCGATTCCAAGCCTGGTCGGTCATTTGGAGCGAACGATACAGGATGCCTTCGTCGGTGGCCAGCCAGCGGATTCCGGCGTTGCCCAAGATCGGTAACAACTCAGGACAAACCGACCCTTCGGACGGCCAGAGACCGGCTGGTGGCCGGCCGAACGTGTGCGTGTGGTAATCGATCGCCCGCCGAACCTGGGCGTCGGCATCGGCCGGAGCATGAAATCGAGCCGGGAGCGGCAAGTCCGGTCTGGCGCGTCGAGTGAATTCCGAATCGATGACGAGAGGCAGAATCGGATGAAAAAACGGCGTAGTGGTCAATTCGATCTGCTCACGATCCTGCAGGGTCTTATACATCGGGACAATTTGCCGGATGGCGGTCTGTTGCAGCGCCAGCACTTCCTGTTTGTCTTCTTCCGTGAATCCACGATTTTTCGCGCGCAACTCCGCCAAGCGCGGGAATCGTTGCAAGCTGCCGTATCCGAACCAGGCGAGGTTGTGCCACACTTGGAGGTCGAGGAATTCCTGCGTCGAAAACTGTTTGGACAGACGATCCAAGTCCTGCCCCTGGACGTCGAGGCCGCGCTTCACCAGCAGTTCCTGGTAACGGGGAAAGGGCCGCACCATGGTCGCCCAGTTGGCGGAGAAAAAGTGACGAATGAGAAACGCCTTTTCCGTCGGGGTGAGGTCGGCGGCCGGGCGCTGGGCGTATTCGAGGAACAGATCGCGCACGCGGCCGGCTGAAAATTCTTCCAGTTGCAGCAGCAGAGACGGCGTGAAGTTAAACGTCGAGCGGGCGTGCGGGAAACGCTCCAGCAGAAAGGCCATGTCGTAGTAGGCCTTGGTGGCGTGCAAGCGGACCCAGGGCATACTTGCGGACCCGGTGAGGGGGTCCGTGTAATACGGCTGGTGCATATGCCAGAGGAAACAGAGTTGAATGGTTTTCATCGGGAAGTTTCTTGCAGACTCGGGGGCAGTATGTCATAGGGGTAGGAGGGTTGCAACGAAAGGACGGGATTGGAACGGGCTGAGGGTTTCCTCGCCGGAATGAGCGTCATCATGCGAATTGGAATCGGCGGCTGTACGAAGCCAGGAGCTGGGAGTGATGGCATCTGATCACATTGTTTCGAGCGGTATGCGGACAGATCCGTTGGTATCATCTGTGTCGATCGTGCGGTATTGGGGACCGGTCTGCCTGTATGCCGGACTCATTTTTCTGGGGTCGTCGGTCTCAAATCCGCCGGAAGCCCTATCGTCGGTGCTGGAGAAGGTATCCGACAAAGTGGTGCACCTCTTCGAGTATGCCCTTCTTGGAGCCTTGGGATATCGTGCCTGCCGGCATGCCGCTGGCGCGTGGGTGGCCCGACATGCGGTCATGGTGGCGGTGGCCGGTTGCGCGCTCTACGGATTGAGTGATGAAATCCATCAATTGTTCGTGCCGTTTCGTCAGGGCGATCCGTTGGATCTTGTGGCCGACTCCCTGGGCGCCACGCTTGGGGCCTGGAGCTGGCGCGTTTTCGACCGGCGCACCCTGCCGTCATCCCAGTAACCTCTTTGCGTAGCGAAGGGTCGCCCTCCCATTCGGTCCTGTTGCAGTGTTCCCTCGAAATCGCTTGTCGCGTCTTTCGCTGGATGGCCCGCCATGCGACGGTTCCCGGGACCGCGCGTTGAGGGCCCTGTGCCTACCAGGCGTAGGCTTCCGGGGCGGCGCCGCCGGGGCCGGGGAAGATCGTATCCAACGCCTTGAGGGTCTCCGTGGTCAGCGTCAGGTCAAGACTCGGCAGCGTGGATGTCAGTTGCTCCATGGTGCGGGGACCGATGATGGGCGCCGTCACTCCCGGTTGGTGCAAGAGCCAGGCTAGGGCGACGGTGGCCGGCGTGGCATGCAGTGTTTCGCAGAACTGTTCATACGCTTCAAGTTTTGCGCGATGGGTCTCGATGTCGTTACGGACATCCTCGTCCGCCCGCCGGCCGCTGGTCTGCGGACTCAGCGCCCCTCCGAGCAGACCCCGCGCCAGAGGACTCCAGGGAATGATGCCGATCCCATAGGCGCGGCAGGCCGGAAGCACTTCCAGTTCGACGGTTCGCTCAAGGAGATTGTAGAGGCTTTGTTCGGAGATGAGTCCCAGAAAATGTCGCGATTGTGCGAGTTCTTGCGCCTGAGCGAGGTGCCAGCCCGCGAAATTGCTGCTACCCACGTAGAGGACCTTGCCCTCGCGGCAGAGTTGTTCCATCGCTTGCCAGATTTCCTCCCAGGGGCATTCCCGATCGATGTGATGCATTTGGTAGAGATCGATATAGTCTGTCCGCAGGCGCCGGAGGCTTTCTTCGCAGGCGCGTTTGATATGGAGAGCCGAGAGGCGCGATTGGTTGGGCCAGTCGCCCATCCGTCCATAGACCTTCGTGGCCAGAACAACTTTTTCGCGTCGACCGCCGCCCTGACTGAGCCAGCGGCCGACGATCTGCTCCGTCACCCCTTCGCCGACTTTCCAGCCATACACGTTGGCGCTGTCGAAAAAATTGATACCCAGCTCCAGCGCGTGGTCCATGATGGCAAAGCTGTCAGGTTCGGAGGTCTGCGGTCCGAAGTTCATGGTGCCCAGGCAAAGGCGGCTGACGCGGACTCCTGAACGGCCGAGATGAACGTAGCGCATGTGATGCTCCTTCCCGTAGAAGATAGAGAATACCGGCCCCAGGTGAGGGCTGACAACCGGGTCGCGTGCGAGGGCCCATGCAGCAGGTGACTTTCTGCTGGCAGTTCGGCAGGGTTTGGCTATAATGCCGATCGTATGACGACGACCAACCCAGCCGCTCCGGCGGCACCGCTCGCGCTTCCGGATCCTGCACGGATCGCCAAGACCATCGCAACCAAGATGCCGTTTTGCGGCGATGTCGCCGGGTTGACCCCGCTCGCCGGTGACGCGTCGAATCGCCGATACTTTCGGGTCGTTTTGAAGGGAACGCCTTCCGCGGTGATTCTCATGCAGTTGGCCGATCCGGAAGGTTTTAAGAAATCCGAAGAGGCCGTCAGCGGAGCCTCCGCGCAGATTGCGGAGCTGCCCTTCACCAATGTCCTCGCGCATCTGCAGCGCACCGGGGTGACCGTCCCGCAGTTGCACTACTATGATCGAGAGGCCGGTCTCCTGTACCTGGAGGATTTCGGTGATCTGACGCTGGCGGACGCCTGCCGCGACGCGGACCGCGCCCGAGTGGCCGCGCTCTACCGCCAAGCGATCGATCAATTGATCTTGCTTCAAGTAAAGGGAACGACGCCGCCCGCGCCGGGGTGTATCGCCTTTCACCGGCGCTTTGATGTGCCGCTGTTGATGTGGGAGTTCGACCACTTTTTGGAATATGGCATTACTGCCCGTTTGGGTGAGCCGATGAAGCCGGCCGATGAAGCCGGAGTCCGTGCCGCGTTCCAGCGCATCGCCGAACTGCTCGCCGGACAGCCGCAGGTGTTCGTCCATCGCGACTACCATTCACGCAATCTGATGGTCGACGGACCGCGACTCGGCATCATCGATTTTCAGGATGCCCTCCTGGGCCCGGCCACCTACGATCTGGCGTCGTTGTTGAAGGATGCGTACATCGAGTTGGAGGATGCGGTGGTGGATGGGCTGGTCGAACATTTCCTCGATGGCCTGGACGCCCTTGGGCAGGGTTGGTCTGATCGGGCGGCGTTCCGCCGCGTCTTTGACTTGACCAGTATCCAGCGTAATCTCAAAGCCGCCGGCCGGTTCGTGTACATCGATCGGGTCAAATACAATCCTAAATTTCTCGCCGATATTCCGCGTGTCCTCGGCTATGTGAAACGTAATCTGTTCAAATATCCGGACCTGGCCCCACTGCGTCAGCACTTGGCCCCCTACGTAGCCGAACTGCAATAGCTGTGAAACCCACAAGGTAGAATGTGAAACGGGCCGTTACAGAACGATCCTGCATGGTCGCGCGTCACGTTTGGGCGACATGAAAGCCATGATCCTCGCCGCGGGCCTCGGAACTCGCTTGAGGCCCCTCACCGATGTGACCCCGAAGCCGCTGCTCCCTGTCGCCGGAACTCCGATGATTGTCTGGAATCTGCTCCTCTTGAAGCGCCATGGCATTCGCGAGGTGGTGGTGAATCTTCACCATTTGGGAGCGATGATCCCGCAGGCGCTGGGGGACGGCGCGTCATTCGGAATGCGGATTATCTATTCGCATGAGCCCGTGATTCTCGGCACCGGGGGCGGGATCAAGCAGGCAGAATCGCATTTTAACGGTGAGCCGGTGCTGATTCTCAACGGCGACACGCTGTTCGAACTGGACCTGGGTGCCTTGATGGTGTTTCACCGGGAGCGTCAAGCTGCGGCCACTCTGGTGTTGCGGCAGGACCAGGAGGCCGCTCGCTGGGGGTTGGTCGAGGTGACGGATCAGGCCGAAGTGGTTCGGATCACAGGGCGCGGCCGTTCCGAGCCGACGCCGACGACCGGCCGCATGTTCGCCGGCATCCATATTCTGCATCCGCGTCTGTTACGCGCCCTGCCGGTGGGCAAGGAATCTTCGATCATCGACGCCTACGTGCGGGGCATTCAGGAGGGAGAGCGGATCCTGGGGTACGATTTCACCGGTTATTGGAGCGATGTCGGCACACCCGAACGGTATGCGCAGGTGGAACGAGATGTAGCGGCGGGGCTGCTCAGTTTGTCGGCACGCAAAGCCGAAAGCTAGTTTTAGCGGGGCACGGAAAGCGACCTTGAGGGTCGCTGAAAGTAGTCGGCAACCGGGTGGATTAGGAAAGGATATGATTTCGTAGGATGGTCAAAACGGCCGGTTTCACCATCTGCCATTTTATTCGTCGGGAGTGGATTTCCGCTGCTTGATCAAACGGGCGAGATACGTTCGCTGCAGGTCTAAAAACTCCGCTGCTTTCGTCTGATTCCCCGCCGCCTTTTCCAGGGCCTTTTCGATGATATAGGCACTGTGCGCTTCCATGGACTCATGGTAGGTGAGGTTCATATAGGGAAGCGTGTGTTCCGAGCCTCCTCTCCCGGCGGCTTCGTCGGGAGACAAGGCTAGGAATTCAGGCTCGATGATATCGCTGGGGCTCAGCACCACCGCGCGGGAGAGGACATTGTCGAGTTCACGGATGTTGCCGGGCCAGGGATAGTGGGTCAGCGCGGCGCGCGCTGCCGGACTCAGCGAGACTCCCGGACGTTTGGCCTCATAGGCATGTCGCGTGAGAAAGAACTCGGCGAGCCTCACGATGTCCTCGCTCCGTTCCCGTAACGGCGGAAGCGTAAAACTGACGACGTTGAGACGGAAGAACAAATCCTCCCGGAATTGGCCTGCCTTCACGGCCTGCTTGAGATCTTTGTTGGTGGCCGCCACGAAGCGAATGTTGACGGAAACCGAACGTGTGCCGCCGACACGTTGAAATTCCTTATCTTGGAGCACGCGCAGAAGTTTGGCCTGCAACGGCAACGGCATGTCGCCGATCTCATCGAGGAAGACCGTTCCGCCCTCCGCCATTTCGAGCTTACCCTTTTGAAGCCGGTCGGCGCTGGTGAAGGCGCCGCGTTCATGGCCAAACAGTTCGTTTTCCAGCAGTGTTTCCGTGAGCGCCACACAATTGATGACGACCATGGGCATGCTCTGGCGCGGACTCCATTGGTGAATGGAACGCGCGAACAGTTCTTTGCCGGTTCCGCTTTCTCCGAGGAGGAGAATGCTGGCGTCCGAGTTGGCGGCGCGTTGCGCGGATTCGATGATGCTTCTGATTCTCTGGCTATCGCCGACGATGGTGGCATACCGGTTTTGCACATCCGACTTGAGGGCGGCCACCTGCCGCTTCAGTGAATCCCGCTCCAGCGCCTTTTGAATCACGATCAGGAGATGGTCTTTTTCGAGCGGCTTCGTCAGGAAGTCGTAAGCGCCGTGGCGCATGGCTTCAACGGCGTCTGGAATGGTGCCGGCGGCGGTCATGACGATGACGGGGATGTCTTCAAACTGCTTGTTTTGGGCCATGCGCTTCAGCACATCCATGCCCTTGAGGCGGGGCAGGTAGAGGTCGAGGAGCACCAAGTTAGGGGATTCCTGCTCGATGAGCTCGATGCCGCGCAGACCATCGGCGGCCGTCAGCGTTTTGTACCCGCCTGCGTCGAGACGATCTTGTAACATCGTGACGATGTCCTGATCGTCATCGACAATTAATACCTTCGCTTTCATGCGTCCTGCTATCAGCTAGAGGCCATGCGCCATTCGCTTTTTGCCGTTACCCTTCCATCACATTCATGACCAACCCGGTGAGCGGCTTGGGAAAGAAGTAGGTCGACTTGTGTGGCATGCGCTCGCCTGCGGATGCCACGGCCTGGACTTCCGCAACCTTGGTCGGGTTCAACAATAATGCGGCGGTACCGGTGCCTTGACGCACCCAATTCAATGCTTCGTGATCGTCCTTCGAATACAGCATCGCTTCCTGCTCCTGCTGCGTCGGGCAGAGAGCCGTGATGACATGTTGCTGCAGCAACGACACATCGAGCCGGTCGCGCGGCGAGGTTGCGGCCGAAGGCCGGTGTGCGGCCCGCAGGGTCAGCAGGTAATACCGGGGATCATCCCGCAGTGCCAGCCCGAACATCGGCACGGATTGTCCCCGGCTGCGCAGCGTGTTGAGAAATTGTCCCCGCACCTGGGCCTCATTGCCGGGCTGGAAGGGGAGCGCCGTCACTTCAAATACCGGATCGAGAGAGCGCAGCAGATCTGCCGGAGCCGGGATCGATGTGGTGAGGACACGATGCGTCGGCAAGACGGTCAGCCCCTTGTCCTCCAGGCTGGCGAACAGCATCAGGACGTTGTCGTAGGGTTGCGGACCCGATGGGGCGCCGGCCTGTTGCCGCCGCCCGCGACGATAGTTGAGCGCGGTTTCATAGCGATGATGTCCGTCGGCGATAAAGAGGAGTTTCGTGTGCATGATCTCGACGACCTTGGCGAGCACGTCCGGATCAGTGACGCTCCAGAGCCGCTGCCGGAAGCCCACGTCATCTTGAAAATCGATGCGTGGTTTATCCGACGCGATGGCCTGCTCGATCAAGGTGAGCACGTCGTTTTGCGGATCTGAATAGAGCGAGATGATCGCGCTGAAGTTTGCACGGCAGGCTTCCAGAAGATTGAGCCGGTCCGTTTTGGCCGCGGCGCGCGTATTCTCGTGCGGGTAGATCTTGCCGGACCCAAACTCTTCCAACGCGACCGTCGAGAGAAAGCCTTTGAATACCTTCGTCGGGGTGCCGGGCGCCGAATAGGGCGGCTGGTATTCGATGGTGTGGTAATAGATGGCCGGCTGGGAGTCCCGGCGCAAGGCACCCGCGGTCACCCATTCTTTGAGCGCCGTTGCGGCCCGCGTGTATTTATTAGCGGTGGGATTGTCACCCGGTTGTTCATAGCCGAGTTCCAGGCGAATGACGTTGTTTGGATGGCGATCATGCAAGGTTTTCTGCAAGGTCGCGTCGATAATGTCATAGGGGGGCGCCACCACCTGGCGGATGTCGCCGACGGTCGCAGGATTATAGAGGGTACCGTGAAAGGGTATGACGTGTGCCATGCGGGTTCCTATCCTTTTCTCTCATGGGTATGGTCCTGTTCGCCCGGCGGTGAGCCGGGGCTGTCGCTGAACGAGTGCGCGCTGTCAGCAGAGCGTGGGCGTTGTGAGGCCGGGCGGCGACGACTCAGCGGTCGCGAGTCACCATGTAATCGGCGGCGATGGACAGGGCGCGCTTGGCGGTGTTGTCGTGGAACAGGTCGAGATCGCGTTTGGCGGCGGCGACAAACGCGCGTGCCCGCTCCATGGCGTAGGCGATGGACCCGTACTCCTGCATCAGGCCGACGATGCGGCGGAGTTCGTCATCGGTCAGGGTGCGAGTTTCCATGCGATCCTTGATCAGCTGCCGATCCGGCTCCGAGCAGTGCTGCAAGAGGTGCAGCAGCGGCAGCGTGGCTTTCCCTTGTCGCAGGTCCTGTCCGAGTGTTTTGCCCAGGTGTTCACCGTTGGCGGTATAATCCAGCGTATCGTCCGCCAGTTGGAACGCAATGCCCAGCCGCTGTCCGAACCGAAACAGCGCCTCCTGTAACTCTTCCGTGGCTCCACCGACGATCGCTCCGATCTTGCAGGACGCTGCGATCAGTCCGGCGGTTTTATGTTCGATGATGCGGAGATATTCCGGCTCCGGCATCAGCGGATTGCCGTTGTAATACAGCTGCAGGACCTCACCCTCGGCCATCTTGCGGCAGGCCTCCGAGAGTGCTTCATTGATCCCTTGATTGCGGAAGTCGACGATCTGGCAGATCGCGCGCGAATAGAGATAGTCGCCCACGAGAATACTAATTTGGTTGCCCCAGACTTTGCTCGCGGTCCGGCGTCCTCGGCGCAAGTCGGCGTCATCGACGACGTCGTCGTGCAGGAGGGTGGCGGTATGGATGAATTCAACCAGGCTGCCGAGCGCTTGATGGTCTTGCCCGGCGTATCCGCAGAGGTGAGCACTGAGGAGGACGAACAGCGGCCGGACGCGTTTGCCGCCGCTGTTCAAAATGTGGGCGGCCACGGTGTTGACGAGGGCCACGCTGGAATCGAGATTTTTCCTGATCTGTTCTTCGACCCCCTCCAGCTCTTCGCGATACACATCCCACACATCGGCCATGCTGTGGAGCGTGAGGGTGATCGGTCCGTTCGACATGGGGCGGATAGTAGGGCAGGAAACTCCACTAAGTCAAGCTCCAGTCAGCCCGTTTGTCGCTCCGATCGCCTCGTCGTTCTCTTGACAGTTTCCGATCTCATCCAGTAAGGTGACTCCTCGATTATTTCCACGAATAAATGGTAGCAGTCACCGTGGTTGTTCGACAGCTTCAACGTCCCCGCGAGGGGAGTCTGTGCCCCAGGTCATTGCCTGCCTGCTAGACGAGAATACGTGCCATGAAAATACCAGGGTTGCCTCCCAAACAAGGGTTATACGATCCTCAGCACGAGAAAGACTCGTGCGGGGTCGGGTTTGTCGTCGACATCAAGGGACAAAAGTCGCATCTGATCGTGCAGCAGGGGCTACAGGTCTTGGAAAACCTGGCGCATCGCGGGGCGCAAGGCTGCGATCCTTGCACCGGTGATGGGGTCGGTATTTTACTTCAAGTCCCGCATGAGTTCTTCAAGCGCGTTACCAAGGACATCGGGATCAAGTTGCCCGGCGCGGGAGAGTACGGCGTGGGCATGCTGTTTCTGCCGCCCGATGCCGATGCCCGAAAGCAATGCGAGACCGTCTTCGCCCGCGTAATCAAAGCCGAAGGCGCCAAGCTCCTCGGCTGGCGTGATGTGCCGGTCAAGAGCGACGCGATCGGTTCCTTGGCGCGTACCACCGAACCGTTCATGCGGCAGGTGTTCATTGCGCGGGGGATTTTTACCGACGAAGAGTTCGAGCGACGCTTATACGTCATTCGAAAGTGTGTCGAGCGGGCCATCCGGGAATCCGCGATCGAAGGACGGGAATACTTCTATATCTCAAGCCTCTCCAGCAATACGATCGTCTATAAAGGGCTGCTGCTCCCGCATCAGATTCCGCAATACTATCAGGATCTCTCCGACAGCAACCTCACGAGCGCACTCGCCCTCGTGCATGCGCGCTTCAGCACGAATACGTTTCCCACCTGGCCGCTGGCCCATCCCTATCGCTACATCTGTCACAACGGCGAGATCAACACGCTGAAGGGCAATGTCAATTGGATGCGCGCGCGGCAAGGCCGGTTGAATACCGAGTTGTTCGGCGAAGACATGCAGAAATTGTTTCCGATCGTCTCCGAGGATCAGAGCGATTCGGCTTGTTTGGATAATGCGCTGGAATTCCTGGTGCTCGGAGGCCGATCGCTGCCGCACGCCATGATGATGTTGATACCCGAGCCGTGGGTGGCCAATCCGCAGATGGATCTCGATCGGCGCGGATTTTACGAGTATCACGCGGCCATGCAGGAACCCTGGGATGGACCGGCGGCCGTTTGTTTCACCGACGGCAAGCTGATCGGCGCCACCTTGGACCGGAACGGCCTGCGTCCCTGCCGTTATCAAGTGACGACCGACGGGTTGGTCGTGCTGGCATCCGAAGCCGGGGTGTTGCCGATGGATCCGCAGCGGATTCGCCAGAAGGGGCGCTTGATGCCGGGACGGATGTTCCTGGTGGATACCGAGCAAGGCCGGATCATCGACGATGAGGAAGTAAAAGCCGATATCGTCCAGCGCAAACCCTACCGCTCCTGGGTGGCGCAATATCGAATATCGCTCGATGAGTTGCCGGACCCGATTAACGTGCCCCAGCCTGATCATCCTACGATCCGGCAGCGTCAGCAGGCGTTCGGCTACACCGTGGAAGAGCTGAAGATGGTCATCACCCCGATGGTGGTGGAAGGACAGGAAGCCATTTCCTCCATGGGCACGGATACGCCGCTGGCGGTGCTGTCCGAGCGGCCGCAGCTCCTGTTCAAATACTTCAAGCAACTCTTCGCCCAGGTGACGAATCCGCCGATTGATCCAATTCGCGAAGAGCTCGTGATGTCGCTGACGACCAGCATTGGCCCGAAACCAAATCTCATGGATGAGCATCCGGAATCCTGCCGGCGCATCCGGGTGAAACAGCCGATTCTGACGAATGCCGATTTACAGAAGATCCGCGAGATCAACGATCCGAATTTCAAGAGCAAGACGCTCAAGATGTTGTTCCGTGTGGCCGAGGGGCCGGAAGGCCTGGGCGCGGCGGTGGACGATCTGTGCAAGCAGGCATCGCAGGCGATTCGCGAGGGGTATAAGTTTCTGATTCTCAGCGACCGCGGAGTGAATGAACACTATGCGCCGATTCCCAGCCTGCTTGGCGTGGCGGCGGTGCACCATCACTTGGTTCGCGAATGCACGAGAACCGAGGTGGGGCTGACGGTCGAAACCGGTGAGCCGCGGGATGTCCATCACTTTGCCTGCCTGATCGGTTTCGGAGCCGGAACGGTGAACCCCTACCTGCTGTTCGAGTCGCTGGTGGATATGGAGCGTGACGGTTATTTCCCCGAAGGACTGGATGCGTCGACGGCGGAAGGCAAGTTCATCAAGGCTATTAACAAAGGCCTGCTCAAGATCTTCTCCAAGATGGGAATTTCCACGGTACAGTCCTATTGCGGTGCGCAGATTTTTGAGGCGATCGGCCTCAACCATGAATTGATCGACCGCTATTTCACCGGTACCCCGTCGCGACTGGAAGGGATCAGCATCCGTGAGATCGGTGAAGAATCGCTGCGGCGCCATCGCGTGGCCTATGAACCGGCACCGATCCGGCAGCTGGATTTCGGCGGCGAGATTCACTATCGCATTCAGGGCGAGCATCACAACTGGAACCCGGACACGATCTATAAGCTTCAGCATGCGACGAAGAGCAATGATCCGAAAACCTTCGCCGAGTTCTCCCAACTGGTGAACGATGAGAGCAAGCGTCGGTCGAACCTGCGCGGTCTGCTCGACTTCAAGTTTTTGCCCGAAGCGATTCCGCTGGAGGAAGTGGAGCCCGCTCAGGCTATCGTCAAACGATTCACCACCGGCGCCATGTCGTTCGGCTCAATCAGCAAAGAAGCCCACGAAACGCTGGCCATCGCCATGAATCGGTTGGGCGCGAAGAGCAACACCGGTGAGGGAGGCGAAGATCCGGAACGGTTCCAGCCGCTTCCGAACGGTGACTCGAGAAACAGTTACATCAAGCAGGTGGCCTCCGCACGGTTCGGTGTCACGAGCCATTACCTCGTGAACGCCAAGGAACTGCAGATCAAGATGGCGCAGGGAGCGAAACCAGGTGAAGGCGGTCAGCTACCTGGCCACAAGGTGGATGAGAACATCGCGCGGCTCCGGTATGCCACGCCTGGCGTGCAGCTAATTTCGCCTCCACCGCACCATGACATTTACTCGATTGAGGATCTGGCACAGTTGATCTTTGACTTGAAGAACGCCAACTCCGAGGCGGCCGTCTCGGTCAAGCTGGTCTCGGAAGTCGGCGTCGGCACCGTCGCGGCGGGCGTGGCAAAGGCCCATGCGGACAAGGTGCTGATCAGCGGTGATTCAGGCGGAACCGGTGCCTCTCCCTTGTCGTCTATCAAGTATGCCGGGGTTCCGTGGGAGCTGGGATTGGCGGAAACGCATCAGACACTCGTGCTCAACGACTTGCGGGGCCGCATCCGGGTCGAAACCGACGGCCAGATGAAGACCGGACGTGACGTCGCGATTGCCGCGCTTCTGGGCGCGGAAGAATATGGGTTTGCCACCGCGCCGCTCATCGTCGAAGGCTGCATCATGATGCGGAAGTGCCACCTCAATACCTGTCCTGTCGGAATCGCGACGCAGGATCCCGTGTTGCGCAAGAAGTTCACCGGGCAGCCGGACCATGTCGTCAATTTCTTCTTCTTCATCGCCGAAGAGTTGCGGCAGATCATGGCGAAGCTCGGATTCCGTACCATCGATGAGATGGTCGGGCGCGTGGACAAACTGAAGATTCAAAAAGCCGTCGACCATTGGAAAGCGAAGGGGCTGGATCTGACGCCATTGCTCAAGATGCCTGAAGTCGGCCCGGAGATTCCGCGCTACTGTGTGCAGAAGCAAGACCACGGCATTGCCGATATTCTCGATCGGAAGCTGATCGAGCAATGTCAGGCGGCGATTGAGCGAGGCGAGAAGGTGACGCTCGACCTGCCGATCAGGAACCTCAACCGCACCGTCGGCACGATGTTGTCCAGCAAGATCGCCAAGAAGTACGGATTGGAAGGGTTGCCTGCGGATACGATCACGATCAAGTTCAGCGGGTCGGCCGGCCAATCGTTCGGCGCGTTCCTCTCGCGCGGCATTACGTTAATCCTCGAAGGCGAGTCGAACGACTATACCGGCAAGGGATTGTCGGGCGGGAAGATTATCGTCTATCCTCCGAAGAACGCGCTCTATACGCCGGAAGAAACGATCCTGGTCGGGAACACTTCGCTCTACGGCGGGACTCAAGGTGAAGCATACTTCTATGGCATGGCAGGGGAGCGGTTCGCGGTGCGGAACAGCGGCGTGCGCGCTGTTGTCGAAGGCACGGGCGATCACGGCTGCGAGTACATGACCGGCGGGGTGGTCGCGGTGTTGGGGCGGACCGGGAGAAATTTTGCGGCGGGCATGTCGGGCGGCGTGGCATTTGTGCTGAATGAGCTGGATAAATTCCAGTCGCGCTGTAACCTCGGCATGGTGGATTTGGAGGCGGTTACCGTCGACGAGGACAAGCGAGTGCTGCACGAGATGATTACCTCGCACTTTCTGTACACCGGCAGCCGGAATGCGAAACGTATCCTCGATGCGTGGGAGATTATCCTGCCGAAGTTTGTGAAGGTCATGCCGATCGACTACAAACGTGTACTAGCGGAGCGTAAGGCTGCGGCGGCGAAGGTCGCCAAGTAACCGCGAAGCATTGGGCGAACGCTAAAGGACGAGAGACGAGTACGCGATGGGTGATCCAAAGGGCTTTCTGAAATACGCGCGTGAGGGACCGAAGCGGAAACCAGTCGAGCTGCGCGTGCTCGATTGGAAAGAAATGTATGAGCCGATCCCCGAGGAGAAGCTCAAGGTCCAGGGTGCCCGTTGCATGGACTGCGGCGTGCCGTTCTGTCAGGGCAATACCGGCTGTCCCGTCATCAACTTGATTCCGGAGTGGAATGATCTCGTCTACCGTGGACGCTGGAAAGACGCGCTTAAGGCCCTGCATACCACGAATAATTTTCCGGAATTCACTGGTCGGCTCTGTCCCGCGCCCTGTGAAGGGGCTTGCGTGCTGGGGATCAACAGCGATCCCGTCTCGATTCGCGTGTTGGAATGGAACATCATCGATCGTGGATTCAACGAAGGCCTGGTCGAACCGGCCCTTCCGGTCAGAAAGACCGGAAAGACCGTCGCGATCGTAGGGTCGGGGCCTGCCGGTCTCGCCGCTGCACAACAGTTGGCGCGGGCAGGCCACATGGTGACGGTGTTCGAAAAAGGCGATCGTATCGGCGGGCTGTTGCGCTATGGCATTCCCGACTTCAAGATGGAAAAGTGGGTTATCGATCGCCGGCTGGAGCAGATGAGGGCTGAAGGCGTCGAGTTCAAGACCGGCATCACGGTGGGGAGAGATGTTACCGCCGAGCAACTGCGTCGCGAGTTCGATGCGGTGGGGCTGACGATGGGTGCGGAGTTGGCGCGTGATCTGCCCGTGCCTGGGCGGGAGCTCAAGGGCATTCACTTCGCCATGGAATATCTCACCCAGCAGAACAAGCGGACGGCGGGCATCTCCGTGTCCGACGAACCGATTACCGCCAAGGGCAAACGGGTCATCATCATCGGCGGCGGCGATACCGGCTCAGACTGCCTGGGGACGGCGCATCGTCAGGGCTGCACCGAAGCCCATCAGTTTGAAGTGTTGCCTGAGCCTCCGCCCTCTCGTGCGGATTCCACTCCCTGGCCGCTCTGGCCCATGCAACTGCGAACGTCGCATGCGCACGAAGAAGGTTGCGATCGCCAGTGGAACGTCTCCACCACTAAGTTCACGGGCCACAACGGCCATGTCACCAAGCTCCATGCCAACCGGGTGAAGCTCGAGGGCGGGAAGTTCGTGCCGATGCCGAACACCGACTTTGAATTGGATGCGGATCTCGTGTTGCTCGCCATGGGTTTCACGGGCCCGATCAGAAACGGCTTCCTCGACAGCCTCGGCGTCAACTACGACGCCCGCGGCTGCGTCACAGTGGACGACAATTTCATGACCAACCTCGACGGCGTCTTTGCCGGCGGCGACACCAAACGTGGCGCCTCCCTCATCGTCTGGGCCATCGCCGAAGGGCGCAAGATGGCGGCAGGCGTGGATAAGTATCTGCAAGCCAACAAGTCAGCCAAAAACGGCCGCTGAAAAGGATTTTTCTCACCCGCCCACCCCAGCGCGCCGATACGCGCTTTTCACTGATCGTTGTTCCCGCTTTATAACTCAAAAATTATAGTCTCGCCTGGACAATTCTTATGCTAGCGCAATGCGCGGCCTCCGAAGGTAGCCTGGCCATCCTCCTGCTCGCGGAACGCGCACGATCAGAATGTGCTCGTTCGACGCGCGCAATCGAGGATCGACCAGGCTGCCCTTGACACGGGTGTTAGGCTGATCCGCATAAGAACCCGTCAGAAATGGCCGATAGGGCGTAACGTATTGAAACGGATACAATTTGTCGATATTTTTAGACAATCAGATGGTGTGTTATACGGATGGAAATAGGTAGATCAGGCTCTTATGCGGATCCGTCTAAACATTGTTGGTCGTCACAGAGCCAGCACCTCGCGAATTGGGCTCGTGCCCTTGGAGCCAGGCGGTGGGCGTCTCGTCGCGCATCTCGAACGGAGGACACCATGGGACTCTTGACCTTCAGTATCAACGTCACCCTGGACGGCTGCGTCGACCACCAGGAAGGAATCGCCGACGACGAGACACACGCCTTCTTCACCCACCTCATGGACGAGGGCGGGGCGATGCTGTGGGGCCGCGTCACCTACGAGATGATGGAGAGCTACTGGCCGGTGGTCGCCCGCGGCGACGCGGAGGCGCCGCCGGCGATTCGCGAGTGGGCGGTCAAGTTGGAGACCAAGCCGAAGTACGTCGTGTCTTCGACGCGAAATGACTTCCCTTGGACCAACAGTCACCACATCGCCGGCGACCTGCGCACGGGCGTACAGAAGCTCAAGGACGCGACCCCGGACGGCGTGCTTCTCGGTGGCGGCAAGCTCGCGACCGAGCTGGACCGGCTAGATCTGATCGACGAGTACAAGTTACTCGTCCACCCCAGGATCGCCGGCCACGGCCCGACTCTGTACGAGAGCGGGCTGCCCAGCACGCGACGTCTCAAGTTGGTCTCGGCGAAGCCGCTCCGTAGCGGCGCGGTCGCCATGCACTACCGGCGTGCGCGCTGACTTGGAGATGGGTCATGTCGCCTAACATCACGATGAACACGGACGTTTGCAAAGCCGTCAGAACCTGGGCTCCTCCCAGAACCTGCCGTCTTCGCAAACGCCGGTTATCTTGCCTTTAGACGCCAAGGAGGCATCGTGACGATCTAACGTATGGACAACGTCGGCATCGTGGTAGAAGACATTGATGCCGCCATTGAGTTCGTCACCGAACTTGGCCTCGAACTCGAGGGGCGCGCCCCAACTGATCGCTGTGAAGAGCAGACTCAACGTCACGCCGAGGAAAATCTGTGGATTCATAGGATTCTTCACTCCGATCATCAGGGGGACATCCCAGGATTGGTCTCCCGTCCGGCGTTTCGCAGCTACCGGCCTGCCTCGTATTGGTAAGGAGGACGACGAATGAGCATATTCTCCGTCGTTCCAGCGCTGACCGTGCCGTCACTGAACCAGGCAAAGACATTGTTGTTGTCTCCATCTACTGCCATCCCGACAATATCGCCGGCCGTCTTTCCAGCCGGAAGGGTATAGGGATAGGGTGCACGCCTCGACCCGAGATTGTCCGTAGTACCCGCGGACACCTTTCCATCCCGATACCACGCGAAGACGTTGTTGTTGTCGTCGTCGAGGCCCATGCCAACAATGTCGTCGGGGCTATACCCAGCGGGAAGCCGATATTTATAGGGGAGACGCTTGGAACTGAGATTATCTGAGCTACCAGCACTGACAGTACCATCACGGTACCATGCGAAATTCATCCCATTTGATCCATCAATCGCCATCCCAACAATGTCGGTTGGTTGTTTTCCGCCAGGCAACTTGTATTTATAAGGCGTGCGTCGCGAATGAAGCTTATCTGTTGTACCCGCCGTCACCGTTCCATCCCGATACCACGCAAAGACGTTGTTGTTGGTTCCATCAATGCCCATTCCTACAATGTTCGCGGGAATTACGGTTGGGGATCCTGGGCCTGGCCAGGAGTTGGGTTTTCCTTTCCATACGCAGCTTTCGATTTGTTCGGGAACCGTATTGCCGTAATACGTGCTCCCAGAATCGTTTCTCTTATGACTAAACCCTTGGTTGTGAGCCAATTCATGCGCGATAACTGACGCAATACGAAGTTCATCATTGGACCTCATAAAGTCACGATCAATCTTCAGCATCTCCCCACTAATCTTAACCGGTGCTTCAGCATTAGCTTGGGAGAGATCGGTACACCTCACCCTCGTGATATGACTGTTTGCAAATCCTCTTGCTATCTTATGGGCTGTCCGTCCTCCATGCTCAACGAGATAAGCATCGTCGATGCACTGAAGAAATTCACCGAAGCCTGAGGAGACGACCTTGCTCAAGTGTGCAAAAGCGCCGAATAATTTAGAACTGTCACCAGCACCGCATCCGCTGAATGTAGCTCCACTGCCTATTGCAAACGAAAGGCTTGGTATTGCCCCTATGAGTACAACAGCAACGGCGATCAGAATGTTCTTCATTGAACACCTCCTTGGCTCATTGAACCATCCTGTAGTCTTTCTGCGGAGCAAACGCGGTGCCACCGGCTTCGCTGGCAACGACGACATGGACGATCTCACTGGCTTTGTGAAGTCAACGACAACGGCACGGATATGGCGCTGAAGATCGATCAGGACGGAGTGACCAATAACTTCGTCCCCCAGCCCACGCTTTTGGGCGACACGCCGTTACGAGAACCGGCTCTGAAAGCTGGAGAGAGATTGCGAGATAGTGCGGATCAATGACGTTGAGAATTTCTATCCAATGAGATACAGGTCTACCTGTATCCATTCAGATAAGTTGGAGTATCTTTCTTAATACACTCTGTAAGCTCCCCGCAAATTGAGACAGTGTCATTGGAAAACTTCGGGCTTCTGACATTGGTCCCGTAATGAGACAGTTCTTAACCAGAGCAGACGACTTCTTCGACGATCTGTTTAGCCTGACATTGTGCGACAAACTCATTCGGGGTCAGGTGCCCGAGTGAGCTGTGCGGGCGGTGGTGATTGTAATCCATCCGCCACGCTTCGATGATGGCCTGGGCCTCGGCGAGCGAGGCGAACTGGTGGACGTTCAAGCATGTTCTGCTGAATCACCATTCTGGAGAATTTACAATGACTCAGCAAACCTATCCCCGCAGCCCGAAAGCACTCCTCGGCGGCATTGCCCATCTCGGGCGGTTTATCGACAAGGTTCGCCTGCGGCATGCGGGCCAGATTCAGGACTACAACTACATCACGGTGGGGTTCGATAAGTATCTGATCGATTTTTTGCAGATCGATGTGAAGGCTTTCGAGCAGCAGGTGCTGGCCGGGGAGAACGACGAGAAGTTACTGGCCTGGGTGAAGGCCAATGGTCGTAAGCATTCCGACGAAGAAATCGCGCAGTGGTCGCAGGGGCTTCTCACCGGAGGTCCGAAAGACGATGCGGCGAAGCAGCGGTATCAGGGTCGTTTGCAGGACATCGCCACGAAGCGAGGTGTACCGGTGACCGCGCTACCTACCGCGACCACCTGGGTCGA
This sequence comes from Nitrospira sp., assembly GCA_031315995.1. GTDB lineage: Bacteria > Nitrospirota > Nitrospiria > Nitrospirales > Nitrospiraceae > Nitrospira_A. The sequence goes on from JALDRG010000006.1 coordinate 180,914, forward strand.
TGTGATCGAAATCGACGAAGGGCGAATGTAGGTTCCGAAGGTCTGCGCGCCTAGTGTGGTCACCGTACTTCGGTCCACCCCGTCGATTGCGACTTGAAGATGACGGTGCGGGACGAAGTGCGGACGACCATACCGTTCTGGCTGCCGTCGACCGACAGGACCCGTTCTTCAGGCGTCCAGGCGATGTTGAAGAAACCGCCGGTGTAGGTCGAAAATCCCAGCGCGCGTTGGTTGGTGATCGCGACGGCGACGTGTCCATGGCCACGGAGCTGAGTCACCTTCTCACTGGGACCCAGTGACACCGTCGTCCAGTGCCCGCGCGTTTCTTGAAAGCCGTATACCTGCTGATTGCTGTGCACGAGAATCAGAAACGGTAGGAGCTGGAAGCGTCCGACTCGTTCCTCAACCCCGAGGTCCAGGTCCCTCCATTGCCGCAGGCCGGCAGAAAATCCTAACAACCTAGTCGAGGTTTGGACAAACCCCGTATGTCCTCGCGCTCCGGAGGTCACGACAGACTCTCCCGGTTGCAGCGATTCCTCGACGCCGCCACCTGCGGCCGACCAGGCAATGACTTTATCGGCGGTCGGTGTCACGGTTACCTGGCCATCTCCTCTTTGGCCCTCAGAGTGGGCAGTGATCAAGAGCTGCCCAACAAGCATTGTCCCGAGGAGCACCATTGAATTGAGCCATCGCCGCATGAAATCCCTCTCGAGCCACTGCGCGTTAAACTAACACAGCGCGACGGGTAAACGCAGGCGCTCTGTGCCGTTTATCAAGCTGTGTCGGATTCAGGCAATCCGGTGGAGTAGACAGAGAAGAGAGAGGATGGCGGGCAGAACCACCATGTGATGGTTCTGCCCGGACCCGCCGATGATGGGTCTATGCTCGGGGCTTCACCGCGAGAACAACGACATCCAACACGATCTGTTTTCCGGCGAGGGGATGGTTGAAGTCGATCACCGCCAAATCGTCCGCCAGGGAAACGACTGTAAAGGGACGACCATCTGGGGTCGAGGTGACTTCGCCTGTCGTAATATTTTGCGGAAGTTGGGCGCGGGGAATGGTGGTTTTCTTACTGGCGTCGTATTGACCGAAGGCATGGTCCGCATCCAGTTCGATCCGTTTCTTGTCGCCCTCATGCAAGCCCGTGAGAGCCTGTTCCAGGCCTGGTATCAGTTCCTTCGCCCCGTGGGTATATTCGCTTTTATGCGGGGGAATGATGAGACGGTCAGTGGGCACGCTGATCGTCATCTCTAGCGTTACCTTTGATCCGTCCTCTATCAAGGGCGGATTCGATTGCGCGTGAAGCGGACCGCTCAGAATGGTACTGCCTAAGAAGGCGGCGGCCAGGCATAGAACCGATAATCGTGACATGGGGCACCTCATGTAAATGTTTCGACCAATTATCCTGGTTCTTGGTGTAACATTTTTCGATTTCGAGCGCAAAGCTAAGGTGAGGGAGCATCGATCCGGACGATTTTAGTCACTCGGTCGTCCAGATCCAGTTCCACGCTGCAGGTATCACCTTTACGCAGTCCTGTTAGGATATCAGGCGAGCTGGCAGTCAGCGTCCAGACTTGCCCCTCGGGTGTTCTGAAGGTGAGACTGGGAACGGTCTCATCGACCGCTTCGATGATCACGCGAGTATAGGCCAGCGAAGCCAGGCTGATCTCGGGTGTTGAAAATGGCATGGCTAGTCCACATAAAACAAGAAAGCCGATCAGGATGAACGGTCTCATCTTGTCACCTCCTTTTGTTGTAACAGATGAAGCCCCCATCATCTGCCATTCAAGCAACGAGCCTAGATGGTAAAATGAATGCTTCTCGCCAGGATCCATCGAAGTTCTCTGCATTTACAGACCGGACAGCTTGAAGAATCCGGGCAAGAGACGTACCGTTTCCTCGCGCATCTTGTCCATGGAAGACAAAGTGTCCCTGGAAGCGCCAGTCGATTTTGCTGAGTCCCAGCCCAACATGTCGCAGGGTGAAACAATATCTATGCATCGGAACCGTCGCTTGACCACCATCACGCTGGTCTTGACGGCGATCATCATGCTCCCACTGGTCGGCCCATGGCTGGCGGGTCGATCTATCCGGCCTTATCTCGAGTTTCCCCCGATCACTCACGCGGTTACTCACGAACCATTTTCCTGGATCGTGTTCTCCGGTCTGGCATTGCTGATGGTCTGTGTGATCGGAATCTATCTCGCGTGCCAATCGCCGCTCACGCCTCGTGAAGTTCTTTCGCAATCAGCAGTGGGCAGGTTCCCCTGGTGGGGCTGGCCGGCAATTATCTGGACGCTCCTCGCCTGGGTTCTGGCCTGGACCAGGTTCGAATGGATGCGCCCATTTCAAGCCCTGACGTTTACACCGTTGTGGCTGGGCTACATAGTCGTGGTGAATGCGCTGACGTGTCGTCGCATTCACCGGTGCATGATGCTCCATCGTCCCCGCTATTTTCTGTCGCTGTTTCCGTTGAGTGCGGCCTTCTGGTGGTCGTTCGAATATTTGAATCGCTTTGTGCAAAATTGGCACTATCTAGGGGGCGAAGAACTGACTGTATGGGAATACATATGGCAAGCCACCCTGCCGTTCGCGACCGTCCTTCCGGCCGTGCTCGGAACGGCCGAATTGTTGTCTGTCTCCCCACGAATTCCAACTGGTCTCGAGGCTGGCCTATCAGTGGATTCCATCCATCGGACCAGGTGGGGGTGGGGTCTGTTTGTTGGGGCGGCCGGTGGGCTGTTGGGACTAGGGCTATGGCCGGACTATTTATTCTTTCTGGTGTGGGTGGCGCCGCTGGTGCTGATCACCGGGCTGCGCATGGTGCGTGGTGAATCGACGATTTTCGCTGAGGCCGCGCGCGGCGATTGGCGCACGCTCTGGGCGGTGGCTCTGGCGGCGCTGATATGCGGATTCTTTTGGGAGCTATGGAATTTTTACAGCCTGGCCCACTGGGAATATACGGTGCCGTTCGTGCAGCGATTTGAATTATTTCATATGCCGCTGCTGGGTTATGCCGGATATCTCCCGTTTGGATTGGAATGCCTGGCCGTGGCGGACTTGTGCCTCGCGCGAAAATTTTCCGGCGGCGCAGCCTATTATTACCGTGCGCGCGCGGCAGGGACCGATTTGGCGCAACGAAAGCCGACGGTGGCGGAGCGTTGATCGGCCCGCGCGCCGCTGCGGGTGGCCGTCCTCAGCATGATCCGCTTGCTCTTCCAGGACCCCCCACGCAGGCCCTTGTACCGACCGCTGGTCGGCCCGGGCGGGTTGCGCTCAGGCATGTAAGCGTAATAGTCGAAACCGAACCAGTCATTGACCCACTCGGCCACGTTACCTGCCATGTGATGCACGCCATAGTAACTCTTTCCCGCTTCCCCGTTGCTGACGGCGGCCAGGATGGGAATTTCGTGCACATGATGTTGATCGAACATGGCCAGCGAGCTGTCCGGCAGCTGCTCTCCCCATGGGTAGAGATTCCCGTCCGGCCCACGCGCGGCTTTTTCCCACTCCGCCTCAGTCGGTAGCCGCTTGCCCTCTGCGCGACAGAAGCCGTCCGCTTCTTTCCACGTGACATAGAGGGCCGGCCATTGCGCCAAGGTCTGGTCGTCGACGGAATGGACCGTAATCACGTGCCAGATGAGTTTCTGTAGTTCCACAGGGGGATGAAGTTTGCGTTTGTGAAGGTAGGCTAAGTACTCACCCAAGCTCGCTTCGTCTCGATCGATCTCGTAGGTGTCCAACCATACTCGGTGCTGCGGCAGTTCCGTGTCATCGAACTGCGTCTCCTTGCCGTAGGGATCGTCATCCACCCGTACGCTGCCCAGCAAGAACGCTCCCTCGGGGATTTGAATGGTCGGCGAGCCGGCGGCGAGCGCGGCGATTGACTTCAGGTGTTTGGCCAGTTCGGCGGAGGGCGGTGGGCTGGGAGGACGACCGGCGGCAGAAACGGTCTCGCTGATTGACGCGCAGGCGAAGGCCAGGATTACGACGCGCACGTAGCGTGGAACGGCGGCCATTCCCGAGAAAAACGAGGGAGCAGACATTACAGCTTGCTCGGCGAGGCGACGGCTTTTCCGATTTCGGCGATCAGCCGGCGTTCAATCTCAGCAGTTTCCTCCGCACCCACCGGGAGGACGCGACCCCCTTGCACCAGCCTCTCAAAGTCGGCTTTCACGCTCAGCCGGGTCACGTTGGAAGGCAGGGCTTGGAGGGACACCACATACTGGTTCCGAGAGCCTGAGGTCTCCAACGAGGTCGGGGTAGAGACTTTGCGTTCGGTGACATAGATCGCTTTTAGGTCTGTTTTGATGCTGACCTTCACGCGGTAGCCGTTTCTGGTCAAGGCCTCTTCCGCGGCTTTTCCGACGGCTGCCAGCGGACGTGGGAGATCCTCCACCTGCGAGCCCTTTTCCTCGACGCGGATATTGTCGGTGGCTTGAGCCGCCTTCGCGGCGGTCCGCTGAATTTCTCCCGACAGCTTTTTCGACTCGGCCAGTTGGGAGTCGAGTTTCGTGCTGAGCGCCTTGGCCTCCGCTTGCAGCGCTTTCGCCTCGGCCTGGGCCTGTTCTGCCTGCTTCTTGGCGTCCCGCAATTCCTGGTTGAGTAGATCGATCTGCTGCTGCATGACCTTGTTGCCGTCCTGCAGCGAATTCATGACCGATTCCTGCTTCGCCAGTTGCTTGCGGAGACTTTCGTTCTCTTGTCGAAAGGGTGACTCGTCCGGTGTGCATCCGACACACCACGATAGTACCGCGAGGCTGAAGAGAGGTGCGAGCGATCGCTGGGGAGGCTTGATCATAGTTTGGGTAGAGTCATCAGACCAATACCAGAGTTTGGCCCCCCTTGTCCATCTTCAATCATGTTCCCGACGGTTTGACCCATAGGGAAACAAGCGGCTATTCTGTGATCATGGCGTTTTGGCGCGAGACGGTTTTGGCCTTCAGTCTGGTGCTGCTTCAGCCGGTGACGGTCACGGTGTTGGCCGCGACATCGCCGGAGCAGCCGGAGTCTGTGCCAGCCGACGAGTATCCGTTGTATGACCTGGCGGTTGATGCCAAATTTCTCACGTCCCACACCAGACTCGTACTCATTGAACGAACCACGATGACACGCCTGCATCCGGACGAGCCGCAGTTGCCGACCGTGGCTTGGTTCGCCGAGCAGGCATTGTTTGATGGCCGGTTGCCACAGGATCTCATTCGGGACTTCGTGAGCAAAGCTCAGCGCGCTGCTCGATTAGATGCACGGTTTGCCTTTGGCGTGCGCTACCGGTTCGTCTCCGGTGAGGGAGAGGCTGAGATCGAAGCCGCGGTTCCGATTGTTCCCGTTGCCTGGTCGGTGCAAGACGGTGGAGGGCCTCCCGAGACCCTCGACCGGTTGGCCTTTTCTCGCGTGGGGTTGACCGTACGGGGCGACCAGGCATTGCTCTATGTCGCGAATCAGCGTCCCGATGGGACCGGTGCCGGATTTTTGTTCTGGTGCCTACGCCGCCAGAAAGCCTGGGAGCTGTACGACACGGAAGTGTTGTGGGTTTCGCAACCGGACCAGAACCTTTCGGGCCGCCGTTAGCAGGAATCGTTTCGTACGTGAGGGAATTCGTCCGTGTCACTGAGGAGCGTGCATGATTCGCAAGACCTTTTCCGTTCCGCCGCTGGGCTGTAATTGCTCGATCATCGGAGACCCGGTCACTAAACAGGCGATTGTGGTTGATCCGGGCGGGGCGCCCGAGCGCATTCTCCAGGAAGTGCGCGCAATGGGTTTGACGGTGGTGAGCATTCTGCATACCCATGCGCATTTCGATCACTTTCTCGCGTCGGGGGCGATGAAGCAGACGACCGGCGCCCTGCTCTGCCTGCATCCCGATGACCTTCCCCTGTGGGACATGTTGGAGACGCAATGCCGCATGTTCGGAGTGCCCTATGTGCCGGCGCCGTCGCCCGACTATTGGTTGAAAGACGATGAGCGGTTATCGATCGGTGAGATCGAAGGGGTCGCCTTACATACGCCGGGACATACGCCCGGCTCCATGAGTTTTCATTTTCCCGCAGCGAAGCTCTTATTGGCGGGGGATACGTTGTTTCGGGGCGGGATCGGCCGCACCGACCTTTGGGGTGGCGATTTCGATGCCATCGAACAATCCATTCGGGAACGCCTGTACACGCTTGATGAACAGACCGCCGTGGTAACCGGGCATGGAGCCGAGACGGAGATCGGCAGGGAGCGTGAGACGAATGCTTTTGTGCGGGCGTAGTCGACCGGCCGCAAGTGAGGCCTCGATACCAACCACAGGAGGACACCATGAGTGCGACGAGACGATGGTGGTCAGTGCTTTCGCTCCTCTCGCTGCTATTGACGGTTCCTGCATCTGGTCCTCCGGCGCGTGCGGATGAAGCCAACCCCTCACCGCAGGTGACCGTCGATGAGGTGCATGTCCGTCTCTCCGACCATGGTCCGGTGGTTCTGCTCTCGGCGGAAGGCAAAACCATTCCCATCTTTGTCGACCATACGGTGGCCGGATCGATTCAGGGGGCCCTGACAGGGGTGAAGCTGCCGCGCCCTCTTTCTCACGACTTGATGCATACGATTCTCGAGGCGCTCGGCGGCCGTGTGGTCCGGACCGTGATTACACTCAAGGCGGGAACCTACTATGGCAGTTTGACCGTGGCGTTTCAGGGGCAGGAGAAGGTGTTCGACAGCCGTTCCTCAGACTCCATCGCCCTGGCCATTCACTTCCACGCACCCATTCTCGTGGCCCGGGACACGTTGGATGCCGCAGGCACGTCGGTGCGTGAGCCCAAGCCTGAATCTCTGTAGGTGTCCCGGGCACTACCCTGCCGGACAAGGCAGATCGCCCTGCCTCTGCCGAACCTTTCCTGCCAAGAAACAGGCAGTGCTGGCCTTTTGAGGGGTTCTGACCTATCGTAGGCCTGATGGGCAGAAACCTGGTTCTCGACCCGGCTCGGAGGCCGAAGCGGCGATGAAAAATCAACGCAAACATGAGCGTGTCCGCGTTCAGTTTCGCAGTCATTTCTCGATGAAAGGCAAGATGTTGGCCGGCGACGGTGATCTGACCGACCTGTCTCCCGGTGGCTGTCGCATTCTCACCTCGATCCAGGTCTTGGTCGGCGCTGAAGTGGAATTGTGCATTTTCCCCGGTGACAACGCGAACCCCATCCTTATCGACGGCGCCACCGTGCGGTGGTGTCGACCAAATGAATTCGGTCTATCCTTCACCAAGATCCGTGGGCCGGTCCAGCGTCAACTCACCGATGTCTGGCGGAAACTCGCCAAACCAGCCTAGCCGCGTTTATTGGAAGAGCGTCCGCACCGGTGCGCAGGCGAGCCTAAATCTTCATGGCGTCGCGCACTTCGGCCATGGTTTGGGATGCAACCGCGGTGGCCCGGCGGCGACCTTCCTCGGCAATCTCATCCAGGCGAGACGGATTCTGTGTGAGCGTGGCGCGGGCTTCCCAGATAGGCGCGAGGCGTTCCACCACTCGATCAGCCACCAGCTTTTTGCAATCGATACATCCGATCGCGGCGGTCCGGCACTCTCGATTGATCTGCTCGATCACCGGCAGCGGCGAGAATATTTTGTGAAAATCGTACACCGGACACACATCGGGATTCCCGGGATCGGTGCGACGCACGCGGGCCGGGTCCGTGATCATGGTCTTCAGTTTCTGACGGACGACCGGTTCCGTATCCGAGAGGTTGATCGCGTTGCCGTAACTCTTGCTCATCTTACGCCCATCCGTACCCAGGACCTTCGGGAACTTGGTGAGATGTTCCTGGGGGTCGGGAAACACCGGGCGATAGAGGCTGTTGAAGCGGCGCGCGAGTTCGCGCGTGAGTTCGAGGTGCGGCAGTTGGTCTTTGCCGACCGGCACCAAATCCGGCTTGTACAGGAGGATGTCTGCCGCCTGCAGGACCGGGTAGCCGAGAAACCCGTACGTGCTTAGGTCGCGTTCCTTGATCTCTTCCTGTTTCTCCTTGTAGGTCGGATTCCGCTCCAGCCAGGACACGGGAATGATCATGGAGAACAGCAGATGGAGGATGGCGTGGTCCGGGACTTGCGACTGGACGAAGACGGTCGCGCGTTTCGGGTCGATGCCGGCCGCCAGCCAATCGATGAGTAATTCCCGCACGAATTCACGAATGCGGCTGGTGTCGGCATAGTTACTAGAGAGCGCATGCCAATCCGCCACGAAGAAGAAACAGTCGTAGTGCTCCTGCAGCGCTTTCCAGTTGTCCAGTGCGCCCAACCAATTGCCGAGATGGAGCAAGCCGCTCGGCTGCATCCCGCTGAGTACCCGTTTCCGGCCCGTCGTCATGCGATCACCCCTGTGTGTTTCATGCGGTTCTGGTGAGACCGTTGTTTGTGGAGGTAGTGTCTCCCTGGCTGCCGTTCGGACTGCGGCGCGGCGCGCTATTCCAGGGGGACGAATTTACCCTGTTTGACTTGAATGAGAAAGACGTGGCGATTGAGGATGCCGTCGGGGCTGAATCCGCTCGGGCCGCTCAAGGTCGGCAGGTCGTGCTGCATGATCAAGTAGTCGCGGACGCCCTCTCCGGTGGTCGCGCCGCGCTTGATGGCTTCGACGGCCAATCGGGCGGCGTCATAACCCTGGGCGGCGAACAATGAGGGGGTGGCTTGAAATCGCTTGCGATACCGCTCCACGAATTCCTGCACGACGGGACTGGCGCTGTCAGCGAAGAACCCGTCGACGAAGACACTGCCCTCGATGCTGCGATCAGCCACGCGGGCGAAGTCGGGAGTGTTCCAGCCGTTGGCGCCGAGCAGCGGAACGGCGATATCGTAGAAGGCCAGCTGCGCCGCCAGCAGCCCCACATCGAGTGAGCGTCCTGGGATGAAGAGCGCGTCGAATCCCGGCGAATAGAGCAGGCGTTTGCGCTTCTTGCCGATCGGTTTGCCGGCCGCCTTCGCCGGATCATTCTCGACCAGCACTTCAACGCCGTATTTCTTGAGGTCTTCGGCTTTGAGTCTGGCGATCACCGCGCGGAAATCCGTATCGCCTTCCTTGTAAGCTTCGCTGGTGATGACTTCTCCATCTTGCTGCTGGATTTCTTGCGCGAACAGGCGTGCCAGGTCCCGGCCATAGGCGGTATCGGGATGGAGAATGGCGACGCGTTGGTACTGCTGCTCTCGGATCGCATAGTCCGCCATGCGTTTAGCTTGGTGTCCGTAGGTGAGGGCCGTGCTGAAGACGTACGTTCCAAACCGTCGAAGGTTCAGGGCTGTCGCACTGGGTGTGATCAGCGGAATGCTCGTCCGTTCGGCCAATTCAGCCATGACCGGCAGGTTCTTGGACAGGAGCGGGCCGATGACAGCGAGGGGGCGATCGTCGGACAACACGCGCGAGAGTTCATCGAGAAATGTTGCACGGTCGGATTCCGTATCTTTGACGATCAGGCCGATCGATGGGGCCTCGCCGCCGTCTTTTGAGGGTTCCAGGGCAAGTTGAATACCGTTCAACACCTCGGTTCCGAAGGGAGCTAGTTTTCCGGACATGGGAAAGATGGCGGCGATGGAGTAGGGATGCGATTTAAACTTCGTCCTGACGATCGACTGGAGCTCGGCGGCTTTTGTGGCATAGGGATGGGTGGGAAACCGTTTCAAGAATAGACGAAGGTCCCGCTCGACCAGATGATCTTCTCCGGCGGCAGTGTGGAGCTCAATGAGTCTGATGGAGGCCACGTCTCCTGGAAAAGTTCTCGGGTAGACTTCGCGGACTCGCACGAGCGTCCGGACATCGAGCTGCTCGTTGACGAGTTGTCGGATCTGGCCCTCGGTTTCGCGGGCCTGGTCGTCGACATCCAGCGGCATCTCATCCAGCCAGGCTTGGATGGCTCGGAGAAAGTCTTTCTTCTGCGCCTGGAATTCTCCTGTGAGCCGCAACGCGTCGCGCTTGACGCCAGGATCCGCCGACAGGCTGCGGACTTCCGAGAGCAGCGGAAGCGCCAGATCGAGATTGCCCGCCCGTGCATGCGTTCTGGCGAGCAGGAGTTTGGCTCGATCGACTAGCTCTGATGCGGGAAATTCGCCGAGCAGCTGATTGATGTAGCGAACCGTTTCCGCGTGCTCCTTCATGCCGAACATCGCCGCGGCCATCAGCAGATAGGCGTCGTCAAGGAGGTCCGGAGCGGGGCTGCTTTCGATGAATCGTCGCAGCATGACCGCCGCGGCTTCCGGCTGTTCAGAATCGATCAGGCGTTTGGCTTGGTCGAGGGAGGACTGTCCGGTGGCAGCCGGTGATTTCGCCTGGCCTGAACGGGACGGCGCTGGAGTCTTGGGTGTGGGGGCTGCCTCGCCGAACGTGACAAGACCCGCGAGGAACGCCACCGCGAGGGCGACGCTGCACGCGCGGAGACGCGGGGCGCGAGGTACGGATCGAGAAACCATTGACTCCTATGCGTGGCGAGCGCTCTCGCCGCAAGTGAGGTTACTATAGGAAACAGGTGCGGGGGTGTCAAGGTAAGTCGAGGACGTGGCGTTGTGTTCGGAAGGATGCTTGGCTATAGTCGGTCCTGCTTGGTCCTGGTTGCATCCACCGAGGGTGTTTCCCATGAACGGTGAGTCAGAAGCACTGTCTTCGCCGGTCTCGGAGCGACTCCCATTGGAGCCGTTCATCGACCGCTACTGGGACCATCTGCGCATCGCGCGCGGCTTGTCTCGCAATACACTGCTGGCTTATCGGCGGGATGTCGCGACCTTCCAGCAGTATCTTCGTGAGCAGCGCGTCTATGACGTTCGGGAGATGTCTCCGCCGCTGCTTTCCGGATTTCTCGAACACTTGCATCGATCCGGCCTGGCGTCCTCATCTCGCGCACGATCGCTCGCAGCGGTTCGGAGCCTGTGCCGCTTCCTGAAGCAAGAAGGGATGATCACCGCCAATCCGACCGTGAGCCTGCGTAGTACCGCGCACGCGCGCCGGTTACCGAAAACGCTCAGTCTCGAAGAGGTGACGCGTCTACTGGATCTGCCGCATAGCCCCCTGCCGGAAGCGTCTCGCGATGGCGCGATGGTGGAGGTGCTGTATGCCGCCGGTTTGCGTGTCTCGGAATTAATCGGGCTCCGGATCGATCAGTGCAATCTCGATGTTGGATATGTCCGCATTACGGGGAAGGGCGATAAGCAACGCGTGGTTCCGATCGGGCGACCGGCGGTGGATGCGTTGCAGGCGTATCTGCTCGCTGCTCGACCGGCGTTGTTGAAGCAGCGATCATCACGATTCGTCTTCGTGACCCGCCGCGGCACGCCGCTCACCCGGCAGGCCTTCTGGAAATTGCTTCGCGCGCGTGCGCAACGGGCCGGAATCGCCAGGATTCCCTCGCCCCATATGTTGCGACATTCCTTTGCCACACATCTGCTGCGAGGAGGGGCTGACTTGCGGTCCGTCCAGGCGATGTTGGGACATGCCGATATAGCGACGACGCAAATCTATACGCATGTGGATGCGTCACAGTTGAAAAAAATCCACACTGCGTGCTTCCCGCGCAACAGATCCCGTCGTTGAACGGCTATCGGGTCGTGTGCGAGAGACGTCGTACGCTTGCTGGCAGCTTCTGAGAGAATCTTGCAAGAACAATGCATGATTCTTGGTTGACACTTCTTTGTGGAGTTGATAGCATCCCAAAAATCTGCCGAGAACGAGAAAAATCGGGCGGATAGCTCAATTGGGAGAGCGCTGCCCTTACAAGGCAGAGGTCACAGGTTCGATCCCTGTTCCGCCTACCAATAAGAAATACAGGGAATTGCGCGCAGGGCATTGCCTTATCCATTAGTAGTGATGTACAAGAGTACACTCTACCGTATTTAGCTAGTTTGATTTCTAAGACACTGGACTCTTCTTCCGCCATCTTGGGTTGCGTGGGGCCGTCGTTCAGCCTGGTTAGGACGCCAGATTGTCAATCTGGAAGTCGCGGGTTCAAATCCCGTCGGCCCCGCCATTCCCCCAGCTTTTGGTACAATCCATGCTACCGTTTTCATTCGACGCCATGTGAAGGGAAAGGTCTAGGCTCATGTTCCAGTCAGGGCTAATGGGGTTGGTGGGCTCGCTCGGGGCGGTGTCGAAAATCGTGCTGTTGATGCTCTTTGCCGCCTCGATTCTTTCCTGGGGTGTCATCTTCTACAAATGGCGAAGTTTCAAGGCGGCTGATCGCGAAGATCAACGATTCTTCAATGCGTTTACGAAGATTCGCGACCTCGATGAATTGTATCGCCAATCGAAGCGTGCGGAAGGCAGCCCGAGCGCGCGAGTGTTTCAAGGCATTATGGATCGCGTGGTGACGGTGTCGGTCGATGGCGCAGTGAGTAACTCTCTGATGGGCGGCGCGTCGAAGGATCCTGTGGCCATCATCGATCACCAATATATGGACAAGACCGTCGCCTATCTTGTTCAGAATCAAGTGTCGCACCTGGAATCGTATCTGCCGGTGCTGGCCACCACAGGGAATATTACCCCCTTCATCGGGTTGTTAGGGACGGTGCTGGGCATTATCGACTCGTTTCGCGAGATTGGGACCCAGGGAACCGCCAGTATCGCGGCCGTGGCGCCAGGCGTGTCGGAAGCGTTGGTGGCGACGGCTGCTGGATTGTTCACCGCCATTCCCGCGGTCATCTTTTACAACTACTATCTGACGCGTATTCGCAAGACCGTGTTTCGGATTGAATCGTTCACGGTTGAGGCGATGCGTTCGTTGCAGACTCGGTTGAAGCAGACGACGGTTGGAGTGCAGTGATGCTGTCCGAAACTCGCCACAGGCGGTTCATGGCGGAGATCAATGTGATTCCGCTCGTGGACGTGGTGTTGGTGCTGCTGGTGATTTTCATGGTGACCGCGCCCATGCTGTATCGCGGGATGGATATCAATCTTCCGAAATCTGCCAGCAATACGATTAAGCCTGAAGCGAGAGCCGTTTTGTCCATTGAGCGCGATCAACGATTGTATTTGGATAAGGACGCGGTCAGTGTGGTTCAACTCGAGCGAAAGCTCCGGGCGTTGAAAGATCAAAGCCCGGATGTGTCGCTGTATTTGCGCGCCGATCGGGACGTGCCCTATGGGATCGTGGTGCAGGTGATGGATAGTGTCAAGAAAGCCGGGATCGAGAAGCTTGGTATGGTGACGGAGCCTACAGGTGCCGAACGCGTGAGTGAGTCGGTCGCGACCCCCACGCAGCCACGCAAAAGGTAGTGGTGCCGCGACTCGCGCGCCACACGGTCGATATCGCAAGTCATGACGTTCCAAGCCCTGCCAAGACATCCCGCGCTGTTCCTGATCGGGAATTCTGGTGAAGCCGGAAGCGGCCGTTTGCGCAAGACCGTCGTCGTCTCTCTCCTGCTGCACCTCTGTCTGCTGTCAGTGATTATGGGTGCCAAGTTCTTTAAGAAAACAGAACGCCCGCTGTCGGCGGTGGAAGTATCGTTGGTCACGCTGCCGGCCGTGGAAGCGAAACCTGAACCCAAGATTGAGAAGTCGGTTCCCCGTCCTACGCCGAAGCCGGTTCAGACGGCTCCGATTCCGGTGCCTCCCAAACCGGTGCAGGCCCCGCCTCCGACTCCACCTCCGGTTCGGGCCGCTCCGGTGGCCAAATCGGCGCCTCCGGCTCCTGCTCCCGCTCCGGCGCCCCAGTTGCAGGCCCCCGTGTTGGCGGCACCACAGCCGATTCCGCAGGCAGCGAAATCGCCCTCTTCCGCCCCCGTGACAAAGCGAGCGGATGTGCTGCGGGATGTGATGAAGGATATTGAGTTGCCGCCGAATGCACCGAAATACGGTGATCTGGCGCCGATGAAGCCGGCAGAGGTCAGAAAGTCTGCGCAGCCGAAAGTGGGTGGACCGGAGCGGTCGGATTTGGATGCGATGCTCAAGAAACTGAATGTGCCGGAGATGGCCGCTGCCCAGGTCGGAGCCCCGCAGGAGCCTCCCAAGCCGGCTGTTGCCCCGACGAAACGCGCCTCTCTGTCGGAAGAAATGAACAACGATCTCGATCGTGAACTGCAGGATCTGAAGAAGCTGCCGGCCCTCCCATCGGCTAAATCGACTGAGCCGGTGCGAGAGGTGAAGCCGATGTTCCGCGAACCGCAGCCTCTCGCGAGCGCCCCTCCCGTGACTGCCAGCGTCCCTCGCGCCAAGCCCGATACCCGGTTGCGAGTGGCGGGCATGCCGGGATCGAATCAGTACCTGGCCCGGGTACAAGCGCGGATCAGCGGGTTTTGGACGGCGCCGCCGGTCGATCTTTCCGGAAAAGCCTTAACGGTGACCGTGCGGTTCCGGTTGGAGCGCGATGGTCGGGTCGGGAGCGTGATCATCGAGCAGTCTTCCGGCAATGATTATTATGATATGGCGGCGCAGCGGGCCGTGCAGAGCGCGATTCCATTACCGCCCTTTCCTCCCGATTTGAAGGATACGTATTTTGATGCTCACTTCACTTTTGCCGTAGGCGAGGCTGCAGGATGAATCGGATGATCATCGGTCTTATGATTGCCCTCTGTGTCGTGGCGGGAGCGGGACTCTTCGGGATTCTGGACTCCCGCGCGACCGACGTCTTTCTTGAAGCGACCCGACCGGACTTTCAGAAAATTCCCATCGGGGTGTTCGGCTTTCAGAATGGCGGCGGTCCCGAATGGTTGGGCGGTCGTATTGAGGAAGTGCTGAAGGCCGACCTCCAACGCTCGCTGGTGTTTTCGTTGGTGGACTTGCCCGGAATCGGGGTGAAGACGCGCGAAGTGACGACGGCCGATAAGGCGGTGTTTAAGCAGGCCGCTGAGAACGGGGTTTCCGTTCTGGTATGGGGGAAATCAGGCCAGAAGAACGGCAGCAAAGACAGCGAATTATTGATGGATGGGTTCGTGTATGACAGCGGCAGCGACGAAGTAGTCGGCGGGAAGCGTTATGTGGGCACGACTTCGGTCGTGCGCTTGATGGCGCATCGGTTTGCCGATGAGTTGGTGTTTCGCTATACCGGAGAAGCGGGCATCGCCAGAACGAAGATTGTGTATGTCGCTGAGCATGGCAATGCACGCGAGCTGTTCGTGATGGACTATGATGGGTACGAGCCCAAACAGATCACGGCGGACGGCTTCCTGAATCTCATGCCTCGGTGGTCGCCCGATCGCCGGTTCATTGTGTTCACGGCCTATCGGAGCCGGAATACCCAAGACATCGACATTCTTGAACTTGCGACCGGCAAACGATGGACGCTGGTCTCGATGGCGGGGTTGAACATTACTCCTGCGTTGTCACCCGATGGAAATTTTCTGGCGTTCGCCAGCAGTCAGGACGGGAATTCCGAGATCTACAAACTCGATACGCGGACCAAGACTTCGCAGCGATTGACGGTCAATCAGGGCGGCGATTTATCGCCGAGCTGGTCCCCCACCGGGCGAGAGATGGCGTTTACGTCCGACCGCGGCGGGGCTCCTCAGGTATTTATCATGAGTGGCGACGGGTCCAATGTCCGTCGTTTGACCTATGAAGGTGACTATAACGCCGCCCCGGCATGGTCGCCGCGCGGGAACTGGATCGCTTATGTGTGCCGGACCCCTCAGCGCTTGTATAAGCTCTGTATTGTGTCACCTGACGGGCAGAAGCGGGTTCAGGTCACGACGGGCCCTGGTATCGACGACTCGCCGTCCTGGTCTCCTGACGGCCGGCATCTGACGTTCAGCTCGACCGTCGATGGGAAGAGTCATATTTATATGGTGGATACGGACGGGAAAGGGTTGGAGCGCATCACGTTCGGCGGTACCCACAATAGTTCGCCATCCTGGTCGCCGGCGCTATAGGGACGATTTACATGCAATTGTCAGTGTCTACGATAGAGTAACCATTCACCAGCCATGAGGAGTAACGATATGAGGATACGGGTAGCGACAATGGGCCTGACAGTGGCAGTCGGGATTCTGTTGGTCATTCAGGGAGGTTGTTCGAAGAAATCGATTCAATCTGGTGGCGATGCGCAGTCTTCGGAACGCGGCATGGCGAAATCGGGCGGACCCGCTCCGGCTCCGCTCGGTTCGAGTGGCGAACTGGGATCGACCGGTGGACTGGGGTCTGCGGGTGGAATGGATGCACCCAGTGCCACTTTCCCGGACTTGTCTCTCTCAAGCAAACCGGATGATTTGGAGAGCGGCGGGTTGCGCGGATTCGATTCGGTGTCCGGCGGCAAGGCTCCATCTGAAGAGCGGCTGGGCGGTGCCGGCACCATGTTGGCCAAGGTGGAACCGTCTGAAAGCACGGCACGTCAGATCGAAGACATCCGTCGCGAACAAGCCAAGGAGCAGGCGGCGTCGGCGGAGGCCGGTTTGAGCGATGTGTTTTTCGGCTACGATAGCTGGACGATTACGGAGGAAGGACGGCAATCGCTGACGCAGGATGCCCAATGGATCAAGGCGCATGCGGGAGCGTTGGTCAAGATCGAAGGCCATTGTGATGAGCGCGGCACACTGGCGTACAATCTGGTCTTGGGCGAAAAACGCGCCAAGGCCGTGCGAAACTATCTGGTCGAGCTTGGAGTGGGAGCCAACCGGTTGGCGGTGGTGTCCTACGGGAAAGAGCGGCCCTTCTGCAATGAACGCAATGAAAGTTGCTATCAACAGAACCGGCGCGGGCATGTGGTCGTCCGGTCGAAATAACTGTTCTGATCATGGATGATGTGACATGATTCTCCGGAGTAACGCCGATTAAGGGAGACCTGTCATGGACAGTGCATGGCCATATCGAAATGAACTGATGAACCACCCGCTGGGCGGGCGCCTGGTGCAGGCCGGCGGCAAGGTTACGCCTGTCCGGGTCGGCATCCTTGTGCTGCTCGCGTCAGGGTTGGCCTTGTTGTCGGGATGTGTGGCGCAGCAGGCTGACCTCAAACAGACTGAACGCGAACTGCAGCGTCGTATCAAGCAAACGACGGAAGAGCAGGCTCAGACCAGGGCCCGTCAAAACCAGGAAATCGTGTCTCTGCGGGAGCAAGACATCCCTTCGTTGCGAGGTGACGTCGAGAAGGCTATTCACCGAACCCAGAGCTTAGAGGCGCGGCAAGATGACCTGTTGGCCAGAATGGCTACGCAGGAGTCGAAGCTCGACCGCCGTATCACCGAAAGTGAGAAGCGTTCCAGCGAGGATAACAAGCGATTGGGGTGGGTCGAGAAGCAGTTGGTAGATCAGGATGCCTTGCTGAAGGGAGAGCGGGACCGGAGCCGGTCGGAACTCGCGGCCGTGACGGCTCGTCTGGATCAAGTCGCCGCTCGTACCGACGCCATTCAAAAAAATGTGCTGGAGGCCATGCAGAAGACGACGACGGTGCTCGCCCAAAAAGTCGATTCGCGTCTTGATGAGCAACAGAAGGCGTTACACGGCCTTGAGACTCGATCCCAGAATTTGGCGCAGCTCGATTCGCAGAATAAGGTCTTGGCGGACCAAGTCTCCAGGTTCAACCAGGCGTTGGTGGATTTCAAGCAGGCGTTGGGTAACTTGGGTGAACGTGTCGTGCAGCAGGACCAAGCTGTGAAGAATCTGGCCGCTTCGCTGGAGCAGGACACGGCGGCATTGGGCAAACGAACGGATGCATTGGCCGGAAAAATCGACGCCGATAACAAGGTGACGGCCGAGCATTTGAACGAAGTGAACCGGAGCGTGGCTTCGGTGGCGAAGGCTTTGGAGAATGCCGGTGGAAAATTTGTGTCCCGTGAGGATGACCATGAACGCCGCATTGATGAGACGACGCGAGAACTGACGAACGTTCAGGCGCAAATTCAGACACTCGACAAGAATATGGAAAACCAACATGCGTTCTTAAAGCAGGTCGAGCAACACCTCTCGGCGCTTCGCGCCAGCGCCTCGCAGCGAGTCGAGCAGGCCCCGACTGTCGCCGAAGTGACGCCGCTTCCTCAGGGGCAGGCGAAGGCGCAGACTGAGGTGACCTCGCCGATGGCTTCCATCGGGTCCGGTTCCCGATCAGACAGCCGAAGCGCTGCGCTGATGGCGGATCGCGAGTCTTATGAACGGACGTTGTCCCGTTTTAAAGAAGGCGATTTGGAGGGTGCACGCCAAGGATTTGTGGAATTTATTGTGCAGCATCCCCATTCGGATCTGGCTCCCAACGCCCGGTTTTGGTTGGGGGAGTCCTATTACGGGAAAAAGGATTTTTCGCGCGCCATCGACGCGTACGATCAAGTGCAGTTGAATCATCCGGCCAGCGAAAAGGTACCGGCCGCGCTCCTCAAAAAGGGGTATGCCTATCTGGCGCTGAAAGACCGAAAGAAAGCCGCCTCGGCGCTGAAGCAGGTCATCGACCTGTATCCGAGATCGCCGGAAGCCAATAAAGCGATGGACAAATTGAATCAGTTAAAGGAGTTGCACTAACGATGAAGCTCCGACTCGTGACGTCATTGCAGGTGGGTGCAGGGCTGGTTTGCGGGCTGGTAGTGGCAGGTTGCGCAAAGCACGCCGATTTCTTGGAAATCCGGGATCAGATGTCCATCATTGCTCGGACCCAGGATCAGGAGCAGAAGCGATTCGAAGCGATGCAGCGCCGGCTGGAATCGCTCGAACGGGTTCGGGAGCCGGAGGGCGGGAAGCTGCGATTCGACGATACGGTCGTCCGTCTTCAAAAGCTAGAGGGGCGCCTGGCAAAGATTGAGGAAGCACAGTTTGCTCAATCCGCCTCCATTCGGTCTGATCTCGCGCTCGCGGAAGCCAGTCGTCAGGCCCGTGTATCGAGGCCGTCGGGACCGATTGAGCCTCCGCCCATCATGCCAGGGGTGCCGTCTATTACGCCGACGTCCGCGTTCAACCTGGCCTACAATGACTACCTCAACGGCAAGTTTGATCTCGCAGTGAGTGGGTTTCAGCGCTTCATCAAGGACTTCCCCTCGACCTCGCTGACGCCGAACGCGCATTATTGGCTTGGAGAATCGTACTACGGCCAGAAGGATTATATTCGGGCGATGCAGTCCTTCGAACACGTCGTGAACGAATATGCGGGCAATGAGAAGGTGCCTGCCGCGCTTTTTAAGCTGGGCTTGTCGGCGGCGGAAACCGGCGATACTGCGAAATCGAGGAAGTACCTCAAGCGTGTCATCGAGGAATACTCGACCTCGGATGAGGCCAAACTCGCGAAGGCGAAAATGGCCGAAATTCGATGACCCTGGGTCTGCCGCGCGATCCTCTCTCCATCCGCTCATCCTCGATTGGAACCTCAGGGGGCGTCTCTTCCCATGGACATAGCGAGTAGGGTGGGAAAGATTCAGGTTCTTCCAAGCGATGTCATCGGTCGCATTGCGGCGGGAGAGGTGGTGGAACGCCCGGCCGCGGTGGTGAAAGAGCTGGTCGAAAATAGCCTGGACGCCGGCAGTCGCACGATTACCGTCGAGATCAAAGACGGGGGACTTGGGTTGATTCGCGTCACCGACGACGGAGAAGGGATGTCCCGCGGCGATGCCTCGTTGGCTTTTGAACGGCACGCTACGAGTAAATTGCACACCGACCAGCAGCTGGGGGCCATTCGGACGATGGGCTTCCGCGGGGAGGCGTTGCCGAGCATCGCCGCCGTGTCGAAAGTGCGGCTCATGACTCTGTCTCGCCACGATCAGGTGGGAACTCAGCTCTGGCTCACGGCGGGAACCATCACGCGGGTGGAGGATGCGGCGGCGATTCCCGGGACATCAATCGAGGTCTCGGAGCTGTTCTACAATACGCCGGCCCGCAGGAAGTTTCTCAAGTCGACGACGACGGAGTTCTCCCATATCAGCCATGTCGTGCAGCAGGCTGCGTTAGCCTCGCCGCAGGTGCATGTGCGCTTGCAACATAATGGATACGAGGTCTTTGTGCTCCCCGCCGTATCCTCTCCTCGCGACCGTGTGTTGCAAGTCTATCGCGCGGCGTTCGGCGATCGAGCGTTGCCCGTCGATATCGATCAGAATGGCCTGTCTCTAAAGGGGTTCATCATTGATCCGGTACGGGCACGCACCGGGCGTACGCCGCAGGAGTTATTCGTCAATCGCCGGCCCGTTAAAAACAGCACCGTGCAACATGCCGTCATCGATGGCTACAGTTCCTTTCTTGCGAAGGGCCATGTTCCGCTTTTTGTGCTGTTTCTTGACGTCGAGCCGCAGCGGGTCGACGTCAACGTTCATCCGACCAAACGAGAAGTCCGGTTTGCCGATACCGAACAGGTGCATCAGCTGGTCCGTTCCGCGGTGCGGCAGACGCTCGGCCGTGCGCAGCTTGAATCGTCGATGGCAGGGACCGCCCATGCTCACCTGAGCGGCGAAGGCTCACCCATCGCGTCATCGCCCGTTGAGCCGATGGGGATCGAATCGGGAGCGGATCCGCATCGATCATTCGGACGCATGCACGCCCCTGCTGTGCCTAATCCAATGGGTGCGCGTCAAATCTCTTTTGTCGGGGAGGGGAGCACGTCCTACGCGTCGAGTGAGGCTCTGGACATTCTTCCGCTCGGCCAAATGAACCGCACGTTTTTGATTGCGCACGTAGGCGATGAGCTACAGGTGATCGATCAACATACGGCGCATGAGCGGGTGTTGTTTGAGCGTCTCTTGCGAGCCTGGCAGGACCGGAGTCTGCCGGCTCAACCGCTCCTGTTGCCGGAACCATTGGAGTTGCCGGTTCAACAAGCCCTCATCCTCCATCGTCATCTGGAGGAGTTGGAACGACTCGGGTTACTCATCGAACCATTCGGGCCGTCCTCCTTTTTGATCCGCAGTCTGCCGGTCATGTTGGGGCATCCGGACCTGGCGGCGCTGGTTCAAGATCTGATTGAAGATCTTGAGCAGTGGGATTCGATCTCCTCGCTCGAAACGAAGGTGCGGCCTATCCTTGCGTCGCTGGCTTGCCATGGGGCCGTTCGAGCGGGCCGGACGATGGCGCTTCCGGAGATCAAGCAATTAGTGCAGGATTGGGTCGCGGAGGGACTGATCATGACCTGTCCGCACGGTCGTCGCGTGGCGTTTCGTCTATCCGGCGATGAACTGGCCCGTTTATTCGATCGCGCATAGGAAGGGGGAGTGCGGCCATGGTGCGGCTGTCGGAATCGCAGGTGTCGTCGCGGCCGCTGGTGGTGCTGGTCGGACCGACCGCGGTCGGAAAGAGCGAGATCGGACTTCGCCTGGCGCGTGCGCTGGACACGGACCTGTTGGCGGCAGACTCACGCCAGGTCTATCGCGGGATGGATATCGCGACCGACAAGCCGACGCCGGAACAGCGACAAGGCGTGCCGCATCACCTCATCGATCTGGTCGATCCCGACGAGTCGTTTAATGCCGGTCAGTATCGTCATCTGGCGCTGCAGGAAATCGAGCGGCTGTATGGCGAAGGACGGGTGCCATTGATCGTCGGTGGCACGGGACTGTATGTTCGGACCTTGATTCATGGTTTGTGTGATGCCCCGCGGGCAGATCAGGCCTATCGTGCGGTGTTGTTGCAGGAGGCTCGCGCGCAGGGAGGCTATTTCTTGCACCATGAATTGACGCGTGTCGACCCTGAACTGGCCGCCCGGCTCCATCCTCATGACGAAGTCAAAATTGTGCGCGCGCTCGAAGTGCATCATCTGTCTGGGCGACGCCTGTCGGATGTGCAGCAGCAGCATCGTTTCGCCGAGCAATCGTTTTCGGTGCTCCTGATCGGACTGAATCGTGATCGCGCGCAGCTCTACCGCCGCATCGACGACCGGGTGGAGACGATGTTTATACGAGGTGTCGTTGAGGAAACCGAACGGCTCCTGGCGAATGGATATGGGCGAGAGTTGGGTGCGATGAAGGGACTGGGGTATCAGCAGGTCGCGGGATATCTGGCGGGCGACTACGACCGGGCTGAAGCCCTTCGCCTGCTGAAGCGTGATACCAGGCATTTTGCCAAACGGCAGCTGACATGGTTTCGGAAGGAGCCAGGCCTGCGTTGGTGTGCACTCAGTGAGCGCGAGAGTTCGGAAGACGTGGCCGGGCGCTTACTTAAGATGATTCGTTCATTTATGCGTGAGGCCGCGCAGGGACGGCCGGCGGATAATTCCCGTGCGTCCCTCGCCATGGAAACGGAATCGACTGCATGAAAAAAACTACACAGGGCGATCAGGCCGCAATCGGTATTCTCGGCGGCAGCGGGTTGTATGACATTGACGGATTGGAGCGAGTCCGTGAGGTACGTGTCCGCACCCCGTTCGGGACTCCATCAGATGCCGTTTTCATCGGTTGGCTGGGTGGTATCCGGGTTGCGTTTCTGTCTCGACACGGGCGAGGGCACCGAATCAATCCCAGCAGCATTAACTATCGCGCCAATCTCTACGCGTTGAAATCATTGGGGGTCACACAAGTGATTTCGGTCAGCGCCGTCGGTAGCATGAAGGAATCCATCCGGCCCGGAGATGTGGTCTTGCCGGATCAGTTCATCGATCTGACGAAGCGCCGGGTGTCGACCTTTTTTGACGAGGGCATCGTGGCGCATGTCGGGTTCGGAGAGCCGGTCTGCTCGTCGGTGGCGGAAGTTTTGGAGCAAGCGGGACGATCCGTCGGAGCGAGACTTCACCGTGGGGGGACGTATGTGTGCATGGAAGGGCCTCAGTTTTCGACCAAGGCTGAGTCACGACTGTATCGTCAGTGGGGGGTCGATGTGATCGGCATGACCAATATGCCGGAAGCCAAGCTCGCCCGCGAGGCCGAGCTGTGTTACGCGACGATCGCGTTGGCGACGGACTACGACTGCTGGCATGACACTGAAGAAGCCGTGACCGTCGAGGCCATTTTGACCACGCTGCACAAGAACGTGGCTCTCGCCAAACAGTTGTTGAAGGCGGCGGTGCCCAAGCTGGCGCCAGGTCGGGCCTGTGCCTGTCATCAGGCGCTTCGAAACGCCATCGTGACCGCGCCGGATCGCATTTCTGCCACGACGAAGAAACGGCTGAGATTATTGATTGCTCCCTATATGCAAACGCGGAAAGGAAGACGGTGAGACATGGGTAAATTACTGGTCGTGGGATCGGTGGCGTTGGATACCGTGAAAACGCCGTTCGGCGAGGTGAGCGAGGTGCTTGGAGGATCGGCCACCTACTTTTCGACGGCGGCGAGTTATTTCACGTCGGTCGATCTCATTGCGGTCGTCGGGGAGGATTTCCCGGACCAACATATGGCGTTCCTGAAGAGCCGGAAGATTGATTTGGCAGGGTTGGAGCGACGCCCCGGTGCAACGTTTCGCTGGAAGGGGGCCTATTCTCACCAATTGAACGAAGCGCAGACGCTCGATACCCGCCTGAACGTCTTCGAGACCTTTCGCCCGAAAATTCCCGCTCAATACAGCTCTCCGGATGTGCTCTTTCTGGGAAATATCGACCCCAATTTGCAGCTGGATGTCTTGCAGCAGGTGAAGCGGCCGGCCTTGGTCGCCTGTGACACGATGAACTTCTGGATCAACGGCAAGCGTGATGCGCTCTGGAATGTGCTGCAACACATCGACATTCTCATCATCAACGACGGCGAAGCGCGGGCCTTGGGGGAGGACACGAACCTGGTCAAAGTCGCGGCAAAAATCCTTGCGCGAGGGCCCAAACACCTGATCGTCAAGCGTGGGGAATATGGCGTGTTGATGTTTAACGACAAACAAGTGTTCGGGGCACCGGCTTTTCCGCTGGATGACGTTAGAGATCCAACCGGCGCGGGCGATACCTTCGCCGGAGGATTTCTCGGGTATCTGGCCGCGACCGGAAACCGCTCTCCCGAGGCGATGCGCCAAGCCATCATCTTCGGCAGCGTCATGGCCTCGTTTACAGTGGAAGCCTTTAGCCTTGACCGATTGAGGATCCTAGATTACAAAGAGATTGAGGCCCGCTTCAAAGAGTTCAAGCGGCTCACTCACTTCGAGGACATTGGGGCATGATGATCAATTGCCAAGAGCAGAGCCGGACAGGGCACAGGGCTCGCTCCGGTAACGGATTGCGCTGGCTGGTGTTGGTGCTGGGTCTGTTCTTGCTGGGCGGTTGCGCCAACGAAGAGAACCTGCGCAAGTCGAAAGGGTTTTATCAGGAAGGGGTCGCGCGGCTGGGTTCCGATCAACAGCAGGCGTATGTGTCGTTTCAAAAAGCCGTGAAACTGAATCCTGACAATAAGGAAGCGCATTACGGATTAGGGCATATCTATTCCTCGCAGGGACGATTCAAGCTGGCCGAAGAATCCTTCCGTGAGGCGATTCGCATCGATGCGGACTACGCCGAGGCGAACACCTATCTCGGACAAGTACTCGCCAATCAGGATCGTTGGAAAGAAGCCATTGCTGTGTACCGTCAGGCCCTCAGCAATCCGCTGTATCCGACGCCGGATCTGGCACGGTTTCACCTGGGGAAAGCGTTGATGCACGAGGGCGACCTGCAGGGGGCGATGGAGGTGTTGGAAGACGCGACGACCGTCACGCCGCCGAACGTCCCCCCCGCCATGCTTCAGCTGGAGTTGGCGCGTGTGTATCACAAGCTCGGATTCGATGTGCGGGCGCGTGAGGCACTCTCGAAGGTCACGACGCTAGACAAGGGCGGAGAACAGGCCTCCGCGGCGCAGGAATTGCTGGGTCAGCTCAAACCATAGGCGGATATCATGGAATCAGTGGGTGATTTTTTTCGGCAGGTGCGCGAAACCAAAGGCCTGACGATCGATGAGGTGGCCTCGAAGACCCGCATTCGCACGGATTTCGTCAAAGCGCTCGAAGAGGGCAACTTCGCCAAGTTGCCCGACCAAGTGTTCGCGCGCGGGTTTGTGCGGTCCTACGCCCGGTCGCTGGGGCTCGATGAAGAAGATGCGATTCACCGGTTTGTTCAGTCCGCGGGCGCGTTTTATGAGAAACAGGGCGAACGGGAGCGGTTGAGGCAGCGGCAGGTAGAAGAGGAGCGGCGACGGAAGGCCAATCGCAAAGCGGTCGGTATTGCGATAGCCGTGGCGATTGCGACATTGGTGTTCTTGCTGAGCCGGGAACAGTCCTCGACATTAGTGCGCCGCGCGGGTTCGGACGCGCAGCCGTCGAGTAAGAGGAGCGCGCCGTTCGCCAAGGATACGCGGGAGGCGCCGCGTCAGGGACTCGAACTCCCGCCTCCCCTTGTGCCGTCAACCAAATCGGTTGAGCCTGCGGCTGCCCCCTCGAAGCCTGCCCAGGAAAAGGTCGCCGCCCCTGTGACGCCTTCTCCCGTCGCTCCGCCCAAGGCGTCGGTGCAGTCTGAACAGGTTGCCGCCCAGTCCTCTTCCTTCGCGGGGGCTGCGGGATCCGATGGCCCGCTGGCAGGGTTGTCGGTTGACGGGCCAGCCGGCCCCGAGGGTCCGCTTGTGCTCGACCTCGATGCCACTGAGTTGAGCTGGGTGGTGGTGCAGGTCGATTCAGGCAGTCCCCAGGAAGCGTTGCTGCGCCCCGGCGAAAAAGCGCAGTGGAAGGCACAGGATCAGTTTACGGTTACGCTCGGTAATGCCGGGGGAGTCCGCGCCGAATTGAACGGCAAGCCCCAGAAGGCGTTCGGTCCGAGCGGGAAGGTCGTACGCGACGTCGTGCTCAAGCGTTGAGTCGTTTGCGTAGGCCGGTGTCCTTGTGCCCGCCCCCGGTGTGACTACTTGCGGTCCTCATCCTCATCATCCTGCAGAATGAGTGTCGTGACGCAGCCCTGCGGTGCTGTGTACCCATAGGAATGAGGCAGGCCGGGAACGCTGGGGCGCAAAGGTGTCACGGATGAATAGCCATACGTATCTGCCTCCTGCTTGATCAATTCAGAACTGCCTGAATTCTTGCCGTTTTCTTCGCTGTTACTCCTGGCACGCCCCTTGAGTTCTTATGCATTCAGGATTGGTTGAAAGGGTGCCGAACAGGCGAGTCGTTCCCTTGACAAGACAGAAAACGCGTTGCTATAGTTCGCCTGCTTTATCAGCCTTGTAGTCTGTTCTCTTACTTGATTGTCTCAGATAAGCGAGTCGTTGTTCACGCGGTGGTTTCAACACAAAGGAGGAGTTCTGATGGGGTATCTTTCTAAGTTTTTTGGAGTGTGCGCGGCTGTCACATTGTTATCTGTGACGGTGGTGGGTGCAGAAGAAAAGGATCCGACCAAGGCTCGCGTCCCGGCGGATCAAATCGCGGAAGCGAAGGCGATGAAGAATCCGGTTGCGTCGTCCCCAGAAAGCATTGCCAAGGGTAAGGCACTGTATGAGGGGAAGGGCACCTGCTTCAATTGCCATGGGAAAGAAGGAAAGGGCGACGGACCTGCCGGCGCGATCCTGAACCCG
This sequence comes from Nitrospira sp., assembly GCA_031315995.1. Lineage (GTDB taxonomy): Bacteria > Nitrospirota > Nitrospiria > Nitrospirales > Nitrospiraceae > Nitrospira_A. Next base: position 207,189 of record JALDRG010000006.1, read on the forward strand.
AGCCCACGCAACTTCACCAACTGCAAGTTCCACAAGAAGCGGAAAGATGGTGAACTTTTCTGGGTGATCAAGAACGGCAGCGCGGGCACCGGTATGGTGTCCCTGGTCCCTGCGGCGATCACCGAGGAAGAAGCTTGGACGATCATCAATTATGAGCGCAGCTTCTGTAAGAGTGAGGAATAGTAGTCACGAGGTTCAGCCAATCTGCTGACTTCTTGGGGGCGGCGAGGGTATCCTCGCCGCCCCCATTCTTTTGTGCGTCCCCTGATCGCGGTTCATGCTTGAGGCAAGAAAGGGGGCGAGGCTGACGAATTCCGTAGTCAGATGTTTCGGGGATGAGGCGTGATGTGATTCATTCCAGAGCGGTGGAGGGATTGGATTGTTTGGTCAGGGTTGGCCGGTCGCAGGGATAGTTGATGGTTTCGTGAGCACCACGTCAAGGCTTTTATCCTGGGCGCGCAGCGCCGGCAGGACTTGCGGTTGTTGTTCCTGTTTGAAGTTGCTCTTGGCCGCCGTCGGCACCTTCCGATTCACGTAGGTCGCCACCTCGCCGATCGTCACTTCACCGTTTCCATTGAGATCGGCTTCACCACGCAGGCCCCGCAAGAGGTAATAGGTGAATAACCCGTGTCGTAACGTGTCTGATTCCAGACTCTTTCCAAAACCCGTTGTGGCGATCACATGGAGGACTTTCCCGGTCGTTCCCAGCCATTTCGGTGTCGATACCTTCGCCCGCCCGTCGATGCCACTCTTGAGAACGGTTCCGTCGAATACAAACAGCACTTGCTTCGCTTTCAATCTTCCCAGGGCCGTCTCCAGATCTTTCAGCGGATATAGGCGAGTGGTTGATGCTAAGGCACCATCGTAGGGGATGAGGAATGTTTCCCCGGCCGGTGAGACGGTGGCGTGCCCGGCAAAGTACACCATGACGACTGAGTCCGGGGTAATTCTTGACGGCAGCCAATCGAGCAAGGCTTCCTCAATGTCGGGGCGTAACGCGCTCCAGTCCTGCAAGAGTCGAACGTTATTTCTGGGCAATCCGCCCAGCGATTGGAGGTAGGTGGCGACCATTTCGGCATCGAGGGCGGCATGCTTACGTGGGTGAATCTGCGGGTCTCGGTAGCTGCTGAGGCCGATCGAAATCAGATAGTCCTCCGGTCGTTGGAATCCGGCCGTCACGGCAGGAACCTGGTCTACGTCGTCGGTTCTGAGGCCGGTCGGTTGCACCGACGCGAGCAATGTTTGAGGCGAGGGAACCGGCTGCCCGGACCCGCTCACCAATGAGACGTGGAACTCCGCCTGCTGTGCGCGCAGGGATTGCGGCAATGTCGCGATGAACTCCAAGGACTTGGACCCGCCTGCTTGGATGGCACCGGTCGATAATGTCGTAGCCGGGAATTGCGTGATCAGAGTCGGCGGGCCAGCCAGCTGAACGGAGATATCTTGCACGGTCTGGGAACTGGTGTTGACGACGTCTACTCGCACGCGGATGCGTTCACCACCCTCGAGGATCAGATTGCTGTTTTCATCCAGAAGCGTGGCTTTGAAGGACAGGGCGTGAGCCGGCATCGGAGCAGGGACGGTCGAAGCCGGAAGCGTGGTCGCCTTCGAGGCTGCATCGGCAGCGGCGACAGATGGTCCGGCCGGCGATGCCGCAGCGGCAGGGGCCAAGAGCACTCGTGCTTCTTGCATAAACTGTGAGGCCAATATTGTAGACGTGTTTTGCACCAGGGGGTCTGCCAGATAGTCGCATCGCTGCTGGGTCAGCTCGAGCTGCAGACGCTCTTTTCGCGTGGCTTGTAATGGACGTTCAGCCAGCAGCGTGCCTGAGGCTTCGTAGAACTCGGCGAAGGCATCCAAGTTAAGTTCGGCCGGCGCGCGATCGTAGAGGCCATCGGATTGAATTTTCAATCGAGGGTCCAGCATACGTACCCGCACGATCACGTCCGGTTTGGCCTCGGCTGTATGACCGCCTGGCACGACCACGGCACGAAATGTTTGGTGGGCGGCTTGTACCAGCATATCTTCAACGGTTGAGCCGATGGAGAGCGGTCGGATCTTGCTGCAATTGTCGATGTATTCGGTCTTGGCTTGCGACAGCGACGGGTCGATGTCCATTTGAACGATGAGGGGGATCGGAGGGCCGAGGTCCGGCAAGGCCTGCTGGGAAAAGCGTGACTTAATGGTTTCGCAGCCTGCGGAGCCCAGCACATGAATGAAAAGCATTCCAAGAACGAGTGCGCGGTACGTCTTCAAGCCAAGGCCTCCTCTACGTCGTATTTCGAAGGGGGAACGGTACAGGAACGGAGGAGCCTTTGCAACCGAACGCACGGTGCTGGTTGCGGCCCTGACAGGGCTCGTTTATTCTAGCCGCCGCGCACTTATCGGATTGTGAATGAGAAGGGATGGGGATTCATCGTGTTGGTGCTGGGACTTTCCAATATGAGAGATGCGGCGGCGGCGCTCGTCTCCGACGGTCGCATCGTGGCGGCGGCCGAGGAGGAACGATTCGTTCGCCAGAAACATGTGACGGCGTTGCCGGTGCATGCGATTCGTTATTGCCTGCGCGAGGGCGGAGTCACTCTGCGAGACGTTGAAGCGATTGTCGTACCCTGGAAATATTGGCAGGTTGGGCGGCGCGCCTGGCTGGCGCTGACGGCGATGATGCGGTCTCCTCAACTCTTTCAGGTCAAGGGGACCCGGTCGCTGGAGCGTATGAGCCGGGAGTGGATGGAATTGTGCCGACTGCGCGAGGCACTGACACGCCGAGTGGGTGTGGGCGCAACCAAGCCGGTGTTTCTTGATCACCATCTCTGCCACGCGGCCAGTTCGTTTTTGGTGTCGCCCTTCGAGCGGTCGGCTATTCTCGTGGTGGATGGCGCGTCTGAGGCCGATACCACCCTGATGGCTGTCGGCGAAGGCAATCAGATCACCGTGCTCGACCGCACCCCGCTGCCCCATTCGCTGGGGCAGTTCTATGGGGCGATGACCGCGTTTCTCGGGTTTCGCCCGGACCAGGATGAATACATTGTGATGGGCCTCGCGTCTTCCGGGGAGCCGACGTTTGCTCCGGCCCTGCGCCGGGACATTATGCGGTTGCTTCCTCGAGGCCGATTCGAATTGAATGTTCGCCTCCTCGACTTTCATCTCGCCCGGGCCGGCTTCTTTGTGGAGGAGTTTGTGCGCCTGTTCGGTCCTCCGCGGGGTTCGTGCGAAGAGATTACGCAACGGCATCGCGACCTTGCCGCCAGCGCTCAAGTCGTTCTGGAAGAGACGTTGTTGCATCTCGGTCGCCATGTGCGCGCGCTCACGCAGGCGGAGTCGCTCTGTCTGGCGGGCGGGGTTGCCTATAACTGCGTGGCCAATGGCCGTTTGCGTTCCGAACTCGGGTTCAAGGCTGTCTATGTGCCGCCGGCCGCCGGCGATTCCGGAGCCGCGCTCGGGGCGGCTCTGTGGTGGACGGCAAGACGAGGAGAGGCCACGACAAGACCGCTGTTGCCTGATGCGTATTGGGGGCCGCAATTCGACGAGGCCGCTTGTCGAACCGCATTGTCGCATGCGGGTCTCGTCGCCGAGTCCCTGCCCGATGCGCAGTTGTGCGAACGCGTCGCAGCAGAACTAGCCAGCGGCCGCCTGGTGTTCTGGTATCAAGGCCGGATGGAATGGGGGCCGCGCGCGCTCGGGAATCGCAGTTTGCTGGCGGATCCCCGACGGGAAGATATGCGGGAGTTGATCAACAGCAAAGTGAAATGTCGCGAAGCGTTTCGTCCCTTCGCCCCTTCGGTACTCGATGATCGTGCGCAAGAATTTTTCGATCTGCCGGCCCCATCACCGTTCATGCAGTTCACCGTGCGGGTGAAGGCCTCCGCCAAAGGAATCCTTCAGGCCGTGACGCATGTCGATGGAACGGCACGGGTCCAGACCGTCACGCGTGAGGCCAATCCACGATTCTATGATCTCCTGGCCACCTTCGGCCGCCTCACGGGAGTCCCGGTGTTGCTCAATACCTCGTTCAATGTGCAGGAGCCGATCGTCTGTAGTCCCGATGAGGCCGTGCGTTGTTTTCAGCGGACCCAGGTCGAGTGGTTGGTCCTCGGCAATTTACTGGTGGGACGATCTTCTTCACCGTCTATTCCCAATCATGCGTGCTGAGGCGGCTCATGCCTCAAGTTCTCTCTCTTTGCCGCTTGTTGGATTTTTGCTCGAACTCCTGCTGGCCGGGTTTGTCCTGAATCTCACCCTTCAACCGCTCGTGGAACCGGATCTGGGATGGCATCTTCGTGCCGGGCTGGATTTAATCGCCGAGGGATGGCGGTTGCCGGACACCGATCCCTATTCCCATACGATGCCGGAGTGGCATTGGGTCGAGCATGCCTGGCTGACTGATGGTATGTTGGCCGTCATCTATCGCGGGATGGAACCGTTCGGTGGGGTGGGGTTGATTCTGTTCTTCGGCGGCGTGACGGCGCTGGCCTGGTGGGTGGCCGCATTGCCGGCCGCGGTGCATCGAATCTATCGATGGGTCGCCATGGTAGCGAGTCTCTGGGTGGCGTTGCCCTTCCTTGGCGCCCGCACGCAACTGGTCAGTCTTCTCGGTGTCGCGATCCTGTTATGGGGGTGGCACCGCATTCAGCAAGGGCAGCGGATAGGGATCTACGGACTTCCTCCGCTGTTCCTGCTGTGGGCGAACCTGCACGGCGGATTCACGGCGGGGCTCTTTCTGTCCGCCCTACTGCTCTCCTTGTCTGGCCTGGTGAAGGTGTGGGCCGGGCGGCCGGCGGTCGAGGCGTTGCTCGATGAACCGGTGCTGAGCTGGAAGGATCTTCGTCGCTGGGCGATTGGGTTGGGACTTGCGACGGCAGTGACTTGCCTGAATCCTTACGGATGGCGCCTCTATCTTGAGATCTACGAGTCCTTGACCGATCGATTTATGGTTGAGACCCTGCGGGAATGGCAGCCGGTGTCTTTTCGTGGGTGGGCCGGTCAGGCCTATGGGTTCTACCTGGCAGGTCTCGGATGTCTAGTGGGCGGATGGTATCGGCGGGTGGAGCCGGTTCGATGGGTCATGCTGGTGGTCATGTTGGGGTTGTCGTTGTTGCATTGGCGAAACGTTCCTCTGTTCTTGATCGTGAGCCTCTCGCTGGCGGCGGAGTTGCTGGCGCTGGCGGCGTCGTCCTGTATGCGGTGGATGCCGACGTTGAGAACCCATGCGGCCATGACGCTGGGTGTGTTGACGATTGGAACGGCCGGTGCCCTTTCTGCCTTGGGGACCGAACATCTGGAGCATGTCTGGTTATCGGGCAACGCGCCGGACGTGTATTTTGAACAGACGGAATATCCCATCGAAGCGGTGCGGTGGATTAGGAGTCATCGGGGCGAGGTCGGAACCAGGCTCTACAATGATTACGGGTATGGCGGGTTTCTGTTGTGGCAACTCCCCGGCGAGAGAATTTTTATCGATGGCCGGATGCCGGCCTGGCACATCAAGGATCGGCGCATCTTTCAGGATTATGCGGATCTGAATCGCGAGGATGCGCCACGGTTGGCGGTGTTGGATCGGTACGTGGTCGATTGGGCGCTGATCCAACGGGGCAGCGCACTTGCGTTGGCATTGGCAGCGCATCCCGCATGGCGGACAGTCTATGCCGATGCCAAGGTAGTGATTATGCGTCGGCAGGGGTGATCGGCCGGATTTGCGTCCGTCGGCAGGCTGCGGGTTCTTCTGGTGAAGGCAGGGCGCATGGGCTGATCGTAGCGTGCTGTGCCACACCTAAGGTTTTCGACAACCTGTTAGAAGTGAGTCGGTTCGATGGAAGCTAAGGCCGGCTCAGCGCCGTTCAGTGCGGGTCGGCAGCGAGGCATGTACAGTCCTTGGGTGTCACGCTTTCGGATGGCCAAGAGTTCACGCAACATGACGAGTCCGTCGCGCCATGGCCGGACCTTCGAACCTGGCTGGTCGATCCAATTGACCGGGAGTTCTGCAATCCGATAGCCGCGCTGTCGGGCGATGTACAGCAATTCAAGATCGAATGCATAGCCGTCGACGCAGGCGACCGAAAACAGGTCCTGAGCGATAGGTCGACGAAAGAGCTTGAACCCGCATTGAGTGTCGGCAATGTGTCGAAGGCCAAGGCGCTGGACGAGGCTGTTGAAGACGGTTCCTAGTACGCTTCGATACCACCGTGCCCGGACGGTGAAGATCGGATCTTGAGAAGCCAGGGCCCGTGACCCGATGGCGAGATCCGCTCCGGCCGTGAGTGCTGATTCCAGGCGCGCCAGTTCTTCGATCGGCGTCGCCCCATCCGCGTCCACAAACAATTGATAGATGCCTCGTGCGGCCTGCATGCCGCGGCGGACAGCCGCTCCCTTGCCTACATTGCAGGTCAATTGAATGAGTCGTACCTGAGGGGAGTGATGCGACACCAGCTCGACCGCTTGGGCGGTCCGGTCTTGACTGCCGTCATCCACGACGAGGACTTCATAGGACCGGCCACTCTGATCCAGGTAGGCGACAACACGCTGCAAAAAAAGCGGAAGGCGACGGGCCTCGTTATAGGCTGGAATGACCACGGTAAGGTAGGGTGCCTGAGTCGAGCACGGTGTCACGATTGGACAGCCTCGTGTCGGAGAGTGACGCGACCGATCCGCCTGGGGACGACGAATGGTGAACCACGGTATCTGAGCGACGATCGAAAAGCAAGCAGTCAGTGACGGGTCTTGACAGACCCATCGAGCGGGGGCGATCGTGATCACATATGCCCTCGGTCTTTGTGGCGTACGTCTGTCCAGGAGGGTTGCGATGGGGCGGAACCCGAGTTGGGTGGTGTCCCTGGCGGGTTTTCTGTGGTTGGCTGGGTGTGCGGTTACGGCTCCGCCTAGTCGGCTGGCTCAGTACGTGGACGCTGTTGCGGCAGTCGAATCAGTGAGCCCGGGGCTTCCGTCGCAACGCCCGGTTCGAGCTGCGCTGGTCGTCTTAGCCGATCAGTCGGCTCCTGAGGCGGCGCCGAGTTTGCCTGAGGAGGCCCAGTTGCGGCTTGTTGAGCACCTTGGTATGCAGATCAACCACGGATTCCCCGTCCTCATTGAGCGGATGGTGAATCTGGGGGAGGTACCGCTTGGACAAACTCTTCCAGACTGGACCAAGGTCGCCAAGCAACAGGGTGTGGACCATGTGTTAGTCGTGGTCCTGTCGAGTACGGAACAGGAATATCCGGTGTCGTTGTTTCTTGGCTGGACGACCCATCGGCAGCCGGGGTTCCGGCGCGATAACTGGTCCCTGGCTGAAGCGGCCCTGGTTGATGGGCAAACAGGCCGGCCGCTTCTCCGCGCGGAGGGGCGAGCCATGGCGACTTTGGACAGCCCCACGGCGCCCGGGATTTCGCAGTGGTATCCGGTTGTGTATCTCCGGCCGCAGGATCCGGAGCGACGTGTCTGGCCGCCGAGTTATGAAGGCGGCCCTGTGACTCTCCGTGTGGTGTCGATGGAGCAGGCTGCCAAGCGATTGGCCGGGAATCTGCAGAGAGCCTGGGTCCAACAGCGGAATCTCGACCTGGCGTCGATGCCGAAGCCATAAATGCCGCGCCCGCGCCGCCATTGTGATGCGGAACTGACCTGAGGGATGCGGTCATGGGTCCTGTATTGTTTTTCCTCTTTGAAGGCGATTCTGTGATTAGTGTAGAATGATTCGTTCATCGATGGCGCGGAGAATGGTCCCTCAATTTCTGTCTTCCAGAGGAGTACACATGACGTATCGACATCGGCGCAGGAAAGTACTGTCCGTGCTTGCAGTGATCACCATGGTTGCTGCCATGTTCTTAGCCGGTGGATTGCAGGCCGGTTATCAGGTTGAGGCGGCGGGGGTGCCCCCGGCGTTCGCTCAAGGGTTTTCAGAGATCGTCAAAGCGGTCACGCCAGCGGTCGTCAATATTGCGGTCACTGGTGGAGGGGAGAGCCGGCGCGAAGGCCGTCGCCAACTTCCTCCGGGTGGCCCATTCGGTGGTCCGCCTTCTGGTCCTGGCGATGAACCCCCCGGCATGGAGCCTCCCGGCGGTCCTGGTGGACCTCCCGGCCCTCCAGGTGGTGGCCCGCATCGTCCCGAGCAGAGTGCGGGTTCCGGTGTGGTCCTGGATCCGAACGGATATATCGTGACGAATAACCATGTGGTCGAAGGTGCGACCCAGATTACAGTGACGCTGTCGGACCGCCGAGAATTTCCAGCCAAGATCATCGGAACTGATCCCAAGACGGATTTGGCCATCATCAAGATTGAAGCCAAAGATCTTACCTCTATGAAGTGGGCGGATTACGAGGAACTGCATGTGGGCGATCTGGTGCTCGCGGTGGGGAGCCCGTTTGGGCTCAGTTCAACCGTGACCCTTGGGATTATCAGTGCCCTGGGACGAGGGAACGTGGGCATTGCCGATTATGAAGACTTCATTCAGACCGATGCCGCCATCAATCCCGGCAATTCAGGTGGCGCCTTGGTCAATATGGAAGGCAAACTCATCGGCATCAATACGGCGATCTTTTCCCGCACGGGCGGATCGGAGGGTATCGGCTTCGCCATTCCGAGCAGCATCGCGACGGATATCGTTGAGAGTTTGACGAAGACCGGCAAAGTGGTGCGCGGGTGGATGGGGGTGGCGATTCAGGAAATTACCCCGGCGCTGGCGAAATCCTTCAAGTTGCCCGAGCAACGCAAGGGCGTGCTCATCAGCGACGTGAATGAGAATGGCCCCTCTCATACCGCAGGAATGCGGCGGGGCGATGTGGTTGTTGCATTCAACGGCAAAGAGGTGCAGAGCGTCAGTCAGCTGCGGAACCTGGTGGCTCGCATGGCGGTCGGTAAGGACGCCGAGATCAAGATTTTGCGCGAAGGAAAAGAGCAAAGCCTGAAGGTCAAGGTCGCCGAACGGCCATCGGATGAGGTGCTGGCGAAGCGCGAGCCCGGTCCTGCTACCGCTCCGACTGAGACGGTAAAGCCCCCGGACAATGTTCTGGCCGCGTTGCGTGTTCAGCTGCTCGATGCAGCCATGCAGAGCCAGCTGAATATTCCAGCGAAGACCAGCGGTGTGGTCGTCAGTTCCGTTGAGGCCGGCAGTGCTGCTGAGTCGGCGGGCCTGCAGCGTGGCGATGTGATCCAAGAGATCAACCACGAAGTGGTTAAGAGCCTGGAGGACTTCCAAAAGGCGTCGGCCAAGGTCAAGAAGGACGAAATGGTCGTACTCTTGCTGAGTCGGCAGGGGAACAATCTGTTCGTAGCCGTCAACCCGAAGTAAGGCATTGGTGGGACGTGATTCGTCGAGTGAGCGACCGGGAACTCTCCCCGGGGCTCACTTGCCGGATCACTACCTCATCAGTTTTGTGAATACGCATGGCTGACGGGTTCAAGTTTCAAGAGTGGCTGCAAGATACGGTCTTCAAGCCACTTGAAGATAAAAAAATGCCGGTCATGGAGCACCTGGTGGAGCTCCAAGTCCGGCTGACCCGTGCGGTCATCGTGACGGCGATTATTTTTGTCGGCACGTTTTTTTACGCCGACACATTGGTAAAGTGGATTCGTGTCCCGCTCCAGAACATGTTCGTACCGGGATCCCTGGCGTGGATTCCAACGGATCTTCCCACCGTGCCGTTTGTGTTTCTCGCTCCGGCCGAGGCGCTATGGCAAAACGTCAAAGTCGCGGGTCTCTTTGCTCTGGTGTTGGGGACGCCGTATATTCTGGCGGAGTTCTGGCATTTTGTAGTGCCGGGACTGCATGCGCAGGAGCGGAAATTCGTCGGTCCGTTTGTGATTTTGAGTACCCTGGCCTTCTATCTCGGCTTGTTGTTCTCATTCTTCTTTGTCCTTCCCTTTGCCTTGAATTTTTTGATTTCGTACGGGGTGAATGCGGGCTTCATTCCACAACTGTCTATTGCGCAATATGTCGGATTCGCCCTGTGGTTCCTGCTGGTCTTCGGGCTCATTTTTGAAGTGCCGTTGGTGATTACCCTGCTGGCCAAACTCGGCTGGGTGGACGCCCCGCTGCTGAAGCGTTATCGCAAGTGGGCCTTCCTCGCGGCGTTTATCTTTGCCGCGATTCTGACGCCGACGCCAGACCCCTTCAATCAGTGTCTGATGGCTCTGCCGATGTATATTTTTTACGAAGTCGGCATCGTGAGCGCAGGAATTTTCAACAAGAAGAAGACTGCCGATTCAGAGGAGGCGCTTGTCCCGGCGGTTGCCGGGGCGGGGCCCGGTATGGGGAAGACGGGTTCGTCCGTCTCACCCGGTGGCGGTGATGGAGACTATGTCGGTGTGCCCACGGGTCGTCGAGGGTAATGCAGGGCAGGATTCAGCAACACGACGAAAGCCGTCTTTCGTCCCACGCAGCATGATGCACGCTTTATGAGGAGTCTAGGATGCCACGCGAGTTAAACGTCATTTCACAGCCCGGTTCCAGCAGCGGCGGAGATGCCTGTACCTATATGTGGGCCTGCGCCATTTGCGACGAGAATGAAACCTGCCAGAAAGACAAAGAAGGCCACAGCCGGTGGCTCGTCGCCAAACGCATGGAACGGATCGAATATAAGGTCCTGGTCATGAGCAACAAGGGGGGAGTGGGGAAGAGCACGTGCACCACGAACCTCGCCGTCAGCCTTGCGCTGAAGGGGTGGCATGTCGGGATTTGCGACATGGATATTCACGGTCCTAATATTCCGAAGATGGTCGGGGCGGAAGGTCAGAAACTGAAGATCAGCACATCGGGCGGGATCATTCCGTTTCAGGCCTACAACATGAAGATCGCGTCGATGTCGTTCCTGTTGCAGAACTCCGATGATCCGATCATCTGGCGCGACGCCTATAAATACGAGTTCATCAACCAACTGCTTGGAGGGGTGGAATGGCAGGATCTGAATTTCCTGTTGATCGATCTTCCTCCCGGCACCGGAAACGAGTCGGTGACCACTATTGATCTCTTGGGTGGTGTCAGCGGAGCCGTGATTATCACGACCCCGCAAGAGGTCGCGTTGCTCGATTCCCGCAAGTCCGTGACCTTCTGCAAGGACAGTGAAGTGCCGATTATCGGGATCGTCGAGAACATGAGCGGACTCGAGTGTCCCCACTGCCACAAGGAAGTGAATGTGTTCCGCAAGGGCGGCGGCGAAGCATCGGCTAAGGATATGGGCGTTCCGTTCTTGGGCCGCATTCCGCTGGATCCCGATGTCGTAACACAGAGTGATGCAGGCGAGCCGTTTGCCCTCTTTAATTCCGACTCGGCGACCGCGCAGGCCTATCATGATATCGCCAACCAAGTCGAAACGTTCTGCAAGAAGAGCGGATCGCTGGTCAAGCTGGCGCCACGTCAGCAACATTGATGGGATGGTGACGTGTGAAAGCTCCCGATTTGATGACCGGATTGACTCCGCTTCAGGAGGCTCAGCGTATTGTGCTGGAAGCCGCTGTCCCGTTAGGGCTTGAAAAGATCTCGATTCTGGATACCCTGGGCCGCGTGCTCGGTGAAGATATCATCGCCGAGCGCCATAATCCGCCGTGGGACAATTCCGCGATGGACGGTTTTGCGGTTCGCGCAGAGGATATCAAGCAAGAGCACGCGATTTCCAAGCCTGTCACGCTGGCCGTTATCGAAGATGTGCCCGCCGGGAAGATGCCGACCAAGTCTGTCGGGAAGGGGCACGCCATTCGGATCATGACCGGTGCGCCGATCCCCGATGGGGCGGATGTCGTGATCAAGATCGAAGACACAGAGCATACGCCCGATTCGGTGCGCGTGTTCAAGCCCGAACCCCGCGGGTCGAATATCCGGCCGCAGGGTGAGGATGTGAAAAAAGGCGAGTGCATCATTGCCAACGGTACCCACATCCGTTCCAGCGAAGCGGGAATGCTGGCCATTCTGGCCAAGTCCTTTGTCTTGGTGTATCAGCGTCCACGGGTCGCCATTTTGTCCACCGGCGATGAGCTGGCCGATCTCGACGAGCGGTTCAGCGAAGAAAAAATCATCAATTCGAACAGCTACGGCATTGCCGCTGCGGTACAAGAGGCCGGCGGAGTGCCGATCTTGTTGGGGATTGCGCGGGACACGCCCGCCGCGTTGAAAGAGAAAATTTCACATGGATTGAATGCCGACATTCTCGTGCTGTCCGGCGGGGTATCGATGGGGGACTACGACTTTACGAAGGCCGTGTTTCGGGACCTGGGTGCCGAGATGAATTTCTGGAAGCTGGCTATCCGGCCCGGTCAACCGCTCGCCTTCGGAAAGATCCAGGGAAAACTGGCGTTCGGTCTGCCTGGAAATCCCGTCTCATCGATGGTGACCTTCGAGCAATTGGTCAGGCCTGCCATGCTGAAGCTTGCCGGCGCGCGTGCGTATGGGCGCCCGCTGCTTGAGGCGGTGTTTCAGGAGAAGTTTTCCAAGCGGACCGATCGTCGACATTTCCTTCGCGGCGTCTTGTGGCGTGAGGACGGGGTGTTCAAAGTCAGGACGACCGGCGATCAGGGATCCGGGATTCTGACCTCCATGGTGAAAGCCAATTGCCTGATCGATATTCCCGTAGAGGTGGAGCGTATCAACCCAGGCGATTTGGTGACCGTGCAACTTCTCAGCGGGTCGGTATGGATGGAGCAGGCGGCTCCGGTCTCGGCAACAGATCATCGTCCGTCCTGCTGTTGAGTTGCGAAAGGACTGTGTTCATGTCCGTGCCCATTTTGTCTTTTGTCGGACGATCCAATAGCGGCAAGACCACGCTGATCGAACGTGTGATTCCTGAGCTGGTTCGGGCGGGGTATAAGGTGGCGACCGTGAAACATGCCGGTCATGGATTCGACTTGGATACGGAAGGAAAAGACAGTTGGCGCCACAAGCAAGCCGGGGCCAGTAGTGTCGTGATCATCTCGAAGAGCAGCCTTGCGATGTTTGCCGATGTCTCGGATCACATGAATGTCGAGGATGTCCGCGAACGGTATCTTGACGCGTCCTATGACTTGATCCTGGCCGAAGGCTGGCGGAGCGAAGGGTATCAAAAAATCGTCGTGGTTCGGGATCAGATCGGCGAGGTTCCGGTCTCGCAGGACGGCTTGCTGGCCGTCGTGTCCAACAAGCCGGTCGAAACATCCGTGCCCCTGCTTGACCCCGATGATGTGGTTGCCGTGGCGGCGTTGATCATTCGGCACTTCCCCAAGCCCCAGCGGGACGATGCGTAAGTCCTCCGTCATTGTGCTCGGAGCGATCGTGGCCGGCGCAGTGGCTTTAGGGGGCGTTGCGGTTCCTCTCACCAATCATCCGAAGTTTTGTGCCAGCTGTCACACCATCAAGCCGGCCTATGAGCGCTGGCTGCAATCGTCCCATAAAGAGGTGGAGTGCGTGGCGTGCCATGTCAGGCCCGGCATCGCCGGCTGGTTGCACGACAAGGCCTGGCATGGAACCAGGGATGTGGCGATCTACTTATTCGGCAAGCCGACCGAGCCGCATAATCTACAAGCGCATGTTGATTCCGGCGTGTGTCTGGGTTGCCATCGTCACATCCTGCGCGTATCCGAGGTCGCGACGCGGGACCTGCCCCCACCAGTAAAAGATGTGGGATTGATCATGAGCCATCGCAAGCATATGGAGGCCTTTGGCCAACGCGGGCAAGGCGAGGGCTGCACGACCTGTCACGCGGCCGTCGTTCATGAACAGCCGATCAAGGGCTATCCCATTGTGATTCCGCGCGGACACGTCTCGGCCGATAGCCAACCCTGGAAGCCCGACCACCCGGAAGGGTCCGTCCTGCACAAACGGGCGCAGGCGGATTGCTTTCGTTGCCACGATAATAAGACCGAGTACGACGGTAGAGTCCTGAGCCGGAAGTGTGAGACGTGCCATCTGCCTGAGAAACTCACAGAGTTCTTATCGTTTTAATCCACGGGAACACCTGCTCCATGTCATCTGCGGTCGTCGAAGTGCGCAATCTGGCCAAACGCTTCGGCGGGTTCACGGCCGTGGACGATGTCTCCTTCGACATCGGTCGTGGTGAGATCCTTGGCCTCTTAGGGCCGAACGGAGCGGGTAAAACGACGACGTTTCAGATGATGTTGGGATTGGTCACGCCTACCTCCGGTACAATCCGGATGTTTGGGCTCGACCTGCAGCAGCATCGGGAGGCGATTCTCCAGCAGGTGAATTTTTCCTCCACCTACATTTCGTTGCCCTATTCCCTGACGGTGGAGGAGAATCTCAGCGTCATCGCTCGCCTGTATGGGATGTCCGATATGGCCGGACGAATCGACGACATGGTGAAGAAGCTGGAGATGGGTGAGTGGCGGCACAAGCTGACGCGCAAACTCTCGTCGGGGCAAATGACGAGGCTGACATTGGCAAAGGCACTGCTCACCAATCCCAAGGTGCTGCTGCTCGATGAGCCGACGGCAAGTCTGGACCCGGATATCGCGCACAAAATCCGCGCGATTCTCCTTGAGGAACGGCAGACTACCGGACTCAGCATTCTCTACACGTCGCACAACATGCGGGAGATGGAAGAAATGTCCGATCGCATTATCTTCCTGCAGCGGGGCAAAATTGTCGCAGAGGGCACGGCCAAGGAAATCGTGGCTCGATTCGGGCAGGCTGATCTGGAAGAGGTGTTTCTCAAATTAGCCCGTGAGCAGTAGCCACAGATCGGGGTGTTTCGATGTGGAAAGGGAGTACGGACAGTCATGGTTGACGCAGGATTGTCGTTCGGAGCCGGCGTACTTATCGGCGGGCTGAGCCTCATGTTGGTCTGGGGATTGTTGTGGCTCGTCATCGGTGGTATCGGGTTGGTCCGGCAGACTTGTGGATGGGCGATATTCATGAGCAGTGTCAGTAGCACGGCCATTGCTGGTCTGTCGATGGCGGGCCTATTCTGGGTCGTCGACGCTGCGAGGCTGAGCAGCGTCGCATTGCATCTCGGCCTCGCCGGAGTTCCGCTTGCTCTGCTCGCGGCCGGGTTGGGTCGCCTGGAGGACGGACGGCGGATCGGTCCGGCCTTCGTCGAGGGCAGCCGTCTGATGGGGCATCAACTGCTTGGGGTACACGAGGACGGGTGCGGGCATTGTCACGAGAAGCCCTGTGAGGAGAAATTGTAGCCGGCGATGGCCTATCATCGTATCGCAGCCCTGGTCATTCGCCACTTGTATCTCTACCGTCGTAGCCTGCCGCGGCTCATGGAGATCATCTACTGGCCGTTTCTGGACCTGGTCGTCTGGGGGTTCATCACCGTCTATCTGGCGACCTTCCAAGGGGAGATGCCGGCGGTGGTCACGTTCTTGCTGGGAGCGTTGATTCTCTGGGACGTGTTATTTCGATCGCAACAGGGCATCACGATTTCGTTCCTCGAAGAAATTTGGGCGCGCAATCTGATGAACTTGTTCGCCAGTCCCCTCACGCCGAGTGAGTTTCTGGCGGCCACCATGGTGATGAGTCTGTTCAAGGTGATCGCGGTCTCAATGGTTATGTCGGTCTGCGCCTGGCTGTTTTATGGGTACAGCGTCTTTATTATCGGCCTGTGGCTCATTCCGTTCATTATGAATCTTGTGCTGACAGGCTGGATCATCGGTGTGTTCACGACGTCGCTGATCATGCGGTTTGGGCAGGAGGCGGAGGTGTTGGCGTGGAGCATGGTCTTTTTGTTTCAGCCGATCTCCTGCGTGTTTTATCCCATGGAGGTTCTGCCGTCCTGGTTGAGAGCGGTGGCCTGGATCAATCCGGCCGCGCATGTGTTTGAGGGCATGCGTGGCCTTCTGGCCACGCATGCGCCTCCTCTGACCAGTTTGAGCTTGGCCAGCGGATTGAATCTTGTATACCTTGGAGCGGTCATCTTCTGGTTTCATCACACCTTCAATGTGTGCAAGGATCGGGGATCGTTGGTACGAGTCGGGGAGTAGGCGAAATATTGTGTGCGGAAGGTGGGAGTCGTGGGATGAACATTACGTCAGGGCAAGTCATGCAGGCACGGTTGCCGTCCGGGCTCGATACGTTTTCCTTTCACAAGACGCCGGTCCTGGTCGTGGAGAACTTTTGGTCGGCTGAGGAACGCGCCCAGTTTCGGGAGGCCATGGAACGGGCGAATTGGAATCAGTTGCAGGATTCGTCGTATCTCCGGCAGGACTTCCCCAATTCCGGGAATTGGGCGAAAGCCGAGATTGCCCCACCACAAGGCCGACTCCTCTTAAGCCGTTTGGAACTGCCCTGTATTCAGCAATATGTCGAGTCATTTCCGAACATCATCAGGCGTCACCTAGGGTTCAGTTATTATTCCTACGGCGTTGGGGACTGCCTCTTACTCCATGATGACACGGACCAAGGACGTCCGGTCGGCGAGAAGCCCCCGCCTCTTCGCCGTCTCGCACTGGTGAGTTATTTCCACGAAGAATGGGAATGCGATTGGGGTGGGGAACTGATGCTCTACTCAGCGACGGGTAAGTTGCAAGGTGGAAAGCCGGATCTGGTCATCACGCATTGTATCCATCCGAAGCCGGGATCCTTGGTCCTGTTTACCGTGCCGCGGTTTCATCGAGTGTCTCGGGTGGACCAAACAGCCGGGGATCACAAGCGCCTCTCCATCGCCGGCTGGTTCATGACCGAACATGCTTGACTGGTGCGTCCGTGAGTCCCGCCGTTCTCACATCCGTTCCAAGTTGATGTGCGACGCGGTGGGCGGTGTTCCTGGCGCGAGACAGAGGATTGGGACACCACGCTTTAGAAACCTGAACGTGGCGAGCGGTCTACAGATGTCGGTGGGCGGTCACGATCAGGATTTGGGCCGGTTTTCTGCTGTGGTTCCGCCAGCAATGATGGATTTCAGAAGGAATACATGCGGCATCGCCCCGCTTGAGATTATAGGCGGTTTCTTCCAATGTGAGTTCTACGGTTCCCTGAAGGACGACCGCCAACTGTTCAGCCCGTCGTACATACGGACGTGATCCGCTGGCGCCACCTGCTTCCAACGTAATGACCATGGGTTCCAGCTGACTGTCCTCGCTGATGGGCCCAATCGCTTCAATTTTGGCCCGAGACCATTCACTTTCCACGACTGGCCGCGCATCGGCGCGAATGACAGCCGCGTGGGATGGACTGGTGGTCCCGAAAAACTCGCCGAGGGTCACGCCGAGTGCGAAGGCAATTCGTTCGGTGGAGGCAATCGATGGTGAGGCTTGCCGGAGTTCGACCTGTGAAATAAAACTCGGGGAGAAGCCACACTTGTCGGCGAGTGTTCGGATAGAGAGGTGCTGGTTCTTGCGGAGGCGACGGACGATCTCGCCGACATGAATATTTTTTGGGGTTGAGCCCGGCTGGCTCCGTAGTGAGGAATGGTTTCGTTTCTTCTCCACTTGATCCTGTCCTTAAACGTCTTCGCTGAGAGCTGAGTTGACTCGTGTCGCCTGTTTCCAGGCGAGCCGCGGGTTTGGATGCATCAGGGGGGCGCATCTGACCCACAGCGGCAGATTTCTGCAACGTCCTGGCAGAGACGGATGATCGAGCGCGTCCTGACCATGAGGAGGTGAACCCTCACCGGGCGCGTGGCCGTGGTTCAACGAATGCCGGTACGACGCTGTCTTCGCGACGCGTATGGCGTGATCCTTCGTCATAAGATGCGCTTATCAGATCGCCATTGATGCAGTTCCAAGTCCGGTCCGAAGCGAGCGTCCTCTCGCGGAGTCCTGATCCTTCTTCCCGAGAGAACGTTGCAGCAGCGCATCGCCGATGCTGTCATACTGCTTGCCCTTGCTCCGGTGTATAGCGAGTTCTCCATTCCAACAAAGGGCGAACGACTCCCGGCCATCGGCCGTGATAATCCCCTCGTGCGGAATCTCCATCCCCGCTGTCGTCCACACGAAAACCGATGGCTCGAGGCACATGGACGTGCAGACGAAACGGAGTTTCGGTCATCATGAGGGATGACACGGACATCATCCCTTCGGAAAGCAAATTCCCTGGAATTCTCGCAGTGGAAATATATCGACCAGTCGGACGAGGAGTCCGCTGCCAGGCCGGGTCTCGGTCATGTGCGATAAATACCAGGACATCTTCGTCGTTATATAGATTGAAGACCGGCACAAAAATGCGCCCGGCTTTCACGACATCGAATTCCACTTCGAGATCAATCGGTTTTCGTATATCGAATCGATCCGTCATGACCCCGGCCTCAGTCCGGACCCGCACGGCGCGCAGCCGGACGACCTCATTGCCCGGAGCCTGGCCGGGATCGGGCCATTCGACGGAGGGCTGGATGTGACCGGCATGCAGATAGTGGTTGACCACCTCGTGCGCCGGCCCGGCCTGCACCACTTCCCCCTTGTTCAGCAAAATCGCGCGAGAACACAACCGGGTGATCGCCGGCATGTCGTGGGAGACCAGAATCACCGTCCGCCCATGTTTGCCCACATCTTCCATCTTCCCCATGCACTTCTTTTGAAACCGGACGTCCCCGACCGCCAGTACCTCATCGACGATGAGAATGGCCGGATCCATATGGGCCAACACGGAGAACCCCAGCCGCACATACATGCCGCTGGAGTAATGTTTGACCGGAGTGTCGATAAACTGCTCCACTTCGGCGAACGCGACGATTTCGTCGAATTTCTGGGCGATCTCCTGCCGCTTCATCCCGAGAATCGCCCCACTCATGAAGACATTGTCGCGACCGGTCAGTTCGGGATGGAAGCCCGTGCCCACTTCCAACAAACCGCAGAACCGGCCGTGAATGACTGCCCGCCCGGTGGTGGGTTCGGTGACCCGGGAGAGGATCTTCAGGAGCGTGCTCTTACCCGAGCCGTTGGTGCCGATGACTCCGAAGACTTCGCCTTGTTTGATCTCAAACGAGACGTCGCGCAGCGCCCACAGGGTGCTCTGGGTCGAGGCGGCCGGCCGTTGGCCGCCGAGACGGCGGAGGCCACGCGTCAAGGCTCCGGCGAGAGAGGCGTCCTGGGCATGTATCGCCCCCAGGCGATACCGCTTGGACAACCCGGTGACGCTGACGGCTGTGTCGCTCATCTAAATCAGATCGGCGAAGGTGCGCTCCACCCTCCTAAAAAACATTACGCCCCCGATTAGCAGCAGAGCCACAACTAACAGACTCACCCCCACCATAGTCCAGTCGGGTGCCGTCTTGCCGAGCAACGCCCAGCGAAATCCCTCAATGACCCCTGCCATGGGGTTCAAACCGTAATACCACCGCAGAGACTCTGGCACCAGAGACGCAGGATAGAGAACAGGAGAGGCAAACATCCATAACTGCGTCATCAAGGGAACGACCGATGCAACATCACGATATTTAACATTGAGGGCCGAGAGCCACAGGCTCACCGATAGTGCTGTAAGCAGGGCGACGCCCACGAAAAGCGGGAGGAAGATGAAAGTCCATTGGGGAACAAATTGATACCACACCATCATCCCGATCAAGATCAACAAACCGATAGCAAAATCGACGAGGTTGATGAAGGTGGCAGCGATTGGAATAATCAGCCGCGGGAAATAGACTTTTTTAATCAGGCCGCCCTCTGTCACCACACTTAATGTGCTGCGTTCGAGACTGCGCGCAAACAAGGTCCAGGGTAAAATAGCGGCAAACGCGAAAAGAGGATAAGGCAAGCCATCAGATGGTACTTTCGCCAAATAACTGAACACCAGAGTGAAGATCAGTGTACTCAGCAGCGGCTGCATCAGAGCCCAGCCAGCCCCGATGGCTGTTTGCGCATAGCGAGTTTTGAGATCCCGCCAGGCAAGAAAGTACAACAATTCGCGCGCAGCCCACAGCTCGCGCCATCCCACCTGGACATAGCCCGTCCGAGGTTCGATGACCAGAGCTGGTGAACTTTCTTGCGCTATGGCAGATTCCATCCTCATACCTAACTATCAAACGTCATCCTGCAACTCAGGAGTTCTGGCACACACAATCCCTTTCTCGCTTTACTCTATTCGCTGCAGCACTATCCATTTGAGGAATCATCTAGCGTGAAGCCGTCGAGGAATACTAACTATATCCACACCACAAGAATAGCACAGCCGGTTGGAAATGATTTCAGTCTTAACAGAATGAACCGCTCACGGTCCCGGGGCGGTACCTATTGAGGTTTGGCAGGCAAGTAGCTTTCTCGACAAACGGGAACCCATCACCTGAAATAACCCAATGTTTACAGTTTGCATGGGAGAAACAGCTTGGAACGGGAGCCATTGATAGGACTCCGTAACGCCTCCGAACAGGCAGGAGAGCGATCTATCACATCCAGGAAAACCCAGGTTCGATGTGTTTCAAGGGAATCACTTTACTTTGAGGGCTGTCGACAGACGCAGCAGCTACCATTGCTGGAAACCACCATTAATCAATGAGATTTTGAGTTTATACACTTCGACGACTTACCCTGAACACTCTACTAACAAAATACGCCCGATGAGGCACTCTAGGTGGAAGGCCCCTACACCGCACCAGCTTGAGGAACTTGCCGCGCACCATGCATCTGTTCAATCTGAGGAAACACTTGTCGGATGGGGGCGAATGAGAAATCTTGCAGGAGCTCCCGCATTCGGCTTTCCGTCTTATCAAGATTCAAATAGTGTCGCATTCTCGACGCCAAGGAGCCTTCCATTCTTGGTTGATCTGGATCGAATTCCCAAGGATGCATATACATGACCAACGAGGTCCCCTCTCCTTCCAGCTTGCGAAGGAGAGTCCGCAACACTGCATACGGATACAGCCGAAAATACCCTCCACCGGCAACGGGCAATCGTACGCCAAGGTACTTAACGGTCGAAGGTGGCACTTCCCATAGAACACCCGACATGGTGAGCAGTTGATGCGCTTCTGGATTTGCAGATGGCACGCCATAACGATCATGTAGTACAGGAAAAATACTGGAATCGTAGACATAGCCCTCTTCAACCAGAATCTGAGTTGCCCACATCGTATCTTTGGTAATGGAAAAACTTGGTGCACGATAGCCCAGCACCGGCTGCGAAAGAATACTTTCTAAGATACCTTTCGCCTTCCGAATGTCTTCACGAAAGGCAATCGGAGTTTGACCTGTAATGAGTTCATGAGCGTACCCATGTGAAGCCACTTCATGCCCTGCTGATGCAATGCGACGAACCAATGATGGATACCGCTCTGCAACCCACCCGAGAACAAAAAATGTCGCCCGAACGCCTCTCTTGGCCAGCAAACCCAGTAATCTTTCAGTATTGACCTCTACTCGACTCTCGAACTGTTCCCAATGCCTCCGCCGCATAGGGGATTCAAATGCCGAAACCTGAAAGTGCTCCTCAATGTCGAATGACAAGCAGTGTCTGGGAATTGTCTCAGGCATATGCTTCCTCTACCGCGCCCCCTCACCCATCAGCATAACCTTCACCGTGTATATAACAATTCTTAGGTCCAACGCCAACGACAAATTTTTCACATAGAAGAGATCATATTGAAGCTTAACGTGCGAGTCTTCCTTTGATGCACCGTACCGAAAACGGGTTTGCGCCCAACCAGTGATTCCTGGGCGAACAGTATGCCTCAAATCATAGTAGGGTATGGTATTTCTTAGTTCCTGCACAAAGACAGGCCGTTCCGGCCTGGGACCGACCAAACTCATTTCGCCTTTCATCACATTAATCAGCTGAGGGAGTTCATCCAATCTCCACTTTCGAATCCATCGACCGACCCTGGATACTCGTGGGTCTTCGCTTGTGGCCCATCTTGCCCCGCTTTGCTCAGCATCCTGTCGCATAGACCTGAACTTCCAGATCATATAGGGTCGACCGCGCAATCCAACTCGCATTTGTCTATAGAAAACAGGACCGGACGAGTCCAGCTTGATGAGAATCGATAGGAGGAATACCAGCGGCACTAATGCCACCATTCCTACTATCGCGACTAAGACATCAAGGCAGCGTTTCAAGAGCATTGTAACTAATCGACGACGAAATCCAGTCGAAAAAATGAGAGCACTCGGCTTGAGATGGTCAATCGAAAGTCGACCAGATTCCTCCTCATACAGGTAGTGGCCATCGACCACATCCCGTCCCATCGCCTTCATGTCCAGCAGAGTTTGAACGGGCAGAACCGCTCGACGATCTTCTAGACACACTGCCACCGTATGGACTTGGTATCGTTCGGCAATTTCAAATAATTGATCGTAGGTGCCAATAATGCTCGGGTTCACCAAACGTTCGCCAACCCTACTGGCATCCTTATCAAGAAACCCCACTACTTCAGTAAAACCTGTCCGTTTAGACAGCAGGGTCTGACACAGATCTCGAGCGAGAGGTCCAACGCCAAGAATTAAGACTCGTCGCGTGAATTTAGGAAAACTAACCGACACTGAAACCAGTGGCTGTTGAGTGACCACGGGCTCTAGTCTCATCTCCCGTTCGGACTTACTTGAGCTGTTCATGATGAGCTTCGCGGTAATACTCCTGCTGCATATAATATGGGGTGGTATGAGCGTCCAAGCCATTCAATATAATACCGACATTGGTGGTATCACCGATGACCCTCAATGCTTTCTGCACAACATCGCGTCC
Source organism: Nitrospira sp. (assembly GCA_031315995.1). GTDB lineage: Bacteria > Nitrospirota > Nitrospiria > Nitrospirales > Nitrospiraceae > Nitrospira_A. Next base: position 229,712 of record JALDRG010000006.1, read on the forward strand.
GGTCATGCTTGCCTTCACTACATAAGCAAGAAGATCACCCATACTCGCCAACACTTGCATGTCAGCAAGCGGTAACACTGGTGGAGCATCGATAATCACATAATCAAACTCTTCTTTCAGCTCAGTGATCAAATCGGCCAACTGATGCATCTTCGATAATGCCAACGGATTATCTCCAACCCCCCCTGCGGTTAGAATCCATGGACCAGACTCGCCTAGCCTTTGTATACAATCCTCAACCACTTTCGTACCACGAAGTACTTCGGCTAGACCTGGCTGCTGCCAGACTCCCGCATAAATATGCTGCATGGGCCGCTTGAGATCACAGTCAATCACTATAGTCCTACGATCAAGATCTTTTGCCAGGACATAGCCCAAGTTGAGAGCCGTCGATGATTTTCCCTCTCCCATTACGGCACTCGTCACAACAACTGCCGTACTTTTTCGATCACCGGTCATCAATTCAAGTCTGGTAGCCGCAACACGATATTGTTCTGCCACAAATGAGAGCGGTCGCCACATCGAAACCAACTCTAGGCCCGGGGTTGGGTTATTTAGTTGTCCGTTGGGGCCTCTGTGCTTACCAAGAGACGTGGCAGGGAGGCCTCCAGAAGGCTGAAGATTGTCATCGTGCTTGCCATGACCAGGCAGCAACAATGCGGAGGTGCGGTTTTTTCCAGAGAGTGCCCGCACAGTTTGCATTGATCCACCAAATGCACTTTCGTAGAGCGGGATAGATGCAATGACGGGAAGACCTAAAGTAATTTCGACTTCCTCGGCAGACCGGAATCCTCGTCCCATGAGTTCGAGGCCAACGGCACCTCCGAAACCTAAGACACATCCCAGCGCAAGCCCAGCCACCATAATGAGCGGAATGTTTGGAACAACCGGAACAACTGGGGTATAGGCTGGGTCTACGATGCTGAACTTGGCTCCCTTACGGCCCTGGGCTAAACTCTTCTGCATACCTGCACTGAGCTTCTTGTCCAAGAGCGATTGATAATTCTTTTGAAGGTTTTCATAGTCTCGCTCAAGCGTCTTTAATTTTTGCTCTCGTTCAGGCGTATGCTCCACCCTCCGCTCATATTGAGAAATTTCCACAGAAATATGGGCTTGGTGGCGCTTCACTGCATCCAACTCAAGCACAATCTCCTCTTTCTGCCTCAGAAGTTCGGCATGATACGGATCAAGCGCCTTACGCTTCGATTTTTTCCCAGCTATCGGCTCTTCAGAACCTTCGCTATCCGGCAACAAATCACGATATTGAGCAGAGGTCATTTCTCGGAGCTTCTTAATTTCCTCCTTAACCTGAACAAGATCAGGATAGGTTTCCTTATACATGGAAGAGAGCTCGACCAACCGTCGCTCCAATTCCTTGATTCTTCCCAGGCGTGGATCTTTATTCCGCCTGCTAGAACCTCCGACAGGAGAATCACTAATCTCTCCGGTCTCCTCATAATCCTTAATTGACTTGTCAATCTGGGCCAAACGATTAGTCAAATTCTGAGCCTGCTCACTTTGCGATCGCATATCGTCCTGAAGGCGGTCCAGCTTGCGAAGATTGGCGTCTATTTGCTGCGGAAGCTCCCCGAGATGTTGTTGTTTGAACTCCGAAATAATCTTCTCTTTCACCTCAAGCTCGGCTTTCGCATGCTTTAACTCTAGCCCAAGAAAATCCTCGGCCGCCTCAACCCCTCGTTCTCGGTCCTTTAACGTCTCCTCAATGAACAAATCACTAAGTCTTGACGTTACATCTCTCGCAATGATCGGATCCTCATTAGAAAATGAAAGAGTGATAAACAACTTATCTTTGGTGGGCTCAACCTTGACAGCCCCACGCATGGCTCTGATGGCATTCTCTGATTCTGAGGCATCCGGACGATCCTTCTCGTAACCGAACAGTCCAAATTCTCCGGCTATCTGTCCGAGCGTTTTTCGCCCCATCACAAACTGGCGCACTTCCATAACTCGATCGTCGAGTGTGGGTGCATACACGCCACCAGCTGGATTGGGTCCGCTCACAATGGACTCTTCTATCTTCGCACCCTCAAACCACATTTTGGTGGCTGACTGATAGATCTTAGGCATAAGCGCGCAGACCACACCGGCAAGGCTGAGCGAGACCAAGATCGCAGAGATAACGAGCCACTTCCTGCTCGCAACCGCTCGCCAATAATCCTCAGGAGATAACGTGCGCGTGTTCATTTCTTTGTATCCATTCCTCCTGATCCAGATTTACCGATTCCTGACTCAGCAGACGAAGAGGCACCGGAAGGACCTTCCCAGAAGGCACCCGTCCGGAAAAAATCTCCACGTGGCGAATACGCGTACGTAAATCCCAACAGAACCATTTGCTTAGAGAATCCGAGATCCGCGGCACTGAAACCACTTGTTTGTTGATTCTCAAACATCAACCATTGGTGGCTCAGTCTGGCCGCCAACATCGGTGTGATGAGATAGTTGAGAGATACCGTCGTGCCGTAGGTGCTGAAGGTCGTACCAATAGTATCTGAGGTAAAGGTACTCCGTGCATAATTAAAAAGCGCCTGAGCACTCAGCTTGTCAGTAATTCCGGCAATACCTCCCAATATGGCTGTATGTGTGTATATGGGCCCTGCAGATTGAACAAAGCTTGGAAACACGCCTAGATTGTACATGAATGTTACACGATAAGATCCGGGTGCAGCGATTCCTCCTGGCATATTCATCCCAGAAAGAAGTGGGAGGAACCCTCCACCACTAGCTGCACTTGCCCCACTGGTTCCCATTGTCTCTTGAATTTCACTGCCTAATTTTCTGAGGAAAGATGAGCCCGAAGCATAACTTACGCTAAAACCTCCTGTCGGAAACATCGTTGCCGGGATTCTTCGCTGTCCTCCGCTGGCAGACGATGCGGGAATCGGCTCGATAAGTGTCAGCCCTCCATTCACCGATGAGTTCCATTCCTTGGTCCAACTTCTTCCCCAACCTAGCGTGCCGCCATGCGTCGCATAGTCGCCGAATTGCGCTTGGGACATTTGCGTGAAGGTATATTTCACGTTTAATGTATCCACAGCGGAAATTCTTGACGTTGGTCCGGCGGAGATAGAGTGGGTTGTGGTATCAAATACAGTATTTGCTGGTTGTCCAGAAGTGGTCGACGACGGTGCGAGCGCGGCACCGAAACTAAGCTGCGAATAGGTATACGTGGTTTGAAAATCTGTCGTGGGTGAAAGCGAGTAAGAATCGGCAAACCCAGCAGTAAACATGGTGGTCCTGATTCGTTGAGTCAGAAGTCCAGAGTCAACGGGCCCTGCGATCCCAACCCCTCCAGTGCCGAAACCTCCACCAAATCCGCCTCCAATCCCCCCTCCAAGGCTTCCAGCACCAAATGCCGGGGCCGAAGGCGTATATTGATAGGTTCCGAAGACTCGGAACCCACGCATTCGTGGCAAAACCCGATTCACGGCTTGCGAGAGATCTACTCCGGCAGTGGCATTGAATCCCACGTTATCAAGAGCTGAATTATTCACAAACTTCTGAACCACGGCTCCAACGGAGAGATTTGCCTTCACGAGCGAATTGCCCTGGAGAAAGTTTAGCTGAGGAGTGATTATCGTGATGAGATCATCTGCTTTAGCACCTGCTGACAACTGCGACTTTGGAGTAAAAAACACGTTACTATCGTACTGCTCGGTAACCGACAACGACGGGACCACGCGTATCTGTTGGGCTGCGGAGTCAGGTATGCTCCACCACAATACCAGGGCCAAAACCCCCAAACTAAACCGAGATATCTTCAAGCACTGGTCACGGCACAACAATGACATCACCAGCCTTGAGGAAGAAATTTCCCTCCGAGTTTTTACCTTGAATGATATCTTCATAGGGAACGGGAATCTGAACCTGTTTCGGCTGTCCTTGGCCATTAGGAACAACCCGCAGCACATGGATTTTGTTTCTCGAAGCGAAGGTCGTGAACCCTCCAGCCAAGGAGATGCCCTGCAAAACCGTCGCATACGATTTTAGCGGCACCTTGCCTGGTTTTGAGACTTCACCCAGCACATACACATAGTAACTATTTACCTCTTTGACTTGGACCGAAACTGTTGGATTAGACATGAACTCAGCTAATCCATCCGCAATTCTCTTGGCTAAGACATTGGAAGTCATTCCTGCCGCCTGAACATCGCCAATTAACGGCATAGAGATCTTCCCATCAGGACGAATAATTACTTCTCGTGAGAGCTCCTGATTTCGCCAAACATTAACAACGAGAACATCCTCCGGTCCTAACAAAAACTCATTCGGAGGAATATAAGTGACATTAAAGTCTATTTGTTCATTGCCGATCCAACATCCCGGGAGGGTCAGAAGAATACTAAAACCAATACATACCCCCCCTCGCAACCATCTGCAACCGAAAGTTTTCAATTTCCCAACTCCTTTAGCTCGCTTCAGCGAAATGTCACCGCACACGCCGATCAACTTTGATCTACCTTGACGGCAACACCACCATCGTTTCAGAAGGCACGACAATCTGATCTCCCGGTTTTAGTTCTATGTTTTGGTCAGACCCATCTCTCAGAACAATGTCGTCATAACTTGCCTTAATCTTATTTAACCCCTCACCGTCTTTCCCGAAACGAAATACCACAATCTTGTTCCGGGCAGCTACCTGAGTGAATCCGTGGGCAATCGTAATCGCTTGCAGCAAAGTCGTTTTACTTTTCAACGGATATTTCCCAGGAGCATTCACTTCACCAAGGACATAAATCTGATAACTATTCACCTCACGAACCAGGATCGAAACCGTCGGATTTTCCATATAAGATTTCAAACGCGCCGAAATCTCTTCGGTCAACTGCGCCGCAGTCCGTCCCACTGCCGACACATCTCCAATTAGCGGCAGAGAAATTCTTCCATCAGGCCGAACCTGCACCTGCTTGGAGAGATCCGCATTCTTCCACACAGTAATTTCCAGAACGTCTTCGGGACCCATAATATAATCTGGCGTTACCGTAAGTGATGACTTTTCCGCGCCTTCTGCCCCATGGCGCACACCAGATGGGCTCACTCCTTGAGATGATCCCGCCACCAATATCACTTTAGGCACCTGATCGAATTGGCTGGAATGCGCCACACCAACCAAGTTCCCCATAAGGACAGTTACGCCGAGTAGGACCTTAACATTCATGACTTATTCTCCTGAATAAATTCCAGCTGGCCACTTGCAACAACCCTCTAGCATGTATCCCCCCATCGGAAACGGAAACTTCAAACGAACGGTAACGTCTAGCGTACTTCCTCCAGCATCAGGGTCACGACCGGCATAATGGGGGTCGGAACATGAACTTTCATCATCTGACCAAGCGACGGCTCAAGTGACATGAAGCTCAACATCCCATCACTACTGGATATTCGCTGACTCACGGTTCGAAAGCGAAATCTCATCCTAACTGCATAGATCGCGCATTTGTGGAAGCGAAATTATCTCCCAAATATTCTATGTCGAGCTACCTTGTCCCAAACCGCGGGCCAGCCAAGATTCATGCCTCCTGCGGTCAAGCACATTTTTTCAATTAATTTAATAGAAGCCGCCGCGACTGTCGAGTTACGACAAAGTGCAATTTGCCACAACAATCAAGTGAGAGGAATGGGACGATTCACGAGCTTTAGCCAATCTAGGCCTAAGCAATCAAATATTCTATCTGTATCGGAGTATAGAAGTAAGAGCTTGAACGAACAATACCAATGATGTACGGATAGTCCCCTCAAAAGTATAATTTGACTACCTCGAAAGTATTATGTAGCATTACTAGTGACAGACTCATGCTCTAAGTTATCAGAAATAGTGCAATTGTCTAGAGAGACTAAGGACATTACGGAGTAACGCCGTGGCTCAAAATGCTGTAAATTCTCAGGAACCCGTTGATAACCTGGCCGATCAACGCGCAGGTGCCGGAATCGTCGTTTTATCTTCGTCGATGCAATTGTTACATATGAATCGACAAGCTGCAGAGCTGTCGAAGCTCATCAACATGGCCGAAAGCGGCGGCGCACCGGCAAAGGCAGCGCAAGGGGTACTTCCTTCGGCCCTCACCGAACTCTGCACAGAAATCATGAAGGCCCTCCAAGTTCGCACTGAGGCAAAAGACTGGGAACAGTTTGAGGTCAAGCGAATCGCAGGAAACGCAAACCAACCAGTACTCCTTCGAGGCTTTGGCCTGCCTGACCGAGGTGGAATCCAATATGCACGCCTAGTTGTGACATTGGAAGAGCTGGGCCGTCGACAACAACTCAATACCGATCAGGCCAAGGAACGGTTTCAGCTTACAAACAGAGAGCAATCTGTGGTCGAAAATTTGGCAAAAGGATGGACCAATAAAGAAATCGCTAACGCACTCAAGATCACTGAGCAGACAGTGAAGGAACATATCAAACACATCATGCGCAAAACAAATTCCACAACCCGAACAGGGGTTCTAGTTCAAGTCTTCCGTTCCTAGTATTTTAACTCCTGAAGTCCCACAATAAACCAACTAATTGTGATGCAAGCCTCGTAGTGCTCCCCTGAAATCAAGCCATCTGGGTTACTTGTTGGGCGCGGTATTGGACCGGGCTTCGATACCCCAGCGCCTGATGCGGTCGTTCCTGGTTGTACCATGTGACCCAGTCCCGAATGATCCGACGCGCCTCCTCAAAGGTCTGGAACGTGTGTTGCCAGACGCACTCTTCTTTCAGACTCCGAAAAAACCGTTCGATCATCCCATTCTGTTCCGGCGTATAGGGCGTGATGAACTCCTGCTGCAGGCGAGAGTCGCGATAGGCCTGTCGAACCCGCCGACTCTGGAAGATCAGGCCATTGTCGCTTCGCAGTACGGGAGCCCCCGATCGGACGCAGTGTCCCGAACCGCTGAAGACAGGCGGCTTCCACCGCCCGTTCCGCCTCCTTCACCCGACTCCGGAGGGCGAACTCGTAGCCGATGAGTTCCCGGTCATGGCAATCATTCACGGCGGCGAGATGCGCCCAGCCATCGTGCCCACAGGGAATATGCGTCACATCCAGCGCCCACCGTTCGTTGCTCCGACTCGCCCGACTCACCCAGCCGCGCACCCGCGGCCGTGGGGTAGAGGACCGTTGATGTACGAACCACCGCTTCTGCTTCACGATCCGGTACACCGCCTTGCGATTCACAACGAGCCCATCACGGAATCGCAACAGCACCCACAGCCGCCGATACCCGAATGTGGGATGCGGCTGGATCAGCTGGTGTAGTCGCTCGGTCCACGGCGGATCTACGGTCCTCTGTCGTGCGCAGAGTGCGCCCCGCCGATGCAAGCCGACACGACTGACTCCCAATACCCGACAACTCTGCCGTTCCGAGACATCCGGTCGTGCTGCTTTCACACGTCGGATGTCTTCCGGTCCAAAGGGTAGGGCTTCAAGGCCTCCCGTAAGATGTCGTTATCCAGCACCAAGTCCCCAATCTTCTGTTTCAACTTCTTGATCTGCTCCTCCTTCAGCGCCGCTTCATCCCGAGGGCGACGGCGGAGCGCATTCTCGGCTCCCAGCATAAACTTCTCCCGCCAGTCCTCGACTTCCGCCACCGTCAGCCCGTGCGTCCGCGCCGCCTCCGCCACGGAGAGCTCGCCGTTCAGAATACTGACCACCAGCGCCACCCGCCGTTTGGCCGTCCAGCGTTCAATGGGTTCAATTGCGTCTGCTGCCATCTCGCCACCTCCTCGGTCCTCTTCAGACCATGTCTGAGGGGTGGTCTCAATTTCAAAAGGAGCAAGATAGCCTGTCGCGAATCTAATGTGGGAGCCAGCCATGTCTCGGCGGATACTGGGCTGCTGCCGGTTTCCAAGACACCGAGTGATCATCTGACGTTGGTCCCCCTTTCGAGACAATATCCGAATGGAATTGACCCATCCCTGACGTTGCCCCCGTTTCGAGATAACTCTTAACCAGAGCAGACGACTTCTTCGACGATCCATTCTTCCTGATGTTGGCTGACGAACTCGCTTGGCGTCAGGTGGCCGAGTGAGCTGTGAGGCCGACGCTGATTGTAGTCCACGCGCCAGACTTCGATGATGGCTCGTGCCTCGGCGAGCGAAGTAAACTGGTGCACGTTCAAACATTCGTCGCGCAGCCGCCCGTTAAATGATTCAATGAAGGCATTTTCCACGGGTTTGCCTGGTCGAATAACGTCGAGATGAACACCCCGCCGATAGGCCCAGTCTTCCAGTGCGCGCGATTGGAATTCCGTCCCATGATCGACCGTAATGGAGCGGGGCCCCGTTGCCTCGCCGAGGACGCGATTGAGGAGCTGGCCGACGATCTCCCCGAACATCCGTCCCCTTGCCTCCACGACTGGACTGGAGCGACTCCAGTTATCGATGACCGTCAAGATTCGAAACGGCCGTCCATCCGCCAAGGTATCATGCACAAAGTCCATGCTCCACCGCTCGCGGGGACCGGTCGGCATTGGCGCGGGGCCGCGATGTAAGGCTCTGTGCTTGCGCCACCGCACCCGCAACTGAAGTCCATCCAGGCGATACAACCGACGGACTCGCGTTCGGTTCACGAGCCAGCCTTCTCGCCGCAGCAAGACCCAAATCCGCAGGTAGCCAAACCGAGGCCGCGCATGAGCCAGATTGCGAATGCGGAGCCGGAACGCCGATTGATCGTTCGCCCGACTCTGTCGATACCACGAGGCTCGTCCAAACTGGACGAGTCGACAGGCTCGCGCACCGCTCACCTGAAACGTCCCGAGAAACCACTGGGCCAGTTCCCGGCGGCGGGCGGGCCTTAGACTTTTTTTCGGAGCGCCTCGGACAGCATGTGCTTGTCGAGGGAAAGATTGGCCACCAGCCGTTTGAGCCGGGCCTTCTCCTCTTCCACTTGCCGGAGCCGACGCAGTCCGCTCACACCGAGGTGCGCGTACTTCTTTTTCCAGGTGTAGAGGGTGGCTTCACTGACGCCCAGCTGCCGACAGAGGTCGCCGATCGGAGTGCCACTCTCGGCTTGCCGGATGGCATAGACGATCTACTCTTCGGAGAATGTCGGCCGCTTCATCGATCAACTCCTTTCGCAAGGGACCGTCGAAGCCGCCATCATACTCTAGTTTAGAAGTGCCGTCGTTTTCGGGAGATACGTCAACGTCGTCCTGCCAGCAGTCGGTGCCGGCTATACTAAGCCACCCTGGTTTTCTGGAATCTCAATCAGACCCTAGCTGGTGACTTGAGTCCCGGATCGGTGCTGAAGATGTCCAGCACACCATAGCGAACCAATGCCTCCTGAACTGCATCTGTGCAGGAGTCGCTCGTTCGGGTATTGAACTGCCGAGAGCAAATCTAGGCCGGCAAAGCCCTCGTTTCGTGGTCAGTTTCATACACTCGCGTGTTTCCCGCCGGCATACCGAATCTGTCGTCGCACTCTGCATATCGCCACAATCGCGTACAGACGGAATCACTTCTCAACAAAATCCATGAATGCGTTTTTGTTTTGGCATGGAGTTGTTACCGGACGGCCAACATCTTTCCTGGCCCCACAGCGCACACGAATCTCCAACAAACTAGGGCCGATCGACCCCTTTAGCGCCATAAGACCTGCATGAAGTTCCTGCTTGGATTGAGCACGAAACACCGACGCATAGGCGGCGGCGCGCGCAATGCCGGGAACATCCACATCGAATGCCACGGTCGGTTGGCCGCCCACCGAATCGTGTGCCCCATTGTTCAAAATAATATGCTTGAAGTTCGGTGGGTTCAGAACTCCATTGAGAGCAAGTGCGCCCATGTGCATAAGGAGAGCGCCGTCCCCGTCAAGGCAATAGACCGAGCGTCCTGGTTTTTGGAGCGCAATTCCGAGGGCAATTTGAGACGCGTGTCCCATTCCTCCCACAGTTAAGAAATCCCGTTGATGGCCCTCGCCCCGCTTGCTCCTATATTCGTACACTTCTCGAGAAGGCATGCCTGTCGTGGAAACGAGCACATCGCGTTCGTCTAAAACATCGAGAACCTGCTGGATCGCCTCTTCACGAGACAGCGGAAACTCCCATTTATCAGCCCTGGATATCGGACATGACTTGAACGTGCCCTTCCTGATGACGAGCGCATATGGTGTACCGGTCTTTAGAACATGGGCCAGTGCATCCGTGAGAGCGGTCTCCGCGTTGTCTACCTCCGGTCCCAGCACGGAATAGGGAATTTCCATGGCGTCGAGCATGGAGAGCATCACCCGCCCCTGCTTTTTATGCTGAGGCTCATCGTGCACTCCCGGTTCACCTCGCCATCCAATAACCAGCAACAAAGGGATGGAATACACCTCTATGTCGGCGAGCGATAAGAGCGGGTTGATGATGTTCCCCAACCCAGAATTCTGCAAATAGACCAGGGGAACTTTTCGCGTCGCGAGATGGTACCCGAGGGCGAGCGCAACGGCGCCGCCTTCGTTGGCGCTGATGATGTGTCGACCGGCAAGCGGCACCTGCTCCAGGCAGGCGCAGAACTCCTTCAGCAGAGAATCTGGCACTCCGGTGAAAAACTCCACCGCATTTGCCTGAAGATGCTGGATGAACTCCTGGGGGTCAATCATGTCGTCTCATCTCCTGAGAACTACTCGGGCAAGCAGGCTTTCGCATGTCGCCCCGCTGGGAACAGACCATCGGTGCGCCCGTGGCAGATCTACCAACCGAAATTATGTGGGAGCAACATCAAAAATTCCCGGCTTGAACCACGTCTTCCAGGCTATTGATATCCAGCCAGTGACCGACCGTATACAGGACCCGAACCGGCCACTTGCGCTGTAGGAGTTCCTGTAGCAAGTACGGAATACCGGCCTGTCGATTCGCGGGATCGGCAAGGATTTCCGGCAGCAGATCATTGATCTGGGCGGCCGCGCTGGAAGAGAGCTTGAGAAACCCCATCCATACCCCGTGAATAGCCTCGTCAGGAACAATCTTCCCCAATTGCTTGAGGTAAATCTTGGCATTAAACGCTTTGCGAGAATTCGGAATCGTACATTCGGCAAACCCACCCAGCCGAGCATAACTGCTCTGATCCTTCCAGTTGCTGTCGACAAAGATCACACAGTCATCTTGCTCTTGGCACAACGCCTGCGGAATATACTTATTGAAGAGCACATCGCCGTAAGAAATGATCGTCGGCTGGAAATGGCCCTTCTTCGATCGCAGGGCCTGTGACAGGGAGACCAGTTCACCGGTCTCAGAGAATTCAAGATTGTCAATATACGTTAAGTTAGGAAGCGTCACGGCTTCTTTTTTATACCCGCGAACGACAAGAATATCTTTGATCCCAACCGCATTATACGCATCAACGATATGGCTCAAGATCGGGGCACCTTGCACTTTGACCATCGTCTTGGGTTGTTCTTCGGTCAACTCTCCCAACTCCTCGCCTCTGGATGCGGCCAGCACCACTGCGGACGTGCCTTCGGCACCTCGTGGAAGATACCGTTCCTCTGCCTCCAGCAATTCCGCGGCATTCTGCAGTCGAAAGATTTCAGAAACCGGAGCCACCTTATCCTCAATGGACAGGAGGTGTTCGCTCTGCTTCAATGCCCGCGCAGTTTTTTGCATCGACGCCACGGCCGCACGCAGCATGTGGTTGGCCCAAATCACCATCGAAAACCCATGCTGCCGGAACACATCCGTAGGCGTCGAATAATACTTGGTGGGAACAATCACGACCGGACACCGGTTGCCCCATTCTCGCTTGAACGCAAGGATCTCATCAGGAACCGACAGGGCGCTGTGAATGAGAATCCCGTCTGCTCCTGCCTGATGATAGGCGTCCGCTCGACGCAGGGCCTCGGCCAGACCCCACCCACAGATGAAGGCTTCCACCCTGGCAATCAGGCAAAAGTCAGGATCTGACTGCGCATCTTTCCCCGCCTTAATTTTGCCACAGAATTCCTGCATGTCGGCGAGCGGCTGCGCATCACCCTTGAGAAAACTGTTGGTCTTGGGAAAGAGTTTGTCTTCAATGCAGACCGCCGCGATATTGCGCTGCTCAAGTTTGCGAATCAGCCGCTGCATGTTGTTGAAATTGCCATACCCCGTATCCCCATCAAGAAGGATCGGAATCCGGGTCGCATCGGACATGAACTCAAGGTCTTCGAGGACCTGAGTCCAGCTGGCTTCATTGTTGTCTCGAACTCCGAACTGAGCAGAAATGGAAAGACCGCTGGCCCAGATACCAGGAAACCCCGCCTCCTCCACAATCTTGGCGCTGAGTCCGTTGTGAGCCTCGCAGATAAATTGCAGCTGGTCGGAGTGGAGCAGATTCTTGAATTGACGTGTCTTGGTCAACGCTTGTCTCGAATTCATGGGCGGAGAAACCTTTCACCAAAGGATGACGCTCTGTACTTGTTACCCGCTGAATTATTCATCGCAACCATCTATCCATGCGACAGCACTCAGGCCTCATCTGCGCGATGAGTCCCCGACAATATCAGCCACGCTGAAAATTCGCTAGAGTGTCGTATGCCGTCACTCAATTCGCATGCGTCGCGAACATTCAGCCGGCGAGACGACGTCCGCCGCTCGGAGAGCCCGCGTATATGACACCGGACGAGGCCGACACTGCGTCGACGAATAGTATCCGAGTGAAGGGCGCCGTCGCCACCGAGTCGTACGCACCATACCGTCAACGACACGCCATCTCGTCACCCCGTCACGGCCCATACGATGTCTAAGCGCGAATCGGCAAGGAGGAGGCTGTATCACGAGAAAGGCGCAACGAGACCCGGAGATGTCGCGCGGCGATATGACACGGAACACTCGGACATGGCAAGGGCTGCTCGGCGCACTCCGTTAAGCGGGGTCTCATCAGGGACTGATGGATAGGCAATCCGCCAGGCAAAAATGCTAACCCTATCTCTAATCTGTCGTGTTCTATTCAACACAGTGGAATATTATTGAGACAGGCGGATATCCCAGACGAGAATACTACATCAATTATTTCAGCTATTTATGCAAAAAAATCGGTGGCCCGACACTTGCTCGGTAGCAAGCTGTCCCGTCGACGAGACAGGCAGTGGAGGAGGTGGGCATATGGACGTGACACGAAACCAACGAGTCGGTCTCCTTGCCATTATGGTCACTGCTCTGTTTGCCGTCGGCTGCCAGTCTACCCCTGCGACGACTTCGGTTCGATACGACAATGTTCGCTTCATGGACGTGTGGAGCACCTACATCCATTGTCTTTCCTCGGAAGAAATCCAACCTGCCATTCTGGACTCCTCCAAGTTACGCGAGGTCAGCCAATCCCAAGCTCTCCGGTCACCGCTTGAACACATTCTCCCGAGCAAGCTCAAGAATATGGTGACTCAGCCGGCATCACGATTGGCCGTGGACGTTCATGCCATGGCCGCCGCGTGCAGCCTGCACGCGGGGAATCTGGCTATGTCGGTTGGTGAACATGATCTGGCAAGAAATCAGTTCAAGCAGATTCTAGAGAACCAAACACACGCCGAATATTCGTACTACGCCTCGCAAGCACGGGTACAGCTGTCGCGTCTCGAACTCACGCTCCAGGCTGCTCTTCGATAACCCACGCACGTCAGAGCGCCGCCCCGTCCCTTCCTTGAACCAGCTCCTGGAATAACTGCAGATATCTCTCGGCAGAACGACTCCACGACAAATCCTGCTCCATACCTGCCTTGACGATGCGATGCCAGTCCGCCTTCTTCCGGTACACCGACAAGGCAAGCAGAAGAGAGGTCAAGAGTGAGGCCGCACTGGGATCTGTAAAGGTGAAACCCGTGGCACGCGATCCCTTGTAGGTACTCGGCGTATAGTTGACCACCGTATCGGCCAACCCTCCCGTCGCTCTCACAATGGGAACCGTGCCGTAACGAAGACTGTACAACTGACTGAGACCACAAGGCTCATAGCGAGATGGCATGAGAAACATATCCGCCCCGGCTTCAATCCGATGGGCCAATCCCTCGTCAAAAACATTGCGTATCGCGAGTCTTCCTGGATAACGTTCCGCCAACTCGCGTACCTGCCGTTCATACCGCCCGTCCCCCGTCCCGAGAATGACCATCTGCACCTTGAGCTCCATGAGCTCGGGAATAACTTCGATCACCAGATCGATACCTTTCTGGCTGATCAGTCTGGCAATTACACCGAAGAGCGGCACCTTTTCCATACGAAGCTTCAACTCTCGCTGAAGCTGGTTCTTGCATCGTGCTTTCCCGGACATGTCGGAGAGAGAATACTGAGACGGCAAATGTGGGTCGCTGGCAGGATTCCAAATGTCGAGATCAATGCCATTCACGATCCCATGCAGCACACCCTTCCGCTCGCTGATCACTCCTTCCAAGCCGCAGCCATATTCGGGAGTCTGAATCTCCTGACTGTATGTGGGGCTGACCGTGGTAAGGAGATCGGCGAAGATAATCCCCCCTTTCAACAAATTGACCCGTCCGTAAAACTCGAGCGCGGAGGGGGCAAACAGTTGTGCGGGAAGACCAGTCAGCGAGAACTGCTCAGCCGGAAACAACCCCTGATAGCCCAGATTGTGAATGGTCAGAACACTGCAGACATCGCGGAGCGAGGGCGTCGCGCCATACAGCGTCCGCAAATATACGGCGCAGAGGGCGGCCTGCCAATCATGCACATGCAAGAGATCCGCAGACCATCGGTCTTTCTCACTGACATGAACCAACAATTCCATGACGGCCCGACAGAAAAACGTGAACCGATCAAGATTATCCGGATAGTCGAGGCCGGCCTCCTGGTACAGGTCTGAACGAGCAAAGAACGGATCATGTCGAATGGTCAACACTCGCAGGCGACCCGAACCCATCATCCGCGAATGCGGGCCGGCAACCTCCCGGATCTGTGCCTCGATCAGACCCTGCCCCATCGGAACCGCCAATCGGGCATAGTCGGTCTGCGGATAGCCAAGCGCATCGATCTGTCGATAACCGGGCAGCACCACACAGACGTCGTGTCCCAGTCTCGCAAACTCGATGGCAAGGGCTCCGACCACATCGGCAAGTCCGCCCGTTTTCACAAAAGGCACGACCTCGGAGGATACCATGCAGATCTTGAGCGGACGATGATCGGAAGCAGGTGTCATAGAGCGGCAACCATCAACTACTTCTACTTCACGGCTGGGGATAATTCCAGTCTGGTCTTGAACTGAGACTCGTACTTCCAGGTCTTGCCCACAGCATGCACCTTTTCGGCCGTCATCGCTTCCTGGTACACGAGGGCGTCCTCAAGAAACACCAAATACTGACCATGATCCGGATAGGCCAGGAATACCGCGTCGCCGGCGACAAGCCCGGTTTCCCATCCGGGCGGAGATTCTCCGAGCGCCATGCGTGACTGCGGAATGAGTCGTCCGTCCGGCATCCCGAAGAAATGCGTGAACTGCTGGTGAAGATAGGTCGGCTCCCCCCAGGTTTCTACAAACGCCCGCGGGGTCAGCTGATGGACTCGATAGTCACCATTGTGAATCAGCCGTTTCTGCTGCTCCAACGAAGGGAGGCTGGAACAGGATACCGACAAAAGACCGACCAACAGCCACCATCCCACCGCAATGCATCGACCTGGTTTCATCTGATTGAGCCTCCCTCGTGTCTCACTCGTGCCACCGCTGCTCCTCGGTCAGAGCAAGCGTCTGGACCGTGGCTCTACCGGTTTTACCGGCTGACAGACATCGCACTGGCACATCCGCCGAAGGAACGTATACGAATAGATGCCCGTATCGTGTCCATCGCTCCACGTGAACTGAAACGCGTACCGTCCCACCGGCTGCATGTCTTGCAACATAATCACCATCGGCACATCATCCGGTTTCAGGCGCAGCTCCCCGGTCCACTCATCAGTGCAGGCGGCGCACGGACAATGCTGTCTGAGATACCGGACGGGATACAACGCCTTATGCCCATCACTCCAGGTGATACTCAAGACGCCCTTCTCCACCCATTCCATATCGGTTGGTTCAAGCATAGTCTCACTCATAACAATCAACGTCCCCTCATGCGCGGAACCGGAACACCTACCCACCGCAAGCAACATCTCTGCTTACACAGGACTCCCGTTTGTTAGAAAATCAACCGATGGAAGACGTCGTCCCGCCACCACCGTGACATAACTTTCGATCGCCGACTCAACTTCAGCCCGCACTTGGCCGACCGCTTGCAATCGACCCAAGAGCGCCGGCTGCATCTGTAACGCTTGATGGAGAAAGGCGACGCTTCCCCGTGACAGAGCCGTGCAACGAAACGGCTGACGGCTCGCGCACCGCTCGCAGACCATACCCCCGGCCATCGGCGAAAATTGCGGAAGCGGACTTCGATGGACTTGGCCACAGGTCGCGCACTGCTCGGTCTGCGGTCGGAAACCGGTCATTCCCAACAAACGAATCTGGAACAGCAAAGTCGTCCAAGCCGCATCCCGACTCTCCAACAATGTGCGCAACCCCGACTCTAAGATCTCAAACACCCGCGGCTCCGCATCACCTTCGGCCATCACTGCGCTCACGAGATTGACCATGCGCCCAGCTGCCGTCATGAGCATCAGATCACCGCGAAACTTGCTGAACGGTTCATCCATGGCGACTTGCGAGATTCGGTACAGTGAATCGCCGGGCTTCTCAAAGAGATCCAGCTGGCAAAGGGTAAATGGCTCGACCATGCCGCCGAGCCGGCTCTTCAACCGGCGCGCACCGCGGGCGACTCCGCGCAGCTTCCCTAAGCGCATCGTATAGAACGTGACGATGCGGTCGGCATCACCCCACTTTCGGCTGTGCAGCACGATCGCAGCAGTCTTCAGCAACGGCATGTCAGCACCCGGCATGAAGGATGACTTGGGAACGAGGAGGTTCACACCGCATCGTTATCGAATTCGTTCGAGGAATACCGTCGCCAGCGTGAGGTAAATGGCGATGCCCGTAATGTCGTTGGCCGTCGTCACAAATGGACCGGCGGCGACAGCGGGATCCACCCCCATCCGTTTCAGCACGATGGGCATCACCGTCGCCATACTCGTCGAGACGAGGAACGCCGTGATGAGCGAGACTCCGACGACCATGCCCAGAAATACCTGGTGCCACAACCAACCGACAACGGTCAGCATGAGACTACAAACAATGCCCATCAAGAAGGCAATCTTCGCTTCGCGGAAAAAAATCTTCCAGACGTCGGTGAGTTCCACCAGGCCGGTCGCGAGACCTCGAATAATGAGCGTGGATGATTGCAGCCCGACATTGCCCCCCATGGCCGCGATGACGGGGATAAAGCTGACGATGGCCACCACTTCCTGAATGGTATACCGGAATACCCAGAGCAGCATACCGGACAGGAGACTCCCGACAAGATTGGTAAATAACCAGGGCAGACGCACCCGAGCGGCGGCCATACTTGAGGACTTGAACATCGCGTCCTCTTCAATGGCTCCAGCCATTTTCAGCATGTCCTCGGTGGCCTCTTCCCGGATGACATCGACGACGTCGTCGACCGTGATGATCCCTACCAATTTCCCGTCTTTCTCCACTACCGGAATGGCCAGCAGGTTATAACTCGCCACCTGACGCGACACTTCCTCCTGATCCATATCCACAGCTACGCTGATCAGATCACGAGTCATGATATTTTTGAGCGGGGTCGCCGGAGGAACGGTCAACAATTGGCGGAGCGATAATACCCCCACAAGCCGGTCTTCCTTATCCGTCACATAGATATAGAACACCATCTCCGCATCGGTCGCTTGCTGCAAGCGACGAATGGCTTCCTGAGCAGTGGCATCCTCAAAGAGCGCGAAAAACTCCGTAGTCATGATCCCGCCGGCCGTGCCTTTGGGATACTTCAACAGATCCGCGATCTCAGTGGAGTCTTCCGTCCGCATCAGCGCCAGGATTCCCTTCGCGCGATCGTTCGGAATCACACTCAAGATGTAGGCGATGTCGTCGGAGCCGAGATCTTTCAACAACCACGCGGCATCAGAGGGCGCCAAATCGGACAACACCAGGGTGATGCTCTCGCCGTCCAATTCACTGAGCACCTGGCCGCGCTTCACATCCCCACGCACCAACTCGAAGATTTCGCGTTTTTCTTTCAGCGAGGAGAGGTGGTCGATGACGTTCGCAATATCCGCCGGATGCATGCGCGCCAGCAGTTTCGCCAGATTGGTGATGGCGCCGCGCCGCAAGAGCCGCTGAATGGAGACCAGCCGCACGTCGGACTTGGTCTGACCGTTACCGGTGGCCTCACGAGACGTATCTCTCCCGAGCGGCTCCTTCTCTGGATGCCGCGTCGGTTCGGACGAGTGGATGGTGAGATCGTTAATAACCGAGCTCCGCGAGGGTTTGTTCGTCTTCTCGCCACGATTCCCGCACTTTGACCCACAACTTCAGAAACACCTTCATCCCGAACAACCGTTCCATATCTTCACGCGCCGCCGTCCCGACCAGCTTGAGGCGCTCGCCGTGTTTGCCGATCAGAATGCCTTTTTGTGACTCCTTCTCGACCAGCACCACGGCACCGATCTTGGTCAATTTCTTGGTTTCCAAAAACTCTTCGATCTCGACCGCCACTGAATGAGGCACTTCTTCGTAGGTCTGCTGCAGGATCTTCTCGCGAATCAGTTCGGCCGCCAGGGTCCGCATCGATTGATCCGTGACCACATCGTCACCATAGGTCGCCTCACCTTCCGCCAAAAGCGAGACGGTCACCGACAACAAGCGATCCACATTGTCCGCAGTTTCCGCCGACACCGGAACAATTTCCGTCCAGGGGAAGATTCGTAGATACTGCTCCATTAAAGGAAGCAGTCTCGACTTGTTCACCAAATCCACCTTGTTGATGACCAACACGACCGGACGGGCCTGCTTGGCGACCGCCTGCTTCACATGCTCGACGACAGCGAGGTCGCCGGGACCCGGCTGAGCCGTCGCCTCGACGACCACGTACAACACATCGGCGTCGTCAAAAGTATCCAGCGTCGTACGCACCATACGGCGGTTCAGCAAATGGTGCGGCTCGTGAAACCCGGGCGTGTCGAGAAACACTATTTGTGCGCCTTCCACATGGGCCACCCCCAAGATTCGCGTCCGGGTTGTTTGTGGCTTGTCGGACACGATCGCAATTTTTTCTTCCAGCAGGCGATTGAGGAGCGTCGATTTCCCGACGTTCGATCGCCCGATGATCGCCACACTGCCGAACTTCATGGCGTCTTCACCAGAGGAAGCCGTTCTTTGTCGCCGAGCGGCGCGAGTTGATACACCGTTTCTCCTTTCCGCACATACCCTAATCGTTCCCTCGCTAGTTCCTCGATCCGAGTCGTGTCGTACTGGACGCGATCCAGATCCGTGCGCAGCTCGCCGTTCAGCCGCTGAAGGTCGGTCAGCTCCTGATCCAACTGCTCCGCATGGTCACGCAAATGCAAATACCTCGCAATGCCCATCTCCCCGAACAGCAGGGCGCCCATCATTAGGAACAGCGCCCCGAGCCCCACCCACTTGCCGGCGGACCACAGCTTGCGCTGCCAATCCAACCAGTCGCGACCACGGTTCGGCTTAATCATGGCAGTAACTATGACCTCGATGGGACGGCTGCACGTCCCCGATAGACGGCCGCCGCGCCCAACTCATCCTCGATGCGTAAGAGCTGATTGTATTTCGCCACACGATCCGTACGGGACAACGACCCGGTCTTGATCAGTCCGCTGTTCGTCGCGACCGCCACATCCGCGATCGTCGTATCTTCTGTTTCGCCCGAGCGATGCGAGATGATCGCCGTATAACCGGACCGCTTGGCAAGCTCGATAGCATCCAGCGTCTCCGTCAACGTGCCGATCTGATTGAGCTTGATCAGGATCGAATTGCCGATCCCCTCGGCAATACCCTTGGCAAAGATCTCAACGTTCGTGACAAAGATGTCGTCGCCCACGAGCTGCACCCGCTTGCCGAGCTTTTCCGTCAGAATCTTCCATCCCTTCCAGTCCAATTCGCTCAAACCATCTTCAATGGACAAGATCGGATAACGATCCAACAGCTTACCGTAATAGGCCACCATTTCCTCAGATGAGCGTTCAGGATTCTTTTCCGCTTCCAGCCGATAACGCCCTTTTTCATAGAGCTCGCTGGCCGCACAGTCTAAGGCCAATGCGATGTCCTGGCCCGGCCGATACCCGGCGGCTTCAATGGCTTCCATGATGAGCGCGAGGGCCTCCTCGTTGGATTGCAAGTCGGGCGCGAATCCGCCCTCGTCGCCGACCGCCGTATTCAACCCCTTCTTCTTCAAGAGCGACTTCAGCGTATGAAACACTTCCGTCGCCATGCGTAACGCGTCACTGAATCGGGGCGCCCCCACCGGCATGATCATGAATTCCTGCAGATCGAGCCGATTATCCGCATGAGCCCCGCCATTGATGATGTTCATGAGCGGCACCGGCAACACCCGTGCGTTCGTCCCACCGAGGTAGCGGTACAGCGGTTGCCCCGTCTCATTGGCCGCAGCCTTGGCCACCGCGAGCGAGACGCCGAGAATGGCATTGGCCCCCAATTTGCCTTTGGTCTTCGTTCCATCCAACGCAATCATTTCGTGATCGACTGCGGCTTGATCCAACGCCTCCATTCCCATGAGTCGCGGCGCAATGGTTTTGGTCACATTCGCGACCGCCTTGGACACACCCTTTCCCATCCAGCGCTTCTTGTCGCCGTCCCGCAATTCGATCGCTTCTTTCTCGCCGGTCGAGGCACCGGACGGCACCGCCGCCCGTCCATGCGCGCCGCTTTCCAGCAGCACTTCGACTTCCACCGTGGGATTGCCTCGTGAATCAATGATCTGTCGCGCCTTCACGTTCCTGATTCCGCTCATGCTTTCTCCTCCAGATGCCTACACCGAACCATCACTGCTGTCGTCTTGTCCTTGCATCAACGCCCGTCGACGTTCATTCCATCCTGCCGACCACCGGGAGAGTACCTCGAGTGCCGCACTCTGCAACTCCCTCGCTCATCCCAATGCCTTCTTGAGCAGGTCATTCACCTTCCCAGGATTCGCCTTCCCGCCGGAGGCCTTCATCACCTGCCCGACGAGGAACCCCAGCACCTGCTGTTTGCCTTCTTTGAACTGTCTCACTTGGGCGGGATTCTTCGCCAAAACTTCCTGAATGAGGGTCACCAGGGCTCCTTCGTCGGAGACTTGCGTGAGCCCCTTGTCCTGGACGATCTGGGCCGGGGCCTTGCCTGAGGCATAGACGTCCGGAAAGATCTCGCGCGCCACCTTGAGACTAATCACGCCTTGATCCACAAGGGTCAACAACTCGACCAGCCGCTCAGGCGTCACGGGGGAGGCATCCGCTTCGATTCCTGCGTGATTCAATTCACGCAACAATTCTCCCATCACCCAATTGCTCACCGTCTTGGGATGAGGATAGAGCGTCACGCAAGCCTCAAAGTAGATCGACAAGGCTTTATTGGAAGTGAGAATGCCTGCGTCATACTCAGGCACTCCATGCTCCGCGATAAATCGCTGCTGCTTTGCCGAACCCAATTCCGGCAATCCTTGGCGCAGCTGTTCGATCCGTTCGGCCGAAATCTCTACGGGAACCAGGTCGGGGTCAGGAAAATACCGATAGTCATGCGCCTCTTCCTTGCTGCGCATGACCGCCGTTTCACCGCGCTCATGATTCCAGAGCCTGGTCTCCTGATAAATCTTCCCGCCTTCGTTCAGCACCTTGGTCTGCCGCTTGATTTCGAAATCGACGGCGTCTTTCACGAACTTGAACGAATTGATGTTCTTCAGCTCAACCTTCGTCCCGAACGTCTTCTGCCCCACCGGACGCAGGGAAAGATTCGGTTCGCAGCGAAAACTTCCCTCCTCCATGTTGCCATCACACACATCGAGATACATCAAGAGTTCGCGCAACGACTTCAGATAGGCTACCACCTCCTCGGACGAATTCAGATCCGGCTCGGTGACGATTTCCAGCAACGGCGTTCCGGCACGATTCAAATCCACCAGGCTCATCCCACTCCCGCCCTCGTGGAGATTTTTTCCGGCATCTTCTTCCAGATGAGCCCGCCTGATACGGACTCGTTTGCGGGTTCCCCCGGCGGCAATCTCAATCCAGCCGTTTTCACAAATCGGCGCTTCGTATTGCGAGATTTGATAGCCCTTGGGCAAATCGGGATAAAAATAGTTCTTACGAGCGAAGCGATTCCGTACCCCGATCGTGCCGTTCATCGCGAGACCGGCACGCACCGCCATCTCCACGGCCTTCTCGTTGAGGACCGGCAACGTCCCGGGGAGCCCCAGGCACACGGGACAGGTCTGCGAATTCGCCGTGAGACCGAAGATCGTCCCGCAGGCACAAAACAACTTTGACTGCGTGCGCAACTGCGCATGCACTTCCACGCCGATGACGACTTCGTAGGCCACGCTTAGCTCTGCTCTCCCTTGGTGAAATGCTCGCGCTCCCGCCGCATCGCCTCCCGCCCGGCATCGAACGCATCGCGCAACACGGTTTTCTTCGATTCAATGAAATCCCGCCCCTCCTCCACCGCCCCTTCAAACCGCTCACCGGCTTCCCCCACCATGTCCCGCAACCCATCCTCCGCGCGGCGAGCGTAGCCGCGCAGCATCTCGCGCGATTCCTGTCCGCTGCGCGGTGCCAACAGAATGGCCGCCACCG
The DNA here is from genome assembly GCA_031315995.1 of Nitrospira sp. Lineage (GTDB taxonomy): Bacteria > Nitrospirota > Nitrospiria > Nitrospirales > Nitrospiraceae > Nitrospira_A. The sequence goes on from JALDRG010000006.1 coordinate 252,373, forward strand.
CACCCAACGCCGCCCCGCTCAGAAAACCCAACAGTACTGCCGCCGACGATGGACCTTGATTATCCGCCATTGTGCTGTCCTCCCTCTTTGAAGCGTTCCGTCACCACTTGCTTTGCCGCGCGAAACCCCGCCATCACGCTGGCCACATTGGCCAGCAACGAACCCCCGGAGCCTCGCACCAAACTATGCACTTGATTGACCGATTCGCCGACCTGTCCCACAGCATGCAGCAAGACAGCCGCATGCTCGACCCCGTCACGCGCTTGCTCGGTCACCTCGTTCAGGTTTTGACTCATCATGCGCAATTCAGCGATCAGCGTCGGCACCTCGACGTTCAACTTCGTCACGAGTTGCTCCGATTCCGCGACCATCTTACGCATCTGAATCAACAGCGGGACGAGGTAGCCCACGAGTACCGCGAACGCGATGGCGACCAGGATAGCGGCGACGTCAACAATCATAGGGAACTCCTTTTCAGGCTCACCGGATCGCCGGCCGTTTCGTCCGCCAGTGGGTCGCCTGCTCGTAGGCATGGGCCCCACGCAACAGAGTCTCCTCTTCAAACGGCCGACCGATCAACTGAAAGCCGATCGGCAACCCCGCCTTGCTGAACCCGCAGGGAAGCGCGATGGCCGGAAGCCCGGCCAGATTCGCCGAAATCGTGTAGATGTCCGACAGATACATCTGGAGCGGATCCTGGGCCTTCTCCCCGAACTTGAACGCCGTGGTCGGAGTCACCGGAGTGACGATCAGGTCGACCGTCTGAAACGCCGCCTCAAATTCTTGACGGATCAACGTGCGAACCGCTTGCGCCTTTCCGTAGTAAGCTTCGTAGTATCCCGCGCTCAGCACATACGTACCCAGCATGATCCGGCGCTTGACTTCAGGGCCGAACCCTTCGGCTCTGGTCTTGAGGTACATGTCCAGGAGATCTTTGCTCTCCGCTGCCCGGAGACCAAACTTCACGCCGTCATATCGGGCCAGGTTTGAGCTGGCCTCTGCCGTGGCGATGACATAGTAGGTGGCGACGGCCGCGTCGGTGGTCGGCAATTTGATCTCGCGGATGTCCGCTCCGAGTTCCCGGAGGCCATCGATAGCCGTACGAACCGCCTGCTCCACTTCAGAATCGAGACCATCGGCAAAATACTCGGCGGGCACGCCCACCTTCAGCCGTTTTAAGTCTTTCCGTTTGAGTGCCTTGAGATAGTCTGGAACCGGCACGTTCGCCGATGTCGAGTCGCGCGGATCGTGGCCCGCAATCGCCCCCAATAAGATAGCCGCATCCATCACATCCTTCGTAATCGGGCCGATTTGATCGAGCGACGATGCAAAGGCCACCAATCCATAGCGGGAAACCCGCCCGTAGGTCGGTTTCAACCCCACCACTCCACAGAATGCCGCCGGCTGGCGAATGGAACCCCCGGTATCCGACCCCAAGGCTGCGACACATTCGTCGGCCGCCACGGCCACGGCGGACCCGCCGCTCGATCCTCCGGGAACCGTCTGGAGATTCCACGGATTGCGGCTGACTCCGAAGGCCGAGTTCTCGGTGGACGACCCCATCGCAAACTCATCCAGATTGGTCTTTCCGAGCAGGAGATAGTTTTGCGCCCGCAATTTGGCGACGACGGTCGCGTCGTAGGGAGGCACGAACCGGTCCAGCATCCGGGAGGCGCAGGTCGTTCGTACGCCTTCCGTACAGATATTGTCCTTCACCGCCAGTGGCATCGCCATCATGGGAGTCGTTTTCCGCCATCCCTTCAAGGCTTGATCGAGACGTTCCGCCTGCGCAAAGGCCGCCTCTTTGCATTGCGTGAGGTAGGCGTTCACTTTTGGCTCAACCTGCGTCACCCGCAAGAAGTAGGCGCGGACAATCTCCGTCGCCGTCACGTCCCCGGCCGTAAACTTCCGCTGCAATTCCGACAGCGTAAACTTATGGAGCAACGTCAAAGACATCAGCGTTTCACAACCTTACGAGTGATGCGGTTCTTGGCGTCGACCTGGATGATCTTCGGCTTATGCCGCTTGATCTCCTCGTCGCCGTAATACTCGTAGCAGAAAATAATAATCTGATCACCCACCGCAGCCTTGCGAGCGGTCGGTCCATTTAGCACGATCTCTCTCTGTCCCCGTTTCCCCTTCATGGCGTAGGTCATGAATCGCTCGCCGTTATTGAGATTGGAACAGACGATCGCTTCGTACGGCAAAATACCCGCCGCCTCCAGCAGATCTTCATCTATCGTGAGACTGCCTTCATATTCCAGACAGGCATCAGTGACCGTCGCTCGATGGATCTTCGCCCGTAGCATTTGTCGAAACATAGTCGGATGGTACTCCTTACGTCACTTATGATTCTTGAATGATTTTCGGAACCCGAAAACACTGCGCCTCCGCATCGGGCGCATTGCTCAATGCTTGCTCGGCAGACAGCGACGCCTGCACCTGGTCCGGACGAAAAACATTGGCCTGTCCCGGCATGGTCGAGGTCGGTTCCACACCCTCCGTGGAAAACGTCTTGAGCTTTTGCACATAGTCCACGATCTGGTTCAGCTGCTGGGAGAAGCCCGTCGTCTCGGCCTCAGTCAACGCCAGCCGCGCCAATTTGGCGACCTTCTCCACTTCCTGCTTCGTGATCTGCATCTCATGCTCTCGTTTCGTTAAAGATATTCAACAGGGTCTTCCCGCACGGCCGCAGAAAGCTTGGCGACGAGACGTACACTCTGGCATACGTCGCAGGATGCCGGTCGACTGAGCACGCAAGGTGAAGCCATGTTCACCATCCGATTATTTTATTCCACCGTCACACTCTTGGCGAGGTTCCGCGGCTGATCCACATCTTCTCCACGCAACACCGCAATGTGATAGGCCAGCAACTGCAGCGGGATCGTAAAAAGAATGGGCGACAGCAACGGATGCACGTCGGGAATCGTAAAGACCGCGTCGGCGATCTTGCCCAATTCGCGCTCGCCCTCCGCCACGAAGGCAATTACCGGAGCCCGGCGCGCCTTCACCTCCATGAGGTTACTGACAGTCTTCTCATATAACCGGTCCCGGGGAGCCAACACCACCACCGGCATGTCCTTGTCGATGAGGGCGATCGGCCCGTGTTTCATTTCTCCGGCGGCGTACCCTTCCGCGTGGATATAGGAAATTTCTTTGAGCTTGAGCGCCCCCTCCAGTGCGATCGGAAAATTGATCCCGCGCGCCAAATACAAGAAATCCGGTTTCTTATAATACCGCTTGGCGATCGCCAGAATCTCCGCCTCACGACCAAGTACATGTTTTACCAGCGCGGGCAACGTGACCAGCCGATCGAGCCAGGCCTTCCCATCCGCCACACTCAGAACACCGCGTACCCGGCCAAGATGCAAGGCCAACATGTACAGCGCCGCCAACTGACTGGTGAACGCCTTGGTTGAGGCGACCCCGATCTCAGGGCCGCAATGGGTGTAGAGTACCCCGTCGGACTCACGGGCCAAGGTGCTGCCCACCACATTGACGATCGAAACGACACGCGCCCCTTTTTGCTTCGCTTCCCGGGCAGCGGCCAGGGTATCGGCGGTCTCGCCCGACTGCGAGATCGTGATGAACAGATCGTTTTTTTCAATCAGCGGATCACGATACCGAAATTCACTGCCGATATCGACCTGTACGGGCGTCCGGACCATTTCTTCGAGCAGATACTTCCCGACTAAGCCCGCATGCCAGCTGGTCCCGCAGGCCACGATCCAAATACGCCCGACCTCGGCGAACTGCTTTGGAGTCAGTCCGATATCCGGAAGATCAGCCTCGCCCTTCTCATAGGAGTACCGACCCCGGATCGTATCCAGAATGGTCTGGGGCTGCTCGTGAATTTCCTTCAACATGAAGTGGGGATATCCGCTTTTTTCAGCGGCAGACGCATCCCACGTCACCGTCGTCTTCTTGCGCGTGACAGGCCGACCGTCCAGGTCCGTAAACGTCACCGCTCCGGCCGTGACTTCGACCACGTCTCCCTCTTCGAGAAACGTCACGTCCCTGGTGTGGGACAACATGGCCATCACATCCGATCCGACAAACGAGGCCTCGGCCGTACGACCGATGACCAGCGGGCAACCGGACCGGGCCGCGACCAGCAGGCCGGGCTCCCGCTCCGAAATCACCGCGAGGGCGTAGCTCCCTCGAATTTCCTTGGCCGTCGCGCGAACCGCATCCGCCAGATGCCGTTTGTTTTGTTTCATATGTGTATCGATCAAGTGCGCGACGACTTCCGTGTCGGTTTCAGACTGGAACTTGTAGCCGTCCTTCACCAGACGCTGCTTGAGTTCCACGTAATTTTCGATGATCCCGTTGTGCACAAGAACACAGCTCTCGGAGCGATGCGGATGCGCGTTCTGCTCCGAGGGTTTGCCGTGCGTCGCCCAACGGGTATGTCCGACTCCGCACATCCCGGCAATGGCTTTCTGCTCGAGCGACTTTTGCAGATTGATCAGCTTGCCGACGCTACGGCGAATCTCGATCTTCTGCTCGCGCTGAATCGCCACGCCGGCCGAGTCGTACCCGCGATACTCCAGCTTCGACAACCCGTTCAACAAAATCGGTACTGCGTCCTGATTGCCCACGTAGCCAACGATGCCACACATAGGTCGTCGTTACCTCCGTTTTGTACGTTGACCGGCCGGTTGCTTCTTCACGGAACGTTTCGAGGACGTCGAGCCCTTCGCGGCTTTGACAGGCGCACGCTTCGCAGCGGGATCCGGAGGCGGTACCTGCCCGCTCTGTAAGGCGCGCCGGCGCGCCGCCCACCCCTCGCGTGTCACCTGGGGAACCCGGGAAATCACGAGCGCATCCATCGGCACATCCTGCGTCACGGTGGCGCCGGCCGCAATCACCGACCCCTGTCCGATCGTCACTGGCGCGACCAGTTGCACATCACTGCCGATGAAAACTCCGTCTCCGACCACCGTCTGAAATTTCTTATACCCGTCATAGTTGCAGGTAATCGTTCCGGCGCCGATATTCACGCCGCTCCCGATCGTCGCGTCGCCGAGATAACTCAGGTGGTTGGCCTTCGACCCCTCACCCAGCTCCGTCTTTTTCATTTCGACGAAGTTGCCGACCTTCGCCTTGCGCCGCACCGTGACACCGGGACGCAAATGCACGAAGGGTCCAACATGGGATTCTGCCTCAACCTGCGACTCGCGCAGAATGCAGTGATCCAGAATCTCCACCCTGTCGCCGATGGTGCAATCGGTGATCCTCGCGCCGGAATGCACGACCACCGCATCTCCGATCACCGTCCGGCCTTCGAGCGTTACGTTCGGATAGAGCACCGTGTCCCGGCCGATCGTCACATCGGCATCGATCCAGGTCGAAGCAGGATCCCGCATGGTGACACCGGCTTCCAGCCATCGCTCCCGAATCCGCTGCCGAAGCACCCGCTCAGCCTCCGCCAACTGCACGCGGCTGTTGATCCCCAACCCTTCATCGATCGCGCGGAGGCGCAAGGCCGACACCGTACGTCCCTGCTGGACGGCCATCTGCACAATGTCGGTGAGGTAGTACTCGCCTTGCGCGTTCCGGGGATCGAGCTTGTCGAGCGCCGGGAAGAGAAACTCGCCGTCGACCACGTAGGTCCCGACATTGATTTCACGCACCGCGCGTTCCGCCTCAGAGGTATCTTTGTCTTCCACGATGCTCTGCACCGCGTTATCCGCTGCGCCTTGCAGCCATTCGTCACGGCGACGGCGAATGACCCGGCCGTAGCCGGATGCGTCGTCGAGCACCGCGGTCAAGAGAGTCACGGCCGCACCTTGCGCATCGTGCATCGCCAATAATTTTCGCACCGTCGCTGCCGTCAACAACGGTGTATCTCCGTTCAGGATCAAGTATCGAGACGGATTTCTGGGAGGAGGGCCGACGAACACCGCGCGTGCCTGCAAGACGGCATGCCCCGTCCCCAACTGCTTGGTTTGCTCGGCGACGGACACCTGACCACCGGCTGTCTCAACGACCTTCCGAACCTCAGCGCCTTGATGACCCACAATGACCGCGACACCCTCTTGCGCCAGCCCACAGGCGATATCGAGCACATAGGAGACCATCGGCCGGCCAGCCACCGGATGGAGTACCTTGGCCAGCGACGACTGCATACGCTTACCGAGTCCCGCCGCCATGATGATGACGCCGAGCCCGGGAATGGACGATGACAAGGCCTGGTCCTGCGATGAATGCGTCATTGAATCGTCACCCTAAGAAATCGACAGCGGTCCGTCGAGTGAGGTCGCGATCAACCGACCTGCACACCCGCGTCTGGTTGCTTGATCGGCGCCCACGACTTCCCACTGCTCTGCGATCCGCCGTCCGACGACGGAGTCGGCGTATAGAGTCCTCCCGAGACGATCAGCTTCATCGCCTCCTCCACTGAAATATTCACGGCGATCACTTCGCGCTCGGGCACCAGCAGGAAATATCCGGACGTGGGATTGGGCGAGGTCGGCACATAGACATGCACCAGCGGGTCCGGCGAGAGCTGCTGCATTTCCCCCTTCGTCACACCGGTCACAAACGCAAAACAATAATGGCCATTCTTGGGAAACTGAATCAACACCACGCGGCGATAACTCTCCCGTTCCGCAAACGACAGGATGTCCATCATCGATTTGAGGGTGGAATAGATGCCGCGGACGACCGGCACCCGATTGAGTAAGCCTTCCCACTGCCGCACGACATGGCGACCGATAAAATTCGCAGCAAACAGTCCGGTGACAAAAATGAGCAGAATGAGCGCCACGATCCCCAATCCCGGCACATAATAGCCGGGGGTGACCAGTCGGGCCGTCGCCTCGCCGAAAATCCCATCGAGACTGATAAACAGGGTTTTCAGAATCAGGATGGTCCCCCAGAAGGGAATCATGATCAGCAAACCGGTGAGAAAATAACGTTTCAGTGAAGCTTTCAACATGTGTGGCTGAAGGGCCCTTGGTAGAGCGTCATGATACTGGTCTTTCACCAATCGTCGCAAGCCTTTTCTTGCTATTTTCAATCACTTGGAATAGGATCCGGCCCTCATTCCCCGTAGATTTTTCAGACTCGAATGATGACCAAACGCAGCCGACCACCTCGGGGCCTATTCATTACGCTCGAGGGCACCGAGGGGTGCGGAAAATCGACCCAGGCCAAACTCCTGGGCGCCTACCTCCGGAACCAGGGATTCGTCGCAGTGGAAACCAGAGAGCCAGGGGGCACTCCGCTCGCGGAGAACATCCGCTCGCTCATGTTGGATCGCACCGGTGAGCCGGTCGCGCCGGAGACCGAGGCATTCCTGGTCCTGGCCGCGCGTCGACAACATGTCACGCAGGTCATCGAACCAGCGCTCGCGCGTGGCAGCATCGTGCTCTGCGACCGATTCATCGACTCCACCCTCGCCTACCAGGGGTACGCGCGAGGACTGGACCTCTCCATGCTCAAGCGACTCAATCGCCTCGCAACCCGGACGACGACACCGGACCTGACCCTGGTCTTTGATCTCCCCGTCGCCACCGGTCTCGCGCGGCGGCGATCGACCGCCGAAACGAATCGCCTCGACCGCGAGTCCCTCCGGTTCCACCAAAAGGTTCGCGCCGGATTTCTCGACTTGGCCAAGCGGCACCCCACGCGAATTAAAGTGCTATCCGCACGCACCTCGAAAGAAACCGTCGCCCGCGCAGTCGCCCGAGTCGTCGCCCCGATGCTCGGCAGAGTCCGCCGACTCGCAGACGACCACAAGTCGGCGCTAGACTCCCCTTCACCCCGAAGATCGCAGGCTCGCCATGCCCTTCGCTGACGTCATCGGACATGACAGCGCCAAGGCGCTGCTTCGATCCGCGATCGTCCAAAATCGTCTGGCCCATGCGTATCTCTTCCACGGCGATGATCGCATCGGCAAACGCCTCCTGGCCCTTCGCCTGGCCCAAACACTCCTGTGCGAAACTCTCTCAGACGAGCAGGCCCCGGATGCCTGCGGCATCTGCCGAGCCTGCCGCCAAGTCGAGACGCGCACCCATCCCGACTTCATGGTGATCGAGCCCGATCGCGAACTCGCCAATCCTCAAATCAAAATTGAGCTCATTCGCGACATCGAACATCAGATGATCTATCGCCCGCTGATCGGGGATCGTAAAATCTGCCTGATCGACGACGCGGATCGCATGACGATCGGCGCCGCCAATGCGTTGCTGAAAACACTGGAAGAGCCGCCCGACCACAGCCTGTTCATCCTGGTTTCAAGCCGACCCTATGCCTTGCCGGCCACGATCCGCTCCCGCTGTCAGGCACTGCGACTCACGGCGCTCGCGCAAACTCAAGTGGAAGCCGCCGTCATCCTCAGACGGGAGCTTCCTCCGGCCGATGCGCACTTCCTGGCCGTGCTCAGCGACGGGCAATTAGGACGGGCGCTGGAATGCGATCTCGAAGAAGCGCGGAACAGCCAGAAAGAATTCGCCGGCATCTTTTCGTCGAAAGGGCTCGCATCGTTTGCCGCCGTCCTCGCCGCCGCAGAGGCCCTGGCGAAGGCGGAGCGCGGCCCGGAGGCCTTCGACTGGCTGCTGCGCTGGTTACGCGATGTGCTCCTGCTCGCCGTCGGCGCCGGCTCCGATCATGTACTCAATCTGGATCAAAAAGCCGGCATGCAGGCGCTGGCCGACCGCATCGACATCGACGAACTGTTGGACCTGATCGGCGACCTCGAAAAATTGGAGCGACAGGCCCATCGCAATCTGAACATTCAGATTGCGCTCGAAACCATTTTGCTACGGGTCCGTCACCTGCTCGCACCTCAGGACACCGCCGACGCGTCACGATAGGCCGTACGTCTGGAAGCCATAGAGCAGAACGGCATCCGGCAAGACCGCAGGAAGCACGACGACTGAGCACGCCGCCGGAGGCCTTTATCAACAGCCTGCTAGCTTTCATCGTCGGCGTCTTGCTATCTTCACCTCACGACTCATGAGCCAATCCAACACCTTTTACATCACGACGCCGATCTACTACGTCAACGATGTGCCGCACATCGGCCACGCCTACACCACCGTGGCCGCCGACGTGCTGGCCCGCTACCGGCGATTACGTGGACGCGACGTATTTTTCCTGACCGGTCTGGACGAACACGGGCAAAAAGTGCAGCAGGCTGCCGAGAAGGCCGGTATCGACCCGCAAACCCATTGCGACCGGCTCGCGCCGCAGTTTACAAACCTCTGGAAACGGTTGAACATTTCCAATGACGCCTTCATCAGAACCACTGAGAAGCAGCACCAGAATGTGGTTCAACGATATCTTCAACAGCTCTACGACAAGCAGTTGATTTATAAAGCAGACTATACTGGCTGGTACTGCACGTTCGATGAACGTTTCTGGACAGAGAAAGATGTCATCGATGGCATATGCCCCGATTGCAAGCGCCCCATCGAGCGGCTCAGCGAACACAACTATTTCTTTAAAATGGGCCAGTACCAGGATCGGCTGATCGATCACATCCGTAACAACGAAGATGTTATTCGCCCCGCGTCCCGGCGCAATGAAGTCTTAGGATTTTTGCAGACGCAGAAATTGGGAGACCTGTCGATTTCTCGTCCGAAATCCCGGCTCTCCTGGGGCATTGAGCTGCCGTTCGACAAAGACTATGTCACCTACGTCTGGTTCGATGCGCTGGTCAACTACGTATCCGCACTAGAATACAAGACCGGACTCGATCGGTTCTGGCCCGCCGATGTCCACCTCGTCGGCAAAGACATCCTCACGACCCACGCGGTCTACTGGTCTACGATGTTGATGGCGCTGGAATTGCCACTTCCGAAAACGATTTTCGCCCACGGCTGGTGGACGGTCGACGGTGAGAAGATGTCCAAGAGCCGCGGCAACGTCGTCGATCCCAATGCCATGGTCGACCAGTTCGGCGCGGATGCCTTCCGCTACTTTCTGCTTCGCGAGGTGCCGTTCGGACAGGATGGAGATTTTTCACAGGCCGGCATGGTGACCACCATCAATAGCGCGCTCGCCAACGGTATCGGAAACCTCCTGAGCCGAACGCTCACGATGATCGAACGTTCCTGCAACGGTGTCATTCCTGAACAGGGGCCTGCGGTGATGCCTGAACTGGAGCAACGCATTGCAGAATTGGCCGGGCAACTACCCGGCAGGATCGAAGCCGGCTACAGCACGCTGCTCTTCCGCGATATTCTCCTCATGATCGAGGAATTGAACAGCGCCTGCGATGAGTACATCGACAAAAGCGCGCCCTGGAAGCTGGCGAAGCAGGCGGAGGCCCGGCCGCAACTCCATACGGTCCTGAATACGTCCGCGCGTGCGCTTCGGCTGCTTGCAACCCTCCTCTACCCGTTCATGCCGCAAACGGCGCAACAAATGATTCACCAACTCGGCTTGCCACTGGACCTGTCACAACCCATTTCAGATGCGAATACCGGCTGGGATGCGCCGTTGGCTGGAAGCCGTATACAGAAAGGCGCATCGCTCTTTCCCCGCATTGAATCCAAACCACAAGGAGCCAAACCAGTGAGTGACCCAACTACTGCTTCGCAACCGACTGCCGCCGCACCGACCATGGCCCCGGCCGTGCCTCAGAGCTCCGCTCACGCAGCAGCCGCTCCCTTGGCCACGCCGCCCCCGCAAATTACCATCGACGAATTCATGAAGGTGCAACTCAAGACGGCGAAGGTTCTGGCGGCGGAGCGTGTCCCGAAATCCGAGAAGCTCCTGAAACTTCAAGTCAGCCTCGGGAGTGAGCAACGCCAGATCGTCGCCGGCATCGGCAAGAAGTATGAGCCGGAAGCCTTGGTCGGGAAAACCATCGTCATCGTGGCGAATCTGAAACCGGCCAAATTGATGGGCATCGAATCACAAGGGATGGTCCTCGCGGCCGGCGATAGCGACGTGCGTGGTCTCATGACCCTGCTGGAAGATGTGGAGCCCGGCACCAAGGTGAAATGACTCGCGCGTTCTTCACCAAGCTGATCAGCACGTGTCTGCTCCTGCTGCTGAGTAATACGGGGGCGGCGTTCGTCCCGGAACCCTCCGAATCCGAACTCGAAAGCAGAGCTCACTACAACGATCCCCTCCCCACCACCGTGCTCGTGCGAGTCGTCGCGCACCGCTCGCTGGTGCTGGGAAAAGATGTCGGCGGCGCGCGGGTCACGATCACCGACGTGGCGAGCGGGCAACTGCTGGCCTCCGGCCTGCAACAGGGCGATCCCGGCGATCAAATGCAGATCATGCGCACGCCGCACCTCATGGACGAACCGGTCTACAGCGGGCGGCCGGCGGCTTCCTTCACCGCGACACTGGAACTGACGCGTCCGACGTTAGTGCAGATCACCGCCGAGGGACCGTTGGCTTACCCCCAGGCTCTCCAACGCGCCAGCCAAACGGTCCTCTTGATCCCCGGCCACGACCTCACCAATGACGGCATCGTGCTGCACCTCTATGGTTATCTCGTCCAGGTCGAGCAACCGCCGCCCGGAGAGCCACTGATCGCGAAGGAAGATGTCATGCTGCGGGCTTCGGTACGGACCCTCTCGGGGGCGCTGGTCCGTCCGCATAGCGACTGGGACTCTCGGAAAATTCACATCTATGCCGAACTCCTGATCGGCGACCGCGTGGTCGAACGACTGCAAATGTTTTATGCGGGAGAGAAAAGTCGCTTCGAAGCGCCGTTCTTTGTGCCGGTCCCCAAAGACGCGCCCGACGGTATGACCCTGCGCGTCATCGCGGCCGACACCGCGACCGGCAACTTCGGAATGGGTTCGGCTCAATACCCAGTGCTCTCCGAACGTCTCCGTCCCAGGAAGAACTGACCCGTTACATGTTATGGTGATGTGGTGGGGGGAGTGAGATTGCAACGATCGAGCACCATCACCACATAACCCAATCATCGATTCGACGATATTTCTATGGATCCTAAACAACGACAATTCTCCATCTGGTATATGTTCATCGCCCTCTGGGTGCTGATCCTGATCCAGACGTTCCTCCCGGCGTTCTTCAATCCCACAGAAATTCCTTACAGCGAGTTCAAGGAAGCCGTGGAGGCCGGCAAAGTCACCGAGGTGGCAGTCTCGCCCCAGATCATTCACGGGAAGATGCGGGAAGACAAGATCTTCAATACGATCCGGATTGAAGATCCCGACTTGCTACGAAGCCTCGCGCAACACCAAGTAAAGGTGACCGGCGTCATCGAGAGTACCCTGTTCCGCGATATCCTCTCGTGGATCGTGCCGATCGTCCTCTTCTTCGGCGTCTGGTGGTTTCTTTTGCGGCGCATGGGGCAGAGCCAGGGCTTCATGACGGTCGGCCAGAGCAAAGCGAAGATCTACGTGGAAAAGGAAGTGAAGGTTAGATTTGCCGACGTGGCCGGCGTCGACGAAGCCAAGCAGGAACTCGAGGAAATCATCGAATTCCTCAAGACGCCGGAAAAATTCCGACGCCTTGGCGGAAAAATTCCAAAGGGCATCTTACTGGTCGGCCCGCCCGGAACCGGCAAGACCCTCCTGGCGAAGGCCGTCGCCGGCGAAGCCGCAGTGCCGTTTTTTTCGATCAGTGGTTCGGAGTTCGTGGAAATGTTCGTCGGGGTCGGCGCCGCCCGTGTCCGCGACCTCTTCGAACAGGCCAAGAGCAAAGCCCCCTGCATTATCTTCCTCGATGAGCTGGACGCGCTGGGCAAGGCTCGCGGGGTCGGCCCGATGGCCCATGAGGAACGGGAACAGACGTTGAATCAACTGCTGGTCGAAATGGACGGCTTCGATTCACGCGTCGGCGTCATCCTCGTGGCCGCCACCAATCGCCCGGAAATTCTGGACCCCGCGCTGCTCCGAGCCGGACGATTCGATCGCCAGGTGCTCGTAGACCGGCCGGACAAGATTGGGCGACTCGCGATCCTGAAGGTCCATGCTCGCACCATCACCCTCGCCAATCAGGCGGATCTGGAAACGATCGCGGCTATGACACCCGGCTTCGTCGGCGCCGATCTGGCCAATCTGCTCAATGAAGCGGCGTTGCTCGCGGTCCGACGAGATAAGGACACGGTCAGTCTGGCCGAGCTGCAAGAAGCTGTGGAGCGCGTCATCGGCGGGCTGGAAAAGAAAAATCGCGTCCTGAACAAGATGGAACGGGCGCGGGTCGCCCATCACGAGGTCGGCCATGCATTGGTGGCCATGTCCATTCCCGGCGGCGATGCCGTGCACAAAATCTCAATTATTCCTCGAGGTATTGCCGCGCTGGGCTACACCATGCAGCTCCCGACCGAAGATCGATTTCTGATGACCGTGTCTGAACTGAAGAACCGAATCGCCATCCTCCTCGGCGGACGCGCGGCGGAGGAGGTCATTTATGGCGAAGTCTCGACGGGCGCGCAGGACGATTTGCGAAAGGCCACCGATATCGCCAAAAGCATGGTCAAGGCCTACGGCATGAGCGAAACACTGGGCCAGGTGAGCCTGGAACGCGACCGGCAATCCGTCTTTCTTCAGACCGGCCCTTCGCAGACACCGGGCGACTACAGCGAACACACCTCACGCGAAATCGACTGCGAAGTCCGTACGCTGATCGATAAGCAGTACGAGCGCGCCCGCGATCTCATCAAGACGCAGGAGGCCATTCTGCGCAGCGCGGCACAGGTGCTGCTCGAAAAAGAAACGATTACCGGCGAAGAACTCAAGTCACTTGCCGCGGCACACTAAAACCGCTCTGATCGGTGACTCCGTCGCCGCTGCGTCGGCACCTCCCGTCACCAACTCCCTGCACGTCTCATGACGAGACAGCGACAACGTCTTGCCCTCGCCTGGCTCCCATGAGACACTGAATGGATGCTCCCCCACACCTATCACGAACTCCGCTCCCGACTGAGGATTGCGCTCGCCCTCAACGCCGTCATCATCATCGCGGAATTTGTCGGAGGCTTCCTCACCAACAGCATCGGCCTGATCGGAGACGCGGGGCACAATCTGGTCGATCAAGGCTCTCTGTTCCTGGCTTTGTACGCGCACATTCTGACGGCACGCCCAGCTACCGATAGCCGGACCTTCGGCTACCATCGGGCCGGCATCGTGGCCGCATTCCTGAATTCATTTCTCCTCCTTCTCACCGCCATCGGCATCACCTTCGTCAGCGTCGAGCGCCTCATGGCTCCCGTCCCGGTGCCCGGAGGATGGGTGATGCTGATCGCGCTGATCAGCTTTGCGGCGAATCTGTCGGTTGCGCTCATGCTTCAACATGGCGCCAAAGACGATCTCAATATCCGCAGCGCCTTCTGGCATATGCTGACCGATGCGTGGGTGTCGCTCGGAGTCGTCGTCAGCGGAGGAGCCATCATGCTGACGGGATGGTCGGTACTTGATCCCCTGGTCAGTCTCTTCGTCGTCCTGGCGATTGTCCGTGGCGCCTGGCCGCTCTTTAAAGAATCACTTGAAGTCCTACTGGAGTCCACTCCGCCCGGCATGAGCCCCGCGCAAGTCGCGGCCACCATCGAGGCCATTCCGGGCGTAAAAAATGTCCATGACCTGCACATCTGGGCTGTTGAGCCGCGCCTCATCATGATGACCACACACGTCCAAGTCGACGGAGAGGACGAAGCGCTGACCAGCGATCTGCTCCAGACCATTCGAAACCGGATCACGACCGAATTCGGCATCAAACACCTGACCGTCCAATTGGAAACGGGATGCTGCCACCCGGACGCCATGCACTGCGACCTCAACCGATTCGGCCTGATTTCCTGCGCCGATGCGGAAAAAGGATTCCTTGCCAAAAGTTCCATGGGCATGGACCTGGCTTATCAAGCTTTCTTATTCGATCCTCGCACCGTCACCGGCAGCCCGAATCCCACGGTGAATGGAACGTACCGCACAACCAATCACGCAGGCGCAGTCACAGTTCGAGTCGGTTTTTAGGAACAGGGCAGCCAGTGTTTGCGTAACTCCTGTCCTCATCGGAGACCGCCAGGGTGGCCTCCCCGCCACCTCAACAGCTACAATAGCCGCATGACGCAATCACAGACACTCCCCGTTCCCTTTTACATCCTCTGCGGGTCGCTCGGCGCCGGGAAAACGACCCTGCTCATGCGCCTGCTCGAATATTGGAACAGCCAAGGGCATAAAGTCGGCGTACTCATGAACGAAGCGGGAGAAGTCAGCATCGACGGACCGCGAGCGGGAACGATCGCCGAGCAGGTCCTCAACCTCGCCGGCGGCTGCATCTGCTGCGATACCAAAGACGACCTCGCCTGGAGCATCACTCAGCTCGTGCAGGACTACCAATCGACCGTGATCGTACTGGAATGCTCCGGCATGGCGGACCCGGCGGAAGTGGTCGATGCCGTGACCGATGCCTATGTGTCACGCATCGCGAAGCTTGAACGGATCTTCGCGATGTTGCATCCCGTGCCCCTGCCCGATACGGGCATGGCGGAACTCGTCACCCGCAACGCGATTCGTTACGCCGATGACTTGATCCTGAATAAACGGGATCTCTACATCCCCGGTCATTGGGAGCAATTTCGCAAGACCATCACCCATCACAATCCGTATGGACGAATCTGGGAAACCAACCACGCGCGGCTCGACATTTCCGCACTGCTCGCCGCACCGGCGACACGCACGGTCCCGACCAATGTGTCGTTCGGAAAACTGCCCCCAGCGGACGAGAGGCACGACGCCCGCGCCCCTCATCACCCGATGGTGACCACGGTGCGGCTACCAAAGCCACTCGACCGCAAAAAGTTCATGGAATGGACGAAGTCGTTACCGGAGGGGATGGAACGGGCGAAGGGGTTTTTTCGCTTTGCGCACGAACCCGAGTTGCAGGAATTTCAGTTTTTTCCACCGCGCACGAGCACCATCGCGCCGGTCATGCTGCTCGATGAACCGGACCATGTCGTGGTCTTGATCGGACGCGCCTACGACCAGGAGCGTTGTCGCGCATCCCTCCTCGCCTGTCTCGCTTCATAATGACTACTGTCAGAACATCGAACCGGCCGGAGTCTGCGGAGCGGACCGGGGCACGATCTGCTCAGGAGCCGGCCGAAATCGCGACCAACGGGTGAGCGACCAGGCCACGCCGGCCCCGATCAATCCACCCACGACCCATCCTCCGATCACATCCGTCAGATAGTGAGCCCCGATGTAGACGCGCGAAATTCCAACGGCCGCCACCAGCGGCCAGCTGATCCACCCGGACTTGGGATAGAGCACCTGAAAAAACGCCGCCGCCGACGCTGTATTGGCCGCGTGATTGGAGGGAAAAGAAAAGGCCCCGCCGCAGCCGAGTAACTGGTGCACATCCGCCAGCGTGACACAGGGACGCGGGCGCTGAACCAGCCCCTTGAGCTGCGTGCCTAATGCATCCGTCGCACCAACCACCGCGGCCAAGATGGCCGAACCCAGCAGGCACTCTCGCCAATTGCGCCACAACCAATACCCTGCGGCCAGGAGCCCCGGATACAGCAGATTTCCCGGCTTGGCCAGTTCCACCATCAGCCAATCAAAAATGGCCGACCCACCGGCCAGTCCATTGATGCTGTGAAAGAGAGTCTCGTCCAAGCCCATGCCGCGACGATAAAGGGTCGGAGGGGATCAGTCAAATGGTTCGTGTGCAGGGTGAGCGGGAAAACAGGAACAAACGATGCCCATCGGACGTTTGGATGCCCGCGCGCCAGGCCTGAGGGTGCCGAAGAAGCGGCGAGCCGCATAGACACGAGCCTATAGCCCGAGGACCAATAACTCTGCGAGGCTTCGGTTCAGAGTTGAGAGTCGTGCCACAATCGAGGCGTCAATCCCAGACGACATTGGTGTGCCTCGTTCCGTTATCGCTGCGGAGGCCCCTTGCTACGATCCAACTCCCTGGCCCAGGGAGTTGTTGCTGAAGGAACAACGGAAACACTCAAGCGGTTCACGCACCGGGACCGAGAGGAGTACTGGGCCTTCGAGCATGCGTTCGGCCATCACGGGCTCTACCTATCGCCCTATCAAGTCTGGCCTATCAACGGTGTCTCGCATCGAGCACGCTCACTGCTTGGAAGTATGAGTGTCTCTTGTCGTCGTGCGCGCATTGACTGGATCAACGGAGGCGCCGATAATGCGCCACATCAAGGCCGATAGGGCCGGAGAACAGTCTCCCGTCCCAGACCGCCACAAGACGATGGTCACGGATCCCAGAGAGCGCTCAGTGCATAGCCTCGACCACCTGCACGATTCGATCACATCCTGTGTCGGAAAGCCCCAACCCATGCAGGATGCACCAGACGAGATCTGGGGCTTCCATTTTTCTATGCCTCCTGTTTTCGACGGAACATTCGTTCGAGGATCGTATGATTAGCGGACCTGGCGCGGCCATGTTGGACAGCAAGCTCTTCGTCTCACGCCTGAACGGCGACTTCCCCGACCTGTACGAGCGATGGTGGGATGGGGACGAGTGGATCTGGATCAACCATGGCAGACCTGCCGGCAGTGCTGTCACCGGCCCCCCCGGCGCGGCGATGCTGGATGAAAAACTGTTTGTCGTCGTGGCCGACGGCAGTCTGTGGGAGCGGCATTGGCGGAGCGATCTGGGACGCTGGGCCTGGAACAGCCATGGCCGACCCGGCAATCGTCCCATTGTGCATGGTCCCGGCGCTGAAATGTTGAACGAGAGAAGTTCTTCGTCGTCACGGACGACGGGCATCTGTGGGAGCGTCATTGGCGGGACGACCTGGGGCGTTGGGTGTGGAACGATCACGGCACGCCGCCCGCCACCACCGTCGCGACGGCCCCGGCGCAGCCATGCTGGACAGCAAGCTGTTCGTCGGCACCGCGAACGGGCGGCTCTACGAACGTGTCTGGAATGGGACCCAATGGGTCTGGGTCGATCATGGCCTGCTGGTCGGCACATCGGTAGCCACGGCACCCGGGGCCGCGATGATGAACAGCAAACTCTTCGTCGGCACCGCAGACGGACGATTGTTTGAGCGAGCGTGGAACGGTAGTCAGTGGGTCTGGGGACCACGGCGCCCGCCCGCAACGACCGTCGCCACGGCCCCGGCGCGGCGATGATGGACAGCAAGCTGTTCGTCGGGACCACCAATGGGCACCTGTATGAGCGTGCGTGGAACGGCAGTCGGGCTGGAATCTGGGTGGACCACGACACCCCACCCGGCACCACCGTCAACGCCACCCCCGGTGCCGCCATGATGGACAGTAAGCTGTTTGTATCCACGGCCGGCGGACGGCTGTACGAGCGCACGTGGGATGGGACCCGCTGGACCTGGGTCAACCACGGCACAGCCCTCGCATGATCGCGCCGAGCGTGGGTGGGCCGCCCAGGATCTGATCCCAAATTGTCGATTCTGATCATGGGGGACGGGTATGCCGAGGCCGACATGAATGCCTATGGGTCACAGGTAACCAGCCAGGTTCTGGGCGCGTTGCGCCTGGATCAGCTGCTGTTGCATCAAGGCGCGCTCCGTGTCGTTCGTGCCGACTTGGTGTCGGTGGAGTCTGCGTTCGAGAGCGACTACAACGCGAGGGGCACAATCATATCCGATGTGTTCAGATCCTCTCGGCTCGGTCTCATCCCCAACGACAGCTGGGACCGTTGTTGGTTCGATATGTCGACGTTTACGGACGCGCGCATCGAAAAACTGCGTCTGCGGTTCGCTCCCGACGCCGATCATGTCATTGTGCTCGTCAAGTCGGACACGTGGGGTGGGTGCAGCTCGGTCGGCCCAGGCACCGGCTATTTTACGGAAGGCAGCGGAATGGCGACCGTCGCCCATGAGATGGGGCACAACCTGTTTGCCCTGGGCGATGAATACGTCAGCGATGCGGAGACGTTCACCGGCGTGAGCGGATACCCCAATACCTCGGAGACGCCGTCGGATTGGACCACGCTCAAATGGTTCGACCTCGTCGCCCCTAATACTCCGTTACCGACGAACGCGGCCCGTCCACCCGCCGGGTGGAATCGACGCACCAGCGTGGGCGCGTTTGAAGGGGCCGGGGGCTCCTATGCGACCGGACTCTTCCGGCCGGTGCTGGAATGCCGGATGAATCAAAACAATCCGCCCTGGTGTCCGGTCTGCGGGCGAAAGATTCTCTCCGACCTGGAGGTGTTCGAATGAGCCCACACCCCCAATGGCGCGGGCAACGGCGCATTCGAGTCGCGCTCGAATTTACGGCGCGAGGAGTCCGCCTCGCCGGCATGAGGCCGCTGGAAGGGCCGGCCGTCCAACGGCCCGTTCTGGAGGGAAGTTATCTGGCTGAGGTCACGGTCGGTGGCACAACGGCCATCGTGCATTCGTTCAACGATCCGCGATCGATTCGCGGGATTTCGCGGCCCCAGCAGCCGGGGCACAGCTTTACTCGCCTGAGCACGGCCATCGTCTATGTCGATGTGCCGATTGCCCACGAAGGCCCGCTGGGGGAGATCTCGATCAACGTGACGGATCTGTCGAAGCTGCGCCAACGGCCGGTCAATCTAGACGAGGTCCAAGCCCTGCTCGGCCGTGCGCCCAAAGGAGTCCGCGCGGCAGGACGCATTACGGATGAACAACTGCGGGCACATCCCGACTGGGGAGCATTGGGGCTCCCTGGTATTCCGTCAGCGCCACGCTTTGGCTTCTATGAAATTTATCGTGATCGAGGGAAACAGGTCCGGTGGCGCCTTCGTCACAGCGACGGGCGAATTGTGGCCGAGTGCGCCGAACCGTACCCAAGCCGTGCAGAGTGTGAAGCAGACCTCCGCTGGATGAAAGAAGCGGGCTCACGAGCGCCTGTCCGTTCGCTCGATATTCCATCTCCCCCGACGACCGCGAAAAAGCGGAAGTAGCTGTCTGGTGAACGTCCGGTGCCCCCGACGCAACCAAACCTCTTCGCCGAACGATCGAAGCTGTCGGACGCTGATACACTCTCGTGCCGGGCATTGCGGCGGGCGGTGACGTGGTGGAGCGCTCCTGGATATGCTGAGCAAAGCCGGCTGGCCGTGCCGCCTGCCCCACTGGTCAAAAGGCACAGTTCAAGATCTAACCCCCGACTTGCGTGATCGCTGCGGAGACCCCCTATTGCGACCCAACTCAACGCCCCCCAGCAGTTCTTAACCTTGTGATTGCGTAGAATCGTGCGCTCTATTGCACACAGAACTAAGCATGAGGTAACACATGACAGTAGCGCATAAGAAAGAAGAAATCCTCAACGCATCTCGAGTCGCGCGGTCCTTCGGAAAAGTGCTGACCGATCTGAAGGCCCAGCATCGGCGGCGAGTGGTCGTCCTCAAAAACAATCAGGTGGAAGCCGTGATCGTGCCGGTGGATGACTATGAAAAGAGGGTGGAGGCGCTCGATCTCCTGGAGCACATAGAGATCCATCGCCTGGTCACGCAGCGGGCACGTAAGAAAGGGAAGAAACCAGCAAGGAGGGATGTCCCATGACCATACGAACGCTTGCGCCCCGTGTCGGGCTTCTGGTTGCGCTGAGTGCCGCGCTGCTGCTGCCGGCCTCCACACCGTGGGCCGGGACGGGTGCCGTGCGTCCGGGAAGCGGCTACACCATCGCCGGCCATCCATTGGATGACCGCGACCCGCAGTACACGGTGAACGACTATCGCACCTATGTCATCGCCGGCTGCGTACCGAAGCATCTGCCGATCAAGGGGCCCGTCGGTTCCGTGTGGGTGGCCTGTAACGATTTGGATTACGCGAAGGATAAGGTGGTCGAGAGCCGGTTCGTGTCCTGCCTCGAGATATTTTCGGGCGGCGTGCTGCAGGGGCTGTTCATCAAAGAGGTGAACAACCGCACGTGGGAATCGTTCCGGTTCTCCTGCCGGGAATTGCAAGCCGACGGCACGGTCGGGCCCCGGTGGGAGAAGAGTCCGTTCCTCTTCAATTACGAAAAAGAGGGCGACTTGTTCGAGACCACGGTCCCGACAAACCGCCTTTCCATCGGCCTGTACGAGGTCTACAACAAGCTGCAATTCCGGGAGAGTCTCCTGCAGGTGGGGCTGGAACATGCCACTGCGGAAGACATCCACGAGAACGGGTTGAATGGAAAAGATCCGCAATCCATCCAGGTCAGTCCCAGGGTGCCGGATGCATTCGGACTGGGAGGTATATCGGGCACGCAAAAGTGGAACTGTCCTCCGGGGATGGTGGTGACCGGCGCCGCCATCGGCCACGTGCCCGATAAGAAGGGAAAGCACACCCGGCCGGTCTATCTCCTCATGGAGTGCCGGAAACTGTTTCACGGATAGGGAAGAGTCGAAAGGGGAAATAGGGCCAGAGGACATGGTGCGAGGAATCTTTCCCCACATTTAACGTACTACTGACGAATCTCCGTCACCGCGGCCCGAACCGGCCGGCCTTTGAATTCTGGACCGACACCCTCATCATTACACGATCAGGTTGCCAGGAGCGCTCGTCAAACAATGACTCCCGCCCCCTTTCTTTGGCTATTGTGTTGATCTTGACACCCATGAAAGTATGAGGTATCCTCCGGCGGCTTGTCGGAGGGAGATATGGCAGAGAAAACTGCGTTTTCTAGGTGGCGTTTTTTATGGGACTGCGTCAACCCTTATCTCAGGCGTCTCCTACTGGGGTATACCGTGTTAGGGGCCATAACTTGGGTCCGTGATGAATTGTTGCCAATCCATTTCAGGGATCACCATTTATTAGATTTCCTTCCAAACTGGCCATGGCATTTATGGATTACGCTCTTGATGCTCATCCTTGTCGTTTTGCTTGGAGAAGCCTTGTATCAACGGCATTGCTTGCTTGAGGCAACACAAAAGAAGTCAATTTATGAGGCCAGCGGACAGGAATATAGGCCTGTACCAAAGAGAGGATTCACGACATCCATAGTCATTCCATTGGCGCTCGTCCTTGTGGTTGCTTTCGTTTGGCTCACCTACAAACCCACGGCAGTGTCGACAAACGATCAAATTCATTCCGTCGCACAAATTAATCCATCAATTCCGGCACCTTCTCATGCCGTTCTTATAAGGTTCATGCCAGGAAACTTGCCTATTATAGTAGATCCGCAGTCAGTCGCGTATGTGCTGCAATTAAACCCGAATATTACACGGTGGGCATGGGAGGTGCCTAATGGCGGAGGGAAGGCGCTTCAATGGCCTAGCGATCTGAAAACTATAAAAGGCGGGCCGCCTGGAGACTCAATCTATGTCTGTGAAATAACCAATCATGAAGATAAAACATTGATGGATGTAACGATCCCGTTCAGTGTTAGTTTCCATGAATTAGATATGGTTCCGGTGACGGTGAAGCATAACAAGAATGGAAGCGAATCGGTTACTATCCCTACACCTGGTCTAGATCATATCGTCGTGACACTTGGGCATCCAAAACATGCGAAAGATCTCACTGCGGCGCGAGATGGCGTACTTGTTAAAGCCTTCACTGCCATCGATATCTATTCCGGCAGTTCCGCCAAAAGTAACCGCTAAAATTTATCTAGTGAATCGTAAAGCAAATTCATTTCTGAAATTTACATTTCCCAAAGAGGCAAGAGCAATTGTGGCGGGGTCGGCGCAACGTGTGAGAATCGGAGCTAGTGCGTCCCCAGGTTAATGTTACTGATGTAATGCCGTGGTTTGGCTCCCACTACCTACGCAAAATTCATTGGCATGGTGTACCTGATCACCCCACCTGGGGCATGTGGTTTCAATTTACTTTGGCCCTGCTTCGACTTTGGCCTCGGCTTATTAGCGGTGAGGTTCGTGCTGGCAGGATCAATGCGAATGCGATTGCTTTGATCGCCTCATCAAAGCTTAACGGATGGAGCGAAATCGGTTTCGCTTTCGGCATAAGCCCTCCAATGGCAAACGCATTTGAACATTCTTCGCTCGATACCTCATCTGAGCTTGCCAGTCGGTGGTAACCAGCAGCTTGCTACCACCGCGTTGAAGATATCGGTTCTTGCGATTGTTATGACGATACGAGAACTCAGCCAGATACAGCGGCAAATACGCCTTGCTGACATTGTGATAGGTGCCCATGACGCCACGCTTCAGCAAGCTCCAGAAGCTGTCCAGGTTCGCCGTGTGGATGTTCCCGCGCACATATTCACCCTGAGAATGATTCACGGTCTGATGCAGGAATTGCCGATTCAGGCGGGCATAGCCCGTATGTTCATCGGTCGCGACTAGCAATTTCTCTTGCGTCAACCGCCTTGCGAACAAATTACTTTCAATGTCACGCGGTCGGTGTTCTCAATGATTTCACAGACCACGTTGCCTTTGCGAGCAATCGCGCCGATCACTCCGATTTTACTGCCAGTGATACCTGCGGCAGAGGTTCGCTTGCTCCGGTGGCGTCTTGTCCTTGCCACCAATATAGGTTTCGCCCATCTCTACTTCGCCCATGAGTTTGGAAAATCTGCCGTCTTTCATGGCTGCGCGGATGCGGTGGCACATATACCAGGCGGTACGATAGTCACCGCTGCCGATCTGTCGATGGATCTGCAAAGCGCTGATACCCTTTTTGCTCTGCGTCATGAGGTAAATCACCTCGAACCAGAGCGCAGATCGTAGTTAGTATTCTCAAATACAGTTTTAGAGATCACAGAGAAGCGATAGCCATTGCGTCCACCGCAATCCTTTCCCTTGCAGACCCAATGAAAGGGCTTGGACTTGAGCGCATACACCTTGGCATTCTGACAGCGAGGGCAGTTAACGCCATCCGGCCAGCGCATATCTCGAAGAAACGTCTTGCAGGCTTCTTCAGTAGGAAAGCGGGCCGTCAGTTGCGCCAGGGTCATGGTGGGCTTGGTCGTTTTCATCGTCATTCCTCCCGTCTGATGACCGGAGTATAACGATTTCACGGATGAGTGTCAAGTTCAACATAATAGCCCTTTCTTTCCGCTTGCCATTTTCACCGAAATGCGCACTCAACAGGGTCCTGCCCAACCCCGTGGACAAGCAGGTCTCATCGGGCGGCCGTATTGGTCCATACCAATACCAGGTCCGTACATATCAGGCTGCACACGAAGAAAAGGATCAAACACTCTTGGCCCAGCTGTATCAGGTTTCCAAATGAAGGGCCTACCTGTCGCATCTGCATTAACGCCAGGACCATAAGCATCCGGTCTGTAGGGAGCAAAAATTTGACTACTGGCCGACTCATCAATCCATGCTCCGCTCGCTTCGCTGTCAGGATCAGAATTACGTCCTTCCTCCATCGCTACTACCTTTTCAGCAAGTGTTTTCATATCAATGGACGGATCGAGAGACTTCAAAAGCTTCATTCGATCTGCTCGTGCCTTAAGGCGGTGCCAGTGGTTATGCGGCATTCGCCCATAGGAAGAAGAGAAAAATCCTGGGTCAGGAGATTCCCTTAACCCGGTGACTTTTTCAACGAGCTTTACGGTATCTAAATCTTTACCATCATGATTTCGATAGGCGAGATTGAACTCCACAAGGAGTCGGTACCAATCAGCAATCGCCTTAAGAGTCTGCCATTGCTCATATTCCTCTCTTTCACCGGCAGAGGAAAAGAACCCAGGCACCTCAGGTTCCGAATGCCCTGTCACTTTTTGTACAAGACTCGCTGTACTTAGTTCGTCCTGTGGCGTCACCATTACTTCACGACTATTCTTTGATATACCAGAATCCTCCACGCAGCCTGTTATGTGAATGGCCAGAAAGAAAAAGATGGGCAGGAAAACGCTCATGGCGTCTCTTTGCGGCAAGTATCTTGGAACGGAACTCTACAGCAGAGTCCTACCTAACCAAATGCCTTTGGCCTGCTGCCGGTTTGATTAACACCACCCTACGCTAATTCCGCCTGCCGTTCGAATTCCATCTAAGGATCTTTCTAAGGAAAAGATTTTCCTTAAGGAACCGTCCAATGCTGTTCTTTGGCATGTCATCGACGCCTGCGCACAGGCTCGATTCATCCCGTATGGAAGGCATATGGAAGCTGTACGATCGGTCTTCCATCTACCCCGCCCTAATCCGAATCGGCTCTGACGACACGAGCATTTTTCCCTTCCCATGTCTACGAGAAGCGGGAATAGAGGCTGCGGATTTTCCACCAAGCCGGCGGCTCTGTCAAATAAATGCTACAGACACTGGTTCGGCTTCCAGACGATGACGACTCGTACTAAAGCTAGTGTGTACTTGCCTCTTCAACTAGGGCTCCTCCTAGGGTCGGCCCTGGCCCTCGATGTGGTAATTCATACTTGTACACGTCGGGCGAATCCAGGAGGCCTTTATGATGACCACACGCTTAGCCCTCATCCCCGGATTGCTCCTCACTCTCGGCGGCTGTATGACCGACGCCACCGTCGAGTTGACGAAGGCGCCCTTTGACGCAACCACCCAACTCACTGACGGCACATCCGGGGCTACCAGAGAGTTTCTTGATCCGACGACCGAGTTTACGTCGAGTACCACACCCGGCTCGTTAGCGGAGGGCCGTCTGCTCAGGGCCAAACAAAAGGCCACCGCTTTCGCAATGCATACCCACGAAAACCTCCGCACGGATATCGCCCGCGGCCAGGGAGAATATCTTGCGTCGTTGGCCACCCTCACCGGCGTCTCAACCGATCAGTGGACGGACCTCCGGAACAGCATGAGAAATTCTTATCCCGCCCTTTTCGATGAGCAGATCTCACTGGCGCAATCCAGCGAGCGAGTCGTCGAGATAGCCTGGGCACGCGGGTATGGCATGCACGCGCCTGCTGATCGATGAGTAACTTGACGCCTATTCTACCCAGCTGACGCCTCCCCGAACCGTGCCGTCGGTTTCACTCCGGCACGGATAAATACACGTATTCCCTCCCTATCAGCGGTTGACAGGTGCGGGCGAGCGGCGTAGGTTTCCGAATCGTTCCGCCGCATCAGGCGGTCACCCACACAGACCTACTTCGGCAGCCCATGAGTTTCACAAAACTCAATGCTCGCATCA
>JALDRG010000007.1 GCA_031315995.1 Nitrospira sp.
TCCGCCGTTCCATCAAGTCCCGATCGGTCATGACGAAGTCGTTGTCGTTGTCGTGCGGCCCTTCCAGATAAAATTGGAAGACTTCTCCCAAGCCGGTCGTGTTGGGCACGAGTTGGGACACGGAACCGGTCGGCAACAGCTCTTGGACTTCCAGCACGCGTTCGAGCACGACCTGGCGGGCTAAATAGATATCGATGTCATCCGTGAAGACGACGGTGATCATCGACAGACCGACTTTGGAGAAGGAGCGAATATCCGTCAGCCCCGGCGCGCCCATCAACTGAAGTTCCATGGGAAAGGTGACGAAACGTTCGACCTCGGCCGGAGACATGCCGGGAACTTTGGTGACGACCTGAACCAGCACTGTGGTGACGTCGGGGAAGGCGTCGATGGCAATGGTCCGGAAGGCATAGATCCCCCCGGCCGAGAGAAGGCACGCCAATACGACGACCAGGACCCGTTGACGGAGAGCGAATGCCAGGAAAGAGGAGAGCATCAGGCTAGATTTGTTCCCCGAGCAACTCGGACTTCAACACAAAGCCTCCGTTGGTCACGATCGATTCTCCCTCCAGCAGTCCATCGAGCACTTTGATGTCCTGGCCGTTCGACGGGCCCAGTTTGACATCGCGCGCTTCAAAGAGAGTGGGTTCACGCTGGACAAAGACGAATTGTCGGTCGCGGTCGCGTTGAACGGCGGCTTCGGGAATGAGCAGGACATTGGGCTCCGGTTCGGAATAGACACGAACCGAGGCATACATGGCGGGTTTGAGCTTGCGTTCGGGATTCGGCAGTTCGAGACGTAAACGCATGGTGCGGGTGGCCGGATCGAGTACGTCGCCCACATAGGTGATGCGCCCGTGAAATACTTCCCCGGGATAGGCGGCGACATGCACCTCCACTGTCTGGCCCGGCCCGGTGAGGTCGGGACGGATGTAGGGGATATCCTTTTCGGGGATGACGGCCGTCACCCATACGTTGGAGAGGTCGGCGACCACGAATAGTTTTTCGGTGGTCTCCACGACTTCGCCCTTGGTCAGATTGCGGGCGATCACCCGGCCGTCGAAGGGAGCCAGGACGGGCACATGCGAACGGATTGTGTGCTTCCGGTCCAGATTTCGCAAATCCTCATCCGTGAGGCCCAAGAGGAGCAGGCGATCCCTCGCTTCCTGCCGTTCGGCGCGAAGGCTGAGCATTTCCCCTTCCCGCCGTTGAGCTTCCGCCAGTCCGATGACCTTTTCTCTGAGCAGTAATTCAGCTCTCCGGAATGCCCGGTCCGCGACGTTCAGTTTAGCCGTCGCCTTCAAGTAGGCCGACTGTGCCATTCCTAGTTCACTGCTATACAGGAGGGCTAGGAGCGTGCCCGCCTTCACTTCACGACCCAGGTCGGCATACACATCAATGACCCGGCCGCGAACCAGAGTCGTGATCTCGGCCAAGGCGTGTTCGTTCGGTTCGACGGTGCCAGGAAAATCACGGGTGGTACGATACTCCCTGCGCTCGACGGGTTGGACGAGGAGGCCTGCCGTTTGGATCTCTTCGGCGGTTAAATAGACCAACCCTTTGCCGGGGTTCGGTGAAGGCGGATTTGCTCCGGTGGCATTCGGAGGGGGCCCCTCGCAGCCGAACAGGAAGAATAGCATGATCAGGCCGAGAACACCCTTCACCGAGGCGATGAAACGCGCCCTCTGCCAGAACGACAATAACGGTGAGACGATCGGTCGGATCAGAAACATTATATGGTGCCTCCCACGGCGCGTTCCAGGAGCGCCAATGACATCGAGAGATCAAATTGGGCCTGGGCATAGTCTAACAGAATCTGACGCTGCACCCGTTGCGCGTCGAGGACTTCGATGAGGCTGGAGGCACCCTGCTGGAAACTGAACTTCGCGATTCGTAGCGCCTCATCGGCCTGCTTCAGGAGCCCCTTCTCGTAGACCTCGATCATATCGGCGGTCGTTTTCGCGTCTTGGAAATGTTGGCTCACGTTCCGGATGAGCTCGTTTCGCGCCCGCAGAAATTCGGCCTCGCCTTTTCGTTTGCTGCCGAAGGCCGATATGATTTCTCCTTGCCGTCGATCCCACACAGGGGTCGGGAATGAGACTCCGCCGGTAAACGCTTCGCGACCGATTTCCCGCCAATAACTGCCTCCGATCGTGATATTGGGCACGCGAGCCTGCCGTTCGAATTCCAAGCTATGATCGGCCTGCTCGACGAATTTTCTCAATCGCAGGATCGTCGGATGTTGAGTCAACGCGCGTTCAGTCAAAATATCGATGCCGAATCCTGGCCCCACACGGTGAAGTTGGCCATCGATGGCGTAAGAAGGCCCGAGTGAGCCGGCCGTCAGCGTGTCGAGCATCACGCGATTGACGCGCACTCGATTGGCTGCTCTGGTCAGTGATTGATTGGCCTTAAGCACTTCCACTCCGGACCGAATCGCTTCGAATTGCGGACTCTCTCCTAGGCGCACCCTGGCTCGGACGGCCTTATCGACATCCTCTACGGTGGCCAGATTCTGCTGCGCGAGGATCAGCGCGCGCTGAGCCAAGAGGAGATCGTAAAAGGCGACCTTGACGTCGGCCACCAGATTCAACTGGGTCTCCGCCAACCCGGCCGAAGCGGCGGCTACGCCTGCTTCGGTGGCGCGCTGTCGCGCCGCGCGTTTTGACGGCCACTCAATCGGCTGTCCGACGGTCAGGTTAAATTCCGTGACACTTTCTCGCACCGACGGATCGAATAGCCCTAGATCGCGCATCCTGCCACGGCCGCTATTGGCGCTGATCGAAGGGTTGAGATAGGTGTTGGCGGCAACCTGCTGTCCTCGACTCTGATCGATGATCCCTTCCGCGCTTGCGACCGTGGGGTTTCGCGTCAGGGCAAGATTCAGCACCGCGTCCAGGGAATAGATCGGTTCCGGCGACGCCGGGGGCGGCGCGATTGAAGGGGCATCCGCCAGGCTGATGCTCGGAGCTGAACAGACGACGTAGACCATGACGAGTAGGGCATAGGCGACAATCGTCGGATTGAGTCCGGTCATAGGGGTAAGGCGGCCACTCCCTGTCCTGAGCCGATCATGGACGGATGTTGGGTCGATTGACCGCCTCACAATCTGGCTGATCCCGACCCCTGTCTGCGGGTGCGGCTCTTGGGCACGCCCGCCTCGGCCTGCGTATCTCATCGTTGTGATTCCTCCCTCCACAAGACCTTGGCCCATTCCTCCGCGGCATTACATCACTGCGCGGCGGCCGTTGTCTTGCTTCAAACAACGTATCACCTTCGCCGAGTGAAGTCGATCAAGCCTGGTGGTGAGGTCGAGTGTGGTGGGAACCGTGGGACGCCAGGTCAGTGGTTCCAGCGAGAGAACAGTCTGTGTGGTGTAGGAGGGGTCTCCCAATGGCTTCCGATAAGGCGAGCCCAGTCCTGTGTCGTTCGGCGGAGCTGACCTGGCGAATGACTAGTCGGAGGTATGTGGTTGCGCGCTGCCCTCTGCGGCACATGCCCTGAATGTTCCCACGGCAAATAAAATGGAGGCCTCCTTCTTGAATGTCATATGGCTACGCGGTCGACCCACGAAATGGAACAGCGGCGGATCCTCTCATGGCAGGGACTCGCTAGGACTCGTGGAGATGATCTTGCGTAAGACGGCGATACGACTGAGTGCACTGTGGGCAATACCCTTCGGAGAAGCTGAGATCATGCGTCGTCAGATCGTGTGTCTGAATGAATGTTTGGAGATCCCACCACACCGCGCAGGGACTTCTGTCCACCCCCTTGTCCTGAACTCGCCAGCACACCTGACATTGCGTGGCAGTGAAGTCCATTACTCAGACCTCCTTCGACGGGACCGGGACAGCATGACGGATATGCGCAGGCTGCGGCAAAAAATATGTGGCCTAGGATATCGGATGGACGTGGTAGTGACAACTAGGTGATGTCCTAGGTCGGGTGTGAATAATTGCGAGGTCGACCGAACGATGAGCCGCTGGCTGCCTTCGTGCTCTGGAAAACCTAGGCCGATGTCAGTCCGTGCGCGAGCGCGTACTTGGTCAGTTCGGCGGTGGTGCGCAGATTGAGATGAAAGATGATCTGAGCCTTGTGAAACTCGACGGTTTTGGGAGAGATATTCAATAGTGCGGCGATTTCCTTGATGGTGCGTCCCTCGGCAATGAGCTGCAGCACTTCCCGTTGGCGCGGGGTCAATTCCTGCCGTTGCGTGAGCAGGTCGGCCTGGCCTTCGGACAGGGTTGTGACGAGATCTTTGGTCAGCAGTGAGGTGACGAAATACTGTCCCTTCAGAACGGAGTCGATGGCTTGCTCCAGTTCTCTCGCCGCGGAGCGTTTGAGGAGGTAGGCCGAGGCGCCGGCTTTGAAGGCTTCGCTCACATAGGCTGGATCCGCATGCATCGTGACGAAGACGAGCTTCACGTCGGGAAGCAGTTTCTTCAATTGGCGGGCGGCATCGACCCCGTTCAACAACGGCATGGAGATATCCAGCAGAATCAAATCGGGGCGCAGCCGAGCGGCGGCGTCGAGCAGCGCGCGGCCGTCTTCGACAGCGCCCACGACTTCGCACCGTTGTTCCACGATCCGGCGGAATCCTTCCAGCACCAGGGTATGGTCGTCGGCCAGTAATACTCGAGGGGGTGTGGTCATACGGGAACCTCTCTGTGCGGCACTCTAAAGGAGAGGCGCGTGCCCTTGTGAGGGATTGAGTCGATGGTGACCGTGCCGTGGACGAGGCGTACGCGTTCCGCCATGCTGATCAGTCCGAGACCACAATGGCTGTCGGCCAGGAGTTGCGTATCGAAGCCGACTCCGTCGTCCTGCACGGTGAGTGTGAGGGAGTCGGGTGTGGTGAAGAGGGACACCGTCACCTGGGTCGCGCGCGCATGTTTCATGACATTGGCCAGACTTTCCTGGGCGATGCGGTACAGGCAAGTGGAGACGGCTTGAGGTATGGTCGGGAGCGTTGAATGGATCTTCAGCACGCCTTCGAAGTTCGCGCGCGCGGTGCAATCATCAAGCAGGCGTTGCAAAGCGACCGTGAGCCCCAGATCGTCCAGAATCGACGGATGAAACTGATAGGCCAAATGTCGAACGTCGTCCGACAGCTCGGTGAGCCGATCCTGGATCGAGCGGAGTTCCTTGCCGCAGTCGCTTGCCGAGGCGGGAAGGCTGGCTTCCAACGATTCGGCTTGAACGACCAGCATGGCCAGCCGCTGATTGATGTCGTCGTGGAGGTCTCTGGAGATGCGCCGGCGTTCTTCCTCCTGGGCCGTGAGGAGGCGAGCCGTCAGATCACGCAGCTCCTGCCGGCTGTTGGCGAGGTCATGCTCGCTGGCACGCAACGACTGCTCCGTCTCGACGTGTTCGGAGATTTCATGCAGCAGGGATTGGTTCACGTCGGCCAGTTCCCTGGTGCGGGCGGCGACGCGCACTTCTAATTCGTCCTTGGCCTGGCGCAGGCGAATCTCCGCGAGATGCCGTTGTCGCAGCAATCCGGCCGACATCCAGATGATGACCAAACCGAGGGCGGCATTGGTGAGTTCTACCCACCTGGGGATGCTGCTCAGGCGAGGCCCGATCACGGCCCCCACGATGTGCAGTCCTGTGGCGGCGGCGGCGGTGAGCAGCGGGAGTTGCGGATGAGACGAGAACGAGGCCAGCAACACGATCCCGGCGTAGAGCACTCCGATGGCCACCCCGAGGGGCATGAAGAGGTCGAGCGCAAAGAGCCCGCCTGTCAATCCCACCACGACCGGAAGGATCCAGCGATTATGAGTGCCGGCCATCGTACGCCTGAATCATGTTCTGATTATCCGTCCCCGTCTGGCGCGGTTCAACCCTGAGATGCATGCTTGGCGCATATGCGCTTAGTCCTGTTCCATTTGCTTCTTAAGCCGTCGATCCAAGGCAAACCGCGTCAAGCCCAGGTGTTTGGCGGCCAGAGTCTTGTTGTGATCCGAAAGGCGCACCACTTCTTCGATAAGAGCCGACTCGATATCGGCCAGGGTCTGTTGGCCCAGCACCATTTCAATGCGAAGCGTCGGGTGATCCCCTTGCGCCATGGCCACGGCGATGTGGGGCGCCTCCTCGTGCAATTCGCGCGGGAGGCAGCCGGCGGTCAAGGTCTTCTCATGGCAGAGAATCATGGCGCGTTCGATGATGTTCTGGAGTTCGCGAATGTTGCCGGGATAACTGTATCGTTGCAGGAGCTGTTGGGCATCGGGCTCGATATCGACGACCTCTTTGCCGAACTCCTTGCCGAATCGCAACAGGGTTTGCATGGAGAGCGGCAGGATATCTTCTGCGCGCGCGCGTAGAGGAGGAAGTTCGAAGGTGACCACGTTGAGGCGAAAGAAGAGATCTTCACGGAAGGTTCCGCGTGCGGTGTCCTTCTTGAGGTCCCGATTGGTAGCGGTCATCAAGCGGAAGTCCACCGAGAGGTCTTCCGTGCCGCCCACGCGTCGGAACGTGCGTTCTTGCAGCACGCGGAGCAGCTTCGCTTGCATGGCCGGGTCCAGGTCGCCGATTTCATCGAGAAACAACGTGCCGCCCTCGGCCTTTTCCAGCAGGCCGCGTTTTCGCTGATGGGCGCCGGTAAAGGCGCCCCGCTCGTGCCCGAACAGCTCGCTTTCGAAGAGCTCTTTGGGAATGGCTGTACAGTTCACGGCGACAAAGGGGCCGGATGCCCGCGGACTGTTGCAGTGGATGACACGCGCAAGAAACTCCTTACCGGTGCCCGTTTCTCCTTGGAGCAGGACCGTCGATTTGGCATTCTGCGCCACGTCGCGGACTTGGCTCAGGAGGAGTTGCATCGCCGGACTGCGGGCGTCGATGTTTGAAATCGCGTACGGGCTGTTCTGATCCTCGAGCGAAAACTCCACCCGGTGGCGCAGGGTGAGAAATTCAAGTGCGCGATCAACGACCGGGTCGACCCCGGAGAGGTCGACCGATTTGATCAGGAAATCGTAGGCGCCCAGTCGCATCGCCTCCACCGCATCTTCCACCGTACCGTAGGCCGTCAACATGATGATCAGCGTCTGGGGGGCGATCGGGCGGAGCTGCCGGAGCGTCTCCACTCCTCCCATGCCGGGCATCTTCAGGTCCAGGAGGATGAGGTCGGGTGCATGTTGCGTGACGGCCCGGATCAAGTCCTCGCCGGATTCGAAGCCGGTAACGCCGTGGTGACGCCGCGACAGGCGTTTCACGATGGCGGAGCGAATGGCTGGTTCGTCATCTGTGACGTAGATCGTGGCCTGCATGCTGTTCCTCTTCCTGTATCCGTAGCGGCTGTTGTCGTAAGGGCGCCCATACTCGCACGATAGTGCCGTGCTCCGATTCACTGTCCAGCGCAATGTCTCCGCCGTGCGCATCGAGAATGTTTCGGCAGATGGCGAGTCCCAAGCCGGTTCCTCGCGGTTTGCCGCTGGTGAAAAATGGTTCGAAGACATGCGGGAGATGGGCGGGACTGATCCCGGCTCCCCGGTCCGCGACGGCGATCTCCAGTCCGGGCTCCCCACCGCGAGCCAGTTGGGCCAGGGTGACAGCAATACTGGCGCCGGACGGACTGGCTTCGATGGCGTTCTGCATGACGTTGAGCAGTACCTGCTTGAGTTGATCGCGATCGGCCTGAATGGTGTAAGGGGCGTCCGGTGCCGAGACCTGGATCGTCACCTGTTTGCCTGCGAGCGGCTCGTCGAGCACCTTTGTGACTTCGTGCACCAATTGTGCCATGTCGAAGGAGAAGGCCGCGATCTCACGGGGGCGGGCGTAGTCGATGATCTGGTTGACGATCCGGTCGAGGCGCTTGGTCTCCTGCAGGATGACCTCAAGATCGGGTCGGCGCGCATCGCTTGGATCGGAATCCTCGAGCAGGAGGGATGTGGTTGAGCCGATGCCGACGAGCGGATTTCTGATTTCGTGCGCAATGCCTGCCGCAACCTGCCCCAGTGTGGCGAGCCGCTCGGCCCGGCGCAGTCGTGTTTGCATGAGATCGAGGGCGGTGATGTCCACATTGAATCCCTGATACATGACGACCTCTCCGGAATGATCACGAATCGGAATGCGCCGGCTCAATACTTTTCGGACGGTCCCGTCCGCGTGAAGAAACCGGAAGACCGTTTCATACGATCGCCCTTCCTCCACGGCCTGGGCGAATTCCACGATGACTCGTTCGCGATCTTCCGGGTGGATGGCTCGGCGGACCGCATCCGGGTCTTTCTCTTCACTGGGGTTGAGTCCTGCCAAGAGGCTGTTATACCGATTGCTGAATACGAGGGTCATGCCACGGGTAGTAAAGATGCCGAACGGAGCATGATCGACGATACTGCGATACTTGGATTCTGAGCCGGCCAGGTCCTGATTCAGCTGGCGGAGGTTGGCTTCCGACTGCTGCACCGCCGCGATGTGTGAATGGATGGCCGAACTCATCGCGTGCATGACACGCGACAGATTGCCGATTTCATCCGTCCTGGTCATCACCGGTACATGGGGGACCGGATGGGTGTCGGCGGCCATGACCGCCGCGGCCAGCCGCTCAAGCGGCGTCGTGATGGAGTGGGCGATGAGGTGCAATGTGCCGACCATGCAGATCAAGGCGAAGAGGCCGCCTCCCAGAATGGTCAGCAGCATGTCGTCCCGATCCTGGGATATTTTGGCGACTTTTGAATTCAGGGCCGTTTGAGCGAGATGTTCGAACCGTCCCATTTCCTCTCGAATTTTCAGCATCAGCGTCCGCCCTTTACCCTCCTCGATATAGAGCCGAGCCTCTTCGGTATGTTCGGCCTTCACCGCTCCGATCAGCGCTTCTTTTTCATCGATGAACTGCTTGACGAGATGTTGGACGGAGGTGATCAGTGCGCGCTGATCCTCATACGAGGAGACCTGCGCTTCCAGCGTCCGGCCGATGTTCGCTACATGATCTTGGGCGGTTCGATAGGGGAACAAATAATGTTCCTGGCTTGTCAGCACAAAGCCTCGGAATCCTGTTTCAAGGTCGACGATGAGCCGTAGATATTCCGAGGCCAACCGCTGGGAAAAATAGATGTCGTTCAACTGGCCTTCGTCGTCGGAGAAAGCCGTGACGCTGCGGTAGGTCAAGATGCTGAGGATCAGGACGGTCAGCGCGGGAATTACCGACGCAAGAAAGAGCTTGCGGGCAATGGGCAGATTGTTGAGCAGGTTACTCACGAGGGCTGTCGGTCTCCGGAGACAATCGTAGTCTTCACTGCTATCCATGTGCAACCTCATTGCCTGAGCCGCATGTCAGCCACTGAGGCAGGCGATTTGGTGGCCAATCTGGCCGCGAGGGCCGTTTCCCCCCAGGGTAGGATCCTGATCGTTTATTGCGTATTGAGCGATATCGCACCGTGCGCCTGTGCGATCTCGCCCGTAATTTAGAGAGCGTTAAGAGAGTCGGCCGATCCGGCTGGACACTTGGGGCGGGGTGAACGGAGTCCTCTCTCGCAGTTCGTGGTGAGAAAACACGCGAGGATCCGTGAGGCACGTGGTTTGCTCAAGGGGGGGAGGCGTGACCTCATATCGTAGGACGGCGGATCGCAAGCGTGCCTCGAACGGTTCACAAGGAGGATGCGATGGACTATGTGAAGCCATACGGCGTGGTGGACAGTATGCTGGCCGGCGGTGCGTTGAAACTGAGCTTGCCGCCACGACAGCTCATACTGCGTGGCATGTTGGCCGGCGCCTATCTGGGTATCGGAACGAGCATGGCGGTGACCGTCGCGGTTGAAACGGGCTATTGGATCATCGGCAGTTTGCTGTTCCCGTTCGGCCTGGCGCTTTCGATTTTGCTCGGCGCGGAGATCATCACGGGAAGTTTTGCGCTTCTCCCTGTTGCGGTGGTCGATGGTCAGAAGAATTCCGGCCTCCGGCATGTGGCGGCCAACTTGAGTTGGGTATTTTTAGGCAATCTCCTCGGCAGCATCTTCTATGCGGGATTGTTCGCGATCGCCCTGACCACTGCAGGAGATGCCCATATCAATGCGGTTGGTACCAAACTTATCGCGATTGCGGAGGCGAAGACCAATTATTATGCGTCGCATGGTTCGGCTGGTCTCCTCGCGGTCTTCACCAAAGGGATGCTCTGTAACTGGATGGTCAGTCTGGCGGTCGTGGCGGCGTACATGTCGACCTCTTTCTCCGGGAAAATCCTCGCCATCTGGGGCCCGACGTTATTGTTCTTTTCTCAGGGTTTCGAGCATGCGGTTGTGAACATGTTTCTGATTCCGGTCGGCATGATGCTGGGAGGTAACATCAGCGTCTCCACCTGGTGGTTGTGGAATCAGATTCCGGTGACCCTAGGGAATTTAGTCGGAGGGATGCTGTTTACCGGGTTGGCGATTTATGCGGCGCATCGTGTTATTGCTCCAGCGGCCCAGGCTGTCCCGGCGGCGGCATCGGTTGGGCAACCGAACCCCCAGACGAAACAACCGGATTATTCTCCCTCGTTTTAAGGAGGACGACGTCGACGATGGCGGCTGTGTATTTCAGGCGATTGCATGGATGGCGGTTCGTGCTCTTCAATGCCGTCCTCGGCTTGTCGCACATCGTCGTGCTGTTCAATGCCGGTTCCTATATCGCCCTGTTGCCGCACGTGTCGGGAGACTTGGGCGGGGTCCTACCGAGTTTTCTCACCTGGGCACAAACCGACTTCATGGTCGGACTGGCGCTGGGGTTTCCCCTCGCGCGATACCTGTCGGGACGGATCGGCGACTACCGCCTCTTGATGGCGGCATTCGGGGTATACAGCGTGGCGTCCTATTTGTGCGGGGACAGTCAAACGCTCGCGCAGTTCGTCCCCGCTCGTATCGTGCAGGGTATCGCCGGCGGCATCACGTTGCCGATCGCCCAATCCATGCTGCTCAACGAATACCCGAAGCGATTGAAGGCGGTCGCCTTGACCGTCTGGGGACTGTTCAGCATTACGCCCTTTACCATCGGGATGCCGGTGGGGGGCTACATCGCCTATATGCTCGGGTGGCGCTTTCTCTTCTACCTGGATTTTGTGCTGACGCTGGTGATCGTCGGCACGCTGGGCGCCTTATTGTACGGACGGGGCTTTCATCGCCGGTATACGCGTTTCGATGTGGTCGGATTCGTGCTCCTGGCTGTCTTGCTGCTGGGACTGCAGACATTGCTCAACATGGGCAACGATTTCGATTGGCTGGATTCCCCATTCCTTCAGGCTATTGCGGTGGTCTTGGTGATTGCATTGCCCTGCTTCATCATCTGGGAACTCGGAGAGCGCCAACCCACGCTGGATCTTCGGCTTTTTAAACATCGCAATTTCGTCATCGGTCTCATATGTCTGACACTCGGGTTCTTTTCGATCCAAGGGCTCTTGTCCCTCTTGATCGTGCAGATCCAACTGATTCTCGGATATTCGTCCAAGTTGGCTGGTCTGGCCCTGTTGCCGCTCATCTTGCTGGGCGCACCTGCCATCGCGGTCATGCACATCCTCTGCAAGTACGTCGATGCGCGGTGGTTGATTTGTCTGAACAGTCTGGGATTCGCATGGACCTTCTATTGGTTGGGTCTGTATGACGATCCCCATTCCTATGAGGAACTGTTCTGGCCGATGGCGGTGGAAGGCGTGTTCCTGGGATCCTTTTTTACGCCCGTGACCGTGTTGACCTTGCATGGCTTGTCCGGCCCCTTAGTCATGCGGGCGGCGGAGGTGGCCAACCTCTTACGCGTCGCCGCCGGTGCGTTCGGGATCACCTTCCAGGGCATCGTGCTGTTCCGTCGTATCCACTTCCATCAACTGCATTTAGCCGATCACTTTGGAGGACGGCAGTCGATTTCCTTCGATCCCATGGCACAGTTGACGTCGAAATTGAGCGCGGCGGGTCTGTCCCCGCCGGAAGTTCAGGCCAAGCTCGGACTCTTGATCAGACAAGAGGCGGCGATTTTGGGCCTGAACGATGCGTTTTTGGTCGCGAGTTTCATGTTCGTCGGATTGGGCATTCTCGTGTGGTTCGCTCGACCCACGGTCCTGCCTCTCGCGCCGACTCCCGCCGAGGACCTGCGGCAACGGCGTGCCGAAGCTTTGATTGAGGAGATACCATGAGACCCTGTTCAACGACTACCCGCCGGTTGCCGATAGGCCTCGGGATCGGCTGCGCGCTGTTCTTCGGCAGCTGTGCCTGGATTCCGAAAGGCGATCCGCCCGCGCAATATCTCGAACCTCCGGAGATGACGGAAACGTTGGCCGAAGTGACGAGCCGCCTTCAGAACTGGCCTGAAGATCGCTGGTGGGAACAGTTCGGCAATCCGGAACTGAATGGGTTGATCGAGCAGGCGCTCAAGGATAACCCCGGATTGAAACATGCGTCCGCGCGGTTGCGGCAGGCCACCTCGCTTGTGAAGGTGGAAGGCGCGCGGCTGTTGCCGTTTCTCGAAGCCGACGCCTCGCTGACCTACGAGCGTATTTCGCAACATGGCGTGTTTGCGGCTCTGAATCCGGAGGTCGCGGGCATCAAGATCATGTACGGCATCATCAACCCGCTGAGCTTCCGGTATGAATTCGATTTCTGGGGTAAAAACCGGGCCATGCTGGAAGCATCCCTTGGGCATGCAGCCGCCGAAGAGGCGGAAACCGCCGAAGTGCGCCTCCGGTTGACCACCGGCATTGCCCGCGCCTATTTCCGGGGACAGGCTCTGCAGCAGCAACTCACCATCGTCAAAACCATTGTCGGCATCCGCCGCGATCTCAAAACGCTTGCGGAAACTCGATTCCGACTGGGACTTGATAATGACCAGCCGGTCAAAATTGCCGTGGCCGATTATGAGGCCGCCTTCAAGCGCCAAGCGGCAATTCGCGATCAACTGGATGTGCAGCGCCATTTGCTCGCGCGGTTGGCCGGCAAGGGTCCTGACGAGGCAGCCCATCTCTTTGCCAAGCCGAAAGTGATCGTGCCCACTCAGATTGCGGCTCCGGATCATTTGTCCATAGGATTGCTCGTGCATCGGCCCGATCTCGCCGCCGCGCTCTATCGCGCTCATGCGGCGTCGCGATTGGTCCGGGTTGCGACCACCCAGTTCTATCCCACGATCGATCTGACGGGATTCGTGGGATTCAATGCGCTGACCTTGGCGAAGGGGACCGATAAGCTGGCCAACTTCCTGTTCAGCGGCCAAAGCTTCAGCTACGGACTAGCGCCTGGTTTGCGTATGCCGTGGTTCGAAGGTGGTAGGCTGCGAGGCG
This sequence comes from Nitrospira sp., assembly GCA_031315995.1. GTDB lineage: Bacteria > Nitrospirota > Nitrospiria > Nitrospirales > Nitrospiraceae > Nitrospira_A. The sequence goes on from JALDRG010000007.1 coordinate 13,229, forward strand.
AACTGGGGGCGCAACGGGCGGAATACGATGCGGCGGTGGAACTCTACAATGACACCTTGCTGGACGCGATGCGGGAAGTGGCCGACAGTCTGAGCGCTTGGCAGACGACCAATGAGATCATGGCCTCGCACAAACGACTCGTGGCTTCCTTGGGTGACGACTGGCGCTTGGCGAAGATACGACTCGTGAATGGTCTTGATGATGATCGGGAGGTGCTCCGGCATCGGTATCCGGTCTTGGAGCAGGAATATGCGCTGAGAGCCTTAGAAAGCGACCAACTGGTTGCGGCCGTCGATCTGATCGAATCGTTGGGCGGCGGTTATCACAATCCCGATATTGAACAACGACCGAAACACAACCCGAGCTAAATCTATGAGTACGACCACTGCAGATATGTCTCCTGGTCCACAATCCCCCGGTGGGTCTCCATCGCCGGCGTCCTATCGCATCCATCCGAAAGCCATTCGCGCGCAACGGAATCGCCGGTTGCTGATCGTGGCGCTGCTGGTGCTGGTCGCCACCGTCGGGTATCTGGTGTACTGGTATACCCATGATCGCTTTTGGATACGGACCGATAATGCCTACGTGACGGGCAATCTGGTTCCGGTCGCGGCACAGGCCTCGGGCATCATCACGCAGGTGTTGGCCGAGGAGACGCAGTTCGTCAATCGGGGAGACCTGATGATTCGGCTGGACGAGCATCAGGCCTACGCCGCCTTGGGAAGGGCCCGTGGTCGGTTAGGCGAAGAAGTCCGACGCATCGCCTCGCTGTTTATCAATCGGAAACAACTCGCGGAAAAATTGCGATCGCGCACGGCGCGACTGGAGTTGGCCGAGCACGACATGGACCGGTATCAACGGGCGTCTCCGAGCGGGGCGATCTCCAAACAAATCCTGCAGAATACGGCGGACAAGATCTCGAGTCTGGAAGCGGAGGTGCGGGAAACGCAGGCGGAACTGGACTCGCTCGATGCGCAAATCGGGGGTACCACCGTCACGGAACATCCGGCTGTCGATTTGGCCAAACATCAGTTGATCGAGGCGCACCTGGAGTATGCGCGGCAACAAATCCGCGCGCCGATATCCGGGTATGTCGCCAAACGCAAGGCGCAAGTGGGGGATCGTGTCCAGCCCGGCGCCTTGCTGATGACGATCGTGCCGCTGGATCATTTGTGGGTCGAAGCGAACCTGCGCGAAACCGAACTCCAACATGTGCGACCCGGACAGCAGGCGTTGGTGAACGTGAGTCTCTACGGATCCAAGCAAACCTTTCATGGGACCGTCGAGGGGTTGGTGCCGGGTAGCGGCAGTGCCTTTGCGCTGCTGCCTCCGGATAATTCGACCGGGAACTTCATCCACATCGTCGAGCGGGTCCCGGTGCGTATCGCATTGCCGGAGGACGAACTCCGGGAGCATCCGATCAGGCCGGGCCTGTCGACTGTGACGAGCATCAATATCACCGAGTCCGGGCAATCCGTCTGGACCTCTCTCGCCACACCCTCCACGGCGGAATATGAAACCGACGTCTATGCCGATGAATTACCCACGGCGGAAACGATGGCGAACGAGGTGATGGCGAGGAATTTGGTGGTCAGTGATCGCGGGGCCGCGATCGAGTCCTGGCTCGATCAAGATGACCAGGGTGAGAGGATCGTTCCCAGAATGGAGCCCGCGAGCAGGCTCGCTGAAGGACGCAGCTCGCCGAATCTCGGCCGAACGCGTAAACGACGCGATCGCATGCCGAGTTCGTTCGTTCCACCAAGAAGTCCCGATTTGGGATCGACGACGCGCCCTCTCACCCCATCGATCGGCCCCGGTTCCGGATCCTTGGGCCCTGAAGCAGGGCGCAGTCTTTCGCGGCAGCGGTTTGGTGTTGAAACGGACGAGGGCAGACGGGCGTCGGGCATCGGGCGTCGTTAGCCACGTACCGCAGCATGGTTGGTGCCGACGGCGCGACGCAGATTATTTTTTGATGAAGATCGGGAAACCGACTGGAATACGGAATCGGTCCAACCTATGATGCCGACAGCGCTCCAAGCAACACCGACCCTCGAGGCCTGACTCCGATTCAGTGGGTCCCTCGCCTTTCCTGACCGGGTCTTGCTCCAGCGCATACCATCACTGAGCCGTTCGCAGACGGCCCCTGTCTTGGCAGTGGGGGAAACACGCCGTGCAGAATATTGCGCTCAACTATCGCACTCTGTTGTCCGTCACCAACGTCCTCAATTCTCAGCGCAATCGGCAGAGTCTGTTTCGTGCCATCACGGATCAGTTGACGAAAGTGGTGCGGTGGGAACGAGCCGGCATCACCGTGTACGATTTGCAGTCGGACGCATTTCGTTTTTACGCGGTCGAAACGAACCTGCCGAAAGTCGTGCTGCGCAGCGATTCCATGATTCCTCGTGCGCGTAGCGCCGTGGGCTGGGTATACGATCATCGTCAAGTGCACGTGCGGCCTCACATCCAGCGGGAGCAGCTGTTCCTGGAAGATGAATATTACCTCCAGGAGGGTCTTGGACGGATGATCAACCTTCCCATGGTGGTGCAAAAGACCTGTCTGGGATCGTTGAATATCGGCAGCATCGAGGCCGGCCCTCCCGATCCTGACGACGTGGAATTTTTGCAACAAGTCGCCACCCAGATCGGGTATGCCATCGCTCAGGTGAACGCCTATGAGGAAATCAATCACCTGCGGGAGCAGCTGGCGAGAGAAAATGTGTATTTGTCCGAGGAGCTGAAATCAACGGAGCACTACGGCATTGTCGTGGGACGGAGCCAGGCGTTCGAGGACGTGCTGACGCTCGCGCGGCAGGCGGCGCCGACCACAGCGACCGTGACGATTACCGGCGAAACCGGCACGGGCAAAGAGGTGCTGGCCCGGGCGATCCATGAATGGAGTGCGCGGCATGAGCGGGCCTTCGTGCGACTGAATTGTGCCGCCTTGCCGGCCGGGCTGATTGAAAGCGAGCTGTTCGGCCATGAACGCGGGGCCTTTACCGGAGCCGATCAACAACGTATCGGACGCTTCGAACTTGCCGACGGCGGCACGTTGTTTCTGGATGAGATCGGCGAAATGCCGCTCGAGGCGCAGTCGAAGCTCTTGCGTGTCCTCCAGGACGGTTTGGTGGACCGGGTCGGCGGGACGAAGTCCCTCCCCGTCGATGTCCGGGTGATTGCCGCCACGAACGCGGATCTCCAGGGGGCCATTTTACAGGGTCGGTTTCGCAGCGATCTGTTCTATCGGTTGAATGTGTTTCCCATCCATATGCCCCCCTTGAGGGACCGTCCTGAAGATATTCCGATTTTGGCCCGGCATTTTCTTCGATTTCATGCCCAGCGGCTGAAGCGTCAGTGTGATGATTTCGAGCCGTCCTCGATGGAGCGGCTCGTGCACTATGCCTGGCCAGGTAACGTGCGGGAGCTGGAAAATCTCGTGGAGCGGGGACTGATTCTCTGCGACGAGCGCCTCTTACGCATCGATCCCGCGATGGTGAACCTCCGCGTCTCGACGGAATCGAACCCTCGACGAACGCTGCAGGATGAAGAGCGGCACTATATTCTGCAAACGCTCACTCTGCTCGATTGGCGGATTGAAGGGCCTGGCGGAGCCGCAGAACGATTAGGGATGGCGCCAAGCACACTTCGCAGCCGCATGCAGAAATTAGCCATTCGTCGTCCTTCTCGCCGGTAGAGCCCTCCGTCTCGATCCTCTCTCGTTGTTTGATCGTTCCATGCGCCGGAGTGTCCCACGATAAATCGTGGTGGAGCCGTGATATTCCACCACGCCGTTTCGTGGGCAGATCGTCACTTCCGCGACATGTTGTCGCGACCAATTTCTACCGCTCGATATTTCAACGACATAGACATTATCGGGATAACGACTCTCGTGGCATGTGAGGTGCACATGGGGTCGTCGTGATTTTCTATTCTCTTACATTTCTAACGAGGGAGCATCGTTCTATGCGCAGGGATTTGCGCACCGTTGCATCACTGTCTGACCGGCCACTGATGCGACGGAAGAATCATGCGCCCGGAAGGAGGGGTGCACATCGTCCTGCCCCGGTCGTTGCTGAAATCATATCCGGCGTCATGAGTATGGTGCCGGTCGGGTGTCCTGTCTTCTTATGAGGAGGTATTCGTGATGCAGTTATCCCGCAGGCAGTTCCTAAAGGTCTCGGCGGGGACGGTAGCGGTAGCCGCCATTGCCGATAAGGCGTTGGCGTTGACCGCGCTACAGCCCGTCATCGAGGTCGACAATCCGTTGGGTGAGTATCCGGACCGGTCGTGGGAACGTGTGTATCATGATCAATATCGCTATGATTCGTCCTTCACGTGGTGTTGCTCACCGAACGACACCCATGCCTGCCGCATTCGGGCGTTCGTCCGAAACGGCGTGGTCATGCGCGTCGAGCAGAACTATGACCACCAAACGTATGAAGACCTGTACGGCAACCGCGGAACGTTTGCCCACAACCCGCGCATGTGCTTGAAGGGCTTCACCTTCCACCGTCGCGTGTACGGTCCGTATCGTCTCAAGGGCCCGTTGATGCGGAAGGGGTGGAAGCAATGGATGGACGACGGTTCCCCCGAGCTGACGTCCGATGTGAAGCGCAAGTATAAATTCGACAGTCGCTTCCTTGATGACATGGTCCGGGTGTCCTGGGATACCGCCTTTACCTATGTCGCGAAGGGGTTGGTCGTCATCGGGACCCGCTATAGCGGCGAAGCCGGAGCCCGTCGTCTTCGGGAGCAGGGGTATGCTCCGGAAATGATCGAGATGATGAAGGGTGCGGGCGTACGGACGTTCAAACACCGCGCCGGTATGCCGATCCTCGGGATGATGGGGAAACATGCCAATACCAGGTTCAACAACTGCGTGTTGCCGTTGCTGGATAGCTGGATCCGGAAGGTCAGTCCTGATCAAGCGCAGGGGGGCCGCTACTGGAACAACTACACGTGGCACGGCGACCAAGATCCGTCACAGCCTTGGTGGAACGGCACCCAAAACTGCGACGTCGATTTGTCGGATATGCGCTTCACCAAACTGAACACCAGCTGGGGCAAGAATTTCGTCGAAAACAAGATGCCGGAAGCGCACTGGAAATTGGAAAGCATGGAGCGCGGCGCGCGCCTCGTCGTGATCACTCCTGAGTACAATCCGACCGCAAGCCGCGCGGACTATTGGATTCCCGTGCGTCCCGAGACGGATGGCGCGCTGTTTCTCGGTGCCTCCAAAATCATTCTGGACGAAAATTTCCAGGACATCGATTTCATCAAGGGCTTCACGGATATGCCCCTGTTGGTGCGGACGGACACGCTGCAGTACCTGGATCCGCATGATGTCCTGAAAGATTATCAGGTGCCGGATTTCACCAAGTCGTATTCGGGGCGCGTGCAGGGATTGTCCCAGGAACAGGTGCGGCGTCTCGGAGGCATGATGGTCTGGGACTTGGCCAAGGGGAAAGCGGTGCCGTTGCATCGCGAGCAGGTGGGGATGCATCTGGCGCAGAGCGGTATTGATCCGGCCTTAACGGGCACCTATCGGGTCAAGTTGCTCAACGGGCGTGAAGTCGATGTCATGCCGATTTATCAAATGTATACGATTCACCTGCAAGATTATGACTTGGATACGGTGCATCAGGTCAATCGAGCGCCGAAGGACCTCATCGTTCGGTGGGCGCGGGACTGTGGAACGGTGAAGCCGGCGGCGATCCACAACGGCGAAGGCGTCTGTCACTATTTCCATATGACCTCGATGGGACGCGCGGCGGCATTGGTCTTGATGCTGACCGGCAATATCGGCAAGTTTGGGACCGGCTGTCATACGTGGTCCGGCAACTATAAGGTCGGCATTTGGCAGGCAGCCCCCTGGTCCGGCGCCGGCGCCAGTGTCTATCTGGGGGAAGATCCCTGGAATCTGAATCTCCGTGAAGACGTGCACGGCAAGGAAATCAAGTATCGCAAGTACTACTACGGCGAAGAGCCGGGCTATTGGAACCACGGCGATAATGCTCTCATCGTCAATACGCCGAAGTACGGGCGCAAGGTGTTCACCGGCAAGACCCACATGCCGAGCCCCAGCAAAATTCGCTGGGTGGTGAACGTCAACATTCTCAACAACGCCAAGCACCACTATGACATGGTGAAAAACGTCGATCCGAACATCGAGATGCTGGTCACGCAAGACATCGAGATGACCTCGGACGTCAACCACGCCGACGTGGCGTTCGCCGTCAATTCCTGGATGGAATTCACCTATCCGGAAATGACCGCCACGGTGTCCAATCCGTGGGTCCAGATCTGGAAGGGCGGTATCCGTCCGCTGTACGACACCAGAAACGATCTCGATTCCTTCGCGGGGGTAGCCGTGAAGCTGAAGGAAATAACCGGTGAGCAGCGGATGGCGGATACATATAAATTCGTCTATCAAAATCGTGTGGACATTTATGTTCAGCGGATTCTTGATGCCTCGAGCACCTTTTTCGGATACAGCGCCGACGTCATGTTGAAGTCGGAAAAGGGCTGGATGGTCATGTGCCGGACCTATCCGCGGCATCCGCTCTGGGAAGAGACCAACGAGTCCAAGCCGCACTGGACACGATCCGGGCGCTTGGAGACCTACCGGATTGAGCCGGAAGCCATCGAATACGGCGAAAACTTCATTTCACACCGGGAAGGCCCGGAATGTACCCCGTACATGCCGAATGCGTTGATGACGACCAACCCGTATGTTCGGCCGGACGACTACGGGATTCCCATCACGGCGCAGCACCACGACGACAAGACGGTGCGCAACATCAAGCTGCCGTGGTCGGAAATCAAGCAGCATTCCAATCCGTTGTGGGAAAAGGGCTACCAGTTCTATTGCGTCACCCCCAAGACCCGGCACCGGGTGCACAGCCAATGGTCGGTGAACGACTGGGTGCAGATTTACGAGTCGAACTTCGGCGATCCGTACCGCATGGACAAACGGACACCGGGTGTCGGCGAGCACCAGATCCACATCAACCCGCAAGCGGCGAAAGACCGCGGCATCAACGACGGCGACTACTGTTATGTGGACGGCAATCCGGTGGACCGGCCCTATCGCGGCTGGAAACCATCGGATCCGTTTTATAAGGTGGCGCGGTTGATGATTCGCGCCAAGTACAATCCGGCGTATCCGTACCACGTGACGATGGCGAAACATGCTCCGTATGTGTCGACGGCCAAATCGGTGAAGGGCCACGAGACGCGGCCGGACGGACGTGCTATTGCGGTGGACACCGGGTATCAATCCACTTCCGGTACGGCGCGCAACAATCATTTACCAGGAGCTGGCTCATGCCGATGCATCAAACCGACTCATTGCCGGGGAAGCAGGCGAACGCAATGAAGTTCAAATGGGGATTCGAAATCGATCACCACGCGGTCAACACGGTGCCGAAGGAATGCTTGATCCGCATCACGAAGGCGGAAGACGGCGGCATCGGAGCCCGTGGTCCGTGGGAACCAGTCCGGACCGGCTTCACGCCGGGTCAGGAAAACGAGTTCATGCTCAAATGGTTGAAGGGTGAACATATCAAGATCAAGGTCTAGCGCGGCACTCGTGCGTCGTGAAGCGTCACAGGGCAAAGCACTTCTGAACGACGGGAGACGATTGCGACTGAAAGGAGAGATCGAATGCCAGAAGTCTATAACTGGCAACTGGGACGGAAGATGCTGTATCCCTATGAGGAGCGGCATCCGAAGTGGCAGTTTGCCTTTGTGTTCAACATCAATCGCTGTTTGGCTTGTCAGACCTGTTCGATGGCCGACAAGTCGACCTGGCTCTTCTCGAAGGGGCAGGAGTACATGTGGTGGAACAATGTGGAAACCAAGCCGTACGGCGGGTATCCGCAGTTCTACGACGTGAAGATCACCCAGCTCATCGAGCAGGTGAACCCGGGGGCCAGGTGTGGAACGTCCGCGTGGGACGCAAGCACCATGCGCCGTACGGGGTGTTCGAAGGATGACCATTTTCGACGCGGGCGCCAAGGTGGGCCAGGCGGCGATCGGGTACATTCCGACGGACCAGGAATGGCGATTCGTGAACATTTACGAAGACACGGCGACGTCGATGCGGGCCATTGTCGAGAACATCGACAAGTCGGGCTTTACGCGCGACGAACCGTGGCGGCTCTCCGGCAGCAGCTTGCCGGAACATGAGACGTATTTCTTCTATCTGCAGCGGATCTGTAACCCTGCACCTATCCGGGCTGCCTGGCAGCCTGCCCGCGGAAGGCGATCTACAAGCGGCCGGAAGACGGCATTGTGTTGATCGACCAGAACCGGTGCCGCGGGTACAAGAAATGGCGTGGGCAGTGCCCGTTCAAGAGCCGATGTACCGGGGCACGACCGGGTGTCGGAGAAGTGTATCGCCTGTTATCCGCGCATCGAAGGCAAGGACCCGCTGACGGGCGGCGAGCCGATGGAAACCCGCTGTATGGCCGCGTGCGTGGGCAAGATCCGCATGCAGTCGTTGATGCGGATCGGCGAAGACGGCCTGTGGGCGGAAGACCGCTGGCATCCCTGTACTACACGATTCGTGTGGAGCAGGTGGCGCTCCCGCTGTATCCGCAGTGGGGCACCGAGCCGAACAGCCTACATCCCGCCGCGACATATCGCGGGGCTATGCGCGACAGATGTTCGGCCCGGGCGTGGACAACGCCATCGAGAAGTACCTCGTGCCGAGCCGGGAACTGTTGGCCGTCCTCCAGCTCTGGAGAGCCAGCCAGCAGATCATCTTCCGGTACGATGTCATTCCGGGTCCGAAAGTGTTTGAAACCCAGATCCACGGGAAGCGGTTCGACATGTACAACGATACCGTGTTGGGCTTCAACAAGTCGGGCAAGGAAGTGGCGCGTATTCAGGTCGAAGAGCCGATCTACATTCGGCCGGCCGAGCGCGTGAACTGGCTGTAGAACAGCCGTGAACGGTTGGGAGGAGCACGGTGCTCTCTCCCAACCGTCACCGGTCCGCTCATCTCGGCTCGGCGTGTGAAAAATGTGAATGCCGACGCTGCAACGGTTGGCGTTCTCGGAACGCTGCGGCTCTTACGAACGGCTCTCGCAGGGTTCTCGTCTCCACAACGAAACAGATTCAGTTGAAAGGCGCGGAGCCGCGGGAGGCTTGCCTTCGGACTGTCGAGTCGATTGGAAGGCACCACACGCATCGATGGATATTCGCGGTCGGTTTATTGGGTTCCTCATCGTCGTCACAGCCGCCCTGGCCTTGTCCTTCTTCGGGCATCTATTTCTGTTCGATCATTGGCGCATGCAGCATGAGCGGCAACTGCATCGTTCGAAAATCCTTGAGGAGGTCTTGCGGCTGCAACGCCTGGTGATGGATGTGGAAACAAATTTTCGTGGATATCTCCTCACGGAACAGCCATCGTTTCTCGAACCCATCAACCAGGCTGAAAGTCGACTCGAAGCCGGCATGGTGCGGTTGAGAGCCCTGACGACCAGCATTCCCGGTTTGCAAGCCGGAGTGGGGGTGCTTTCGGCTCGCCTCAGAGAGTTTGTTGAGAGCAAGAAGGCGCTGGTGGCAACCGTCCGGATGGACAAGCAGGAGCAAGTGCACTTGTATGTTCGTGGCGGGAGCGGTCGCGCACTATTCTTGACTATCGAAAAGGCCATCGGAGATTTCGAGACGCGGATTCAGCGTGAACTGCCGCATGAGGCCATCTCCTATGAGTCCTGGATGCAACGTGCTCGATGGCAGCTGCTGATCTTGGAATCCCTTGGGATTATGCTATGCGTGTATCTCACGCGGGTCTTGGGGTTTTCGAAGAAATCGTTTATTGAAGGGCGCTCCTTTCAGGTCCTCCCATAACTCTAACTCAGCCGTCGTAAAACAGTCTTTCTGTCCCCCTCTGATTCAGGCAGCCCCCGCATGTGCTCCTTCAAGTATCCCTGCCTCGTAGCAATTCGCACAGTGCGATCTGTGCGAATTCGCACTGTTTTCGTTGTTTGATCGGCAAAAAGGCAAGAAATTAGGCCGAATCGCAATGGCACATGCTTTGCTTTTATATCTTTTATATTCGGGTTTCAGGCGCAGTAACCGAAATAAGAGAGGAGCTGACTCATGGTACGAATGATAAAAAAGATCGGAGATCGGGAAATCGCTTGGGCGATGTTGGCAGTGGCTGCTGTCGCGCTTTGGAGTACCTGGGGCCTGACCAGCTAAACTGATGACTGTGGACCGCCGTCATGGCCATCCGTGTGTGTTGCAGGTGAGTTCGCCATAACGAACTTGCGCCCGTGGTATCCGCCTTCTCGTGACCTTTCCCTTCGTCCTCACCATCGTTCTCTCGACACATTCTCAGGTCGGCGTATAAGTTGTGCGCTGAACTCCTTTTTACCGAGGAGCAGTCTCAGGGCATGATTAGGACTGCCGGTTGCGATGTGGCAGGCAATCCTGCGCTATCTTCAGAAGCATCCCATTGAACAGCGGCGTTGCAATGCAATCACTCGCCTTGCGTGAGAAGAGCTCATTGAGGTGGTGTGAGGTGGCGATCAGTGTCGACGGTGGGGAAAGCGAGTTCCCAGGCGTCGCCTCTATCGATTCAACGCCATGTTGGTGCCTTCAGCACGTAAGCCATTCGATGGCGCAGAATCGAATCCATATTTGAGCAGGAGTTTTTGTATGCGAGGACTCATGATGAAATCCATGAACTCTTTTGCAACAGTCAGTGAGGTATTTCGACAGGTCCATACGATTGCTTCCCCGAATTGAACGGGTGTCTGCGTTCCGGCTGGGGTTTCATCAATAATGCGCACTTGCCCACTGTTGATCGCATCCACGCGGTAGACAATGCCTACGTCGGCGACTCCTTTGTGAAGCAGACTCACTATCTCCTCGCCATGTTGCGCCTGGAGAAGGCGGGAATGGTCTTTATACCTGGGATTCAGTTTCGTGAGCGCCCGAGCCGTGATTTCTCCCAATGAGGACGTCGTGGGGGCTCCCAGGGCAATGCGAATGGCTCGATTCGGCAGCGCATCGTGAAAGGAGATCGGTGTGGCATGAGAGGTCGATGACATCACCAGCACGAGCGATGTCTGCGCGTAGATCCGAAGTCCTCCGTTGAGAGTCAGTCCTTTCTGTTGCAGCTTCTCGAGCTCCCCAACCGCAGCAGGAAGAAACACATCAATCTCAGCACCCTGTTCGATTTGCCGTCGAAGGGTTGGCGAAGGAGCATACACGGCGCGGACCGTCGCACCATATTCTCTCTCAAACATCGGGAGGATTTCGCTGAACACCGGCCTCAAACTGGGAGCGGCTCCGATCGTGAGATTTTCTGCCTGGACGTCCTGCCCGCCGCTTATCAAGCCCGTGAGTCCAGCCAGGATAGCCACCGCCATGCTGAATTTCCGAAATCTCGCCATGGTGTTCCTCTTCTTGCCCCATCGCCAAAGGGGCCTGAATTGATACAAGCGAACAGATTCGTCTTATGATGGGATGCATCGCAAGATCGATACCAATTGGAATGGTCACTCGAGACCCGTCAGACATTCATTATCATTTGCATTTTTTTGAATTTTTGACTGAGCCGATACCATCACTCTGCCGGAATGGTGAGAGTTCGCTCGGTGCGCACAGTGCGAATGTGCACGATCCCAGTTCTTCGAGGGAACCGTTCAATCTCGAGACCGGTCTGCCGGCGAGAATATGTGCCCAAACTCTACGCCTGCCAGGCCATCCCTACCAGAAGAGTCGAGTGACATGTATCGGCAAGGACCTTGCTCTAGCTCACGATCAACGTGATCGGAGGGCGATGCCCTTAGCGGAGGGGATAACGGGCCATGCCGCATGAGTTTTGCCACGACGTCACCTATCACTTTCGTGTACTGCGATTCCGTCAATTGATTCCCTTTCGAATTTCCTCCAGAATGCAGCCGCCATATCACGACGCATCCGCAGATCTCAATCCGCCGACAGTCGCTCATGGAAGGTTGTATGCCGAACCCTGTCGAAACTCACGCGGGGCACAGGTGGTTGAGGGAGGCTGTGCAGGAATGACAGAAGCACACATCGTTCGCGGTGGATGTCACGGATGAACCAGCTGGTCCTCATTGCCCTGCGCAGGCCGTACACCTTCGTCGTCATGACCATCCTCATCGTGCTGGTAGGGGTCAAGACGGTGCTCCACATGCCGACCGACATCTTTCCCAATGTCACCATTCCCGTCACCTCCGTGGTCTGGATTTACAATGGCTTGCTGCCGAAGCAGGTAGAGGGGCGCATCACGTATCTGTTCGAACGCTTCCTGACCTCGACGGTGGAGGGCATCAAGTACATCCATAGCCACTCCTACTTCGGCAGCAGCATCACCAACATTTTCCTCCAGGACGGAGTCGATGTGGCCAGGGCCGAGGCGGATATCGTGGGCATTGCGCAGAACGTCGTCAAGGCGCTGCCGCCCGATATTTCGCCCCCTATGGTCATGCGTCTTGCACCATCCTCTATCCCGGTGGCCATGCTCAAAATCAGCTCCGACCACCTGACGCCCGCGGAGCTCTACAATCTTGTCTACATGCGCATCCGCCCCCTGCTCGTCACGGTGCCGGGAATCGTTCTGCCGCACCCGTACGGCGGCCAGGACATGCAGGTCATGGTCAACCTGGATCAGCAGAAATTGCTCGCCCGTCAACTCACTCCGGCGGACATTCACGCGGCGCTCATGCAGCAATATCTTGTGCTGCCGGCCGGCGACATCAAGATCAAGCAGACCGACTGGATCGTCCAGACGAACGCGTCACCGATGAAGATCGAGCATTTCAGTGATATCCCGATCAAGCGCGAAGGCAACGCATTCGTCTACTTGCGGGACGTCGCCACGGTGCGCCTGATGGGCCGGGTGCAACAGAACGCGGTGCTGGTGAAGGGCAAACAGACCGTCATTCTCGTCGCGATGAAGAGCACCGATGCTTCGACCCTCGACGTCGTCAGTGGGATCAAGAAGATGATCCCGCGTGCCGAGCAAATCTCTCCGGAGGGCGTGGAGATCAAACTCATCGACGATGCGTCGACCTTTGTGAAGGATTCGATCTCGGACGTCCTGCATGAAATGCTGATGGCCGGTGGGCTGGTCGGCCTCATCGTGCTGTTGCTGCTCGGTTCATGGCGGGCCACGGTCATCGTCTGGACCTCGATCCCGCTGTCCATCCTGACCGCCATCATCGGCCTGCATCTGCTCGAAGAGACGATCAACGTCATGACCTTGGGCGGGTTGGCGCTGGCCGTCGGCATTCTGGTCGACGATGCGACCGTGATGATTGAGAATATTGATCGCCATATTGAAATGGGGAAGCCGCTCGAACAGGCCATCATCGACGCCGCCAATCAGATCGTCGTGCCGACGCTCGTCGCGACCCTCTGCATCGCGATCGTGTGGCTTCCACTCTTCGAGCTCGGCGGCGTCGCCGGCTATCTGTTCAAGCCCATGGCGGAGGCGGTCATCATCGCGATGCTCGCCTCGTTCATCCTGTCGCGCACGCTGGTGCCGACCATGGCAAAATATATGTTGAAGGACCACCATGTCGCAGCCGCATGACCAGCAGGGGCAGCCCGGCGCGGAACCATCGCGGAACGTCTTCGTCCGCTTTCAGCAGGGGTTCGAACGCGGCTTCAATAAGTTCCGCGAGCGCTACGGCGTCCTGCTCAAAGAGGTCATCGGCCATCGCAACACCTTCGTCTCGATCGCTCTGACCATCGCGCTGGGCTCCCTGATCCTGTTTTTCTTTCTCGGGCGCGATTACTTCCCCGAGATCAGGTCGGGAATCATCACAATGCATATGCGGGCGCCGCTCGGGACGCGTATTGAGGTTGCGGGACGCATTGCCACGCTTGTCTCCAACAGCATCGAGGACGAGTTGCTGCCCGGTCAGGTGGAACACATCGTCAGTAATTGCGGCCTGCCGGTCGGACCACACAACCTCGCGTTTATTCCGACGCCGACGATCGGCTCCCAAGACTGTGACCTGACGATCCTCTTGAAGAATGAAAAGTCGCCGGTGTGGGACTACCGCCGCATCCTCCGCAAAGGCTTGAAGGAGCGTTATCCAGGCACAGAATTCACGTTCCAGCCGTCTGATCTGACCGCAAAAATTCTCAATTTCGGCGCGCCTGCGCCGATCGATGTGCAAATCAACGGCCCGGACATGTATCCGAACTACGAGTTCGCCCGCAAATTAGTGGGAAAGTTTCGCGAGATCCCCGGCGCCACAGACGTGGTGATTCAGCAGACGATGCGCACGCCGACCCTCATGGTCGAAGGCAATCGCACCTTCGGGCTCGGTGTCAACAGGACCTTGAAGGACGTGGCCGACAATCTGCTCATGACGACCGCCGGGAGCCAACAGGTCGACCAGATCTACTGGCTCGATCCCAGTACCGGCATGTCGTACCTGATTAATGTCTATACGCCGCAGTCAGAGATCAACAGCATCAATAGTCTGAAGACCATCCCGGTCGAGTCCTCAGGTAATTCACCGAGTGGTCAGGAAATGCAGCTCCTCGGTAATTTGGCCGACATTTCAGCGGAGGGAACGCCGGGGGTGATCACGCACGGGAATATCATGCCGCTGTTCAACATCTATGTATCCGCCGAAGGGCGCGACCTCGGCGGTGTGCTGGCGGATGTTCAGAAGGTGGCCAAAAGCATGGAGGGCGAGTTGCCCAGCAGCGCCGCGCTCGAAATCCACGGCCAGGCCACGCTAATGCACGACGCCTATTACGAGCTGATCTTCGGACTGCTCGCCGCGATCGCGCTGGTCTATCTGCTGATCGTCGTGAATTTCCAATCCTGGCTGGATCCGTTTATCATCATTACGGCCTTACCCGGTGCGCTGGCGGGCATCGCCTGGGCGCTGTTCCTGACCCATACCCGGCTTTCGGAACCCGCGTTGACGGGCGCCATCCTGACGATGGGAACGGCCACCGCCAATTCGATCCTCGTCGTGTCTTACGCCCGCGAGCGGCTTGAAGAGCACGGCGATGCCCTGCGGGCCGCGATCGAGGCCGGCACGACTCGTTTTCGTCCAGTGCTGATGACGGCGTCAGCCATGATCATGGGGATGGTCCCCATGGCGACAGGGTATTCCACGAATGCGCCGCTGGGACGGGCCGTCATCGGCGGCTTGCTCGTTGCTACCGTCTTCACCCTGCTGTTCGTGCCTTGCGTCTACGCGATGGTTTATAATCGGCGAACGGCTCGCCAAAAGGTCATTGCATAATGACTAAGACCTTGCGCGGAAGACTCATTGTCATCTCCGTGATCTTCCTCTGCGTGCTGTACATCGGCTATCGGATTTATGAGAGCAAGAGCGACGCCGCTCTGCTGCGCGTGCAGACGCTTGAAGATGCCGTCCCCACTGTGGCGGTCATCTACCCAAAGCCGGTGTCGCCGACCGAGACCATTACGCTTCCCGGCAATGTGCAGGCCTGGTTTCAGGCGCCGATCTACGCGCAGGTCTCGGGCTATGTGAAGATGTGGTACAAGGACTACGGCGCGCTGGTGAAGAAGGGCGATACCCTCGCCGAAATCAATGCGCCGGCCCTCGACGCCCAATATGCGCAGGCCAAAGCGGATCTGGAGTCGGTGCGCGCCATCTATGCCCTCGCCGACCTCACAGCGAAACGCTGGTTGGCATTGCGCAAAAACCATGCGGTCTCCGAACAGTCGATCTCGGTGAAGGTGGCAGAGGCGAAAGCCGAATTGGCGAAGGTCAGGGCAGCGGAGCAGAACGTCAGGAACTTCGAGGCGCTCATTCGCTTCAAAACCATCGTCGCGCCGTATGACGGCGTCGTGACCGTGCGCAACATCAATGTCGGAGACTATGTCAATAAGGAAGGCACGATCAGTAACACCAGCTCGGTCAGCAATCTCTTTACGGTGGCCGACGTCAGCATGTTGCGACTCTTTGTCTCCGTGCCGGAGTCGTTCGGCCCCTTCCTCCAGCCCGGCCTGACGGCCAAGGTGACCGTCCCGCAATTGCCCGGCCGTACGTTCAACGCCAAATTCCTGACCGTCGCCCGTGGATTCGACGTCAGCACGCGCACCGCGATCACCGTCTTCACGATCGACAATGATGACAGGGCTCTCTGGCCCGGCTCCTACGCCGAGGTCCACCTCACGGCGCCGGTTGACAGGAAAGTGTTCACGATTCCGTCCACGGCGTTGGTGTTCCAGGAACACGGTACACAGGTAGCCGTGGTGACGGAGGATGACCGACTGCATTTACGACCAATCACCGTGAGCCGACTCCTCGACAGCGCCGTCGAAGTGGCAGAGGGGATTTCCACCACCGACCGCATTGTGAACAACCCGAGCGCCGCGTTGCTGGACGGGGACAAGGTGCGTGTCGTGACCCCGGCGTCTGGGTATGATCTCATCAATGCAGACGAACCCGCCTCAAAGGAAACGGCCGGATCGCACACTCCCGGGTCAACCAAAGAGTCCGTGTTAAAAGACGTTTCGACCTCGCCGGAGCACACTCCCAAATGAAGGTCCGTGACACGTGATCAACGAGCGCGTACGAGCGAGACCTGACATGTCACGGCTGTTTCGCTCCTGTCGACGATGCAGCAGCGGCCTGGTATTGTTGGCGCTCAGCCTGCCGGCTTGTAATTGGTTCCCGGCCGCCGATTTGGCGCCGACCTATGATCCGCCTCAATACGTCGTTCCCGCCTCATGGAAGGGTGCCAGCCCCTTCGTAGAGGCGAAGCCGTCGGATGGTGAATTACGCCCCGATTGGTGGAAACTGTTTAACGATCCGATCCTGAACAGGCTTGAAGAACAGGCCATGGCGGCGAATCCGGATCTGCAAGCCGCTGCCGAGCGGTTCGTCCAGGCTCGCGACATGATGATGAAGGCCAGGTCGCAGTACCTGCCTCATGCCGGGCTTGGACTCGGTGCATCGAATAACAGGCAATCGGAGAACGCGCTTTTTCGCCCGCCTAATATTCCAATCCAAGAAAGCACGGTATCTACTGGCGGGCTCGCCTCCTGGGAACCTGACTTCTGGTCGGCGCTTCGTAATGCCACGCGTGTCGAACTCTACCGCGCCGAAGAGCGGGCTGCTGACTTTGGACTTGCGCGGCTCAGTCTGCAAGCGGAAATTGGGGCGAACTATTTCACACTCCGCGGGTACGACGCGCAGATTGCGATTTATACTCAATCGATCGAGCTGTACCAACAGTCGCTGAACCTCGTCAAGGCCCAGTTCGCCGGCGCGATTGCCTCCGCGCTGGACGTCGCCCGCGTCGAATCTCTGCTGTTCAGCACGGAGACGAAATTAGCGCAGATTCAAGGCCAACGCCAAGTGACGGAACAGGCGATCTCCGTCCTCGTCAACATGGCACCGGCCAATTTCACGATCAAGCCGGTCGATGACCTTCGAGTGGCGGAGTTTGCCATTCCCAGGACAATCCCCGCCACCTTACTGGAGCGCCGGCCCGACATCGCCGGGATGGAACGCCAAATGGCGCAGGCGAACCGCGCGATCGGTATTGCCCGCGCCGCCTTTTTCCCCGATGTGAGGTTCTCAGCCGGCGGCGGGTTTGAAGATAGCGGATTCAACCTGCTCGCCCTCGCCAATAGTTTTTGGGCCTACGGGTCTACTGTTTCGCTGCCGCTCTTCCAAGGTGGATATCGCCGCGCCCAGCTGCAACAGGCCTGGTCGGCCTATCGTGAAACGGAAGATCGCTACCGTTCGACGGTGCTGAACGCCTTTCGCGAAGTCGAGAACAATTTAAGCCTGACCAACCGGCTGACCCTTGCCGCCAATCGGCAGGACGCCGCCGTCGGAGCCACGCTCAAGACGCAAAATCTGACCACAGAGCTTTATCAGGGTGGGCTGGCTTCCAGCCTGGAACTTATTTATGCGCAGGTTGCCACGCTCTCGGCGCGTATTGACTCCGTGCTGATCAAGGCCGACCTGTTGAGAAGTTCGGTTGCGCTCATCCGTGCGCTCGGCGGGGGCTGGAACCGCAACCAATTACCCACCGATGACCAGATCCAACCCTTCAATACATTCCAATATACCGATCTCGACAAGCCGCCGCCCGCCGGCGGCATCGATGTCAACGCGCGCAATAATTCGATGAACAACGATTTGACCAAACCCTTCGTCCCTTGATCGTCAGTCGCGCTAGTGGGATGATCACCGCTCCGCCAGCCAACAGGCTGCGGAACACGTTCGCCAGCGCGGTCTCGACATCCGTGACGCGGTCGGCAATAAGCGTGTGCTGAAGGTGTGAACGCCACGCCACTCATTTGTGGGCAGGGTATCAAGCAGAATGTCCGGCGAATCGTGCCGAACAATCCGTTCTAGGTGAGAAGGGATGGCACATTTTAGACCCTATGCTTACGAGGGTCTTTTGATCGGGACCGTATCGCGGATGAGCGCGACCGCCAACAAGTCGCACAAATTCTTTTGTCCTACCGGTTACGCTCCCTTAGCCTGAGCTGTCATCATGGGCGAACGCATCTTCGCTGCGGCAGGCAGCGCGTCCCTGATGATCTCCAACAGAAACCACGTGTCGTAAGGTTTCTCAACCCATGCATAGGCTCCAATCCGGTTCACCTCCTCGGCCGATGCAACGGGCCCTCCCGAGAGCATGATGACAGGGGTGTCGGGCCAGGCGGCGCGACTATAGGATAACAATTCTCGACCATCGAGGTGAGGCATCTCACAATCGGTGATCACCAGATCGAAATGTTTCCGCTGCATTTCTGCCACTGCTTCGCGTCCATTTCTTGTCGCATGGACATTGTAGCCTGCCTGCACGAGCAGGGCGCTCAACATGTCTCTAGCGGCATCGTCATCATCTGCTACCAAGATCCGTTTTCCATGCGAGGACATGTTCCGCTCCTTTCGGGTCTGCAGCGTTGCCCAAACTATCGACGAAGCCCCAGCCGTGACAGTCGGTCGTCAACCCGGCAAGGGGTCCGTAGCCAAACTTTCCTTCAATTTTGATTAAGCAAGGACAATGCCGAGGTTTTCGTACAATGGGATACATAGATCAGTCCACTCCATGCCTGCCACATGAATGAGGCGATTCCTGATCACGCGTCTCTTTTGGTCTGCCGAGCCCTCTTCGGGTTGACCGCGCTGTGATGCGATTCCTCTCGAGCGATCCGCCGTATCCATCGGAAATCCTCACGTTTTGACAGACGTGAATTCTTGAGTCGCAGCGGCGCTCTTGCTCAAGCTGTTGTCTGAGGCATGCGAAGTCCGTTCACGCCGTGAGCGACAAACACCTCTGTGCAGGTCATCTGGCTGGGTCTTTCGATCTGAGTAGATGCGGATACGAGCGATTCTGCACGATAGGCACCGTGCGAAATTTCGCATGAGCCCAATGACGATACGCCTGTCGCATGGAGGCGTTCCCCCGCTCCAGTTGATGTGGTGCACAGTCCGTGCGTCGTTGTGGGAGCACTTATTGCATTGTATTGCCATGGCGTATCAGGCAGTCGTGATTCCTATGAGGCGAAGGGCTGGGCTCACAAGGAGGTGCGTGATGGAATCTGAGGAGGTTCGACCAGCGGAAGCTATTGTCGATCGACAGATTCTTGTCTTGCTGCAGCATCACCGACGACTCACTTTTCGGGCGCTGGCGGATTCGCTGCCGGCTCATAGCTGGCGGTCGCTGTTTGTCGCCTTGAACCGGCTGTGTCATCAGCAACATGTCGAACTGATGCCGCTTGCAGGGGATTATGAGGTTGTGTGGCGGCATTGGCGCGATGAACCGCCCAGGTCAGAGGAGCCGTGTATACGGACATGATCATGAGAACCCTATCCTTAGCTGGACATGCAGGGAGTTTCCTCGTGGTAGCCGGTTGCCTGCTGGTCGGATGTTCCCGTCCCCAGACTGAGCTTAGTTTGAAAACGTATGCTGAACAACAAGACCAGAAAAAGATTGCGGAGTTCTATGCCCAGGAAGCCATCCGTTCTCGACAGATGGCGCAGGATTTGTTTCGCCGGGTCAAGGTGTATGAACGGCTCTTCGGCCCGGATTCAGATTGGGTGGCTGGAACCAGGGTGTTAGCCGAATCGTATGAGGAAGCAGCGTATGAAGATGAGCGGGCCGCAGCACGGCATTTGGCGGCGGCTCCAGGCGCAGCTGTTCCAGGAGAAGTCCGGTCGGACCCGCACTAAGGCGGCGGTCCGTTGGAAGGAGAGCAATCATGAGCAGATGGATGGCGATCGGCTTGATCCTCGCGGCGTTATCCGGCTTGCAGGGGTGTGGAACCACCGTGAGCCCTGGCCAGCGCGGGCTAAGGTGGTATCCGTTGTCGGAAGGATTGCAGACGGAGACGTTGAAGTCGGGGTTCTATTGGAGAGCGCCCTGGAACGACGTCTATGTCTATGATGTGCGGCTGCAGAGCTATACGGAAATGGTCGATGCGCTGAGTTCCGACGATCTACTGGTCAAATTGAAGGCGGCCATTATCATGCGGCCGATTGCCGAGGAGGTGTATTTCCTTGCGCAGGAAATCGGACCGGACTTTTACCCGCGGGTGGTTCGGCCGGAGCTCTTGGCCGCGGTGCGAAGTGTGGTGTCGAACTATCCGATGGTGTCGGTGCCTGAGATGAGCGCTGAGATCGCGAGTAAGGTCCAGGCCGTAGTGGTTGATAAATTAAAAGGACGCCATTTGGAGGTGCACAGCGTGGCGTTGGCGGATATCGAGTTGGCCAGGATCGTGTTGGAAGCGGTGGAGAAGAAGCAGGCGAAGGAGCAGGAAAAGGAACAAAAGGAGTTCGAACTGACCATCGCCGCAAAAAATGCCGAGATCATGAGGCGCCTGGCGCTCGGGGAGGGTGATTCCATCAGGATCCGAGCCGACGGAGAGGCGCAAGGAAACATCATTCGCGCGAAAGGCCAAGCGACCGCACAGGAGACGATCACCAAAACGCTCACGCCGGCCTATCTACGGTACAAGCTGTACGACAATCCGAACGCGAAGATGGTGCTGCTGCCGGATGATCTGAGAATGCCGCTGGTGCTCAATGTCGACGCGGAGCGGGGAAAGTAGGAGTCACGACGGAGTCCCGAGCCAGGATCGAGGACTCCCCTGCGGAGAGCGTGAAGGGGGGGCGGTGAGAGGTCATCCGCGACCTCTCACCGGGAAATGATTCTGATGCCCTTCCTTACCGGTCCTATGCTGATCCTGCCGTATGGCAACTTGCCATCCCGTGTTTCATTCCGAAACAACTCGGGCAGTACCGAAGTCAGGATGGGCTCAGAAACCCAACCGTGATATCAGAACCCGAGAGCGGACCTCAGTTCCTCATGAGCGGAACGGATGGTTTGAGTGTGGCATACAACCGTGGTCAACTCTCCGCCCGTTTGGGCGAAGAGTCCTGTTCGATGGGAGCTGCTATGCGCCATTATGTTGGTTGCCCATATGTCAAACAGAGGTGTCATTGACAGAGGGGGCCGCTGACGGAACAATCCCTGTTTGTGTAACCATGTCCTTGGAAGGAGAGGCCATGAGCGTCCAGTATGATTTCGATCTGCTGTGCATCGGCAGCGGTCCTGCCGGTCAGCGTGCGGCGATTCAGGCCGCGAAACTGAGAAAACGAGTCGCCATCGTGGAGCGACGAGAGATTGTCGGGGGAGTCTGCGTCGTGACAGGCACGATCCCCAGCAAAACATTTCGGGAAGCGGTCCTGTCATTCGTCGCGCAAGATGGCCTGTTCGGCGGGCACGGACATCTGCTCAAAAACCGTCCCACAGCGGAGCAGTTGCTGCGGCGTGTGGAGCTTGTCATCCAGCGGGAGTCTCAAGTAGTGGAAGACCAGCTCTGGAGAAATGACATCCAATTGTTGCGGGGAGAAGCGACGTTCAAGGATCCCCACACGCTGACGGTGCTGTCATCGTCGGGGTCACGGACGGTCACGGCCGATAAGGTGCTCCTTGCGGTGGGGACCCAGCCGGCAGCCCCTCGTGGCGCGACGGCGGATGGAGAGGTGGTCTTGACGAGTGACCAAGTGATGCACATGAAACAATTGCCTCGCAAGATGGCCGTGGTGGGGGCGGGAGTCGTTGGCATTGAGTTCGCTTCCATGTTTGCCAAGTTGGAGATCGATGTGACGGTCATCGATAAGCGGGAGCGTCTGCTCGAATTCTTGGACGGAGAAATCGTCGACGAGCTCATGCATCAAATGCGCAATCATGACGTCTCATTCAGGCTCGGGGAGGCCGTGGAGCGATTAGAGATCTCTGATGGACCGCCGCGCCAGGTGGTCATCCATTTGGAATCAGGTAAAGTCATCGTGTCCGATCTGGTCCTCTTTTCGGCGGGGCGTGTCGGGGCGACCGCGCAGTTGAATCTCGAGGCGGCCGGTCTGACGGTGAATCCGCGTGGTTTGCTGACCGTCGACCCGCAGTTTCGAACGCAGGTGCCGCATATTTTCGCCGCGGGCGATGTGATTGGGTATCCAAGTTTGGCGGCGACCTCTTCGGAGCAGGGCCGGTTGGCGGTCTATTCCGCGTTTGGGATGCAGTCGAAGCCGATGGCTACCCATTTCCCTGTCGGCATCTATTCGATTCCGGAAATTTCGATGGTGGGAGCTCAGGAACATGAGCTGACGGCAAAAAAAATCCCTTATGAGACCGGTGTGGCGCGGTATCGTGAAATCGCTCGCGGCCAAATCCTCGGCGACGATAGCGGACTGCTCAAATTGCTCTTCCATTGCGAAGACCGTCGCCTGCTGGGGGTCCACGCGATCGGGTCCGGCGCGACGGAGCTGATTCATATCGGGCAAGCCGTCTTGGGGTTGGGCGGAGGGCTCGATTACTTTCTGGAGACGGTGTTCAACTATCCCACTTTTGCCGAGTGTTACAAGGTGGCGGCCTTGAACGCCGCGAACAAACTAGCTCGCTAGGCCATCGTACAGGGAGCGAGGTCCACGCTCTCTCAGCAACCTACGAGGCTGAAGCTGCCTCGGTTGTGCGTGATGATTCCCGGGAGATGCTTTTTGACGTGACCGACTCATTGAATAGGCAGTCGTATTCCTGCCGGCATAATGTCCTCCTGTTGTTCGATTCTTCCGCTCCGTGAGGGGCGGTACCATCCATGAAAGCCAGGCCTGGTTCATCCTGTGATCAGCGCATCTCCGCTCCTGCCGACGCACTCGTGCTTCCTTCGGCCAGGGCATGAGATGGCGAGCAGTCATGCTGCGCGATTACGCACCAAACGCACCGTGCGAAATCGTTTGAGCGGCCTCTGTCTGTCTGCGAGTCGATTGGCTGTTGTGCATTCTGGTCCGTTCATGACCGCCTTTTGCGCATACCCTTCTCCGAATCTTTCTCGGTTTCTCGCGGGATCATATATTGCTTAGTGATAGGTGTGGTCGGCATCGAATGGGACGAGGCAGCTGTGGACATCTATCTGCGCCACCGAGGAATGCCCATCGCTACAGTCTGTCACCGGCTCAAAGAGAAAGGAGTCAGGCGTATGAACAACTATCTGGTACCGATCGGCATCATGTGTGCCTTGTCGGGGTCGGCCGGCTGTATCGGCGCGACTCATGTTGCGGGCATGCCGGGATCGTTCACTGTTCAGCAGGCGTCGTTGTCTGATGGACGGAGCGACGCGGCGAGTCTGTGGCGTCAAGAAGCAACACAACTGCGACGTTTTGCTGATCGACACGAGGTCGAGGCCGAAGTCCTGCTGCGCCGTGACCTGCCCCAAGACATCAGATTGGGACAGCAACGCCGTGCCATTGCGCAAGATCTGCGTGTCGCAGCAGCGCAGGCAGAGCAACAGGCTGTGGCGGCGGAAAGCGCGCTCGCTTATCAAAGGGCGCAGCCAGGTGCGAGGGAGGTCGCAGACGAGAATGTCCGGCGCGCATTCGTATCCGCTGTATATGGGCCAGATAGATGATGCCTTCGCTGCCCGGCGTCTCAGCTGAGCCGGACCGCCGCGAAGGGTCGTCTTGTCCGAGTCGAGTGACGTTGATGAAGGATAGAGAAGACATGGTGTCAGGAGGTGCCTATGAGTCACATTAACGAGGTCGAAACAGCTGTATTGTATTATTTGCAGCGACATCGGATCTGTCCGATGGAAGAGTTATTCCGCAATTTGCCGGCCTTCACCGTGAATCAAATGTTTCTGACGGTGGATCGTTTGAGTCGGGAAGGCAAGGTTGTACTGCGTTATCAGAATCGTTCCGAATATGTTATTGTGCGGTCTGAAGTCGGGCGTCAGTGGTCGCGTGAAATCTCGGGTGCGACGACTGAAGTCGGGTAACAAGGGGAAACGATGAAGAAAAAGACCGCGCCCACAAAGGCCGCCTCGCGTCCGGCGAAACGGACAGCAACACCCTCCGCCAAGGCCACAGTTCCCGGCCCTGTGCAGGATATTCAAGTGCGGATCGCAGCTCGTGCGCATGCGTTGTACCAACAACGGGGCTGTCTGGACGGCTACCATCTGCATGACTGGTTGGAAGCGGAGCGGGAAATTTTGGGCCATCCGGTCGTGGGGGATCAGTCGTCTGAGCGCATCTGACAGGATGCGGAGACAGGCCGCCGGCGGCCTGATCGACCTCCGTGAATTGTGTCGCGTATCTCGTTGAGGAGAAGCGTATATGGCTGATGGCGTATCGCCGATAGCACAGACGCCATTCGCTATTTCGAACCACGCGATGAGATAGACGCCAGAGGTTCTTTTCTCGGACCAGGGACGAGCGACGAACTGTGACGAGGGTCTGTTTGAGTCTCCTGTCCCAAGAATGCTCGGTCAGTTCTGCCCTTGTCCCCGCCGCCTGTTAGGTCATCGTCTGTTCCAGTTGGTCGACCATTCCAGAAATCGCATCGAATCCTGATTGCCAGAAGGCAGGGGAGTTCATGTCGACTCCTACCTCCGCAAGGATCGCCTGCGGCGCCTTCGACCCGCCCGCTGCCAGCAGCTCCAGATATTTCGGGACGAATCCGCTGCCTTGTTCTTGGTACATGCGATAGAGCGCCAGGACGAGCAGGTTGCCGAAGCTATACGCATAACAATAAAACGGGCTCGCGTAGAGGTGGGGAATGGTGAGCCATTCCCATTGGAACTCCTGCGGCACCCGCAGCGATTTTCCGAATTGCTGTCGGAGCATGGCCATATAGGTCCGCGCGAGGTCGGTCGTGGTTGCGCCCTTGGCCACCATGTCATGGGCCGTCCGCTCGAAGGCGACAAAATAGGCCTGCCGCATGACCGTCGCATAGATGTCGTCCAGCTGGTTGACGAGCAAGCTCTGCTTCACGGATTTGCTGGTTTCCGCGGCCATCAAGGCATCGGAGAGAATCCGTTCGCCGAAGACGGAGGCGGTTTCCGCCAGCGGCAACGTCGAGTGGAAGGTGTACACACTGTGCTGCTCGGCCATCATCGCATGGACGGCGTGGCCCAACTCGTGGGCCATGGTGGCGATGTCGCGCGCTTCACCGGTGAAATTCAGCATCACGTAGGGCGTCAGGTCGGGGGTGACGCTGTAACAGTAGGCTCCGCCCATTTTCCCCGGTTTCGTGCGGGCGTCGATGTGACGATCGGTGAACACGCGCTGCGCCAATTCGGCCAGGCGCGGAGAAAAGCCCTGATACGCCTCCAGCACCATCCGGACTGCATCCGCATAGCGGTAGGTTTTCTGCTCGGCCCGGTGCGGCGCATAGATGTGATAGCGGTTCATGGTTTTGATCTTGCAGAGTCGCGCCTTCAGCCTGAAATAGCGCTGAAAGATCGGGGCGTTCTTCATGCAAATGGCGAGGAGCGCATCCACGGCGCGATCCGGGATGTCGTTGCTGAGGTTCCGCGACTCCAGCGGCGTCTTGAAATGCCGTAGCTGCAGGTTTTCCGCCTTCCAGTCATTGATCAAGGTTTTGTAGATTTCACCCAGAAGATCCTGCTGCGACTCATAGACGCGATACATCTCCTGATAGGCGGCTTCGCGAACGGCGGCCTTCGGGCTGCGAAGGTAGGCCGTCAAGGCTTCACGATTCATCGTGTGCTTCTTCCCTCCGATGCGCATCGTGAAGGTGAAGCCGTTGGTGACGACGTCGTAGAGCTGGTGGACGGCGTTCTGTCCGGTGATGTTCTTGATGTTGATGATCTTTTCTTCCGGCTCTGACAGCGTATGGGGCTTAAAGCGCCGGATGGTCTCTAAGTGGTACCGGAAGTCTCCGCTGTTCACCATCAGGCGTTCCGCATTCCGATCATCCACCCCTTGCCACCACAAATCGAAGAACAGCAGGTGGTTCTGGAGGGCGGTGAGATGTTCTTCCACTTTGGTCTTGAACGACCGCGCCTGTAACTGTTTCGTGTCTTCAGAGAACCACAGGTAGGCGTATGCGCCGAGCCGGCCCGAATCCCTCGCAATCTCTTCCGAAAGGGCCAGGAGGTCCAGAAAAGCCTGCTCCGGCATGGTGGCGGCCAGCCCTGCACGAGCCGATTCGAAACGGGTGACTTTCTCGCGCAGGTCTTTCAGGTATCGGTCGAACCGCTTCACCGGATCGGCGACGAGGTCGGAAAGTTCCCAATGATCGGCAACCGTGCGGGATGCGGATGCACGACGTGTGGGAGCGGCGGACGCAATTTTGCGCGAAACGGCCATGGTCGAGGCTCCTCCAAAGTGAATGATGGAAGGAATCATACCATCGTCAGCAGGCTGAGCGCGTGGAGATTCTTTGCGGGCGCGTGCCTTCGGCGGCGAGGCACCGTTGACAGGTCCCGCTCGAATGTTACAATCCGCTTCACGGTGAAGACATGACCGAACAGGAACTCAATCGCGCGATTCAATACGTCACGGCCGCCACCTCCTATGGACGGGATACGGTGGCGGAGATTCTCCGGACCGGTCTGTCGGAATTGGCGCAACTCTCCACGCAGTCAACCTGCCGTTTCGAACGAGAAGATCTCATGGGCTATCTCTGTCTCTGGACGATGAAACGTACCGGCCATCCTGAGCCGCTGGTGCGCGAAGTGCTCGATGGCGCCGGACGCTGGTTGGATGAAGTGGCGACGACGCTGTCCCAGCGGCGTGAGTCGCAGGAGAAAGCCGGGGAGGATGATGAAGCCGGCGCCGCACCGGCATGACGGGTCGTGAAGCAGGGAGGGGTCAGGCGGAGAGTGTGCTCTTGAGCGCTTCCAGATTCTTGGTCACCATCGCATCACCGTTCTTTGCGGACACCTCGATGCCCTGGTCCGATACCTGCCGGCATTCGTCCATGCGGTTCAGTTTCTGTAGCGATTGCGCCAGCGCATAGTAGGCGGCGGAGTACGTGGGTTTGACCGTGATGCACTGCTTCAAGGCCTTGGCGGCCTCTTCAAAGTTGGCATCTTCCATATAGGCTTTCCCGAGTCCGAACCAGGCGACATCATCGTCGGGCTCGACGGCCAACACTCGTTTCAGCGGTTCAATCTTCGGATTCGGCATCGGTTTCTCCAGGGTATAGCGGCGAGGCAAAAAGGAACCGTAGCATGCGTTTCCGCTCATTGTCTATGCTCTTTCCTGCATGCTAGTCTGACGAAGCCGTTCGTATCTCGTGAAGCATGAAGCGGGTCTCGTGACGGTGGCTCCGGAATCGAGATACGAGATACGAACGACGCTTCACGGACTCTGATATGGGAACCACCGGTCTCATCTACGATCCACGCTATTTGGACCACGACATGGGCGCCGGCCATCCGGAGTCGCCCAATCGGCTGCGTGCGATTATGCAACGGCTCGAACAGAGCGGTCTGGTCGCGTCCCTGACTAGGATCGAGCCTCGACAAGCGGAAGACGAGTGGATCAGGCTGGTGCATCGACCGGAGTATGTCGCGCTGCTCAATCAGCATGCTCCGACGCATGGGCGGGTTTCGCTGGATCCCGACACCTCCATGTCCCCCGGCTCACTCGGAGCCGCCTACCTTGCGGCCGGTGGGGCGTTGGCCGGGGTCGATGCGATTATGGCCGGTCAAGTCCGGCATGCCTTCTGCGCCGTCCGTCCGCCGGGTCACCATGCGGAAGCCGATCGGGCGATGGGTTTCTGTCTGTTCAACAACGTGGCGATCGCGGCGCGTTACGTGCAGAAACGATATGGCCTGCAACGGATTTTGATCGTCGATTGGGATGTTCATCATGGCAACGGTACGCAGCATAGTTTCGAATCAGATCCCTCGGTGCTGTTTGTAAGTACGCATCAATATCCCCACTATCCCGGGACTGGGCGCGCCACGGAACGGGGGACCGGTTCTGGGGAGAACCTCACGATCAATGTGCCGATGGAGGCGGGTGAAGGCGACGATGAATATCGCGCCGTCTTCCAGAAGGTCTTGGTGCCGGCCGCCGATGCGTTCAAGCCGGAGTTTGTCGTCATCTCTGCCGGCTTCGACGCCCATCGGGATGATCCGCTGGCCAGCATGGGGTTGACGGAGAACGGGTACGCAGACCTCACCGCGATCGTGGCCGGCATCGCCGAGCGGCATTGCCAGGGACGCCTCCTCTCGTCTCTTGAAGGGGGCTATAATCTGACGGCCTTGGCAGCGTCGGTGGAGCGACATATCCAGGCCTTGGTGGCGGCATGACTCTCTGGGTGAAACTCCTGCTCGGCCTCGCGGGCCTCGCCGGTGCGGTGTACCTCTATTACACCGAGGTGAAACCGGTCGTGATCTTCGGGCTCCGGTCGGATTATGCCCATGCCATTCCGTTTCAAAACATCCCGGAAGGTTTGACCAGCCTGAAAGCCGAGTCCTGCGGACAATGCCACCGCGAGATCTATGAGGAGTGGAAAACGAGTATCCATGCCCATGCCTACGAAGATCCATTCTTTCAGGCCTATTGGAAGAAAGATAAGAATATCTGGGTGTGCCTGAACTGCCATACCCCCTTGGAGAATCAGCAACCGACGCTGGTCAAGGAGATCCCGCGAGGCCGCGTGGAGAAGGCCCTGGAGGAACCGAATCCTCATTTCGATGCCGCGCTGCAGAAAGAGTCTATTACCTGCGCGGCCTGCCATGTGCGCGATGGGGTCATCCTCGGTCCCTTTGACGATTCCGCGGCGCCGCACCCCACGAAATTCGATCCGAGTTTCCGCACCGCGCAGTTCTGTTCGCGATGCCATAACGTGGTGTCCGGTCCGGCACAGTTTTACAATGTCGGTCCTTGTGGGACGTACGCGGAGTACGAAGGCAAGTATTTCATGCAGGAGCGGGGCTTCATCTGCCAAAGTTGCCATATGCCGGAAGTGGATCGTCCGGTCGCTGAGAACGGGCCGATCAGGCGGGGGAGGCGACATCTCTGGCGCGGGGGGCATGATCCCGATATGGTCAAGCGGGCTGTGGCGATTCAGGTGAAGGCGGATCCTCCCGCGCCTAAACCGGGCGAGCAGGTCACGGTCAGTCTCACGCTCATGAACGCCGGTGCCGGCCATAAGATTCCGACCGGCGATCCCGATCGGCACTTTACGGTCGAATTCACCGTCCAGGACGGGAACCGGCAGGTGTTGGCCGAGAAATCCCATACGATGGGACGCTGGATTATGTGGCAACCGGCCATCGTAGAGTTGTACGATAACCGCCTGCTCCCGTTGGCCAGCCGGGAGTATCAATTCGGATATCGGATGCCGGAGGCGTCCAAGGGGTTGACGTTGAAGGCTCGCGTTCGGTACCACATTCTGACCGACGGGCAGCATGAGATGTTGAAGACGAAGTACGGGTTGATGGCGGACGACCCCTACGCCTTTACGGTCTATGAGCGAGAGGTGCCGTTGAACGACAAGCTGGCGCACGCGTTGGCCGATCCCTTGCCGGAGCCGCCGCCGATGGCTTGTGCGAGTCCGCCCGCATCCAAGGGGTAAGTAATCACCGACCGAGATCGAGGAACCCATGCAACATCCATTACTCATCGATTGCGAATCACTCCAGAACCGTTTAGCGCAACCAGGCCTTGTCGTCCTCGATGTGCGAGGACGAGCCGCGTACGAGTTTGGGGGCCATATACCCGGTGCCGTGCATTCCACGTGGCATGAATACAGCGACCCTGATGCCATCGCCAAAGGGTTGCTGGATCCTGACCTGAAGCGCATCGAGAAGCGCGTGCGTGCGCTCGGCATCAATCAGGACAGTGAGGTCGTCATCTATTCGAACCCCTTCGACAATTGGGGCGACGAAGGCCGCATGTTTTGGATGCTGGAATATTTAGGCCACAAGAACCTCAAGATATTGGACGGCGGATGGGTGAAGTGGATCCATGAACGCCGACCGTTCGAACATGGCGCCGTCAGGACTACGCCCGGCAACTTCACCGTGTCTCCCGTCGACTCGGCGATCATCATGAAAGAGGAACTCAAGGGTCTCGTGCGGAAGCCAAGTCCGGCGACCACGATTGTGGATGCGCGGAGCCTGGAAGAGTATTTTGGAAAAGAAATCTCCGGTATTCCTCGCCCCGGCCATATTCCCGGCGCCGTGCATGTGGCGTGGAGCGGGTTTCTTAACCCCGATGCGACGGTGAAGGATCTGGCGGGGATCAAGGCGCAGCTGGAGCTCAAGGGGCTGAACCCACAACACGAGACGGTCTGTTACTGCACCGGCGGGGTGCGCTCAGGATGGCTCTACTTCATTTTGCGGCTGGCGGGATACGAACGGCTGCGTAACTATCCGGGGTCCTGGTGGGAGTGGAGCCGGGATTTTGCCTGTCCGGTGGAAAAAGATCTGGTGGCATTGCAGAAGCTGCTTGGTTTGACGGAGGCGACGGCTCCGACCGGTATGCGTCCGTCTTGACAGGATGCAGGGGCGTCTTTATGCTGAAATAGCGCTCACGGAATGATGCGGTGCACATACTTACAGAGGAGGCTGTTGATGCAGACTACGAAATGGCGGGGAGTCGTGGTAGCCGGGATCATGATGGCGCTCGTCGGGGCGCCGATGATTGCCGGTGTGGCTTTCGCGGCAGGAAATAAACATCAGGCAGAGGCCATCGAGCATGCCAAGGAAGCTGTGGAGCATGGCAAGAAAGGCCACGCGGACGCATTGGTCAAGCATGCGGAAGCCGCGCTCAAGCATGCCGAGGGTGCGATGGCCGAAACCAAGAATCCGCATGTCGGGGAAGCCATTAAGGGACTCAAGGATGGGATCGAGCACGGCAAGGCCGGCCATGCCGATGTGGCGACCAAAGCGGTTGAGAACGCCCTTCCCCATCTCTCAGAGGGTATGTAATCGGTTCTTATGCGTCGACAGCGTGTGAGGACGAAACGGGCAGGGGAATCCCTGCCCGTTTTTCTTTGTGTAGAAAGGCGACGTGATGCGGGTCGGGTATCTTCAGTTTGATCCGGTCTTCGGCGAGGTGGCTCGCAATCTCGACCTCGTGGAGGCTCGACTCGAGCAGGCGGAGGCCGACCTGCTTGTGTTGCCGGAACTGTGTGCGACCGGTTATCAGTTCGTCTCCCGGGAAGAAGTCTTTCGGCTTGCGGAGCCCGTGCCGGACGGAGAGACGACGAAACGCCTGGTCGATCTTGCCGCCCGCCGACGGATGACGATCGTCGCTGGGTTGCCGGAACGGGCAGGCGCGCATTGTTTCAATTCTGCGGTTGTCGTCGGGCCGAAGGGAGTCCTCGGTTGCTACCGCAAGACGCATCTTTTCTTCGAAGAAACGCTCTGGTTTACTCCGGGCGACAGCGGGTTTCACGTCTGGGATATCGGCCTCGCCAAAGTCGGCGTCATGGTCTGCTTCGACTGGTATTACCCCGAGGCCGCCCGCACGCTGGCATTGCAAGGCGCGGATATCATCGCCCACCCGTCGAATCTCGTGCTGCCGCATTGCCCGGATTCCATGGTGACGCGCTGTTTGGAAAATCGAGTCTTCAGCGTGACGGCGAATCGGATCGGCAGCGAAGCCCGTGGAGGTAAAGACCCGCTGACGTATATTGGAATGAGCGAGGTTGTCGGTCCGCGCGGCCGCATTTTGCATCGCGCTCCGCGTGAATCCGAAGAGCTCACCATCGTTGAGATCGACCCCGCCGAGGCCAGGGTGAAGGCGCTCAATCCCTACAACGACCTCTTGCGCGATCGGCGTCCAGCCTTGTATGGCGCGTAAGCGTACGTCGTATGCTTTTCATGACTCAACTTGCGTCACTTGCGAGCACACGGTAGGATAAACTATGACAACTCCACTCGGGAAAGGCGTATTCCTTGTGGCAGCGCCGGCGTTGAATGATCCGAACTTCCGGCAGGCGGTGATACTTCTTTGCGAGCATGGGCCGGAAGGGGCGTTGGGCGTGATCGTGAACCGGCCGACCGCGATGTCCATCTCCGAGGCACTTCCGCAGGTACCGATTTTGGAGGGGCGTCCGCACGTGCTCTATTCCGGCGGCCCGGTTCAAACCAACCAGGTGATGATGCTCTATCGCATCAATCAAACCCCCGAGAATTCGCACCAGGTGTTTGATGGCGTGTGTCTTGGTGGAGACTTGGAAATCATGGAACGGATCCTCATGGAACAGCCGGGGAAGGAATCGTTTCGGGCCTATTTGGGGTACTCGGGATGGGGGCCGGGACAGCTGGAGTCGGAAATGCAGGTCGGTTCCTGGATTACGCTGCCCGCCGATCCCTCGATTGTGTTTGAAAAAGAACCGACACGCATCTGGTCGGATGTCTTCCTCTCGCTTGACGACGGTTCCCGCCACTATGCGGATATGCCGTTTGATCCCTCCTCGAACTGAGCCGCCAGGGCCTCCCGCGATTAGCGAATCGCGTATGGTTCGGGCCCTGCATAATTCGATCCTCATATCGCGCTAGAAGTCATCAGCCATCGGCCATGCGCCCCGATCTTTGCCGAGAGATGCGTCACGTCTCACGAAAGACGGGGCGTTCCCAACACCTTTGCCAGAAACCGCCCCGTGTGGGATTCCGCAACCTTTGCGACCTGCTCGGGGCGACCTTCCGCCACGATATGCCCGCCTGCTTCGCCTCCTTCAGGTCCGAGATCGATCACCCAATCGGCTGTCTTGATGACATCCAGGTTGTGCTCGACGACGATGAGGGTGTTGCCGGCGTCCACGAGCTTATGCAGGACTGTCAGCAGTTTTTTGATGTCGTCCAGGTGTAAGCCGGTAGTCGGCTCATCGAGGATGTAAAGCAGGTTGTGTGCCGAGGGATCTTTCAGTTCGGCGGCGATCTTCAGCCGTTGCGCTTCTCCACCCGATAGAGTCGTGGCCGATTGGCCCAGCTGAAGATACCCCAATCCGATCGACGAGAGCAGATACAGTTTTTCGGTCAGCTTCGGAGACCCTGAGAAAAAGGCCTGCGCCTCTGTGACGGTGAGGTTCAGGACATCGTGGATCGTTTTGCCCCGGTACCGGATGCTCAGCACCTCCGGCTTGAAGCGCTTCCCGTCGCACTGTTCGCAGGTGGCATAGATGTCCTCGAAGAAATACATCTCCAGTTTTTCGTATCCGTTCCCTTCGCAGCGCTCGCAGCGTCCGTCGGCGGAATTGAAGGAGAAGTGTCCGGGTGTCAGGCCCCGGCGCAGGGCGTCCCGCTCGGAAGCGAATAGGGTGCGGACCTCGTCGAATGCCTTCAGGTAGGTGATGGGGTTGGATCGAGGCGTCCGGCCGATCGGTTGCTGGTCGATGAGGCGCACACCGTTCACATGTTCCAGTCCCTTAATGGCCTGAAACTTCCCCATCGGGAGCGACGCAATGCGAAAGGCGCGGGCCGCGGCGCGGTACAGCGTTTTTTCGATGAGGGTGCTTTTGCCCGATCCCGACACGCCGGTGACGCAGATGAGCATGTGGAGCGGAATGCGGACCACGAGATTCTTGAGATTGTGCTCGGCAGCGCCCGCGATACTCAGCACGGTACCGTTGCCCGAGCGCCTGCTTTTCGGTAGCGGAATGCTGTTCTCACCGCGCAGATAACGGGCGGTGAGCGATGTCGGATCGGCGAGGAATTGTTCGCGCGGTGCTGCGCAGACCACGTGCCCACCCTGCTCGCCTGAACCGGGTCCCATTTCGACGATGTGGTCGGCAGCCTGAATCATCGACGGATCGTGCTCCACCACGACGACGGTGTTGCCATGGTCGGCGAGATCGCGAAGGATCCCGGCCAGGGTGTCCGTGTCGCGCGCATGTAAGCCGATCGTCGGTTCATCCAACACGTACAGTGTGCCCACCAAGCGGGAGCCGAGCTGGTTGGCCAGGGCAATTCGTTGCGCTTCCCCGCCGGACAAGGTTTTTGTCTGCCGCGACAGCGTGAGGTAGCTCAATCCTACGCGGAGCAGGAAGCTCAGCTTCGCGTGGAGTTGGCGCAGGATGTCCTTGGCAATCTCCGCATCGAAGGCGGGCAGAGTCAATCGCTCAAACCAGGCGGCTGCCGCTTCAATGGTGAGTTCACCGATCTCCACGATATCCTGTCCCGCCAGTTTGACGAACCGGGCGGCCGGTTTCAGGCGACTGCCATGGCAGGTCGGGCAGGTAGCGGGACTCCGGTAGCGACTGAGCAGCACCCGTACATGCAGTTTGTAGCGTTTGGTTTCTAAATAGTCGAAGTATTGCCTGATGCCTTCAACCTGCTCACTGCCTTCCCAAATAAGTTGCTGTACCTCGGTGGGAAGTTCCTGAAAGGGAACCGTCAGATCGATCCCCTGCTTTTTCATCGCCAACAGCATTTGCTTCTGCCACCAGTCCGAGCCCGGCTTGCTCCAAGGCTCGATCACGCCGCCGGCGAGCGATTTGTTACGGTCAGGGATGACCAGATCCTTATCGTATTGCAGAATATTGCCGAACCCTTTGCATTCCGGGCAGGCTCCGAGCGGGTGGTTGAAGGAGAACAGCAGCGGGCGTAACGGTTCGAACATCCGCCCGCAGCCCTGACAGCGAAAGTGGGTGCTGTAGGTCCGAAGCCTCTGTCCGATCACCAGTACCTGGCAGATGCCTTCGGCTTCCTGAAACGCCGTTTCGACGGCTTCGATCAACCGGTGGCGGTTATCCGTCCTAAGGACGAGTCGATCGAGCACGACCTGGATGCCCGATTCGCGAGCCTCCGGGAGCACGGCCTGCTCGTGGAGATCCAGGAGTTCATCCCCGCATCGCAGCCGGGTAAATCCACGTTTCAGGAGTGAGTCGAGCAGGGAGCGGTCGTGGCCCGGACCGAGATCCTTGAGGGGGAAGAGCACCATCGCCCGCGCGTCAGGGAATCGTGCCAGCAGTTCCTCGGCGACCGACCCCGGATGGTAACCGCGCGCCTCCTGCTTGCAAGCCGGGCAGACGGGTTTGCCGATTTTGGCGAACAGCAGCCGCAGCAGGTCGGCAAGTTCCGTGGCGGTTCCTACCGTCGAGCGGGCCGTACGGATCGGATTTTTCTGCTCAATGGCGATTGCGGGGCGGATATTGGTCATGCGATCGACGTCGGGCCGGTTCACCTTATCGAGAAACATCCGCGCATAGGTCGAGAGGGATTCCACATAACGCCACTGCCCTTCCGCAAACAGCGTGTCGAAGGCCAACGAGGATTTGCCGGATCCAGACAGCCCGGTGATCGCAGTGACGTGGTTGTGCGGAATCCGCAGGGAAATATTCTTCAGATTATTTTGGCGCGCACCTTCCACGATCAAGTCGTTCGAGGTTCGATCTGGGGGAGTACGGTTGGCCACAGTGGCGGTTCCTTCAGGAGAAAGACCGACCATGGTAGCAAGCGCCGCAGTGGTGTGCAATGTCACCTGCCGGCGCCGGAGCTGAGACCTGTGTGATCATCCCGAGCAAATTCGTATAATGGCCCACTCCTCGGAGGACTCTATGGTTGATCGATCGGCCTATCTCGCGCGTATCAGATATGAAGGAGCCGTGCTTCCGTCCGCCGAGACGCTACGCGCTCTGCACCTGGCTCATGTCCTGACAGTGCCGTTCGAAAATCTGGACGTCCATCTTCGCCGGCCCATCTCGCTGGATCCCGCGGACCTCTTTCGGAAGATCGTGCTCAGTCGTCGGGGCGGATACTGTTTCGAGTTGAACGGATTGTTTGCGCTCCTGCTGGAGGAACTTGGATTTGTCGTCAGGCGACTGGCCGCCAGGGTGTTGTATGGGACGGAAGGCGTAAGGCCGCGGAGTCACCAAGTGCTGCTCGTTCATCTGGACGGGGAGCGTTGGCTTGTCGATGTTGGGTTCGGAGGGCAGGGATTGCGCGAACCGTTGCTCTTCGTGGCTGGTCAGGAACATCGGCAAGGGCCGGATCAATTTAGGCTCACGACGGACGAGCGGGGAGAGCATGTGCTGGAATGTCGCCTCGAGGAGGCCTGGACGAATCTCTATTCATTCGCGCTCGACCCCTGGCTGCCGGTGGACTACCAGTTTGCCAACTATTACCACTCTCACGCACCTGAATCGCCCTTCGTTCAGCGACTGATATGCACGATGCCCACCCTGGATGGGCGGAAGATATTCACCGAGAAACTGCTCAAAGTTCGCGGGCTGGACGATACACAGAAACATCATGTAACGAGTGAAGGGGAGTGCCAACAGCTGCTCCAAGAGCACTTTGGATTGACCATTAACGATCACTTGAGGTTTTGAATGCTTGCCTCAATCATTGCCTCTTGGCGCTCCACGGGCCATATACGGAACCTTGATTCGAGCCGCCGTAATCGCAGATCGTTTCGTACACACCCTCCGACCTGGTCTGGTAGGTCGAGCAACGCCGGCCGTTCTCATCTGAGGAATGTCCGATCGGACTCCGCATCGGCTGTAAAAGGAGGGAGCATCCACTCACCGAGCCGAGCAGTACGAGCAGTATGACGGCATGAATCCTCACAGTGCGTCTGCCTGCATATGCCGGTCCGTCCTGTCTTGATTTCATTCTTCCATTATTCAAGAATCCCCCGAGTCGAGGCAAGCTTGCGCAATATTGTGTATGAGGCGTGGATGTGCGTCGGACTCCTTCGATTTCTGCGGCGCAGGAAAATGCCGCGCGGATCGTCACCAAGGTCCGAACTGAAGGTCATGACACAGCTGTGGCGGGAATCATCGGATGGATGCGCAGCTCAACTAGGGGGATAGACGGCGGACCGTGGCGAAGAAATGGTGCCAAGAATGATTTCTCCTTCCATCCACGGCATGCTGCAGTAGAATTTGGTAACATGTTACGAAGGCATGTGGTAACGTGTGATCAGAAGACAGCAGAGGGAGAAAATCCTATGCCCTCCGAGACACATCTGCGCTCGAAAGAGAAGCAGAGCCGATACCGGAGCCGATTGCGCCAAAAGGGTTTGCGGCCGGTGCAGATCTGGGTTCCGGACACCCGTGCTGCCGGGTTTGCAACTGAATGTCGCAGGCAGGCGCGCCTTGTGGCACGGTCCGCGCAGGAAAGGCCTGTTCTTGACTTCATCTCAGAGATCGCTGATTGGGACAATGGATGAAGCGCGGCGATCTTGTTGCGGTCGCTGCCAAGGGCCACTATAGCGGAAAACCGCGGCCTGCCCTTGTGCTGCAATCCAATCTCTTCTCTGCGCTCGGGAGCGTGACGATCTGCCTCCTGACGACCGAATTTCTTGATGCGCCGCTGTTTCGCCTTGCCGTTGAGCCTTCGCCGAAAAATGGCCTGAAGCAGCCCTCGCAGATTATGATCGATAAGATCGTGCCCGTTCCTCATGACGCAATTGGTGCCCGGATCGGCTCGCTCGATCATGAAGCGATGGCCCGCGTCGACCGCTCCCTGGCCGTATTTCTCGGGATCGTCTAACCTTCGCTCCCCAACTGGTGGTTGCCGGTCTTGAAGGCCTCGCTGCTTGGTGTGCTTTCAGGCAGGACGATTCCACCGCCTGCGGACTCTTCACACTCTCTGGGGTCAGCGAACTTCTTGAAGATCAAGTGGCTGACTGACTGAATCACGCTACCAGGTTCGACGTTTCACCATGACATTTAGAATCGTGAGCAGTTTCCGCATGCACGCCGTCAGCGCCAACTTCTTGCCTTCACCGCCTGAAGAAATGGTGCCAGGAATGATTTTCTCACACAAGCGGTAGGGGCATGTTGGACAGGCTATCCTCCTGCCCTGAGCCTGTTGGTGCAGTTCCGCTAGTTGCGCCCGCCTCTTTCCAGCCGGACTGATTGCACCGACCAGTCGAGCCCTTCCATCGGCACATTGCGCCCATCGACGGCTTCGATGCGGATCGTGATGGCCTGCTGCGTGATTAGGCGGTTGGCTAACAAGCCGATGGGGCGCGTTACGTCGATCAGCAGGGTCGGCAGGCGTCGCGGAGCCGATCCAACCGACCGGTCCCCCACGATGCCCGCCGAGCCCAGCAAGACCGGCTCTGCACCTTCGACGATCGCCGTTGCCCGCAGTTTGAACGGTTGTCCCCCTCTGACCGTCATGCCCTCCAGCACCAATCTGACGTGGGAGGCCTGTTGCCACCCGGACGGTAAGTCGACGGAGAACCGGTGCGGTCCTTCCTCCGCATGAACCGCCAGTGCAGCCAGGATCATGACGCTCGCGAGCCAGGAGATAAGTCCCATAGTTACCGTTCCTCGCGTTCCATCTCTGCGACGGACAGCACGACGTCCTTCGCCCGTACCGGGATGACTTTTCGAGCCTCAGGTTTGACTCCGCGCTCGACCAGGGCCAGGCGCACCGGACCGACAGTGCCGCTCAGGGCTTCGAGTTTGGCGGTGGAGAGCCTGACAGCGATGTTTCGGGCGTTCTTCGATAAATGCCGCCGCTCCCGATCGTTCAACACCACCGGCACAGTACCGAGGTAGGCCTTGCTGCCGGGTCCTTCATCGGCTTTCGCCGCCTCGGGAGTCGCATAGAGTCGATACACAGCGCTCTTTTCCGTGGGAACGGCGAGGTCGTTCAAGTGCAGTCTCGCGCGTCCTCCCTGCTCGACGACTTTCATCATCTTAGCACGCGTCTGCCCAGCAAACTTCAGGGTCTGGCTGACCCGCCAGTCGGTCTTGATGGGGAACCAATCGAGGAGGCAGGGCTGCTCCAAGAACTTCGACGGCCCATAGGTGTAACGCAATTAGTGTCGTGGTTCAGGACCTGCGAGGCCTTGATCGACCGCCACACTTTGTTTTCGTCGTAGAAATTCCATGTCAGGTCCAAGAAAGCCGCAGCCGTCGGGTTCGTATGGGTGGACGAGGCCTTGTTCCAGTCCGACCACATCTTGTCCACGTTGGCATGGTGCGCGTAGAAGACGGGATCTTTCCCGGCTGAATCGAAGAAGCCCATGTCGCCGCCGACATCGACGTGGACGGCGCCGTGGGGTGTTCCCTCCGGGATGCCGCTGCCGCTCGTCGTGCCACCGAACTCCGTGAAGGTGTCCGCCGTGAGGGCGGCCTCCATCACGTCTTCCCCGACATCTTCTTCCGGGATTTCATCCGTTGGGTCCATGCTGCGGGTCCCGTTCCACAGGGGGTTGCTGTTGTCGTTCGGATCGCTGTAGGCGCCGGGAAGCTTGCGGTGGCTCGGAGTGTCCCAGTCCCAGTAGGGAAGGCGGAAATTCATGTCGCCGATCAGCTTCCCGAGGATCCGTTCGTGAAAGTAGAGATAGGCGCGGTGCCAGGCGAAGAATTGCCAGGTGAAATGGACCTGAGTGCCGACGCCGCAGTACCAGCAATGGACGTTGGCCTGCCGCAGGAATCCTCGCGGGTCGTTCGGGGCGCTGGTATCGAGCGCGCGCATGGCCTTGTAGGCATCCTTGAGTTGTGTGATCTCCGCCGCACTCAGGGTACTGGCAGGGCGGCGCGGTAGGATCATGCGACAGTCCCTGCGCCTCGGCTTGGGTGTCCCGGGATTACCCGGAGGTTCGCACACGGCCAGCACCGACTCCGGCAAAGCCAGGCCGCCGAACAGGCCCGCGCCCAGCGCCCCGACACCCAATCCCATTCGCTGAAGAAATGACCTCCGCGACGGCATGATCGCCCCCATTCGGTCGTCCAGATTCGACATGGCCTGCCTCCTTGTATGTGGCTTCGGCTGGGAAGGCTCCGCGCCATCCCCAGCACGAGGCCCTGGTTGGATGGGGCAGCGAGGCATCAATATCCATGCCATGAGCGGATGCGCCTCCCGGTCGTGAGAGATGCGCGGATTCTCGGCCTGGTGTCGAAGGATTCCCTGTCAATCCCGTAGGGGTTCGTATCCGATGGGATACGGTGCCGCCCGAATAGATACAGCTGCGGTGGAATTTTTTCGACCAACGCAATTTTTGTGAACCCTCATTCTTCCAGTGATCTCAAGAAAAGTAGAGATGTTTTCTCTCTGCTATCGGCAGTAGCTGAAGTGTACGGATCTGGTCCATCCAGAAATCTCCATTCTGGATCGCCGGATGTCTTGATTGCCGGGATTCCACATCTGAGTAGGTGGAATCCGCTGACAGAGGAATCGTGAACTGAGATTGGGAAGTTAAATTGGCGTGGTTGGCTATGACAGCTTGTTCGGTATCGCCCCCCTATGCGCAAGCCTTCACGATGGTTGAGGAGAACCGGCGGAATTCGTCCAGATGTTTGGTGATGATCGTATGGACGATGTCGAGGTTCAGGCGGGTGTATTCGTGCACGGCCACGTTGCGGAGCCCGACCATCCGATGCATGCGCGCCGCGAGGTCGGTTGGGAGAATGCCTGCGGTTTGTAACAAGGTGAAGGCG
Organism: Nitrospira sp.; assembly: GCA_031315995.1. Classification (GTDB taxonomy): domain Bacteria; phylum Nitrospirota; class Nitrospiria; order Nitrospirales; family Nitrospiraceae; genus Nitrospira_A. The sequence continues at coordinate 53,849 of JALDRG010000007.1, forward strand.
TCTCGAGTTTCCTGCGCAGACCCAGCCGACGGTGGCCGAGGACATACATGGAGAAACTGATACTCCGCTCGCAGGCTCGCTGCAGGTTGAGGATAATGGCAGCCTGTTGGTGAGGAGATTCTGTCGGTCCCCGCCGTACTCTTCCACGATATGCAGCGGGCAGCGTTCGATGCTGGTGGCTTTGTTGAGGACGACGTCGTCAGCCATACACGAGTCCGCGCTCTTTGATGCCCTGCAACAACTCCCGCCGTTCATCGTTGAATCTCGTATAGTCGGCGTAGGTGTACATTCCGCACTCGGCCTTGGCTTGGTCGTCCCTTGTTTCCAGGCATTGTCCGGTCGCGAATTAGGACGGCCACGTCCATGTCCTTCGTCGGGCGAGCGGTGCCATGGACCTGCGACCCGAATTGATAGATCGCGATCACGTGGGGAATCCATTCCGTCGGCAATTCAATGATCGTGTGAGAATTCATCTCAAATGCTCTTGAAGTATTGCATGAAGTATATGCGGCAGGGGAAGAGATGTCGAAGCGCGGAGGCTTGTGTCGAGGCACTCTACCGCGCCAGAAACTTCACCAGCCCCACGCAGCCCATATAGAGGACCAGGGAACCGACCATCGACAGCCAGAAGCCGACACGTTCGACTCCGTAGATCATGCAGCCGACATAGACGAGCCAGGGCGGGACAAACCAGAGGAGGTTCTTGGCGTAGGTGACGAGGTGTTCGCTGCCGCCGTTCAGGTAGATGAGGATGAACGTCGCGCCGGTCATCGCGGGAAAGGTGCTGGCGAAGGCGGCGAGGAATGACCGGCCTTGCGAGCCGAGATAGGTCGAGATACTGACGATGGTTCCGCCCAATAGGAAGTACAGCGTGTACTTCATCCACTCACCCATCCGTGACCTCCTTCAGCTTCCTTGAAATGCCTCTTGGGCTTCTGCTGTGATCCGGTGCCCGAGTCCCGTATAGCGTGGCGAGAAATGAAAGACCACCAGTTCGCGCACGCCGGCTTTCTTCGCCATGACTCCCGCCTGGCGGGCGGTAAGATGGTAGCGGTCTTGGGCCTTGTCCGCATCCTGGTCCAGGTAGGGGGCCTCACAGTAAAAGATGTCGGCGCCTTGCGCAAGCTCGACGATCTTGGTTTCGTTCTCCTCGTCGTAGCGGGCATCCACGACATAGGCGAGTTTTTGGCCGCGGCTGATCGTGACGAATCGCTCGCGGATTTCACCCAGGATCAACTCGCGCTCCTCCTTGTGATGTTCGTGGTAGAGCGTGGCTCGAAATCGAAAGGTATCCGGCTTGCCCTGCCAGAGATACTGCTTCACTTCCTTGAGCCAGTAGCCGACCGGCAGTCCGGCCTCGCGCAAGCGCTCCTTGTTGATGTTCACGTGAAACTGTTCTTGCAGCGAGTAGGCCAGGGAAGGAATGCGGTGATTGAGCGTCACGGCCTCTACGGTCAGCATGGGATCGTCGAGTACGTGAAAGCGATCGCCTGATTCCCTTCGTATGAGAGAGAGGTCCGGGGCATTATGGCATTGAAATCCATCGGTAGCTAAGAAGGTTGCGCTTCGGATTGTCTGGACGTGGAATTCCTGCACGGTGATGGTGAGGGGGTATCCATCCACGAGGTTCCAGGTATAGCCATGAAGTTTTCCTTGAACATTTGCGATCAGGCCGGGTGGTCCATAGAGCCGCAGCGTCTTCCCACGGCCAAGGGCCACGCGGAGCAGCGCATCGAAGCCGATAAAGTGGTCCATGTGGGTGTGCGAGATGAAGATGTCGCCGGTGCGCAACAGACGGGTCGGGCCCAGGGCATCGTTGCGCCCCAGATCAAACAGCAACGCTCGTTTCGACCAACGGACTTCGACGAACAGGCCGGGGTCACCGAAGACGTCATTGATGAGGTGGCTGGAGAATGATGGATTCATGGGGTGAGTGAACGCCGCATCAGCATATCAGGAGAGGTGAATGCGGCGCGTGTGCAACCATTACTTGAAGTCACCCGCCTGCCTGAGCAGAAGAATATCAGGTCAGCATCACTCGTATGACGCTGTACAACACGATGACTTCCACGGCGTGTGCCACGATCGTGGCATAGAGATTTCTGAGCGCGACCCACAATACTCCCCATACGAGGCCGTCCCAGACGGCGATCCAGTGGAGGTGTTGAAAGGTTGCCACTAGAAAGGGGTCGAACGCAAATACCAGGGCGCTCATCGGCACGGCCGCCTGAGCCGGGAGTCCCATGGCCAGAAGGCGACCCAGGAGAAAGCCGCGAAAGTTCAATTCGACCATGGTGGCAATGAGCAGGATGAACCACGGCACCATAATTAGGAATGGAATCTTGGCGTGTGGTGTGTCGGCAAGAAATCTGTAATCTCCTCCGAGCAGGGGAACGAGGTACAGAATGACGAGAACATTGATGGTCCCGAGTGCAAGTCCGATGGTCATGCCCCAACGGAGGCCCTGTGGGATCAACCGGGGTATGAGGCCGACCAGCCGGGCGGCGGATCCATTGATGATGCCCCAGGCGATGAGGGCGGCATAGGCACAGGCCTGCGGGAAAAACTGAAAGAGGCTGTTCTGTTGGAGGGTGGTCGGTGCCCCGTAAAACAGGAGGGTGGCGGTCAGGGGGAGCAGCCCAAGGGCCGCTCCCCGTTCGACGGCTTGCGTCGCATGGGACGATGGCGCGGCTTCAGGCCTGATCATGCGGGTTTATTCGAGCCGCAGACTATACCGTTCGAGTGTGGTGGCTTTGTTACGGGCCAGATTCGACAGCGACTTGTTATAGTCGAGGACAGCTCGAAGTTCATTCCCTTGCGCGGTGGCCAGGTCGCGTTGAAAGTCGAGCACGAACCGGGTTGTGCTGAGGCCGACCTTCAACCGTTCCTGTTCGGCTTGCAATTGTTTCTCGGCCATAATGCGGGCCGACCGGGTGGTTTCAATCCGCTTGAAATCGGTGTGGACGCGACGGACCGCTTCACGGACCCCGACGATCACCTGCTGGCGGACGCTCTGCAGGGAGGCCTGGGCATTGCGAGCCTCGAGCTGCCGCTTGTTGTAGGTGCTGTGTGCCGACCGATTGCCGAGCGGATAACTGAGGACCAAGCCGGCGCCATAGTTGTAGAAGTCACCGCCGAAGTTACGTTTGGTCGCATCATTATAGTCCGCGCCGAGTCCTGAGAGTCCCATGGTGCCTTGAAACGACAGGGTCGGGAGCATTTGATTCTTGGCAAACTTCGTATTGAGTTCGCTGCTCTCTACATTCTTGCCCGCCTGTAACACCTCCGGCCGCCGCTCCATCGCGATATCAATGGCTTCTTGTAGGCTGATCGCTTCCAGCGACGTCGTGGGTGGATCGGTGGGGATCAGGCGCAAGTCCTGCCGGAGTTCCTCCTCCGCGGGGTTCAAGAGACGACGCAATTGGTCTTCCTGGTCGCGAATCGATTTTTCTGCGACGAGGATCTGTTCGACCCGCGAGGCGACCGCGGCTTCCGCTTGCAGGACATCCACGATCGACATGACCCCGGCCTTGGCTTTGGCTCGATTGCTGGCCAGTAATTCTTCCGCCGCCTTGAGCGCCGCCTGGGCGACTTTGAGATTCTCGTTCGCAAAGACCATTTCCCAAAAGGTCTGTTCGACCGTGGCGATGACGGTCAGAACTCGGTCGAGGAAGACATGTTGTTCGACGGTGGCATTGTTCTGCGCAATCGAGATGAACGTCTTGTTCACGTCGGTTCCGAAGTTCTTTAGCAGGGGCTGGGTCACCGTCAGCGCGAGGCCGCCGGTCCAGGCCGGGTTGAAGAGAAAGGTGTTGGGGCCACTGACATAACTACGCTGAGGGCTATAGTTGATGTCGTAGTTGGCGCCGGTCGGGAGATTCTGAGTGATGTCGGCGGTGACCGTGGAGGTATTCTGGTCGAATTTTGTGATGTCCTGCAGATTGGCTCCGGTGAAGCCCAAAATCGGTCGATTGAGCGGAGAGACCTGTCGGTTGTATTGTCCATTGAGGCTGACGGTCGGATCGAATTTCGCCTGCTCGATCACAATGTCGGCCAGGCGACTCTCTCTCGTTTGGCGGCCGATACTGATATCAAGATTGTTCTGCAGTGCTTTCAGGACGGCATCGGCGAGCGACATGGCCTCGCGGCGTTCAGTGGGGACCGGTTTGTTCACTTCCAGGCCGAACGCGGTCGGCGCCGCCCAGAGCAGGAGCGCGGTCGCACTTCCAATAAGAAAGCATCCCCGGAGGGCTGGATTCGTCATAACAAACTCCTTGATGCAAGGTCTGGGTTGAGCCATACTGAAACCGCACTGATGCTGGCGTGGTACCATAAACCGACATCCGTGTCCATGTTGAAGGGCGAGGAGGATGGCCATGCGTGAGGGAAAATCATGGCGGTGGGTGATTGGGGTTGCACTACTCCTAGCCCCCTTGCCTGCAGCAGCACAATCCGTCTCAGGGGTGCGCGGGTTCAATGGCGGAGTCGCCCCGCTGTTCAATCTCGTTGGTCCCGGCAATTTGTATGTGGACAACCAAGGGACTCAGGGATACATCTACAGCTTTGGGAGTAATTTCGAATCGTATAATTTCCGTAACCCCGCGACCGGGCAAGCCTGGAGCGGCGCTCTCATGACGCTTGGCCCGCGACTATCGGTGGGGTTGATTCAGGGAGCCAATCAAGTCGGCGCTCCGGTCGTGTTTCCTCCCGGGCCACGTGAGGCCGGACCGTTGCCTCCCATTCAGTCCGGTCTGCTCGACGACATTCCCTAGCCAATTCATGGTGAAGGCCTATCTCTGCTGCCGTCGCGAATTCGCTTCTGCGGCATGAAGGTTGGCCGCTCGGTGGTCTTCAGCCAGGCTTCTCCACTGCGAGGCCACCCGTGCCTGTTGTGTGGTGTGCCTGCACGACTTCTCGACGAATCAAGCGGTCAACCTTCTTTCAGGCTTGGACGAGAAATTGCTGTGGCGGTTTGGTGTATCGATGCAAGCCTGTCACAGCCGATCTGCTCTCGGCGCTTCAGTTATCAACAGAATCCACAGGCCTCGAGCCGCATCACCTCCGAGCCGTCTATCCCTCATAAGTAGCGCAAGTGATTGATTCATTGTGCTTTGTATAGATGATTGGGGCCAGTAGTGCGTGCCGGTGACACGGCGGTATAACGCTTGCTTTGCTCATCTGATCGTTGCGAACGTTCATGTTTCTCGCGGCAAGACGACAAAAACAATGCGCTCGTGTCAAAGATGTCAATTGAATCGGATAGGCAGAACAGAAAGAATGCAGCAGACGGTGATGGGCGTGGTGTGAGGAGAGATATCGTTTCCGGCCCGCGTCGCTGACTGTTCAAGACTAAAGGAGATTGTCCGTATGAGGATTGCCCAGGTATCGCCGCTTTGGGAGAGCGTCCCTCCGAAGTTGTACGGAGGCACGGAACGCATCGTCTCCTATCTGACGGAAGAGCTTGTTCGGCAGGGGCATGACGTCACGCTGTTCGCCAGTGGTGATTCGGTCACGCAGGCGAAGCTGGAGGCGCCCTGTCAGCAGGCGTTGCGTTTGAACACCGGGATCTTCAACCGCGAAGCACCACTCATTCAGATGATCGAGCAGGTCTTCTCGGCGTCCGACCAATTCGACCTCATTCATTCCCATCTCGATTTCCTACCGTTTTCCCTGTCCCGCCGCTGTCGGGTCCCCGTCGTGACGACCCTCCACGGCCGATTGGATTTACCTGAACTTGTGCCGGTCTTCCGTGACTTTGCGGAGTTGCCTCTGGTCTCCATCTCCAATTCACAACGTCGACCACTGCCCTGGTGCAACTGGGCCAACACTGTCTATCACGGGTTGCCGCGCGACCTCTATACGTTCCATTCAGAGCCAGGCAAGTACTTGGCCTTCCTCGGCCGGGTATCGCCGGAAAAGTGTCCGGATCAAGCGATTGAATTGGCCAAACGCGTCGGATTACCTCTGAAGATGGCGGCGAAGGTCGATCCGGCGGATCGCGCATATTTCGAGCGAGTCGTCGAGCCACTTCTGGATCATCCCTTGATCGAGTTTGTGGGGGAGATCACCGACGCGGAGAAGAGTGATTTCATTGGGAACGCGATCGGGTTGATCTGTCCCTATGATTGGCCGGAACCGTTTGGGCTCGTCCTGATTGAAAGTCTGGCCTGTGGGACACCGGTCCTTGCGTACCGACGGGGATCCATCCCGGAAATTATCGGCCACGGTGTGACGGGCTTTGTCAGCGAAAATCTCGATGAAATGGTGAGCCAAGTCGGCAACCTCGGCACAATCGACCGTCGACGATGCCGACAGGTCTTTGATGAGCGATTCACCTCTCAGCGCATGACGAACGATTATGTGAAGATCTACCAGCAATTAATTACTGATGCCGCTGCGGTCCCTGGTCAGACGGGACAGCAACACGCCTCGAACCTCTAGTCAGCGCGACGTTAACCTCGCAGAAGGACAAGCATGGCAGCTGAGTCGCAATCTACTTCTGAGTCGAATGTAACTGGATGGCGGTTACTGACCACCCGTGATTTCGGGTGTCTCTGGGGTGGCCAGGTCGTCTCCCAGATCGGCGACGGTCTGAACAAGGTGGCGCTTTTATGGTTCGTCTATGAAATGACCGGATCGGCGCTCAAGATGACCGCTATCGGGTTGCTGCAGACGATTCCCCCCTTGGTCTTCGGTCCGTTGATCGGCGTGTATCTGGATTATCTCCCCAAGAAGACAGTCATGATCGTCGTGGACTTCTTACGAGCCTTGATGGTCCTCTTGATACCGCTGTTTTATACGTTCGATATGCTGACACTGGAACGTTTGTATGTGTTGGTGTTTCTCATCTCCATCGTCTCCACCATATTCGGTCCTGCCCTGGCATCGGCTGTGCCGCTGATCGTCCAACGGTCGCAACTCACGACGGCGAATGCGTTTCTCCAGAGCACTACCAATATCGGTGTCTTGTTGGGACCGGCCATGAGTGGACTGGGTATCGCTCTGATCGGCGCCCAGAATGTGCTGTATGTGGACGCCGCTACGTTTCTGGTCTCCGCGCTGTTCCTCTTGCCGATTCGCGTTCGTGATAGCCGAACTGTGAAGGGACTCAATGTGCTGGCGACACCTGTCATGCAGGACATGATGGTCGGATTTCGTTTCGTGTTCCTGCAGCACCGAGTGGTATTTGCGTTGATGGTGACTGCGGTGCTGTACAATCTGGCGATCAGCGCCTTCGTATTCCTTCTCCCGGTGGTCGCGAAGGAATTGCTGCAAGTCGGTCCCATGGAGTTGGGTTGGTTGTGGTCGGCTTTGGGTATCGGGATGCTGGCAGCTTCTATCTGGCTGGCTCGGATGCCGCAGGGTACTTTCCAGGATCGCATCGGCAAGATCGGTCGCTCGCTGACAATCGGCGGTCTTGCGGTCTGCGCCTTAGGATTGATCCAGACACCGGTGCTGTTCAGCACGTTCTTACTGATCGTCATCATCGGCGGGAGCACCTCTCTGTTCTACCCGGTCGTGTGGGCGATGCTTCAGGAAGTGACACCGGAACATTTACTCGGACGCGTCTTTACCACGTTCAGTATCGGTGGGATGGCTTCGGCCATGGTCGGTATGGCTGGATTCGGATGGGCCGCCGACACCTTAGGTCCTGCCGTGAGCCTCATTGGGATCGGACTGCTCTTATTACTCACTGCGATGGTCACGCTGCAGGTTAGCCGCCGTGGCCTCGTGGTGAGTCCGGCTGTTGCCTAAATTTCTCTCCACATGAGGGTTCGTTTTGGCCGCGCACGACGCCTACGGGTGCGTGCGGGTCTTCGATGGGGATTGCCGATGCTCTGCGTCCGGCATTCTCAGTGTTGCTTTCTGCCCCTTCCTCGCGTATGTCTTTTCTTCCGGAGATGTTTCGTTTCCCGAGACGACACCGAGGACGGGTTTTCGGCGATTGGCTTCGCAGTCTCGGTTCAACTCAATAACATGAGGGGCAATATGCCTATGCTGGTGATTCGGACCGTCTTCGTGACAGGGGTGCTGGTGCTCTTCGCCGCGCCGTGGATAGGAAGTGTGACCTCTCTCGTCAGGGCAGAATCGGGCCCCGATGGCAAGCCGGACGCTCCGCCGGTGCAACAACGATCGAAGGACCCCGATGTGCCACCAAAGGAACCGGATCTGAAACCAAAGGAGTCTGAGCCGAAGCCAAAAGACTCGGACACTAAGCCGGTGGATCAGAAACCGAAGGACTCCGAGACGAAACCCAAAGAGCCTGAGCCAAAAACAAAAGAACCGGAAACCAAAGCGAAGGAGCCGGAGTCCAAAGCGAAGGAACCGGCGGCGAAGCCCAAGGAGTCCGAACATAAGCTTAAAGAGTCGGAGCAGAAGCCTAAGGAGCAGGAATCGAAAACGAAAGAGAAAGAGCCCGACACGGCGGCTGAGCATCCTTGTCCCCCGGTGGCACTGGCGACAGAGGTGAAACCGACGGCAGAGGGGCAAGCTTCTCCTAGCGAACCAGGCGCGGGGGAGCGCTCTAAAACCGGGGATCCTGATGTGAAAAAGCCATTACGCTCGTTGATGGTGACCGCCAAGCTCGCGCTCATGGCGGACCCGCGGCTCTTTCCCTACACCATTGAGGTGGACGTCAAAGACAAGGATCTCGTTCTCCTCGGCGAAGTATCGCGTGAGGAAGATAAGCGAGCGGCAGCGGACATCGTACGGTGCCTCAGCGGGGTTCATGCGGTCGAAAACCGTCTGAAGGTTGAGGCTGATGCGACCAATAGACTCGTCGCGGAACGCGACAAACGGCTGACGCAACTGGTCAAGGAGCGCTTCGAGAAAAGTGTCACCTTGCAAACGGTGAAGTTCGAGGTAAAAACAGAACAGGGCATCGTCACCTTGAGCGGTACGACGCGATTCCAGGTGATCGTGCTCGAAGCGGCTCAAGCGGCACGACAAGTGCCGGGAGTGCGAGCGGTGAATACCGAAGCCGTGCGGCTGGTGGTGCAGGAATAGGGCCGTCACAGGGAGTCTGAACCTACTCGATCTGCTGACATGATTGAATCACGGCGCGGGAGCGGAAGAGCAACGAGACGCCCAAGAGTGAAGTGGTCGCCGCATCTCTTGACGCGCGACTTCACGCTCGTGTGGTGGGGCCAGATGGTCTCGCAAGTCGGCGATGGTGTGTCGAAGCTGGCCTTGCTGTGGTTTGTCTACGCGGTGACTGGTTCTCCTCTCAAGACCACCATGATCGGGCTGTTGCAGACGTTGCCGCCGATTCTATTCGGCCCCTTCATTGGCGTGATCGTCGATCGTGTCCCCAAAAAGCTTTTGTTGATCAGTAGTGACTTGATCCGCGCGGTCGTGCTGGGGGTAATTCCCTGTCTTCTCGCAGTCGAATCGTTCAGCATCGAGCGACTGTATCTGATGGTGTTTGTCCATGCCGTCGCCTCCGCGGTGTTCGGTCCTGCCCTGACTGCGTCGATTCCGTCCCTGGTGGCGCGTCATGAATTTACCGCCGCCAACGCCCTGCTCCAGACCACTACCAGTATCGGGATTATCGTTGGACCGGCGCTGAGCGGGGTCGGGATCGCGACCATGAGTTCCCAAGAAGTGCTCTGTGTCAACGCGGTCAGCTACGTGGTTTCAGCGGCCTGTTTTCTCTTTGTTCGGTTCGGGCCAACCGAGGTGGTACCGGTCGCTGAGATGTCCCTGGCCGGGACGTTTCGTGATGTCCGGGATGGCTTTCACTATGTCATCCGGCGGCAACGGATTATTTTAATGTTGATCGGGGCTGCGTCGATGTATACCTTCTCGACGAGCGCCTTCAGCACGCTCTTTCCCGTGTTCGGCAAAAAGCTGCTGGATCTCGGTCCCATCGAGGTGGGGTATCTCTGGTCCGCGTTCGGGGTCGGATTACTCTTGGTGTCGCTGGGGCTGGTGAAGCTATCTGCCTGGTCGCTTCCTCGGCGGATTCAATTGATGGCGATCTCCAGCGGCATCAGCGGCATGGCGATGCTCGGCTTGACGTTGACGTCGAACCGGCTGGTGGCGGCTGGCCTTATGGTCGTCATCGGCATGGGCACGGGAACACTGACCCCGGTGGCCTGGGGTGTGTTGCAGGAAATTGCCCCATCCACTCTGTTGGGTCGGGTGTTGGCGATTTATAACCTTGGGGCCATGACGGCCGCGATTGCGGGGATGACGGTTTTCGGTTGGACGACGCAGGAATTCGGTGAGCGTCCCAGCGTGTTCGGGATCGGCATCGGTCTCTTTCTCTCGGCACTCGTCGCGTTGGGAGTGGTGCGATGGGTCAGGACCAATTGGAATGAGGGAAGTCCTCGCAGCGCGGAAGGAGAAGAGCGGCCTATTGTGATGGCCGTTCAGCCGACGAGTCATTGATCCTGTTTGGAACGAGGGGTATGCTTCGCGGCTGGGTAGCATGTGGGGGACGAGAGCCGGAATGTGCCGCATCAATGTGCCACATCATGACCGGATGCGATTGGCCTTCCCCCATCTGCGATTGTGAGCGGAGGACTGTTGGAGGATTTCGTGGAAGAAATTATCAGCGTCAATGATCAGTTCTATATTTTAGCCAGTTCGTCCATGACGGATGATCGCACGCGTGTGCTCAAGCATGGCGAGACCTTCGGGGTATTTGACCGTTATGGAGACATTCAACCGGTGGGTCGAGGAACCCAGGGATTGTTTCACGAAGGCACCCGCTTTCTGTCGCGGCAGGAACTTTTTCTCAATAACAATCGACCGATGCTGCTGAGTTCCACGGTCAAAGAAGACAACGCCTTGCTGGCCGTCGACCTCACGAACCCAGATCTCTATCGGGATGGCCGTATCGCGATTCCTCGGGGGAGCGTCCACGTATTTCGTTCCCGTTTCTTATGGAATGGTGTGTCATATGAGCGCTTTCGGCTTTCGAACTTCAGCCTGGCTCCTGTGCAGATGACCTTGTCGATCCGGTTCGAGGCCGACTTCGCGGATATTTTCGAAGTACGGGGGAAAAAACGCCCAAGGAAGGGCGCGTTGTTGCCGAATGTGTTGCAAAAAGATGTCTTGGGATTGAGGTACGAAGGACTCGATGGGGTAGTCCGCGAGACGAGGATTCAATTCACCCCGATCCCCCTCGAAGTCAGCGCATCGCAAGCGACGTTTGATATCGAGCTGGATCCGAAGGGGGAAGCCTCGGTGGTGGTGATGGTGGCCTGCGACCTGGACGAGGACCGTCGACCTTTCTTGGCCTACGATGCGGCCATTGTTGAAGCCGGAATGGCGATCGGAGCGGTCAAGACTCGCGATTGTGTCGTTCACACAAACAACGCGCAGTTCAACGAATGGTGGAATCGTTCGTTGACGGATGTCTGCATGATGGTGACGGACAGGCCGGAAGGGCCCTATCCCTATGCGGGCGTGCCGTGGTTCAGCACGCCGTTCGGCCGAGACGGCATTATCACGGCATTGGAATGTCTGTGGATTAGGCCGGAACTGGCGCGAGGTGTCCTCGCTTATCTGGCAGCCACGCAGGCCAAAGAGCTGAATCCCGCTCAGGACGCCGAGCCTGGGAAGATCTTCCATGAGACGCGCAAGGGTGAAATGGCCGCCCTGGGAGAGATTCCGTTTGGACTCTATTACGGCAGCATCGATTCCACACCCTTATTTGTGATGTTGGCCGGCGCCTACTATGAGCGCACGGGTGACCTGGCATTTGCACGGTCTCTCTGGCCCAATATTGAATTGGCCTTGACGTGGATGGATACGTTCGGCGATTCCGACGGGGATGGTTTCTTGGAGTATGTGCGGAAATCGCCGACCGGGCTGGATAATCAAGGCTGGAAAGACTCGCATGATTCCATCTCACATGCGGACGGGTCATTGGCCGAAGGAGCCATCGCTCTCTGCGAAGTGCAAGGGTATGTGTACGACGCGAAGCTGCAGGCATCCAGGTTGGCCGATGCGCTCGGATACGTCGATCGCGCCGGTGAGTTGCGGAAGCAGGCCCTCTCGCTCAGAGGCCGGTTCGAAGAGGCCTTCTGGTGCGATGACCTGTCTATGTATGCCCTGGCCTTGGATGGGAAGAAACGGCCTTGCCGGGTCAAATCATCCAACGCCGGGCATTGCCTGTACACGGGCATTGCGAGCGAAGAACATGCAAAGCGCTTGGCGGAGAGCCTGCTGTCCAATGACCTGTTCAGCGGGTGGGGGATTCGAACGCTCGCCGCTTCGGAACGCCGGTATAATCCGATGTCTTATCACAACGGATCCGTGTGGCCCCATGACAATGCCATGATTGCCGCCGGTCTGGCGAGGTATGGTCTTAAGGACGAGGTGAAAACTGTCATGACCGGATTGTTCGAGGTCAGCCTCGTGCTCGACTTTCATCGATTACCAGAACTCTTCTGTGGATTCGTGCGTCGACCCGGTCAGGGCCTCACGCGGTACCCGGTGGCCTGCAATCCACAAGCGTGGGCGGCGGGGTCGGCCTTCATGGCGGTCCAAGCCTGCCTCGGCCTATCGATTATTGCGTCAGAGCGCAAGGTGGTGTTCAGCTATCCGAGCTTACCGGCCTTTGTGGGCGAAATGGAGATCAAGAATCTGACGGTGGGAAATGGGTCGGTAGATTTTCACTTGCGGCGCTATGACCATGATGTGGGGATTACAGTGACGCGTCGAGTGGGCAAGGTCGAAGTGGTGGCGGTCAAATAGTGGTCTATGCCACGAACCAGCACAATCTTTTTCATTCCTCTTTCATCGAATGCCGCCGTTGTCGGAAGCACGATGTCCGGCGAGATAGGCCTGGCTGCCAAGCAGGTCCGTTTCAGTTCCCTCCCAGGCGTCATGCCTCGTAGGTCTGAGGTAATCAGTCGCTGGTTGTCAGCTCCCTGCTGCCGTAGAATGGCTGAAGTCTCATACGGTCGGAAGTCGATACGAGGATCTTAGCGGGTCTCGGCGAGTTGCCGGGCGATGGCGAGGACATAACGCGCCACATCAGAAAGAAGATTTGGATTGACGGTCTCCGCTGTATCGGTGGGTTGATGGAAATGCGGGTGGATCCCTCCACTGACCACCGTCACCGTGGGTATTCCCGCCTCCTTAAACGGCACATGGTCTCCCCCCGGAAAAAAACCGAACAGATCGATACGATCTGCAAGCCCGGCACGTTGCCCGGCCGCTTGCGCAATGGGCTTCTCTAGACCAGTCACCCCGATGGTGAGCCGTCCGTTTCCGATTGCTGCGTGATCCACGTTGATCATGGCCACGATGGAGGACAGCGGCAGGACCGGTTGGCTCACGTACAATTTCGATCCCAGCAACCCCTGTTCTTCTCCGCTGAACGACGCCAGCACAATCGAACGTTTGAGGCCGGCCGGCACCGAGGCGAGTACTCGTGCCACCTCCAAGAGCACGGCAGTGCCGGATGCGTTGTCATCGGCGCCGGCGAAGAGTAGCCCGCCTTGCGTTCCAAAATGATCGCGGTGGGCACCGATCACGATCGCTTCGTCCTGATGCGCGGCATCTTGTCCACGAAGAATTGAGATGACGTTCCGGAGCATGCCGTCCTGCTGCGCGCTCTGCCAGCGGAGCGTGATGGAGCGATCGATGACCATGGTCTGCGGGATCATGGCGTCATTGAGCTGCTGCTGCAATCGACGCAGTCGATGGTCGTCGTCTGGCTGCTGGGTGCCAAGGATGGCCGAAGCGAGTGCGGTACTGATCCAGGCGCCGGGAATCGTCCTGTGCGGGTCCGTGAGTCCGTAGAAGGCGCTCGGTCGACCGGTGATACCACGACGTGTTTCATAAGCAGTGAGAATCGGACCGGTGGCAGTGAGGTAACCGATGGCTCCATGGGCATGGGCCATATGTGCTTTATCTGCATGGGAGATTGGTTTGGTGTACCGATCTGGTTTTCCACGGAGAAACAGCACGACTTTGTTTCGAACGTCGTTCCCGGCGTATTCGTCGAATCCGCCGTCAGGATCGGAGATCCCGTATCCGACAAAGACAATCGAGGTCTGCAGCAGGTCGGCTGAAGGCGAATCGAGGATAGGAAGATAGTCGGTGCCGATCAAGGCCGGTTGAGAGTCGTCTGCCAGTCGAATCTGCAGGAGTGGATCCTTCCCGATGGTAGTGGCGCGGACGGGATCGGACTGAATCCATGTATGCTCCGGGGGCCGATCAAGCGTGGCGCGAGATTCGGAAACCGATGAGCGTAGCGTCTGCAGATCGATGAACCGTTGTCGGACGAATTCTGCGGAGGCGAGATCGTCGGGCGTGCCTGTCTGGCGTCCGTTGAATGCTGGTCCGCTCAAGGCTCGGATATCTTCCAGCATGCGTTCACTGGAGAGGAGATTGAATGCTTGTGTGAGTGCGGTGGGTGGGGCGGGCACGCCGTCGGCGAAACTCTGAGCGGCAACCAGGCTGAAGGAAAAAACGAGCAGCAGCATGAGAGGGAGACGAAGGCACGGCGACCCAGCGAGGTTGATACTTCGCTGGGGAGGCGCAGCCGGTATGGTAGAGCCGCCGAGCATCAGATAGACGTGGCGGAGGCCTTTTGCGCCGACCACCGTTGATACCAGCGCCAGAGCGGTGGTTGCAGAAAGCGGGGAATCGGATATCCCAGGCCCCTGACATACCCGTCATCTCGGTCCAACACCGCGAATGCCCAGCGGTACTTCTCCCGGAATAGGGCACAACGATTTCGGACCTCTTCATCGCTTAGCTGGAGATGTTGTCGGATCGCCTCTCCGATGGCCTCATCCGATTTCGCCTCACGTACCAGAGGCTCGATATAGGCGGGCGTGAGTTGAAAACGACGCAGGAAGGATTGGTCGAGCGCGGAGGGATAGGCGTAGGCTCCCAGGGTGCCGGCTTGAAACGCGCGCACCTTGTCGATCAACCGAGGCAGCCACATCATGCCTGCCAGGGCGTCACTCCATCGCCGCGGCGGCTGCTGGCGAAGATCCATGACCATACCTCATCGCTCTTGATGCTGGGACGTGCGGACAAATCTGACTATAACATACCCTGCTGGTCCCATTGCAGAGAGCTGAGGGCTCAAGGTACTATTCGGTTATCCGGCGGTGATCGAATCTATTGTTCAAGAGCCGATCTTGCGTAAGGGTCGAGGATACCCCCGACACGCGAAGGAAGAGGTAGGAACTATGGCAGGGCAAGGAAATGGTCTCTACGACCATCAGTACGAGCGGTTTCGAGAGAATCAGGGCACCCATCAGGGCTATGAATTTCAGCACGGGCCTGCAGGGAATGTCCCTCCTCCCGTAGTCACGTTTATGGATAAGATAAAGTGGTGGACCTTTCGCGGCTGGCGACGAAAGGAAATTCTGGCTGAACGCGATCGATTTCAACAGGAGATCATCCGGATCAAGTCGACCCATCCGAAATCGTGAGATCCGCTCGAAGGAGGAATGCGGCCGTGCAATATGGAAATGAGTCGATGAGACAGATACAGACCGTTCGCTGCATCCAGCGGTTTTGTAATGCACATCCGAAAAGGGCTCGGAGGTATGTCGGCCTCATCGTGCTCGTCGGTCTGTTGGCGAGTGGGGTGGAGTCCGTGTGGGCGGTGTCGAAGGAAACACATGCAGAAAAAGCGGAACATTTGCGCCAACAGGCGAATCCCCAGCTGTTCAACGATTGGACCTTTGATCAGGATCAGGTCGGATCGATTCCCAGGGGTTTTCTCGCCGTCGCGCCGGGTGATCAACCCGGCAGGGAATGGAAAGTTGAGGCACAATCAGCGGCACCCTCATCGCCCAATATCGTAGTGGGGGCGTCTGGCTGTCCCGAATGCGTCGATCTGCTCGTGGCGCCCGGATTTCAGTATGAATACCCTGACTTGGTTGTTCGTATTCACCAAGGAATGGATGCCGCTGTGGGGCAGGCGGGGGTGGTGTTCGGGATGAAAGACTCCAAGAACTACTACGCGACTCTGGTGGATTTGTCGCAGAAGGTCATAGAGGTAGTACGTGTGATCGACGGGAAGGAATCGGTACTCGGCCGAGCACCGTTGAAGACGAAGCCGGTTGAGTGGCATACGCTCCGGGTCCAACGGAACACTATCATCAGCAAGGATTTCGTGGAGACCTACTTCGACGGGCGCCTGGCACTTTCAGTGGAGGATCAAGCACTTGGAGTCGGGCAAGTAGGGATTTTGGTGCGGGGTCAGGCATCGGCGCGGTTCGATAATTTTAATGCCGCTCCGTTGTATTCCAGCCGCCCGTTGTCGTCGCCGGCTGCCTACTAAGGGCGAGGCGCGATCTTGGTTTTGGCCAAGACCATTTCACGCTTGCCTTTCCAATTTCGGTAGGATACAGTGAAGGTGCTTCATTGCGAAGGGCCTTGGCGGTGAAGTAGAAAAAGAATTACAGGGCTCGATTCGATGTTGTTTTGGGTTTTCCCCGGGAATTTCGGAAGCCAGAGCTAAGATTGCCGCTGTGTTTGCATCTTCGGCCCATTCCTTCCTCGTCTCTTTCTCGAGTCCCAGACAACACCATTCTATTCTCAAAGGAGGACCCCAATGGGTTCGAAGATCTACGTTGGCGGCTTGCCATATTCAACCACCGAGCAGCAGCTGAGTGACCTGTTTGCGGTGCACGGGGCGGTGACGTCGGCGCGCATTATTACGGACAAGTTTACCGGCCAGTCACGGGGCTTCGGCTTCGTCGAAATGTCGGGAGATTCCGAGGCGCAAGCGGCGATTAACGCGTTGAACGGGACACAATTCGGTGGCCGCACGTTGACTGTGAATGAAGCCCGCCCGCAGGAGCCCCGTTCCGGTGGTGGCGGAGGACGTGGAATGGGCGGAGGCCGGAACTAAGCGGCGCTCGTTTCGCTATACTATTCAGGGGCTGCCGACGGGGTAGCCCCTGCGTTTTTCTTACCGTGTTGTCCTCTCTCTGGTCTGCAGGGCCATCAGGTTGCCTGCCCCTGTTTTCCCAAGATTGAGATTTAGGAGTGTTGTTGCATGGTGTCGTTTGCCGAATTGTCTCTTACATCGTTTCTGGCTGATCGTTTACAACAGGCCGGGTTTACCGCGCCGACTCCCATTCAGAGCGCGGCTATTCCGCTGGCACTGGAGGGTCGTGATTTGTTGGCCCAGGCCAAGACCGGGAGCGGAAAAACGCTGGCGTTTCTTATTCCTCTGATCGAACGGGCCGTCAAAGAAGGTTGGAAGGCCGTCGGCCATGCGTCAGGATCGCACACCGGCTCTGTCAGATCGCCCCGGGCCCTCGTGCTGGCGCCGACTCGTGAGTTGGCTCTCCAAATTGAAATGGAGCTCCGCAAATATGCGCCGCCGTCGGTCACGTCGTTGGCTGTATATGGCGGTGTCCCCATCGAACGGCATTACCGCGCGCTTCGCCAATCGCCGTTGATCGTGATTGGAACGCCGGGGCGTTTGTTGGACGTGGCCGGGACTCGCCATTTGGACCTGCGCGGCGTCGAGTATGTGGTCATGGATGAAGCCGATCAAATGTTGGATCGTGGATTCCTCCGCGACATCCAGCGTATTCTGCAACTGCTTCCCGCGCAACGGCAGACCATGCTGTTTTCCGCGACCTTTTCGCCTGAGATTCTGACGTTGGCGGAGTCGATGCTGAAGAATCCGGCTCGTACAGCGGTCGATCCCGGGGTGAATACGCCGACCACGATTACCCATGCCTATTACGTGGTGCCAAGCGAAGCCTCACGGGTGCAGTTGATTCATACGCTCCTCCAGTCACCGGAGTCCGGTGCCCAGTCGATGGTCTTTTGCGATCAGAAATATAAAGTGAAGCGATTGGCTGCCCGTCTGGGCGGCGAACCGGCCTCCGTCGGTGCTATCACCGGAAACCATTCACAAGCCCAACGAGAGCGAACGCTCACGGCCTTCCGGTCCGGGCGGCTGCGCTCGCTGGTGGCAACCGATGTCGCCGCGCGCGGATTGGATGTGCCGTCGGTGTCTCAGGTCATTCATTACGAGCTACCGGGTAATCCCACGTCATACGTGCATCGCACTGGACGCACGGGGCGGGCTGAACGATCCGGCGCGACGCTCTTGATTCTCTCTCCGCAAGAAGAGCATGAATATTTGGCGATGGTGCGTCGATTGCGCATCCAAACGAAGCGCCTGACATTGCCTGTTCTGGCAGCGCTGCCGCCCCCTGTCAACGAGCCTGAGTCGAACGGCCAAACCCGGCATGACGGACGGGGGCGCGACGCTCGACCACGTCGTTCGGGGGAGCGACAAAACTCACTGCCTCAGGATGCAAAAGCCGGACAGGGACGTCGAGGGTGGCGTGCTGATCGTCCCGCCGCCCCGCGCCGTGGCAATAGTTGAAGCACCGCATGGTCCGGCAGGAGTGCCGGACCGGCATGATTGAGGAGGATGCGTTGATGAGATTCGGACGGAGTCTGTTGCTGGGCACGATGCTCGTCGTCGGTTGTCAGATGTGGAGCGAGGGCGCCTATGCGCAAAGCGACCTTGCCATTGCCGACGGTGTCAAAGTGTCACTGGAGTACACGCTGACGCTACCCGACAAATCCGTGGCCGATTCGAATGTCGGCCAGGAGCCGATTATATTCGTGCAGGGGGCTCATGAGATTGTCCCCGGCCTCGAAAAGGCTCTTGAAGGCATGAAGGCAGGACAGAAACGGCGCATCGACGTCGCGGCGCAGGACGCCTATGGTCCTTACAACAATAAGCTGCGACAGAGCGTTGAGAAAGAGAAGCTTCCCAAAGACGTGAAGGTTGGGGACATTCTACAAGCATCGGATAACAGGCTGGTGAAGGTGCTCGAAGTGAACGACAAGAAAGTGCTGATCGATCTCAATCATCCGCTGGCCGGAAAGATGCTCACCTTTGATGTGAATATCCTCAAGGTTGAAAAGGGTGACGCCCAGGACTCTCCAGCAAGCAAGACTCCCTAAGCGTCTGTGCTCATCCTCTCGGTGAGGCGGCCGGCCATCAGGCCGGCTGTACTCCCGCCGACCGGCCCCCCACTTCTGACGGCCTGAACGAGTCAGTTCGTCCCCCCGTCCCCAGATCCAGTCTGAATGTGGTCGCACATAACCTGCTCTGATCTGTTCAATAAGGGTCATATCCTCCGCCGATTGTTGAGACCGCACGATTATTTCGCCGAACTACGGAATAACCGCATTAACGAAACGGCAAGCACCACCACTCCGAACCACCAGGAGAGCCCATCGCTGTCGGTCTCCTCAGCCCGGCGAACAGATCCAGTTGCCAGTGCGTTTACTGGGCTCGCTGCTCCTCTGCGGTCCATGTCCAGACTTGCACCATGCGGCAACGATCGTTTTGGATCTCCCGCCTTACTGGGATCGGCCACGACGGCATTCTTGGATGGGACAATGCGCGAGCCCACGGCATTCGCATAGACTTGTGTAAATTCAGCACCAAACAGGAGAATCTGTGCTGAGTAATAGACCCATACGAGCAAAATGACCAGGGACCCTGCCGCCCCATAGGCAGATCCGACGTCACTCTTCCCGAGATAGAGGCCGATTGCGAACTTGCCGATTGTAAACAGCAGTGCCGTTAACCCGGCTCCCACCCACACATCACTCCAGGTTATGCGGGCATCGGGGAGGGCCTTGAACATGAGGGCAAACAAACCGGTGATGACCGCCAGCGAGATGATAAGCTCTAATACTTGCAACACAAATTCAGGAGCTGGAAGCCACCCCCCGAACCATTTGCCCAATGCCGAAAGTCCCGCGCTCAGCACGAGTGACACGAGAAGCAAGAATCCCGTTCCGAGCAGGGCGGCGACTGAAATGAAGCGATCACGAATGAGCCCCCAGAGCCCACGCCCCTGCTTAGGCTGAACTCCCCAAATGGAATTGAGCGAGTCCTGCAGCTGTGCAAACACCCCTGAGGCACCGGCGAGTAGGGTGGTAGCGGCCACAAGCGTCGCGACGATTCCGGTGGTGGGCTGGCTGGCTCGCTGAATCATCCCCTTGATCGCCTCGGCACTTTGCGGGCCGACGAGGGCAGAAATCTGCTCCAGAACCTGGCCTTCCGCTGCCTCGCGCCCGAAGATAAGCCCGATCATCGCAATAATGACCACGAGGAGGGGTACGAGCGAGAGCACGGTATAGTAGGCAAGGGCGGCGCCATGACGCGGCACCTTGTCATTGCTCCAGGCGGTAAACGTCTCTTTGAACAGCGTCCATATCCGGATGCGTTGCAACAGTGTCTTAATTGACTGGGTCATATCCTTCAACTCCTCATTGGTCGATTCCAGTCGGGTGTGAACCATTCAGAACCTAGTGTTCACCTTCAATCGCCAGTGACCGAAAAAGAATAAGTGCAAGAATTGATTCTTTCGTCCGAGGGCTTGGCAGAATCACAGAAAGAGTCTGTGATGATGACATGGCAGGCACTGATGCTACAGCTCGGCAAAGCCCCAGCTGCCAAAGTTGTTTGAGGAACCAGTCTTCGCTGACGGCATCTGCGCAAGGGCTCTGCCCAGTTACACGCGGTCGAACGCCATAGTAGATTACGATCATGGCTTCTTCATCCTTCGAATGGTGGCCTTGGTGAGACTCACACCTGTTTCACCAGATAGCTCTTCCGAAAGTGAAGGTCGCGCGCATTCCCGTCGAATGTGGCGGTGGATCGCTGTGGTGCTCTTCGGCGTTCTGCTGCTAGCTGGGGTCGCATTGTTCTTTATCGATGAACCCTTGCGCGCCTATACCGAACGCGAACTGAATAGACGCCTCCCGACCTATACCGTTCGCATTGGGGCCCTCGACCTGCATCCGATCAGTTTCTCCCTGGATCTCAAGGACGTGATCGTGAGGCAAAGGGAGCACCCGGATCCACCGATCGCCGCCCTCGCGCAGGTGCATGCCAGCATCCAGTGGAGTGCCTTACTGCGCGGACGTCTGGTGAGCGATCAGTGGATCGATCGCCCGGTGATTCACTTTACCCGTCCCCAGGCGGCCAAGGAACTCGAGGATTCACCGGCTAAGAGACAGAGTTGGCAGGAAGCCCTCTTTGCCATGCATCAGGTCCAACTCAACGAAGTCCGCATTACGAAGGGCGATGTAACCTATCGGGAAAACGCGACCTCAAAACCGCTCCATATCACGGACTTGAATGTGACCGTCGAGAATATCCGCAATGTGCGCTCAAAGCCCCAGCAGTATCCCTCAGATCTGCATGTCGAGGCGGTGATCTTTGACAAGGGGCGTGTCCAATTAGATGGCCATGCCGATTTTTTTGCCGAGCCCACCATGGCAGTCAACGCCGATCTCACGCTCACCGACATCGAGCTGGCGGATCTGCTACCGCTCACGGTTCAATATCAGGTACATCTGTCGAAGGGACGCCTGTCTGCCACGGGGCATGTAGAATATGCCCCGACGGTGCAAGTGGTGCGACTCCGCAGCTTGACGCTGCAAGAAGTGAAAGGGGACTTTATCCATGCGGCCAAGACGGAAAAGCAGGTGAAGAACACGGCCAAGAAGGTGGCGCAAGCGGCCGAGCACGCTGCCAATCATCCCACGCTCCTGTTGCAGATCGACCAGGGGAAAATCGAGAATAGTGAGTTCGGGTTCGTGAATCGAACGACCAGTCCCTCCTATCGCATGTTTATCAGCGGAACCGAGATTGACGTGGAGAACTGGAGCAACCAGCTGTCTGAAGGGACGGCTACGATCAAGCTCAATGGTCTCCTGATGGGCAGCGGGATGACTCAGATCACAGGCGTATTTCGGCCGGAGACGAAATCCCCGGACTTTAATCTGAGCGTCAAAATCGTGAACACCCAAGTGAAATCTATGAACCAATTGTTGCGGGCCTATGGAGGAATGGATGTAACAGCGGGAGTTTTTTCGGTATATAGCGAAATGACAGTCAAAGACGGCAATGTGAATGGCTATCTCAAGCCGCTATTTAAGAATGTCAACGCATACGACCCCGCCCAAGATCAGGACAAAGGCTTGTTAACAAAAATTTATGAGAAAACGATTAATGTGGTCTCTGAGCTTTTGAAAAATACCCCTCGGGGAGAGGTGGCTACGAAGGCTGACGTTTCAGGACCCGTCAAGAATCCGGAGGCCAGCACGTGGGAAATGCTGATCACCCTATTTCAAAATGCCTTTTTTGATGCGGTGCTGCCGGGGCTTGAAGGACGGCTTCCCCAAAAATAATGTTCTTTTGCTGATGCATGTATCCACTGCCATTGACCATGACCTTCATGTTCGAGATTTTACGGAGCGCCTGAAGGAAATTGCGTCGAAGGTCCGACCTGCACCGTCCAGTCGACATCACCACCGACCGTCCTTTCCGCGTCGATCCAACTCGGTCATGAATTGACGACGGCGAATGAGTCGATTGCGCGGGTGTGGATCAGGGTTCACGAGACGCCTCCTTCTTGACGCGTTCTCCTTCTCCGTGTAGGGTCCCATCACGGCAGGCTCCAGAGACGCGGCTGCGCATGACAATCAAATTATTGGCGGTGTTGAGTTCATTTCTGTTCAGAGCGAAGGCCCAGCTGAACGCGAAGGCCGGAAACAGGGAGATGTTGTGCCGGAAAAGAAGCGGAACCCTGAACGAACTGGTTGGCAGTGAATATTATGCGCGCGAAATAGGAGCAGGCTAGACATGACGGCAATCAAACAACGACCGATAGTGGGGATTCTTGTGGGGGGTGGGCCGGCGCCTGGGATCAATAGTGTGATCGGGGCCGCCACGATCCGGAGCATTCTCGGCGGGTGCGATGTGATCGGCATTCAAGATGGTTTCAAGTGGATCATGGAAGGCAATACCGATAAGGTCAGACGTTTGTCGATCGAAGACATCAGTCGGATTCACTTCAGTGGTGGCTCCTGCCTCGGTACTGCGCGTGCAAATCCGACTCAGAAGCTCGAGCGGCTCGATGCCTGTTTGGCGAGCCTGAACAAGCTTGGAGTGACCAGGCTGATCACGATCGGAGGGGATGATACGGCGTTCTCCGCGCTGAAATTAGAGCAGCGAGCCGCCGGCGGCCTCCAGGTCGTGCATGTGCCCAAGACCATCGACAACGATCTGGACCTCCCGCATGGAATTCCAACGTTTGGGTTCCAGACGGCTCGCCATATCGGCGTCGAGCTCGTGAAGAGCTTGATGGTGGATGCGGAGACGACTTCACGCTGGTATTTCGTGGTGACGATGGGTCGCAAGGCGGGGCATCTGGCTCTCGGCATCGGCAAGGCTGCCGGTGCGACTTTGACGGTGATCCCTGAGGAATTCCGCCATAAACCCATTCGTCTGAAGACCCTGGTCGATATTTTGGTCGGTGCGTTCATCAAGCGGGTGAGTTCCGGACGACCAGACGGGGTGGCTGTATTGGCGGAAGGGCTGGTCGAAATCCTCGATCAACAAGACCTCGAGGGGTTGGAGGATGTGGAGCGGGACCAGCACGGGCATGTGCGGCTGGCGGAGATCAACTTTGGATTCGTGCTCAAGCGGGCAGTTGAGAAGGAGCTGCGCGCTCTCGGCATCAAAACAACCATCGTTGATAAAAACATCGGGTACGAGCTTCGGTGCGCCGACCCCATCTCATTCGACATGGAATACACTCGCGATCTCGGCTATTGCGCGGCGCAGTTTCTCTTGGAAGGCGGGAATGCCGCTATGGTCTCGATTCAAAATGGCCGGTTTATTCCGATCCCGTTTGGCGACATCCTGGACCCGGCCACCGGGCGCACCCGCGTGCGCATGGTGGACGTGGACTCGGAGTCCTATGCCATCGCCCGCCGATACATGATTCGATTGTCTTCGGATGATCTGAGTCACCCTCATGATCTGGTTCGGTTTGCGACCACAGCCGGTCTCGCCCTGGACGATTTTCGTCGGCGGTTCGAATACTTGATGGGGAAGGATCTGTGAGCACGCGCCGAGAGCGCGGACCAGGCCATCTGCTCCTATGGAGCGTATCATGACCATTGCTCCGACGCCGGATACGGAAATTTCACTTTCGTTTGAGCGGCAGCGCGCGCGGGTGTCGCCGTGGGGCGCGTCTTTGCGTCGCTACTTCGTGGTGGAAGGCGATGGCAGCGAAACCGACATTATCTGGGGCTATTCAGGCGGTACGCAGAAAAAGGGCGGGCAGGGCGATGTGCTCATTCCGTTTCCAGGTCGCGTGGCGGAAGGCCGCTACCGGTTCGACGGACAGACATTCCAACTCGAACGGAACGACAAGGAAGGGCCGAATGCGATCCATGGGTTTGTCCGAACCTTGCCATGGCGAACGCAGCAGGCCGACTGGAATCAGGTGACATTCGAAGTTCTGCTGAATGCCGCGTCATATGCTCCACGAGGGTATCCCTTCTCACTCGCGGTTCGTGTCGTCTACGGGTTGAATGCGCAGGGCTTGTTGTGCTCATTTGCCGTCCAAAACGTGGGACAGCAGGCGGCCCCGGTCGGGGTCGGGTTTCATCCCTATTTTACGCTCGGGACCGCGCTGGTGGATGAGGTGGAGTCCAAGATTCCTGCCACCGGGTATCTTGAGTTCAATGAACGGCTCGTGCCGACTGGAACGGTCATTGATGCGAAGGGCGGCGAGTGGGACTATCGTGCCTACCGTCAGGTCGGCAATCGCCGCTTCAATCACTGTTATGTCGGGCTGGAGCGTGATGCGGACGGGATGGCGACGGCGTCGCTACGCCATATAGGGAGTGGTCGCACCATCGATATCGTCATGGATCGATCGTTCTCTGCGGTGGTCGTCTACACAGGCGATGCGATTATCGCTGCGCCGCGCCGCGCGTTGGCGATCGAACCGATGACCTGCGCGACGGATGCCTTCAATCATCCCGAGTGGGGCCTGCAGCGACTTCACCCCGGCGAAACCTTCACCGGCTGCTATCGCGTGAAGGCATCCCTCTAGCTGGTATCTTCGTATCTCTCCACCCCTTCGGCTGTCCGCTACGTTCGGCGCCCGTTTTTCGTGACGGGTCGTCGCTTGCAACAGCGCTCATGGATAATGCGGGCTAGGACGATCTCGTCGGCTCGACGAGACGGAACCGTACCTCGTCCACCTGATTGTAGGCCGAGGTTTGCTCGCCTGAAAATAATCCGCATCGGTAGAGGCCTGCCGTCCATCCGGTGGCAGGGCGCGAGAGGACAAAATAGCCGGATTGGTCGTTCGTGGACATGATCAGGCGATCCTGCGCCACCGCCGTCTGTATTCCGGTCACCTCGGCGGTCTCTTTGAAGCATCGTGCCGCAAGCGGAACCTCATCGTATGAGGCCGCCACCAATCCAAATACCAGATAGATGTCTTGTTGTGTGGTGGGAAAGCTGATTCCAGGGTCCAACGGAATAAAGTCGTGGGCGCCGGTCGGCGAATCGTCCCGCATGACTCTCTTCGCCGGAATGACGAATCGAAACCAGGCAAAGTCCGCGTCTCTGCCGACCAAGGAAGCCGTCGTATCCAAGTTGTTCTGTGGCCCCAACTTTTCGAGGGTCTTCGCTGCAATTTCCCCTTCAGACGAGACCGGCGCACCGGCAGCGTCCCCGGGGGCGGCGCCTTTCGCAGCCTCCGCCTCAATTTCCTTTGCCAGCTCCGGGACGTGCGGACGAATCTTGTCCATCCAGTACATCAGTTTGTTCTTATCCAGCAGCCTGGTGCCTATCGGAAGTTGGACTTCCCTCGTCGCCCTTTCAAATTCCACGGTCGTGTCGTAGAGGATCTTGAATTGGATGTAGGCGTCTTCCCACTTCCCCAGATCGACCAGACATTGACCCAGGCGATAGACCGTGGCCGCATAATCTTCATCGAGGGGATCGAGACCTTCCATTTTCGGGATCACGCTGACGGCCTCTTTACACCGGCCCAGATTCATGAGGATGAGCCCAAGGTGTTGTGTGGCGGTGGGATCCATCGGGTTGAGGAGCAGGAGTTGCCGGTACATTGGTTCGGCTTCCTGATATCGCTTCGCCTCGAACAGAACATAGGCGTCGTGCCGAATCATCGACCAGTCCCGTAGTTGTTTCGGCGTCACATCCGGGGTCATGACAGGGGAGAAACGCCGCCCGCGCTCCGTCGATCCATAGAAGAAGCTCAGCAGATTTTTGCCGGACAGGTCCAGCGGAGAGCCGGGCGGGACCCGCTGCAGCACGAATTGCACATCGCGATCCGCCCCTTCGTAGTCCAAAATATCAAACCGTGCTCTGGCCATAGCTAACCGCCAGTTGAGCATGTCCGGCCGCAGTTCCACGGCTTTCTTGTACGACTCAAAGGATTCCTCCAAACGGTCGAGTTTCCGGAGTTCACGCGCCAAGCGTAAATGGATCAGGGGGTTCTGGGGATCGATCGCCGCAATGCGCTGCAATTCGGTGACGGATTCCTCGATCTGTCCCGATCTCACCAAGATGCTCCATTTGGCCCATCGCACGTCCAGTGACGAAGGGAGGCTTGCCAGGACGGTGTCGTAGGACTCAAGGGCTGCTTCGGTGTGGCGTGAGGTGGCGAGCATGTCGCCGCGGAGTTGGTGCAGCGCGAGCGACCGGGGATTGTCATGAATCCCCTGGTCAAGAATGCCGAGGGCCAGGTCTATCGTGCCCTGTTCCCAAGCGGCTTTGGCGCGTTGTGCCACTTGGCCTTCCGAGCGTACCTCCGGGTCGTTCGCAAGGACCAGGGCGCTCCCTCCGAACACCACTGACAGGAGGAGCATGAGCCCAATGACGTGGTGGCTCGCCCGGACGAAGGTGTTTCGAATAGGATGCGACGGATATATGATGATCATGGCGTGAGTCTCTGGTTAAGGTGAACAGGCCCTATGCATCGGCCAGGAGCGATATCCATAGGAGTGGGGTCCCCACGGGGGTCTCTGGCCCGTATAAGTTTAGAGGCACCGTAAGGGAGAAGGATTCGCTGACCTCAGCGGTTCCACGCGCAATGGATTATCTTACTGTAGCCTGACCCATTCTTGCGAGGTGCTTGCCGGATGGAGCTGAGGAGTCGCCAAAATTCGACGCTCGCGAGAGACATTGCTCAGTCGGCGAGTGTGGCTCGGGCAACCATCGTGATCGCGGCTTACCGTACGTTGACGAACCGGCCCTTGGCCATGGTTCGAAGTTGGTCGATGTCCTCACGACGAGTGACCGACAGCGGTACGGTGTGACGCAATTCCTGAATCAAGAGGTCGGTGGTCAGCGAAGTGTTGTGATGCAAGGCTCGATAGAGTGCGGCAACCACCGCCTGTTCGATTTCGGAGCCGCTGAATCCATTGCTGACACTGACGATCTTCGCCAGGTCGAATCCCACGCTGTCCTGTTTGCGGAGCGCCAGGTGGATCTTCCAGATGGCGGTTCGTTCGTCGTCGTCCGGCAAGTCCACGAAGAAAATTTCGTCGAATCGCCCTTTCCGTAACAGTTCCGGCGGGAGAGCCGCGAGGTTGTTGGCCGTGGCCACGACGAACACCTCCTGTTTCTTTTCTTGCAGCCAAGTGAGAAACGCCCCGAAGAGACGGCGACTCAATCCTGCATCGGCATCTCCGCTCCCGCCGCCTGCCGCCATCGCTTTTTCAATTTCATCGATCCAGAGGACGATCGGCGAAAGGGACTCCGCCATCTCGATCGCCGTGCGGAAGTTTTTCTCCGATTCTCCGACGAATTTGTCGAACAACCGGCCGGCATCGAGTTTGAGCAGCGGGAGTTGCCACTCGCGCGCGATCGCTTTCGCGGCGAGCGATTTGCCGCAGCCCGGGACACCTACCAGCATGATGCCGCGCGGCGGCGTCAGGTTGATGGCCTTGGCTTCTGCCGTGAATCCCACCTTCGCCCGGTCCAGCCAGGATTTGAGGTTGACGAACCCACCCAACTCAAACCGGTTATCTTCCAGGGGATAATATTCCAGCAGGCCGCCGTCCTTGATCGCTTGGACCTTCCGTTTCAGGATCGTCTGCACGTCAGTGGCGGAGAGTGCGCCGTCTTCGACGAGACATTGTGTGATGACCTGACGGGCCTGATGCAGCGTTAATCCTTGCAAGGCGCGAAGAATGGTGTCGCGCTCTTGTGCCGAGGGCCCTGAATTCGTCGGTTTGGAGTCGGTGATGGAGTTGAGGAGACTTTGAACGACGGTGGTGGAGGCAGGGCGACGAGGCAATGTCCTGGTTTCGAGCGACTGGAGGACGCTTTGGAGCATGGACTGTAGTTCGTTCCGATCCGGCAGTTGCAGGTTCAATCGGACCGCGAGCTGTTCAATGTCCCGCGGGAGGGCGATGGGATGGCCGGTCAGCACGCAGGTGGTACGAGAACGGACAAAGTGATGACCGACTTCGCGCAGCTGGCGAGCCACGGCGGCATCCTGCAAGTGCGGTGCAAGATCTTTGAGCCAGAACAGGGCTTCGACGGTCAATCCATTGAGGTGCTGGAGCACGGCCAGGGGCGTGGCCGTCATTTTGCTGAGCGTCTGTCCGTCGTCATGTCTGGTGAGACCTCTGGTGATCGACCATTCGAACAATGGCATCCGTTCCTGGGCCGCGACGGATTGCAGCAACGCCAAGACCCGCTCTTCCTCGACCGTCTCAATGATGATCAGAGGGTGGCAGGAGCGAATCAGGATGCGAAGGTCGTGCACGCTCGTTGAGAACGCCATACGACTGAAATGCTAACATGAGGGACGTACCGGACCAAGGAAAGGGGCGATTGCGACGAAGCGTAACGCGTGGCTCTGATAGTCGATCAATGACGGGCGGTGGTGAGGCGCAGGAAAGGCATTTCCGACCGTCTGTGCTTCCCCCACGTCGTCGGTTATCGGCCCTATGCCATCGGCTCACTTTGAGCCTAGACATCATTCTCCGTGAGGCAGCGACCGAGGCCCTGCTGTTCGGCGAGATGGTAGGCATAGTGCAGGGCCGCCAGGTTCGCAACCCGTTCTTCAGCCTCTTCGCGACTATCCGTATAGATGATCTGAATTCCGAATCGTGTCGTCAGGGCATCCAGAAAATCCACCATGCCGTTTCGGTGGTATTGGCCGAGCCGCCCTCCGCCGCTGTTGTATTGAATAGCGCCTTCAATCACTAGAAAGCGATACGGGTAAGCGAGAAGCGGTTCGAGCTCACGGAGAAAGCGCGGACGATGATCGGAAGGATTCGAGAAGATCGTGTTGAATTGTTCCACACGCCGGCGTTCCACGCAAAAAATGTCCGGGGCTTCCGCAATCGCATAGTCACCCGCGGGCAGCGTTTGTGTAATGGTTCCGGCAATGCGCACCAGGCCCTTGAATTCGTAGGGTTGGTGTTCACGGCTATCGACCAGGAGATGGATGGCCGGCACCATGATTTTCGGATGACTGAAGCGAGTGACGTTCAGCATCGTTTGTGGTCCGCGCAGCTCCTGGCGCGGTCGTGGAGCGGCTTGCGGACGGGGCGTCGGCGAGGGGCGTGGAGGTGGTGTCGGTGATGAGGGATGTTGTCTGCTTGCGTCGTACCGGGCGCGAGCGGTGGGGTCGCTGAGGGTTTGATAGGCCTGGTTGATCAGCTGGGTGCGGGCTTCGGCTTTCCGGTGCAGGGCCGGTGAATGCACAAAGCGATCAGGATGCCAGACCTGTATCTGTTCATGCCAGGCTCGCTTGATCTCGGCGTCTGACGCGCCGGGAGAGAGTTCCAGGATGGTGTAGCAGTTGATAGGTCGTTCGTCCCGCATGGCTTTTTCTATTCAAGGAGATGAAGTGTAGCGGAGTGCAACGGTGAAGTGCCAGCCGTATGATTCACGATGACGTCTACTGCAATCGCTGAGATGCCGCTCCGACATCCCTGATGATGGCGGGCTCGCTGCTCAATCGGTCAACATACGGTGTCACAGATGCGTGGCTCCACGTACCCGCCTCGCTCGGGGTCTCGCTGAGTTCGTCGGGAACTCTTGTGAAGGATGCGGGCCGGGTTGAAATATGCGGGAGACGGATCGCTCGCCTGAATACGGTTCACCATTGTGCGCAACTAGGATGCGGTGTATCGTAGGCCACGACCGAATTGGTCCTTTTCTTCCATCGGAGGCGATACGCATGATTTTGGTCACCGGCGGCGCCGGCTATATCGGTTCACACACCTGTGTCGAGCTGCTTAATGCCGGCTGTGCGGTCACGGTCTTCGACAATTTCTCCAACAGCCATCCCGAGGCTGTGGCTCGTGTGCAGCGTATCACGGGAAAGTCGCTCCGGTTGATACGCGGGGATTGTCGTGACCGCGCGGCTCTGGTGGCGGCGCTACGTGAGAGCGGGGCGACGGCGGTGATTCACTTTGCCGGTCTCAAGGCGGTGGGAGAATCGGTACAGCAGCCGCTGACCTACTATGACAACAATGTCGTCGGGTCCCTGCGTCTGTTGGAGGCCATGCGAGAGTGCGGCGTGAAGCAGCTGGTTTTCAGCTCCTCTGCTACGGTCTATGGTGATCCGCAGCGTCTCCCGCTCACGGAGGACCATCCGCTATCGGCCACGAATCCCTACGGCAGAACAAAGTTAATGGTGGAAGAGATCTTATGCGACCTGCAACGTAGCGATGCCTCCTGGCGAATCGGCATTCTTCGCTATTTCAATCCTGTCGGGGCGCATGCCAGCGGATTGATCGGAGAGGATCCGCAGGGGACGCCCAATAATCTCCTGCCGTTTGTGGCACAGGTGGCGGTGGGGCGGCGAGCATGTTTGAACGTATGGGGAAACGATTATTCGACTCCGGATGGCACTGGGGTGCGGGATTATATCCATGTGGTGGACCTGGCCCTGGGTCACCTCAAGGCGTTGGGCGCGCTCGATCGCATGGAACGTCCTGACGCCTGCTTGACCGTGAATCTCGGCACTGGCAATGGATACAGCGTGCTGGAGATCGTGCGGGCGTTTGAAGCGGCGAGTGGAAAGCCGGTTCCATACAAAGTCGCACCGCGCCGCCCCGGCGACGTGGCGGCTTGTTATGCCGATCCGACCCAAGCGCTAACAGCCTTGGAGTGGCGCGCGACGCGCGGGCTTTCTGAGATGTGCACCGACGCCTGGCGTTGGCAGAGCGCCAATCCCAACGGATACGCGGGTTGAGCATGATGCCGGAACGGTCCTCATCTATTGCCGGTGATCCGTATCCGGTTCGCCTCCGGTATCCTATCCTCGACTCGAATGGAGGCCACGCCGAAACAGGTTCTCCGCTGGCTGGGATGTGGAACGAGAACGAAGATATGTCTCGTTGTGGCCATGGTCAAGACGCCTGGCGTCGAGGCACAGAACGCTGTAGACTCTCTCGCACGATGGTAGAGCATCAGCGAGCATGACCGCCGAACTATTGACTTGGGTGGGGATCGCTATCTGTCTGAGCCAGTCGGCTCTGTTCTCCGGGCTGAATCTCGCGGTCTTCAGCCTGGGGCGACTGCGGTTGGAGGCGGAAGCGGCGAGCGGCAACTATGCCGCGCGGACTGTCCTGAAGCTGCGCGACGATTCGAACGACATCCTCGCCACGATCCTCTGGGGTAACGTCGGGATTAACGTGCTGCTCACCCTGCTCTCGAATTCGGTCATGGCCGGGGTCAGCGCCTTTCTCTTCTCCACGTTCCTCATTACGATTCTCGGAGAAATCGCCCCGCAAGCCTACTGTTCGCGCCATGCCATGCTGGTGGCGGCCCGCTTTTCGCCGGTGCTTCGAGGGTACCGCCTCCTGCTTTTCCCCGTGGTGAAGCCCACTGCGATGGTCCTGGACGCGTGGCTCGGCAAAGAGGCCATTACGTATCTGCGCGAGGCGGAGATCAAGGAAATCCTCCGCCGGCATATGATGGATGAGAAGACTGAGGTCAGCCGGCTGGAAGCAATCGGCGCGTTGAATTTTCTGACGATCGACGATATTCCCGTCGAGCAGGAGGGGGTGCCTGTGGCCCCGGAGAGTATTCTCCAAGTTCCGTTTCGCGACGAGGTGCCGGAATTCCCGCCGTTCAAGAAATCTCCGGACGATGCGTTTCTCCGTCAGGTCAATGCCGCGAACAAGCCCTGGGTGGTCATCGTGGACGAGTGGAAAGAGCCACAGTTCATTCTGGATGCCGACGGGTTTCTGCGCCACGCCCTCTTCACCGATCAAGAAACGGACCCTGCGGCCTATTGCCATCGGCCCGTCATTGTCCGTGACCCCAAGGAGCCGCTGGGCAAACTGTTAGAGCAGCTTAGCTTCGATCGGACCTCTCCCAGTGATCACTTGATCGCGGAGGATACGATTTTGCTGTGGAGGAAGGAGCCGCGTCTCGTGACCGGCGCCGATTTGCTGGGTCGGCTGTTGCGGGGAATCGTGAAGCGGACGCGCACTGAGGAGTCTGACTAGGGGAAGAGGGTTTGAGAGCCGTCGAGACAGGACGCTGCGAGTCAATCGTGACGCTCGAATCGGCAAGGGAGCGACCGTCGAGCAATCTACTCCAAGAGTTGAGAAAAGGCCGTGGCCAAACCAAGAAAGCTGAAAAACCCGACGATATCCGTCACGGTCGTGAGGATGATGGACGAGGATTGCGCCGGGTCTTGATTGAGCGACTTTAGAATGATGGGGATGACGGCTCCGGATAACCCGGCGATGCACATCGAGGTCACCATGGAAAACCCGATGATCATCGTGAGCCCGGCGGACCGGCTCCACAGATAGACGGCGAGCGAGGTTGTCGCGGCGATGGCGATCCCGTTGAGCAGCGCGACCCCCGCCTCCTTGCTGATGACGCGCAGCCACTGCGCCGGCCTGATATCCCGCAATGCCAGCCCACGCATCACGACCGCCAGCGATTGCGCACCGGTGTTTCCCGATTGACCGGCGACAACCGGCAGCAGGACCGCCAGCGCGGTAAATTGGGCGATGACGTCTTCGAACATGCCGACCACAAATGCCGCTAGAAAGGCGGTCACCAGGTTCACTTCCAACCAACCAAGCCGTTTTCGCACCGAAAACCAGACCGGCGACAGGGCGCGTTCATCGCGGCTGGCGCCGACCATCGTTTGGAGGTCGGCTGTGGCTTCTTCATGACTCGCCTTGATGATGTCTTCGTTCTTGATGACGCCGAGCAGCCGCTCGTCGAGATCGACGACGGGAATCGTCATGAATCGTTGGGCCGCGAAGAGGTCGACCAGCTGCTCTCGATCCTCCATCGGATGAATGTGAATGACGTCCCGCCGCATCACTGATTGCAAGCGTTCATCGGGATCGAGCAGCAGCAGGTCCCGCACCGACAGCACGCCGACCAGGTGCCGGCCACGATCGATGACATAGATGTCGTGCAGATCCTTGGGCGCGTGCGTCCGTACATTCCGAATCGCTTCTTCCACCGTGAGGTCCTCGGGCAGCGCGAA
The DNA here is from genome assembly GCA_031315995.1 of Nitrospira sp. Taxonomy (GTDB): domain Bacteria; phylum Nitrospirota; class Nitrospiria; order Nitrospirales; family Nitrospiraceae; genus Nitrospira_A. The sequence continues at coordinate 87,157 of JALDRG010000007.1, forward strand.
GGCCCGCACGTCCATGAGATTGCCGACGGATTCGTCCGGATACTCCATGAACAGGCGAATGTCCTTGGCCAGAGGACGGGGCAGGCGGCGGAGGAGCGCCTGTTGCCGCTTTTTAGGCAAACGCAGCAGCAAATTCGCGGTATCGCCAGGAGTCAGTGACTGCAGGGCCTGAATTCCGACGTCGTCGGGCAATCGACCCAGCGTCTCGGCCGCCACGGCGGGATTCATCGAGGACAGCAGGTCGGCGATCACTCGTGGCGGCGTCGCTTCGATTAGGTGGACGATCTCGACGGGGTCGAACGACTCCAGGAGCTGTCCGGCTTCTTCCGCGTGATCGATAAAAAATGCCTCATGGAGCTTCTGATGGAGTGCCATCGGTGCTGTCGCCGTCCTTTCGCAGCAATGGAGTTGTTTCTGCTACACCCGATTCGACTGCCTGCGCCAGATCGGTCATGATATGGAGGCCGATCAAGGCATAGGCCTCCCACATCTGTAACAGGGCTTCGGGTAAGGGCCCCGCTGTCGGGTGGACGTTCGTTCGTTCCTCGATCTGGCGAAGGGTTCGGTACCGAAGGGCGCCGAGGAAATGGCGTTGCCGGTCGACGACCGGCAACGTGTGATAAAGCTGCCAATTGAGGTCCTGTTGGAGCTCTTGCTCCGTGGCCTCGGCCGAGACGGTTTCGAGCTGGTCCCGCATGATACTCGCCACCAGCTGGTCGGGTTCCGCGACCAGCAGCTCCTTGGTGGTCACGAGACCGACGAGCACGCCGTCCCGTTCCACGACGTATTGGTAATAGGTGGCCCGTCTGGCATTCCGTTTAATCCGCTCCAACGCCAGCGACACGGGAATATCGGGCGGCAACGTCACCACTCGCGGGTCGGCCAGACTGGCGGCCGTGCCTTCAGGATACGCCACGCTCAAGCGGAGGCCCGGGCCGACGGTCTGGTCCAACCGGGCGAGCAGGTCTCCCTGCATCGCCGGTTCAAACTGGCGCAGGATGCCGATTGCGGCATGGGTGGGGAGCACGGTCAGGATTGCCACGGCCTGTTCCTGCGGCAGCAGGAGCAGGACCTCGGCGGCCGGGTGCGGCGAGAATTGCTCCAGCACGGGAGCTGCGTCCTCAGCCGAGAAGGCGATCAACAGGTTGGCGACATCCTTAGCGGCCCAGATCTCCAGGTGTTTGGTGGCTTCGAGCGGGTAGGCCTTGAGGTAGGCCAGCGTTAAACGGGGTTCCGCTTCCATGGATCACCCGGACTTTTCGATGGTCGCACTGGACTCTTGGAAACTGGATGCCGGCACGACCACGCGGCCCTGCGGCGTGTCGAGTACGATGGCAACCGGCGTGAGGGCGACGATCTGTCCGTGCACGTCGGCCACGCGAATTGTCTGGCCGACACGAAACAGCGGGTGGAGATAGTGCGCCGCGATCAGGTTCGCCACCGCGCTTCGAGCCCCCAGTCCAAAAGATAAGGCGGCGCCCGCGATCAATCCGCCGAAGGCGATCATGATCGTGCTGTTCAAGAGGGTCGTGTCGATTCCCAATTCGTTGATGCCGGTCACGAAGACGACCAAAATCGCGGCGACATAGAATGTCTGAGATACGATCGCGCCCTGAGAGACGCCTGCTGAACTGCAGGCCAGGGCAATCAAGTCCTTGATGTACCCGGCGGCCAACATACCCAACACGATGATTAAGATCGCGACCCCGATTCGGGGAAGGTAGTAGGCGAAGGTCGTCAAGGCTTCCGACACGGCCGAGAGGCCGATCGTCTCGGTGGCCGAGATGCCGAAGAGGAGAAAGATCAACCAGAAGACCAGCAGGCCCAAGATGTCGGCGCTGGTTCTGCTGCCCTCGGTTTTTGCCAAGAGGGTCTGGATCGGTGTCTTAGCGAGCAAGCGATTGAAGCCGATCAGTTTCAGGAGGGCCGCTGTTCCGGCTGCGACCATCCGAGCCAGGACGTATCCGGCCGCCAGCAGCAGAATAGCGCCGAGTAGCTTGGGGAGGAAGGCGACGATCACAGTGAGGCTTGCTGCTACCGACTCTCGAAAGATGTCCAACCAATCTCGGATGTTCACCTGGTGCCCTTTCCGGCGCATGACGCTGTGCCGCGCTGCAGCCAATGGGTGAGAAGCCCGGGCCAGTATGCCTGAGTATGGAGCGGAAAGCAGCCCATCGCACCCGTTTGGTCCATTGTGAGGGGGGCCTCTTGGTCGACTCCACCGCATGGAGGTGCAGTCCTGTCCTACCGAGTGGCCGGAGCGGTCGAGAGGGTGGGCTGCTATGACCTGGATGAGCAGGGGTGGGCGATGCGAACAGGTCGCCAAGGGGGGTGGTCGCAATCTCTGATTGTCTCCATGGGATTCAGGCTATGGTCATCGTTCTCGGTGGGATTCCCGGCACACTGGTTGGAAAGACGCCAACCGGATCGTGCCCATTCCCGGGAACGTGTAGAATATCGGGACAGCTCTGCCCAGGATGTCTGCGCAGGCTGAACTGTGTCGATGGAGGACCGTATGAATTCAGGACCAGGTCAGGTCTTGCCGGTGGGAAGCGACAGCCAACCGAACGTCGGTGCTGTGCTTGTTTTCCGGTCGATGCGGAGCGTCTGTCTCCTTTTTGTGGTCCGCGCATTGGCCATTGCATGGCCGGTGCTGTTTACCGCGTCGGTCGAGGCCAACCATCAAGGCCATGCCGGTCAGAATGTGCCGGACAGTTCCCGGACGGTCGGTCCGGGATATTCGATTCCAGGCGCGTCCTTTCAGGTATTTCTGGGGCAGGGCAAAGAACCTCACGCGGGCCAAGCACTCGACCGGGCTCAAGCCGATGCGGCCGTTCAGACTGTCATCGATGCCTTCACCGTGATGGTGCACCATCGGACCGACTATCCGCGATTTGACGAAAGTCTCAAGAAGGAGGCTCTGCAGCGGGTCATTGTCGAGTCGTCGGTGGTCAATCAGGAGGGAAAAGAATTTCCGTTTTTGGTCGCGCGAACGAAGGAGCCAGGAAAAGTCATACTCCTGATCAGCGCCTCGTCACTGAAGGAGAAGGACTATCTACACCATCCGGACCAACTCGTTCCGGTGCTGGCCAGAGAGTTTCAATGGGTCGTCAGCAAAGCGGATACTGCGCCCAAGGCGAAATCCGTCGTGGTCGAGCGCGATCTCGCCCATGCTCTGGTACGTCCGGATCAGGACATTTTATCTCTCTCGCCCGATGATCGCCTGCATGTGCTGCAAGGGCTGTTCGAGAACTATCTGCGGACCATGGATGACCAGAACAGTTTGAACGGACAATCCTATTATGAGGTCGGCAGTACGACCTCGATTGCGCCGACTCATCCGGATTCCACGACCAAGCTGTATGATATTCGGGTTCGGGAAGCGCTGCAGAAGATCGTCCATGAGTCCTATTTCGCGGAGAAGACGCCTCAAGCAGTACGAAGCCTGTTGAATGGGAAAATCTGGAATGTCGCCTTCGTCAAGATCGATCAGCGCGATTGGGCTACGCGAACCAGGGTGCTGCCGGATGAAAAGGCTGTGCTGGTGGGGGCGCAGGGCCAACGTATTCAGCCCGCATCCATCTTGGTGAATACGTATCGGATGGCGTCGCCGGATGATCCGTTTTATTCGGATACCAGAGGATTACCGATGGGAGCACTCTCGGCGGATCAACTGGCGAGAGTCATCGCGTCGGAAATTCAACACAATATCCACGAGAAATCTCTCAGCGGCCATGTGGCCCAGGATGCACTCTCGGCCCCCTAGTGGGTAGCGGTAGCGATGTGAGCGAGGTATGTCTGTCAGGAGCATTGCATGTGCTCTTTAGAAGCTGAGCACCAGGTCTTGGAATTACTGCGCGGGTTTCATCCGCCGAGATGTTCCCTGTGCTTCTTTTGAACCGCTGCTTCGATTCGCCGGCTGCCAGGGCTTCTTCTAGTACTTCCTTTTGACATTCATCCGTAAACTTTCGTCCAATTCTGCTTGCACAAGCCTGGGGTCCGCCTTCCTCACAAGGAAAGTTACCGTTCGACTGGATCGAGAAGCGGCTGGACTGACGCGAATCGTCTTGAGGCATACTGCAAAGGGGAGGCCACCCTGACCGCGCCTGGTGGAATCCCGGCGACGGATCGTTCACTGTCATATGGTGCATCACATGATGAATCATATGGTCCAGCAAGTGGGTCCTCGGATTCGACCCCAGGCCAGCGAAGCGCAATTTCAGGAACTCAGCCCCGACCGGCCGCCGGTCGCGCCGGATTTCGAGAATTCAGCCTGGCACACGCCCGGCTATCCGCAAAAAATGCAGGGCATGGAGTATACGGCCGAACAGCTCCAGAAGATCACCGGTCGTCGGGAAGCGAAAGGCATGAGGAAGATGTGGCATGAAGGGCCCCATGGGCTCATGACTGTGGTGCGCGTGTTGCCGGAGGATTTGTATGATCGAGTCATGAATGACCACGACACGGTTGCGCCGGGAGAAATCTTCGAGGCTATTGTCTCTCGCCAGAAGCCGGATGACCGTCCAGCGAATGTGGGATCATAAGGTGGGGAAGTGTGTTCTCGAACACATTCCACCGATGATCACTTCATGGTCACGGTCCGAATCACGATGATTCTATGCCTGAAAACGGATCCTACTCCTGTGCGCTCGAATCGGCCCTTGCCCCGTGCATGACGATGTAATGCACTCCTGCATGCAAGGCTTTCCGCCACTCGATTTCTAAATCCGGCGTATAGCCGGTATCGTATTCCTTGATGGTGGCGATCAAACTGTTGATCCAGTATTCATAGAGCTGTGGCGTGATATTCATGCGATGGGGGCTGTGTGTTTTGGCGAGCCGATTCAGACATTGGGTGCCTATCGATTTGCCCTCCAGATGCAAGAGCATCATCGCCACGCCTTCACGCAGCAGCGCTTTCTGCTTTGTAAAACTGGTGTGTGCAACCATCGGCTTAATGCTCGGGTGACTTCCCAGAAAAATGGCATAAAATCGATCGAAAAACTCCGGGCATACACAGCACCGCCCGTAACTGGCCACCACCTGTTCGATCCGCATGGAACCTCCTCGGGGACCTATTCGCGTTCCTTCGTGACACCGGATTCCCTCCTCTCCATGTCGGTGGATGAGGAATCAAACTTAAGGTGCGCGTTGAGTTCCCGCACCCCCGCACTCGGGAGTGGACCGAACCGGCTCCGAACACGTAGAATGCCCGTCCGCGGTTCTCACCCTCTTCGAGAGTGTGGGTGTTGGACACGGTCGGGCTGAAACAAGACTGTGAGCACCAGGAAGGGATCGTCATGAGTGTGAAATGTGGAATCGTCGGGCTCCCGAATGTGGGCAAGTCCACCCTGTTTAATGCGCTGACCAAGTCGGGGATTGCAGCGGAGAATTATCCATTCTGTACCATCGAACCGAATATCGGCATCGTAGAGGTGCCCGATGCGAGGATTCAGGCCCTGGCCGATATCGTCAAACCGCAGCGGGTGCAGTATGCCACGACTGAGTTCGTGGACATCGCCGGGCTCGTGGCCGGTGCCTCGAAGGGAGAAGGCCTGGGGAACCAATTCTTGGCCAATATTCGCGAAACCGACGGCATTGTGAATGTGGTGCGCTGTTTTGAAGACGACAATGTCGTTCACGTGGCGGGCAAGGTCGACCCGATTTCAGACATCGGGACGATCGTCACGGAGCTGGCGTTGGCGGACCTCACGACGGTGGAAAAGGCTCAAGAGCGGAACATGAAAGTCATTCGCTCCGGCGATAAAGACGCCGCAAAACTAGGCGAGTTGCTGGTGCAGGTCGCAGCCTGCTTGAACGAAGGCAAGCCGGCGCGCACGATGAAGCTCGACGCCGCGCAACGCGTCTTACTGAGACCCCTGTGCCTGCTCACGATGAAACCCGTGATGTATGTGGCCAATGTGGCTGAGAAGGGCTTTCACGACAATCCGTTGCTGACGCGTGTGGAAGAATATGCGGCGCACGAAGGCGCGCCCGTCGTCGCCATTTGCGCGGCCCTGGAATCGGAGATTGCGGTGCTTTCGGACGAAGAGAAACGGGAATTTCTCGTCGACATCGGTATGACGGAACCGGGGCTCAATCGCCTGATTCGTGCGGCCTACCAGCTCTTGGGATTGCAGACGTATTTTACGGCAGGGGTCAAGGAAGTCCGCGCCTGGACGATTCACATCGGTGACACCGCCCCGCAGGCGGCCGGCGTCATTCACGGTGATTTCGAAAAGGGTTTCATCCGCGCGGAAGTCATCGGGTATGACGACTATATCGCATGTAAGGGAGAAGCGGGCGCGAAAGAAAAAGGGAAGATGCGACTGGAGGGTAAGGAATACGTGGTTCAGAACGGCGATGTCATGCATTTCCGATTCAATGTCTAAACAATGTGCCGTCACTCCATCCTGACGTGGCATGGCCTCTGCCTTTTCACATGCGCTCGTGGCACTGGCCATGGGCAAGGTTTCCGGTCATCCCGTCATGGATCTTCGCGCCCTGGGGTTGGGGATCTTGTGCGCGGTCCTGCCGGATATCGATGTCATTGGATTCCGTTATGGCATTCAGTACGGCGACCTGTGGGGGCATCGCGGACTGACGCATTCTTTGGCCTTCGCCGTTCTGCTGAGCGCGGGTCTGGTGGCGGTGTGTTACCGACGAGAGTCCGGCGCGGTGAGGGCAGGCATGGGGCTGTACCTGTTCCTCTGTGCCGCATCACACGGGATTCTCGATGCGCTGACCGATGGAGGGTTGGGGGTCGCGTTTTTCTCCCCGTTTGATACGACCCGATACTTCTTTCCGGTCCGGCCCGTCGCGGTGTCTCCCATCGGCATCCGTGAATTCTTCAACGAGCAAGGCCTGTATGTCCTTGCAAGTGAACTGACCTGGATTTGGCTGCCGGCTGCGGCCCTGTTTGTGGCTCTTCGAGCGCTGAAGGTGGTGCGCGTGCGCATAAACGCGCGGTGATGATCACCTACGGATTGAGGAAAGTCTACGGCAGACTTCCAACCGTCCATTAAGATGCCTCATTTCGAGCCGCACGTTATCTACAGACCAGCATAGGATTCTGAGCAGCATGGTGCGCCTGTCTACCGCTTGAATCTCGATCATTTAACTGCGCACGATACCTGCCGAATCCAAGACCACCGTCTGTTTTCGTTTCGTCAGGGTCGTCAGGCGAAGCCGGAGCTGTCGATTTCTCGGCAGGGTCTCTTCCGCAAGCCCCAACTCAAATCCTGTTCGCGTCCTGACGATCGACCGACAAGGTCAACGTGAACTGATGGTGTTCTTCGTTCGTATGAACCGCTACGCATAGACATGCGACCAGGTTCATATTGGATCTTCCATGATGAATCTCCCCATCGTGGTGTCAGTAGAATGAGAAAGGTATCGCGAAGCTTTGTGTCCGACCAGTTTAGCCTGGATTTTCGAGCATACCTGGACAGCGTTTCTCAGCATATCCAAGACCTCCTGGATAGTTTCAAATTTCGCAATCAGGTGCCAACCCTATTTCCCCGAAAAGATTGCGGTCGGGATCCGTACCGTCACTTGGAGATCCGGCGCTTCCCGTGTCGCGCCGATCCCGACCACGAAATTCGCAAAACTGCGATCGCTCAATCGATAAGCGCCCCCAATGAGCAAGACCCCAATTTGAGTGACCTGCGCCGTCGTCGTGAGGAGCAGATTGGAGGCAGACGTAGGCCTCTCAAAGACCGTATGGTCGTATCCCAGCGTCAATGACAGCTTTTCATTCAGCGAAATGCCGAGACCCAGATTAAAGTTCCCACCGCTTCCTGGATTGATGCGGCCGATCTGGCCGCCGATGTCACGCGACATATTCCAGATGTAGCTGAGACTGCTGAAGAGGACGACCGGATCGCTGGGAAAGAGGACGGTAAAGCCCGGTTGGAGAATGTAAAAACCGGATCCCGTCGGTAATTCAGTCTGAAACCCCGTGATCGGGTCTGTCGGTATTTCGAACGGGCCCTTCCCGGTCGTGCTCTTGAATCGCGTGAACGCCACGAAATACGGTTCGTCGGGCCCACCTTTGTTTAATTGATACCGGCCTGTTGTTTCAATGTCTCCGAGACCAGAACCGTTGGCGGTAGACACGGTATCAGCCGTAGAAGGCGTGGCAAGGGGTCGTTGCGTAATCGAGTCCTCACGATAGAGATAAGGGACTCTCACCTCGATCTCCAGTCGATTCGTCAATCCGTAGCGCCCTACCAATGCTGCGGTATAGATGTCCCGACTCACCCCTTGGATGTTAATGAGACCGATCGTGAGGGCCGGGACAATGGTAAACCCTGTCAACGTCACTCGATTACTGCTGAGATGGGCATATTGTAGATACGGCTCTACAATCAGGGTGCCTTTCGGAGTCAGCACCCCGGCCCCCGGTAAATCGAATGTCCGAACCATCCATGGAGGGAGTGGTTCGTCTTGTGGATTTTCCGGAGCGACCCCTACTGGGCTGGAATGATTCTTCGGATCTTCCGCGAGGTGATCTTGTGCTGCGGGCGTATCCTGCTCGGGCCTCTCAGGTCCGACGGTCTGGTCGTTTGCGGCAAGATATCGGGATGTGTCGGCCGACCATTGAGACCCCGGATCTAGAAGGTTCTTCCACCGGTCTATATGAGACGGATTCACCTGCATGTCGCCGAGCCCGGGCTGGGCCGCGTCGATCGGAGATGCCATCAGGCTCAAGGTGAGCCCCAGAGACAAGACTATCCAGATGGCTGTACAAGTGTTTTTGGCTGCCCTCGGCATGTCGATGATTTGTCGCCGTTTGGATGGATACAACTGCAACATGCGTCCTTCCTCCAGTACCTCTTGTTGGTGTGGGCGCTGCTCCTGGTAGGCCCGTGGCAGCATGGATGCAAGCCGGGAGTAGTCGGATGGTCGGCGTAGTCGTCGTCCGAATTATCCGAGTAGACGAACGAGAGGGGAGCATCCCGTTCACGGATCCGACCATTAGTGAATCCTTACGTTGTGTCGACCGTAAAGCGATGTGCAATGTTTTTGGGGTGGGGATAGCTCGACCGCTCTTGCCCGCCAGACTCCTTGCCGGCTTACGCGAGATTCTCATCTTTAATGCCGGATCGTGGCTATCGTGGCCTGAGAGAGCGCGTTGCCCAGTGCGAGCGACCTGGCCCAACCAAGCGCTCCCGCTGTGGCGTTGATGACGGTTTGATTCTGAATGTTTTGATTGTCGAGAGAGTTTTGTAAGACGGTCATGAGCGCAGGTAATGCGGCGGCGCCGGTCGTCACTGCGTTGCCGCTTCCGGTCTGGACGAGCGTGAACGGACGGCTCGAATTACCCTCGAGTTGCATCAAGTCCGGAATATTGAGCACCGTTGAACTGACGAGTTGGCCGTTAAGATACGTAGTCCGTTCGATCCCGAATGAGAGAATTGGATCATTCAGGCTGCGTTGAAATCCCCCTCGCATATGGTCCAAGACTGCTTCACTCACCGGCATCCGTTGCATAAAATACTCGTTTCCCTCGGATGCCATGGATGAAGTCACGGACTGCACGCACAGGGTGAGCATGAACACCGTCGTCAGGTGGCGAATCGATCTGATGAGTAGGAAGCTCATTAGAAATCCTTCCCGCCGGGACGAAAAAGCAGAATGCTACTCAATGTATCGGCGCCGACCGGTTGTCCGAGAGGCGATCTCGGACGGACGCTCCAATCGCGGGCGGTATTGAATTCGCCTCGTGCCGGGGCCTCATGGATGACAAAAACAATGCGGTTCGGCCATGCGGCTTCGAAGTCCTCACGCCGCATCACCCGCATTCCGACTGCCGGGTCGCCGAGTAGGACCTTATTGTCTCGCATGCCTTTAATCACCACAAAATGGTGATACCCGTTATCCACGATCAGTACGATCGCCGGAAGGCCGGCCTTTACCACCTCGTCGAGAGAGACCTCAAACCCATCTGCGCGATAGCCCTGCGCGTCCAAAAACCGCTTCATATCCAGGAGAGAAAAGCCTTCGCGCTGGATTTTTTGCTGGTCGCCGTGCTCGAACATCGCGTGGAACGCCACTTCTTCAGTGATGGGATTCCCATAGTGGTAGGTCAGCAGGGTGGCGACGGCGGCCGAACCGCAGCTGTAATCGTATTTCTGGAGGATGACAGACCGGACTTTGAGTTCGCGCATGCTCCAGATTTGGAGCAGCATGCGACTCCCGACTCCCGGAGTGACCTCGACCGAGGCCGCCATCGCTACGGTAGAGGCGGAGAGCAGCAAGACCAGCACATACCTGATAGCAGGTTTCGTCAGCATCGATGTTTACTTCAATGTCAAGTTCAGAACGGTGCCGTTCTGAATAATCACGTTATTCCCGGAATTCTGGATGACTGTCGCAAGGCCACTGGCTCCGGCAAACGCGCCGCCCGTAATCGTATTATTGCCGGTCACGTTGTCTGAGGCCTGGTTGTCGAATAACTTGGCGTTCAGCATGTTCGCGTTTATCGTGACCGGCCCGGGATCCGTTCCCCCACGTTGTGTATCCAGCTGGGTCGGGGTGAGGGGGGTGCCCCAGGATGTAAGCTCCGGCGATCCGGCGTGCGCCATGCCCAGGCAGAGCCAAAGAACCGTCGTCACTGTTGAGAAGTAAATACGCATGATGCCCTCTTTCTCGTCGTAGATGGCGCCCTCTAGCTGGAGGAGCTGGTGCTCCTCCAGCTAGACATGGCTCAGCGACCAACCGTGACGTTCGCCATCGTGGTGACGCCAACCTGCTGGAGACTGGCCATCCCTGTGTTCTGAATGGCGACGGTGACTCCGGCGGCGCCGCTCAACCCGGAGAGATTGTTGGAGGCATTGAAGGTTCCTGCGCTTCCGCCGTATGCATCCCCTCCTCGATCACCGTTTCCACCGTATCCACCATTGGCGGTTGCGGTCGCGGCTCCGCTGGTCGCGGCGCCGCCTGAACCACCGTTTCCACCGGTCGCCGTTCCACCGTTTCCACCAGTTGCATTACCTGCCTCCCAATCGGTAGCGCCATTGGTGGTATTCCCCGTATTGGTGCCGCCGTCGCCAGGACTGCCAGTGCCGCCATTGGCAGTGCCTCCGTTAGTGCCGTTGGACGTGCTGCCGGCGCCGCCGGTGGCAGAGCCACCATTGGCCTTGGCATAACCACCATCGTCACCGCGGCCCCCCTTGGCTGCAGAATACGCTTTGGCTGTGGCATAGCCGCCATCTCCGCCACGACCCCCATCATTTCCGTAATTGTATGCGTTGCCCCCGGAATGCCCGCTGTGAGAGATCCTGTTGCCTGACACATATCCATCGAGCTTAGTGGCATTGACCACCGTGCTCTTGTTGAACGCGTTGGTCAGGCTCAGTTGCAACGAGGTGGTGGCCGTCGAGTAGTTGTTGGCTGCCGCTCCAAAGGGGGAGTGATCGTTCTCGGCTTTTCCCTTATAGACTGTCTTCTCGTTATAACTATCTTTAATCTTTGAGCTTTCGTCCGTTTTGGTAATGGTCTTCGTAGACTCGTTGTAGCTATCCTTAATCTTTGAAATGTCGTTATAGCTGTCATCGGTTTTCGTCTTCACCAAGGCCTTCGATTGGTCCGATGCCGCGGCGCTGCCGTTGTCGACCGTTTGAGCGCCCGCGTGGGGGGAAAGGGCGAAGGCCAATGCCAACGCTGCCGTCGTAATCATCATTCTTTTCATGACACCCTCCTCACAATCATTAGCGGTTAAAGAGAATCACTGTCGACCCACACGGGGCCACTTCTCACTGACTGATACTCGGAATGCGATGACTCGTCACCTCCTTTCCACATAGTTCTTCATGTACCGTAGTCCTAGAAGGGCCGTAACATGCGACAACACCTGTACGATAAAGATTGGGAAGAACCGTGGATTGAGCATTGTGCACCTGGGGAAATACGATTGAGAATAAATACTTCTTGATGTAATCACTTACAATCGTAGAGATACTTATATTGCTGTAGTGTTTGTAGTGACGTTAAATGCACGGATTTACCTGTTCACAATATCGGCATCAGAACCAAGCCGCCCAGATCCTGCGCATCGACTGCAAATGCTGCTGACGAAACTCAGGAAATGCCACTATTCCTTCGAGTCACCGCAGGATCTATGTGAGGAGCGTGTTGCAGGTTTAACGGCGAGATCGTCAGCAGGCAATACTGCAAGAAAAGCAATCCCGGTGTAGCACTGCTGCTTCGATCGTACCGTTCAACTTGTGTAGGGAGAGTGCATTCACTATGCCGCGCGATCATAAGGTGGATGTGGGGGTGGAAGTACGTATTCTCAAACGCTAAAAAATACCAATATTATGAGAGGTCAAATAGAAGTGGAGATTGTGCAACCGTTTCGATACATTTTCGTATCCGGTTCGATACGTCTTCGTATCGGTCGGCTATACATTAGGCCATGCCGTTCACTCCACCGCTAGAAGAAATTCTAGACGTGACGAGATCCATCCTGGTGACCTATTTCATGTTCAACGACATTCTTCTTCAATCGTGAATTTCTCCGAAGACTGGCAATTCATGCGCCTGAGCCCCCAATACCGGCGTGAGGCTACACCGTGTACATTTGAAGCAGTTTGCTCTGGAGGATAACAATTGCTGTGAGCGGGGCGACTATCACGAATTCGCCACGAGTATGGTCAATCACAGTTTGGACGAGTGTGCGGAACGTGTGAAGCGCTCGATCGGCCATGCCTCGGTCAAGCCGGCTGAATGCATCATCCGAATCGGACTGTGGACCAGAGAACCCCACGTGACGGACTGAGAGTTGTGTCGACTGACGGGATTAGTCCCGAATTCCTGTACGGCATCGCGTTGCTCCCGGTCTTGCAATCACCATGATGGACCACTAGACTTCTTCGGCAAGGCATCGCGCACTAGGACCCAGAGTCATTGATCCCTCGCAACCAGGAATAGAAAGGAGCCGCTATGGGTTTATTCGGCACAATTTTGGAGAAGCTTGGTTTAGGCCAGTCCCCTGCGCAGGCTGCGCCACCGCCGGCTCCATCGGCACCCGCTCCCACAGCGCCACAACCCGCAGCCCCGTCCAAGGCGATGGCTGCGGTGGATGTCGTGGCCAAGCTGGAAGGTCTTGCTGCTGCGAACAAAGAAAAACTGAACTGGAAAACCTCGATTGTGGACCTCCTGAAACTGCTGGGTCTCGACAGCAGTTTGGCTGCGCGCAAAGGGTTGGCGACCGAACTCGGCTGTCCTGCACAGAAGATGGAGGATTCTGCCCAGATGAATATGTGGTTGCACAAGACTGTGTTGCAGAAGTTGGCCGAGAACGGAGGCAACATTCCGAAGGACCTGCTGAGTTAGTCGGAGAGAAATGAGGAAGCGGCTGAGCAGAGGTTCGTGAGCCTCTGCTCAGTGAGACTGAGTTGTGAGAGCAAGCGGCTGTGCGCCGTCCGCACCGGTATCCCATTCCATGTTCGACGTCGTCCTCTATCAACCGGAAATTCCCCCGAACACAGGCAACATCATCCGCCTCTGCGCGAATACCGGCGCCAGGCTGCACCTGGTCAAACCATTGGGCTTTACGCTTGAAGATAAGCAGTTGCTGCGCGCGGGGCTCGACTATCATGAATTTGCCAGCCTGACGGTGCACGAACGTTGGGAAGACTGTGTGGAGCAGTTGAGGGACCGGCGTCTCTTTGCCGTGTCCACCAAGGGCACCCAGCACTACCATCTCGTGCACTACCTCGAAGACGATGTATTCGTATTCGGTCCCGAAACCCGCGGGTTGCCCCCTGAGATCCTGGGAAGTGTAATCGCGGACCGGCGGCTTCGCGTGCCGATGGTGAAGGGAAGCCGCAGCCTCAATCTCTCGAATGCGGTAGCGGTGGTCATTTATGAGGCCTGGCGGCAGCTCGACTTCGGAAGGTCGGTGTGAAGAAGTGACGCGCACACTGAATGTTTCTTTCATTTGCGAAGGGCTCGCGCGCAGCTGCGAGATTCGCACCCGTTTCTCGCGTTCTTCTGGCTAGTCCGTCATACGGAACGTCCCAGTGGATACTCACGGACATTTCCCGTTAGAGTGAGGTGCCATAAGCGACCGGCGCTGCCTATCCGAGGGAGCAGGGTCGACTGGCCGACGCGCGTAGAGCGACATGCGTTCACAATGTTCGGAGTAAGGGTCGTCGGGACTCATTGGAGACATGCAATGAATGATCAAGAGAAGCAAGGGGCCGTGGGAATACTCAACCGCATTATGGAACACGAGTTGGCCGGTGTGGTGCGTTATACGCATTACGCACTGATGGTGTATGGGTACAACCGTATTCCGATCGTATCTTGGCTGAAGGGCAATGCCGATGAGAGTCTGGCGCATGCGCATAAAGCCGGTGAACTCGTGACGTTGTTGGGCGGCCACCCCTCGCTGAAAATCGGTACACTATTGGAAACTGAGAAACATGACGTGGGAGATATTTTGCGGGAGAGTTTGGAGCATGAGAAAGCGGCCGTCGCCTCCTATTATGAACTGTTGAAATTGGCCGAAGGCAAGTCCGTGCTGCTCGAAGAGTATGCGAGAGAGATGATTGTCGGTGAAGAGCTGCATCTGGACGAGGTCAATAAGATGTTGCGCAAATCAGGAGATGTCCAGGCGTTTCGTTCCTGAGCATGGCGTGAATCGAATGGGTATGAAGCGGTTGGCTTCCTCTGAATCGCGTCACTCTGGTCGCGATCGTGATCTATGACGCGTGATGCAGGTCGAGCTTGGATCTGCGATACGTGAGCCGTTTGCTTGACGAACACGCGCGTGAAACGGTCGGATGCACATCTGCTTGTCTTGCTCTATTCAAGATTGGTCTGATAGGCTCAACCTTCTGCTGCAGGCACGTAACCCCCTGAACGGAGGAAGACTACCATGGGAGAGGTCGATACAGCCCCGGAAGTGGCCGCCAAGGTCATTGAAGATCTCACGGCGTTGGAAGTGGACCAGGAAAAGGGTGAGCGTCTTTACAAGGCCGCCCTGGTGCAGTCTCAATCAGGTACGACTTATCGGATGTTGGCCAAGGTGGCGAAGAACGGCAAAGTCGATCTGGTTCATTACGGCTGTGAACTCGATGCGGACGGAAAACCGACGACCAAGTGGAAGATCAGACGCATCCTCGAGCAGGCTCCTGAGCGGTTCGACAAAGAGCTCGAGACCATCAAGCAGGGAGTCGCGGAGAGTGGGGAAGTGGTGCAGGGCGCGTGGGTACACGATATGACCGGCCTGCCGGACGTGGCGGCCCAGGGCACGAGTTTGGATGAGTGGTCTCGGAATACGATCGCGGAGGTTCGAAAGAAACCCAATTAGCCGATGCCGGGCGCCATAGCGTAGCGACCGGCACTCAAAAACTCATGGCCGGAGCACTTGGTGGTAAGGGCGGCGAATCGGTTGCGGTTCGTGGTGAGGCGGTGATGACGACTGTCAATCGGCGATGTGCGTCCCGTAGCGACCGCTCCACATCATCCGGGGTCTCCCCTCGTGCCAGGAGAAAGCCCAGGTAGCGCGTCCCTTCCGGGAGGGGGATCAGTTCATCACCGGCCTCTGCCGTGATCGTCAGTTCCTCGATCCCCGCCACTGCCTTCGCTTCCACTTGTCCCCGCACCTCATGCAGTCGGCCGCCATACGGAATAGGGAGCATCATCACGCCCGCCGCCCGCTCTTGCTTGGTAAGAGGAGGGAGGGGCATCCGTAGCGCCTGTCGGAGGATCAGCTCTTCAAGCGACATTCCGGCGGCGAAGTCCAGGGTTCTGGAGCAGCGTCCCCCGATCGTGCGCGCCGCCATTTCAATGACCCACACCCCGTTCTGATTCACCCGAAATTCTGCATGAACCGGTCCCTCCCGGAGATCGAGGGCTTCGGCTGTGCGTCCGGCACAGGCGACAATGTGCTGCTGCACGTCGGAAGCGAGACGAGACGGCGTCACATAGATCGTTTCTTCGAAGTAGGGGCCGTCGAGCGGGTCAGGCTTGTCGAACATCGCCAGTGGCTGGAGCACGCCGTTGGTGAGTAATCCCTCCAGCGCCACTTCCATCCCCGGCACAAAGTCTTCGGCAAGGATCCACCGGGCCTGCTCATCGATTGCCGTCAGACCCAAGGCAGCGAGGAGCTTGCCCACCCGACGGAACGCTTGTGTAAACTCTTCCTCGTCATTCGCGCGAATCACCCCACAACTGGCAGAGAGGATCAGCGGCTTCACCACGCAGGGATAGCGTACCTGTCTGGCGAACGTCGTCGGGTCACCATCGAGAGGGAATACGGCATGGCGGGGGACGGTAATGCCCTGTGCTGAAAGCAGTTCGCGCATCCGGCGCTTATTGCCCGCCGCGGTTACAGACGCGACGGAGTTGTGAGGCAATCCGAGCGCCTCTGCCACGACCGCGGCGGTAACGGCGGTGACATCATTCACGCCAATCACGGCATCGATCGGGTGATGCCGGGCAAATGCCACCGTGGCTCGTGCGGCAGCCTGCGGATTCCGAACATCCAGCGCCAGGATATTGCCGGATAAGTCGGGCAGCGCCTCGGCAGCCCCCTCCGTCCCGATGGTCACGGCGATATTAATGCGGCTGGCTGCCTCGATGAACGCTTCTGCTCGATAGGTTCGCGCCGGCAGGAGAAGGAGCAGTCTCGACATCGTTCGCCACGCTAGTGAATCGTGCAGCGTCTTCGCTGCGGATAAAAGTGCAGGACGAATGGCCTTGAGCCGGTTCGAAAAGATCCCGCTCCGGCTCAGGTCAGGAACGGCGCGTCACGATGGAAGCGCGGCGGCTGCGCGGGCCTTGTGAAATGCTTCTAACTGACGGTTGGCTTCAATGATGACACCCAATTTTTGCAACACCGCGCTCACCTTTTCGCCGGGTATGGCGTAATAACCTTCGTCATCTCCAAGTCCGGTATAGACGCGATTGCCGATACAACCAAAACTGGTGGCTGTCTGTCCCGACTGCAATGATTCCGGCAACACGGCGCAGGTCGGCCGCCCCATTGTGGCGCCACCGCCGGCTACGCCCGCCGCCTGTGCGGCCTCCGCCAGCAGCATCAGCTGCTTAACGGTCCCGCGAACCACGACCACGTCGGGCGCGAAGGTGGCCTTCTGCAGTGGCGCATAGATGGCCACCTGAAACGGTTTTTGTCGACGCGGGATCATCGGAATATCTGCCATTGTGAGATATTGCAGGCCTACCATGGTCTGCACCAGGCCGTTCAGCTCAGTCGCCACCTGTGGCGGCAGCTCCACACCGTGGGTATGGGCTCCGACCGGACAGGTATAGTGATCCGAGGCTTCCGTGTAGAAGACCTGTCCCTCTGCCGCCAATTTCCAATACCCACACCCTGCCGGCGCCGGCGCGGCGACATGCGGAATGCCGCCGGGAGGGGTATCCCGAAACGCGATTGCGACGGCCGGTACCTGTAAACCCAAGAGTTCTTGTATCTGCGTGCCTTGTGTCATCAGTTCAGCTTCCACCTATCGTTCCCCTCTCCTGTATGTGACTCCATCCGAACGTTGTTTCAAAGTGATCTGCGCGAAGGTCGTTCAAGAGGGCTTGCATGAATCGACGTCGGAGGGACGTGCATGCGCTCTCCTGCGCCGGTTTCTTAAACACCTCTCGCGCCGCGACGGAGTGGACGCAGGGTCGCCGCCATCCTCTGCTCGGCATCCTATTAGATTTCTCCATGTTCTTTCGTCACCAGCGATCTGAGCTGTCCCGTCGTCGGCTCGGCGCAACAGAACCATGATTCGGTTAATCGAGGCGGCTTCTGACGGTCAGCCCGGCGCGCAACGTTCTGAGTCGCTGAGCGCGTGGGACGATCTGCCATCCCCTCGGCAACCGCTCGGATACGATTAAAGATCACAACGGCATCATCTTCGACCTTGGCGCCGGCTTCGACAATGGCGCTCACCGCCCGCTGGAGCCGATCCATCCGCTCATCCGGGTGTGCCCAGAGATACTGAAATCCTGCCTGATCCAATGGACCGAGAAACCGCTGCACATCGGATTTCGCGAGGAGCGCCGATCCAGGCGGGATCAACAGGCGAATACTCAATTGGACCGGGTCGGTCGCATCGATCAAGTCATGTGTGTCCAGCATATCCAGCATATGAAGATAATCGTCCAAACTGGTCCATGGGGTGAACGCCACCAGTGAGGGGCGTAACGAGAGGCCGGCCTCACACAGGATGCCGAGCGCCGTGATGATGTCGTCCCCTGTGTGCCCCTTCTGGAGCGTCTCCAGTACCTGGTCACTGAATGACTCCACAGCGGAGATCACGAACAGGCATCCTTGCGCTGCAAGTTCCGGTATGAGGGATCGGCGCTTTACCAAGTGCTCGATCTTGGCGGTGATATCAAAGGTCAAGCGGGGAAACTCCGCATGCATTGCGCGAACGATGCTCATGGAGTGCCCAGGACCGTTCAGAAAATCGGGGTCGCCGAAGGTGATGTGCGTGGCGCCCGATCGCACCTGACGTCGAATATCTTCCAGGACCACGGCTTCCGGAACGAGGACGAAGCGTCCATCATAGACCGGCACGATCGGGCAGTGGAGACAATGGTGCAGGCATCCGCGACTGGCTTCGACATAACCGACCAACCGTTCCATGCCGTTGTGCTCGAGCCGCGCATATTGGTTCAACATCGGCAACCCGCTGCGACTCGGGATCGGCTGTGACGCACTCGAGGTCGCAGACGTATAGACCCGCTGCAACGAGGGATCGGTTCTCCGCCCGTGTGAGCTGACTCCTTCGAGATGGTTGATCGTTTGCCCATGATCCAATGCCTCAATCAACGAGACCAACGGCAGATCGTACTCGCCGCCCACGACAGAATCGGCGAGATTTTGAAGCAAGTATTCCGCATTGATGGAGGCGTACAGCCCGTAAAAACAGATATGGCAGGCCGGATTGATCGTGCGGATCAGCTCGGCGACCCGCACCCCAAGCCGGAGCGCCGTGTGCATGGGCACCGAGATGCCGACAAACCTCGCGGATCGGAAGGCGGATTCGTCGATGTTGTCCACTGCGATATCGAGTCCGACCGGCGCAAATCCCGCTTGTTCGAGAAATCCGATCGGCTGGGCGATGCCAAGAGGTTGATGCCCCAGTTCGTAGCAAGAGACGAGCATGATCGCATCCGATTGTCTCAGCCCCCGCCGTTCAGCTGCGCTGTCCGCAATTCGTTCCATCGCACGGTTCTCCCACCCAATGCCAGGTCACTCTAACTCACCCCCGAGAGTAGGCGCAATGTTCCGGAAGCCGGCGCCGGTTGAACAAGGTCGCTCCTGCTTCCATAATAGAGACACCGACAGAAGCGCGTTATCTCGTCCCACGGTCGTTGCGCATCCATTGCGGAGGACACATGAAGATTTTCTCACTCATCACGATTGTCATGGCAGCGGTACTTAGTCTGAGCGTATCCGGTTGTGGAAGCGGACCACGCGAGAAAAAGATCGAATTTGTCTATCTCGCGCTCGGTGCCAGTGACGCAACGGGGGTGGGGGCTAGGCCACTGACCGAGGGGTATGTGTTCCTGATCAAACAGGATCTGGACCGGCGGATGTCAGGAGTCTTCCTGATCAATCTGGGGATACCGGGAGCCCGTATCGATCTGATCAAAGAGCAGGTGCGCCTGGCCAAGCAACTTGGCACCAAGGCGGACCTCGTGACGGTTTGGACCGGGGCAAACGATCTCGTGCGCGGTGACGATCCGAAGACGTTTCGGCAGGATCTTCGGTCTATTCTTCAAATGCTGCGGGACAACGTATCAGACAAGATCGTGATCGGCAATCTTCCCGATCTCCCCCGGCTTCCCCGTTTCCAGGCAGCCCCCGATCCCCGGGTAACGTCGGCACGGGTCACGGCGTATAACGACGCCATTGCGCAGGAGGCCCGCGATGTGGGGGCGTCAGTCGTCGACCTCTTCGCGCAGCCGGTTCGCGAAGAACTTATTTTCGATGTGGATGGTTTTCACCCCAATGACGCCGGCCATCGAGAAATTGCCCGACTGTTTTTGCAGTCGATCCTCACAAAACTGGGCGTGAGGTAGAGCTATCATGGCACAGCACGCATACAAGACTCTGGCCGAAGCCGTGGAGGATTTCAAAAAGAGAGGTTTTATTGCAAACTTTGAGTTACTCAACAAGCAGTTCAGGGCAGTCGATAGCGGTCGGACGTTCACGGCCGATCAGTTGACGATCGTCGAGCATCATCGGTTCGAAGGCGCCAGCGATCCGGACGACATGTCGGTGCTGTATGCGATCGAAGCTCAGGACGGCACTCGCGGGACCATTGCCGATGCCTTCGGTCCTCAAGCCAATCCGGAGCTCGGCTGGTTTCTCAACCACGTGACGATGAACGAAGTCTGATAGCACGCTCTCCGCACCAGACCAGTTCTCTCCGGATCTCCTCGGTTACCGATGGGTCAAATCTCCAGCACCAGTCCGATTTCGACGACCTGGGCCGCCGGCAGATTGAAATACGAACTGGCTCGCTGGGTATTCCGTGACATCACCACAAATAATTTTTCTCTCCAGATCGCCATCCCCGGCTTCGGGGTCGCCAAATAGGTAATCCGGCTGAGGAAAAACGTGGTCTCCTCGACCGGGAGCACATGGCCATGTGCCGCGAGTTGACTGAGGACGCGCGGAATATTGGGTCTCTCCATGAACCCGCATCGCGCCACCACTTGAAACAGATTCTCCTGGATCGTGTTGATCTCCAGTAGGCCACCCGACGATACGAACGGCACATGCTCGGTGTGGACCGTGAGGAAGTAGACTTGCTCGTGAAGCGATTTGTTATGTTTGACGGTTTGCAGCAGGGCGGGCGGGGTGATGTCCGGATACTGAGATAAAAAGACGGCACGGCCGGAGGTTCTGCACTCGATCTTCGATAAGACCTCGTTGACGAATTGACGCAGGGGGGGGAATCGAACCCGCAGGTGGGCGGCCACAATGGCACGGCCTCGCGCCCAAGTACTCATCACGGTGAAGATAGCCGCGCCTAAAAGCAGCGGAAACCAGCCGCCATGCGGAATCTTTTGGGCATTCGCGAGAAAAAAGGCGAGATCGATGAACAGGAACCCTCCCACCGCTGCGGCTGCCAGCAGAGGATTCCACCTCCAGTGGGTCTGGACCACGCGGAACATGAGCAAGGTGGTGATCACCATGGAGCCTGAGACGGCGATGCCATAGGCGGCGGCGAGGTTGCTGGACGATCCGAACGAAAGGATCAGACCGACGGTTCCGACGAACATCGCCCAATTCAACACGCCAAAGTAGATTTGGCCATGTTGCTCGGCCGAAGTGTGCGTGATCCGTAGCGGCGGCAGGTAGCCCAGCTGTACGGCCTGCAAGGTCAGGGCGAAGGCTCCGGACAGCATGGCTTGCGACGCTATCACTGTGGCTAGGGTTGCCAGGGCGATCAGCGGATAGAGCATCCACTCCGGGGCCAAATGGTAAAAGGGGTTGGAGAGCGCGGCCGGGTTTCGCATCAAGAGCGCGCCCTGACCGAAATATTGAAGCAAGAGGGCGGGCAACGTGACCGCAAACCAGCCAAGCTGTATCGGTCGGCGGCCAAAATGGCCCATGTCGGCATAGAGTGCTTCCGCTCCGGTGAGCACTAGAAAGACACTGCCCAGCACCAGAAAACCGATCCCCGCATGGTGAATGAGAAACTCGATCCCATACCACGGATTCGCGGCGATCAACACCTTGGGTGTCTGGATCAGACTATACAGTCCGAGAAGGGCCATCGTGGCAAACCAGACCAACATGATGGGACCGAAGATGCTCCCGATCGTTCCGGACCCACGGCGTTGGATGACGAACAGCAGCGCGACCAGCGCGACGGTAATGGGAAGGATGTAGGGCGTGAAGACATCCGTGGCCAGCGTCAGCCCCTCGACAGCGCTGAGAACGGAAATGGCCGGCGTGATGATGCCATCGCTATAGAGAAAGGCGACGCCGATCAAACCGAGTGTGACCACTAGGCTCAGCCCTTTTCGCAGGCTCACCGGGTGCGATCGCTGGCTGAGCGCCATCAGCGCCAACATGCCTCCCTGGCCGTCATTGTCGGCTTTCATCACAAACAGCAGATACTTCACCGTCACGACCAGCACAAGCGACCACACGATCATGGACAAAATGCCCAACACGTTGTCCGGAGTGACTGCCAGCCCGTGCGAGTCATGAAAACATTCGCGCAGCGCATACAGCGGACTTGTCCCGATGTCGCCATAGACCACTCCCATCGCGGCGACGGCTAAGGGTATTGGAGCAGGTGGATTGTTCGGATGTTTCGGCATGAATGAGCCGTCGAGGGTCGATGGTCGGTTCGCAATGGTGACGCCCTGCGGCGAGTCGCACTATAGCATTTCTGATGGGAGGATGCGGAAACGAATCCCGAGGAATCGTCGCCTGCGTGATAGTCCCGAGTGAAGAGGAGTGGGGTTGCGTATTTCGCCTGGAAGTTACACGACTCTTCTGCTAGATTCCCGGTCGGCCGTTGCACACACTCATCAACGCCGGCGGGCGTTTTTTGCATCCTGCCGGACCGCCGAGTTCATTTGACAAGAAAGCCCATGACACCGGACGGATGGATGCCGGTCGCGCATGGCTTTCGGAAAGCCTGATACCGCACACATGACTTCTTCAACGACGCAGACGATTTCAACCGCGACACAGCAGAAAATCGTCGATCTCATCGCCAACGAGCTAGGTGTGACGCCTCCGCAGATCGCGGCGGCGGTGACGCTGCTGGACGGGGGAGCGACGGTGCCCTTCATTGCGCGGTATCGCAAAGAGGCGACCAATAATCTGGACGACACGCACCTGCGCTCGTTGGAAGAGCGGCTCCTCTATCTGCGCGAACTGGAAGAGCGGCGGCAGACGATCCTGGCGTCCATTGAAGAACAGGGCAAATTAACGGACGCGCTGCGCCGGTCGGTGGAGCAGGCTGCGACGAAACAGGCTGTGGAAGATATTTATTTGCCGTTCAAGCCCAAACGTCGCACCAAGGCGCAGATTGCGCGAGAGGCTGGGTTGGAGCCGTTGGCGAATGCACTCTTTGCCGATCCGACGCTCGATCCCGAGCAGGAGGCCGTCAAGTATGTGAAGGTCGTGCCGGCGGCCGAGGGTGTGGAGGCTATCCATGTTCCCGACGCGAAGGCTGCGCTCGAAGGGGCGCGCGATATTCTCGTCGAACGGTTTGCCGAAACCGCCGACCTGCTCGCGACCCTGCGCGAAAAATTATGGAACGAAGGCATGGTGACCTCCACGGTCATACCCGGCAAAGAAACGGCGGAAGAAGAGAAATTCCGCGACTACTATGCCTATTCGGAGACCATCCGCACGATTCCCTCGCATCGCGCGCTCGCGATGTTTCGCGGCCGCACACTCGGTGTGTTGAAGCTCGACCTCGGCCTAGGCGCGAGCCTTGACGCTCAGGTGCCACATCCCTGTGCCGCCTTGATCGCCGCCCATTTCAGCATCGAACAGCGCGGTCGCCGGGCCGACAAATGGCTGACCGATGCCTGCTACTGGGCCTGGCGCGTGAAGATGCATCTGCATCTGAGCACGGAGTTACTGTTGCAGGTGCGTGAAGCGGCGGAAGCCGAGGCGATCAAGATTTTCGGACGAAACCTCCATGAACTTCTGCTGGCGGCGCCTGCCGGTCCAAAAGCCGTGCTTGGGCTCGATCCCGGCATCCGAACCGGCTGCAAAGTAGCGGTCGTGGACGCAACCGGGAAATTGCTCGAAACGGCGACGATCTACCCGCATCAACCCCGCAACGATTGGCAGGGGTCGTTGGCGACGATCATCCAACTGGTGCTCCGGCACGGTGTCGAATTGATCTCGATCGGCAACGGCACCGCCAGCCGCGAGACCGATAAGTTGGCCGCGGAGGTGGTGAAACAGGTCGCGGCGCAGAAGCCCGACCATACACTGGCGAAAATCGTGGTGAGCGAAGCCGGCGCGTCGGTCTATTCGGCGTCGGCCTTTGCCGCTGCCGAGTTTCCCGCGCTGGACGTGAGTCTGCGCGGCGCCGTGTCCATCGCCAGGCGGTTGCAAGATCCGTTGGCCGAGTTGGTCAAGATCGATCCCAAGTCGATCGGGGTCGGTCAATACCAGCACGATGTCAATCAGCGCGCCCTGGCGCGTTCGCTCGACGCTACTGTCGAAGACTGCGTCAACGCGGTGGGCGTGGACGTGAACACCGCCTCGGCTCCGCTGTTGGCACGCGTGTCCGGATTGAATCGCGTGTTGGCTCAGAACATCGTGGAGTACCGCGACAGTCACGGGCGATTCCGGAACCGGCATGTGATCCTCAAGGTGCCGCGTCTGGGCGAAAAGACCTTCGAGCAGGCGGCCGGCTTCCTGCGGATCAACGACGGAGACAATCCCTTGGATCGCTCTGCCGTGCATCCGGAAGCCTATCCGGTGGTCGAGCGGATGTTGGCGCGGTTGAATAAAGGAATTGCGGAGGTCATGGGCAAGCCGGCCGCGCTGAAGGAACTCTCTCCGGCGGAATTCACCGACGAGACGTTCGGTTTGCCGACGGTGCGGGATATCCTCACGGAGTTGGAGAAACCCGGCCGTGATCCGCGGCCTGAATTCAAGACGGCCACCTTCCGCGACGGAATCGAGTCCCTCGCCGATTTACAGCCTGGGATGGTCCTGGAGGGGGTGGTGACCAATGTCGCCGCCTTCGGCGCCTTCGTCGATATCGGGGTCCATCAGGACGGCCTCGTGCACGTCTCGGCGTTGGCGAATAAGTTCGTCAAAGATCCGCATGAAGTCGTGAAGCCGGGCCAGATCGTCAAGGTAAAGGTGCTGGCCGTCGATGTGCCGCGACAGCGAATTTCACTGACGATGCGGCTGGAGGATGCGCCGGGTAACACGCCTTCCGTGCGGGGTTCATCGGCAGAGATCAGTCCGGGGGCGCGGGGTGGGAAGGAACGGCGTCCGGCTGCGCCGTCGCACGAGCCGGATCGGCGACCGGCACCCGGTGGTACGATGGCGATGGCATTGGCGCTGGCGCGGGCCAAGCAGAAGCCATCGTGATTGAGTTCAGCCGGACCGAGTCCGAGCTGTGCATGAACCCTTGCTCCATCCTCCGATCCTCTCGGCCGTGCCAGTCGATGGCCGCTCAACACGATTCCGATGCGATGACCGAATAGCCCTCAACTCGTTTCTCCGTCTTCGTTCCGAATCGCGGCTCGTCAGGGGACTGATACGGACAATCTTCACCCAGACAGGCCTGAGCGCACATGCGTCCAGGTAGAAGTTCCACGGCGCGCACACTGTGGGATCGACATGATCCTGAGTGTAGGGTTACTGAATCGCCTCCTCAATAGGCTCACACTGGGACACATCATCCCGAGACGCCAGGAGCCGAAGTTCGTGGACCGTCAGCGTCACGGTCGAGAGCTGCGCCTCAACCCGCCCCGTCACCACATAGGCGTGATTGGTCGCCAACAGATGACAGTACCGGCGGTAGGTGGCTGGAAACACCGTGGCGTCGTAGAGGCCAGTCTGGTCTTCCAAGGTGAGAAACTCCATCGGCTCGCCTCTCTTCGTTGAGACGATCTTTTCCGTCACGAGCCAGCCGATCACGGTCACCTGCTTTCCAACGTGCTGCGGTAAGTCTTTGGCCGCGATATGCGGGGTACGATCGACGGTTGCCTGAAAGCGGTCCAGTGGGTGACAGCTCAGGGGAAAACCGAACATGGCCAGCTCATGGGCGAGCTTCCGCTCCAACGCATATTCCGGTGGAATGGGAAGATAGCCTGACGGCGTCGCCGCCTGTGACGCGAACAGGCGCCAGAGTAACGCAGGGCGTGTCAGTTCTCCGGCGATTGAATCAAAACATCCCGCCTTGATGAGCAGGGTCGCCTGAGAGATCTCCGGTTGTACTCGATCGACCCAGTCCTGCAGCGACCCGTACGGGCCGTTCGCCTGTCGCTCGGTGACAATCCGCCGAACGAAATCTTCTTGCAGCGATTTGATTTGCATGAATCCGACTCGAACGAGCGCACCCGATCCCGTGTAGGCCCACTGACTCGCGTTGATATCGGGAGGCAGGATCGTCAGTCCCATCCGTCTCCCTTCAGAGAGATAGGCGAACGTGGAATAGTAGCCTCCTTGGTTGCTGACAACGGCAGCGATGAACTCTGCGGGATAATGGGCTCTCAGGTATGCGGACTTGAAGCTCACCTGCGCGTAGCTCGCGCTGTGAGGCTTGCAGAAGCTGTAGCCGGCGAAGCTCATGATCATGCGCCAGATCTGATCGATAGTGGTTTGAGAGACGCCCCGTACGGCGGCCCCGGCGTAGAACTGCCGCTGGTAATCCCGCAGCTGGCGCTCCTTGTGCTTCTTACTCAAGACCTTCCGGAGTTGATCGCCGTCGGCGACCGAAAATCCTCCGAGAGCGACGGCCACCTTCATGACATCTTCTTGGTAGACCATGATCCCGTGAGTCTCCGCGAGGGCCTCGTCCAGCAGGGGATGCAGCGAGGAGTAGCGGCGTCCATGGGCGCGTCGGATGAATTCGTCGGCCAACATATTCGCCGCAGGTCGGATGATGGAGGAGACTACTACAAGATAGTCGAATACATCGGCCTGTGCGCGTTGGGTTCGCGGCATTCCACCCCAGAGTTTCTTGAGGAGCAACCGGGTGGCGGGAGACTCGACATAGAAACAGCCCATGGTGTCGCCTCGCCGGATCAACTCATTGGTGGCGGCATCGCTCAGTGGGTTCCAGGTAGCATAGTCGATGGCTCGACCGGTATTCCCTTTGATGGCAGCCAGCGCGTCTCTGATCACTGCCAGAGACCGATTGCCCAACAGATCGATTTTGACGAGTCCCGCGTCTTCGGTCTGATCCTTCTCCCACTGAATGACGGGTAAGCCGGAAGCCGAGATCTCGACGGGCACATACCGGCGGATGTCGTCCGGAACGAGAACCACGCCACCCGGATGCACGCTCAGATTGCGAATATGCCCTTGTAATTGTGCCGACCAGAGCAGGATTTCCGGCCAAGGGGCGCTGAGCCGCAACGCCCGGCAGACCTGCTCGCTCCAGGTCTTCGCGCTGAGTCCCGATGTCACCTCAACGAAGTCAGCCCGTCGATGGAACAGTGCGAGAGCCTTGCCGATCTCTTCCGCCGGCATCCCATACACCTTGGCGATCTCGCGCATGGCCGCTCGTGGAGCCAGGGTATTCTGATTCGCCACCATGGCGGCATGCCGACGACCATAGCGCATGAAGACCCAGTCCAGAATGTGAGGACGTTCATCCCAGGGAAAGTCGATGTCGATGTCGGGCGGATCGTGCCGGCCGGGATTGAGAAAGCGCTCGAACAGGAGATTGTATCGAATGGGATCGACATGGGTGATCCCGAGACAATAGGACACGATTGACGCAGCGGCGGAACCTCGGCCACACGTTCGTGGAGCCTGCCGAACGATGTCCTCTACGATCAGGAAGTAGTGGGCATACCCTTTGTCACGAATGACCGTTAACTCCTTGTTGAGCCGCTGGACCACCTGTTCAGACAACGTGCCATAACGCCACCTCGCGCCGGTATAGGCCTTGGCTCGTAACATCTCGTACGCATCGCCGGTCGAAAGTTGGCGGAATGCGGGAAAGATCGTCTCTTTGAAGTCCCAATCGGTATGGCACTGTGCGGCGATCAGACCGGTGTTGGTGAGCGCTTCGGGAAGATGAGGAAAATGACGGGCCACGGACGCTTCCGGCATGAGCCAATGCGAAGGCAGGCAACAGTCCTCTTCCCGGAGTCGAGACCATGTCGTATTCTTGGCAATGGCTCGCAGCAGCCGATGCGCCTGATAGTCCGACGGCTGGAGAAATGACGCCCGCGTCGTTGCCACGGGAGGAAGTCCCAGCCGTCGGCTAACCGTCACTGCCTCGTGCATCATGGGTCCTGGCGTCAGTTCGACATAGAGATCCTCCCGTGTATCCTGGCTCCAGGTTGCGAGTGCAGGGCGGTCGTCGGAGAGAACGATGAGTCCGGTACGATGGCGGGCAACCGCTGTGATGAAGTCAAATGACTGGTCGCTGTGCCGAGCCGATAGAACGCTACAGAGGTTCGCATATCCCGTCAGCGTCTTGGCCAGGAGCACCGCACGGTGTTCTCCATGGACCAGGTCAACCCCCAGGATCGGCTTCAGTCCCATCTGCCGTGCGACGTCGAGGAAACGAATGGCGCCATATAGTCCATTCGTGTCCGTAAGGGCAACAGCCGCATGCCCTTGCGTGTGGACGGCCCGGCAGAGCGTCTCCAGTGTCGACACGCCGAACATCGGCGAATAGGACGAATGGGTGTGTAAGTGCGTGAACGAGGAGGCCACTCAATGACTCCTCCCATAGCGGATCGCCTGCTCGCCGAACCGCGCATGGAGTGTGTCGAGGGCTATGGCGAGATTTTTGGCCCGCTCCTGCCGTCGTTGATGCTCAAGTGGCTGGTCATTGAAGAGGGAGCCCTGCTCGGCGTAGGCCGTCAGCCCCGTCAGGCACAGTGTCATCCGGCAAAGTCGAATTCGGCGGCGAAAACATCGCTGGAAAAGCGAGGAGAGCAGGGGTGAGAGATCGGTTTCCCAGCAAGTCTCGGGTTGAATGCGATCCTGTTTCACAACGTCGACCTGATCGCTGTAGCGGATCGTGAGTGACAGGCGGCTGCACACTCGTCGCTGGCTGCGCAACGTACGACAGAGCCGTTGCAAGATATCTTGCAGGCGCCCCCAGAGTGCCGTGTCATCAATCTCATCCGGCTCTATGACGACGGTTTCTTCCAGCCTTGGCTGACCCGTCGGAGGGAGCACAGGGACATGATCGATCCCCTGAGCCCAGCGAGACAATTGTCGGGCATAGTCACCGAGGACGAGTGCCAAGGCATCGATCGGGCTTCTGGCAATGTCGCCCAAGGTCAGAAGATTCAGATCGTCAAGCCGATTCAGTATGGGGCGCATACAGGGCCGATGGAGTCCGAGGAGAATGCGGATAGGCAGCGGCGACATGAACACCTGTTCGGACCCTGGCCGGACATCATAGAGCTGGGAAGGCCCCACCAGATTCGCGGCGGTCTGTGCCACGAGTTTGTTGCTTCCGACACCCGCTGTCCCCTCTAACTGATAGTGGGTCAAGACGTCCCGCTGTATGTTGGCTGCGACGTCATAAGCCGGGCCAAAGATTTTGGCCGTGCCGGTCACATCCATCAAGAATGAGCCTGGTTGTGATGGTTCCCAGACAGGGGTATAGCGCGTCACAACGGAGCGCAGCGATTGATCTGCGCGCTGCATCCGAGACGGGTTGGACGGAAGGACGTGGAGAGTAGGACACCATCGCCTGGCCTGCTCGATCGGCATGCCGACGAACAGGCCATCTTGCTCCGCCTCAGGCGAGACTTCTCGGAGCAGTGCACGAGGGGTGACGAGCGGAGCGATCGCGAGCGGACGAGTCCTGAGCGTCGGATCGTGCAAGCGCGCGACCGCAATCTCAAACGATGGAACAGCAAAGCAGACGATCTGACGATCCATGAAGGGGGCTCAGCGCGGGGGATGGCCTACCTACTTTCTCAGATGCCGGATGACGCCCACGACAATGCCTTCGACCTGAAACGTGTCGGTTTCTTTGACCACGATCGGCTGCATGGTCTCGTTGGCCGGCTGAAGTTCAATCACGCCGCTTTTTCGACGGTAGGTCTTGATTGTGGCCTCGCCATTCAACAGGGCGATGACGGTTTGGCCGTTTCGGGCGGTGTCCTGCTTCTGGACCACGACCACGTCACCGGGAAGGATTCCCTCATCCCGCATCGACTCGCCCTTCACACGGAGGGCAAAGGTTTCGCCACGACCGATCATGCTCTTGGGAACCTCTACACGCTCGGTCTGCGGAATGGGTTCGATAGGCTCACCAGCCGCCACCACCCCAGCCATCTGCACCTGTGATGTGGTGAGGGATTGCAACGCGACGGCAGCCATGCCGGGTATCCGTCGGCTGCCGTCTTCGTAGCGAATGATAGACCGCCGCGTAGTTTTGAGGTGATCGGCGAGCTGGTCTTGCGTAAGACGGAGGAGCTGACGACTGTGTCGAAATTCAGCCGGTTGCATATGTGACCAATGGTCACATATGCCGGGAATGCTGTCAAGGGTGATGATTGACGACCTCCTTCCGCTTCATAACACCTGCGTTTCTGAGGGATTTCCGATACCGACGTCTCGATAAGGACCGGGAGTAGGCGGACAACTCTCGAGTAGGCTCATACCTTGCCGGGCCACGTCTTGCTTCGGGCGTCGCCGCCCTTGGACGAGCAGGACCGAGACCGGCCCGTCGAGTAATCCTCCCATGAATAAGACAATCGAGCGGATCGGTGCGCGCCGTACCTGGCGTCGGTCGGAGGCGTGATGCGCCAACAGAGAGGCTTGACGATGAGCAGCGACTTTGTTATATATTCAGGAGTCCTTAATATATTCTGTCGGCCATATCGCAACGGAGGGAACCATGGACGCATTGAAGGTGTTCGATACGTGGGTGGAGGTACCGGGGAAGACATTGCATTTCGACGTGATGACCGCAGATCAGGCGACCGCACTGAGATTGGCGAATGAGCATGTCGCGGCTCAGGGGTATGCCACGATCACCGTGACGTCTGAGGAATGCCGATTCTGCCATCAGGAACCGTTGGTCATGTTTACGGAACAGCAGCGCAATGAGTTCCTGAAGTCGGGTGGATTCATCGTGCAGTTGTCCGCATAGAGGAGCGGTGTCATGGGAAAACAGCTTCCGATGCAAGGAGAGAAAACGGTCGTCGATCATATTACGGTCGGGTTGGCCAAAGTCGCAGCGGTGTTGCGGAGCCAAGCCTGGGAGGGTGGAAGTGCCCGCAAACTCACCCCGACGCAAGGTCAAATTCTTGTGTTGTTGTCCGAGCGGGCGTCGAAGCATATGCGCCTGAACGATGTGGCGAGTGAGTTGTGTTTGACCGCGGCGACGGCGAGCGATGCGGTGATCACGCTCGTCGAAAAGAAGCTGGTCAGGAAGGAGCGCTCACCTGAAGACCAGCGGGCGCTTGTCATCACGCTGACGGCGGCAGGGCGGCGCGAGGTGCAACAGGCCGCGGGATGGACGGCGGTCGTAAGGGCCGGCGTGAAGAGTATGACACCGGACGAGCAGGCAGTGTTCCTGCGAGGGTTGAGCAAGGTCATGTATTCGCTGCAACAACAGGGTGCGATTTCGGTGGCGCGCATGTGCGTCGGCTGCACCTACTTTCAGCCCTATGTCCATGTGGATGCGGCACGGCCGCACCATTGCGGGTTTGTGAATAAGCCGATGGGGGAGGGACAGCTACGGCTGGAGTGTCCGGACTTTATCCCGGGCTCGCAGCCTGATCAGGCAGGTCGGTGGCGGGAGTTTCTACGCGGTGAGGTGGGGCGCTGAGCCTCGCGTCTTATCAATCAAAGGAGGAATGAGATGAAGTTGTACAGAGTTCTGAGCTTGGTGATCGTAAGTCTGATGGTGACCGCAGTGGCCTACGCCGAGGACGGCATGAAGGTCAAGTCGCTGTACGAACGACTGGGCGGCAAGGACTCCATCGCGACGGTGGTGGAGACCTTTGTGAGCAAGGTCGGAGGAGACAAGCGGATCAATGGGTACTTCGCGAGCACGGATCTCACGAAGCTGAAGATGCATCTTGTGAATCAGATCTGCGAAGCGAGTGGCGGACCTTGCACATACACGGGCCGCACGATGACGCAGACTCACAAAGGCATGGGGGTGCACGATGCCGCATTCGGTGCGCTGGTCGAGGATCTGGTAGCGGCCTTGGATCATCACAAGGTCGGTAAGGCGGAGAAAGACGAACTGTTGGGCGTGCTGGGTCCGATGAAGGGCGATATCGTCGAAAAGTCGTGATCCGTTTCGGGGCGCGGGGCTCATCCAATGAGGCCCCGCGCCCCGAAGGATGCCCAAACCTGTCGAGCGCGAACGAGGGCGTGACCTGATTGACGCAATGCTCCATCCATGACTCTATTATTCCATCAAGAGCACAGGAGAGACACGATGAGTCCCAACCAGACGATTCCCGGTTACACCTCCGGCACCGCGGCGGTCCCGCGCGCATCGATTTCACTCGAGGAGTTCGAGCTATTGAAGAAGACGGTGTTGTTTGACGAGGCCGATGTGAAGGCGCTCCGGCAATCTTTGCCGGTGGTCAAGGATCAGGTCGACGCCATTCTCGACGTGTGGTACGGATTTGTGGGCTCGAACCCCCATTTGGTGAGCACGTTTGTGCGTGTGGCGGATGGTCAGCCGGATATGGAATATTTGGGAGCCGTGCGGAAACGCTTCGGCCAATGGATCCTCGATACGGCCGGTGGTCGATATGAGCAGACATGGCTGGATTACCAGTTTGAAATCGGACGACGGCACCATCGCGTCGGGAAGAATCTGACCGACAAGGTAGCGGCGGCCCCGCATATTCCCTTCCGCTATCTGCCCGCCCTACTCTACCCCGTGACCGCAACGCTTCGACCCTTCCTCGAACAACAGGGCCATACCCAAGCCGAAGTCAGTGCCATGCACCAGGCTTGGATCAAGTCTGTGCTGTTGCAGGTGATACTCTGGAGTTATCCCTATGTGAAAGAGGGCGACTTCTAGCTGGGTGCATCCTGCTTCAGCGCGAGCCTGTCCAGAAAGTGCTGGGTAGGCTCGGACAATCATGAATGGCTGCTCCGTCGTCCGATTTCTTCCTTCGACTGGATTGTTCCCGTTCGGTCTTCCAGGCGGACTGTACGAACGCCTATGGTCTGGCTAAGGGCGTGCGAGAGCCGGGATCACCTTGAAGAAGTTTCCGCCTTTAACCCGTTCGTCATCGCTGCCCCAGGCAATCTGTTTCTCCAGCCGCTTGAGGAGCGGCACATGTTTTGAACAGTGGATGTAGGCTTCTTCCACGCCGATGAGTACCCAGGCTTCGGGGTGACGACCGCCCTTGTTATGCGCGGTCTCAGCCATGCCGGCTGTAAGGTTCGGCAGGACGGCGGCCTCATGCGGACCGAGCACGCGGGCACTTCCATTCACGTGGAGCCCGATCGTCGTCTGATAGTAGTCGAGAAAAATCAGCCCGACGTGCGGATTCTCAAGCATATTCCCCACACTGGCCAACACGCCGTTGCCGCGATACTCCGGGTAAACCAGCGTTCTGTCGTCGAGCACCTGAACGAATCCCGGCTCACCGGCTCGAAACGAGCAATCACACGTGCCTCTGGAGTCGGCGGTGGCGAGGTACACCATGTCCATCCGTGCGATGAACTCCTGCATCTGCTGATTCAAGTGGGGTAATGTTTGGTGGGCATAAAACGATGCGGCACGAGATGATGTACCGAAGCGTTCCTGTGCGCGTTGTTCGCCTGATGATTCCGGCCTGGTCATATTGAACGCTCCTTGTCGACGGTGTCAAAGAAGGTGCTGCCGAGATGATTGTCTCTCATGCATGGTGGCGCTGTCGATGCCTGGGTAAGGGGAGCGAGTCCGCGGAGCGAGGGACTGGATGATCGATGGACATGGTCGCTCTGGAGATGTGCCGCGCAACGGGCAGTCGGGGAGGAGAGCATCGCTCAGGAGGCGGCGCTCTGCATGCGGTGAAGACGGTTCAACTTCCCGGGAGTAGTCCCGCGAGAAGGACGGCGCGCGGACCTCAGTCGAGGGTTATCCATCCGCCTCGTACTTCTTGAGTTTGGCCAACAACGTTTTATAGTCGATCCGGAGCGTCTGGGCGGCTTTGGTTTTGTTGCCGCCACTGGATTCGAGCACGCGTTCGATGTGCAGGCGCTCGATCACGTCGAGCGGCACGTGTGTCTGGTCATCCAGTGACGGCGTGGATGTTGCGCGAGGGAGCACCTGCCGTACCTCCTCGCGGGTAATCGGACCGGAGTTCGGACTCATCAGCACTATGCGTTCGATCACATTGCGCAATTCGCGGATGTTGCCTGGCCAACGATACGCAGCCAGGTCGTCGAGTGCTTCCGGAGTGAACATCCTGGTTGGAGTGCCAGGGATACGAAGATGGTGCAGCATATGATCGGCCAGAGCGGGAAGATCGTCCGGTCGTTCGCGCAACGGTGGCACGCGTAGCGTCACCGTATTGATGCGATAGAGCAGGTCGTCGCGAAATCGACCTTGCAGCACAAGTTCCTGGATGTCTCGATTCGTGGCGCAGATGATACGAACATCGGCCCGGAGCGTGCGGGTGCTGCCGACAGGGCGGTATTCGTTTCGGTCGAGAAAGCGCAGCAGACCGACCTGCATGGGTCCGGGCATTTCGCCGATTTCATCCAGAAACAGCGTGCCGCCCTCGGCGGCGGCGATCAGTCCAGGCTTCGCCTGGGCGGCACCGGTAAATGCGCCTTTCTCGTATCCGAAGAGCTCGCTCTCCAACAACTCCCGGCTCACGGCTCCGCAATTCACAGCGATACAGGGTCCGTTGGTCCGACGACTCTGTGCGTGCAGTAGGCGCGCGACCACCTCTTTTCCTGAACCTGTTTCTCCCTGAATCAGGACCGGGGCTTGTGACGGCGCGACCTGGGCGATTTGGGTTTTGACCGTCTGCCAGGCCCGGCTGAGTCCATCGACGATTGCGTCCTGCCGATACCCCCCGTGGCGCGCGGCCAGATTTTCTCGACGAAGCTCCCGCACCGCGCGGAGTTTTGCCAGCGCGGATTTCACTGCGGCGCCGTCGAATGGAATGTCCTTGATGAGGAAATCCCATGCGCCGTGTTTGATGGCCGCCACAGCGTCTTTGACGTCCCCGTGGCCGGTCAAGACGATCACATCGACATCCGGTTGATGCTCCTTCACCCATCGCAAGATTGCCCGGCCGTCGAGCCCGGGCATGCGGAGATCGGTGATCACGCAATCGAAGGAGGCCGTACGAAGGTAATCGAGGCCTTCTTGCCCGCCGCCGGTCGTCTGCGTGTCGCAGCCTTCTTCTCGGAGCGCCTGTTCCACCACGAGTCGGACAAATTCTTCATCGTCGATAATGAGGGTGCGCATTGCCTGGTCTCGTAACTCGTCTTTCGCCATTCGCGAGATCCGAACCCGTCATCATTACAGCATTGGGAAGGCCAAATAGAAGGTGCTGCCCGCTCCAGGCGCAGATTCCACCCAGACCCGTCCGTCATGTTTGTCCATGACGAGTTTCACGATGGCGAGACCTACACCCGTGCCGTCGTATTCCTGCGGACTGTGTAACCGTTCGAAGAGTCCGAAGATTTTGTCGTTCTGAGCGGAATCGAAACCGATGCCGTTATCCTGCACCCAGAGGATGCGTTCGGTTTCCGTCCGAGTGCCGCTGATGGTGATGGTGGGCGTCGTGGTTCGGCGGGAAAACTTCGCCGCATTGTCGAGCAGGTTCGCGAGCGCCTGACGGATGCTCACCGGTTCACCGTAGAGGTCGGCAAACGGCAGGGAAACCTGGATTTTCGGTCTCGGACCCTGCAACCCGCCGAATTGGTCCACAATGAGGGTGGTGATCATCTCCAGAATATTGAAGCGCTGCCGGGGCAGGTCCTGTTGCTCCAATCGGGAGTACTTCAGCAGGGCGTCGATCATATGCGTGAGGCGCAGTGCGGAGCGTCGTATGACATCGATGTGGTGACGGGTCTGCGTGTCGCCGCCGTCGGCGAATTGTTTTTCCAGCAGGGAGGAGAAGCCCTCGATCTCCCGCAACGGGCCTTTGAGGTCATGCGCGACGGAATAGGTGAAGGCCTCAAGCTCTTTCGTCTTCCGGGCGGTCGCGGCCGTCTGCTCGCGCAGGCTTGTGACCATGGATGAGAGAGAGGCGGCCAATGTGCCCACTTCGTCGCGGCTGGGCCAGGATTCAAATTGCGCGGTCAAGTCGTGATGGGCGACGCGGTCTGCTGTGACCGAGAGGCGTTGGAGCGGCTTGGCGATCTGTCGGTTGACGGAGAGATAGATTACGGTAATCACCAAGCCGAGGACGGCGACTAAACTCAACGCAATCAGGCGCGCCTGTTGCAGCAGCAGATCCCCTTCCACTTTCATTTCCACATCGATATCTCGATGGGCGGCGACCAGTTGGTCAAGATTATTCATCAGCTGCAGAATCAAGGCGTCGGCCTTCGCGGCGGGCGATGCTGCGGTGCCGGATGCTTGAGACCGTGTGAGGACAGCCTTCCATAAGAGAGACAAGTCCTGTAGGAGGTGATCAATCTGGGCAATAGCGCGATCTTCCTGATCGGCAAGATCCATTCGCTGGTGTTGAGTCAACATGCCGAGGAGAATCGGGTGGGTGCGAGCGGCATGGGTGGAGCGATAGAGGTCGAGCGAACGGCGGATCCGGTCGGCGTGGCTGTTCAGCTGGGTAAGGGTGTCAGCCTCGTTGGCCCTTGTGATCTGCTCGAGAAACAGATGCAGCGCGAGGTTCATTTCATAGGTGGAGCGCTGCATGGCGGCCGCCGTCACGATGGCCGGGACGGTGATACGTTTGTGACGGTCGACATAACTGTTGATGCGGCTGAGATAGAGGAGGAGGGCGGTGAGGCTCAAGGCCAACAGGCTGAGGATAACGCCGAAAGAGATGAAAAACTTCTGTCCGATCGAGCGGTCATGGAGCCAGCGCATGCAGGCCTCGTGTGAAGGCCTACGGTATCACAGTGACATGCGTGGTGCCAGTCAGGTTGTGACACCACGCGTCCAATTCGTACGTGCGTTCGACGCATTCATGCCACGATCCGTGCGCTTCTGTTGATCGCATGGGTCGCGTCACCGTCGTTGAGCACGCTCGGCGCGAAGCCTTTGTTCTGTTCGGGCCGATCAGCGCTGCCCCGGCGTTGTTGCGCGATCTCGATCCAATCCAGGCTGCGAAGGCATAGCGGTGAGCGCCGCTCGGTATCGAATCTGGAGCTCTTCTCGTTGGTCGGGCGCGAAGAGCCGACCGGCGGAACTGACTTGCACGAGATAGTCCTCTGGCTCAAAAGTGACGTCGAACGCTGCCGAGGCCTCCGGCACATTTGGCATCTGGCGATCATACTTGCCGATATCCGGACCAGGACCATGTCGGTCGTGCGCTTCACTCAACGACAAGTAGAGGATCGGATCTCGCAGCGACAACCATCCCGTGGTGGTTTCCTCTTCGCCATGCTCCGTGGCATGGCTCAAATGAAAATAGGCACGCTCGGACGGGGAGGCTTGCGACAGGGCTTTGGCCAGCGCCGGGGCCAGCACGGCAATCTCCTCATCCCGAAACCCTCGAGTCTTGTCGGCCTCACCGACGAACAAGCGATGAATCACATTCCGCCGTTCCCACACTCGGACGCCGCGTAGTAATGTGCCGACTTCGGTCGCGGTCAACGAGGCCGGATGGCTGTTGGCTGTCGAATCAGGATCCTGTTCAAGGCGGACCATGTTCAAGCCGGATTGATAAATCGTCTTCGTTGGCGAGGGTGCGTGGCCTGCGCAACCGGTGACGACGGTCAATCCTATGAGGACGAATAGGAATCGTACGTTCCACCGCCGCATTCGATTCGCTGAATTTCTTGTGTCCGTCATGGTGACACCTCGTATCATTGAGTGAATCCAGCATCAGGGGACAGGCGGTCGAATCCGAATTCTTGCAACAGGGCCTGGATTTTGGGGCTCAGCAAGAACTCGATAAAATCTCCTGCTGCCGACAAGTTCTTGGATGTCCACGCGGCCACGACGCCATAACGCACGGGTGTGTGGGATTCGACCGGCGCTGTATCGAGGATACGGACGCCGGGATTGGAGACGGCATCGGTGCGATACACCACACCGACTTCGGCGTCTCCTTTCGTGACCAGATCCAGCACGGCGCGTGAGTGTTCGCCGAAAACATACTGTGACTTTAGTTTGGGTTCCAGTTTACTGTATTTCAGAAACTGCGCGGCGACTTTTCCCACCGATGAGGTTTTGGGGTCGCCGACCGCGATGCGCCGCACGGGAACGGTTTGGAGCTCTTGAATGGATCGAATAGGCGCGGGGAGCGTCGTTCCCGTAATCAGGACCAGCGAGGTGGCCGCATAGGCGCGCTTAGTGCCGTGGATGATCAGCCCTTTGGTTTCGAGTTGATCGATTTCCTCAAAGAGGGAAGGAAGAAAGACATCGACCGGCGCGCCCTGCTCGATCTGATTGCGGAGCGTTTGGGACGGGCCGTAGATGACCCGCACGTTGATCCCGCGGTGCTGCGTTTCGAAGAGCGGGAGGATTTTTCGAAGGGCGTCCTTGAGGCTGTTGGCACCCGCGATAGTGAGCGTCTCAGATTGTGCTTGCGCGGGCTGAGGCACCCAAGGAGTTCCGAAGAGTATGCCCAGAAGAAGCGCGAGGCGTATGAAACGGAGTCGTGTCGTCATAGTCTCCCCTTGATGCGCATGAGGGCTGGACCCAAGATCTTAGAAATAGAACTGATACTGTACATTGAGCCGATTTTCCACGAGATCACGACCAAATCCGGGTAGGCTCTCGAACGGAAATCGATCCGGCGCTCGCCCACCGCTTCCCATGGTGATGTGTGAGTAGTCGATCACGAACCGGTTGTTATAGGTGCCGTCCAAACTGTAGTTGATGGCAACGCCGAATTCCTTGACCAGGTCATCGACCTGCATGGTAGAGGGATCCATCAATCCATATCGCACGGCGAGTTCGAGTTTCCTGGGTATGATGTATTTCCCTACCTGAGCGTACCAACCATAGGCTTGTCCGAGGTTGACCGACGGACCTAAAGCGACGGCGGTGCTGGGGTCGAACGGAATGGTCCCTGAATCGGCACTGCGTACCCGCTGGTGCCGGTAATACCCTTCTGCTTGGAACGACCAGCCTTGATACTTTGCGATGAAATCGGCCTCATAGGTCTGGAAATCGTAGACGCCTCCTCCCAGCAGGCGCCCGTTATAGGCTTTGGTCACACGCTGACGATACGCCCGATCGACAATGTCGGAGCGGATGGAACTGAGATAGTTTTGGGCGGGGTTATAGGCGTATCCGAATGCGATGGCCATTTGCGGAGTGCGTGAGTTCAGGATGTCTCCTTGTCCATAGCCGGGATTGCCCGAGATCTTGTACAGCAGCCGGGCGGTGTACATCATTTCGCCGGTTAAGATGCGGGTGTCATAGTTGAAGGTCCGACGTTGTGAGGCCGGAAGGCTCCCATTGTCGGGCAGCGCCTGGCTGACGGCAGTGCCTTCTCTCGCGAGGTTCGCGCCGACTCCCCCCCAGATTCCGAACGCATAGTTGAAGGCGTATTGATCCTCATCGCTCGAAACACTCACGCCGATGTCGCGGCTGCTCTGCTGGTTGGCCGCAAACGCATTCTGGACGATGAGGTTATCCGCAAACGTGGATGTGGCCATTGAACTGATGGTGGCGCGGTTGAACCAGACACGCTGTTGACCCGCCTGGATCGTGAACCAGGGAATGTGCCATGACGAGATGTAGGCATCGAGGAGGCTGGCTCTCCCGCTGCCCCCTTCCTGGTCCCATGTCGTTTGATCAAACGCCCAGGAAATGTTGTAGCGGAAGTCCGGGTCGAAGGCATAACCCATGAATTGAAGGCGCGCGCGAGGCACGCTGAACTGGTTGGAATCACTCTGCTTACTGACGGCTCGATATTCGACTTGTCCGCCGAGGATTTCAGGATTTCTCGAGTCCCCGATCGTACCCCATGCACTGTTGTATGCGCTATGTGAGTAGCGAACCTGCGTGAGGAGGCGTACCTTCAGGAAGAACTTTTCGCCCACGCGAACGTTCAATCCATTGTTGATGTCGATGGTGAAGTTCGGCTTGGAGACCTGTTCTCGTTTTTCCAGGATCTGTAGACCCTTGTCGTATTCCTCTTGAGTGATGATGCCCTTGAGATAGAGATATTTCAGTCCCGGATCCTCGCCGGAATAGTATTCCCACTTGCCGTCCCGCTTAACGAATTGTCCCTCTTCAACGGCCTGCGCAGATTGTGTGGTTCCACCCACGAGGACGGTCAGCAGGACGAAAGTGAGAACTGCAACGGCTTTCATTTTCTCGGCCTCAGGTGAATGTGGATGCAAGGTATCGCTCAAGAAACATTGTATTATCTGTACTCCGATGAGGATTAAATATATTAACTTTAATAATATTGTCAACATTTTATATTGAGGAAGCAGATTGATAGGTCCCAGACCGCTCGGTTTCCCGTTTCTATTCAAGCCAGCAGTCAGTGCTGATCAACTGTTTCGGCGGAACCAGAGGGAAGGCATGGCCACGGCGTCCCTTATGATATGAATCGTGATAGTTGACACTTATTAAACTATCGTGATACACGCTGGCACATGAGTGAGAAAAGCAAAGCTGAACCGGCCTCCAATGTCGTCAATTCTCTTCGCGCGTTGCGCACGGCGAAAGGCCTCTCTCAAGGCCAACTCGCGGATGGAGCCTTGATTACCCGCCAGGCCGTGTGCGCCATCGAAGCCGATCAGTATTTGCCGACTACGGCGGTCGCCCTGCGGCTCGCGAGTGTGTTGGGATGCCATGTGGAAGATATCTTCAGTCTCAAGACGACCGGCGAATTGATCGAAGGCGAGTGGGTCTGGCCTGGGATGGCCGTCTCGGCTGTTCAGCCTCGCACGCGGGTCAAGGTGGCCAAGATCGAAGATCGGTTCGTCGTCCGGCCCGTTGCGGCCTTGGGTGAAATCTTGAATTATACCGTCCCTGCAGACGGTCTTATTATCGGACAAGCCGGAGCCGGCGGACGTGCTGCCAAGTCCGATCGCCGAGTGCTGGTGCGGCTGCTGCGTGAGCGGCAGATCGTCGAGCGGGAAATTGCGGTCGCAGGTTGTGATCCTGCCATCAATCTCGCGAGCGAGTATCTCCATCGGCATAAGGACACATCGACGGTCGTGGGCTGGTCGATGGGAAGCGCGGCGGCGCTGGACGCGCTCAAGCGCAAGGAAGTGCATATGGCGGGATTGCATATCCTGGATGCGAAGACCGGGGAATCGAATTTGCCCTATCTCCGACGTCACCTTCAGGGGGATGACTATATTGTCGTGACCTTCGCCGCATGGGAAGAGGGGTTCATCGTGCGGGCGGGCAATCCCAAGCGGATCCGCAGCGTGGATGACCTGGTTCGTCCCAATGTGGTGTTGGTGAACCGCGAAGAGGGTGCCGCCGCAAGAATGTTGCTGGATCAACGCCTCCTGGCGTTGGGCATCGATGGTTCTGGATTGAAAGGGTACGGTGTGAACGTCAGCTCGCACTTTGAAGTCGCGCGGCATATCGCGGAAGGCCAGGCCGATGTCGGGATCGGCGTGCGATCGGCTGCGCAGATTTTCGGCCTCGATTTTATCTCTTTGCAACAGGCCCGGTATGACCTGGTACTTCCCAAGCGTTATTTGACGACCCACCCGGGTTTGTCCCATCTTCTCGACGCGATCGCCAGCCGACAATTTCGGACCGAGGTCGAGGCCTTGGGGCTATGACATGACCGAGACGGGGAAAGAACCCTTCGCGCCGGGTAATCAGGTTATAAATCGAGATGTTCTGCTGAGAAAAGGATCCCTTGTCGCGATGGAGGTCTCGATGAGCGTGTCGAATTCGGATTGCAGCGTCACTCGCACCGTCTTGTGTTGCGCAATCTTGTTCCTGGTTGCATTCAGCATGGGGAGTACAAAAGCAGAAGCGAGCGAGCCGTTCGTCATTGCGGCATCGCCGACGCTCAGGGGGCTCTTGGAGCGGTTAGGGAGCGGCTTCGAACAGACGCATCCCGATGTGCGGGTCAAGCTGTATTTAGGCTCGGGCTTGGATGTACGGCGAACCATTGCCGCCATGGAAAACAGCATGGTCGGCCAGTATTTTATCGGTAGTGGTCCCATTCATCTTGTCGCTCCGGGAGGCGACGAGGTGCTCTCCAGGTTGGAAATGAAGAACTACGTGCTGCCCGGCACCCAGCGACCCTACGCCATGGATCAGCTCGTCGTTGTCGTGCCGGAATCTTTGGTCGAAGCGCCGGAGTCGCTTGAAGCGATCAGCCGAGGAACGGCCAGACTGGCCGTGGCGGATGCGTCGCGGACCCTGCTAGGGTCACAGACGGAGCACATGCTTCGAGCGTCCGGTTTGGATGAAGCTTTCAAGGGACGGTTGGATGTGGCGATCGACTCACTTGGAGTGATCGACCATGTCCTGAGCGGCCAGGCAGATGCCGGAATCATTTACGGCGATCAGGCGGTGACCCTGCAGGAGCGGCTGCGAACCGTCGCGGTTATCGGCAGAGGGTATGCTCCTACGATGCATTCCATGGCCATGGAGCGCTACTGTCCCAATCGGCGGTTGTGCGAAGAGTTCTTGGGCTATATCCAGAGCGCAGCAGGGCAGGCGATCGTGCGGCAAGCGGGGTATGCGATTCCGGCCGTGAATGGGCGGTAAAAATTTTGTCTCTCGAGCAAGTATACACGTCTTTTGTTGAAGTACTGATGAGTGTAGCGAGGGGGTGAAGGAGGAGTCATGGGGGAGAGATTGATCGGGAACAGCGGACGGTATGCGGTGACGCTCGCGCTCGCACTGATTTGGGGGATGGGTTCCGTTGCGACGGGTTGCGCCAGGCTGCCGTATACGACCAAGACGATACATGCGGACGAGCGGGTGGTCGTGACCGTACAGCGGGAGGTTGAGGCGCGCGCCTATAGCCATCCGGTGGAGCTGAGTGCCGCCGACATTGCCGAGATCTTGCGGGGTTTTTCCGTGCGTGAACAACAGCGGTTGCCTTTACGCTGGTTCGCCGAGGACACGCCCCCGAAGCCGGTGTTTCGTGAGGACGAACTTCAGGTTTTGGCCCCGGGCCTCGCGGAAGCGCTGCAACAGCTTGGATCGAACGAACGCGCCCATTTTGAGGTGCGCGCACCGGGTTTTAACCCGCGCGAATCCCGAGACACCACTGCGGGATGGGTGGCGGTTCAGGATCCCTATTTCTACGTCACCCTCGAACAGTTTCATCGCCAGGTGCCGATCCACAACGACGACCTCTATGACATCCACTACCCAGCCGTTCCGCCCCCGCCGCGTGACTACATCCTCTATTTCGAGCCGGGGCGGTTTTGGGTCGAGGATCAGAAGGGCACTCGAGCGGTGCAGTATCGCCGGTTGCTCAATCTAGCCGAAGTTGG
Source organism: Nitrospira sp. (assembly GCA_031315995.1). Classification (GTDB taxonomy): domain Bacteria; phylum Nitrospirota; class Nitrospiria; order Nitrospirales; family Nitrospiraceae; genus Nitrospira_A. The sequence continues at coordinate 130,352 of JALDRG010000007.1, forward strand.
TGGATCCGGTCCGAGATCCGTTCCGCCTGTTGGCGCCCCGTAACAATTGTCGTTCATACGGAGGCAGGGTCTTGCTGAACAATGAGGATCTCATGGATATGGTAGGTCGAGGCATCAGAGCGCGTTCGTTTGTGTCTTGGATTCGAAGCGTCGGCTTGTGGATGCTCTGTTGCGCTATCGCGCTGCACGCCGTGCGTTCCCTTCCTGTGTGGGCCGCAGACACCGGCGCGCTGGTCTTGAAAAATGGACAGTATGAATTTGTTGAGAGTATGGACCCCGCTACCAAGTTGCTGCTCGAACGTGCCGCGAAGCAGGGTGTCATCACGCCCGAAGAATACGCGCAGGTCGTCAAGGAGTCGCAGGAGCGAAGCTATCTGCTCCAGCCCAGCTTCAAAGCCTGGTACGATCGTGGATTCAATCTGTCGATGAACGATAATGCCTTTGCGCTCAAAATACGGTTCCGGACCCAATTACGATACACCCAACGCTTCCGCAACGATGCCTGGCGCAATCCGGGCGATGCGAAAAATTTTCCCGAGCTGCTCGGCGTGTTCGGAGACTATCGGGCGAACCGGTCGGACGAAACCTCGTCCTCCTTCAACGTGCGGCGCGCCCGCCTGTATTTCATGGGCCACCTGTTCAATCCAGACTTTAAGTATTACATTCAGTTGGCGGGAGAGACGGCGGAGAATTCCCAGACGCCGGGATCGCTTCGACTCCTGGACATGCAGTTCATGAGCACGCATTTTCCGCTCTTTAACGTCCAGATCGGTCAATATAAAGTCTTTTTCAATCGGGCGCAGATCAATTCGACGGCCTCGATGCAGTTTGCGGAGCGCTCGTTGGTCATGGATGCCTTCACGGCGAGCGGGCTTGACCGCCGAGACATCGGCATCACGCTCATGAACGATGAGGAGCTCTACCCCGTCAATTACTATCTGGGCGTGTTCAATGGCGCCGGGCCAAGCTTCAATCGCCTGGGCGGGTTTTATAGCGAGCAGCCGACCCAAGATTGCGGAGGAGGGACGACCGGCCAAGCTCCGTTTCCTTCGCCGACGAATTGCCCCGCTCCACAGCGGAACATCAACGCAAACTTGAGGAATGACGTCAATCAGCTCATGTACAGCGCTCGCCTGAACTGGAACATCATGGGTCGGCCCGGCTATGGAGAGGGTGATCTAGCCTATTCAGAAACCCCTCAAATGGCGGTCGGCGGCGGCATCGCCTATAATCCATCCGTGAATACCAGCTCCAACAGTTCCTACATTGGAACCGATTTGGCCAATCTCAACTTTAGACGGCAGATCTCCGCGTTCGGCAACGGTAGACAACTCGGCTGGGGGATCGTGGACTATCTGACTTGGGCGGTGGATGGAGTGTTCAAATACCGAGGGTTTTCGTTACAAGGAGAGTTCTATTACAAGAACGTCGACCGTCACGAGAAGGGGTTGCCTTGCATGAACCTCGCGTGCTCCGCGACGGCGCCGACCTATCTCGGCAATGCGACCGGGTGGTATGTGCAATCCGGCTACTATGTGGTTCCGCGCTATCTGGAACTCGCCGGAAGGTTTTCGTACTGGGATCCGGACACCAACGCGGGCGGTGATTTGGTCTATCAGACCGATGCGTCGGTCAACTGGTTTTTGAACGGCACGTATGACCATCAGATCATGGTGACCTACAGCAACACTCAGATGGGAACCGGTGGGTATGCGATCGGGAGAAGTAACCCCCTGCCGCCACTGTCAGGGTCGGTTCCACTCGATGCCAAAGGTGGCACGCTCATTGAGAACATGATCCGGGTACAGTATCAAATGTTCTTCTAAATGAGTGGAACTGCGAGGGCTCTCCTGGAGGAGGAGCCATCATCATGACTCGTATTTCGATACGATTACGCGATAACGTGCCGGCACACATCCGGAAATGAGGTGGCGTCCTCGTCGTCTCGCAAGGAAAGGAGTATCGCCAGTGCCTCTGGAACAACATAGACGGATGCTGTGGGTTGCGGGCTGGATGTTGGCGCTCGCCATGACGGTGATGTGCGGCGGGCGGTTCTCCGCTGCCCAGGCTGAGGAGGTGGTTGTTGCGGCCGCGTCCGACCTCAACTTCGCCATGAAGGAGTTGAGTGCCGAATACGAAAAACAAAGCGGTCACCATGTGAAACTCTCGTTGGGTTCATCTGGGAATTTTTATGCGCAACTTCAACAAGGCGCGCCGTTTGACCTGTATTTTTCGGCAGATATCGGCTACCCCAAAAAGCTGGAAGAAGCCGGTCTCACGGTGCCGGGAACGCTCTATCGGTATGCGGTCGGCCGAATCGTGCTCTGGGCCCCGAAGACCTCGCCTCTTGAGGTATCCCGAGGCCTGACGGTGTTGCGTGAAGCGACAATACGAAAAATTGCCATTGCCAATCCCAAGCATGCGCCCTATGGCCGTGCGGCGGTAGCGGCGATGGAACAGGTGCAGGTCTATGCGGAGGTCAAGCAGCGGCTGGTGCTTGGGGAGAACATCTCACAGGCGGCGCAGTTCATCGAATCCGGAGCCTGCGATGTCGGCATCATCGCTTTGTCTCTGGCGATGGCCCCGGCGATGAAGCGCGCGGGCACCTATTGGGAAATTCCCGCAGATCTCCATCCACCATTGGAGCAGGGCGCGATCATCATGAAACAGTCCAAGAATCAGGAGATCGCCCGCCAATTTCTAGAATTTATGAAAGGCGCTCAAGGACAGGAGATTATGACGCGTTATGGATTCACGTTGCCGAACTAATCGCTGGGCATTGGCCCTGTGTTCCGCTGTCGCGATGTCGGCAGCCGGTTGTTCCCAGGCGGTCATGATGAGCCAGGAATCGGACCACGGCGGCGTGGTGACCTACGTCTTTAAGCAGGACCGCGGCGGTCCAATGGGATCGCCATATCGAAAACCTGCGCTGGATATGATCCAAGCGAAATGCACCGTGGGGTCGCGGCTCATCAGAGAGGGAGAGGTCAAGGGGTATACCAGCGCCGGCATGGGCATCATAGAAGGAACGGAAGATGAGGAGCGGGGGCGACGGTGGGGATTAAGTTCGAATGCAGGGGTGGTGGAAGGGGCGGCGAACAGGCTGAAATCCCTCACCCGTAACAGAGAGGAGAAAGAGGATGAAGCTCAGCGCAAGAAATCAGTTCCAAGGCACGGTCACGAAAGTCACCGAAGGCCAAGCCATGGCGGAGGTTGTTGTGAAGGTCGGAAACCTGGAATTTGTGGCCGCCATCACCGAAGGGTCCGTCAAAGGGATGGGACTCAAGATGAACGACACCGTCACCGTTGCCGTGAAGGCTACGGAAGTCATGATCGGGAAATAATCACGCGGAGTTGACCTTCTCGGACGGTGTCCTTGACAATACGCCGCCCGGAACCGGCTCCGATGAAGATTGGGACAGGCGTGTGAACTGGATTGCGATTTGGGTAACGTTCAAACTGGCTGCGCTCACGTCGCTGGTTCTCTTGATCATCGGCCTGCCCATCGCCTACTGGGTGAGTTTTTCGCGCCGGCGGTGGAAATTTATCGTGGAGTCGGTGGTGGCACTGCCGTTGGTGCTGCCCCCGACCGTGCTCGGGTTCTATATTCTTGTCGCCATCGGTCCGCACAGTCCCTTTGGACGGTTATATAACGAGCTCGTCGGGCATCCGCTGCCGTTCACCTTCGAAGGTTTGCTGCTCGCCTCCATTCTCTATAGCCTCCCTTTTGCGGTGCAACCGTTTGCCGCCGCCTTCGAGCAGGTCGATCGACGGTTGCTCGAAACGTCCTGGACCCTGGGCGTCTCGAAGGTGAAGACTTTTTTCAAGCTCATTGTGCCGCTTTCGAAGGCCGGGTTAGTGACCGGCGCCGTCCTGAGCTTTGCCCATACGATGGGTGAATTCGGAGTCGTCTTGATGGTCGGAGGAAACCTCGAAGGAGAGACACGCACCGTCTCCATCGATATCTATGATGAAGTGCAGGCTCTCAATTATGCGGGGGCCGCGAAGACCGCGCTCTTTTTGCTCGTCGTGTCCTATACGGTATTGTTGTTGGTGTATGCGGTGAATCGTAACGTCTGGGCAGCATGGCCGCAGAAATAGACATTCATATCCGCAAGACGTTTCCAGGCCGCGCACCGATTCAGGCCAAGATTCGCTATCCCATCGAAGCGTCGACGGTCTTGATTTTATTCGGCCCATCGGGGTCGGGCAAGACGACGATTCTCAGATGCTTGGCGGGGCTGGAATGGCCCGAAGAGGGGAACATCCAGTTCGTCTCCAGAGTCTGGTTGGATACCCACGCGGGCATACAGGTCCCGCCTCAACATCGACACGTCGGCTATATGCCGCAAGACTATGCGCTGTTTCCCACCCATACGGTGGCAGGAAACATTGCCTATGGACTCGGCCATCTATCCGGTGCTGACCGGAAGAAGCGTGTGGATGAAATGCTGGAGCTGTTTCAGCTGCATGGCTTGGAGGCTGCGAAACCACGTGAGCTGTCCGGCGGGCAGCAACAGCGGGTCGCGCTTGCCAGAGCGGTCGCGCCTCGGCCGCTGTTGCTGCTGCTGGACGAACCGTTGTCCGCGTTGGATGCCCCGACGCGGTTGCACCTGAGAGACGAATTGCGAAGTCTCCTGCAGGAACTGGCTCTGCCGTCGATCATTGTCACGCACGACTGGACGGAAGCTCTGACGCTCGGTGATGTCATGGCCGTCATCAATGCGGGCGAGGTGTTGCAGGTCGGCGCGCCGATCGAGGTATTCAGTCGTCCTCAGGATGCGGCTGTCGCGCGTATCGTCGGGATTGAGACGGTGGTGAAGGGGAGAGTGGTCGGATCGGCGGGCGGCATGATGCAGGTGAGCGTGAATGGCACGACATTAATGGCCGTCGAGGGTGAAGCTGCGGGCCCTGACGTGTTTGTCTGCATCCGATCGGAAGACGTAGTCTTGGAGCGAGGCCAGGCCCCCGCCAGCAGCGCGAGGAATCATCTGGCCGGCACCGTCACCATGATCACCAGACTTGGGGCATTGGCGCGGGTCACGATCGAGTGCGGCTTTCCCCTCGTCGCCACGGTCACCCAGTCGGCCGTGGAAGAATTCGGGCTGGTTTCCGGTGTTTCTGTGGTGGCGGCAATTAAGGCCGGAGCCGTTCACTTGGTGTCGCGACAACGCGACTAGAAGGGAGTGGTGACGAGAAGAAACCAGAGCCTTCGTTCCAAACAGCGGAGGGTTGGCTAGAAGGCTCCAGTGATACTCGCGCCGAATTTGTTCCGTACGATCGGTGTGGCTTCCTCGATGTTCAGTCGTTTCTGGAGCACGTGGGCCACCGACCGCATGGTGTACGTTCGAGACGGACCGGTCTTCCCTTGCTCCGTGACCAGCACGTCGGCGACGCAGAGATAGGTCACCTCATCGCTTGGTTGCGGTTGTGCCATGCCGGGATAGCCACCTTGGCCGCTCATCGCCATCCGCATCATGGCATTGAGGTTCGGCATGGCACCGCCCCCCATGGCCATTGCGCGCATCGCTTGAGCGTTCACGCCGCCCGCCATTCCCGAGAACAGGCCGCCCATGGCCTCCATATCGAGTCCGCCTGCGGTGGCGAGAGGTGTTCCTCCACGCCCGATACCCGCACCAAACCCGGCCTTGGCGACATCCTCGGGTCTGACTCCCTCTCCCGACTTGTGGCAATACACCACCTGGGTCTGTAGCCAGTAGGCCGCGTCCACAGGGTCCTTGACCACCTGGTAACCTTTTGCGCTCAGTCTGGTTGGAATGTCCGATGGGGTCGCGCCCTGATTTTCTGAAGTATTGCGGATTTGCACATAAATGGTACGCGCGGCACTCGGCGGCAGCAGGATGGAGGTGTCGTTGACCAACCCGGAGCGTATCACGTTGCTGCAACCGGTGATCAGGAGCAGGCCGACAAGCAAGCCGCCCATTGTACCGTGGGGAAATTGCCTGCGCATCGTGCATTCCTCCAGCGCCAGCTTAGAAGTGTCCCGCCACTGCCGCGCTCAATCGCTGCTGCACCAGTGGAGTCGCTTCCTGTTCATCGAGTTTCTTTTGATGCACGCTTGCCGCCAAGCGCGTTTGGTACACACCAGGTGGGGGCTGCGTGCCGGGCTGCGACACAGGAATGATCCCACCCGTTATTGTCAGCTCCGTAATTTGGAGATCGGCGATGCAGGCGTAATTGATATTCTCATTGGCATCGGGTTGCGACGGTCCACCGAACATGTTGCCTACGGCATGCCCGATTCCCTCAGCGGCATTCAGACCCATGCTGGCAGCGCCTCCGACAAGGGCTCCCTGCGGGCCAGCCATGCTCGCCATTCCCGTCAATCCATGCAGCCCCGACATGATCGAGCTTCCGATTCCCGATCCATACCCACCGGCCACCATATCTTCAACCGGCAACTCCACCTTGGTTTGATTGCAGTAGACGATGTTCGTCAGCACCACGTAGGCCGCGGCTTGGGGATCCTGCACGACTTGATAGCCCTTGGCGCCTAGTCGCGAGGCCAGGTCTGTGAGTGACATGTCTTGATTGTCGGAAGAGTTTCGATTCTGAAGGAAGACCGTTCGCGCCGTCGAAGGTGCCAGCATCACGCTGTTGCTGGCCAGCAGATCTGTGTCACGAACATTGGCCGCGCAACCGGTCGAGAGAAGGATGCCAGCCAGAAAAACTCGGAAAGAGCCAACTGCCATGGTGGTTTTCCTGAGAATGTCAGGAATGTGCGTGAGTGAGACGCAGTCGCGGCGCGATTCTAGGTGAATGGCATCGAGGTTTCAATCAAGAAAATGAGAATTCAGGGAAAAAATCCTCTCCCCAAAATCTGTGGATATCCTTGTTGATAGTGATTCGGTTGAGTGCGAATCGAGCCGCTAATTCATGCCTCGCACCTGGTTGCCTATTTATTGAGCATAGAGAGTGAGATCTATTCGTACCACAACATATAGTAGTGGGTATCATATGTGTATGTATTAGCATTCATATTTGTGCACGCCGACGAGTTTTTCGACAACGACCTGTGGATACATCCTTTATTTCTTCGTACCTGCCAGAACAGTCTTGACTTATGCACAGAAGGTTTCCGTCCATGGAGGTGATCGTGGCTTGTAGGGCATAAAAACCGCTCTGGAAGAGCCTGCCGGAATAGTCAAGAAAGATGATTGCAGGTGCTTGACAAGGTTGGTACCGGTGTGTAACCATTGGATACATGATGACGCCTGATGAATTCTGTCTCATTCGTAAGCAGCTAGGCTTCACGCAGGAGCAACTTGCGGAAGCGCTTCATACGACGCGTGTCTCGATTGCCCGGTATGAGTCGGGAATGCGGCGCATCAGCGGAGCCGTGCAGGTGGCGGTGACGCAGCTATCGTGCAAGATTCAGATTCCCATGGCAGGGGTGGTCGCCGCGGGTTCGCCGATCGAGGTGGTGACGCAGTCCGAATGGGTCGAAGTGCCGCCTGGCATGGTACGGACCGGCGAGACCTTCGCGCTTCGCGTGAAAGGGGAGTCGATGATAGAGGATGGAATTCTCAGCGGCGATCTCGTCGTCGTTCGGAAACAATCGACCGCTCAAAACGGCCAGACGGTCGTGGCACTCGTGAACCGGGAAGCGACCATCAAGACTTATTTCAAGCGCGCACGGCACATTGAACTCCATCCTGCCAATGCTGCTCTGCGACCCCTCGTCGTGACACCTGCGGATGAATTTGCCATCGAAGGTGTGCTTGTCGGCGTGATTCGTCATTGCAACAACTCGTAATCCAAGGAGGGCATCGATGACTTGCCAGCAACAGTCAATGGTCGAACGAGTGGATGAATTGGAGCGCATGATCGTCCGGCTCAATGGGCGCATCTGGGAGTTACAGCGCGAGCTCAAGCATACCAAGGGAACGGCGTTCCAGGGGTGGTCCGGTGGCTCGCGGCTACGAAATCTTCTCGGAGGAATGAAGACGGTGGTTTCCACGACCGGTCCCATTCGAGAAAACAGGAGGGTTGAACGCCATGAACTCTGTCTCTTCTGACATTGATGCGGTGACGGCTGGGAGTTGCGCTGATTGTGGGCAGTTGGTGTTACGGCGAACGCCGTTGTTCGACGAAAAGTCAAAGGTCGTGCGGGAGGTGTGCGTCCGTTGTTTGGTTCTAACCTATCAGCGCCGACAGTTTGAGGCGGGGTGTTGTGGGTGAGTCAAGGCGCTGGACCCGTTGGCCTGGTTCCATCTGAGCGGCTTATTGCGTCAGTCGAACGACGATTGCCCCCATCAGATCTCCCTGTTTGTAGTCTCGTTTGGAACTGCTCGGGTGGCTGTTGTGGCAATCGGCGCAGGCTTGTGCAATGGCAAAGTCAGCTGAAATGGCTTTGAACTGGTTCCCTTCTGCAAAAGTCACAAGTTTTTGCTGGGGATTGGTCACGAGCTTTCTGAGCGCCTCGGCTTCCGCCGGAGTTTTGGGAAGGTTAGATTTATAAATAGGCGTCAAGCCGATCAGGGCCAGCTCGAAATCTCTGATTTCCGCTCCTGCTGCCTTGAGGAATTGGATGGGAAGCATGATCGCGTGGTCGTCTTTCGCCCATTCTTCCGTAGGCACCACCTCGGCTCGTTTGGTTTGCTCCGCCACGCTGTTGGCATAGACGGTTCGGAAGGCTTTGGCGGTTTCCAGGATATAGCGGGCGGTCTGTTCTTGGTGTGGTGCTCCAGGAACGCTGGTACAGCCCAGGACCAATGAGCATATTCCGATCAACCACTTCCCCATACGACTCTCCTTCTTCATTTCGGAAGACGTCTGTCATCGCATCGGCAATGTAGCCGGACGACCGAGCGAGAGGCTATGTTTTCTTTCCAAGTTGTCCATAGACGTTATTACCCCAACAATGGATCTTGTCCAGCGAGAGCGCGCAGGTATGTTCGCCGCCGGCGGCAAGGGCACGTGCGTTGTGGCTGAGCCCCTTGATCTCAAGAGGCGTGACGGTTTCCGATTCACCGTCGTCTCCCACCTCTCGATGGCGGTTATCCCCCCAGCATTTCACCGTTCCCGACGTGTCGAGCGCACAGCTGTGCTGCTTGCCCGCGGCAATCGCGCTGACGTTGCTGGTCAGGCCGGTCACATCCAGTGGCGTGACTCGGGTGTTTACCGAGCCGTCCCCCAATTGTCCGTTCTGATTATTGCCCCAGCATTTCACTCCGCCTGTCACGGTCAACACGCAAGTATGCCGCGCTCCCGCCGCAATCGCTCTCACGACACTTCCCAATCCCGTCACTTCAACCGGAGCATGTTTGTCGATGGCGGTGCCGTCTCCGAGCTGGCCGTCTTGGTTGTCGCCCCAACATTTGACCTCTCCCGCAATCGTCACGGCGCAGGTATGTTGCCAGCCTGCGGCGAGCGTACTCACGCCGGCGGTCAGTCCCGGCACATCCACCGGGGTATTTCTGTTGACGTCCGACCCGTCCCCTAATTGTCCTTTCCGGTTACTACCCCAACACTTGACTCCTCCGGCTACGGTAAGCCCGCACGTATGCTGTTCGCCGGCCACGATCGTTCGAATGCCGCTGGTGAGCCCGGCCACATTGGTCGGGGCGACTCGGTCGATATTGGTACCGTCTCCAAGCTGACTGTCGTGGTTGCTGCCCCAGCACTTGACCCCCGCTCGTGTTGTGACGGCGCAGGTGTGCCGTTCTCCCGCGGCAATGGCCTTTGCCGTCACCATCATGCCGATGACATCTTCGGGGAGTGCTCGGTTCGTCAATGTGCCATCACCAAGCTGACCGCTATCGTTGAGGCCCCAACATTGGATCTGCCCTCCGGCGAGCAGCATGCACGTGTGCGAGGCGCCCGCCGTGAGGTCGACCACTCTGGATGAGGGAGCTGAGAGAGGATGTGTTTGGGCGCATGCAATGAAGAGCAGGGCGTGGAACAGCAGAGAGGCCGTCAGGAGAGGATGCCGTCGTGTCGGCTGCATAGATATATCGTGCCTCCTCAATATGTATCCTACGGATGGCATTCTCACGAAAACACAGTAGGTGGCGCACACTATAAATCACCATGATCAGGGAAACAATGTTGCCGTGGCCGGCCACCTGGATAGGCGGCTCTCGCTGAGAGGGGGGCCAGCGCAGATCTGGCCTAATCGCAAGACTGTGGTAGGTTACAATTGGGCGCCATGATGTGAGGATCTATTCCCGCCCTATAGCAGAGAAAGGGAGGATGAATCGAGTGCGTGCAGAACTGGCAGACCGTCGAACGGTAGGTGCAGCGGCAAGGGCAACCGCGAGAAGATCTCCGGCAGCTCCGAATGATGTAGTTCACATAACCTCGGTAGGGAAAGGAAATAAGCCGAGTCAAGACGTCGACCCTGGGCAATATCGTCCTGGTGAGGCCGAGTGTTTGTTTCGCCGTGAAGGGCAGAATTACACGGAAACCGATGGATGGGTCTATCACCATGCGTGGGGGAATGGGTTGGGATAAAGCGCTCGGTCGAGGAGGTTGGAGACATGTGTTGTATGGTGGCGGTGACCCGGATTGAACGGGTGACCCGCGGCTTATGAGTCCGCTGCTCTACCAACTGAGCTACACCGCCACTGGAGGATACGTGGGCTGACCAAGTGAACCGCAATAATAGCCGAAGCGGAGTTGAAGTGTCTACCGGCTGCCCAGCACGCATCTGTCTCGCTTCGTAGCGATCCAACCTCATTGCCTGGAGACCCCACCTTCACGAGAGTTGATTCGAACCATGAGGGGAATCCGAGTGAGGTTGAAAACGGCGCGGAGTCTAACGCAGGAAGGTTGTTCCACAAATGATCTTCACAGCCGTTCCGTCTCGACCGATGTAGAAGTCCTTGCCGAAGGGCGAACTCTGGAGAGTTGTCTCTGCAAAAGACTTGAGGCATCGCTCTGGTGTTGCCGTCTTTCCTAACCCGGATCATCTATGAATACCCGCTGCGTCGTCCGATCCTCGCGCCCAGAAGGACGTTTCTCGTTGCGCCTCCTCGACGGACTGGAAGTAGGTTTCTCTCGGCCTCTTCTATGCCAAGTCCTGGTCGGTCCGGTATGATTGCCTGAGCATGGTTGGGAGCGGCTGGTGGCGGTGATCCGGTCTGTGACTCGAGGAGCATCCGACGCTCATCACACAGTAGGGGCGAGGTGGAACGTGCAACTTAAACTCTGTAGACTGCCGGCAGAAGGGACTGAACCGTTGAGGACGGAGGTCACGAAGAAGGAGTTCTGCGATGAGAGCATCCTCACATCGGTCGGTTGCCAGCATTCTGCTGCCGACGGACTTTCAGCAGCCGGCTCGGCGGGCCTGTACCTATGCCTTAAAACTGGCGAACATCTACGGCGCTCGACTGAAAATCGTCCATGTGATCAAGACCCTGTCCGAATCATCACAGGTGTCTCCCGACCATCGCTCCCTGGATTCCATCAAGACCTCGGCGTTGCTTGAGCTGGGACGGCTGACGAGACTGGCTCAAGACGCTGGCATCCATGCGGAGCCCCGCTTGCTCTATGGCATTCCGGGAGATTGTATTCTGGAGGCTGCGGCCCGTGTCAATGCGGGGCTCATCGTCATGGGAACCCACGGACGCATGGGCTGGGATCGATTGCGGCTCGGCAGTACCGCGCAGGCGGTCGTGCGGAAAGCCTCCTGTCCCGTCCTAACGCTTCAGGATGTCGTCGCGCGAGATTCGTTTCGACATCATGCCAAGGTCAGCCTGGCTCGGCTCCTGGTGGCGACGGATTTCTCCTCCTGCGCCGATGCGGCGTTGCGCTATGTGTCCGGGCTGGCTCTACGATTGAAGGCTCAACTGCATCTCGTGCATGTGTCCGAAGAAGGGACGGCTCAGGAGGGGGGAAAGCGAAAGTTGAAGCGATTGCTTCGGAGGCTGGAAGAGGATGGGATGGAAGCGTCCGGGATCTCACTTCCCGGGGATCCCCTGTCGATGATCCTGAAGCAGGCTGAGCAATGGCAGGCCGACGTGATTGTGGCCGGCACGCAAGGTCGGCGAGGATTGTCCCGCCTGCTGCTGGGCAGTGTGGCGGAAGGGCTCTTGGGGAGGGCCGCCTGCCCGGTCTTGATCGTGAGAAAGGCGTCCCACCCGTTGAGCCTGATTGATCATCCACCTCGATCCGTCGAATCGCGATGACACTCACGATCGAATACATGCTATTAGGGACCTCCGGCCTGTTATTGCTGAGTGTCCTCGCCAGCAAGATCTCCGACCGGCTGGGAGTGCCGGTTCTGCTGCTGTTTCTCGCCATCGGAATGCTGACCGGATCAGACGGGCCGGGCGGCGTCCAGTTCGACAATCCATGGTTGGCGCAGTCGCTCGGCGTGGTGGCGCTGGCGTTCATTCTCTTCGCGGGAGGGATGGACACCGAGTGGGCAGCCGTACGACCGGTAATCGGCAAGGGTCTGGCCCTGTCCACAGTGGGGGTGATGATCACAGCCGGGCTGGTCGGCTGGTTCGCCACCATGGTGTTCGGGCTCTCCTGGCTGGAGGGATTGCTGCTCGGCGCGATCGTGTCATCAACCGATGCCGCCGCCGTCTTTGCGGTCATGCGATCACGTTATGTCGGCCTCCGTGGGCCCTTGAAACCGTTGCTTGAGTTGGAGTCCGGCAGCAACGACCCGATGGCGGTGTTTCTCACGATCGGACTGATCAGCCTCATCACCGGAACCTCGGAGTCGGTCCTGGATCTGGTTCCGATGTTCGTGCGGCAGATGGCCTTGGGTGCGGCCATCGGGTACGGCATCGGGAAACTGATGGTCCTCGCGATCAATACGCTCAAGCTTGAATACGAGGGGTTGTATCCGGTCTTGACCCTCTCCCTGATACTCCTGACCTACAGTGGAAGCGCCTGGCTCGGTGGAAACGGCTTTTTGGCGGTCTATGTGGCGGGGCTGATGATGGGCAATAGTGAGTTCATCCACAAGCGCAGCCTGATGCGGTTCCACGACGGCCTGGCCTGGTTGACGCAAATCGCGATGTTCTTGACGCTCGGGCTCCAGGTCTTCCCCTCGCAACTGGTTCCGGTCGCCGGAGTGGGGATGCTGCTGGCGTTGTTCTTGATGACCGTCGCCCGCCCAGTGGCGGTCTTTGTCACCTTGGCCTTTACGTCGCTGGATTTGCGTGAGAAGACGATGCTGGCATGGGTCGGCCTGCGCGGAGCCGTCCCGATCATCCTCGCCACGTTTCCGTTACTGGCTGGTGTGCCGCAAGCCAATATGATGTTCAACCTGGTGTTCTTCATCGTGTTGACCTCGGTCCTTCTGCAAGGCACGTCGATTCCCCTGGTTGCGCGATGGCTTCGGGTTGATGAGGCGTTGCGACCGCAGCCGGACCTCTCGCCGATCTGGGAAGCGCCGACCAGCGACAAGAGCGGTCTCCTCGAGGTCAGGGTTCCGGAGGGGTCTGGAGTGGTCGGTCGACAGCTCTCCGAACTAGGTTTCCCCAAACGCGTCGAGGTCCTCCTGGTTCGGCGGAAGGGCGACTGTTACCTGCCGGACGAAAGTCCGGTGGTGGAGGCGGATGATTTGCTGTTGGTGTTTACCGATCACACGTCATCCCTTCAGGTACGAACAATACTTGAAACGCCGCGTCCTTCCGGATCGGAGACGGCCTGATCCCATCCTTCAGACGGGTGGAGGATTCGTGACAGCGACCACCCCCTGACAAAGGTGATCCAGACCGACATTGTCCATTCGCATCACAAGCTGAGTTTTCCCAACCGGATGGTATCGGTTCCCCTCTTGCTCGCCGCCGAAGCATGGTGCCAGTCTGCAAGCAAGGAGCTTGGCCTATCCGGTGATGCGTAACTTTGTGCTGATCGAGTGGATCGGGTAAGGTGTCGTATGGGTCGAGTGGAGACAAACAACACAATGAACCGAACAAAGGAGGAACGAGATGGCTGTCATGCGAGATTCGGATCGAGCGTTGTTCAGCGCGACGGAACTGAAGGTGATTGAATCGAGCACGCCTGCGCTGATCAAATCCTATCAGCCGAGACAGTTGAATGCCCGGATGGTACGAGTGAGAAAGTATGCGGACAAGCATCGCGATCTCGTCCGGGAGCAACAGCGCGCGACAAAAAAAGGCCCGCGCCCCGGTCGTCCGCAGGAACTGTCCAATCTGCGATCCAAGCGTAAGGCGCAGCTCTTCGCCGACGCGCTCCAGCGCTTCGAAAAGCGTGCGGAGCAAGTGACCAAACAAACCCTGGCGAAGCAGACGGCCGACGAGAAACGGGCAGCCAAGGGTCCGCGCCGATCGGGCGCGCAGCGAGAGACGCTCCGCCGGCGTCAGCAACGGCGTCAGGCTGCCGATGCAGCGGCGTCGCAACCCCGCATCGCACGACAACTCAAAAAAACCAAACAGCGGGCGATCCAGGGACATATCCGCGCCAGGGGAAAACGTCAACAGGCCAAGCGCGATTCCCGATGACCATCCGCCGAGACCCTCGGTGGTTCACATCTGACCGGACAACACCGGAGATAAGGAGGGCGTGACGATGAATGAGTGGTTGGGGGGTGACCTCATGCCGCGGCTGATCGAATGGTCGACGGTGCTGGGTCTGGTGGCATTCCGTATTGTGCTGACGGTGATTCTCGCCGTCGTCGCCTTGCGATTTCTTCGTGTGGGTCTCCGACAGCTGGAGGCGCTGCTGTCCAGGTCCGGTCAGGCGGACGACCGAATGCCGGGCTCCGCGCAGAAACGTGCGGAGACCCTGACCGGGATCTTGGGGACGATCGGGATGACCGTGATCTGGAGCCTGGTGGTCATCGAAGTCTTGGCCCATGTCGGACTGGACGTCAGACCCATTTTGGCAGGGGCCGGCATTCTTGGGCTCGCAGTCGGGTTCGGAGCCCAGAACATGGTGCGAGACCTGATCAGCGGGTTCTTCATCATTCTGGAGGACCAGGTGCGCCTGGGAGACGTGGCCGTGATTAATGGGACCGGAGGCCTGGTTGAGGATATCACGTTCCGTACGATTCGACTCCGCGATTTCAGCGGAGTGGTGCATGTCTTTCCGAACGGAACGATCAACACCTTGTCCAATATGACCAAGGATTGGTCGGCGTTTGTTCTGGACATGGGGGTAGCCTATAAAGAGGACACGGACCGCGTCGTGCAGATCATGAAGGAAGTCGGGGAGGAACTCCGCGCGGACTCGGTGTTCGGACCGCTCATGATCGAGCCGATCGAAGTAGTGGGGGTCGAAGATTTTGCCGATTCCGCAGTGACGATCCGTGCCCGGATTAAAACCAAACCACTTCAACAGTGGAACATCGGGCGTGAATACAGGCGCCGCATCAAGAAAGCGTTCGATGCGCAAGCGATCGAGATCCCCTTTCCTCATCGCACGTTGTACATGGGCGAAGCCAGCCCTCCGTTCAAACTGGAGGCCCTGGCTGGACCGGGTTTGGTCAAGGTATAGCAGGTGGCTGACAGCCTTCGTCAGCGCCGGCAAGAGTGTCTGGGTGGGTGATTGGTCAGGTGGAACGTTTCTCGGATGTATAGTCGTCCAGCCGGCGCAGAATGATTCCGTGCGAGAGTGAGGGGTAGGACCCTTTGAGGGCTTGGGTCCCCGTGGCCATTCTGAGCGAGTCCTGATTCCGTCGAAACTCCTTGAGCCGTCGCTCGATCCGTTGCATCGCAGTGGCGCGGAACGCGTCCGCCAATTCCCAGACCGTCGTGTGGCCGTCGATTCTGGTCTGCCGCTCGGCATGGAGGACCGCGGCCAGGATGGCGAGGAGGTCTTCACCGACGGCTTCGATCGCATTCTGGAGACGCTGCTCGTCCTGAAACGAGCGCTGGAATCGCACCATCGCATGGAAAGTCTTGCGCGCCAGACGCCGGCTGGTTCGTTCGACATAACGGGCCAACGGCCGGACGTGGGGGTGTGCGTACTCCGGACGATCGGGCAACGGCCGTCTTCGCCATTGTTGCAGGTACCAGGGCAAATAGAAGCGCGCCAATTTCAACGCCTGCCTGGTCTGGTCCAGTATCGAGAGATCCCCGGCATAGAATCCTTTGGCGCGATCAAGATGAGGACTCAACCCTTCGCGGACGACGAAGGGCCGCAAGATATCGGTTGCCCCCTCGCCGATCCGATACATTTCCGCATCGCGAACGAGTTGTTCAATGCCGAATGCCGCTTCACCGCGCGTTTCCTTGGATTCGGCGGTTTCGTACCCCATCCCTCCGAAGATCGTCTGCGCGTCGCGCAGGAATCGGATCGTGTGTTCGGAACAGAAAATTTTGGCGACCGCGGCTTCGATGCGGATGTCGTATCGGTGTTGATCGGCCAACCGCCAGACCAGTAGCGCCAAGGATTCCATCGCGAAGAGATGGCTCGCCATGTCTCCGATGCGGATCTGTTGCGTCTGCCGCTCCGCCAACGGCTTCTGAAAGGTGATCCTGGTAGTGGCCCGATCCAAGGTCGGTTGCCAGGCCTGTTTGGCCATTCCGAGACAGATGGCGGGAATACTGATGCCGCGACCCACATTCAAAATCGTCAAGGCATACTTCAATCCTTTTCCGACGTCGCCGATCACCTGCTCGACCGGAACCTGCACGTTCGTCAAGGTGATATGGGCGTTTTCGATTCCACGACAGCCTTCGAACTGGCAGCGCTGGCGGACCAACACACCCGGCGCAGCCATGTCTAAGATAAACGCCGTGTGAACGCGATCGTCCGCCTGTCGTCCGCTCGGCGCTGGAACCCATTCGACCCTTCCTTTGCGTTCCACGCGCAAGGCCGGAACCCTCGCGACGAGCGTCGCGTACCGGGCAATAGGCCCATTCGTGCACCAGAGTTTCTCGCCGTTCACCAGGAAATGGCTGCCGGTCGAATCCAAGACGGCTTCGGTTCGAACGTTGGCCGCATCCGAGCCGGTCATCGGCTCCGTGAGGGCGAATGCGGAGATCGCCTCCTTGGCAACCAGAGGGAGGTACTTCTTCTTTTGGTCTTCGGTGCCGAACAGGAGGATCGGCATGGCGATACCGATGGATTGCGGCACCGCCACCGTCAGCGCAAGAATGTTGCTCCAGCCGGCAATGACCGTGAGGACACGGCCGTAGTTCGTGTAAGAGAAGCCGAGCCCGCCGTATTCTTTTGGAATCTTCATGCCGAAGACTCCGAGCTTGAAGAGTCCCTGGATGACGCGCTCAGGAATTTTGGCCCGGCGTTCGATTTCTTCCGGGTCGACCCCATGGATCAGAAAGTCTTGGACCTGTTGGCAGAAGGCCTCGCCGACGGCCTTCTCTTCCGGAGGCTCAGGCGGCGTCAGCAAGAGGTCGAATTCCGGTCGACCGTCATAGAGGCCGGCCAGGAAACTCTCTCCGATGAATCGCTCCCGGGCTTCTTCGATCCGTTCGAAACCTTTGAAGAGGGTGCTCATGTGCCGCCTCACCCGGTCTGGTCAATCATGTTCTTTGAATTGTCTGTCGCGGTACTGGATCAAGGTTTTCGCCAGCCTGGTTTTTAGTTCGAGCCGCTTGGGCTTCCCGGTGGAGGTATAGGGGATCTCATTGCCGATCAGCAGAACCTTGGGTTGTTTGGCGAACGGCAAACGCTTCCGGCAATGGGTTAAGAGTTCGGTCTCGGTGGGAGGCGACGCGGGATCGTTCGGGATGACGTAGGCGGCGATCTCTTCGCCGTAGTAGCGGTTGTCGAAGGGGAGGGCCATGGCGAATTTCACGGCCGGATGTCCCTTCAACACGTCGTCGATTTCCAAGGGTGAAATATTGACGCCGCCGCGGACGATGAGTTCTTTCAAGCGGCCTGAAATGAAAAAGAACGGCTGTCCCTGTTCATCGGTTATGGAGAAGCCTTCATCTCCGGAACGAAACCAGCCCCATTGAAACGCTGCGCCGTTGGCGTCGTCACGTTTGAAGTATCCCGCACAGACCGTGCGACCTCGGATGCAGATCTCCCCACGCGCCCGTTCGGGAAGCGGCGCTCCGTATTCGTCGAGAATCGACATCTCGTTATGACGTAGAGCCGTTCCGATCGAGGGGAAATCGAAATCCGTGAGCCAGTGACGATGTTGCGCTTGCGTGAGATCGTTCGGCAGGAAGCAGGAATAACAAGTCGTCTCGGAGAGCCCGTATCCATGGCGGATGGCAAAGCCAAAACGGTCCTCGAAGCGTATCGCCGTGTCTTTCAACAACGGTCCGGCGCCGCAGATCACACCGCCGAAGCGGTCCAGGCGATAGGCAGCGAGGTCTTCGTCGGCATCCAGGAGAAACTCGAGCAACGTGGGGACGACGCTGACACTGGTGACCTGTTCGTCATGCATTCGCCGCCAAAAGCTGCCGCTCCTGAACTTCCGGTTCAAGACGACGCTTCCCTTGCAATAAAATGGTGTGATCAGCGTGACGACGATGCCGTTGACATGGTGGATGGGCAGGACGCACATCAGGCGGGAGTTGAGATCGAAACCATGCCGGTCCGCGATGGCATCCGCATCGATCAGCAGATTGGCGATGGTCAGGATGACGCCTTTCGGCGGCCCGGTCGTCCCGGATGTGTAAATGATCAGGGCAGGATCGTCGAGTCGGGAGGTGGATGGGGCAAGGCCAGACGGAGCGGCATGGCGATTCTTTCGGCCCTTGCCCTTGGTCTCCTTGCGATCGAGGATGCCGCCGTCACCCAAGGCCACCACTTCTCGCAAAGACGGCAGGATGGATTGCAGGGCGGTCATTTCCTCATAGGCCTCCTGCCAGCACAACGCAATCGAGGCCTCCGAATGTTCGAGGATATAGCGTCTCTTTTCAGGCGTTTCTTCGATATTGATCGGCACGACGACCACTCCCACCGTCCAGGCCGCGAAATAGATCAGTGTCGTCAGATCATGGTTCGACAACAGGGTGGCGATCCGGTCGCCGCGGGTCAGGCCGAATCTGGCATGCAACACATCAGCCATCCGTTCGACGAGCGTGCCGAATTCCGCATAACTGTAGGTCCGGCGCAGGCCGCGTTCATCGTCGCAGTAGGTGAGAAAATTTCTGGTGGCGAGTCGCGGATCGTATACGCGCGATCGAAAAAATTCGGCAAACGAGATCCAAGGGAGTTCCGGCGCGCGTCCTGACGATTCGCGGGCCTGCTCGATCCTGTCACGCACGTCGGTCAAGAGGCTCATAGGTCCTCGGTGCTGGTCCGGTATACAACGCTCGTGGTCGGATCAGCCGGTTGTGATCCTGCTGTTCGATGACATGCGCGCACCAGCCGGTCATTCTGGAACAGACGAAGAGGGGGGTGGATAGTTCACGCGGAATGCCCATCAGCAGGTAGGCCACGGCGGTATAGAAGTCGAGATTGGGATGGAGTCCCTTTTCCTCTCGCATGATGCGGTGGATGGTGGCGGCCGTCTCGTACCAACGGTTGTCGCCGCAGAGATGACTGAGTCGTTCGGCATGGCGTTGGATGATGGCTGATCGCGTGTCGCCCTGCCGAAGGACCCGATGCCCGAATCCCATCACCCGTCGTTTCTGCGTGAACGCCTCCCGCAGCCAGTTCTCCGCCCGTGTCGGACTGCCGATCTCGACGAGCATCGCGGCCACGGCTTCGTTGGCGCCGCCATGGAGCGGCCCTTTCAACGTCGCGACGGCCGCCGTGATCGCGCCGTGCAGATCGGCAAGGGTCGAGGCCGTGACGCGGGCCGCAAAGGTGGAGGCGTTGAACTCGTGTTCTGCGTACAGAATGAGCGAGACATCCAGCGCCTGGACCATGGCCACGCCGGTCTCGCCGTCGTTCTGACTTGCCAGCAGATGCAGCAGGTGTTGCGCAAATTGTCCGGATTGGTTCGCCCTTGTCGAGCTGCGTCCGGCTATACCTCGATGGTTTCCTGCGATCAGTAGAGGGACCTGGCTCAGCAGCCGCATCGATTTACGGAGATTGGCCGCATGGGATCCGTCCTGCGCGTCGGGGTCGACGAGACCCAGCAGGGAAATCCCGGTTCGCAAGGCGTCCATCGGATGCATCCCTGGTTGCAGGTTCTCTAGAAAACGGTACACCAAATCAGGCAGGACTCGATTACGTTCCAGCAGCGTGGAGAACTCATCCAGTTCGTTCCTCGTGGGGAGACGGCCGAGGAGCAACAGATAAGCCACTTCTTCGAAGCTGCTCCATTCCGCCAGGTCGCCGATCGCATACCCTCGATAGCGAAGTCCTGCGGCGCCTTCATCCACCTGACAGAGGGCCGATTCCCCCGCGATCACGCCTTCAAGCCCGGGGCTATACAGGGGATGGTCCGTGGTTTTTGTCGTGGACCGTTGTTGTGTCGCCTGGTTCATAGGGCCTCCGCGTCTGCTCTTCACTAGGCTCGTATCTGAGGAGACTATAGAGTTCCTGTCGCGTCAGCATGTGATCGAGCCAATCGCGTTGTGTGCCGAAGAATTTGAGTTCAACCAGCAGCTTCTCGATCGCGCGGGCTGCGACGCGTAATGTGCTGACGGGAAACAGCACGCCGTGATAACCCAGCGCCTCGAACTCGCTGACGCTCAGATAGGGTGTCTTGCCGAACTCCGTCATGTTGGCGATCAAGGGCACGCGGATGTCTGCCTGCTTCATCTCCAGGGCGAAGGTCCCGAACTCTTCAGCGGAGAGTAGGGCTTCGGGGAAGAGCGCGTCGGCTCCGGCCTCGGCATAGGCGAGGGCTCGCTGAATTGCAGCCTGCAGTCCATCGACCGTCCGCGCGTCCGTGCGGGCCACAATCACGAAGTCCCGATCACGTTTCGCCCGGACGGCTGCCTTGATCTTGGCGACCATGTCACCGGTTGGAATGAGTTGTTTGCCTGACAGATGGCCGCATTTCTTCGCCTCCTCTTGGTCTTCCATCTGCATGCCGGCCAATCCGGCTCGCTCAAATTCCTGGACTGCCTCCCGCACAGCCAAAGGCGAACCGTAACCGGTGTCCGCATCGACAAGAGTCGGAAGAGCCACGGACTGGGCGATGGCCGCCGCCTCCCTCGCCATCTCCTTCAATGGGATGAGCCCGATGTCGGGAAGGCCACGGGCCGCTGAGATGGCTGCTCCGGACACGTAGACGACTTCATAACCGGCCCGTTCGATCTGGATGGCGGTCAGCGCATTACAGGCACCGGGGATGGCCAGCGTCCTGGCGGCCAATAGCTCGCGCAATCGTCGTGCTTTTGATATCGTCAAGTCGTTAGATGTCACGATGTGTTACTCTCAAGAGAGGCATCAGTTTGGCGATGTCTCTTTCTTCTTCCACGTTCCACACGAAACCGATGAGCCGCTCGACTTGCGCGCGACCGACACGTCTCGATGCGAGCCGGCGTAATTTATTCTCCACGTCCCGGTCCGACATGGGGTTATCGGGATGGCCAAGGGGGATGTCCACCTGCCTCTCGTACACCTTTCCCGTCGCGGTCCTTACTGTGATGCGGGTGGGCATGGCCGCTGGGTAGCGACCGAAGAATTCCGGTTGAGGCACGACGCGGATTTTCTTCATCACTTCGTGCAGAGCAGGGTCCCGCAGCCGTTTTGAGTCGAATGAATGCAAGGTCACACGGCCGTCGAGCAAGGCCGCTGCGACGCAATAGGGAAAGCTGTGATCGGCTGTCTCTCGCGTCACCGGGTGCCACTTCTCCGGATCACGTCCGATAATCTCGATGGCGACATCGTAACTGCCGATTTCAATCTCGGTCAGATGCTGAATGACATGCGGTCCTTCAGCCTCGATCACCTCCGCTCGTAGGGCTAATGCCGCCTCGACGGCAGTTTGTGCGTGGTATTCCACCGGAAAATGTTTGATAGAGGTCTCGAGTATCTTGAACGGGACATGCCTGTCGTCGAAGCTCCTCTCTCCGCCCAGCCTCGACAGTTCAAATGGCCCGGAGACCAGCTGCATGAAGCCCTTTTCGCCTTCGAAGATCGGCGCCGGTCCCGTCATGCCTCGCTGGGCTAGGATTGCCGCAAACATCCCGTTGCGTGCCGCATTGGAAAAGGCACAGGCCTTCCACATCGACATCTCGCCGACCCTGGTTTGTCGAAGTGCCACGTTCGCCACGCAGGCCAGGTTGACGGCCTGCGCGGTCTGCGCTTCCGTCAGTTTCATCGTCTTGGCCGCCCCAAGGGCGGACGAGATCGATCCATAGGTGACATGGTCCCATCCGCGAGTGCGCAACGCGGCGGCGTCACAGAGTCGACATTGGATTTCATACGCTAAGGCGATGGCCTGGATGATCCGTTTGCCGGATGCATGGGTAGCTTCGCCGGCAGCGAGGACCGCCGCAAGATTGTCCGAGGGATGGGCCGGTTCTTTGGAGAGATAGGTGTCGTTGAAATCGAGGTAGCGGACCAGCGCACCGTTGGCGAAGGTCGCGAGGTCCGGCAAGGTCTTGTGCGTCGTCCCCCACAGCGTTGCGCCGCCGGGAACCTTGACGGCTTGGGCGACCTGACGCGCGATCCGGCAGGGCGCCGCATTCCACGCGCCGAATGCGCAGCCCACACTGTCGAGGATCCGCCGCTTGACCTCATGGACGACTTTCCCCGGCAAGTCGTCGTAACAGAGGGTCTGGGTATATCCTGCCAGGTGATTCGACAGCGGGGTGACCTTCTCCGCAGCATGCATCGTTCTCATCTCGACACCTGTACGAGATCATGCACCCGTTGCCGTTCGGCGATCGCCGCGATCAACTCGGGAACTCCTTCGCCTTTTACGGCGACCGTACGGAGCACAGGGGTGTGCCATTCGCGCAGATGTCGAAGGGCGGAATCGGCCCCGTCACGGTCGCCTTGGTTCACGACCAGGATATCCGCCACTTCCACCAACCCTGCCTTCATGGCTTGAATGTCGTCGCCGAGCCCAGGCGTCGTTAGAGCGACCACCGTGTGCGCCACCGCTACGATGTCGATTTCGTTTTGGCCGACGCCGATCGTCTCGATCAGGATGACGTCATAGGCGGCCGCCTCCAAGACCTGCAACGCGTCCCGCGTCGCCCGGGCGAGGCCGCCCTGTTGCCCGCGTGTTCCCATGCTACGAATGTAAACGCCCGGATCGTCCGCATGATGCTGCATCCTGATACGGTCACCCAGCACAGCCCCCCCGGTGAGGGGGCTGCTGATATCGACGGCCAGGACGCCGACGGTGTTTCCGAGGCGGCGATAGGCTGTGATGAGTTGATCGATCAGCGTGCTCTTGCCCGAGCCGGGGTAACCGGTGATGCCGATGACCATGGCTCGTTGTACGGGTGATCTCAGCAGTTTCAACACGGCGGATCCGACCGGCACCTGGTTTTCGAGCCACGTGATCACCCGTGCCACAGTCCGGACATCCCCGGCCATCACCTGCTTGGCCATGGTGACGACGTTCTCCCGTTTGGATGCTCGATCGGCAGCGGCCTCGCTCATGTCACCTCTTTCCCGCAGGCACCAGGTTCTGAAGCTGTACGACCTGCGACAGTCTCGAGTTCGGCGGATGCCGCACCGCCTCGCCGAGCTGTCGCGCACAGGCGACCACCAGCAATTCATCCACCGGCACACTGGCGCCGGAAGCTTTCAGCGCGAAGACCAGATCTTCCGTCGCGACATTGCCGGCTGCGCCGGGAGCATAGGGACAGCCGCCAAGGCCTCCTGCCGAACAATCGAAGGCCGTGATTCCATAGTCCCACCAGGCCGTGAGCGCATTGGCCACAGCCATTCCATACGTGTCATGAAAATGAAGCGATAGTCGGGCCGGTTCGACGTGCGGCATCACCGTATCGAGTAATGCCCGTATGTCCGACGGCGAGGCCGTGCCGATCGTCTCGCCCAACGAGATATCGTCCACATCGAGATCAAGCAGGCGCTTCATGACGTCCCGCACATGCGCAGGGGCGATCCGACCTTCATAGGGACAAAACACCACGGTGGAGAGGTACGCGCGCACCGCCATCCGATCCCGTTTGGCCGCCGTCACAATCGGTTTGAAGCGAGCGAGTGATCCCTGAACGGTGGTTTTGATGTTCCGCTGCGTAAAGCTGTTCGATGCCGCCGTGAAGACCGCGATCTTGTCGACGGCGGCGGCCCGGGCCCGCTCAAGGCCGCGTTCGTTCGGGACTAAGGCGGAATAGGTGACTCCTGAAGCCCGCTCGATGGCACGAAAGACTTCGTCGGAATCCGCAAGTTGCGGGACGGCGGTGGGGGACACGAAGGAGCCGGCTTCAATTTCCGCCACGCCCGTATGCGACAAGGCATTGATCAAGGCGATCTTGCGCGTGGTCGGAACGAACTCCGGTTCGTGCTGCAGCCCATCCCGCGGACACACCTCGGTGATCCGGACGGGCGATTGGCGTCGGCTATGTAGGCCGGCCTGCAACATCATGTGCCTTCAGCTCCTGTGGCGTGGCCCAAGACGGCAACCGCTTTTCCATAAACGCTCGAAGTCCTTCATCCGCCTCCGGCGCGCAACGAGCGCCGGCGTTGGCTGCTGCACACATCGTCCAACGATCCGCCTCGGGCAGGGGGAGGAGCCTGTGAATCAATGACTTGCTCTCTCTGGCGGCGCGAGGAGCCAAGCGCATGATCGCCTCCATGAGTTCCGTGATGCGGTCGTCAAGATCGCTCTGGGGAACGACGTCGTGGACGAGGCCGAACCGGTGAGCTACCGACGCGCAGAATGTTTCGCCGGTCAGGCAAAATCGGCGAAGAAAT
The DNA here is from genome assembly GCA_031315995.1 of Nitrospira sp. Taxonomy (GTDB): domain Bacteria; phylum Nitrospirota; class Nitrospiria; order Nitrospirales; family Nitrospiraceae; genus Nitrospira_A. The sequence continues at coordinate 155,018 of JALDRG010000007.1, forward strand.
GATTCGCCGGCCTTGCGCAGGAGAAAGGGCGCGATGACTGCCGGAATCAAACCAAGCCTGGCCTCGCTGAGGGAAAACGTCGCATCCTCCGCCGCGACGACGATGTCGCAGACCGCCATCAGTCCGAGTCCGCCTCCGTAGGCAGGCCCTTGTACCCGGGCAATGACCGGGCAGGGACATTCGTCTATCGCGCGAAACATGCGGATGAGACGTTGAGCGTCATCGCGTGCCTGTGATTCCGAGATCGGGGACGCGGACTCCATCCACTGAACGTCGGCGCCGGCGCAGAAGACAGGCCCGGCCCCGATGAGTACCACTCCTCGCAAGGAGGGCGCTTGCGCCAACTGCTCGAACGCTTCGGTGAGTTCTCCCATCATCCGGCCATCGAAGGCGTTGCGCCGTTCAGGTCGGTTGAGGGTGACGCGGGCCATGCTGCCATCTGATTCATGTTCGACTGTCGTCAAGCGGCCCATTCGTGACTCCTTCGGTTGCGTCGTCTTCACATCCGAAAGACCGGCGCGTGAGTTTCTTTCGTCGGGCTAGATGCGGCGACATCCAGGCAAAGACCCAAGACCTTGCGCGTCTCCAGGGGGTCCAGTATGCCGTCGTCCCAGAGACGCGCGCTGCTGAAATAGGGGCTGCCCTCTTGTTCATATTGCTGCAGGGTAGACTCGGTGATCCGTCGCTGCTCTTCATCCGACAGCCGGCTCTTTTCACGCGCCCGCTGTTGTTGCTTCACCGTCACCAGTACCTGCGCGGCTTGTTGCGCACCCATCACCGAGATCCGCGCACTCGGCCAGCAGAACAGAAATCGGGGACCGTAGCCGCGCCCACACATGGCGTAATTGCCGGCTCCGTGAGAGGCGCCGATCAGAATCGTGAACTTGGGCACCTCGGCAGTCGCGACGGCCTGCACCATCTTGGCGCCGTCCTTGATGATGCCTCCGGCCTCATAGTCCTTTCCCACCATGAAGCCCGTAACGTTCTGCAGGAAGATGAGCGGAACACGCCGTTGCCCGCAGAGCTGGACAAAATGAGCGCCCTTGAGCGCGGAGTCGGAGAGCAGCACCCCATTGTTGGCCACGATTCCCACCAGGTGACCCATCCAATGGGCAAAGCCACAGACCAGCGTGGCACCGTACCGGGCCTTGAATTCTTGGAAGCGGCTTCCGTCCACGAGCCGCGCAATCACCTCCCGGACTTCCCCCTTGTGGCGAGGATTGTCGGGAATGATTCCGTAGAGTTCTTCGGCCGGATACAGAGGTGCGTCGATCTTTTCTCGAAACCGTCTGACAGGCCGTCGCCCCAGGGTGGTGATGATCGATCGGCAGATGTCCAACGCTTCCCGATCGTCCTCCGCCAGATGATCGCTGACGCCGGACAGCCGAGTGTGAAGATCGGCGCCGCCCAGTTCATCGGCCGTCACCTCCTCGCCGGTGGCAGCCTTGACCAATGGCGGCCCGGCCAGATAGATGGTCCCGGTGCCCCTCACGATAATGTTCTCATCACACAGGGCCGGCACATAGGCCCCGCCGGCCGTACACATGCCCATGACCACGGCGATTTGCGCGATGCCGGCTGCAGACATGCGCGCCTGGTTGTAAAAAATGCGGCCGAAATGCTCCTTGTCCGCAAAGACGTCGGCCTGCATCGGCAGAAAAATGCCGCCGGAATCTACGAGGTAGATCGCCGGCAGTCGGTTCTCCAGGGCGATCTCCTGCGCCCGGAGATGCTTCTTGATGGTCAGGGGGAAGTAAGTCCCTCCTTTGACCGTGGCATCGTTGGCCGCGATGACACAGAAGCGTCCGGACACAGAACCGATACCCGTGATCAATCCCGCGGACGGAACCTGATTGTCATACAGCCCATAGGCGGCGAGGGGGCTCAGTTCGAGCCAGGGAGAGTCTCGATCGAGCAGCGCGGCAATGCGCTCGCGCGCCGCCATCTTTCCGCGTTTCTTGTGGAGTGCGACGGCATCGGCCGGTCCGCCTGCCTGCACCAGGGCCAGGTGTTTCTTGAGATCGGCCATCAGATTGTCATAGTGGGCATGGGCTCGGCGAAAGTCTTCCGATGTCCGCACGACTGCGGTCTTCAATACGCGCATGTCGAGAATCCTCTCAACGCTCGACCTGAAGCCCCTTCACGAACGTGACGATGTCTTGCATCGGCGTGGCCGGCTGAAACAACATCTGCACACCGGCCGCTTTCAATCGCGGCACGTCATCATCGGGAATAATTCCGCCGCCGAACAGCGTCACGTCTTCTGCGCCCCGTTCCTTCAGCAGTTCCAGCACGCGGGGAAGCAGGGAGTTATGGGCGCCGGAATGGATGCTGAGCCCGATGGCCTGCACGTCTTCCTGGATCGCGGTCGCCACGATCTGCTCCGGAGTTTGATGGAGCCCGGTATAAATGATCTCCACCCCCGCATCGCGAAGCGCACGGGCGACGAGTTTGACGCCCCGATCGTGTCCATCCAATCCCACCTTGCCGATCAAGACTCGAATGGGTGTGGTCGCTACTGCCATAACTTCACCTCTTGCAGCAAATACTTTCCTTCCGCATCTTTCCTGACATGACCGGCCTGGATCAGCGGATCGTGTTCGAACAGCAGAAGCCAATCCTCCTCGAAGGCTCGATCCAGCACCCATCGCTTGGTGTCGAGGGTCCGCAGGGGATCGAGGTCGTACCCCATGATGTAGGGCAGCGGCAGATGCGAGACCGTCGGAATGAGATCTCCCAGGAAGAAGGCGGTTCGGCCTTCCGACTCCACCTTGACGCTTTGGTGGAAGCGCGTATGTCCGGCCGTGACCACCGTGGTGAGTCCCGGAAGGAGTTCCGTATCGCCCCGCAGAAATTCCCATTGATTCAGTTGCGCGACCGGTGTGAAATTGTCCCGTCGGTAACTGGCCTTCGTCCGTTCATTCGCCATGATGGCATCCTCGTATTCTCCCTGTTGGACATAGTAGGTCGCGTTGGGAAAGGCAGCCTGCAGGGTGCCGTTTCCGTTCATCGCCGTATTGCCCCCGGCATGGTCGAAGTGCAGATGGGTGTTGATCACCAGGTGAATGTCGTCTCGACTCAGGCCATGGTGCATTAAAGACTGTTGCAGAGTCGGCTTTCGTTCCACGCCAAACATTGATTGAAACTTTACATCCTCCTTATCACCCAGCCCAGTATCCACGAGGATGTTTTTGCCATGTGCCCGAATCAGTAAACAGGTCAGACTGAGCGGGATGCGATTCAGTTCATCCGCCGGACAGCACTTCTGCCACAGGGCTTTCGGCACCACCCCGAACATCGCCCCGCCATCCAGTCGAAACCGGCCGTCTGTCACCGAAAATATTTCAAAGGCTCCGAGCTTCATGGTCGGGCTGCTCCATCCATACCTTTCTCAGTCCGCGCGTCGCATGAGTACCGTGGAACCTGGTTGCCGCCGCTTCACAACACCACCGGCTCCCGATAGGTCCCATACACTTCTTTCAGCGCGGCGCAAATCTCGCCCAATGTCGCCTTGGCCTTTACGGCCTCCATCAGCGCAGGCATGAGGCTCTGATGACACGCCGCCATCTCTTGCAGTTCCTCCAGTGAGCCGGCCATTCTGAACGGGTCACGCGATTTTCTGAGATCGGACAAGCGCGCGACCTGTTCCTGTTCCACTTCCGGGCCGATCTTCAAAAGGGGGATGGAGCGGCGCTCCTGCTCCACGTGATCGGTCACGCCGACGATGTGTCGCTCCCGCTGGTCGATCTCGTGCTGGTAACGTTGCGATGCATCCAGGATCTCCCGTTGTGGGAACCCTTGTTCGATCGCGCGGACCATGCCGCCCATTCTCTCCAACGTGGAAAAATATTCCAGCGCCCCTTCTTCCAATCGGTTGGTCAGCGACTCGACGAAATAGGAGCCACCCAATGGATCCACGCAGTTGACCGTTTCGCTTTCGGCGGCGATGACCTGTTGTGTCCGCAGGGCGAGCGTCACGGCTTCTTCTGTGGGCAGGGCCAGGGTTTCGTCCATCGAGTTGGTGTGGAGGGATTGCGTGCCTCCCAGCACGGCGGCCAGGGCCTGGAGCGTGGTCCGCACCACGTTGTTCATCGGCTGTTGGGCGGTGAGGGAGCAGCCGGCCGTCTGGGCGTGACAGCGTAGCTGAAGGGAGCGAGGATTCTTGGGATGGTAACGCCGCTCCATTTCACGGGCCCACAACCGTCTGGCTGCGCGGAACTTGGCGATCTCTTCAAAAAAATCATTGTGCACATTGAAGAAGAAGGAGAGCTGAGGGGCGAAGGTATCCACATCGAGTCCGGCCTTCACCGCCGCGTCCACGTAGGTCACGCCGTTGTAGAGGGTGAACGCGAGTTCCTGAACCGCTGTCGAGCCTGCCTCTCGAATGTGATAGCCGCTGATGCTGATCGGATGCCACTTCGGAGTATGGGTCGCACAATAGGTGATGGTGTCGACGATCAGCGCGATGTGTGGTTCCGGAGGAAACAGCCACTCCTTCTGCGCGATATACTCTTTCAAGATATCATTCTGAATCGTGCCGCCTAGGTGATGAAACGGAATACCCCGCTTCTCCGCGACAGCTAGATACATCGCGAAGATCACGGCGGCCGGTCCATTGATCGTCATCGAGGTCGTGACTTGATCGAGCGGGATGCCGTCGAACAGTCGCTCCATGTCGGCGAGCGACGAGATGGCCACGCCGCAGTAGCCGACTTCGCCCCTCGCTCTCGGATCATCCGAATCGAGACCCATCAGGGTGGGGAGGTCGAACGCGACGCTGAGGCCGGTCTGGCCCTGTGCCAGTAGGTACTTGAATCGTTGATTGGTGTCGTCCGCGGAGCCGAAGCCGGCGAATTGCCGCATGGTCCAGAGTCGGCTGCGGTACATGGTCGGGTAAATGCCGCGTGTGTAAGGAAATGCGCCCGGTCGACCGAGATCTTGTTCGGGGCTCCAGTCGGTGAGGTGGTCGGAGGTGTAGACCTGATCGATCTCCAGACCGGAGAGGGACGTATACCGAGGTTTCCGCTCCTTCATCATGCTGGTCCTCCGCGCGGCCGCGTCACGTCACATGTAGGGCCTCGTTTCCGTACAGATAGAATCCACGCCCGCTTTTTCTGCCGAGCCGACCGGCCTCGACGTATTGGCGCAGCAGGGGGCAGGGGCGGAACTTAGGGTCGTCAAGGTCCTGGTGGAGGACCTCGCAGATTGCGAGCACCGTGTCGAGACCGATACGATCGGCCAAGGCCAACGGTCCCATCGGAACGTTGGTGCCTTCCACCATGGCCAAATCGATGGCGTCGGCCGTCGCCACCCCGGCTTCCAGTGCAAAAATCGCTTCATTGATCATGGGCATCATGACCCGATTGACGATGAACCCGGGGGAGTCCTCACAGATCACGGGGGTTTTGCCGGTTCGACGGACGAGGGCCAGCGCAAGGTGCATGGTGTCTTCAGAGGTCCCGGCTGCGCGTACGACTTCGACGAGCCTCATGATCGGGACGGGATTCATGAAATGAATCCCCACGACACGATCCGGGCGAGCGGACGCCAGCCCCAAACCGGCGATCGAGATCGACGACGTATTGCTGGCCAGCAGCGTCGGCGGCGGGCAAATGTATCCGAGTTGCGCGAACAACTCTCGTTTCATCTCGCGGTTCTCCGGTATGGCCTCGATGACCACTTGAGCTTCTCGCAGATGCTTCACCTGCTTCAGCGGCTGGATCCGCGCCATCGCCGATCCGGCCTGATCTCCTCGCAGGGCACCTTTTTCCACCGCCTTCATCACGCCTTGCCAGATGTGTCTGGTGGCTCCTTCCAAGGCTTCTTCCGACGCATCCACCAACAGGACATTCCAGCCTGCCACGGCCAGTACTTGCGCAATGCCTCGTCCCATCTGTCCTGCACCCACAACCCCGATGGTCTGAACGTCGTCGATCGTCATGGAGTTATGATGACCGCTCCACCAGCAGCGCGAGCGCTTCCCCGCCTCCGATGCACAGGCCGGCCAGCCCGCGATGGGCGCCGCGCGCTTCCATGGCAGAGAGCAGGGTTGTCAGGATCCTTGCCCCGGTTGCGCCGATCGGATGGCCGAGCGCCACGGCGCCGCCGTTGACATTGACCTTCTTGGCATCCAACCCCAGTTCGCGGTTGATGGCCAGCGAAACGGCGGAGAAGGCTTCGTTGATCTCAAACAGATCGATGTCGCCGATGGACAGGCCTGTCTGTTTCAGCAGCCGCCGGATCGCCTCGATCGGCGCCATGGTGAACCATTCCGGCGCGAGCGCGGCGCCCGCATATCCCACGATGCGCGCCAGCGGCGCGAGCCCAAACCGGCCGGCTTCCTCCTCTGCCATGATGACCAATGCCGCAGCGCCGTCGTTGCAGGACGGTGAGTTTCCCACCGTCAACACTCCATCGTCTTGAAAGACGGGCGTGAGGTGTCGCAACTTCGCCAGATCTACCCGATTCGGTTCTTCATCGTTCGAGACCATGACCGCCGGTCCCTTCTTCTGCGGCACTTCGACCGGAACGACTTCCCGCTTGAACCTGCCGGTCGCCATTGCGTCGCGCGCGCGGCTATAACTTTCCAAGGCGAAGTCGTCTACGTCTTGTCTCGATAATCGATACTTGGCGGCGCAGAGTTCTCCGGCATTCCCCATATGGAACTGATTGTAGACATCCCATAGTCCGTCCTTGATCAAGCTGTCTATCAGCTCACCGTGCCCCAGCCGGTACCCCTGTCGAGCTTTCTCCAGCAGAAACGGAGCGCGGGTCATGTTCTCCATGCCGCCGGCCACCATCACCCGCGCTTCTCCCAGCGCGATGGCCCTGGCGGCCATCATCACGGTCTGCAAGCTGGACCCGCACACTTTGTTGACGGTCACGGCACCGACCGAATGGGATAGTCCGGCTCCGAGCGCTGCCTGTCTGGCCGGAGCTTGGCCGAGCCCCGCGGTGAGCACGCATCCCATCAGCACTTCGTCGACCTGGTCACCCGGTAATCGAATGCGTTGCAAGGCTTCTGCGATGGCGAGGCTGCCGAGCTTCGTTGCTGGAACGGAACTGAATGCTCCGTTGAAGCTGCCCATCGGCGTCCGGACCGCACTCACGATGACGGGTTGATGCGTGACGGTCACAGCAGTTTCTCCCATTCGCTCTGTTCGAGATGTTGTTTGACCTTGGCCATGAAGCGGTCGGCCGTCGCACCGTCGATGATCCGATGGTCGAACGACAGGCTTAGGTAGCTCATGGGTCGGATAGCAATGGCATCGTGGATCACGACCGCACGCTTCTGCACCGAGCCGATCCCTAGAATCGCGGCCTGCGGCTGGTTGATGATGGGCGTACTGAAGAGACTCCCGAATCCGCCGTGGTTCGTGATCGTGAATGTGCCGCCCTGCACCTCTTCAGGAGCAAGCCGTTTGCTCCTCGCTCGTTTCGCCAGGTCTGCGACTTCATGGGCGAGTTGAGTCAGCCCCTTGCGATCGGCGTGGCGAATAACGGGGACCAGGAGACCGTCGTCGAGCGCCACCGCGATCCCCACATGAAGGTCTTTCATGATGGCGATGCCCTGATCGCGCCAAGAAGAATTCAAGAGCGGCAGGTCCTTCATGGCTCGAGAGACGGCGTTGATCACAAAAGGCAGATAGGTCATCGACCGGCCTTCGCGGAATTCGGCAATGCCGGTAAAGTCGGCTTCGAAAAATGTCGCCACGTGGGCCGCGGTGCGACGGCTGAGGACCATGCGTTCCGCGATGGTCTTCCGCATTTGAGTGAAGGGCAGAATCTCTTCCTCATGCACCGCGGGAGAGGGGCGGGAGACCGGCGCCTCCCCCGCGCCTGGAGGTACTGTGCCGGATGCATCGCCTGTGGCCACATAATCCAGCACATCTTGTTTGGTCACTCGCCCGCCGTCGCCGGTTCCGGTGAGGGAGGAGAGGTCGACGCCATGATCTCGCGCGAGGCGTCGAACGGCCGGAGAATAGTGAGGATCGGGTTGCGCGGCCTCCATCGGTCGCACCGTCACACCCCCGACACGATTCACGACGCCGCTTGCCGGTCGAGTATCAAGCTTGGCGAGGATCGTTCCCACCGGAACGGTCGCACCCTCCGGCACGAGGATCTCCGTGAGTAAGCCTGTACCGGGAGAGGGAATATCGAGAGCAACCTTTTCGGTTTCCACTTCCAGGAGCGGTTGATCTTTTTCGACAGCGCCGCCTGGCGGGATCAGCCACTTGACGACGGTTCCTTCGGCGATACTTTCACCGAGTTGAGGCATGACAATGTCGTTCGGCACTTCAACCTCCGGCAGACCTGAGGCGGAAAACGTACGGCACAGGTCTCCCTCTTACGCGAGTTAGTAAGCTCCCAACTTCTTCGCGCCCGCGACAATGTCGCTGACCTTGGGAAGAAAGAATTCCTCCAACGGTGTGCTGAACGGCACCGGCGTGTCAGGCGGAGCGATGCGAAGAATGGGCCCGTCCAGACAGTCGAAGCAATCTTCCACCAGGAGGGCCGAAATCTCGGCCCCGATACCGCCGGTCTTGTTGTCTTCGTGCAGGAGAATCGCTTTACTGGTCTTGCGCACCGACGCGTAAATAGTCTTCTTATCGAGCGGGATCAATGTGCGAAGGTCCACCACCTCCAGATCGATTCCGTCCTGGCTCAGCAGTTCTGCCGCTTCCAGTGCCAGATGTACCATTGCGCCATAGGTGATGAGGGTGATGTCGCGGCCGGTTCGTTTCACGTCGGCCTTTCCGATGGGCACGATATAGTCCTCTTGCGGCAACGTGGCTTTGATCCGTCGGTAGAGAAACTTGTGTTCGAAGTAGAGAACGGGATTGGGATCGCGAATCGCGGCTTTCAGCAGTCCCTTGGCGTCATAGGGAGTGGAAGGGGCGACGATTTTCAGTCCGGGAGAATGGAAGAACCAGCCTTCGGGACATTCGGAATGAAACGGCCCTCCGTGGACTCCGCCGCCGAAGGGTGCTCGAATGACCATGGGTACCGCCGCGCCCCAGCGGTAGTGGTTCTTGGCGGCGACTTCGGTAATTTGATCGAATGCGCAGGAAATAAAGTCCGCGAACTGCATTTCGACCACCGGCCGCAATCCCATCATGGCTGCACCGATCGCCGCGCCCACAAAGCCGGATTCGGAGAGCGGGGTATCCAGCACGCGCCATTCGCCGAATTTCGTCAGGAACCCTTCCGTGACCTTGAACGCCCCGCCGTAGGCGCCGATGTCTTCGCCCATCAGAAAGACACGTTTGTCGCGACTCATCTCCTCGTCCAGTGCCTGCGAAATGGCCTCTACGTAGGTAACCTCCTGGCTCGCCGTCCCGGTCGTCATGGTTGTACCTCACCTTCTGTCGCGAAGACCCCCACGAGCGTGTCCGGCCCTTCCGGCAGCGGGCTCTGTTCGGCTGATTCCGTTCCTGCTTCGACTTCCTTCTTGACCCGTTCGCCGATTTCGTGGAAATAGGATTCATCGACGTATCCTAACTGCGTCAAGAGCTGCTCGGCCTTCAGGATCGGATCCTTGGCTTTCCATGCTTCCAATAGCTCGCGCGGAACGTACTTCGCCGCATCATGTTCCGAGTGGCCATGCATGCGCATCGTCTTGAATTCGAGGAAGGTCGGTCCGGCTCCGGCCCGAGCCTTTGCGATGGCTCCCTTGGAGGCCAAGTAGACGGCTGCCACATCGTTGCCGTCCACGATCTCGCCCGGCATGCCATAGGCCTTGGCGCGTTCCACGACATCCGTGATTGCCATTTGATAACGCACGGGCGTCGAATAGGCGTATTGATTGTTGGTGCAGAAGAACACGACGGGAAGTTTCCGTACCGCCGCAAAATTCATGGCTTCATGAAAATCGCCGCGACTTGTCCCACCGTCCCCGGTCCCGGCAAAGGCCACACGAGACTCGCCTCTGATCCGAAAGGCGAGCGCTGCCCCGGCCGCGACCGGCATGTTGTCCGCCAAATGACTGACGAACCCGATCATGCCGCGCTTCAAATCACCCATGTGGACATTGCCGTCTTTGCCTTTGGTGGGGCCGCCCTTCTTGCCGAGGTATTGCGCGATGATCTCGCCGGGAGAAAAGCCGCGGATCAGAAACGCGCCCATATCGCGGTGAAACGGCGCGATGACGTCATCGGGTTTCAAGGCGGAGGCATACCCCACGGAGATCGCTTCCATGCCGTGACTGGTATAGACGCCGCCGACGATCCGACCCTGCCGGTAGAGGGCCGTAATCCGGTCTTCCACGCATCTCGTCAGCCGGAGGAAGTAGTACATTTCAAGGAGGTCGCTGCGTGTGATGTCTTTCGCGACGACGGCCTGGTCCATAATACTCCTCCTCTTGGTGGCTCTGGGCTAGAGTTCCGGGAGCTCCTTCCAGGACAGCAACGGCCGATTGTCTTTGCAGAGGAAACAGTCGGACGATTCCCACTGCGGCATGTCCAGGTCGACGCTGACATAAAAGGGGTAGTTGGCCGTAAGCTCCTGCATCAATGGAAATTGCCCGCTGTCTCGTCTGGCGAATACCATCATGCCCGCGACTGTTCCCCCCTGGTCCGTGACGACCTTTCCCAGTTTGCTGACGCACATGCCGCGGGTGGTAACGTCGTTCAAGGAGAGGAAGCGATCCCCCGGTTCGACCCTGCCATGGACGATATCCGTTCCGATCTTGCCTGTCGCGGGATCGTACGGCGTGAGGACGATGCGCAGAGGCATGCGATGTGCGAGCAGTTCGCTTGTTCGTTCGGCGAGGAGGCGCGCGTCGGACGACGTCGTGATGATGCCGGTCGGCGGGTGATGGTGGAATGTTTGCAGGATCCACTCGGCCATGTTCGAGGCGATGAGGGTAATGAGTTCAGGATGTCGTGCCACGGATTCAAACCGCACGTAGGTCGACGTGTGGTGGCCGGACACCACTTGCACATGACTGTCAAAGTACAGAGCTCGGGAGCTGCGCAACAGACCAAGGATGTCCCAAGACGAGAGGGTGGGGTGCGGAGCGTCGCGTATCAGCTGTTCGATCCTCCCGTCGATCTCCGGCCCTTCGTACAGCCGTGCATGGTGGTCTATCAAGGCCTGAATCGCACCGCTCGACGACTCCACACTGGATGACGTCATATTGGCCGTTCGCTCCTTTTATGATTATGGTTTCGCCCCAATCGTCGTCCTGAGGATCCCGATCGGTTGAATCTCCAATTCGACGACATCCCCCGGCTGCAGATACCGATCGAGTTCCAAACCGCACCCTCCGCCGACCGTGCCGGATCCGAACAGATCTCCTGGGTAGATGGCTTCGTCCCGTGACACATGTTCGATCATTTGCGGGAAGGACCAATGAATCGTGCCGAATCGTCCTTCCGACCACACCTCGCCGTTGACGCGTGCGGTCATCCGTAGCGAGGCCAGGTCCGGAATCTCATCGGGCGTGACGATGCAGGGTCCGATGGCGGTCGCAAAATCTTTTCCCTTTGCCGGGCCGAGGCGACAGGCCATTTCCTGAAACTGAACGTCTCTCGCGCTGAAATCGTTCATGATCGTATAGCCCGCGATATAGGCCTCCGCATCTCGCTCGACGATATCGAGCCCTCGGCGTCCGATGATGCAGGCCAACTCCAATTCGTAATCCAGTTTCTGCGTGTTGAGCGGCCAACTGAGCGCGTAGTCAGGCCCGATGATCGTCCGGTGATTGCCTTTGTAGTACACCGGAGCTTTGTACCATTCCGGTGGAATCGGCTGTCCCCGGCGCTTGGAGGTCGCCGCGATGTGGTCCTCGAAGGCGATGAAGTCCCGCAGCGAGGGGGGATTGGGCAGGGGAGCCGCCAATCGGACCGTCGACGGGTCATAAAAGATGGTCTCTTGCGCCGGACCCGTCACCGATGAGCCCAGGCTCACGGCATACTCACACGCGCGACGGGCCGCCGCCAAGGCAGAGGGGCCGCCTTCCAACAACTCCAACATGCTGGCCGGGACCTGCGCGTCGGCCAGGCGGCGCGGCTGCGCTTCATCTTGGTCGGTGAGCCAGCGGACATGAGCCATGTTGAGATCCACGATATGGCGATCGTGCCATGCGCCGATTCTGGTGAAGGTTCCGACGGGCGTCGGGACCTGGAAGCTCACGAGTTTCATGGTCGGCTCCAACTCATGGCGTAGTCCTTCAGTTCAACGGTTTCAAATTCAGGCATCACCCTGAACGCCCGCCGCGATTCGATCATCACGGCGACCTCGTCCGTCTGCTCCTTTGTCCTCCCGGTGACGATAGCCTGAGGCTGCGGGCCGTGGTGAATGCCTTGGGGATGGAGCGTCAACATGCCGGCTTGAATCCCGGCTCGGCTGAAGAATGCGCCCTGGTGATAAAAGAGCACTTCGTCATAGTCCATGTTGCGGTGATAAAACGGAACACGAAGTGCGCTCGGATCGCTTTCCAGCGGCCTCGGCGCGAAGGTTGAAATCAGCAGCTCCCCGGCTTGAAACGTCACATGTACGCTGGGTGGGAGGTGATAGCGCGGGCTGATGACCGGACGAAAATCCCGCACGTTCAATTTGGTCGCCCACAGGTCGCCCTTCCAGCTTGCGACATCCATAGGATAGAAGGGGTAGTAGACACGGGTATAGTCACCATCGCGCTTGATGCATACTTCCCATTCGCGTCGGCTCTGGGCATCTTGGGGCGGCGGGCCGAGTTCCGGGGTCACGAGCACGCCTGGATCAAATAACGCATGCCGTCCGAGCGGGCCTCGATCCGGGATCTCGACAGGCGCCACGGTCTCGACAATGAGAAACAGCCCCGGTTCTGTTTTCGTATCAACATGGACACGATAGGTCGTGCCTTTCGGAATCACCAGGTAGTCGCCGGGTTCGTAACCCAGCATTCCATAGTCCGTTTCCCAGCGGCCCCGTCCGCGATGGACGAAGACGATTTCGTCGCCGTCGCCATTGCGTACGAAATGAGGCATCGTCTCCGCGCGTCGAGAGAGCGAAATGCGCGCATCGGTACTCTGCAAGACCATGACGGGTCGCCCATCCGGAGCATGAACGTCGGTCGTGGGCAGCGCCGTACAGGTAAACGCCCGAGGTTGGAGGGGACCTTCGATTCTGCTCCAAGCCGTAGGGGGATGGTGGTGATAGAGATGCGAAGAGGGGCCGCTGAATCCTTGGCGACCATGCTCCTCCTCGTGTAGGCCTTCAGGGATCCCCACATGAGCCTGGTCGGGAGCGGCGCCTTTTTTCACCAAGTACATCCGGGACCTCCTGACGCGTCAGGTGCGGCTCGATGTTCTAGGACGTCGGCTGATACGACTCGGACGGGGCGTCTTTAAACGGAAGCGGAAGGGTCTCGTAGTCGATGATGGTCTTCTCGGCACCCTTGGATTGATTGCGCTCGATGTCTCGGTAGAGCGCTTCGACGGTCGCGCGTACGAAGGTTTTGGATTCCTCCTGTCCGTGCTGGCGTTGGGTCAGTTCCAGGAATACGCCACAGCCTGGGAATAGGGGGTATGTGAATCGCTGTTTGAGCGGCCCGAAACCATCCCGACCGTTCTTGGTATCTCCGCAAAATCGAACACCATGGGCTTCCCACTCGCGACAGACCGCGTCGATGTCATCCACCTCGATCGCGATATGCTGAACTCCTTCGCCGTACTTGTCGATGAAGTCACAGATCTGAGATCGACGTTCTTTGTTGCGACCCTGCATGAGCGCGATCTTCGCATCGCCTCGTTGAACGACCACGGTGTCCATGCTCGAGGTATCACTGCCCACATCCTGCGCCGACCAGATGATGTGAAAGCCGAGCACCGTGGTAAAGAGGGATTCGGCGGCGGCGAGATTCTTCACGCAGAGCGTAATGTGATCAATGCCGATGGCTTCTTTCATGGCGGGTCCTCCTGCGTGGCATCGGGAAGACGTCGAAGCAGCTCAGGTCATCTCATCGTCGAACTCGGGAATCATGTATACCGACACTATATAACATAAGAGTTGCATCATTCAATGCAGATTTTGTATTATTCGTTATGGCGATGAGCACGCATACAGAAATCTTCGTGAAACATGCTCTGAACGCGAAGGGACGTTCCGGTATGGCGGCGGAGGTGCACGATGTCGTTTTACGAACATGTGCGCTCAGACGTGCTGCGACATGGAGCGATCAATAATTCCTACCTCACCCGGTTTCAGGCCGGGGATCTGACCGAAACGGAGTTACGGGCGTTCGCGATTGAGTTTTATAGTTTCGCACGCTTCTTTCCCCGCATCCTTGCCGCGCAATTGGTCAACACCGAAGATGAAGCCGTGGCCGATGAGCTGACGAGGGTCCTCTACTCGGAACTCGGCGACGGTCTTGTCCAACATCGGCATGAACTGCTGTACCGGAAATTCCTCCGTTCTCTGGACATCGATATCCACGAAGCTCTGAACACACCCATGATGCCCGCTACTCGCGCCTACATCCAAGGGATGGAAGCGCTCTACAGCAGCAGCAACCACGCGACGGCGCTGGGAGCTTCCTTTGGACTGGAGAACATGGCCATCACCATGTGGGACCATTTGATTCCGGGGCTGACCCTGTTGAAGGAGACCCGGCATCCGCAAATGGATCTGACGTATTTCACATTCCATCGAGACCTCGAGTCCGAGCACGAACAAGCCATGGCGCATGCCATGGAAGCCGTCGGAGGAATGGGTTGTGTCGTGAACGCGCGCATGTCGGCAAGTGAGCAGAAAGATTTTTGCCGTGGCATGAACGCGGTGCTCGATTATCTTGAAGGCTTTTGGATGGGGCTTGAACGGAAGCCGTTCGGTTCTGTACAGAGGCGAATGCCGTCGAAGCAACAGCCGGCGAGCATGAGTGAACTGCGCGGGCGACCTCAGTAACCCGTTTTCAGGCCGGAGGATCACATGGAGCGCGTGTGGATCAGCCGCTATGATGCGGGTGTTCCTCTCACCTCCGCCTATCCGGAATGGACAGTCCCGGACCTTCTTCGGCACTCCGCCTCACGTTTCCCCGATTCGACCGCGCTCTTCTTTTATGGCGCGCGCATCTCCTACCGAGAATTGAACGATCTGACCGCGCGCTTTGCGCTCGGGCTGCGGCAGCTCGGGGTGCAGGCCGGTGATCGGGTCTCCCTCATGTTGCCGAATATTCCGCAGGCGGTCATCGCCTATTACGGCGTGTTGAAGGCCGGAGCGATTGTCACACCCACGAATCCTCTTTATGTCGAGAGAGAAATTCAGAGTCAACTGATCGATTCAGGCAGCGAGACCATCGTGGCGTTGGATCTTTTCTATCCGCGTATTCGTGCCGTCCAAGAGCGCGCACGGCTACCGGCGCGAATCATCATTACCAGCCTCGGGGACTTTCTCCCGGCCATGAAGCGGCTGGTGTATCCAATCAAGGCGCGGTTGGAAAAACGCCGGGTCGTGGTCGAGAAAACTCCGCCGGTCTATGACTTTCTTGAATTGCTCGACTCTTCGCGCAGGCAAGGAGAGAGTGATGTCTCGCGCCTGCCCGTCGTGGGTCCCGATGATCTGGCACAGATCCAATATACAGGCGGCACGACCGGCGCCCCCAAAGGCGTCATGCTCACGCATCGCAACGTGGTGGTCAACGCCATGCAGGGCCGTTTCTGGTGTGCGGATTTCCATGACGGGGAGGAAATCTTTCTTGGCGCGGTGCCGTTGTTCCATTGTTATGGTTTGAGCACATGCCAAAATTTGGCCGTCGCTACGGGCGGCCAGATGATTCTGATCCCGCGTTTCCATGCCGAAGAGGTGGTGAAAACGATTCACAAGCACCGAGTCACCATTGTGTCCGGAGTGCCCATGATGTTCGCCATGATCACGGATTTCCCGAAAATCAGCCGTTACGACCTGCATTCGATACGGGTCTGTCTCTCCGGAGCCAGCCCATTGCCGGCTGAGGTTCAAGAAAAGTTCGAGCGGATGAGCGGGGTCAAAATTTCAGAGGGATACGGGTTGACCGAGGCCGGTCCCACGACGCATTGCAATCCGATTCATGGGGAACATCCGCGCGGCTCAATGGGGTTGCCGTTTCCTGATACGGATGCCCGGATCGTGGATGAAGAGACAGGCCTGCGGGAAGTCCCGACCGGAGAACCGGGCGAACTGATCGTCCGCGGGCCGCAGGTCATGCGGGGTTACTGGATGAAAGACGCCGAGACTCACGCCGTGTTGCGCGACGGCTGGCTGTATACCGGAGACATTGTCAGGCGGGACGAACGAGGATTTTTCTTTTTTCTCGATCGGAAGAAAGATGTGATCAAGCCATGGGGTGAGACGGTTTATCCGCGAGAGGTCGAAGAAATCCTCTCCCAGCATCCCGCTGTGCGCGAGGCGGTGGTGGTGGGTGCTCCCGATCGGCATTATGGAGAGGCGGTCAGGGCGTTTGTCGTGCGAAGGGATGGATGCGCCGTAACCGAGCGAGAACTGATCGAGCATTGTCGCCGGTCACTGGCACGATTCAAGGTTCCAGCGACCATCGAATTTCGTCTCGAATTTCCACGAACCATTATTGGGAAAGTGTTGCGACGGGCCTTGCGCGATGAGGCGAAGATGGCTTTGGCCGTTGTGCAGGCGTCGCCCAGGGCGATGTGACGGCCTGCGAGGAGGTCTCCATGAAAGAGGTCGTCATTGTGGCCGGCGTGCGCACACCGATCGGCAACTTCGGCGGCGCGCTGAAGGACCTCGCGCCTCATCGGCTGGGGGAACTGGTCGTGCGTGAAGCCGTCTCCCGCGCTAACCTGGATCCCCATCTGATCGACGAAGCGATCGTCGGCTCCGTCGGGCATATGAGCGATGCGTACAACGTCGCCCGCGTGATTGCGCTCATGGCGGGACTTCCGGTGCGCACGCCGGCCTATTCGGTGCAACGGAATTGCTCGTCCGGACTTCAACCATTCGTCAATGCGTATCAGAACATTCAAAGTGAAGATGCCGATGCGCAGGTCGTCGGAGGAGTGGAAAGCATGAGCCGCGCTCCGTTCGTGTCTCGTGACATGCGCTGGGGAAAACGGCTCCGCAATACCGAATTGATCGACAGTATCTGGGAGGGATTGACCGATGCGTTTTGCGGCCAATTGATGGGCCGAACGGCCGAGAACCTGGCCGAGGAGTTCGGCGTCAGTCGTGAAGAGCAGGATCGATATGCCGTAGAGAGTCACCGCCGGGCGTTCAAAGCCATTCGGGAAGGCCGGCTTAAAGACGAGATTCTTCCGGTGAAGGTCCAAAAATCGGTGGCCGGGCGGGACGTAGCGCCGGTCGTCGTCTCCCAAGACGAAGGTCCGAATGTCGGCTTGACCGAACAGCAACTGGCGCTTTATCCGCCGCTTTTCAAGGAGGGCGGCACGGTGACGGCGGGGAACAGCTGTCCGCTCAACGACGGGGCTGCCGCGGCGATCGTCATGTCCGCCTCGCGCGCGCGCGACCTGGGGTGTCGTCCGTTGGGCCGCATCAGAGGGTATGCGTTCATCGGCGTGGATCCGACTCGCATGGGGATCGGACCGGCCGAGGCGTTGCCGTTGGCGCTCAAGCGTGGCGGTGTGACCCTCTCCGACCTGGGGCTCATCGAAGTGAATGAGGCGTTTGCCGCGCAGTATCTCGTGGTGGAGCGCGTATTGGGGCTGACGCGTGACTTGGTCAACGTGAACGGCGGCGCGATTGCGCTGGGCCATCCGGTCGGCATGACCGGAGCGCGCTTGGTGATTACTCTCTTGTATGAGATGCAACGGCGCGGCGCCGCACTGGGCGCAGTGGCCCTATGCGTCGGGGGCGGACAAGGAGCCGCGATGGTGTTGGAGCACCTGTGACCGAGTGATCCGAATGGCGAGGTGCCGATTGCACGTGCACAGAGGCGCGTAGCGCTTCTCGGGAGTCGCCGCATGTACATCTATAAAGTCGGGGTTGTAGGGGCCGGTACCATGGGCGCACAGATTGCGGAAGTGGTGAGCTACGCCGGCGTGCCGGTGATGCTGGCCGACATTCAGGAACCGCTGGCCAGACGAGGGGTCGAGTCTGTGCGAGCGATTTACCAGGCCCGCGTGGACAAGGCCAAGATGACGCCCGAGCAACTGGACGAAAAAATGCTGCTCGTGACCGCGGTGTCGAACCTCGATGGACTCAACGATGTCGACTTGGTGATTGAAGCCGTGTCAGAGGACCTGACGCTCAAACAACGGGTATTCCACGAGCTTGATCGAGCCTGCTCGCGAAGTACGATTCTGGCGAGCAACACGTCCGCGCTGTCCATCTCAGCGATGGGGGCTTCGACGACAAGGCCCGGCAAAGTGGTAGGACTCCATTTTTTCAATCCGGCCTACGCGATGCCGCTGGTGGAGGTCATCCCAGGCCTGGCCACCGATACGCAGACGATCGACGACACGGTCAGCTTCGCGGAAAGCCTCCGGAAGACACCGGTGATCGTGAAGGAATGCGCGGGTTTCCTCGTCAATCGATTGCTCTTTCCTTACTTGAATGAAGCCGTCTGGTGTCTCCAAGACGGAGACGCATCCATCCAGGAGATCGATCAGGACATGGTGGCATTCGGCATGCCCGTCGGTCCCTTTACCTTGCTCGACACCGTCGGCCTCGATATCGCCCTCGACGTCGCGCGTATTCTGCATCGATCCTATGGACCTCGAATGGTCCCGGCTCCGCTCCTCGACGCGTTGGTCAAGGCAGGACGATCGGGCATCAAGTCAGGACATGGGTTCTATGACTATCTCAGCGCCGAGAATCGACGCCTCGACCCGAGCCTCGAGTCTCTGATTGAGCAAGTACGGCAGCATAGCGGGCCCCAAAGCCTGAAATGGGCCAGGTCGCGTCTTCTGTTGGCTATGGTGAATGAAGCGGTCACCGTGTTGCAGGAAGGCGTCGCTTCGGCGCGTGATATCGACCTTGCGATGGTGGCGGGGACGGGATTCCCGAACGAGAAGGGCGGCCCGTTGCATGTTGCAGATCAAGTCGGCATCGACCAGGTGCTGCGGGACTTGGAAAAGTTGAGAGACAATGTGGGTGCTCGTTTCTGGCCCGCGCCGATGTTGCGACGAATGGTGGCGGCCGGCTTTACCGGGCACCTTGCGGGGAGAGGGTTCTTTTCGTACTGAGGACCGCTGCCGTTGGGGTCGCGGTGAGAGAGCGGAATTGTAGGGACGGCCGCTGCTGAAATCGGATCCAATCGCGATTGACCGCCATTCAATGAAGTGAGGCTCAAATGACCACGACGACCGGTTCGATGCTCACGTGCAACATGGACGGAGCGGTGGCTACCCTGGTGATCAACCGTCCTCCCGCGAACAGCTTGACCCCGGAACTCCTGGTCGAGCTGCGTACGGCCTTCGACGGGCTCGCGACCGACGACGCAGTGAAAGCGATCGTGCTGACCGGCACGGGTCGGTTCTTCATTGCCGGGGCGGATATTCGAGTATTGGCCTCGATTGCCTCGGTCGGGGAAGGGGAAGCCATTGCGCTGCAAGGGCAAGCGATCTTGAATCAGATCGAAACACTGGAGAAGCCGGTGATTGCGGCCATCAACGGCATCTGTCTGGGCGGGGGATTGGAATTGGCCATGTGTTGTCACGTCAGGCTTGCCGCGGACGGCAGTCGACTCGGCCAGCCGGAAATCAACTTGGGCATCATGCCGGGGTTCGGCGGGACGCAGCGGCTTCCCAGGATTGTCGGCCGATCGAAGGCTCTCGAGCTGATCTTGACCGGTGATTCGATCTCAGCGCAGGAGGCGAAGGCGATTGGCTTGGTATCCCAGGTGGTTCAGCCGGAGGATCTCCTGCGCCAGGCCCTGGGCCTGGCGCGCACCTTCGCGTCAAAAGGGCAGATAGCCTTGCGCGCGTCGCTTCGAGCGATCCGACAGGGCATCGAGATGGAACTTCGTGACGGCCTAGCCCTGGAAGCGCGCCTGTTCGGCGGGCTCTGTGATACGGACGATAAAAGCGAAGGCCTGGCGGCGTTTCTCGAGAAGCGACAGCCGCGTTTCAAGGATCGATGAATGTACGTTGGTGCGGTTCGGTCGATGAGGACCTCCATGGCGCAACCGTTCGGCAAACGGGCCTTGGCGTTGGGAGGGGGCGGCTTCACAGGCTACCTCTTTGAGATCGGCGCACTGACCGCATTGGATGATTTATTCGAGGACGGCGTGAGCCTCCACGACCTCGATTTGTACGTCGGTGTGAGCGCGGGGGCCGCGGCGGCCTCCTTGATCGCCAACGGCGTGAAACCGCAGGAGATCCTTGAAACGAACTTGTCCGGCGCCAGGCCCTACTACTTCGATCATCGAAACGTGTTCTCCCCTGCCATCGGAGAGGGGCTCAAGACGGTCTGGCGCGTCACCCGGCAGCTGGTCCCGCTTCTGAAGCTCTATGTGCGTCATCACCATGAGATGACGTTCATCGATCTGCTCGACAAGGCTCAAGATGCGCTGCCGAGCGGCATCTACACCTTGGAGCCGTTCGCTACGTACCTGGCTGCGATCTTCAAGGCCAAAGGGTTGAGTGATACCTTTGCCGGACTCTCGAAAGAGCTCTATATCCCGGCGATTGATTTGGACACAGGCGATGGCGTCCTGTTCGGCGACGAGGGGTGGCGGGATGTGCCGATCTCACGCGCCGTCACCGCCTCCTCCGCCGTGCCGATTTATTTCTGTCCCGTTCGAATTCAAGGCCGCGACTATATCGATGCGGGCATCGGCCGCATGGCGTTCTTCGAAGTCGCGGTCCACAAGCAAGTGGATTTCATGATCATGATCAATCCCATGGCGCGCGCTCCGCAGGGACGGTCACCTCGAAGACCAGCGGCGGTCGGCAGGATCGGCCATCGGGTGCGGGACAGGGGTTTCCTTTCCATCGGTGAACAGGCGTCACGGATCAATTTCGACGCGCGATTTTCTCAAGCCTTGGAGTGCTTTCAACAGGACTACCCGGAGAAGGAGGTGTTGGTCATTTCGCCGGTTGAGGATGACGCCTTGTTGTTGGAGCGGAGTTTTTTGAGTTACGGCGACCGGATCCATCTGCTCCGGGCAGGATATGGGGCAGTGACGACGCTGGCTAGGGAGCAGTTCGATGAACTGTCCGCGCAGTTCGCCTGTCATGGACTGGCCATGTCACGAGGCAGGTTCGAGGACCGCGCCAGGCGGCGCCTCGCACAGATGGATGCAGTCGCGTCGGCTTCCGTTCTGAATGCCCCCCGGTCCAAGGTCGGACCGGCGCGTATCGGAGGCGTTGGGACTGCCTGCCGCCGGGCAAGATAGCCGGCGCCGCGGAGGGCGCGTATGGCAACAAGAAGAACACTGTTCCAGGGCTCACTTGCGGCCGCGGAAGTCGCTCGCGACACGCGAGGCTATTCCGGATTTATTGCAGGGTTGTTCGAAGGGGTCGTTCGCAGACCCCTGTTTTCCGCCGCATCGATCCCGGCGATGAGCGAAGCGGCGAAAGAGTTTCTTGATACCCTGCGCCGTGTGCTGATCGAGAAGGTGGATCCGGAAACCATCGATCGGGAAGGCGCGATCGGTGAAGAGGTGTTCGGAGCATTGAAAGAGATCGGCGCGTTCGGCATTAAAATCCCGCGGCGCTATGGTGGGCTCGGTCTCTCGCAATCGGAGTATCACGCGGTGGCGACGCTCTTGGCCAGTCACGACGCCGCGACTACCGTATTGCTGTCCGCGCACAATTCGATCGGCGCGGCGGAACCGGTGAAGCTGGTCGGGAATCACGAGCAACGGCAACGATTGTTGCCTCGTCTGGCGAAAGGAGAAATTTCCGGATTCGCGCTGACGGAAAAAGATGCGGGATGTGATATCTGGAATCTCAGCACCTATGCGATCCCCGTCCATCAAGGCGGCCTGCTTCAAGGCTATCGGCTCACCGGGGAGAAGTTGTATACGACGAATGCTCCTCGCGGGAATCATGAATTCTTGGCGTCGTTGCTCGTCGTCATTGCGCAAATTGTGAACGCACCGCACGACGTCAACCGTCCCAAAGAGGAACGGCGATTCGGGGCGTTTGTGGTCGAGACGCAATCGGAAGGGTGCCGCTGTACGCGTCTCAGCTTCATGGGCGTGCGAGGCATCTACAATGGCCAGGTACATCTGCGTAATGTCTATGTGCCGGCGGCAAACCGTCTTGGAGAGGAAGGCGATGGACTGCGGCGCGCGCTGGAGAGCCTGACCGTGGGACGACTCACGCTTCCCGCCGCCTGCCTGGGAAATCTCAAACAATGTCTCTGGTTGGCTCGGACGCGCGCGCAGCAGCGCATTCAGTACGATCGTCCGATCGGCGAGCATACGGATATCGGCTCCAAGCTGGTGTCGATGGCCTCGCGCATCCTGTCGCTGGAGGCCATCGTGAAGATCACTGGGATGTGGGCCGACGCCAAGGTGGATGTGCGGCTGGAGTCGGCGGCGGCAAAAATTCTCGCGACAGAATGGCTGCTGGACTCGTTGCTGGATCTGTTTCGCATCTATGGCGGGCGCGCATTCGAGACGCCCGATTCGCTGCGTCTCCATGGAGACCTGCCGGTGCCGATCGAACGGATGATTCGTGATGCGCTCATCAATGTCATCTGGGAAGGGAGCAACGGCATCCTGACTCTTTGGATCGCACGGGAAGGGCTGGCTGAGTATGTGACGCAGGGAACGGCCTTCCTGGAATGCCGACTTGAGGAGATGGCGCGGGCCGTGCCGTTTTTCGCCAAGATCTCCGCGCGATCCTTCAGCCCCGTTGTGATGTTTGAGAGGGGCCTGCGATCGGGGGCTTCTGTCGCGCGGTGGGAGCGGTTTCTGTCGCAGCAGAGCCGGGCGCTCGCGCGCAAGACGCTGTGGGTCACCGCCCGTCATCGGCAGAGTCTTGCGCGGAATCAGCGGTTGCTCCGAGGCCTGGTTACAGCGGGGCTCCAGCTATTTACCGTCGAAGCGTCATTGTGGTACGGATCTCAGCCGTCGGTGCAGGCGCACGCGTTGTCACGAGCTCTAGTCGAAGATGTTTGTTTGCGAGCCCAAGAAATTTTGCATCCTACCCCGCCGCTCTCCCTGAGGACGCCCTTGTGGGATGAGGATCGGCGATTGTTTCATTTGGCCACAGACCTCCTTGCAGGAAAGGGCGCATGGTTGGAGGAAGGCATTATCCCATGGTCTTCGGCCGACCGAGGTGTTGCGGCTGAGACCGTTTCCGCGGTAAACGGGTGCCTGATGGAGAGGGGGGGCGAGGATTGAGGCGGCGAGGATGCCGGTCGTTCCCTCGGAGGATCTACGTGCAAGGGAGTTCGTATGACGGAAATTGCCGGGTACTTTGAGGCGATCAAAGATCGATACGCGTTGACCAGCGATTACACGCTGGCGGAAAAGCTGGGGATCGCCCAACCGGACGCCAACCTGATGCGGCGCGGACTCAAGGTTCCAAAACCGGAGCTCTGCATCAAGATCGCGAAACTGCTCGACAAGAATCCGGTGGAACTCTTGCTGATCGCCCAAAAGGACAAAGCTCCGAAGCAGGCGAAGGAATACTGGACCTTGGCCTTGACGGCGGTGGATGTCATGCTGCACGTGCCGAAACGTCCCCGTTATCTCCCCAAGAAGGTCGAAGCCATCGGGAAGGAACTGAAGCAGCTTGAAGCGCAAACCCTCACCTACGAAGGAGCCGCGGCCAATGCGGAAGCGGTCCGCCTCATGGAGACGGCCGAACAGTCCGTCGATGCGATGATGGAACGGTGGAACATTTGGAAAAAGGGGGAGGCCCTCTACCCCAACTACCTGTTGGCCAATCAGGCGGCGGCGCGGCGACAGGTCAGAATCAGACGCCTCCTCATCCTGACCCAGGCGCAGATGCAGAACGGCACGACGGTGTCCGACGCGATGCAGGTCATGGACGATCAGCGCCGTGCAGGCATCAAGGTGTTCTATGCCTTTCGAGAAGCGCTGGTGCAGTCCCCGACCTTTCAGCGGCTCGAAGAAGATTTCAGAAAACACGGCGCTGCCGATGACATGAATACGGCGATGTTCGATCGGGAGATTTTGATCTTCTCGCAAACCTATGGGACGGTCCCGCTCGGCATGGTCGGTACGCCCACGCCCATTACGATGATCAACCGCCTTCAAATTTCGTGGAAACCGGAGATGATCAGGGCGCTGGATCCGGCTCCGCTGTTTGATATGACCCGGTATGTGTTCGAATATGAAGGGGCCGATTCGTTCCAGGAACAGCTGGCTCGTTTTAGGCGGTCGATCCGCGAGGTTCCCATCCGAGCCGTGTAAGTACTGACTCTCCGGACCCATTCGATACCACACCGAAGTGTCTGTGCGCCTCTCCTCAAGAAGTTCAGTCGCGAGACTCGACTCCGGTCGCTCGAAAAAACTTGTCGCGGCAGGAGTATTTTATTTCGAGACATGTTATAAGCAGTTCCTTCGCGGGTAGCACTCTCCAAAGAGATACGTACGGACGGACGTCCTGTTGTCGTACAAGCACGTTCTTCTTGAGGAGAGTCAGCGCGTCGCAACATGACACAGTCGCGGATACACGGATGATGGTGCTAGGGATTTGTGCGGGCACGGGTACGACAACGCTGTGCCCCGTCATCAAGAAAGAGGGGAGGCCTTGATGGCTTGCGTGAAGCAGTGTGTGGAGCATGAAGCAGAGGGGAATGGGGCGGATTGCCCGGATGCGGTTGGTACCGATCGGTCCTGGGGCCTGAAGGGAAGCCGAGGGAGGCAGGGATGGCGTTGTGCCTCCGCCGGTCTTGCGGCGGTCCTGCTGCTGAGCATGATGGCATCGCCGGTGTTTTCGCAGACCGGTTCACAGCTCGGTCCGCTGCCGCCGAAAGTCCCTCAATTGCCTGTGGTCCCGCCCCCCACCCAGCCTCCCGCGCTCGATGTACCCTCGCCACGCCCTCCGAGTGCGCTCGATCAGGCGGCGAAAGGGCCCAAGATCATGGTGAAGGATATCCGACTGATCGGAAACACCGCGTTCACCTCGCAGCAGCTCTCGGAAATCACCTCGCCCTATACCAATCGAGAGTTGACGGCGGAGGACTTGGAAGCGCTACGCCTCGCACTGACCTACTATTACGTCAGTCATGGATATGTGACCTCCGGTGCGGTGGTCCCTGAGCAGGACGTCGCAGACGGCGTCCTGACCATGCAGATCATCGAGGGAAAAATCACCCAGGTGAATGTGGAGGACACCAAGTGGTTCCGTCCCTCCTATTTTCAGAGCCGCCTCAACTTGGCTGCCGGGCCCCCGTTGCATGTCGAAGCACTCCAGGAACGGCTGCGCGTGATGCAAGCCAATCCTCGCATCGAACGGATCAATGCGGAACTCTTGCCCGGGGCGATGATCGGAGAGAATACCTTGAACGTCAAGGTCAAGGAGGCCAACCCGTTGAAAGCCTGGCTGGAGTTCAACAACTACCAGTCTCCGGTCGTGGGTGCGGAGCAAGGCTTCGTCACGCTGGCGCACCGGAACCTCCTCGGATTCGGCGATACGTTGAGCCTTCAATACGGGCGATCAGCCGGTGTGAATCCGATGCTGAACTTTAAATATGAAATCCCTGTGGGGCCTCGCGATACCACTGTCGCGCTGCAATACCGTCGCTTTGATTTCGGGGTAGAGGAATCGCCCTTCGATGCCTTGGATATCAAAAATAAGGCTCAGATTTTTGGGGTATCCGTGAGGCATCCCGTCATCAGACGGGCCGACCAGGAGTTGGCTTTTTCCCTCACGGGAGAACATGCCCGGAATGAGAGTACGTTGGGGGGAAATCCGTTTGAGCTGATCACCGGGTCGCCGAACGGAAAGTTCCGCGTGACCGCGCTCCGATTCGGTCAAGAATACGCACGGCGTTCAGCCGAACAGGTCATTTCTGTGCTGTCGCGCTTGTCCGTCGGTATCGGGGCGATGGGAGCAACCGCCAATGGCGATCCGAATCTGCCGGATGCGCGTTTCTTTTCTTGGTTGGGAGAGGCCCAGTGGATCCGGCAACTTCCCTTCTGGCGGACGCAATTGGTCACCCGAGGTGTGGTGCAGCTGTCAAATGATCATTTGTTTCCGCTTGAGCAGATTGCGGTCGGTGGTCGGTATAGCGTGCGTGGTTACCGGGAATTCACGTTGATTCGGGATAATGCCGCCATGGGATCGATTGAGGCGCGGGTTCCGGTTTATACGACGCAGGCCGGTGTTGATTCCGTCTTCCTGGCGCCCTTCTTTGATTTCGGACATGGGTGGCAAACTACGGCTCAGACGCCGGGGACTCCCCCGAAAACGTTAGCCAGTCTCGGCGTCGGCGTCATCTGGAATTTCTGGCGCGGCAGTCACTTCGAAATCTATTACGGCAAGCAGTTGAAGCGGTACGATACCGGTCGCGACAATCTGCAGGATCACGGGGTCCATCTTCAACTGGTCGTGGAGGCGTTCTAGCAGGGCTGCGGAATCGGCCCGCCAGCGGCGCGTCTGCCGGACACTGCCGCCTTTCCTTCTCGGGGGCGTTGACACGTGTGACGCACCTTCCGAAGTGCGTGGTCAATTGCTGGGGCCTGGCCGGACGCCCTGGTTTGCATGCTGCGTGGGCATCCGATCCCGATCAGCCACAGAGACGATGCGCGGGGAATAGCGCCAAAATTGTGTGTGCTCTGCGTCTGCTAGGGACGAATGGCCAGGGCCGATAGGCGGATTTGCCGTCCTGTCGCCCCGCTTGCTACAGAGTTGTGCTTGTTGAAGTTGCGCACCGTTTAGGGTAAGAGAGTGGCCGTCCTCTCTCACCACATGAGGAGAATCGCCATGGTGTTTTACATCTCAAGGGTGTCGATGGTGGTCCATGGGTTGCTGTCCGTCCTGCTGGTTCTGGTCTACATGGAGTCCATGGCCTACGGACAAGCCACGAACATTGTTGCAACTCCGCCCGGGGCTGGGGGGTTAGGCACGTCGCTGAGCACCTCGGGCAATACCACGAACATCACCGGTGGAACCAGACCGGGGGGCGGTCCCAACCTCTTTCACAGCTTCAATCAGTTCTCCGTCGGCACGGGAGATGTGGCGGCGTTCGTGAATCCCGGGGGGGTCTCCAATGTCATCGGCCGCGTCCTCGGGGGATCGCCCTCGAATATCAACGGCACCATTCAGGCGCTCAACGCGAACCTGTTCTTTCTCAATCCTGCCGGAATCGTCTTCGGCTCCGCGGCCCATTTGAATGTATCGGGCTCTGCCTATTTCAGTTCGGCTCAGCAACTGCGCTTGAGTGACGGAGGCATATTTACGGCCAATACCGGTCTCCTCGCCTTCGACCAGACGCTGTCGGTCGGCTCGCCCGTCTCCTTCGGATTTTTAGGGCAGGGCCCCTATGGGTCCATCGTTCTGAACTCTTCATCAACGGTGCTCCAGACCGGGGCCGTGCTTGGCCTGATGGGGGGCGGCATTCAGATCAACGGATCCAAGATCAGCGCGCAGCGAGTTATTCTTGGTAGTACGAGCTCGGCAGGCGAAATGAGCGTCCAGCCCACTGTCGCCAATCCTTTCTCGGGGGTGTCTGGCAACGGGCAAGTGCAGGCCCTGCCTGGAACCCTGATCGTTGCGGGCGGCGGAGGCGTGATTCCCGCATCCATCGACGTGACCCCGAATGTCACCGTGCCGACAGGAGCGCAGGTCAACACGACGACGAATCCTATCAACCAACGAGTGACACAAATCCAAGTCGTGGGTGTGAATCTTGGAGGTCTTGCGCCCCTTCCGGCGGCGAATGCGGCCGCAATCAACCCGGCCAATCCCGTCGATGCCGTCGCGTTCTTGAACCGGGCGGCGATGGTACTGCCTCAGCAAGCCCCGGCCCCACCCGCCCAGTTGTTAACCAGTCGTTGCGCGGCGCGTAAGGACAGCGCATTCAGCAGTTTGGTTCAAGCCCCGCGCGACGTGACCCCGTCACAGCCCGGCGCGACCTTGGCGACGCCCGTCGTTCTTCAAGAGGTCGGCGACGAAATCGAGACGGGCGCTCCGGCGACGCGAACAGCCAGAAGGCAGGGAACGTCGACTGCACAACTCATCGAATCATGGCAGGGGTGCTGACCCGCCAAGGAGGACCTCATGCCTACGATGCGTAACATGGTCATTCGCCGCGGCATGAAACGGGCGCGTGGGCCGGCCGCTCCGTCCGTCAGGCCGGCGCTGGCTACCGTTGACGATCCTGGTGTCGGAATGCTGGCGCTCGGCGGTCTCGCGTGGCCTGCCTGGGGAACAGCAGGGGAACTATTGGGCGGCCTGGGCGGTGCTTCGGTGACGCCCGCCCAAGAAATGCGGCAGGGAACGACGGAGTTTCAGCAGGGTGCGTTTGCCCAGGCGGCGGCGCATTGGATGAATGCGGCGCGGGGATACGAAGAGAGCGGGCAGGTGAAGGAACAGTGCCAGGCCCTGATCAATCTGGCGTATGCGCTTCAACAGGAGGGGCAGATCCGTCGCGCGCAGGGATCATTGCAAGCCGCGCTCAAACTCTCGGAACAAATGGGTGATCGCGGGCTCACGGCGACGATCTTCGGTCAACTCGGCAACACCTTCCACGTTTTGGGGAAAGACGAACCGGCTGCAGAACATTTGACGAAGGCCCTGACGCTCGCCCGTGAGGAGAATAAACCGGCCTTGGTTGCCGGAGTGCTGAACGATTTGGGCAATGCCCTCACCGCCCGCCAGCAGTTTGCCGAGGCGATCGATGTGTATGCGGAGAGCCGAAGTCTGGCAATCGAAACGAAGCAGTCTGCGCTCGCGGCAACGGCGCAGATCAACGGCGCGATGGCCTTGTTCCAGAACCAGCAGCTGGGGGACGCGCATCGTCACTTGGATCAGGCTTGGTCGGATGTGCAGTCGCTGGGGGATAGCCAAGCGAAGACCGCCGCGCTGTTGAATATCGGCCTCGGCTATCAAGATCTGTTTGTCGCGACGACCGCTAAACCGGGCCCGGCGAAAAAACTGGACGGAGGGAAAGGCCGGGCGACGGAGACTGCCGTCTCCGGTGGGTCGGGAGCCGGCCTGTTGCGGCAATCTTCCGAGGCATTTACCGCGGCCGGTGACGTCGCCGAACGAACCGGTGATGCGCGCGGGCAATCGTACGCCTGGGGATATCTGGGTGGATTGTTAGAGCAGGAGCATCGCAATACCGAGGCGTTGGAGTACTCACGGAAAGCAACCTTCGCCGCGCAGAAGGTGAATGCGCCGGAATCACTCTATCGTTGGCAGTGGCAAACGGCGAGGTTGCTGCGAGCGGATGGCAAAGAAGAGGAAGCCCTGGCCGCCTATCGGCGCGCCGTGACCCTGTTGAAACCGATTCGGTACGAATATTCCGTTGGATATCAGGGCCGGCATCATTCCTACTACGATTCCGTCGCGCCGTTGTTCGTGGAGTATGAGGATGTGTTGTTGCGGCGGGCGGCCGTGGCTAAGACGCCGGACCAGAGCGAACAGTTGCTCGTGCAGGTGAAGGATACGATCGAGGTCTCTCATGCCGCCCAGCTGCAGGATTATTATCAGGATGATTGTGTGGCGACGGTCGCGAGTCAGCGCAAAACCGGGACTCTGGCGCCCGGCACCGCAGTCGTGTATCCGATTTCGTTTCCGGACCGGCTCGAATTGCTTATGGAAACGGCTCATGGGCTGAAGCAGGTCAGCGTTCCTGTGAGCGGGGAGAAGTTGACGAAGGAAATTCGTACCTTCAGGAGGTTGATCCAAGATTCCCGATCACAGAACTATCTGGCTTCTGCGCAGACGTTGCACGGGTGGCTGATCGCACCCTCCAGCAGGATCTGCAAGGCGCCGGGATCGACACGCTGGTGATGGTGGCGGATGGGTCGCTCAGGACCATTCCGATGGGGGCCTTGCATGATGGCCGACATTTTCTGGTGGATTCGCTTGCGGTGGCCGTCACGCCGAGCTTGGAGTTGACCGACCTGGATGCTTCCCAGCGACGCAAGGGGAGCCTGCTGTCCGTCGGCTTGACCGAATCGGTCGATGGGCTGTCTGCTCCGCGGTATGCCGAGACCGAGGTCCAAGCCATCAGAACCCTCTATGGCGGGAAATTGTTGATGAACAAGCAGTTCTCCTCACCGTCGCTGGAGGAGGAGATCAAGGATCAGGGAGTCGGAATCGTCCATGTTGCGTCGCAGACGGTCATCGGCCACGAGGCACGAGATTCCTATGTACTTGCGCACGACGGCAAAATTTCGATGGATCGTTTGTCGCAACTGGTAGGACTGCAGCAATATCGCCAACAGTCGTTGGATCTGCTGACGCTCAGCTCCTGTGAGATTCCTGCCGAAGACGATCGTGCCGCCCTTGGGCTGACGGGTGTGGCGGTTAAGACCGGAGCGCGGACAGCTCTCGCGACGTTATGGACCACGGAGGATGAGACGACCTCGGAACTCGTGTCGGAATTCTACCGGCAATTGCAGGATCCTGCGCTTTCCAAGGCCGTGGCCTTGCAGCGAGCTCAGCAGAAGATTCTTGCCCAACGCGGTCACACGCACCCGAGTTTCTGGGCGGCATTCCTTTTGATCAACAATTGGATGTGACGGCCGTTGAGTATCGAGGATCTGCAGAAGGACGAGCAATCCCGTGTCATCGAGGCGATTCCGACTTCTTTCGAACCGCCCAGCCGGAGCCTGTTCGGATCGGCATTTCTCCCAGGGAGAGACGATGAGCCCTGAGTGTCACGACGCATTGACGCACCTGCGTCAGGTGTATAAAAGGTCGCCTGGATGGCGCGTGAACAGTGTGTTGCGAGAACGATGCAGGCGGGCTTCTCCGACAGACTGCTAGAGCTTTTTCCCCGTCATGATCTCGTAGGCTTCTTCGATGGTTTCCACTTCACGGACCAACACATTCGAGTCGAGACTCAGACTGACACGGTTGATGCGTGGCGCATAAAACTGGCCTCGCGGGACTAGGAGGACGTGGTAGCCTGCACGTGCCGCCGCGGTCGTTTTTTCAGCCACCTGAGCCACTGGTCCGATCCGGCCATCCATCTCCAATGTTCCTGTGATGGTGATGTCCCGAATGAGAGGGTCTCCCTTCAGCAAGGCGAGAAAGCCGATGGCCAAGGCGGCTTCCGCAGTCGATCCTTCCGCGCTCAATGGTCCTGAAAAGGTGGCATACAGGGACAGTGTTCCGGTCGGATGTAGCGATGGCGCCAGGCGCTCGACCGCGTACCGGAACGCTCGTTGAATCGATTGCATCCCGGCTCCTCTGACAGGGACCTGACTCCGCCCCCAACGTAGCGCCAATGGATCCGGTTGGCGACCTTCGTCCCATTTCAAGACGAATGTGGGGAATCCCACTTGATTGTCGGCGTAGGTGGACACGGAGATGGGAATGGTGACCGTTCGGCCTAAGGAGGCGGTCGAGGGAGTCAGCACGAAAAGACCCAGTAACAGTCCCATGGCCAAGGCCGCCACTCGTGAGTATGTGCTGCGGGTGGTCGACATCTTTCGTGCGTGCATGAGTCAAGTCTAGATGAGGATGGTTGATTGTCAAATCGACCCGAACGGGAGTCCGGTGCCCCACCATCTACCGTGGGATCTCGAATAGATGAACGGGATAAACAGCCGGAAACACTCATCGTGCTCTGCATGTTCCGGTGATTCCCTACTGAAATGTGTGAAGGGGGGAGAGGCGTGACGCCCTGATGCCTCTTGCACCATGCGCGTGATATTCTTACGCCTTCTCCGTCCGTGCGGCTCAGTCCGTCTGTGGAAGTTGTGTGGAGACCATGGGGAACATATCAGTGCGAGGAGCGATCGTCATCACCGGGGCCTCGTCCGGAATCGGAGCGGCTTGCGCACGCTACCTTGATGGACTGGGGTTCACCGTGTGGGCGGGCGTCCGTAGTAAAGAAGACGGCGAGGCCCTTGCGCGCCTGACCTCCGCCCGTCTCCGCGTCCTGACGCTGGATGTGACTGATCCGGTGTCGATCGCTGCGGCCGGGCGAACGTTGGCCGAGTCTGATGGCGAAATCGGACTGGCGGGGCTTGTCAACAATGCCGGAATCTCCGTTGCAGGCCCGCTGGAACTGTTGCCGCTCGCCGAGTTGCGGACTCAGTTCGAGGTGAATGTCATCGGGGCGCTCGCCGTGACTCAAGCGTTCCTGCCGTTGCTGAGACGAGCCGGCGGGCGTATTGTGAACATCAGTTCCATTGCCGGACTGGCGGCTACTCCGTTTCTCGGCGCCTATTGCGGATCAAAGTATGCGTTGGAGGCGATGAGCGACGCCTTGCGGCTGGAATTGGCGCCTTGGGGGATCTCAGTGTCGTTGGTAGAGCCGGGTGCGATCCAGTCGCAAATATGGCAACGGGCGGAAATGTCGGCCAGGCAGACTCTCCGTGGGGTCACGCCGGAGTCGCTTTCACTGTACGCGCACCAGCTGGCTCGTATGCAGGAGGTGATGACTGGGGCGGCCGCACGTGCGATCCCCGCAGAGAATGTGGCACACGTGGTGGCTGAAGCATTGACCGCCTCACGCCCACGCGTGCGCTATCTCGTCGGCAAGGACGCACGCGTCAGAGCCATGTTGAAATGGATCTTGCCAGACCGATTTCAGGATCGTCTCCTGGCTTGGTTCCTGAGGCTGCCCCATCCTGTCTAGCAGGCGGCGAAGCAGCTCGATTTTCACACCGTCTGCCGCGAGCAGCTCACGCGGCGTGTTGGTAGTACAATGGACCACAGGCTGCGCATTAAGGCGGTCCAACAAGGCCGCAGCGAGGTCCGCGACGCGAAGCGTAATGAGCGTCACGTCTGCGGACGGGCGCGAGTCGGTGAGCGCCCGGTGTCCTAGCAGCGAATCGTTCATCGACCCACCCACCTCGAGCCTGCCAAGACAGGCTCTTGTCCCGTGGCCGTACGGTGAGCCCACGATGCGCGGAATCACGCGTGTCACGTTTGTGAACGCCGCCGAGATAGTGAGGCGGCAGTGTCTTGTGAGAATGCCGCGGGCGGACGTTTTTCGCTGCCTGCTAGGCCTGTCGAGTGGGGCGACGCGATGGTGGTTGAGAGGAGCGCGACGTGTCATGCCTGAACCAGGCTTAGTTCGATCGGCCGGCGGAGTGGTGTTACGGCAACGGGATGTGTTGCTGATCCGAATATCCGATATCAAAGGTCGTCCTGTGTGGTCGTTCCCCAAGGGACGTCTCGATGCCGGTGAAACTCCGGCTCAGGCTGCGGTGCGGGAGGTCCTGGAGGAAACGGGGTGGTGTTGTCGAATCGATGCAGACCTTTCGATGTCGGAATATTGGTTTCAACGGGAGGGGCGGCGATTCCGCAAGACGGTCGTGTGGTTTAAGATGTCGCCGCTCGAAGAGGCGGGAGTTCCCGATGGGGAAGTGGAGGAAGTGCAGTGGGTCGAGCGCGAGGAAGCACTGGGGCGTCTCACCTATCCATCGGACGTGGCCCTATTATCTCAAGCGCTCGGACAGGGGCCTTCTTCCCGATAGCGACGGTGCGTCGCCTCTTGTCCATCCCGTGCTATTTGATTCGGGCGGATGCCCTGAGTGCTCCCTGTGACCATGGACAACCGGTCTGCCTTGACAAGCGGGGTTCCCTTTACTAGACTCGCCACGAGATTGACCCTGTGCCTCGCCTTGCAAGGCAGTGCTCTGCAGATACGCGCCTTACCTCACGATTCGGCATCTCCAGACGAACGTCAACCAGTGGCGCGTTGATTTCGTATTCCCCCATCGTTCACCCGAGGGCCTGCCTGTGTATAGTCTGGCTCGCTTCTCCCTGCTGGAAATGACCGAATGCTCGGCCGTGTTGCGTCAGCTGGGTGAGCAGTCGAACTCTCTGCCGGAGGCCGCGTCGCGAGCGGTGGACTATCTGTTCAATACCCTCGGCAATCCTGACACGGGGACCCGCGACTGTGTGCTGGTGCGTTGTTTCAAGACCATCTCCTACAGCCGGTTGGATCCGAAGACGCAGCAGATGGTCCATGAGAAGCTGGGTGGCATTGCTCCGTTCCCCGACCTCAAGTGCTTCACGCTCATGGCTACGGCCGGTGAAGAGCCGGACTGGAACCGGGTTGAGCGGTCTCATCGCTACCGCGTGATTCCGATGGTCAGTGCAGATTTTGTGAAACAATTTCCCATGTTTTCTCAACTTCTGCACCAGTTTGGCCTGTCGTCCAGTTTCGAGGTGGTTCCCGAGGGAGAGTGGTTGGTGGATCAGGAGGAGAAGACGTACAACGTGTTTTATGTGCCGGATGCGGTGGGCAGCCCCTATGTGCCGGTTCAAGAAGGGTTTGTCCTGAAGTACGGGGTACAATCGGTGTTGTGTTTCGGCGGGATGTTGCCTTCTCGTGATCTGTTCGCCGTGATCTTGTTCTCAAGAACTCCTGTGCCTCGGGCCACGGCAACGTTGTGCAAATCTCTCGCCCTCAGTCTCAAAACCTCGCTGCTGGTTTTCGATGAAACCTCTCTGCCGGAGACATCCGACAATGCCCATTCCTCGCCGACGTCACACGTCGGTGTGTTGGCGCAGGGCGCGGGCCATCGGCATCAGGTCCGTTTGGCCGTAGCCGAACAATTGCTGCGCGTATACGAAAACGCGGTCCGGACGCAATCGGCGGGGATCGCGCAAGCCAAACAGGCGCTCCGAGAGCGGGCCGATGCACTTGAGCGATCCGAGCATGCGTTGAATGAGCAAACCAGGATCGTGAACTCTGTGCTGCGGAGTATGGGCGACGGGGTCGTGGTGACCGATGCCACCGGCCAGTTGGTGGTCGCCAACCCGGCCGTCGAAAGCATCCTCGGTTTTTCTCCCGGTCATGTCCTTCCGACGCAATGGGCGGAACGGTATGAGTTTTTTCATGCGGACACGGTGACTCCGTTTCAGCAGGAGGAATGGCCGCTGGCGCGCGCGCTGCGAGGCGAGAAGATCGATTGGCTTGAAGTTTACCTGCGAGCGTCACGGGGTGTTCCAGGCCGGTGGATCAGCATCAACGCTAGGCCCATTCGGGATGATGACGGGGTCCTCTGCGGGACCGTCGTGGTGTTTCATGACATTACGTGGCTCAAGCGCGCGCAGGACGCCTTGTTCGAATCGGAGTATCGATTTCGGAGCTTGGTGGAAGGGGCGCGGGATATCATTTTCACCCTCTCGGCCGACAGCACCATCACGTCACTCAATCCGGCCTTTGAGACGGTCACCAATTGGTCGCGTTCGCAATGGATGGGAGAGCCGCTCGTGGCCCTGCTGCATCCGGATGACTCAGGTTTCTGTCAGGACGTGCTGCAGGCCATTCTTGAGCGCGGGGCCCCGCTGACCTGTTCGATGCAGATCAGCACGAAGCAGGGAGGGTATGTGACTGGAGAGTTCGTCGGCACGCCACAGATGCGGCAGGGCCGTGTCATCGGTGTCTTGGGGATCATTCGTGATGTGACCGAACGCCGCCGGATTGAGGATGCACTTCGGGTCAGCGAAGAGCGCTTGCGCTCCATCGTGCAGTCGACGAAAGATGCCATACTGCTGGTCAATGCGCTCATGAAAGTCGCGTTCTGGAACAAAGGCGCCGAGGCGACCTTCGGCTATTCTGCCGAGGAGATTATCGGCCAGCCGGTGACGATGATCATTCCCGAGCGGTATCACGAGGAGCTGGAGCGTAGTGTGCAGCGGGTTCGATTGTCGGACCGAGTGCAGCTGACGAGCAAGACGCTGGAACTGCTCGGCCGTCGAAAAGACGGAGGCGAGTTTCCGTTGGAGCTGAGTGTGACCTCCTGGAAGGGGAAATCGGATCTCTTTTTTACGATCATCATGCGCGACATCAGTGAGCGGCGATCGGCAGAGGAGCAGCTGGACCGCTTGCATTACCACAATCAAGTTGTGTTGAATTCCGCCGGAGAAGGGATCTACGGGATCGATCGGGACGGGCGGCTGACGTTCGTCAATCCGGCGGCTGCTAAGATGTTCGGCTGGGAGGCGGAGGCATTGATCGGCCAGTCTTTTTATGCACTCGTGCACTGCCCAGACTTCAGCGAACAGCCTGCCGGCGCACGACTCAGTCCGATAGTCGAGACCCTCCGAGCAGGGGAGATTCGAGAGCAGCTTGATAGCGCCTTTTGGCGAAAAGACGGGACGAGTTTTCCCGTGGAGTATGTGAGCACGCCGATTCGGGAACGGGGGGATATCGTCGGGGCGGTCGTCGTGTTCAAGGACACGACGGATCGGAAACGTGCCGAAGAACAGTTGCAGGATTCCCTGCGCCGCCTCCGTAAGCTCTCCGGCCGGATGGAGCGAATTCGCGAAGAGGAGCGCGGGCGAATCGCGCGTGAATTGCATGACGAGTTGGGGGTAGGTTTGACGTGCCTGAAGATCGATCTGTCTCGCCTCGGCGGGCTGTTGGGGGAACGGTTGGTGCCGCAGGATCGCTCCAAGGCCGACGAAAAAATTCGAGGCATGAAAGAGCAGGTTGATAGTACCATCACATCAGTGCAACGGATCGTGGCCGAGTTACGTCCCGGGGTGCTGGATGATCTCGGCCTCGTGGCGGCCATCGAATGGCAGTGCCGTGATTTTCAACGCCGTACCGGCATTGTCTGTCACTGCACGGTGAGTCATGAGGATTTGCGGGTGGATCCGGAACATGCCACCGCAGTCTTTCGGATCTGTCAGGAGGCGTTGACCAACGTCACCCGGCATGCTCAGGCCACGGAGGTACATGTGCGTCTGGAAGATCAGGGAGTAGGGTTGCTGTTGCGGGTCAGCGACAACGGGCGCGGCATTCCGCCTGATCGGCTTGCGGATGCTCGATCGTTCGGCCTGTTAGGGATGCGGGAGCGCGCCGGGCTGCTCGGCGGGGACGTACAGATCGAGACGAAGGAAGGCAACGGGACGACGATCGCGTTGCAGTTGCCTCGATAACACGGAGGACCAGGATATGACGGAGGGGACTATGCGAACAACAGGAGCTGTGCGGATTCTCGTCGTCGATGACCATCCCTCCTTTCGTCGCGGCGTAAAGGATATTCTCGAAGAAGGATTCGAAGGCGCCAGCATGGCCGAGTGTGGAAACGCCCAGGAGATGCTCGACCAGGTTCGTGAACGTGCGTACGACCTCGTCGTCATGGACATCAGTATGCCGGGTCGAAGCGGCCCGGAAGTGCTGAAGGAGCTCAAGCAACTGGCGCCCACGCTGCCGGTGTTGATTTTGAGCATGCACCCGGAGGACCAATATGCCATTCGTATGTTTAAGGCCGGCGCAGCGGGCTATCTCACCAAGGCGAGCGCGCCGGAAGAATTAGTCCATGCGGCGAAAAAGGTCATGGCGGGCGGGCAATACGTCAGTGCCTCAGTAGGAGAAGCCTTGGCGTTGACGGTCAGGACCGGGGTCGACAAGCTGGCACACGAACGACTGTCCGATCGAGAATACGAAGTGCTGTGTCTGATTGCCTCGGGACAGACCGTCAGTGATATCGCCGAAAGTATTCACCTCAGCGTCACGACCATTAGTACCTATCGAGCGAGAATTTTGGACAAAATGAATCTGAAAAATAACGCTGAGTTGACGCGGTACGCTTTGCAGCAGGGGCTGGTCGTGTAGCGACACCCGAGCGAATAGACTGACACATGTCGATGTAACCATGACACCAAGCCAATGTCTCTTTGTGACACATAAATCGCACCTCTGCCGATAGCGGCATCCCGCCTCCTAGCTTATCTTCCTCCTATGCATGAGTCTTGTCTCCCAGGTGTGACGACATTGCTCGCGGTCTTTGAGGCCGTACAGGGAAACGGGGCGGCCGAGCGCTCGCGCATTGATCGTCGAACCGGGTGCGTTTCTCCAGGGTGGCCCGGCATGTTGACCCGACTGACCTCTGTGGAAGCCGCGTTGTTGCAAGACCTCGCATGGTGGGGACCGCAAATGGAAGTGCGGTTGACGCAGCTCACAGATGTTCGAAACCTCAACCTAGGCCGATCGAGATGTGGGTGAACTGATGGAGCAACCGAGGAGCGGACGAGGACAGCGAACCGGGAAGCGACCTACGGTTGCGGTGGTGTACGAAGACCTTACGACCGGCTACAAGTGTGCCGATTGGTTTGCGTTGCACGGCTACCAAGCCACCATGACCTCGGCGGTTCATCACTTAGAGCGCAACATGAAGGAACTTCGTCCGGATGTGATTGTCGTCCGGTTGTCATCCGTTCCTACGCCGCTCCACACGACCGTTCCCCGTCTCAAAATGACCTGCCCGCAAGTGCCAATTATCGCGATGCTGGATCGATCAGCCGATAGCCGGAGCGTGGACGCTCCTGACCTGACGAAGGTGTTCGGCGCAGATGTGTTCATGTGTGACTCGTTGGATCCTCCGTCGCCGCTCTCGTAGAAGTCTTCACGCCTGACTTGCTCAGATACCGCCTAGCGCAGACAGTGAGCCGATGGTC
This sequence comes from Nitrospira sp., assembly GCA_031315995.1. Taxonomy (GTDB): domain Bacteria; phylum Nitrospirota; class Nitrospiria; order Nitrospirales; family Nitrospiraceae; genus Nitrospira_A. The sequence continues at coordinate 193,441 of JALDRG010000007.1, forward strand.
AGTCGAACCGTCGCCCCTGTGTCTTACGAGTTGAAAGGAGCCGAATTGTGGCGAAACCAAAGGTATGTGTTCTGGAAGATGATCAGTCGCTTGCTGACGCCATTCGATCGTCGCTTGAGAGCGAGTTTGAGGTGGTTGTGTCCGAATGGACCCAGACGGCGGCGGTTCAGATTCATGCGCAGGCACCGCTGGTCATCCTCCTGGATTTAGGATCGTCGCACGATCCCGGCATTGAGCACCGCATGTGGGTTCTGCAGGAACTGCGACAGACCGGGCATGTCGGAAAAATCATCGCCTGTACGGAGCAGACGGAGCGACCTCTCGCCGTCCGCGCAGTTCAGTATGGCGCGTATGATGTGGTGTCTCAGCCGCTTGATCTCACCCTCCTCGCACACCTCATCCGGCGAGCTGCGGGAGTCGCTGATTTGGAGCGAGAGGCTGAAGGCGTGACGGTCGGAAGAGGACATGAGGAATTCAGCGGCATGCTGGGCACCAGTTCCAACATTCATCGGATCTTTGATGCAATCAGAAAAGTCTCCACGAACGACGCTCCGATCTTGATCACCGGTGAAAGTGGAACAGGTAAGGAACTGACCGCGCGCGCGATTCACGAGCGGGGGCTCAGGAAGCAGGGCCCGTTCATTCCCATCAATTGCGGGGCGATTCCAGAAAGTCTGTTGGAATCGGAGCTGTTCGGGTATGAGCGGGGAGCATTTACGGGAGCCGTGGGTCAGAAAAAGGGTAAGGTTGAATTCGCTCAGGGCGGAACGCTGTTCCTCGATGAGGTGGGCGAACTTCCCAATGCCTTGCAGGTCAAGCTGTTGCGGTTTCTCCAGGATCACACCTTTGAACGGGTGGGCGGACACCAGCCGGTGGATATGAATGTCCGAATCATTGCCGCCACGAATGTGAATCTCAAGGAGGCCATCGAGAAGGGGACATTTCGCGAGGATCTCTACTATCGGCTTGGAGTGGTGCACATCAATCTGCCGCCGCTGCGGGAACGAGGTGAAGATGTGTCACTGATGGCCATGGCGTTCCTGCGCCAGGCCGCGACGCACTATCATAAACAGCTGTACGGATTCACTCGCGAAGCATTGGCGGCGATGCACGCCTATTCCTGGCCTGGAAATGTGCGCGAGTTGTCCAACAGGGTCGGCCGCGCAGTGGTGATGGCCGAGGGGACGCACATCACTGCCACGGATTTGGATATTCCGCACCAGGTGACGCGGCCGGATGATGGCTCGATTTCCCTCAAAGTGAACCAGCAGCGGATTGAGACCGATCTGATCATGAAGGCGTTCACGCTATCGCAGGGGAACTTGAGTCGCGCCGCGCAGGAATTGGGTATCAGTCGCTCCACGTTGTATCGGCGGCTGCGACAGTATGGAATGGATCGAACCCCGGATGCACGGCGAGTGCTCGGCGTGTTTCCGCGCGCTTCGATGACAGAGCATTGATGATGCCGTCCGCAAGCTGACGATTCGCCTGTTCCTTGTGGGGTGATGGAACGGTCCTTCCCAAGTAGGTGGCAAGTAGGTGGATTGGTGTATACGCGGATGAGCGCAAAACGGTTGACCAATGTTCAGGTATTTGGTACATACAACAGTCTCCCGTCAATCGTTGATCATGATTTCTCCCAAGGCGTCGTCCTCCCTTCGCCAGAGCCTATTTTTTTGACTCATGGTACGCCGAGCCGGCGGTTACACGAACGATGAGAAAAAACGCGTATGGACTCGGCTTCCTCGCAGGCAGCAATGATCATGGCGCAAGAGACCCGTTCAATTTCGAGTAGGAGCGAATTGATGGTTTCCGATGCACCCTCTCTTTGGACCCGGCGGGGATTGTTGCGCACAGCCGCGACCGGGATCGCGCTGGGGATGGCTCGCCTGGCTCTTCCGTCGGAGACGTGGGCGTCACGGTTCCCTGATGGCCGAGTGAGTTTGTACAATTTGCAGACCGATGAACGGTTGTCGGTGACCTACCGGACAGATTCGGGCGCGTACGATCAGGATGCGCTCAACGAGCTCAATCATTTCCTGCGGTGCCATCATACGAACGAAACAACGACGATGGATGTGCGGCTTATTGAGTTCATCAATCTTGTCCAAAAACGGATCGGCGGCCGTCGCGATTTGCACATCGTGTCCGGATACCGGTCTCCTGAGTATAACGAGCAACTCATTCGGATGGGCACACGGGCGGCGCGGCATAGCTACCATGTGTCGGGGCGAGCTGTGGATGTGCAGATCCACGGGGTGCCATTACGGACTTTGCGAGAGGTTGCTTTGCGACTCGGTTGTGGCGGGGTGGGATATTACCCGCGCGGGAAGTTTGTGCATCTCGATTCAGGTCCCTTCCGGCACTGGTGACGACGAGTTCCCGCCGTTCTGTTCGACTGCTGAACGGAGCCTCATTCCATTTTGCCTACCCATCGATTCACCGAGTTTATGGGCACCGGCGTACTTCCTGCTTTCGCATGACCCCATAACATCCTCGTGATACGGTGGTCCTGGACACCGAGCCGAAGCATGGCTGCCAGTCTCCTGAACCGCGAGTGGGGTCTATAGGTTATGTCGAGGGTATTCGTCTGATGGAGATCTGGCAGGAGCTCATGGGGCTGCCGGAGAAGGAGTTTGTAGCATGAAGGTGTCGACGGGAGATGTCGTGTCGGTTGAATACACCATTCGCTTGGAAAATGAGTGCGTGATCGAAACCACCGACAGTGAAGCGCCGCTGGTTTACACTCACGGACAAAATGAGATCCTGCAGGGATTGGAAGCGGGACTTGATGGAATGGAGCTGGAGGCGACTAAGGTCATCAGGGTCGAGCCGGTGAATGCCTATGGAGAGATTCATCCCGAGGGATTCTTTGAAGTGCAACGGGATCGGGTTCCGGCAGAGGCGCAGCAGATCGGGATGAAATTGGAAACCACGGCTCCGGATGGCCGAGTGGTGTTTCCTTACGTGGCCGAGATCAGGTCTGAAGTCATCGTGCTTGACCTCAACCATCCCCTTGCGGGCAAGACGTTGCTGTTCGATGTGAAGGTAGTCAGGATTCAGCGTGGCGAGCGTCAGGTTGCCACGGGTGTCTTGTCGGGGAAAGAACGCGTGTGTTAACCGACCAGATCTGGATTCATCCTGGTCATGGACTGAACTGACGTGGCCTTGATTTCATTATAGACAATGGCGCGACCGGCCTGACGAAGACGGCTGAATATTCCTTCCACCACGACATAGTCACCTTCCCGCACATCGGCCTTGCCCAGCCCGATCACTTTGACGGTTCCTGCGGTGTCCTGTAGAAGAAAGCCAAATGCCGGGTGACCGTCACGATTGGTGGCAAGCTGAAAACTGGTCACGCGCCCGCTGACGGTGACGACTTGATGGTCATAGTGATCCGGATGGGCCAAGAGTTCTGTGACTTCAACCAAAGCCGTGGCAGACAGTGAATCGACGGGCATGCTCCATGCTCCAATCCCCAGTGTGCCGAGGAGTAGCAGCATGCGTATCGCTGCAAACCGGAAAGAATGTTTGCTTTTACGCTGCAACATATGAGTTAGATTATACAAAATTCACTCCGAACTGAGAAGAAGGCTGTGAAAAAAACTTTCACAAATTGGGAACCACGCTGGGGACCCCATTGTTGAAGGCCCGCCGACCCGGTTTACGACACGCCTTCATCGGCGAAGATCTTCGTGCAGTTCGCCCATGAAACTCGTCAGCACGTGCTGCTTCATCTGTCCGACTTCCTCCACTGCGGGCTGGCTCGCCTCGTCGGTCAGTGCCAGGGCTTCCTTGGCGATCGGTGCCGTGCGGGTCAGCAATTCCTGTTCGAGCGCCTCCGGGCTGGCATCGATTTCAGACAGCACGGCCATCAACCGCTGCAGGCCGAATAGAGATCGTGTATTTTCGGAGTGTACCGCATTTGAACTGGCCCCATGTACGAGGGAGAGCCAAAATTTCGCTTCGAGGTCCTCTCCGAGGGTACCCCACGCGAAGGTCCGGAGCTTCTCCACGAGTGCGTCTTCAGTACGCTCTAACCCGTCATAGTGCGCAATGGATCGTTCCACCGGTCGCTCACCTAAGACCATCAGCGTTTCTTTCCATAGGTCGAGTGGCGCCGTGGCGAGAACATCCTTTGCCGAGGACCGCTGGAGAGAGGCTTGAATGGCTTGGAGATATTGGTGGAGATGTTTGACCTTCCGTCCGGCAAGACTCCCTGCAGGGATACCCCAGATATGTCCGATTTCATGATCTTGCAGCGGTGTTGCGTTGATCGACTTCCATTCCCGCTCGGAGAGTTCAAACCGCTTTCGGTACTTGTCCAGCAACCGTAGCTGTGTCTGTATTTCAAGTCCGAGCCTGGCTTCTTGGTAGGCCTCGGCGGAAATGTCGTCCTCGTCCCATCGCCGGTTCAATAACCGGATCGCCGGCTTGGGGACCGCCGCACGAGCCTCTTGCTTGATGGTATTCAGGGCGGTGGCGTCTACCTTATAGCGTATGAGTAGGAGTTCTGTCGCGGCACGGACCAAGCCGTCAGCGAGCGCGATCATCCCCTTCATGGCTTCCATTTGAAGCCAGAGCCGTTCTCGTCGCAATCGAACACGGCGGCGATATTCGTCTCGGCGGCTCGTTACATCGCGCAACGCGTCCTGTTTCACGAGCTGATGGAGCGGTTTCGAGCCGGCAACACAGCGCGGATCGGGCCGGTCGGCTGCAATGTGGTTGATCTCTTCAGGGGTGATATCGAAGTGCTGCAACAACAGCAGCTTCAGCATGATCCGGCCCTGAATCGGCGCTTGTTCAATGGTGGAGACAATAAGTTCTGGGGTGAGCAAAGCGGTCATGGTGTGGCCCCTCGTGCGACGTAAAAGGTTCGCTCAGGCCGTGCCCTGATGGCTGGTTTCAAGGTAGACCGCCACATATTCACGGATTTGCTGGATGCTGCCGCTGACAAACAATTCTCGCGGGATTTCGACCCGCACCAGCTTGGCCGGGTCTACGCCACGATCAATGGCATAGTCTTCGTCGATGTAGAGAGTCACTGAACCGTCCGGAAAGCGAATGGCATAGACCGCATTGTTTTCAGCCATACTGACTGCTCCGTCTGATGTGGTGGAACGATATAGTTACTACAGGTAACACAGGCCCAACCCGAGTGTCAAAACGAGATCGACGCCCTCAGAACTGCGTGGTCAGAGTCGGAAAATCCGCCGCCGCCCGATGACATAGCTTGTAAAGACGACGAGCGCGAAGAGGAGGGTGTTACGAATCCGTCCCTGGCCAAAACAGATCAAATTTACCAGGGCGTTGGTGGTTCCATAGGCCGCATAGACCAGGTAAGCCAGCAGAGACCACTTTTTGAGCTGCAAAAACCCATAGCCGACCACTGTGTGGAGAATCGGTGACAGCGCTTTGGTGACGAACCCGGCGTAGCCGTCCAATTTAGTGCAAAAAAATGGGAGCAGATAATCGGGGTTTCTTGCGATGAGTATGGCGTCGTTCCCTGCGCTTATCAGAAACAATAGGCCGAGAAACCGGATATCGTGCCCCTGGGCCCAAGCCGTGCGGATGGTTCTGAGAAGATCGGTACCGGTGTGTGCAGGCCCGAGTGCCGCGTCGTAGCTCTGCAGTGCCCACCAGGGGAGGGCTAGCAGCATAAAGAAAAAGACTTCGGCAGCTCGGCCGGAGACCCGCCCAAGCGCCAAGCTGAGCAAGACGAGAACGATCGTGACAAGGCCGTAAAAGGATCCCGCTCCCGGTCGTCCGCGAATGAATTGTCCGAGTCCAGGGAGCAAGGCCGAGCAGAAAGCCGCGTGGTAATCGGGGATGGAATAGGAAGAGACGTGAGCGGACATGAATGGAAAAACACTGTGCCTGGTAAGGCTTGGAAGAGAAACGACGCGGCCTTCGATCCCAGGATCGAAGGCCGCGTCCGCAGACTACCGCTCAGTTGCTGTTAGCCCCCTAGGGTATCCAGCGCTTCTTTCAGGCTCTTGCGGATACAGGTAAAAATCGGGGTGTCGCGTAAGGTGTACCGGCTGCCTTCGGTTTCCCGAAGCGCCATAACGAGGTCCAAGAAGTCCTCGGGCTTGTCGCTTTCGAACGCCACAACCCATTCTTGGTCGTCAAGGCCGAATGAATAGGTCGTGTTGAGCTTCACTGACGGGAAGCGATGGCCGACTTCGATATGTTCGTCCATCATGCCCTGCCGCGCCGCCTTGGTGAGCAAGAACCACTCGCGAGTTTTCACGAAAGGATAGACGAAGATGTACTTGGCCTTGCCGGGGACCACTGTCAGCCGTTTACTTTCCTGGTTTTCGTGGGTGTGATGGTCGACATAGATCGAGCGTTTGGTGATCGCGAGATAGGAATAGGGGTTGTACAGATACTTGCCCAATCCGGACGCCATGATCTTGGTGCTCATCTCTTGGAACAGTTCGAGCTCATAGCTGATGCGCCAGAGCATCAGGTCGCAATCGCCTCGAATACCAACCGTTGTATAGGCGATGACCAGGACTTTTCCTTGGTACTCTTCCACGGCACGGAGAAACTCCTGTTTTCCACGCGTGCGTTCATCTTCAGGCAACCGACGCCAGGCCGGATCGATTTTATAGAAGGTGAAATTCACATATTGACGGCGGGGCGGTTGTTCGGGGCTGGACATGAGGAACCCTCCAGGCAACTTCTTGATAATGTAAAAGAATAAGAGTTAGCTCTTTAGCATTTCGACTCGTGAGCTGTCAACAGAGCCTGTGGAGCGCGAGAGTTCGAATTGACAGGCTCAAATCGATCTGATAGTGCCTGCACACGATGAGTGGCGCCCGAAGATTGCCGGTCGGATCCTGGCTCCTACGAAGCCTCTTTGTGATCCTGTGGGGGATTGCCGACTCCTCGTTCGCCATCGAGGTGCAGCCGACTCCCGAACAGATTCAGTCGACGGTGGAGCGTGGAAAACAGGCCTCCGGTCAAGGTATTTCTCCGGATCAACTCCATGCCTGGTTCGGCGCAGTGGAAGATTTCTCCCCTCGCGGTTTCATTATGACGAAGCTCGGAAGCCTGCTGGTGATGGCCAATCACCTCTCTTTGCGGTCGTTGTCGCCGTCCGAGCAGGACATCGCCCAAGTGATGGCGAACGACAATCTTCTGATCAATGTCACACTGTATGGAGACCGCGTCAATTTCGCGGCCGACAGTTACGTCCTGCTGGAGCAAGCCGGTCGGACGGTGAAGCCCACCTCGGTTCGATTTGATGCCAGAGGCGATCGCACGGCGGTCTGGCCGCAGCAACCTGCCTACCGTGCCAAGGTGATCGCGCAATTTGCCTACGCGGAACTCGATCCGCACGCGAAGACCATGCTCACGGTATTTCCTTCAAGCGGAGGCCAGGTCAGCTTCGAGCTTGATTTTGCCCGTATCGAATAATCTCAGCCCCTCCAGCGCCCCTTCAATCGCACAGGTGTATCCCTCATGAGCAAGAAAAGAACCTGGACGGCTGAAACCATCGCGATCGGATCGGAGCTGCTCCTCGGCGGCCGCCTCGACACGAATTCGCTCTTCATCGCCGACTGCTTGGCTGCCTGTGGGGTTGAGCTTCGATACAAGACGACGGTCGGCGATGATCTCTCCGACATCGTGGCGGTCTTGAAGACTGCATTGCGGCGCGCCCGCGTGGTGATTCTCACCGGAGGGTTGGGTCCCACGGTCGACGACCTCACACGGGAGGCGGTGGCACATGCGACGGGGCAGCGATTGAGGCGGCGAAAGGCCGCATTGGATGGGATCATCGCCAGGTTGGCTGAATGGGGCCGAATTCCAACCACATCGCAGTTTCGACAAGCGAACATTCCTGCCCACGCGGATCTCCTGGCCAATCCGGTCGGGACGGCGCCGGGATTTTCGCTCGTCTGGAAGGGCACGTTTCTCGCCGCGTTGCCCGGTGTGCCGCGTGAGATGGAACCGATGGTGCGCGAAGGTGTGCTGCCACGATTACAGGCGTGGATGCGCGCACAGAAAGGACTCAGTGTTTCGCCCATGGTTCGGCGGGTGCTCCACACGTCCGGCGTGCCGGAATCGGTCGTGGATCAAGCACTCGCGGGACTTGTCCCCAAGGGGAGTTCGATCCAACTCGGTATCTATGCCTCTCCGCTGGAGGTCATGGTGTCGTTGACGGGACCGGCTGGAGCGGAGGAGGCTGTCACCATTGGGCGGCTGCTTCAAGAAGCCAGGACACGGCTCGGCGACATTGTCTATGGAGAAGAAGATGAGACTATGGAATCGGTGGTCGGCTGGTTGCTCAAAGAGCAGAAGTTGACTCTCGCCGTTGCCGAATCCTGCACCGGCGGACTGATCGGCCATCGGCTGACGCAGGTGCCAGGCTCATCGACATACGTCGATAGAGTGATTGTCAGTTATAGCAATCGTGCGAAGGTTGAGTTGTTGGGCGTACCGTCAGGCGTGATCGAACGGGATGGCGCAGTCAGTGCGGAGGTCGCCGCGGCGATGGCGCGGGGCATTCGTGAGCGGAGCGGTGCTTCCGTCGGTTTGAGCGTGACCGGCATTGCCGGGCCTGGCGGAGGAAGTGAGAGCAAGCCGGTAGGGCTGGTTTACGTGGGATTCGCCACCGGGTCGGACGAAGCGATGACGAGGGAATTCCGGTTCCACGGCGGGGACCGCAACGTGATCAAACAGCGATCCTCGCAGGCGGCCCTCGATCTGGTGCGCCGGTGGTTGATCAAGCGGGGCCAGGGATGATCAGGGCGTTTCTCGCCATCGAGTTGCCTCAGGAATTGCGCACGGCGCTCGCTGCCATTCAACAGGATCTGGAACGGCTCCTCGAACGAACAGTCGATCGCCACGTGAGGATCAGTTGGGTTCGGCCGGCTTCGATGCACCTCACCCTCAAGTTTCTCGGCGACACCATCGATGACTCGATCGAACCGCTCCGAGTGGCTATGGACCCGGTCGTATCGGCGCATCGGGCGATGCCGATCCCGCTTGAACGACTGGGTACCTTTCCGCGTCCACAAGCACCACGTGTGCTCTGGGTGGGCCCACCCGAGAGTTGGGAGCAGGGCCACGAGGCGCAGTGGCTGGCGGCCCTCCATCGTGCGGTGGAGGGCTGTTGCCGGGCAGCGAACTTTGCGCCGGAAGAGCGGTCGTTCAGTCCGCATTTGACCCTCGCGCGGATTAAAGAAGGGGAGCGGCAGGTCGGACAGGCCCTGGCTCAGAGCGGGCAGTTGGATCGGCCTACGACAATCGGCACTCTGCCGGTCGAAGCAATTGCCTTCATGAAAAGCGAGTTGCGCCCGACAGGATCGGTCTACACAAAGTTGTGGGAATGTCGGCTGGCTCCATCCGCGGTGTAGGAGAACGCATCGGCACTCACCTCCTGTGGGGAGGGCCATGACGTTTGCATAGTGGCATCATTACCGGGCAGTCGCTCTATCCAGGGGAATCGCCGAGTGTTAGGCTATTGAGTCATGGAAAGCCCCGGTCTGCTTACGGGCGATGTTCACGTCTCGATGATATGATGATCGGTGATGACCCGAGGAGAGATCGGGGTCATCAGCCGAGCAGGCCTTCTGTCAGGCTTTCGTTCTAATCCTGCACAACTGAATCCAGCACGCGCAGGCGGTGGACAGAAGAAATTGATGTCATTATGCCGCCGTTTAAGCTCGAAGCCCCATTCAAGCCCTGTGGTGATCAGGGACAAGCCATTGAGAAGCTGACGTCGGGAATCTTGGCCGGAAAGCAGCATCAGGTCTTGCTCGGCGTGACCGGCTCCGGCAAGACCTTCACGATGGCCAATGTGGTCGAACGGGTGCAGAAGCCGACGCTGGTCCTCGTGCACAATAAGACCCTGGCCGGCCAGCTCTACCAGGAATTCAAGCAGTTCTTTCCTCACAATGCCGTCGAATATTTCATCAGCTATTATGATTATTACCAGCCGGAAGCCTACATTCCGCAGAGCGACACCTACATTGCAAAAGATGCGTCGATCAATGATGCGATCGACCAGATGCGCCACGCGGCGACGACCTCGCTGTTGCAGCGCAATGACGTGCTGATCGTGTCGTCGGTCTCCTGCATCTACGGTCTCGGCTCGCCGGAGGTGTATCACGACATGTTGGTCTATCTCGAAGAAGGGATGGAGACTCGGCGTGAAAAAATCCTGGCGAAACTGGTCGATATTCAGTATGCGCGAAACGACGTAGACTTTCACCGCGGGACCTTTCGTGCGCGCGGCGACGTCATCGAGATTTTCCCGGCTTCATCGGATGCGAAGTCCGTGCGCATCGAACTGTTCGGCGATGTCGTCGATGCCATTCATGAGATCGATCCGCTTACCGGCAAATCGTTGGGCAAGTTGCCGAAGATCGCCATCTATCCGAATACCCACTATCTCATAGCGCCTGACCGGTACGAACGGGCCATCACAGGGATTGAAGAGGAATTGGATACGCGGGTGGCGGCATTCAAAAAGAACGGTCAGTTGCTGGAGGCCCAACGGATCGAACAACGCACCAAGTTCGATCTCGAAATGATTCGCGCGATGGGGTATTGCCATGGGATCGAGAATTATTCGCGCCATCTGAGCGGGCGCGCACCGGGAGATCCCCCTCCGACGCTGTTGGACTATTTCCCCAAGGACTTTCTGTTGATCATCGACGAGTCGCATGCGTCGGTGCCGCAGGTCGGCGGCATGTACGAAGGTGATTTTTCGCGAAAGCGGACGCTTGTCGATTATGGGTTCCGATTGCCGTCCGCGGTCGATAATCGTCCGTTGAAGTTCACTGAATTCGAACGGATGCTGAAACAGGTGATCTATGTGTCGGCCACACCGGGCCCCTATGAGCTGGACCACGGCAGGGGCGAGGTGATCGAGCAGATCATTCGTCCGACCGGCCTGATGGACCCCCTCATCGACGTACGGTCGGCAAAGGGTCAAGTGGATAACTTGCTGGCTGAAGTGCGGGCGGAAGCGGCGAAGGGCAATCGCGTCCTGGTCACGACCCTCACCAAACGAATGGCCGAAGACCTCACCGAGTATTATCACGACCTCGGCGTAAAGGTGCGCTATCTTCATTCGGACATTAAGACGCTGGAACGCGCGGAGATTATTCGCGACCTCCGGCGTGGGGTGTTTGATGTGTTGGTCGGCATCAACCTCCTGCGGGAGGGCCTCGATCTACCCGAAGTCAGTTTGGTGGCGATTCTCGATGCGGACAAGGAAGGATATCTCCGCTCGCATCGGTCGTTGATTCAAACTGCCGGGCGCGCAGCGCGAAACCTTGATGGGCGCGTGATTTTTTACGGTGATACGGTGACTGATTCAATGCGACGCGCCATGGACGAGACGGCCCGCCGGCGTCATATTCAAGAAGCCTATAATAGGGCCAACGGGATTACGCCTGAGACCATCAAGAAGCTGATTCCGGTACTCGACTATGCGACCGGGGGAGGGAACGAGGCTCAGCTCGAACTGGCGGCGGAGTCGTTGGGCGACTACAAGACGATGGGGGATACGCAGCAGTTGATTCGTCGGCTCGAGGTGGAGATGAAGGCGGCGGCGAAGACCCTGGAGTTTGAGCGGGCGGCGGAACTGAGGAATCGCATCAGGGCGATCAAACTCAAGGCGTTAGAATTAGCGTAATAGCAGGCCGTCAGCCAGGAAGCTCGGGCAATCCGGGAATCGCCTTACATCTGTTTGTAGAGATAGGCTCCGAGAAACATCCCTAACACGCTGAGCAGGCTCACCTTGATGCTGAAGCCGAAGGTGAGTTTGAGGAGAACCAAATCGACGGTGAGCGGGGGGGTGATTCCGGGAGAGAAATTGCTGGCAAAGATGTTTTGAATCGCGCCGTTCGGGGCCATCACGCGAAGGATTTCTCCGAAAATCCCGCCCAGCATTCCGCCGATCAGGATAAAGATCAGCAGCACGCCGATCGATTTTCTCATCCGCTCTGTCTCCTGGTTCCCGCAGATCGGCGTGTATGTACCGACTTGGGGCACCATATCGGAAGAGTAAAATGATGTCAACAAAATGCATGCCAGGCGACAGTGCGGCTGCATGTGGCTGATTGCGAAGGCCCTCTCCTCTCATCGGCGTGTTCGTATGAACGTTCTTCTTGTGTTCGGGGCAGAACTAGGCGAGCGGTCCTAATAATATTTCAGGCCACGGCCAAGGAAGATGCTTTGTTCGGCGTCATGGATTGAACGTGTCGCATCGGAATGACCTTGGAGCATTGTTTGGTATGGCTCCCGAATATCTTGACTTCACGCACCCCCGTTCTATAGACTGCCCGATGCTATTTTTTTGATGTTTTTCGAGGCGATCGGAGCTCTGGCTCGAACCCGGCTTCGATGGCCTTTTTCTTTGGTGACGTGTGCTTGACGCACTAAGCGAAAAATTCGAACGAATCCTCAAGAAGCTTCGTGGGCAAGGTGTGCTCAGCGAGGACAATATTGCCGAGGCATTGAAGGAAGTGCGCCTCGCGCTGCTTGAGGCCGACGTGAACTTCAAGGTCGTCAAGGACTTCCTGGACCGCGTTCGTGAGAAGGCGGTGGGCCAGGAAGTGCTGAAAAGCCTGACTCCCGGACATCAGGTCGTCAAAGTTGTCTGGGACGAGCTTCGCGGGATGATGGGCGGTGAACGGTCCGGTATCAGCCTCGCCTCCAAGCCGCCGACGATCATCATGATGGTTGGTTTGCAGGGCGCCGGGAAAACGACGACCTCCGGCAAGCTCGCCCGATTGTTTAAAGGCCAAGGAAAGCGAGTGTTGCTTGTGGCTGCGGACCCGCGCCGACCGGCCGCGGGCGATCAGCTGGCCAGTCTCGGGCTGGATCTTGGTATCGATGTGCACCGGTTCGATCACGTGGATGCCTCGCGGGCAGATGTGGTGCGCATTTGTCAGCGCGGGGTGGAGCGTGGCCAAGAGCAAGGCTATGACCTGATTGTGTTGGATACCGGCGGCCGGTTGCACATCGACGATGAATTGATGGCTGAACTCGTGGCGGTCAAACAGGCCGTCAACCCCCACGAGGTGCTCCTAGTGGCCGACGCCATGACCGGCCAGGATGCGGTCAATATGGCCGGGCAGTTCGATCAGCAAGTCGGTCTCACCGGTGTCATCCTCACGAAAGTTGAGGGCGATGCGCGCGGCGGCGCCGTGCTTTCGATTCGGGCCGTCACCGGAAAACCCATTAAGTTTCTCGGCATGGGGGAAAAGCTCGATGCTTTGGAGCCATTCCATCCGGATCGGATGGCGTCGCGGATCCTCGGGATGGGCGATGTTCTGTCCTTGATTGAGAAGGCTCAGGAAACGTTTTCGCGGGAAGAAGCTGAAGCTGCGCAAAAGAAACTCACCAGCAGCACCTTCACGCTGGAAGATTTTCGATCACAACTGGGGCAGATGAATCGGTTGGGGTCGTTCGAGCAAATCCTTGGGATGCTGCCGGGCGGACAAAAGTTGAAAGATCTTGCAAACAGTGGATTGCCTGAAAAAGAAATGAAGCGGGTCGCGGCCATGATCGATTCCATGACGATGCGTGAGCGGCGCGATCATACGGTGATCAACGGCAGCCGAAAGAAGCGGATTGCGCGCGGCAGCGGGACGAGCGTGCAGGAGGTCAATCGCTTGATTAAGCAGTTTTTGCAGGCCAGGAAAATTGCCAAAGTCATGTCGGGAGGCGCGGGTGGCCGGCGTCAGTTGGCGCAATTGTTTCGGGGAATGTAATCTAACGGCAGGATGTTGTGTGGAAACCTAGTGAATGGTGGATCCTAACCGAGCGGACGCAGCCCAGGGCTGAGCGCTCATTACTCTGAGGAGGTTCTAGTGGCGGTTCATTTACGATTAGCACGAACAGGGCGACACAAGCGGCCGATGTATCGAGTGATCGCGGCGGATTCTCGGAAGCCGCGCGACGGCCGGTTTTTGGAGATTCTCGGTATTTTCGATCCGTTGAAAAACCCGGCCGTGCCGGTGCTGAAGTCGGAGCGGGTGTTGTCATGGTTGCGGCATGGGGCGCAGCCCACCGTGACTGTGCGGACTCTGCTGAAGCGGCATGGGGTGTGGAAAGAGTTCGAGACCGAGAAGACCGCCAAAGCGGAGAAGGCCCCAAAGCGCGAAAAGGGCAAGCAGTAGCCCGACGCCCATGGCGACGCTCGATCAAGCAGAACTCGTTACCATCGGGAGGATTGAGCGATCGTTCGGCGTGCGTGGCGAGGCGCGTGTGCGATCGCTAAGCGACGTGCCAGGAAGATTTGACGCGCTTCGGGAGGTGACGATTGTCGCGCCGAGCGGGAAAACCCTCGTCACGGTTGTGACTCACGTGCGGTCCGGTGGACCGACGATGATCATGGGGTTCGAGGCCTTCACGACTCCTGAGCAAGTCGCCGAGTATCGCGGAGGACTCGTTCAAGTTCCCCGCGGCGACTCGCCGGCGTTGCCGGCCGATCAATATTATCAATGTGATTTGATCGGGATGGTCGTGCAAGATGAGGCTGGGACTGTGTTGGGACGGCTGGAAGAGGTGTTGGCCATGTCTGATAACCAAGCCTTCGTGGTGCGGCAGGAAGGGAAGGAAGTGTTGATTCCGGCGGCAAAACAGGTTGTGGTGGCGGTCGACGTGGCGGGCCGAGTCATGACGGTTCGGCTGCCGGAAGGATTCGGAGATCTGTAGGATGCGGTGCGCGATTCTGACATTGTTCCCTGACATGGTGGCACCGGTGCTAGGCCAGAGTATCCTCAAACGCGCCCAAGAAAAGGGGTTGCTGGAGGTGGGTGTTCAGAACCTGCGGGACCATACGGTTGACCGACATAAAACGGCCGACGATGTGCCGTATGGCGGAGGAGCCGGGATGGTTATGAAGGCTGAGCCGGTGTTGCAGGCCATTGATGCGCTGCGAGCCCGCCATCAGGCCGTTCATCCGGAAACGAGGTTAAGGGTGATTGTTCCGTCTCCGCAGGGGCGGCCTTTTACGCAGGATCTCGCCCTGTCCCTGGCGCAGGACGAAGGTGTTGTGGTGTTTGTGTGCGGGCATTATGAGGGGATGGATGAGCGCGTCAGGCTGGCTCTGCATTCGGAGGAGATCTCCGTCGGCGATTACGTGTTGACCGGAGGGGAATTACCGGCGTTGGTCATGATCGATGCGGCAGCGCGACTGATTCCAGGCGTGCTGGGTGATGTGACGTCGGCAGTTGAGGAATCGTTTGCCGAAGGCTTATTGGAATATCCGCACTATACCAGACCGGCGGAGGTGCGCGGGATGGCGGTTCCGGAGGTGTTGGTATCGGGTCACCATGAGGCGATCCGGCTCTGGCGCCGGAAGGAAGCGTTGCGGAACACCTATCTGAAGCGGCCCGATCTCTTGCGGGATCGCGAGCTGGGATCGGAAGATCGACGGTTGTTAGGCGAAGTGATGCAAGAAAGTCTTGTACAGGTACCTGTTCGTTGAGAGGAGGAGGGGAAAGATTATGAATCGGCTAGAACGGATCCAGCGATCCTTAACCAAAAAAACAACGCCCAAGTTCGAGATCGGGGATACCGTTCGTGTCCACGTGAAAGTGGTCGAAGGTGAGAAAGAGCGTATCCAGGTGTATGAAGGGACGGTTATTGCGAGAAAAGGGACGCTCAATAGTGAAACCTTCACCGTGCGTAAGCTGTCATACAATGTCGGCGTCGAGCGGACGTTCCCAATCCATTCGCCCAATGTAGCCAAGGTTGATGTCGTCCGACAAGGGCGTGTTCGCCGCGCCAAGTTGTATTATTTGCGCACCAAGAAGGGCAAGTCCGCCAAGGTGGAGGATCGGGAGTTCAAGGTCGAGAGCAAGGCACAGGTTGCAGCCAAGCTTGAGGCCGCAGCAGCCGCTCATGCCGGCAAGGCCTGAGCGACCGGTTGTGCGGTGTTCCGCTTGAGACCAGAACAGAGGCGCACGTTTGGCAGGTACTCCGAACCCGACGACAGGGAGACCCACCGAAGAGTTTGAGATGGAGGCTCGGTGGCGCGGGTACCGGCATATAGCCGGGCTTGATGAGGCCGGGCGTGGGCCTCTTGCCGGTCCTGTCGTGGCGGCGGCCGTCGTGTTGCCGCGTCGATGTAACCTGCCCGGACTGAACGATTCCAAGCAAGTCCGCGAGTCAGACCGTGTTCGGCTGTTCGCCGAAATCGTTCGGCGAGCCGTCGGTGTCGGTATCGGATCTGCGACCGCGGCGGAGATCGATCGGTTGAATATCCTTCAAGCAACCCGGTTGGCGATGCGGCGCGCCCTAGAGGCACTCCCTCTCCAGCCGGATTTTTTGCTGTTGGATGCGGTGACGCTTTCCGGGCTCTTGGTTCCTCAGCGCTCCATCATCAAAGGCGATGGCCTATCCTGCTCCATTGCGGCTGCTTCGATCGTCGCCAAGGTGACTCGAGACCGTCTGATGGTTGAGTATCATCGGTGGTACCCCTACTACAATTTTGCCGAGCATAAAGGCTACGGGACCCCCGATCACCTCCGTCTCCTCCGGCAGCACGGGCCCTGTGCGATCCATCGACGGAGCTTCGCCCCGGTCCTGCATCTCCTGGCCGGCGACGCGGCAACATGTTATTCATCTGTCGACCAGGTTCGAGGTCCTGCTTGACCGATGCGTGATCGACGTCGTGCAGTAGGGGATGAAGGGGAAGGGCGAGCCGAAGCGTACCTACGGCAGCAGGGATTTCGTATCCTGGGCCGGAATGTGCGCTCCGCATTGGGTGAACTCGACCTGGTTGCCGACGACCAGGGTGTGCTGGTGTTCATCGAAGTGAAACGTCGACGAACCGGCACCTATGGCGGCGCAATTGAAGCGGTCGATGCGCGAAAACGTGCCAAATTGATTCAACTCGCGGCGCACTATCTGGCGCAACACCGGGTTCGGGATCGCGCCTGTCGATTCGATGTTGTATTGATACAGGATTCGCCCGGAACGACCGAAACCGTGCTGCATATTGCGAATGCATTCGACGTCGCGGGGGATGATCTGCGATGGTAGGATCGAAATCGAATTTCTGATTGATCCGCTCAGTGTACGCCGTGCGAAGCGGGCATGGTCTGGCCACTCACTCCGGTCCGGCTGCTGCCCTTGTCACCATCCATGATTCAACTTTTTCACGTCTCAAAATACTACGACCGCCGTATGGCGCTTTCCGATGTGACACTCGAAATCCAGAAGGGCGAGTTCGTGCTCTTGATGGGTCCGAGCGGGGCCGGAAAGTCGACACTGTTGAAGTTGTTGATCGGGGCTGAACGACCCGAAGAGGGCCAAATCCTCATACAAGGCCGTAGCCTGTCCAAATTGCGATCGTCTGAGATCCCCTTGCTGCGCCGAAAAGTGGGCGTGGTCTTGCAGGATTTCAGGCTTTTGCCCAAAAAAACCGTATTCGACAATGTGTCGCTGCCCCTGTTGGTCCAGGGGGCCTCGACGGCCGAGATCAGGCGAAAAGTGGCGGAGGCGCTACGGGCGGTTGGGCTGGACCACAAGAAGGATCACGTTCCCCCCGGCCTCTCCACCGGGGAGCAGCAACGGATTTGCATCGCCCGCGCCATCGTCAATGGGCCGATCATGCTACTGGCTGATGAGCCGACGGGAAACTTAGACCCGGAGCTGACCAGCGAAATCATCGACCTCTTCAAGTCGATCAATGCTCGAGGCACGACCATCATCGTGGCGACGCATGATCCCAATGTCCTAGCCCAGGTCAGTCGCCGAGTGATTACCTTGGATCAGGGTAGGGTGGTGTCACAGGAACAGGTGTGTTCGTGAGGCGCCTGCTGTACCTGCTGCGGGAGGCGGTCGCGAATGTGTTGACGAATCGAACGACGACAGTCGTCGCGGTGGCCACCACGGCCTTCACGTTTGCCTGTGTCGGAGTGTTTTTGCTGCTCTACGTCAATTTGAGGGCCCTGGCCTCATCGCTTGAGCAGGACATCGAGGTCATGGTGTACCTGCAAGATGACTTGACCGAGCAGATGAGACGCGAAATTGAACAACAATTGAAAGCCGACCGAGCGGTCGGATCGTTGACCTTCGTGTCCAAGGAGCGGGCTTTGGCGGATTTCCAGACTCAGTTTCCGTCCGAATCTCATCTCTTGCAGGGGCTTGGGCAGAACCCCCTACCGGCCTCATTCGTCATCACGTTTGCCGTGGAGTCTCGCTCATCGGAAGCCATGCGGCGGTGGGCTACTCGCGCCCAGTCAATTTCTGGAGTTACCCAGGTTCAGTACAATCAGGAATGGGTCGAAGCCTTGGCGGGAATGGTGCGATATATTGAGGTGGCGGCCATCATTGTCGGCGTCATTTTATCGGCCGCGTCGGTGACGATCATCGCGAACACCATTCGCTTGGCACTCTATTCGCGGCGGGAAGAAATTGAAATTCTTGGGCTGATCGGAGCCAGTACGACCTTTATCCGTGTCCCCTATCTCCTCGAAGGGGCGGCGCTTGGCTTGCTTGGCAGCGCTCTCTCGCTGGCGATCTTAAAAGCCGGCTTCGAGTTGTTCCGTCATGAAATTCGATCCGCCAGCCGATTTCTTGGGGTGGACACGCTGCTGACATTTTTCCCGCTCGACATGTGTTTGGTGCTCGTGGGTGTGGGGCTCTTTCTCGGCTGTGCCGGCAGTTTTCTCTCACTGTTACGTTTCGGAGAGGGGCGGGTATGAGCTGGGTTCGATGGGGATGTGTCGTCGTGGGTTTGCAGGTCGCCTTGTGGAGTCTCGCAGACGGTGCCGAGCGCAAGGATTCGTATGGAGCGAAGATCGAGCAAGAAAAGAAAACGCTGGAAAAGCTTCGTGGCACGATCGTCGAGAAACGTAAAAAGTCGGACGAGGCGGAAAAAAAACGCGAATCGGTTCTGCAAGGGTTACAGTCGTTGGATGAGCGTCTGGTACGGTACCGGCAAGAACACCAAGACGCCGTCAAAAAACTGAAAAAAAAGGATTTGGAAATCGAGCAAATGAGCGTGCAACTGAGCCGTCTGTCGGAACGGATTGAAGAGCGACAGGATGCGATCGCCGCCCGCTTACGGGTTCAGTATATTGAGGGACGGTTTTGGCACCTTAGAACGCTGTTGGCCGCTCGTTCCTCCGGCGACTTTCAGCGGCGGTTCCGGTATCTCTCTGCGGTTACTCAACGAGAGTATGAGATCATGGAAATTTACCGGAGAGATGCCGAGCGCATCGCTGAAGTCGAACGGAGTCGAGAAGACGCACGCCAGGGGATCTTGGCCTATAAGTCCAGTATGGAGGAAAAACTGGCCAAGATTCAGAAACTCAAAAAACAGAAACGAGTGTATCTCGCCAGAATTACTCAAGAAAAAGATTCACATGATCGAGCCGTGGAGGAGCTGGAGCGTTCTGCTACCCGAGTCGACAGTTTGCTGAAGGAACTGGAAACCAGACGTCGGGCGGCGCTGGCGGCCCGCCCTCCGTCTGCAGCAGGCGGGCTTCGCGCGTTACGAGGGACTCTTCTCTGGCCGACCGAAGGGCAAGTGGTGTCCTACTTTGGACGGCAGAAGCATCCGACCTTTAATACCTATATTCAGCGAAAAGGGATTGAGATTCGCGCTGCGGAAGGGAGTAATATACGGTCGGTGCTTGCCGGCCAGGTTGTCTATGCAGACTGGTTGAAAGGCTACGGACTCGTTATAATCATGGACCATGCCAATGGGGTCTTTTCGCTGTATGCCCATGCGTCAAAAATCTTGACGTCGGTGGGGGCCAGGATTGAAGCCGGGGACACGATCGGTGAAACCGGCGACACGGGCATGACGGGTGAGAATACGCTCTATTTTGAGCTGCGCGAGGGGGCTGAACCGGTGGATCCCTTGGTGTGGTTATCAAAACGGTAGGCCTCGGGAAGGAAGGAACCCACGTTATGGAAGAGCGGCGGAGCCGACGGTGGTTATATCTGTTGCTGATGGTGACGGTAGCCCTTGGAATCGGCATTGTGCTGGAGAAGGGATTGGAGCGGACCGGCCACGCATCTGAGGCGTATGAGGAGTTGCGGACCTTTTCCGAGGTCTTGACACAGGTGCAAAAGCTCTATGTTGACGATACGAAGGTGAAGGACCTCGTGCAGGGCGCGATTCGTGGGATGCTTTCAACCCTGGATCCCCATTCGGCCTACATGACGCCTGACATGTATAAAGAAATGCAGGTCGAGACAAAAGGCGAGTTTGGTGGGGTTGGGATTCAAATTGGCGTGAAAGAGAATCGGTTGGCCGTCATCTCCCCGATCGAGGGAACGCCTGCCTATCGGGCGGGTATCAAAGCCGGCGATTTCATTACCAAGGTGAACGATGAGCCCACGAAAGACTTGACGCTGATGGATGCGGTGCAGAAAATGCGCGGCCCGAAAGGCACCAAGGTGAATCTCACCATCCAGCGCGACGGTGCGGCGGACCCACTGGCGTTTTCGCTGGTGCGGGACACTATCAAAATTGAAAGCGTGAAGTTCAAAGTGCTCGATAACACGATTGGCTATGTGCGCTTGACGCAGTTCCAGGAAGCCACGGGACGAGACCTGACCCGGGCGCTCAAGCAATTCAAGGAGCAGAAGGTTCAGGGCACGATTCTCGACTTGCGGAACAATCCTGGCGGTCTGTTGACGGCGGCTGTGGACGTGTCGGAACAGTTCGTTGGGAACGGGAAGCTGATCGTCTATACGAAGGGCCGTGAGGGAAAGAAGGATGAGTGGTTCTCCAAGACGAAGGAGACGCTGGAAGATTCCCCAATGATCATCCTGGTGAACGAAGGGTCCGCCAGCGCATCGGAGATTGTCGCCGGTGCCTTGCAAGATTGGGGAAGGGCCGTCATTGTCGGGACCACCTCATTCGGGAAGGGGTCCGTGCAGACGATTTTGCCGCTCGGCGACGGCTCGGGACTCCGTCTCACGACCGCCAAGTACTACACCCCGAAGGGTCGTTCCATCCAGTCGACCGGTATCACCCCGGACATCGTGGTGAAACTGCAGGCACAGACGGTCGCTAAGGCGGGCGACAAAGATGGAAAAGAGTCTGAGCCAAAGACGGCCAAAGCGCCTGCGGCGACAAAAGATCCGTCGCCTTCGTCAAAACCTGGGGAAGAGCCTCCGCACAAGAACGGAGCGGTGTCGGTAGGCGATGCGGCCGGGGACATCTCGGTCGAGGACGACGTTCAACTTCAAAAGGCCGTTGAACTGCTGAAAACGTGGAAGATCTTTAAGGATCTGCGTCCGGCGGCATA
Source organism: Nitrospira sp. (assembly GCA_031315995.1). GTDB lineage: Bacteria > Nitrospirota > Nitrospiria > Nitrospirales > Nitrospiraceae > Nitrospira_A. Next base: position 214,692 of record JALDRG010000007.1, read on the forward strand.
ACCGATGGGGACTCTTCGGCTCGTCGGCGGATTGCGGCGAGCAGTGCTTCTTCCGACCCGGAAAAGCCTGGTTGCGTCCTGAGTAGATGTGACGCAACCAGGCTTTCCAGATCGGGCAAGGTGCGGATGTTCAGACGGAAATATAAGTAACTCACCAGCGCATCGGAGAGGCCAGGCAAAGAGGCCCAGCCGGCCACTTCCACCGGCAAGGGGGTCTTCAATTCTTCGTAGGCGTGAATCGTCCCCGTTGCGAGAAACTCTTCAATCTTTTTCGCCAAGTCCCGCCCGATTCCCGGAAGCTCCTGCAGGTGATGCCGAGCGGCCAGCTCAGCCAGATTGCCCGTAATCGTCAGAATCGAGTCGGCCGCCTTGCGGTACGCGCGCACACGGTAGGGGTTGGCACGCTGGGCCGCCAACAGGTTGGCCATTGCGCGAAAGATCTGGGCAAGTTGATGTGTACGGTCATCCATCGTCGTGCGCGAGTCGAGTTGCATGGACATTGTGCGAGTATTGAGGCGTAAACGGCAAGGCCTTGCCACGGCTTGGTTGACAACCAGTTTTCCCGTTTCATAGGATGATCCGGAACAGTTGAGGTGCTGCGGTGTTTATTCAGGTGAATGGTGAATCTCGTGGAATCGGCGAAGGGCAGACAGTCGCGGCCTTGTTGCAGGAGTTGGATATTCGCGCTGATCGCGTCGCCGTCGAATTGAATTTGGAGATTCTGGATCGGAAGGATTTCGAGACCCGCAGCCTCTGCGAGGGAGATCGGGTTGAGATATTGAGCTTCATTGGCGGCGGAGCGGAGTAACCCCATTTATGGATACGATCAACGATCGGTTAGTGATTGCGGGCCGGGAGTTTAAGTCTCGTCTGTGGGTCGGCACCGGCAAATATAAAGATTTTGTGGAGACTAAAAAGGCGATCGATGCCTCCGGAGCGGATGTCGTGACCGTGGCGGTGCGTCGTGTGAACATTACGGATCGCTCGAAGGATAATCTCCTGGATTATCTCGATCCGAAGAAATACATCATTTTGCCGAACACGGCCGGCTGTTACACCGTCGAGGATGCGGTCCGATATGCTCGGTTGGCGCGTGCGGCCGGCGTGTCCGATCTGGTCAAGCTGGAAGTGCTGGGCGACGAAAAGACGCTGTTCCCAGACACGGCAGGATTGATCGAAGCGGCCAAGATTCTTATCAAAGAAGGGTTCATTGTGCTGCCCTATACGAACGACGATCCGATCGTCGCCAAGAAGCTGGTGGATATCGGTTGCCCGGCCGTGATGCCGCTGGCCGCTCCAATCGGCTCCGGCCTCGGAATCCGCAACCCGTACAATCTTAAGATCATCATGGAAACGGTCAAGGTGCCGATCATTGTCGATGCCGGTGTCGGAACGGCGTCCGATGCCGCGCTGGCGATGGAATATGGTGCGGATGCAGTCTTGATGAATACTGCCATTGCCGGTGCGCAGGATCCTCTCGCGATGGCCGAAGCTATGAAGTATGCCGTCTGGGCCGGCCGACTGGCCTATAAAGCCGGACGTATCCCGCGGAAACTCTACGCAACCGCGAGCAGCCCGATTGAGGGCATGCTGTAAGTCCTCCTGAATAACGCATCCTGAGTGTGGCCGGCGGGACTGAGAGTACACGTCAGTGATGCACGAGAGGCCATCATTCGAGACATCGCAGCCAGCCGGCATCATCCATCATCCAGAACATTTCCGGAATGCCCTCCGTCGACTTCCGTCTGTATTTAGTCACTGATCGTCACCAGACCGCCGGGCGGCCGCTGCTCTCGGTGGTCGGACGAGCTGTGCGCGCCGGTGTGCGCGCGGTCCAGTTGCGTGAACGCGATCTTCCGATCCGTGGGCTGCTCGCGCTGGCGAGGGACCTGCAGCGTGAGTTGCCGGACACCAAATTGTTGATCAATGACCGCGTCGATGTGGCGCTGGGATTGCCCTGCCAGGGAGCGCATCTGCGGGAGAGCAGTTTGCCCGCCTCGGTGGTGCGAGGGCTGTTGGCGCCCTCGCAGTTGATGGGACTTTCTGTCCATTCCATCGAGGGTGCGGTTTCTGCAGAACGCCAAGGCGCGGATTTTTTGGTGCTCGGCCCGATTTATGACACGCCTTCGAAGCGTGAATTCGGGCCGCCGCTTGGTCTGCGGATACTGGAACAGGCCGCGCGCACTGTGACTATTCCGATTTTTGCTATCGGTGGAATCACCGCCGTACGTGCGCGCGAGGTGCGACAAGCGGGAGGATTCGGGGTCGCGGTGTTGTCCGCCATCTTGAGCGCGTCGAATGTCGAACAGGCAACCGAAGAACTGCTTGCCGCGATGGAAATCGAACCCTGACGACGTCTCTGACTGTGGGGTTTCATATTGTGGTGTCACAATGCACGGATGTGCCGATGGCCGCTACCATTGACCACCCCATATGTGGATGATAGAATCCGAAAAAGAAGAGATGACCGTCACTGACAGGGATTTCAATCGATCCGACGAGTGGGGCGATGGCCGAATCAAAAGGGAGTTCAGGCCGACTCCGGTCCTTCCGTGATTCCGTCAAGCGCCTCACTCAGTCACTTTCTGACGGAGAGGGAGTCGTGACGCACAAGAACGACGAACATACGCGCGAGGTTGAAAAACTTCGCATCCAAATTCAGTCCATGGAGGAGGAGATTCGGCGGCTCTACCAATCACGCTACCAGCTCGAACAAACGACGAAACAGAACGAAAAACTCGTCGCAACTCTCCAAGAAGCCAAATCTCAAATCGAAGCGTTGCGGGCCGAAGTCGAAAAATTGACGGCTCCGCCCTCGACTTACGGCATTTTTTCAAGCCTGGATACCGATGGCACCGGGAATGTCTACGTGTCCGGTCGCAAGATGAAGGTGAGTCTCCATCCCTCCATCAAAGCGAAGCAGCTTCGCAAAGGGCAAGAAGTTATTCTCAACGAAGCATTGAATGTCATTGAGGTGCGTGGGTTCGATGTGCAGGGCGAGGTCGTGCGCTTAAAGGATGTTTTGGACGGGAATCGAGCATTGGTCACCTTGCATTTCGATGAGGAAAAAGTGGCCGAGCTCGGCGAACCATTGCTGAGCGAGCGCCTCAGCGTCGGCGACCATCTGTTGTACGATCCGCGCTCGGGCTGCGTCATCGAAAAGCTGCCGAAGTCGGAGGCCGAAGAACTGGTGCTCGAAGAAGTGCCGGATGTGGACTACGAGCATATCGGGGGCCTCCAGCGGGAAATCGAGCAGGTGCGTGACGCGGTCGAGCTCCCGTTTCTCTATCCGCACATTTTTTCGAACTACAAACTGAGCGCTCCGAAGGGTGTCCTGCTTTACGGCCCGCCGGGATGCGGCAAGACCTTGATCGCCAAGGCCGTAGCGAGTTCAATCGCCAAAAAACTCGGTCATTTAAAGGATAAACAGCTGCGCAGCTACTTTCTTCACGTGAAGGGCCCTGAACTGCTGAATAAGTATGTCGGTGAGTCGGAGCGGCAGGTGCGCGAGGTGTTTAAGAAGGCCAAGGAGCGGGCCGACGACGGCCATCCGGTGATCGTGTTTTTCGACGAAATGGACGCGTTGTTCCGCACGCGCGGCACCGGCATCTCCTCGGACATTGAGTCGACCATCGTGCCGCAGTTCTTGTCTGAGATCGACGGTGTGGAGCGCCTGACCAACGTCATCGTCATCGGTGCCAGCAACCGGCAAGATTTGATCGATCCGGCCGTCCTGCGCGCGGGTCGCTTGGATGTGAAGGTGAAAGTCGGTCGTCCCGATGCCACGGCGGCTCGGGATATTTTCTCCAAATATGTCTCGGCCGATCTGCCGTTTGCTGAGGACGATCTGAAGCGACATGGCGGAGATGCCCGCGCACTCGTCGAGTCCCTCATGAATATGACGGTCGATGCCATGTATGCGACGACGGATGAAAATAAGTTCATCGAAGTCACGTATGCGAACGGCGAGAAGGAAGTGCTGTACTTCAAGGACTTTGCCAGCGGCGCCTTAATCGAGGGCATCGTGTCGCGCGCGAAGAAGTTCGCCGTGAAGCGGGCGATTGCTCAAGAGGGAACCGGCCTGCGGGCCGAGGATCTGATCCGAGCGATCCGTGAAGAATTCAAAGAGCACGAAGACTTGCCCAACACGACCAATCCCGACGATTGGGCGAAGGTCGCCGGCAAAAAGGGCGAGAAGATTGTGCATCTTCGGACGATCAGCGGCGGGCTGGCCGAGGCGCGCCAAATTGAAACAGTCAACACCGGGCACTACCTGTAGCGCGCGATATTTCATGAACCAGACTCCTTCTCACAATCTGTCCCGTGTGATCGGCACGGAGACCGAATTCGGTATCGCCAGTCGCGATCCGAATGCGGCCGATCCGGTCGCGAACTCTATTCATCTCATCGGGCACTATCCGAATCTGCCGGCGCCTCACGCGGTGTGGGATTATGAGAATGAAAACCCCTTGCTGGATGCACGCGGGTTCGAGGTGGATGGTGAACGCGAGCGGCCTGGACCGGACTACAATCGGCAGTTGAATAAAGTCTTGGCGAACGGCGGTCGTCTCTATGTCGATGGCGCGCATCCTGAATATTCCACGCCGGAATGTATCAACGCCAGGGAAGTGGTGGCATTCGAGCGAGTCGGAGAGCGGATCGTTGCGCAGGCCTTGGATAGTATTACCAAGGCGCGTGGACGGGATCAGTTCGTTCTATATAAGAATAATTCCGACGGCAAGGGCAACAGCTACGGGTATCATGAGAACTACCTCGTGTCGCGAACGGTTCCGTTCGAACGCATCACGCAGGTGCTCACGCCGTTCTTCGTCACGCGGCCCATTTATGCCGGATCGGGCAAGGTCGGTGCGGAAAACCAGACCGGTCCCGTCGAGTATCAGATTTCGCAACGGGCCGACTTTTTCGAAACCCTCGTCGATCTCAACACGATGGTTCGGCGACCGATCATCAATACGCGCGACGAACCGCATTCCGATTCGGCGAAATACCGACGGCTTCACGTGATCGTCGGGGATGCCAATATGGCGGAGGTGTCGACGTACCTCAAAGTCGGAACCTTGGCGATCGTGCTCGAGTTGCTTGAGGCCGGAGCCGAGCTTCCTCGGATCAGTCTCGCGGACCCGGTGAGTGCCATCAAGCAGGTGTCCCGGGACGTGCGGGTGAAGGACAGTCTCAAGCTGACCGATGGAAGCGCGTCGACTGCGATTGCCGTGCAGCGGGCATACCTCAAGGCTGCTCAGAGCTACTATGCCTGCCATGAACTGAACCAGGTGACGAAGGACGTGCTGGTCCGGTGGGAAGATGTGCTCGACCGTCTGGAGCGCGACCCTCGGTCATTGGTGCGGGAGTTGGATTGGGTCGCGAAGCGGTACTTGATTGAATCCTATATGGAGCGAAAATCCTGTGGTTGGGACGATCCGCGTATACGTCTGATGGATTTCCAATATCATGATGTCCGTCCAGAAAAGGGGTTGTATTACACGCTGGAGCGCAGTCATAGCATCGAACGAGTGGTGTTGGACCATGAGATCGTTCGGGCTGAGCTGAATCCGCCGGTGGGAACCAGGGCATATTTCAGGGGCCAGTGCGTCAAGAAATACCCGAATGCCGTCTACGGGGCGAGTTGGACGTCCGTGTTGTTTGATATCGGGCAGAACAAGATCAAGAAAATTCCCTTGATGGATCCCCTGCGAGGGACTGAAGCGCTCACGGGAGAGCTGTTGGCCCAAGCGGAGACCGCGGCCGCGCTGCTCGCAAAACTTTCGACTTGACTGCGACAATTGAATGAAAAACATTTCCTTCCTTCCATATCACGAAGGGTCCAGTTTCTTCGATTTCCTCTCCGAGCGTCACCCCGAGTTGAAACCTGGTTTGCATGCCATCACGGCTCATCGGATGGCGCCTGCTGTCGACCTAAGCCAGCCTGGAACCATCCCCGTGCCGCATGGGACAACGGTTTTGGCGTTGAAATATCGGGATGGGGCGATTATCGCCGGTGATCGACGGGCGACGGAAGGATTTCAAATCGCCGACCGACGGATTGAGAAAGTCTTCCGCATCGACGAGTATTCCGCCATGGCTATCGCCGGGGCGGCGGGACCGTGCATCGAGATGGCCAAACTCTTTCAGACCGAGCTTGAACATTATGAAAAGCTCGAGGGAGTGCAGCTTTCCTGTGAGGGCAAGGCCAATAAGCTAGGGCAAATGGTGAAGGCCAATCTGCCGATGGTGTTTCAAGGGCTTGTCGTCATGCCGCTCTATGTCGGGTACGATGTGAAGCGAAACGAAGGGCGTATTTTTAAGTACGACATTACCGGAGGTCGGTACGAAGAGTCCGACCACCATTCCATCGGCTCCGGCGGCAAGGATGCGCGCAACACCATGCGCGAACATTATCGATCGAGCCTTCCCGAAGAAGACGCGCTTCGAGTCGGACTCCTGGCGCTCTACAATGCAGCGGATGAGGATGTGGGAACCGGTGGGCCGGATCTGGTTCGCGGTATTTATCCGACGGCCAAGATCGTCAGCGGCGCCGGTATTACGGATGTTCCTGAAGACCGAGTCCGTGCCTTGTACGAAACCATGATCGCCGAGCGAAGGAGATTCTAGCCGATGCCGTTGCCTTACTACGTCTCGCCGGAACAGATGATGCAGGACAAGGCGGAGTATGCCAAGAAGGGCATCGCCAAGGGACGCTCCATCATCGCCCTCGAATATGTAGACGGCATTCTACTCGCAGCAGACAATCCCAGCTCTTCCTTGCATAAAGTGTCCGAGGTGTATGACCGTATCGCGTTTGCCGGGGCCGGCAAATATAGTGAGTTCGAGCATCTCAGGAAGGCAGGGATCCGCCATGCTGATCTGACCGGCTATATGTACAGCCGAGAGGATGTAAGCGCACGGACCTTGTCCAATGCCTATTCGCAGAGCCTTGGGACGGCCTTCAGCACGGATGTCAAACCATTGGAAGTGGAAATTCTCGTGGTGCAGGTGGGTGCGAACGGCCAGGCGAACGAGATATTTCGCATTTCGTTCGACGGAAGCATCGTGGATGAAAAAAACCTTGCGGTCATCGGCGGCCGATCCGAATCGGTTCAGCAGTACTTGCGGGAACATGCCACACCTCAGCCACCGAATTTGAAGGACGGGCTCAGACGTTGTCTAGCAGCCCTGGAGCAGGTCGCCTCTCAAAAGATTCCCTCTGAAAACCTCGAAGTGGCCGTGCTGGACAGGAATCGCCTTGGGCGGAAGTTCAGACGGTTGAGCAGTGCCGATATTTCCCAACTCTTCGCGTAATTGTCGCCTCCTCCAATCCTCCTTTCCTCACTGCTGACAAGGCTGGCTCGCCTGACCATGCGGCGAATCGGTTGAAGCCCCACGCGTCACGGTGTATCCTGAGAGAGACCGTGACGAGGACACCGGCACATGCTACAACGAATTTTTGGTTTGGAAAATGAGTACGGGCTGATCTTCTCTCCCAATGGGAAGATTTATCTTCCGATGGAAAAGGTGCTGGGCTATATCTTCGAAGGGCTGATCCCTAATAGCTGGCCGTCCAACGCGTTTCTGGTCAATGGCGCACGATTCTATCAGGATACCGGTTGCCATCCCGAGTACTCTACGCCGGAGTGTGACAACATCCTCGACCTGGTCATCCATGACAAGGCCGGCGAGCGTTTACTGGAGGCTTGTTTACCGGCGGCCGAAGAGCGCCTGCGGGAGGAGGGGTTGTCCGGCGAGATCTATATTTTCAAGAACAACACCGATTCGCTCGGCAATACCTACGGCTGCCACGAAAACTATCTCATGCGTCGGGACGTGGATTTTTGGAAAGTTACCGAACAACTCATTCCATTTTTCGTGACCCGTCAGATCTACTCCGGTGCGGGTAAGGTGCTGAAAGTCTCCGGCAAGCCGCAATACTTCATCTCGCAGCGCGCCCAGCATATTCATGAGAAGACGTCCTCCTCGACGACCTCGTCGCGGAGCATCATCAATACTCGTGATGAACCGCACGCCGACGCGGAGAAGTATCGGCGACTCCACATCATCGTGGGTGATTCCAATATGTCGGAGTATGCCACCTACCTCAAGGTCGGCACCGCCACGTTGGTGCTCTCGATGATCGAAGCCGGGTATTCGGTGAGCGGCATGGAACTCGAAGATCCCGTCAAAGCCATACGAGAAATTTCCCGCGATCCGACGCTCATGAAGAAGGTGAAGTTGGACGACGGCAGGCAGATGACGGCGATCGAAATTCAGCGAGTCTACGTCAAGCGCGCCAAGGAGTTTCTGTCGGAGCAGGAACATGATCCGGTGCTGGACGACGTCCTGGAGAAGTGGGTGTCCGTGTTGGATCGCCTGGAAGAGGATCCCATGCAACTCGTGCACGAGGTCGATTGGGTGATGAAAAAGCATCTCATCCAATCGTACACGGATAAAAAAGACTGCGGTTGGGATGACCCTCGGGTGTTTTTGTTGGATTTGCAATTTCATGACGTGAAACGGACGCGCGGGCTGTATTATTTGATGGAGAATCGGGGTATGGCCGTGCGGGCGGTCGAGGAGGAAGCGGTACAGCGGGCGATGTCCGTACCGCCTCAAACCACGCGCGCAAAAGTCCGCGGTGACTTTATCCGGTTCGCTCGTGCCAAGAATCGCTCGTACACGGTTGATTGGACCTATCTGAAGTTGAATGGGTACTGGGAAGAGACGATCCTCTGCATGGATCCGTTCAGCGCGGTGAACCGGCGGGTCGAGGAATTGTTATCACAAGTGTCCAGCGCGCGACTGTATCGATGACACGGGTTGAAGGGGAGAGACGAGGCAAGACCATGTCGTTTCTAGATCGCTTTCTCATCATCTCCGTCGTCCTGCTGACGAGTGTCTTTCCGGTCGAGTTGTTTCCGAACACGGGGCCTGTGCCTCGCGGGGGCGACGGGCAATTCAGCGGTAGGCAGGGGCAGGTGGTCGTCATCACCGTTCCGGACATCAAGGATGCGACACGCGTCAAAGGGCAGTTTCTGGGGCGCAGGGTGACGTTTTTCCCGGACCCGTCCACCAGCGGTAGCGCCGGGTACCTCGGATTGTTGGGGATTGATATGCAGGATGAGCCGGGGGCGCACGAGCTCACGATCGATGTGCAATTGGGCGAGCAGACACGTCATCTCTCCTATCAGGTATTGGTGTTGAAAGAAAAATTTTCCATCGAACATCTGAAGCTGCCGAAAGAGAAGGTGGATCTTGACGAGAAGGCCGCTGCGCGTTGGAAGGCCGAACAGGAGCAGGTTCGCAAGGCCTTGGCCGAAGAGTCTGCCATGCGACTCTGGCAGGTGGGGTTCATCGAGCCGGTCCATGGCAAGCGCACGGGGATATTCGGCAGTGTCCGCATTATGAATGGTCAAGCCAGGAGTCCGCACAGCGGGGAAGATATCGGCGCCCCGATGGGGACCGACGTCATGGCTAGTAATGACGGCGTGGTGCGACTGACTGTGGATCACATCTTTTCAGGCCGCGGCATCTTTGTGGACCACGGTCTTGGCCTCTACTCGATGTATTTTCATCTCTCCGACGTGCTGGTCAAAGAAGGAGACCTGATCAAAGCCGGACAGGTGATCGGCAAGGTCGGCGCGACCGGCAGAGCTACCGGCCCTCATCTCCATTGGGGCATGAAGTTGAACGGCGCACGTGTGAATCCCTACACCCTGCTTGAATTGCCTTTCCCGCAGAATCCCGCCGCCGGTGCGGCCGATATCGGCCGCGCGACGGCCCCAGCACGAACAGAATCAAATTCCGCTGCAGTCGGCGGCGATACCCGCTAACGGTTCCGCGTCCGACGCTCCCCCCATCCAGGTCGATACACGCTCAGGACGTGCGACACGGTCCGCCTCGGGCCCCATGGCGTATCGTTGAATCAAGGGCCGCCGCCACCGCTTTTACCAGCGAGTCAGGGGTATAAGGTTTCGGCAAGAATGCCGTCTCCGTATTCAGGTCTTCCAGCAACGTGTCTTCTCGGTCTGAATAACCGGACGTGAGGATGACTTTGATGTCCGGTTGCAGGGTTCGAAGTGCTTGAGCGAGTTGTATCCCTCCCATGCCTGGCATCACCAGATCGGTAATCAAGAGCGCGACGTTGCGCTCCTGTTGACGGATCATCTGTAACGCGTCTTCGCCGGTGCGAGCGGCCAAGATCGTATAGTGTTGCGCGACCAGCACGGTATGCGCCAAACCACGAACCATGTCATTGTCTTCCACCAGAAGAATGATTTCCGATGGTTCAGTGATGATCTTGGACTGACCCACCGGGCGTGGCGAGTCGGAATCCTCATCCATGCGAGGCAGGTAAATCGTGAATGAGGTCCCGTTTCCCGGCTCGCTCTTAATCCCGATGGTGCCTCCGTTCTGCCGGACGATTCCATAGACTGTAGACAGTCCAAGGCCGGTTCCTTTGCCCAACGCTTTCGTCGTAAAAAATGGCTCAAACACGTGCGCCAATGTGTCGGCATCCATCCCGCACCCTGTGTCCCGAACGACGAGTGTGACGTAGGGACCCGGAGTGAGGGTATCGGGCCAGAGTGGATCGGAGTGGACGATCGATACCGAGTTCGTTTCCAAATGAAGGCGCCCTCCCTGCGGCATCGCATCTCGAGCATTGACCACGAGATTCATCACGACCTGTTCGATTTGACCGGGATCTGCCTTGATTCGTCCCAGTCCGGAATCCAAGGTGAGGACGAGTTCAATATCCTCGCCGATGACACGCTTCATGAGCTCGACAATTTCGGTCACGTGGTCATTGAGGTTGAGCGGTTGGCGTTCGACAATCTGGTGACGTGTGAAGGCCAGTAATTGTCGAGTCAGTCCGGTGGCCTTATTGCCGGCTTCTCTGATTTGTGCCATGCCTCGTTGCGCCCGGGAGGTCAATCCTGGCTCGTCCATCAAGAGCTCGGCCCAACTATTGATGATGGTCAACAGATTATTGAAGTCATGTGCAACGCCTCCGGCCATGCGTCCGAGGGCTTCCATTTTCTGTGCTTGGCGAAGTTGTCGTTCGAGATCCTTTCGATGAAGAAATTCAGAGATCATGGCGCCTAATTCAGAGATCCGTTCCAATTTGGAGACAGTGGGGTGAAGCCGTTCATAGGTGAGAAACTCCATGATGCCCAGGATCTCTTTTCCGGTATAGATCGGGAATGCGATCATTCCGTGGAGGTCGGCTTGTCGCGCAGCTTGAAGGGCCGGAAATTCGGCCTCCTGTAGGATATCCGGACAGAGCGTGGCATCCCCCGTCTTCCAGACCTGCCCAGCCACGCCGACCCCCTGTCGTAACACCAGGCCCTGGTAGATTCGAGAGAAGTGCTCCGCAGGAAGGCCTGGCTGGTGCCACAGGGCATTGCACCGCAACGTCTTATCATGTGACTCCACGAGCCACAATGCTCCCAGCGTCCAGCCTTGGAGTTCGCACATGGCGCGAAGGATCTTGGGAACCGCCTCATTCAGCGAAGCCGATTCTTCAAGGGCGAGGCCGACGGCGAGTTGAACGGCATGCATCGTTTCGGCATGCCGGCGTTCAGTGATGTCGGTCTTGGCGCCGATCATGCGATACGGCCTTCCCGCTTGGTCGCGAAGGACATAGCCGTGATCGATCACATAGGCATAGGTTCCGTCGACCCGACGAAATCGATATTCAGCCGTCCACAAATGCTGATCCGACTGAAGGATCTGGGCGAGGTTGACGAGCACCGAGGCCCGATCCTCGGGATGAATCTGCTCGGACCAGGGGACCACGCCGGCTCGAAGATCCTCAGCGCCGGGTCCGTACACCGTTTGATAGGCCTCGTTGAACCACATCGCCCCGGAGGTGAGGTCCCAGTCCCAGATCCCGTCCCGAGTGGCGAGACACGTCAGGTGAAACCGCTCTTCGCTCTTCCGCAGGGCTTGCTCGACACGGTGCCGGCCCATGGCATAACGAATGGCGCGTCGCAATCCATCTCCCGTCAATCGACCCTTCACGAGATAATCCTGCGCGCCGTGCAGAAGGGATTTCTCGGCCACCATGTCGTTGTCCAATCCCGTCAATACGATGACCGGCGCATCGCCGGCTTGATCCCGTACCCGATCGAGAGTCTCCAATCCCTGGCTGTCCGGCAGAGAGAGATCGACCAAGACGGCGTCCACGTGATGTTCTGCAAGTCTCAACACGCCCGCTTCAAGTCTGTCCGCCCAATCGAGCGTGAAGCCGTCCGGCGTGTGGTCACAGAGTGCTTCACGGATGAGTTCCGCATCATCTTCATTGTCCTCAATCAACAACACCTGCATGCGTTACCTCTTCAGTGTTGGGACTTTCGAGACCAGGGTCCAATAAAGTTCGAATTCTTTCACGACGGCGAGAAATCGCGTGAATGTCACCGGCTTGCGAATGTAGGAGCAGGCGCCCTGTTCAAACGAACGCAGGATATCTTCTTCGCGTTCACTGACGGTGAGGATGACGACCGGAAGCGGGCGAAACCGGAGATCGGATTTGATTTCCGTCAGCACCTCAAGCCCGGTTTTTTTCGGCATATTGATGTCGAGGAGCACCATGCCAGGAAGAGGAGAGCGGCTGAAGACGCCTTCTCCTCGCAGGTAGGCGAGGGCCTCCTCGCCGTCGCGCACAACGGCGATACGATTGGCCATGTTCACGGTCTCGAAGGCTTCCCGGATCAGCAAGATATCGTCTTCATTGTCTTCTGCGATCAGAATATCGAATGGCCGCATGGTCATGCGCTCACCTCTCTTGGAATAGGCTGCTTTACACCAAAGGTAATAAAAAAATCTGATCCGCCGCCTTCGCGAGGTGCCATCCAGGCACGGCCACCGTGTCGTTCCGCCACTTGCCGAACGATGGCCAGCCCTGCTCCGGTGCCCTCTATCTCACGTCCGACCGCTCGTCTGAATAACTCAAAGATTCGCTCGCGCTGGTCTGGGGCGACCCCAGGGCCACGATCCCGCACGACCAAGCCGATGAGTGCCGTGCCGTCAAGATCCATCATGGTATGCGAGGCAATCTCGATGTTCGGAGGTTGTCCGGCGGAGGCAAACTTGAGCGCATTCGAGACCAGATTGTAGATGCCCTGGATGGCCCAGGTGGTATTGACTCGCAGGTTGGGAAGAGGTGAGCGAATCGTGATGTTTGCGCCGGTTTCTTTAATGCGTCTCTCCAGCCGGCGTATGACTTCTTGGACCAGCTGGTCGGCGTCGATATCGGTGATGGGGGGATCCATCCGCTGCGCGCGGGAGAGGTCCAGGATGTCCGTGAGCAATTGATCGAGCCGCTGCGTGGCTCGGACAATGCGTCGGAGGAAGTCTTGCCCCTTTTCATCGAGCCGGTTCCCATATCGTTCCTGAAGCAGGACCGAGAAACTCTCAATGGCCCGGAGCGGTTCCTTTAGATCGTGTGAGGTCACGTGCAGAAGGGTTTCGAGATCCTTATTTTTTTCGAGGATCAGGACCTCGGACCGTCGTCGTTCGGTGATATTCCGGTTGGTTTCCAATACAAGGCTGCGGCCATTGGTCTTCAGGAGTCCCCAACGGCTGTCCACCAGGAGATCGTGCCCCGCCTTCGTGCGCTGGTGCAGTTCACCCGTCCATTCGCCGCTCGATTCGAGTGTCGCGTGGATCTGATCGAGTGGACAAGGGAAGACGGTCCGCAGCAACTCAGTGCTGGACTGTCCCAATGCTTCAGACCGCGTAAATCCGTAGAGTTGCTCACAGCCTCGATTCCACTCGACGATGCCGTTCTGCATATCCCACGCAAAGATCGGTTCATGCGACAATTCCAGGAGTTTGCGCTGCTGTTCCATCTTTTCCTCGGCACGTTTTCTGGCCGTGATGTCACGCGCGATGGTCGAGATTCCGATGACTGTTCCCTCTACGTTTTTGATCGGAGAAACAGTCAGTGAGACATAAAGAGAAGTGCCATTTTTACGTACCCGGAGCGTTTCATGTTGACGATGTTGTTTTCCGGCTTTCACCTCTTCGAAGGTGATCCATTCCTCCTGCCGTTGATGGGGAGGCACGATGTGACGGATCGGTTGGCCGACCATTTCATCCGCGAGATACCCGAACATCTGTTCGGCGCTTAGGTTCCACGTCAGAACAAGTCCGTCCAAACCTTGACCGATGATGGCATCGGAAGACGATTCGACAATGGCTCCCAGTCGAGCTCGGACTTCTTCGGCTCGCTTGCGATCGTCGATATCCGTATGAGTCCCCACCCATTTGACGACGCGGCCGCCATCGCCGTGGATCGGGGTGGTCTGGCTGCGGAACCAACGATACTGGCCGCCGGCGCTACGAATGCGGAATTCAATGTCGAGGGGTGCATTCGAACCGACTGACGCCTGCCACCGTTCGACCGTCATGCTCCGGTCGTCGGGATGGAGTTGCTCCAGCCAACCACTGCCCAATTGTGGTTCTGCGGCCTGACCGGTGTAGGCAACCCACTGTGGACTCAGATAGTCACAGGCGCCTTCCGGCGTACAGGTCAAAATGAGCTGCGGCAAACATTCCAATAGCTCGCGAAATCTGGCTTCGCTGGCTTTGAGGGCATCCTCGGCCTGCTTTCGTTGAGAAATATCGCGTAGAATGACGGTGAAAAGCTTCTGTCCGCGCGCGCGCACCTGTGAAATGGATGCCTCGATGGGGAATTCCTCCCCGTTTGTTCGAAGCCCGGAGATGGTCCCGAGGGCTCCCATCTGGCGTTTGGTCACGGACGTCCGGCCAAAGGCCGCGATATGTTGGGTATGTGTCGTCCGAAAACGTTCCGGGATCAACGTCGTCACCGATCGACCGATTACCTCTTCAGCCGTGCATCCGAACATCGTCTCGGCGGATGTATTAAAATTCGTGATTTCCTGCCGTTCGTTGATGGTGATAATGCCATCCATCGCGGAGCCGAAGATGCTGCTGAGCCGTTGTTCGCTGTCTCGAGCTGCGGCCAACGCTTCCTTGTGCTCGGTGATGTCGACACAGGAGCCGATGAATCCGACGAAGACGTTCTCCCCCTCAAAGCGTGGCAGTCCGTGGTCCAGCATCCAGCGCCATTCGCCGTCATGCCGTCGCAACCGGTATTCCATTTTGAATTCCCGTCTGGCCTCGAAGGAGTTTTCGTACACTTTCAGGCAATCGTCATAGTCCTCCGGATGGACATGCTGTGCCCACCCGCTTCCCAGTTCTTTCTCCAGGCTGCGACCGACGAACTCCAACCAAGGTGTATTGAACCAGATGCAACTTTTGGAAACATCGCTGATCCAGATCAACACCGGGGCATGGTTCGCCATCAACTGAAAGCGAAGCTCAGTCGATTTCAAGGCCGCCTGAGTGGTGCGGGTGGTGATGAGTTCCTGTTCCAGTCGCTCGTTGGTGAGACGAAGCGCTTCAGTTCGTTCCTTGACCGCAATCTCGAGTTCCTCGTGACTCTTGCGCAACAAGGTATCCGCACGTTTGCGATCCGTGATATCCAGCAACGTGGAGCGGATGGCCACAAATCGGCCGTCGGCATCGGTGATCGCAGTAGCGCTGAGCAGGATGGGAAATGTCGTACCGTTGCTACGGACCATGTCGAACTCCAAGCCGTGGACGCGCCCTTCCTTCATAAAGATCGCAGACTGTTCCTGAAAGAGCTGTGCGCCGGCGGAGGTGAGCAATTCGGAAAACCGCTTCTTGCCCAGAACGTCCTGTTTCGTATAGCCCAGCCAGTTGAGTTCGGTTTGGTTCATCGCAATGATACGGCCGTCAGGGTCGAGAGAATGGTAGCCGCAGGGAGCATGGTCATAGAGGTCTTGCAGCTCTTCGGCATTCTTCGCCAGGAGGCTTTCCCTCAGTCGTAGAGCCTCATGTTCCACCTCTCGAGTCGCTGCCTTCACCAGATCCTGCGCCATGCGTCGATGCTGAACGGCTAGATAGGCGATGATGATAAACAGTCCGCAACCGGCCGACCGATTGAGCAACGGAATCCATGTCGGCACGCCAGGCAACGATGATTTTAGGAGGTACGCCAGGAATGTGAGTCCTGAGCAGAAACACGCCGAGATCAGCGGAGCCCCGCTATAGGAGGTCCGTTGGGTGAGGAGCAGTGGAATGAGATACAGGATCCAGACGGGAATTCCGCGGGGAGTGACGCTATCGAGTATGAACACAAGCCCGATCAGGAGAGCGGCCAGAGCGACCGTTGCCGGCCCGTACTCAGGACGAGGCGTCGCTGCCGTTGTCGGCCAGGATCGACCAACAGTGGTCATGGAGCTCCTGTTCGATAGCCGTTCATATGGTCGGCAGAGAACGCGCGGCACACCTTAACATAGATGTAAAAATACTATGGAGAAATCTTTAGGTTTTCAACAGATGCGATGTACCCTAGGATAATCCCTGGGAGAGGAGCGGGTTCGAAATTCGAGGCGAGCAATGCACGGGTGACGGTGATTGTCTCGCGCCTGCAGGTGGTTGGCGGACGCTCGGTCGACGATCAGTTAGAAATTCGTTTCGATGCTGGAGGCCGTCTTATTCAAAACAGTCGCGGCGGCTTTCGCAAGGGCGGCGTCCTGCTCGTGGTCGAGCGCATAGATGCGGAATTGCACGAGGCGAGTGGGAAGCAAATCCAACAATTCCTCCAGCGGCTCGGTGGAGAGCCCTCTGGTGCTGGGATCGTACACGAGCAGAGGAATGCCGCGTGTATCCTTAGGGTCTGGGCGCGGATCAAGCGGGGCCATATCGACGCGGAAGGGCAGTGACTGTAATCTCCCCGGAAGGGCGTTCTGTATGTGCTTGTGGAACTGTTCATGGCTGGGAAAATCCATTCCCCGTTCCATGCCCTTCTCCTTGAGCACCGTGCTGTATGCCATTTTCCATTTCACGTCGCGCCCCAGAATATGCGCCCATTCATGATGTAAGCGACGCAGGCTGCTTCGGCCGGCTTTCTTCCAACGCCGGACATCCTCCAACAAGGACCAGTCGGTCAATGTCAGGTATTCGTCCATATGGGCGGCCGGATTGGAGGGGAACAACAGCTTCATCGTGTCCCCGAAGATGTCCCGGAGATGAATGTCGATGGCACGGGTCGTCCGGTGATAATACACATTCGAATACAGATACATTCTGGTGTTCAGAAACATGTGCAGGGCAGGGAGCCCGGTTTTATGGATGGTGTAGCCTTTGCCGGTGATGATCGTGTAATGAATCAAGCGGGTGAGGTCTACCGGCCCGACTGCGACACCGCACATGTACGCATCGCGCAGCACATAGTCCAGATTGTCGGCCGTATAACTTCCTGAAATCACCGGCTGGAGCATGTTGATCCAGCGTGGAATGCGGGAGTTGTCTTTGCCTTTCTCCTTCAGAATTACGTGCGCGATGTGATCGGGATTCAACACTTCCCCGCGATCGAACGGACCCGACGGGCTGCGGCGAATTTTTTTGATGAGCGGACCCAGATGTTCGCGCACAATGATCTGGCCGAGCTTTTCATGCGAGAGGCCGAATTCATGCAGGAAATTATCGTCGAAAAAGTGGCAGAACGGGCCATGTCCGATGTCGTGCACGAGCGCCGTAATGCGCAGAAACTCTTCGACGAAGGCCGCCGAGGGGGCCTCTGGCACCGCTTTTTTCAAGAACGGGTAGAGATGGCGCGCAAATCGTCCCGCCACATGCATGGTGCCGAGGGAATGCACGAATCGCGTATGTTCCGCAGAGGGGTACACCCAGCGCGCGCTTTGGAGTTGATAGATATACCGCAGTCGTTGAACCCAGGGAGAATCGATCAGATCTTTCTCCGTGCGTTCCGATGGATCCGGCGTCGCATAGGGCACTGTGAACGAGACGTATTCATGGATAGGATCGGCAATCAGCGCGGATCCGTCATACGGGGCGGGAGGATGTGCCGGTGGTAATTTCATGCGTGGTCGACCAATGGATGATCTTAGCCCAGGCCCGATGAAGGGGGCAACGGTTGACGGACGTCGCCTCGGTTGGCCCTGCGGTATTTGGAGAGCAGGAGGTAGGCGACAGGATAGGATAACAGGCCGCCTGCAATACTCAGGACTGTTCCACCGACGACGAACGGCCAGGCATAGGGCATCACTTGGTGATAAATCCCCATGAACGACAGGTCGCTCCAATCGAAGGACGGGAAGTCTTTGACGCCCAACAGGGTTGCGCCGGTCCAATAGGTTCCCCCGAGGATGGGAATCAGCGTCCAAGGATTGTTGAGGAAGGCGCCGGCGAGCAGTGCTACCACATTCAGCCCGAATGCCCACGCGCAGAACCCCACCATCACCATATGGAGACCGTAAGCAGGGGAAAAGCCGATGAAGACGCCGACGGCAAATGCCAACGCTGTCCGGTGCGGTGTTTCATCGAGATGGAGAATCTGGCGAAACAACGAGCGTACGGCTGTCATGGATGGCCTTGTTTCGGCTAGTGCTGAGATGGTCGGAGGAAATGTTCGTAACTGGTGATCGGCAACGTACGGGTCG
Organism: Nitrospira sp.; assembly: GCA_031315995.1. GTDB lineage: Bacteria > Nitrospirota > Nitrospiria > Nitrospirales > Nitrospiraceae > Nitrospira_A. The sequence goes on from JALDRG010000007.1 coordinate 233,219, forward strand.
TCCCTGTCTCGCTTCGCAGGCGCAGGCCAAGCCGCTTGGTGGTAATCGAGCCGATACAGGTAAAGCGAAAGTGGGTGCTGGTGGCCAGCCGTTCAAATTGTCGCTGCTTGCTGCGAGGAACGGTGAACAGCAGTTCGTAGTCTTCGCCGCCTTGCAACGCGATCTGTTGAGCGTCGAGACGACGAAACCGGGCGTAGGCTCGGCAAGCCGGAGAAAGCGGGAGTGCGCCGGCATGAATTTCAGCGCCGACTGCGCTCTCTTCACAGAGGTGCCGAAGATCGCCCGTCAAGCCGTCGGACAGGTCGATCGCCGCACCGGCGAGGCGATGCTTCACCAGCCACTGGCCTTCTGCGAGACGGGCTGAAGGGCGGTGGTGCCGAGCCAGTAGAAAACGTGTGTGGGCCGGACGCAGATCTGTATTCCCCGATCGATGAACGGCCGTCAAAAGGTCCAAGCCTGCGTGAGAGTCGCCCAGTGTTCCGGTGACATACAGTCGGTCGCCGACGCGGGCTCCGCTCCGGAGCAAGGCGCGTCGAGGTTGTACGGTTCCGGTGAGCGTGAGGCTGAGAAAAAGACCGCGCTTGGATGCCGACGTGTCTCCACCGACCAGGCAGACCCGATGGGGAGCGGCGGCTTGCATCATGCCGCGATAGAGCCGTCGAACCTGTGCTGTCGAACAGGTCGGCGGAATCGCAATCGCTACGAGCAGAAAGCGGGGTGTACCGCCCATGGCGGCAATATCGCTCAGGTTGGCGACAGCGGCCCGGTACCCGATGTCTTCAAAAGAGGAGCGCGCGGGATCGAAATGCACTCCTTCGGCCAAAAGATCCGTCGTGATAAGGGTCCATTCGGAGGCCGAAGTCTTCAGGATGGCGGTGTCATCGCCGATCCCTTTGAACACCTGCCGGTCCGGCCTTGCGGCCTGAGCTTGCAGGAGGCGGATCAGGCCGAACTCACTGCGCACTGGGCTGGTCCGAGGGGATCGGCCGAGCGGCATGTTAGAGGGTCAACGAGGGGGAAGCCGCCGGAAGGCGGAGGCTTCGCCGCGACGAGCCGGTAGCCCGCTTGGACGTGGTGGTCGCTCGCGCCGATTTCTTCGGGGGCGTCTTCGGCGCCGCCGCGCGTGGCTTGCGTGACGCCGGTCGTCGCAGGGCCTCGCGGATGACATCGTCGACCGTATCGACAAAGATCAGCTCAATGCCTTTGAGGATATGCTTGGGAATTTCTTCCAGGTCCTTCTTGTTGCGTTTCGGAAGGACGACGGTCGCAAGTTTGGCGCGCTTGGCCGCGAGGATTTTTTCCTTCAGGCCTCCGATCGGCAGCACCCGCCCGCGCAGGGTGATTTCTCCCGTCATCGCGAGGTCGCGCCGGACGGGGATCTGGGCCAGCGCGGAGGCAATGGCGGTGGCCATCGTGATGCCGGCCGAGGGCCCGTCTTTCGGGGTCGCGCCGGCGGGCACATGGATGTGAATGTCGTTCTTGGCGAAGATGTCGGGACTGATGCCCAGCGTTTTCTCCCGTGATCGCACGTAACTCAGGGCGGCCTGTGCCGACTCTTTCATGACGTCGCCGAGATGTCCGGTGAGGGTGAGTTGCCCTTTGCCCTTCATCACGGTCGCTTCGATATACAAGACATCGCCGCCGCTCTCGGTCCAGGCCAGGCCGGTGGCGACACCGATCTCGTCCTTTTCGAGTTCCGCTTCCGGGACGAATTTCGCCACACCCAAGAACTTATTCAAATTGGACTGGTCGATAGTATGGCACTCCGTCTTGCCTTCCGCGACCTTCTTCGCGACTTTCCGCATGAGATTGGCGATCTCGCGCTCGAGGTTGCGGACACCGGCTTCGCGGGTATAGTGCGAGATGACGTGGCGGATGGTCGCTTCCTGGAGGCGGATATGCTTCTCGGTGATGCCGTGCTCGTTCATCTGACGGGGGATCAGATATTTCTGCGCGATGCCGAGCTTCTCTTCTTCCGTATACCCGGGGATGTCGATGACTTCCATGCGATCCCGTAAGGCGGGCAAAATCGGATCCATCAAGTTGGCCGTCGTGACGAACATGACTTCCGTCAGGTCGAAGGGCACGCCGAGATAGTGATCGGTGAAGGTGCTGTTCTGTTCCGGATCCAACACTTCCAGCAGGGCGGCCGAAGGGTCGCCGCGGAAATCCATGCCGACTTTGTCGACTTCGTCGAGCATGAACACCGGATTGCTCGTGCCGGCTTGCTTCATGCCTTGGATAATCCGTCCTGGGAGCGCGCCGACGTAGGTCCGGCGATGGCCGCGGATTTCAGCTTCATCTCGCACCCCGCCCAGACTGATCCGGACGAACTCGCGGCCCAGCGCGCGCGCGATGGATTTTCCCAGCGAGGTCTTGCCGACGCCCGGCGGGCCCACGAAACAGAGGATCGGCCCCTTCATCTTTTCTTTCAGTTTGCGCACGGCCAGATATTCGACGATGCGCTCTTTCACTTTTTCCAGATCGTAGTGGTCCTCGTTCAAGACCTTCATCGCGGCTTTCAGGTCGAGATTGTCTTTCGACTTCTTATTCCACGGGAGTTCGACCATCCACTCCAGATAGGTTCTGACCGTGGCGGACTCCGCCGTATCCGGGTGCATCTTTTCCAACCGCTTGAGCTGCTTTTCGGTTTCCTTCAGGACCTTGTCGGGCATCTTGGCGTCTTTGATGCGTTTGCGGAATTCCGCCGCTTCCTCCGCCCGCTCGTCCAGTTCACCGAGTTCTTTTTGAATGGCTTTCAATTGTTCGCGCAGGAAGTATTCGCGCTGAGTCTTGTCCATCTCCCCTTTGGCCTGAGCCTGAATCTTTTGTTGCATGGAGAGGACATCGATTTCCTTGGCGAGAATCTCGCTGATCTGCCGCAACCGTTGAATCGGGTCCACGATTTCGAGGACAGCTTGCGTGATGTCGACCTTCAGCCCGAGATTGGACGCCACCATGTCGGCCAGACGGCCCGGGTCTTCCAAGTTCTCGATGACGACCATCACATCCGGGATCAACACTTTGCCGAGGCTGACGATCTTTTCGATCTGTTCCTTGACCGTGCGCATGACGGCCTCAGTCTCCAGGGGGGAGCCAGGCTGCTTCGTCTCGACGAGTTTTTCGATCCGAACCGAATAATAGGGATCGTTTTGGATGTACTCTTCAATCCGCCCCTTGGCGAGTCCCTGCACCAAAATTTTGATCCGTTCGTCGGGCAGCTTGAGCATTCGCATGATGATGCCCACGGTGCCGACCGCGTGAATGTCGTCCGGTTGGGGGTTTTCCACATCCAGGGATTTTTGCGTGGCGAGGAACAGCATACGGTTGCCCGCCAGCGCCGCTTCAATCGCCTTGATCGACATCTCGCGTCCCACAAACAACGGGAGCACCATATAGGGAAACACGACGATATCTCGGACGGGCAGCAGGGGGAGTTGGTCCGGCGGTTCGAGGTTCTGATTGCTTGAGAATTCTTGTTCTACTGCTTCAGCCATGAGGCTCCAGTCTGCTGGTGTGTGGGCTCAGTGACCATGACGTGCTGCGACACGGTTTGGGTGACGGTGCTCCGTCATGCCCAAGGCTAGTTGGTGGCGCGCGTTCGACCTGGGCCGGGCCGGCCGGGGCCGCGACGACGCACGTCGGCGGCTGTCGGTCGGAGTCGTTGTTGCAGGAACTCGCCGAAGGCAGGTCCCAAGGACGGGTTCTTGAGTGCTAACTCCACGGTGGCGATCAGAAAGCCGAGTTTGTCGCCGGCATCATGCCGCTGCCCATCGATTTCGTGGGCGAACATCGGAGTGGTCCGGACCAGTTGCCGCAAGGCATCCGTCAGTTGAATTTCTCCGTTCTTGCCCGGAGGCGTCTTGCGGAGAATCGGGAAAATTTCCGGCGGCAAGACATACCGTCCGATGACGGCCAGATTCGACGGCGCGTCGGCGGGCGACGGTTTTTCGACCAGGTCATCCACCCGGTGCAGGCCGTTGCGCACTCGCCGCGCGGAAATGATGCCGTATCGGCTGACTTCTTGCGGCGGTACTTCTTGTACGCCTAACACGGCGCCTTTGCGCTGCTTGTAAATATGGATGAGTTGCGCGAGGCCCGGGACCGCGGCGTCGATGATTTCATCACCCAAAATGACGGCAAACGGTTCATCGCCGATCAGATGTTGGGCGCAGAGCACGGCATGTCCGAGCCCCATGGCTTCCGGTTGGCGGACATAACAGAAGTTTGCCAGATTCGAAATGTGACGCATCTGGTTGAGGACCTGCCCCTTGCCGCTGCCTTTGAGATTTTCTTCCAGTTCCAGGGAACGGTCGAAATGGTCTTCGATGGCGCGCTTGCCGCGGCCGGTGATGACGATGATGTCTTCGATGCCGGATGCAACGGCTTCCTCCACGACATACTGAATCAGCGGTTTGTCGACCAGCGGCAGCATCTCTTTCGGAGAGGCTTTGGTGGCGGGAAGAAAGCGTGTGCCCAGTCCGGCAGCGGGAATAATAGCTTTACGTACATCGGTGCGAGTCATAGGGGCGATAGTATGTGATGGGGTAGGTGAAGTCAAGATTTCCTCCGGTCTTTTCGAGCGCTGCCGGTGCGCCGGCGCGCGGGGAAACTCCTTTACATTGAAAAACGTGGTCAATATAATCCGAGAGTTTTTCTGCAAATGTACGGCGGCGCTGCGTCGAACGCGGCGTATCGGTAAGCGTAATAGAACAAGTGTAACGGAAACGGTTCGTCACTGCCTGCGCGGGGCCGGTCGGCCCGGTGCAAGAGACGCGATACGGAACGTGGCGGTTTCCTATCTCGAAGTCCAGGACAACCAGTGCTTGCATTCCCAGGTGGTACGGAAGGATTGCGGTGACCAAGTCGGGAGGCAGGCGGTGGGCGGCAATTCTTATTCTCGCGCTGGTGTTCCTCTACACGATCGGAGTGGGAGCATCCGTGTACGCGCAGGACGGCCTGCCGTTGGTGACGTCGGTCACCATCCGTGGGCAGAAACGTATTGAACTGCCGGCGATCGTGGGGCGTCTCACGCTCAAGCCTAACGACCATTTTACGGCCGAGGCGCTCCGTGAGCAGGTCAAAATCCTGTACGCCACGGGATACTTCGAAGACGTGCAGGTGGAGACGGAGTCAGGCGCGGAGGGCGTGTCCGTCGGTTTCGTCGTCCGAGAGAAACCCTTCATTACCGAGATCGTTTTCGACGGCAACCAGGAATTGAGCGACGACAAGCTCAAAGAGAAGATCACGATCAAGAGTCAAACGTTTCTCGACCAGCAACAAGCCAAAGAGAGCGCGGAGAAGATCCGGCTCGCCTATCAGGAAGACGGCTACTATAACTGTCAGGTCATTCCCGTCATACAGGCGGTGGACGAAGACCGGAAGCGGCTGACGTTCTTCATCAAGGAAGGCACCAAAGCCAAAGTCCGGCAGATCAATTTCGAGGGGATGCGGGCCGTGACCAAGGAAGAGATGTTCAAAGTTACGGCGACCCGCGAATGGATTCCCTGGTATGGACTCCTTACGCAGCTGAAGGTGCCGTCGCTGCTGTCCGATGCCGGCGTGCTGAAGCGCGAGGAGCTTGGAAACGATATCGAGCGCATGCGGGAAGTGTACTTGAATAAAGGCTATTTGAATGTGCAGATCAGCCAGCCGACGCTGGAGTTGAGCGACGACAAAAAGTGGTTCGAAATCAGCTACTCGATCGTCGAGGGTGAGCCGTTCATCGTGCAGGAAGTCGGGTTTCGCGGAAACACCGTATTCGAGGATCATGAGTTGCGCGAAGGGTTGAATATCAAGCCCGGCGAAATTTTTCAGCGGGCCAAGATTCGGGGTGAAATCACCCGGATCACGGATTTGTACGGTGCGAAGGGGTATGTGTTCTCCGATGTCGTGCCGAACGTGACGCCCGACAACACTGCGCGCACGGCGACGATTATCCTGAACGTGAAAGAAGGGGAAATGATGCGGATCCGGGAGATCCACGTCACCGGCAACGACAAAACGCGGGACAATGTGGTGCGCCGGGAACTGCGGTTGGACGAACAGGACGTGATCGACACCCTGGCGTTGAAGCGTAGTTTTCAGCGGTTGAACAATTTGAACTTTTTCGAGACGGTGGAAATTTTGCCGCAGCAGGTCGATGTCGACAAAGTCGATCTCAATGTGAAGGTGAAGGAGAAGCCGACCGGCCAGTTCAGCATCGGCGGCGGATTCAGCACCTTGGATAAACTGGTGGCGATTGCGGATATCACCGAAGGCAACCTCGGTGGAAACGGTTGGTTGGGGCGTATCCGCGGGCAATTGGGTCAGCAGCGGTCGTTGGGCTTGGTGACCTTCCGGAATCCCTACGTGAACGACTCGTATAATGCGCTCCAGCTGGATATTTACCGGTCGATGACCAACTACATTTCCTATTTCGAGTCGAAATCCGGTGCGAGCGTCACCTGGAGCCGATGGTTGTCGGAATATGTGAACGGGAGCATCAGCCTGTTCGCCGAGCAGCTCAAGTATAGTGATCCGCAGGCGGGGCTCTGTCCGGATCTGATCCCGCTCATCTGCGGCCAGCTCGGCACACAATCATCGACGGGTGTGCGCACCTCGATCTTTCGCGACACGCGCGATTATTATCTGGATCCTCGAACCGGGTGGCGATTCAGCCTCGGGGCCGATTACGCCTCGCCGTCCCTCGGGGGGACGAATCACTTTTATAAACTGTATGTCGATGTGATGAAATACACGCCGTTGGTCTATGACACGCGCTTCTCGGTGCACGTTCGCTACGGACAGACAGAGGGACTTGGGGGCCGGCCCATTCCCCTCACCGAGCGGTTCTTCGTGGGAGGTATCAATACGATGCGCGGGTTCGTGTTCGGACGGGCGGGTCCTGTGACGCCGTCCGGCTCGCTCCTGGGTTCCGCCAAAGAACTCATTTTCAACAACGATTTTATTTTCACGATTTCGTCCGAAGCGAAGCTGAACGGCGTGTTCTTCTTCGATTATGGAAACGGATTCAACGACAACCAGCCGGTGAAGTTCAGTGATTTACGGGCTGCGGCCGGGTTTGAGGCCAGATGGATTTCTCCGTTCGGTCCGTTGCGGGCTGCTTACGGAATCAATCTCGATCCCCGGCCCACAGAGCGGATGGGTGTGTTCGAGTTCACCATCGGATCGCTGTTCTAACAGGCGATCCGTGTGTCGGTGTCCGAGAAAGGAATCGCCGGAATGAGTGGACACGTGTGCCGCGGTGGATCGCAGAGGGCCGGATGGGCCGGGGTGTGTCTCGCGCTCATGACCGTGGCGTTGGTGATCGGCGGGTGTCGGTCCGGACATTCGACGGTGCCGACGTCCACCCGGATCGGCGTGGTGGATCCTCAGCGTGTGCTGAGCGAGACCACTGTCGGGAAGAAGGCGAAGGACATGCTGGCCTCGTTTGCAAAGAACCGGCAGGCGCTCATCGAGTTGGAGGAAAAAGAGTTGCGGCGGATGGAAGAAGATTTCATGAAACAGGGCAGTGTGCTGAGCGCCAATGCCAAACGAGAGCGGGAAGAACAATTCCGGCGCCGCATGGCGGAGTATCAGCAGAAGGTCACCGACCTGAACCGTGAAGTGCAGGAGAAGCAAAAAGAGGTGTTGGACGGGTTCCGCGAGAAGATTGAAGCCCTGTCGGGGAAGGTGGCGAAACGGCTGGAGTTGCAGGCCGTATTCGATCGCGGCCGCGGAGGCCCCACGCTTTATTTCGACGAGGCCGTGGATGTGTCGTCGCAGGTCATCGAAGAATTCAACAACACGTATCCATGATGAGGGGGCCCATGAACGTACGTACTTGGATCGTAGGGGGTGTGCTACAGGTATTGTTGGCATGGCTGGCGCAGCCGGTGCAGGCGGCGGACCGCATGAAGATCGCGATGATGGACCAGCAAAAGGTCGTCGAACGGAGCGTGGCCGGGAAACGCGCGCTCGAGGATCTCAAGAGCTACTCCACGACGCGCCAAAAGATCATCGATTCCGACGACCAGGAGTTGAAGGAACTGGAGAAGGGGCTCCAGGATGCGACGTTCTCAGAGGAGACTCGCAAGGAGAAGCAGGAGCAGTTCAGGACGAAGCTGGAGGCCTATCAGCGCCGGATTCAGGATTTCAATCGTGAGGTGCAGGACAAGCAGCGGGGAATGGTCGCGGATTTTGCGCAGCGTATCCATGCCGCCGCGGCGGCGGTCGCCCAGAAAGAAGGGTATACCGCCGTCCTCGACCGGGGCAGCGAGTCCACGGTCAAGATCGTGATCTACAATCACCCATCGGTCGATCTCACGGAGCAGATCATCAAGGAGTTTGATCGGCAAAACAAATAGTCGGGAGTCGTAATCGTCTACGCAACACAGGAGGCGGGGCTGATGTCAGTGATGGACAACGTTGAGATTCAATCGATCCTTCCCCACCGGTATCCGTTTTTACTCGTCGACCGCATTCGAGAACTCGAGCCGGACCGCCGGATCGTCGGTATCAAGAATGTGACCATCAATGAACCGTTTTTTCAGGGGCATTTCCCAGGGCGTCCGGTCATGCCGGGCGTATTGATCCTTGAGGCTCTGGCCCAGGTCGGCGGGGTGTTGGCCTTTAAGTCCCTGGGGGCGGTCGGCCGCCCGGTTGTGTATTTGACCGGGATCGACGGGGCCAAATTCAGGAAGCCGGTGGTCCCGGGGGACATTCTCCGGTTGGAAGTCGATGTGCTGAAGAAGCGCGCCCCGTTCTGGAAGATGCAGGGCCGAGCCTTCGTCGAGTCCGAGCTGGTGTGTGAAGCAGAAGTCACGGCGATGGTCACGGATGAAAAGGCAGTCGAGGGACAGTAACCAGGGGTCGTGCGGTGGCCCGCAGCGTAGCGTTGAACAGGACGACAGGCAATGGTGAGGAGGTGTGAGTGAAGATACATCCGACCGCGGTGGTCCATCCTAAAGCGGTGCTCGCGGACGACGTGGAAGTCGGGGCCTACTCCGTCGTCGGAGAACATGTCCGGATCGGCGCCGGCACCCGAGTCTCGTCCCATGTCTGTATCGACGGGTGGACCGACATCGGAGAGCGGTGCGAATTGCATCCCTTTGTGTCGGTGGGCGGACCGCCCCAGCATATGCAGTACAAGGGCGAGCCGACCAAGGTCGTGATCGGGCACGACAATATCTTGCGCGAGTATGTGACGGTCAATCGGGCGACGGTGCAAGGTGGCGGAGTCACCAGCATCGGCGACGCTAATTTTCTGATGGCCTATGTGCATGTCGCGCACGATTGCCACCTCGGGAACCATCTCATCCTGGCGAATGCGGCGAGTCTGGCCGGGCACATCACCATCGGTGATCACGCCATTATCGGCGGCCTCTCAGGCATTCACCAATACGTGCGCATCGGTGCCTATGCGATGGTGGGCGGCTGCTGCGCGCTCGGCCAGGATCTCCCGCCGTTCATGCGGGCTGCCGGCGGATATCGCGCCCGGATGTACGGATTGAACTCCATCGGTCTGCGACGGCATGGCTTCTCCTCCGATCGGATTGCGGCCTTGAAAAAGGCATATGAAGTGCTCTTTCGCTCCGGGCATCGGGTGGCGGAGGCCGTCAAGCTGGCGCGTGGGACCTTCAGTGCCAGCCAGGATGTCATGCAGGTGGCCGCGTTCATGGAAGGGACCAAACGGGGGATCTGCCGATCGGTCGGTAAGGATCAAGAGGGCGAAGAGGAGTAGCGGTGGGAGAGCATGTGGCCGACGGTATACACGCGTCCAACGGACAGCGGATCGGGCTCATCGCAGGCAATGGCCGGTTTCCGATCATTTTTGCCGACAACGCGAAGCGGCTCGGGTATTCCGTGTCGGCGGTGGCGCACGAGGGCGAAACAGATCCCGAGTTGGAACGGCACGTCGATCACATTCACTGGATCAAGATCGGGCAGTTCGGCAAATTGATCGAGGCCCTTAAGGGGGACGGCGTTCAGCGGGCGGTCATGCTGGGAGGTATCAAGAAGACGCATGTGTTTTCCACGGTCCGACCAGATTTTCGCGCGTTAGCCTTAGCTGCCAAACTGATTCATCTCAAGGACGACGATATCCTTCGTCGGGTCGCCGAAGAGATCGAACAAGAAGGCATTCAGATCTGTGAGTCCACATTCGGCCTGGAGGGAATCCTGGTCGAGGACGGCACGTTGACGAGGCGTGAGCCGAGCAAGAAGGAATGGGAAGACATTCGGTACGGCTGGGATGTCGGCAAACAGATCGGGGCGCTGGATATCGGGCAGTGCGTCGTGGTGAAGGACCGGGTGATCGTCGCCGTCGAAGCCGTGGAGGGAACCGATGGCGCGATCCGCAGGGGCGGGGAACTGGCGCATGGCGGCGCGGTGGTCGTGAAACGGTGTAAACCTCAGCAGGACCTCCGATTCGATCTGCCCGCCGTCGGTCCGCGCACCATTGAGGTGATGGAGTCCGTCAAGGCGTCGGTGCTGGCCTTGGAAGCGGGGCGTGGGATCCTCCTTGATCGTGACGAAACGATCGCGAAGGCGAACCGCGCCGGAATCGCGATTGTCGGCATGACCTAATACCGTCCGGTATCAGCACGGAGCCATGTCTGTTGGCAGAGGATAGGGCGCGATGAAACAGCTTCGAGCCGGTGTGATCGGCGTCGGCCACCTGGGCCAGCACCATGCGCGGCACTACGCGACGCTTCCCGGCGCGACATTGGTCGGTGTCTATGACGCATCGCCGAGCCGCGCCAAGCTCATTGCCGATCGACATGGCGTGCAGGCCTGGACGGAACTCGACGACTTGCTGAAGCAGGTCGATATTGTCAGCGTGGCCGCTCCCACCTCCGCCCACTTTACGACGGCCACGGCGTGCCTGAAAGCCGGCAAGCATGTGCTGGTGGAAAAACCCATCGCCGCAACGCCTGCGGAATCCCATGAGTTGGTCGAACTGGCGGCGCGACGCGGGTGCCTGTTACAGGTCGGACATAGTGAGCGGTTCAACCCGATCATGCAGCGCATGCGCCCCCACATTGAGCGCCCTGCCTTTATCGAATGTCATCGGTTGAGCGCCTTCGGTGAACGGGGAACCGATGTCGATGTGGTGCTGGATCTCATGATTCACGACCTGGACCTCGTGTTGTCGTTCAACCCGGGGGTGGTCGAAGAGGTTCGGGCGGCTGGTGTGCCGGTACTCTCACCCAACATCGATATCGCCAATGCTCGGATCGCCTTCGCGAGCGGATGTGTTGCAAATGTCACCGCCAGTCGGGTCTCGACCAATAAAATGCGCCGGTTGCGGGTTTTTCAGCGCGACCGCTATGTCTCGATTGATTTTCAGACACGCCAGGCCGTCGTGTCTCGACGCGTACAAGGCGCCGGCGCCAAGCCGACGATCGATGTGGAATCCTACCAGGCCGGAGATGAGGAGCCGTTGCGGCTGGAGCTGGACTCGTTCATTCATGCGGTGCGCACCGGAACCCGTCCGGTCGTATCCGGTGAAGACGGGGCAGCGGCGCTCAATCTGGCCGCGCTGGTGCTGGAGGCCATCGGTCAATTTACACAACGCCACTCGGCAGGTGAGGCATCGGCGGTGGTGTTCGGTCAGGAGAATGTGTAAGGGTGTCACCTCTGTGCCTGTCCGCATGAGACGAACAGCATGCCACGCATCTTAATCGTGACCGGAGAGGCCTCCGGCGATCTGCACGGAGCCCACTTGGTGAAGGCGTTGAAGGAGCTGTCTCCCGCCCTTCAGATTGTGGGCATCGGCGGCGCCTCGATGCGGGCGGCGGGCGCAGAACTGGTCCGCGACATTCCACAACTGGATGTGATGGGGCTCATCGGCGTGTCGGCCGTCAAAACGATGCTGCAGCGGATTTCGCGAATCCGAACACTGATCAAGGGAGAACGTTGGGATCTTGTGGTGTTGATCGATAACCCCGGTCTCAATTTTCATTTTGCGCGGGTGGCCAAGGCCTGTGGTCTCAAGGTGCTGTACTACATTGCGCCGAAAGTGTGGGCCTGGCGGCCAGGGCGGATGCGATGGATTCAGCAGCGCGTCGATCATGTGCTGTCGATTCTTCCGTTTGAGCAGGAGTTGTACCGGCGAGCCGGCGTTCGGTACACTTTTGTCGGCAACCCCCTCTTGGACGAAATGGCGCCGTCATACGACCGGGCAGCCATACGAAAGCAGTTCGGCCTACCGGAGGCTGGGCTGGTGATCGGCCTGTTTCCCGGAAGCCGAAAGGGAGAATTACAGCAGCATATCCCGGTTCTGCGCGACGCGGTGAGGCGGTTGGTAGAGCGCTATCCGGCGGCGCAGTTTATCGCCGCTCAGGCATCCTCGATTCAGGAGAGCCTGCTGGACGAACTGGTTCGCGATAGCCCCACCCCGATACGAGTCTTTCGTGACCAGTCCAACGAAGTGATGGCCGCGTCGGATGTGCTCTTGGTGAAATCAGGAACGTCCACGCTTCAGGCGGCGGTGATCGGCACACCCATGATCTTATTCTACCGCGCCGCCTCGAGGGTCACCTATTTGCTCGCTCGGCTGCTCATTCGTGTTCCTTGGATCGGGCTGCCGAATCTCGTGGCCGGGCAGACCATCGTCCCAGAATTAATCCACGATGACGCGACGGGTGAGCGGCTGGCTCAGGAAACGGAACGGTTGCTGCAAGACCGGACGGCCTATGACGGCATGCGAGCTGCATTGCTCAAGGTCCGCCAGGCATTGGGCGACCCCGGCGCCTCGCGACGCGCCGCGGAAGTGATTCTTGCCGAGTGTCGCTCATGAAACATTATCTTCGCCTGCTCAAATATCTGCATCCCTACCGGTTTCGACTGGGGGCGGCGTTCCTCTGTGCGCTGTTCGTGGCCGGGCTCTCTGCCGCCTATGCTTGGCTGGTGCGCCCGGTCCTCGACGGACTGTTCATCAGCAAGGATGAAAGCCTGCTGCTGGTGCTCCCCATCGCTATTCTGGCGGTGGCGGTGCTGAAGGGGGTGTTCAACTATGGTCAGAACTATTTGATGAACTATGTCGGGAACAAGGTGATCGGCGACATCCGAGAGCAGCTCTTCTCCAAGCTGGTAGGGTTACCGGTTCGTTTTCACGACACGAATACGTCGGGTCGTTTGGTGTCGCGCGTCATCAACGATGTCAATCAGATGGCCAACGCTGTGGCCGGGGTGCTGAAAGATTTGTTCCAGCAGGGGCTGACGTTTTTGGCGATGATGGGCGTGATCATCTATCAGAATTGGAAACTGGCGATGGTCTCCATGATCGTCGTGCCGCTGTCGGTGGTGACGATGGCGCGGATGGGGCAACGGTTGAGGGGGCTCGCCACGCGCGGCCAGGAACGTATGGGCGATATGGCTTCGACCCTGCAGGAAACGTTGGCCGGTATTCGCATGGTGAAATCGTTCGGCCGGGAAGAGGCGGAATCCAAGCGGTTTCGCCAGAGCAACGACGCCTTTATTCACACGACGATGAAGGCCATTCAGGTGTCCTCGCTGGGGTCGTCCCATATGGAGGTCATCGGTGTGCTCGGGGTGGCAGGGATCATCTGGTATGGCGGGTATCTGGTGATTCATGATGAAATGACTCCCGGCGCCTTCTTCTCATTCCTGGCGGCCATGTTTATGGCCTATACGCCGATCCGAAGACTTTCGGGGGCGAATAACACGGTTCAGCAGGCGTTGGCGGCCGCCGAACGGGTCTTTGACGTGCTCGATCTTCCGACGGAACAGGAGTCCCACGGAGGCCAGACGGAATTGCCGGCCATTTCACACTCCCTCGAATTTCGGCAGGTCGCATTTCGATATGCGGGCCAGGGCGAGCCTGCGCTGGCCGGTATCGATTTGACGATTCGGGCCGGAGAGATTATCGCCTTCGTGGGCAGCAGCGGGAGCGGCAAGACCACTCTGGTGAGTCTGTTGCCGAGGTTTTACGATCCGACCGGAGGGCAGATTCTGATCGACGGGGTGGATCTTCAGTCCTGCAGTTTGCGTTCGGTCCGCGGGCAGATCGGCATCGTGTCGCAGGAAGTCGTGTTGTTCGACGATACGGTGCGCAACAACATCGGCTACGGACGGCTGGGTGCCACGCCGGACGATGTGATGCGGGCCGCCCAGTTGGCCTATGCGCATGAGTTCATCGTTCGGATGCCGGCCGGTTATGATACGTTGATTGGAGAGCGGGGGCTGAAGCTATCAGGCGGCGAGCGACAGCGTCTGGCCATCGCGCGGGCGATTCTCCGAGACCCACCCATCCTGATCCTGGATGAAGCGACCTCGGCGTTGGATACCCAGTCGGAGCGGATCGTCCAGCTGGCTCTGAGCAATTTGATGCATAACCGCACGACCCTGGTGGTGGCGCACCGGTTATCGACCATTCAGAATGCCGATCGCATCGTGGTGTTGGACCGAGGGACGGTCGCGGAGGTCGGCTCGCACGAAGAATTATTACGCAAGGGTGGCCTGTATAAGCGTCTACATGCGATGCAGTTTGCCGATGCGATTCCGGAGTAAGAGTACCGTGAACGGTGAGCGTCCTATGACCACTGATCGATCGCCGTCGTCGCTTCAGCCACAGCCGTGGCAGAAGCGGGTAGTGAACGCACTGAAGGTTGCCATAGTGCCGCCCGTCGGTTATCAGGTCATTCAGATGCTGCGCCGCACAATGACCTGGCGTACCGAGGGCTTTGAGCATGTGTCCCGGTTGTTCCGGCAAGAGAAGCGGGTGATCCTGGCCTTCTGGCATGCCCAACAGTTGATGATGCCGCTCGCCATTCCGGGCCTGGTCGCCCATGTGTTGATCAGCCAGCATCGCGATGGTGAACTGATTCGCCGCATCGTGGCGCGTTTCGGGCTGGATGCCGTGCGCGGGTCCAGCACCAGAGGGGGCGCGGAGGCATTGCGACAACTGATCCGCCTTGGACGGACCGGCGGCAATCTGGTGTTGACGCCCGACGGACCGAAGGGGCCCCGTCAGGTTGCCAAGCTGGGAGTGGTGCAACTGGCGAGGGCCACCGGCCTGCCGATCATCCCCATGGCGTTCGGCTGCTCAAAAAAAAACTCTTCGCGAGCTGGGATCGGTTTATCATGCCCTATCCATTTACACGCGGCATCTTTCTCCTGGGGCCGCCGATCGCAGTTCCGCCCGACGCCTCCACTGACGACCTCGAGCGTTTCCGTCGGGAGTTGGAAGAGACGCTGAACCGCATGACGACCGAGGCCGATGAGGCCGTCCTGCGGGCTGGTCCCTGATGTGGTATCTGCTCTACAACAGCCTCCTGCTCCTGGTTTCCCCGGTTATCCTGTTCGTCTTGTTGGCCAAGCAGCGATGTCGTCGCGGGTTGCCACAGCGGTTGGGGCTGCTGGCGGGGACGTCGTCGTCTAACCCTGCCGTCGGGGCAGGCTGCATCTGGATACATGCGGTATCGTTGGGCGAGGTCGTGGCGGCCGTGCCGCTCGTGCGCGATCTGCGCCGGCGGTATCCCGCCGCGAGGTTGGTCGTCTCGACCGTGACCGAAACCGGACGCGAGGCGGTGGAGCAGCGGTTGGAGGGTGTGGCCGAGCATCGATACGCTCCGCTGGATTTTCCCTGGGTCGTCAATCAGGCGATCGACCATCTCCAGCCGAGCCTCTACGTGTTTGTCGAGACGGAACTCTGGCCGAATCTCCTGCGGAGTTTGCGGCAGCGGAAGGTGCCCTCGATTCTGGTCAACGGGCGGCTGTCCACACGTTCCTTTGAGCGGCAACGCCTGCCCGTGATCCGGGGGTTCTATCGAACGATGCTGAACATGATCAGTTGTTGCCTCATGCAATCGGAGCGAGATGCCCAACGGATGATCGAATTGGGTGCCGAACCGTCGCGGGTCAGATGCACGGGCAATATCAAGTTCGATCAGCCGATTCCGCAGGTTGCCGTGGGGGGGACGGTCATATCGAAAGCATTGCTCGGGCTGACCGACCGGGAACAGTTGCTGGTGGCCGGGAGCACGCATCCTGGAGAAGAAGAATCGATCATCGATGCTTATCAGGCCCTGGGCGCCGAATTTTCCGATCTTCGTTTGGTCCTGGCGCCTCGCCATATCGAGCGAGCGGCCCAGGTGGAACAGATGATCAGAATCAAGGGCCTCACGGTGACCCGCCGCAGTACCGGTGGGAAGGAGCCGATGGCCGGGATCGGCCCACGTGTGTTGGTGCTGGATACGCGAGGGGAGCTGGCCCTGTTGTATCGTGATGCAGTGGTGGCCTTTGTCGGGGGAACGCTCGTGCCGGTGGGAGGACACAATCTGTTGGAACCGGCGGTCTGGGGAAAACCGGTCCTCTTCGGTCCGCATACCGACCATTGCGCTGAAGTGGCTGCGCTCCTGGTGAATGCCCAGGGGGGACGAGTGATACGGGATGAACAGGATCTTGCGCAGGTGGTGCGGGAACTGCTTCGGAACCCCGATGTTGTGCAACGGATGGGGTTGGCGGCGCAGCAAGTGGTGGCCGACAATCAAGGCGCCCTCCAGCGCAGCGTGGAGATCATCGCCACATTTCTTCCGGAGCCAGAGGCTTCGAAGGACTCGCGGATGGAGCAGCGGCGGGAGTCGTCGAGTCGGCAATCGTAATGGCGGCGACTATGTCGAGAGGGCTGCGATCCTGGCAGCGGTGGGCCGGGTATCCCTACGAACTTGCGGCGCTGGCTCGGCTGTGGTGTTACAACCATGGCTGGTTCAGGACACGTCGGCTGCCTCGTCCCGTGATCAGTGTGGGGAATCTGACGGTGGGCGGAACGGGAAAAACACCGGTCGTCATGCACCTGGTCGAACGGCTGACGGCGCAGGGAACACGCGTGGCCATTTTGAGCCGAGGATATCGGCGTCGCAGCACGGCGCCGCAGTTGTTGGTCTCCGACGGGCAACAGGTGCTGGTTGGGCCGGAGGAGGCCGGGGATGAACCGTATCTGATCGCATGTCGCTGCCCTCGGGCCGTGGTGGCGGTGGGAGCGGACCGATACGCGCTTGGCCAATGGGTGTTGACCCGTCTGCCGGTGGATTGTTTTGTTTTGGACGATGGGTTTCAACACGTCCAACTCTATCGCGATGTGAATTTGCTGCTGGTGGATGCCACCGATTCTGAGGGAATCCAGGCGGCATTGCCGATTGGGCGTTTACGGGAGCCTCTCTCGGCGGCGGCGCGTGCCTCGGCCGTTCTGATTACCCGGGTTGATGCGGCGCATGAAGGGGAGTCCGTGTGGCGTCCGTTGTTGCGGGCTTGCGGCTCGCTTCCGCCGCCGATTCGAGTGGGGTTCCAGGCGGAGGAGTATCGGCGCGTGGGAACAGATGAACGGCGTTCCCTGGAGGCGTTTCACGGTCGATCGGCGATGATCTTCAGCGGGATCGGCAATGCCGAGTCGTTTCGCGCGTTGGTGGAGAAATTAGATCTCACCGTGATTGAGGTGCTGGCATTTCCCGATCATGTGCACTATACCCGTGAGATGATGGAGACTATTCGAACCAAGGCGAAAGCCTGTGGTGCCGATCTGCTGGTGACCACGGAGAAAGATGCCCACAAGGTGGCGCCGTTGCTGGCCCCCGAAGCTGTCTGCTGGGCCGTTCGACTCCGCACCGAGATTGTGTCGGGGCAGGAACAGCTGGAGCAGTTGTTGCGCCTCGAACCCCCGGAGGGCGGGACGGATGGCCATGCATAAGGAGGATATTCGTCGCATCGTCGTCCGCGGTCCCAACTGGCTGGGCGATGCCGTCATGTGCGAACCGGCCTTGAGCCAGGTGCGCACGTTATTTCCACGGGCCGACATCACCCTGTTGGTCAAGCCTGCCATCGCAGATCTGCTGGCACAGCATCCCGCGGTGAATCGGACGCTGGTGTATGACGACCGGGGCCGCCATGCGGGACTGATCGGAAAATGGACGCTCGCCGGGGTGTTGCGCCGTCACCGATTCGATCTTGCCATCCTGTTTCAGAATGCCTTTGAGGCGGCGCTGATCGGGTTTTTGGCCGGCATCCCACGACGATTCGGGTATGCGACGGACGGACGGAGTCTACTGCTGACCGATCCGGTGACTGTGCCGTCACGCAGCGCGCAACGCCATCAGGTCGAGTATTATTGGGATCTCCTGAAGCCCTTGGGAGCCCAGGGTCCGGCGGCCGCGCCGCGCCTGTTTGTCACGCCTGACGAATCGGCAGTGATCGCCAAGCGGTTGGCTGATGCCGGGATCGGCTCGTCGGATCTGGTCATCGGGGTGAACCCTGGTTCGACCTATGGCCATGCCAAGCGATGGCTCCCGGATCGGTATGCCGAGGTCGTCAATCGTGTGGTGAAGGAAGCGCAGGGCCGATCGGGAGCCAGAGTTGGCGTGGCCATCGTGGGAGCCAAGGGCGAGGAGCAGTTGGGTGCGGCGATCGCCGACCAGATCAAGACCCGCACGGTCGTCTGTTCCGGTCAGACCACGGTGCGAGAATTGATGGCGTTAGTAAAACGTTGCCAGTTGTTCCTGACGAACGACACCGGGCCGATGCATGTGGCGGCCGCCTTCAAGGTTCCGTTGGTGGCGGTCTTCGGCCCGACCGACTGGCAAACGACGTCGCCGTTTCACGTCGACGCCCAGTTGGTCCGGCAGCCGGTCTCTTGCGCCCCCTGTCTGTTGCGGGAATGTCCCATCGATCACCGTTGCATGACCGAGGTGACGGTGGAGCAGGTGTACGGCGCGGCCGTGCAGCATTTGCCGCTGGCGGCTCCTGCTTCCGTCGTCGAACCGGAGCCCCCGTTATCGAGCGTCTCCTCACCCTCGCTGGCGGGGGTGACCGTATTTCTTGATCGTGACGGCACATTGAATGTCGATACGGGCTACGTGAAATCTCCCGATGACTTCACGGTCCTACCCGGCGTCGGCGCAGCGCTGGCCAGGCTGAAACAGGCCGGCGCGCGCCTGGTGGTGGTCACCAACCAGTCAGGGCTGGGACGAGGATATTTCACTTCAAAGGATCTTGAAGCCATTCATAACAAGTTGCGATTGGTGCTGGCTGAAGACGGGGTGACGCTCGACGGGCTGTATTTTTGCCCCCATCATCCTGATGATCGATGCAACTGCCGCAAGCCGGCTCGGGGCATGATCGATCGGGCCTTGGCCGAATTGCAGGTGGATCTGAGTCGCGCCTATGTCATCGGAGACAGCATCCGCGATGTGGAATTGGCCAAACAAGTGGGGGCGCACAGTCTCCTGGTCATGACCGGACCGTCCGGGGCGAAGGCCTTGGCCGATTTGACGGCGCGCGGTCTGTCGCCGGACCATGTGGCCGATGGCTTGTCGCGGGCGGTTGAGTGGATCCTCGTCCACGCAACGCGCAGGCCGTCCGCTATCGCGCCGCGCTGATCATCTCTGGTGGCCGAATGATCGACCCCGTACGACGACTTCTGCTGATCAAACCGAGTTCGCTAGGTGACATCGTGCACGCGATGCCAGCCCTGGCCGCCTTGCGCGCGAGATTCCCGCAGGCCATGGTTACCTGGCTGGTGAAGCGGCAATGGGCGCCGTTGGTGGAAGTCATTGCCGGAGTCGATCAGGTATGCGCGGTGGACCAGGGGTTGATGGGCTGGATGGGACGCGTACCAGATCTTCGCGCGGCCGGCTTCGATCTGGTCGTCGATTTACAGGGACTGTTCAGGAGCGGGGCGATGGCTCGCTTGACCGGCTGTGGCCGGCGGATCGGGTTTGCCAACGCGCGGGAGGGCAGCCGGCTGTTCTATACCCAGCGGGTCGAGGTTCCCACTGCGCCCATGCATGCGGTCGATCGGTACCTGTTGGTCGCGGAGGCGCTGGGCGCGGCACGTCCAGCGGAGCCGCTGTTCGATTTTATCGATCGCCTCGAGGACCGGCAGGCCGTGGAGACCATTCTGGCTCGAGCGGGAATCGCGTCGCCGCAGTCGTGGATTGCGATGAACGTCTCCGCGCGCTGGGAGACGAAACGATGGCCCCCGCAGTATTTCGCGGAGGCTGCGGACCGGCTCGCTCAGGCGCAGGCGCTGCCGATCGTCCTGATCGGCGGGCCGGCCGAACGGCCGGAATCTCTAGCAGTGACGGCGCGCATGCGTACGAAAGCGATTGATCTCACGGGACAGACCCCTGTAGGCTTGCTGCCCGGTTTGTTGGGCCGCGCGGCCGTGTTGGTGACGAACGATTCCGGCCCGATGCACATAGCGGCGGCCGTGGGCACGCCGGTCGTAGCGCTGTTTGGCCCGACGGATCCGGTCAAAACGGGTCCCTATGGCAAGGGGCATCTCGTCTTGTCGCATGCGGTGGAATGCCGCCCCTGTTTTCGTCGGGATTGCTCCCGTGCTGTATCCCTCGAATGCCTGACAGGGGTGCGTCCGGAGCAGGTTGTTTCCGCGGTTGAGCAGCAACTGAAGCGATCACGCAGGCCAGGATCATCGTGAATATTCTCATTGCGGAATCCAGCACAGCGGTCGGTGGGCAGGAACTGGCCGTGCTGCTGCATGCGGAGCGGTTGCTGAAACGCGGCCATCGGCTACGGTTGGTGCTGGAACCGCGCAGCCCCATTATGGCCATGGCCTCGGAACGCGGGCTTCCGGTCGAGCCGTTCGTCATGCGGCAATGGCGCTTGCCGCTGTCGATCCTCGCCTTTCGCGCGTTGCTCAAGCGGGAGCGCCCCGATATCGTCCACGTCAACAGTTCGCGCGATAGCTGGATTGCGGCGTTGTCGACCCATTTGCTTACTCCGCGCCCCAAGGTCATTCGCACGCGGCATATCTCGGCCCCGCTCAACAACAATGCCGCCACCCATCTGCTGTATCGGCGCCTGTTCGACATGGTGATCGTGACCGGCGGAGAACGGAACCGACAAGATCTCATCCAGCGGGACGGGTTGGCGCCGGAACGGGTGGCTGCGTTTCCGATCGGGCTGGATGTGGAGTACTTTTCTCCCGCGAAACCAAGGCAGGATATCCGGTCCGAGCTCGGGATTCCGCCGGGGCATTTGCTTGTCGGGATCATTTCGTATCTGCGGGATTACAAAGGCCACCGTTATTTCGTGGAGGCGGCCGCGAAGGTGCTGAAACAGCATCAGGCGGTCGCGTTTCTTATCGTGGGCGAAGGGCCGGAGGAGCAGAACATCCGCGGGCAGATCGAGCGCCTCGGCATGACGGCCGACGTCCGTCTATTGGGATTTCGGGATGACCTTCTGGATGTGTTCCGCTCGTTGGATCTGTTCGTGATTCCCACGGTCGAAGGCGACACCATTCCTCAGGTGTTAATGCAGGCGTTGGCGATCGGATTGCCGGTTGTCTCGACGACCACCGGATCGATTCCCGATGTCCTGGCCGACGGGGAGGCAGGTTTTATCGTGCCGCCGCGGGATCCTGACGCGTTGGCAGAGCGGATCGGCCGCCTGCTGACCGATCCTGCGCTTCGGGCGGCGATGGGACGACGTGGCCGTCAGACGGTGGAACAGTCCTATTCGATCGATCGGATGGTGGATGAATTGGAACGGGTCTATCGACGGGTGATCGCGTCATGATGAAACGATGGACCGAGGTGGGGTCGTCGATCCGCAAAGCGGTGATCTTTTGGTGGATTCTGTTCGTCGTCATGCAAATGGCGGAACGGGTGTTTCTGCTGCGCGACGCGCTGGAGCAAGAAACTCCGAGCCTATCGTTGCTCTTCAAGACCTTTGTCGTGGGCGTGCGAGGGGATTTCATCACCGCCACCTTTGCCCTGGTCCTAGCCGGAGCCGGGGCCGGACTGTGGACCCTGCTCAGGCACGGGTGGGCCGGCCTGCGACAATCCTCGCCCCTTCCGGCCTACTCATTTCGCCGCGGCTTACACGTGGGTTGTGCCTCGGCCGGGCTGCTCCTGTTTGTGCTTCTCTGCGTGGATATGGGGTATTACGGGTTCAATCGGCAGCATATGGACTTTGTGTTTCTCGAGTATCTCGGTGATCTCTTTGCGCCTGCGGCGACGTCGGATACGACCAATGTGCAGGCCATGCAGCAAACCGGTGCGGAGTTGGAAGCGGGCGGAAAGTGGGCGCGGCGGCTGGCGCTGTTCCTAGGCATCCAGGCTATCGCCATGGGGCTGTGGTGGTGGAGTTTCTCCCTCGCCGTTGTCCCGGCGCTTGCCAGCTGGCGGTCAGGTTCTGGGTTTCAGGCCAATGCGCTCCTTCTGGTGGCGCTGGTGGCCGGAGGAGCGGGATTCCACCATTCTGGCCCCTATGGGATCCGGATCGCGGCGATCGGGAGCATGGTCTATTACACGCTGGCGCAGAATCCGGTCTTGTTCGCGGCCGAGGCGTTGCGAGTGGCGATGGTCTCACGCGGGACGATGGAACGGCGGGCGAATGCCGAGGCCATGCCTTATGAGTCGGCGGTTCAGACCGTGCAACGGTTGCTGGCGCCAGCCGACGCCTTCATCGATGCTCGGTATCCGTTTGTGCGCAACGTCAGGACCGACCCGGACGGTGTCCGGCTCGCACAGCCAGCCAACATCGTAGTGGTGTTTCTGGAAGGCTTGGATCGCCGCTATCTCGGTCAGACCTATGGCGAGGTAAAGGGGACTCCCTTTCTGGATCGCTTGAAGCAGGACAGCGTCTACTTCGAGAACTTTTTCTCCAACGGCGTCCAGACGTCCCGGGGACTGTTTGCGACCCTCTGCAGCACGTTTCCGCGGCAGGGGGCGGCCGCAATGAAAACGCGGTATGCCCATGACTACCTCTGCCTGCCGTCCCTTCTCCAGCGCCATGGGTATCATACGGAAATGGTGATCGGGCAACATCGGGATTTGAATCGCCTCCAAACGTTTGTGGCCCGCAATGGTCTGCAGCAGCTCTTCGACGAAGGAGATTTCCCTCCCGATGCGGAACGGGCGGGTCTCGGGATAGTCGATGGGGCTCTCTTCGATCTGTGGTATGAGCGCATTAAGCAGCGTCAGGCGGCCGCCACGCCGTTTTTTCTCGCGACCCTCACGTTGTCGACGCACCATCCCTTTGCCGCGCCCTTGACCCATCCGGACGTTCGTCTCCTCCAGCAGCAGGTGCAAGACAAATACGTGTCCGCCCTGCGGTACACCGATCTCGAATTCGAGCGGGTGTTTTCCAGGCTCGTACGGGAAGGCCTGCTGCGCAATACGGTCGTCGTCGTCTTGGGCGATCATGGTCGGCACGAACCGGTCGGAAGCACCGATGTCGAGCGAAAGGCCGGTCATTTTGCGTCACCGTTGTTTGTCTGGATGGATGAGTCATTGCGCACCCCGGCTACCTATCGCCCCCGGAGTGTCTCGTCCATCGCGAGTCAGGTGGATATCGCTCCGACTCTGCTTGCGTTGAACGGATTGCTGCCGGCGGTGGGGGCGTTCGCCGGACATGACCTGACCTGTTTGCTGGTCCGGGATTGTCTGCCGAACCAGGTGGCGTATCTCACCAGTGTCTACGATAATCTGGTGGGACTGGCCAGTTCGGAAGGACTGTTGTTGTATTCGTTCTCGACCGAGACGTTTCAAGCCGTCACGCTCGGGTTCGAAGTGATTCCGGAGGACGAGTCGGGCCGGCGGCGGCTCTCCGCCGTTCGTGACCGGGAGTTGATGGCCCTCTACGAAGTGGCGAATGTGGCGCTCGATTCCAATCGCTTGTGGTCCTGGCGGGAGTTCGGGACTCGGTTGTGACGGATGAGTGACCGGAGTTCTTTGGACATGCGCGTCGAAAAGGACCTGTTGCTGTGAATCGTCTACCGGTGTCGGTCGTGGTCATTGCCTTCAATGATGAGCCCAATATGCGGGCGTGTCTGGAGTCCATCACCTGGGCGGATGAAATTATCGTCGTGGATTCTCACAGCACCGACGCCACGGCGCGGATCAGCCGGGAGTTCACGGACAAGGTCTATCAACATGAATTCCACGGGTTTGGCCGCCTGCGGAACGAGGCCCTCGCCCACGCCGCGCACGACTGGGTCTTCAGCCTGGATACGGATGAGCGGGCCACTCCGGAGTTGCGCGACGAAATCGGGCTGGTGCTGGATGCCGGTCCTGAAGCCGAGGCGTACTTCGTTCCGCGGAAGAATTACTTTCTTGGGCGATGGATCAAACATTGCGGCTGGTTTCCCGACTACCGGCAGCCGCAATTGTTTCGCAAGAGCCGGTTGCGTTATCGGGATGAACTCGTTCACGAGAGTTTCGATGTGGATGGACGAATCGGGTACCTGACCGCCCCCGCGTTACAATACCCGTTTCGAGACATCGATCATTTTCTCGCGAAGCAGGAGCGCTACTCAGACCTCATGGCGCGACGGATGGTCGAGCAGGGGCGTTCCTTTTCCCGGCATCAACTCCTGTCGCATCCTTGTTTCACGTTTCTGAAAATGTACGTCGGACGAAAAGGCTGTCTGGATGGTGTGCCGGGCCTGATCTTGTCCGGGCTCTATGCCTACTACACGTTCATCAAGTACGCGCGTTTTTGGGAATTGCAAGGCCAGGCGGCGCCGGAGAGCAATCAGGTTGCGCCGGTGAAACAGGGCTAGCCCGCTTGCAGTCAGGCTTGTCGGCGCGGCGTCTCGGCAATGGTGGTCGCAGTTTTCGTGACTCATGCGGAATCAGGGTGAAAGCCGTTCACGATGGAGCGGGGCGCAAAACGATGACGATCGCCGCAGTGGTCATTACAAAGGACGAAGAAAAGAATATCGCCGACTGTCTCGAGTCCGTGCGCTGGGCCGACGAACTCATCGTGGTGGACGCCGAGAGCCGGGATCGGACCGTCGAATTGGCGAAACGCTACACGTCGCGGGTGTTTGTCCGCTCATGGCCGGGGTATGGGCCGCAAAAAAATTTCGGCATCGATCAGGCTGATGCGGAGTGGATTCTCGTGGTGGACGCCGATGAACGGGTCACCGAGGGATTACAGCGAGAAATTAAAACGGTTTTGGCGACCGTCCCGCCCGCTGACATCGGAGGATATGAGATTCCCCGCCGGAACGTTTTTTACGGAAAATGGATTCAGGGCGGCGGTCTCTATCCGGACTATCAATTGCGTCTGTTCAGAAAAACATCCGGGCGGTATGACGAGGTCAAGCTGCACGAAAACTTCACACTCAGTGGTCGGCGAGAGCGTCTTCAGGAGCCGTTCATCCACTACAGCATGCCCACGGTGAACCATCACATCCGCAAGATGATGCGGTATACGACCTTGGGTGCCGAGGAGAAACTCAAGCGAGTCACCCACGTCAGTGGCTGGGTCATTGCGACACATCATCTTGGCACCATCCTCAAAACTCTGTTCTCGCGCGGCGGGTATCGCGACGGGGTGCACGGGTTGGTGGTGGCGATGTTTGCCGGCCTCCATACGTTCGTCAAATATGCCAAGGCCTGGGAGCGCTTGAACGTCAGGCGGGACCCGTGATCGATCCGCGCGTGCCCGGCAAGAAGCAGACGGAGGTGTCGTTCGCCTGATGCGTATCGGGATCGACGCGGCGTCAATCGTGGGCGATAAGGGCGGCGTCGGCTGGCACACCTTCCATCTGATTCGGGCTCTGTTGGATCTGGATCAAGCGATCGAGTATGTCGGGTATCTCCGGCCCGGGTCCCTGGAGGGAGGACGACTCGCTGGGTGGCCGGTGCACGATCGAATGCGGTGGGTAGAGACGCCGCGGTGGCTGATGCCATGGCGGGGCGCCTGGGATCGTCTCGATCTCTATCACGGTCCGAATTTCAAGATGCATACGACGGGGCGGTGCGGGGGCATCGTCACCATCCATGATCTCTGGCTGGCCCGGTATCCGGAATATTCGCGGAAGGTCTTCGGACAAGCCGGCTCGTCCAAGCGAGCCAGGGCCACGGCCAATCGGGCGCGGAGAGTCGTGACGGTGTCGGAATTTTCAGCCGGAGAGATCGAAACCCTGTACGGAATTCCTCGTGAACGGGTGGTCGTCATCCATAACGGCGTGTCCGAGGAGTTTGTTCCGGTGCGTGATGAACAGGTATTGGCGGAGTTGCGGGCGCGTTGGGCCATTCCGTCAGCCGGATTCATTTTGTTTGTCGGCGGGGCTGATCCAAGGAAAAACCACCGCGTCTTTCTGGAGGCCGTCGCGCAATCGCGCTCGCGGCTCGGCGGGCGGGCAATTGTGCTGGTTGGGGATGCGGAACATCCGCAGGGGAGTTACCGGACGACGGCCCAGTCGTTCGGCTTGGAACAAGACGTGCGGTGCACGGGACGTCTCGATCGTGAAGATTTGCGACGACTCTATTCTTTCGCCGACCTGTTTGTTTTTCCGTCACAGTACGAGGGATTCGGTATGCCGGTCCTGGAGGCGATGGCCTGCGGCGCGCCGACGATCACCTCGTCGACGTCATCTCTGCCCGAAGTGGCCGGGGACGCGGCGTTGTTGGTCGCGCCCGACAATGTCGAGGCCTTAGGCCAGGCGATGGTGACGGTGTTGTCCGATCAGGAACTCCGCGAGAGGTTCCGGCAGCGAGGATTGGAACGTGCTCGACTCTTTACCTGGCAGCATGCGGCATTGCGCACCAGTGTCCTCTATCGGGAGCTCTGTGGTTGAGGGCTATCGGCGTCATGAATCTTGAGAATATCCTGATCATCAAGTTGCGGCATATCGGTGACGTGTTGTTGTCGACACCGGTGTTGCGCGGGTTGCGCGCCGCGTTTCCCCACGCACGTCTCACGATGCTGGTGAATCGCGGAACAGAAGGGGTGCTGGCCCAT
Source organism: Nitrospira sp. (assembly GCA_031315995.1). Classification (GTDB taxonomy): domain Bacteria; phylum Nitrospirota; class Nitrospiria; order Nitrospirales; family Nitrospiraceae; genus Nitrospira_A. Next base: position 259,937 of record JALDRG010000007.1, read on the forward strand.
AATCCCGATGTGAACGAGGTGTTGTGTCTCGAGAAAGGCTCCTGGGACGCCCAGCTGAGGTTTGTGCAAATGTTGCGACGGCGAGGCTTCGACGGCGTCGTCGATTTGACGGATGGCGATCGTTCGGCCGTCATCAGTCTGGCGACCGGTGCGCCTGTCCGTATTGGATTCAACGCGGAACATCGCTGGCGCGGGCTGTTATACAGCCAGGTGGCCAAACCACGCCCGATAGATCAACATCGGGTGGACTACGATCTCTGCGCCCTGCGGGTTCTGGGGCTTGACCCCAAGCCTGGTACGCCCGCATTGTACGCATCGTCGGCGGATGAGCAGGTCGTGGAGGCCTGGCTGCAGGAGGCCGGCTTGTTGCCTGCGCAGGGCGCTCCGTTGTTGGTGCTGCTGCAGCCGGGGGCGCGATACTCGCTGAAGGTCTGGCCGCATGAACGATTCGTACAGCTGGCGGACCGTCTCACCGATACGTTTGCCTGCCGGATCCTCCTGGGGGGTGATCAGCGAGAGCGTGAGGTCGCCGAGCAGATCGCCCGCAAGACCCACTGTGCGCCCACCGTGATCGCGGGGAAGTTTTCCCTTCTTCAGTTCGCCGCGTTGGTGCAACGTTGCGCCTTGTTTGTGGGAAACGACGGCGGCGCCATGCATATTGCCGCGACGATGGGAACTCCGGTGGTGGCACTCTTTGGGCCGACCTATCCTCAACGGTGGGGACCGCGGGGAGGCCCGGCACAGGTGATCTACAAGGGCCTGGATTGTCGTGCCTGTTACCATCCGAGCTGCTTGCGCGGCGACGACAGTTGCATGCAGCAAATCACCGTCGACGAGGTGTTTGCGGCGGCCAGCCGGATGTTGGAACGGACGATGTCGGGAGCGGGGACATGATTGACGAGCTGGTGAGCGTGGTGATCCCGGTGTTCAACGGCGCGCCGTTCGTGGCAAAGGCCGTGGCCAGCGTCCGGGCGCAGGGATGGGATGCCGTGGAAATACTCGTGGTGGATGACGGATCGACCGACGGGACGCAGGAGGTATTGAGGCGACTTGAGCAAAGTGAGGGCATTCGTTGGTTTCAGCGTAGCCACGGCGGGCCGGCCCGTTCCCGTAATTACGGCATCGCGGCCGCCCAGGGACACTTCATTGCGCTGTTGGATTGTGATGATGAATGGTTGCCGGGCAAACTCGCCGCCCAGTTGGCGATCATGCGTGCCCAGCCGGAGGTGGGGTTGGTCCATACGGACTTTGAGGTGCGCTTTGAGGATGGGACGGTGGAGGAGCGCGTGTCGGCGCGGTTCAGCCGCGAGCCGATGGTCCGGGCGTTTGCCGGGGGGCACGTCGCGTTGCCGTCGACACTGCTAATCCGAAAGACGATGCTCGATCAGATCGGCAGCTTGGACCCCGAACTGTACGGGTCGGAAGATTCCGACCTCACGATCCGGCTGTTTCGGGTGACCAGTTTCGAGTGCATCGATCAGGTGCTGGTGCACAAACTGCAACGGGGGCACGGTTATCGAGACATGGCCTTCGATGAGCAGACCCATCGAGAGCGCGTCCTCGCCAGCCGCGACCGATTTTTGATGCGTCTCGAGGGGTTCGTTCCCCTGACGGCGGCGCAACGAGCGGCCTTGGATCGAGAATGGGCGAACTATCACTTGCTCAAAGGCGCGGCGGCGGAACGGGCCGGCCAGCCCGGCGAAGCGCGGCGACAGTATCGGCAGGCGATCAGCAAGGCGCCGTTACGGATTCGAGGCTATACGCGCTGGCTCCGCACCTTGAAGCCGTGAGGCATGGTCGGCTACGCGATCAGCGGGGCAGGCAGTCCCAGTAAGAACCTCTGCGCGAAAGAACCTGAGGAACGCATGGAAACCGTGGACTGCGAATTGTGTGGAGGAAGCGTGAACACCGCAGTCTTCAGCCAATACGACCTCGCTCACCATGTGACGGAGGACTTGTTCACGGTGGTGCGTTGCGAGGGCTGTCGCCTGCTGTTTTTGAATCCTCGTCCGACGCGCGAAGAAATCGGCGGGTACTATCCTGCCGCCTATTATCCCGACGCTGCGCCTCCTCAGGCCGGCGATCTCCGTCGGGTTGCCAAACGATGGTCAGGGAAAGTCCGACGGTGGATCGCGCAGGATTTTTACGGCTATCCGGCTCCGAAATCGGCCCGCCGATGGCGAGGGGTACGGCGTCTGTTGCTCTGGCCCGAGTTTCTCTGGCGCCGTTGGCGTGGGCGTGGTTTGCTGCCGTGGGTCGGTCGCGGCAGGGCGTTGGATGTCGGGTGCGGCGCAGGCAACAATCTAGTAGCGCTACAGGAACAAGGATGGGACGTGTCGGGGGTGGACGCCAGCGCGGTGGCCGTGGAGCGGGCGCAGTCCAGATTCGGAGCGCGGGTGCGACTGGGCGACCTGGCCTCGATGGACTATCCGGACCGAACCTTCGATACCGTACTGTTTAGTCATGTGCTGGAGCATCTGCATGGTCCGCTTCCACTCCTGAAAGAGGTGTGGCGTATTATGGACTGGGGTGGTCGCGTCGTGGTGCTCTGTCCCAATGCCGGCAGCCTGGAGGCGAGGCTATTCGGCCGATGGTGGTTTCCCTGGGAATTGCCCCGCCATCTGTTTCACTATGAAAAGGCGACGCTGAGTCGGGTGCTCGAGGAGGCGGGATTCCGGATCGAATCGATCAGCACCGGCTTGGGCTCCCTGTATTTCATGGCCAGCTTGGATCGTGTCTGGGAACAGCGATTCAAACGGACCGTGCCGTTTCGCCGACTCCTCGAAAAGCTGCTGGTCCGTCCCTTCTGTTTCTGCGTCGGCCATCTGGGATACGGGACGGAACTGAAGGTCTATGCGAGAAAAGAGCGGCAGGACTCTGGTGCGCTACACGAAGTATGACCGGACGAGCCGGGAGAGTGTTTTGAAGTTGAGCGGCTGGTGCCGCAGGGAGCGGCGAAAGGCCGCTCTGGCCTCCGGTCTCGCGCGGGCTCGCAGATGGTGCTTTCCAAGATCCGCATAATAGACGGCCCAATCACTCGACAGTGCCTGACCTTCAGCTGTGCCCGGCAAGCAGGCCGCGGCGTGTTTTTCCAGGAAGCGGCGACGGCCATCCAGAGCCCGGAGTGAGGGAATGTCTCGCGAGGCATTGCGGCTGTAAAGGCGGTGGCGGTACAGCGGTTTCGGGAGATGAATGAATCGATTCGGGCCGTAGAGCCGGATGGCTAGATCGATGTCTTCCCAGATCGAGAGCTGGGCGTCGTAGCCTCCCACCGCGTCGAAGCTCGTTTTTCGAAACAGCGAGCCGGAGGTGGCGACATCGTGACCGCCACGGAGTAGCTGCGTCACGCTGGCGGTGTATTTCATCGCGGCATCGTATTCAAGAATGTTGTTGCGCTCGTCGACCTGATATCCGTCGCAATGGACGGCGGCAGCCTGGGCGGCGGGTTCCAGCATGCTTAGCGTCGTCTCCAGAAATGTGGGTTCCCACACATCGTCCTGGTCGAGAAACGCCAGGTAGGGGCTTTGAGCCAGTTTCGCTCCGGTATTTCGTGCGGCGGCTTGCCCGCTGTTCTTCGTATGGCGCACATAGCGGACCTTGGGGATGCGTTGCACCAGCGCGCCGGTGTCGTCTGTTGAGGCATCGTCCACGACGATGATCTCGTAGTCGGCAAAGGTCTGCGCGAGCACGGAATCGATGGCTTGTTCCAGAAATCTGGAAGTGCCGTTGTACGCAGGAATGACGACGTTGACGTGGGCCACAATCATGAGTTCCTTGAATGCGTCAATCGGTAACATAGGCGGTGAGGTCAGTCAACCGGCGCAGCAAGTGTCCCATCCGCACCACCTTCATTCGGCCTGCCTTGACTTGCCGGGTAGCCTGTGGTTCCATTCGCGCCGATTCCACGCGACCGGTTTCCGGTGATGCCATCGCCCCGAGTCGCTCGTGCCCGAGCCGTCGCATTTCCGCCACCATGGATCGATTCAGCACAGCATTGTGAAGATCGTCATTGCCGCATGGCATCTCAAGAATCTCAACGTCGGGATCGGGCGGTATGCCCGGGAGCTGATTGAGGCATTGGGGCGTGTCGATCACCGGAATCAGTATGAGATTCTGCTTCCCCACGCGGAGCATTCGTTCACCGCGCGCGTGAACATGCGGTATCGCGTGATTCGATTTCCATTCTTTCGTCGCCGGTTCTGGGAACAAGTTGCCCCGCTCATGGTCGGTCCGTACGATGTGTTGCATTTCCCGTATGACTCCTGCGTAGCCTGGAAGCGCGGGAAATTCGTCTCGACGATCCACGACGTCAAACCGCTGCTGTTCCCTGAGCTCCGTGCCCGTACCAATCTGAATAGTCGTATCGAACAACGACTGGTCGGGGATCGCTGGCAAAAAATCGATCACGTGATCACCATCTCTGAACATTCGCGGCGCGATCTGCTCAGCCATGTGCCTCTCCGTCCGGATCAGGTGACCGTGACCCCGTTGGGATTGGACCACGCGCGTTTTCAGCCTGCGGTTTCTCGCTCGGCAGGACGGCCCTACGTCTTCTGCGTCGCCGGGTCCGATCCGACCAAGAATGTCGGCTGTCTCATCGAAGGATTCGCGAAACTTCCGGAGGGGCTACGTAGTCGGTTTGACCTTCTTCTTGCGGGGGATGTCTGCAAACGCGCGGATGTTCGCACGGCCATCGAACGTCTCGGCATCGGAGGGCAGACGCAGTTGCTCGGTTTATTGTCGGACGAGCAATTGATCAACCGGTATCAGCAAGCGACGGTCTTTGTCTTTCCGTCGCTGTATGAGGGCTTCGGCCTGCCGGTGCTGGAGGCGATGGGCTGCGGCTGTCCCGTGATTTCATCCAACGCCGCTTCCCTGCCTGAGGTTGCGGGAGATGCGGCCCTCTTGATCGATCCGCGTGAGAGCGGGCAGGTAACGGATGCCCTGGCTCGACTGCTCGACTCTCCCGATCTGCAGGCCAGGCTTCGGGCGCGCGGATTGGCGAGGGCAAAAGAGTTCGCGTGGGATCGCACGGCGAGCCAAACGGTGGCGGTGTATGAGCGGGTTGTCGAGCCATGAACGTCGACGGCCGGACACCTAGTACATCCGCCGGTCTGCTGTCACGGCCCCGTGATTGTTCCATTAGGAGAGGCGAGGTTCCGCATGGCGAACGATAGCTGCGATTTCCTGATCGTGGGGGCAGGAGTGATCGGCGTCGCCGTCGCCAGGGAACTCCGGCGGAAGCATGGCGCCGGCGTGCTGGTATTGGAAAAAGAATCGAAGGCGGGGGAACATGCCAGCGGTCGCAACAGCGGCGTGCTTCACGCCGGCGTCTATTACAAGGCCGGCACCCTCAAGGCCAAGCTTTGTGTCGAGGGAAATCGGCGGCTGCGGGACTATTGCCGGGAGAAGGCGATCCCGCTGAACGACCATGGGAAGGTGATCGTCGCGCGGACCGCCGCGGAATTGCCCGCGTTGCGTGAGTTGCATGCGCGTGCTCAGGCCAACGGCGTACGCGTCAGTCTGCTCGACGAACAGGCTTTAAGGGAGGTGGAGCCCTGCGCGAAGACCGTGGGCCAGGCCTTATATGTGCGCGATACGGCGGTGGTGAATCCGCAGCGCGTGATGGAGGCGATGGTGGCGGATGCCCAGCGCGAAGGGGTGCGGTTTCGATTCGGCTGCGCCTGGCAGGGCTCTACGGGGGAAGACATCGGGCAGACCAGCGAGGGACTGGTCCGGTACCGGCACCTCGTGAATTGCGGCGGCCTCTATGCCGATCGCATCGCCCATGCCTATGGGGTCGGCCTCCAGTACCGGATCTTGCCCTTTCGAGGACAGTTTTATCGGCTCCGTCCCACTTCCAAGCTTCAGGTCCGCGGCAATATTTATCCGGTGCCGGATTTGCGCAATCCCTTTTTGGGCGTGCACTTTACCCGGCGGCCGGAGGGCGAGGTCACGATCGGCCCCTCGGCGCTCCCGTTGCTGGGACGGGAACAGTATCGCGGCATGACCGGTGCGACCATTAAGGACAGCCTGACGATGCTGGCTTATCTGATGCGGCTGTTCGGCCGCAACCGGGATCATTTTCGTTCGATTGCCTGGACGGAGATGCGCAAGCTGACGAGGGCCGGGTTTTTTCGCGAAGCGGAAGCATTGGGAGTGGGATTCGAGAAGGCGGACCTATTACCGGGGAAAGAACCCGGCATACGCGCACAATTGATCGATACGAGCAGCGCGGACCTGTTGAGCGATTTCGTCATTGAGGCGGGGCCTCGGTCCACCCATGTGCTCAATGCCGTGTCGCCGGCCTTCACCTCCTCGCTTCCCTTCGCGGAACACGTGGTGGGCATGATACAGCTAGACTAGCCGCAGGAGGGCTCCATGCCCCTGCACGTCCGAAACGGATCGATTCGAGACGAATGGCTGCCCGCTCGTGCGGCATGATCGAATTTTCTGGTTTGAACGCGGCCAGAAACGTTAAGATCCAGGTCATTGACGGTTCCTCTGGAAGAGTCCTTGACGGAAAACACCGTGTCTGTTCGATCCAATTACCTGGTGACCTTGGGGGGTGAAGCATGAAAGGTGTCGTGCTGGCGGGAGGCCTCGGTTCTCGACTGCTTCCCCTGACTAAAGTGACGAACAAACATCTCCTGCCGGTGTATGACAAGCCGATGATCTATTATCCCATCCAGACGCTGGTGAATGCCGGTATCACCGAAGTCATGCTGGTGACCGGCGGCAACAGCGCCGGAGACTTCCTGCGGTTGCTGGGAAACGGGAAAGAATTCGGGCTCAAGCATCTCAGTTACACCTACCAGCAGGGAGAGGGGGGCATTGCCGATGCGTTGCGGTTGGCGGAGCATTTCGCCGATGACGGCCCGATCTGCGTGGTGTTAGGCGACAATTTGATCCAGGGCAATATCGCTCAGGCGGCGAAGGCGTTCCGCGCGCAAAAGGCCGGCGCCAAGATTTTGCTCAAGGAAGTGAAAGACCCTCAACGATTCGGGGTCCCGCTGCTCGACGGGAACCGGGTCCTGGGCATCGAGGAAAAACCGGCCAATCCCCGCTCCTCCTATGCGGTGACCGGCATCTATTTTTATGATGCCCGCGTGTTCGATATCACGAGAACGCTGAAACCATCCGGGCGGGGCGAACTGGAAATTACGGATGTCAACAATGCCTATATCCAAGCCGGAGAGCTGACGTGGGATCCCCTGGAGGGCTGGTGGACGGATGCCGGTACGATCGAATCGTTATTAGCCGCCAATCAGCTCGTGGCTCAGACCGGGGCGAACAGGATGGAGTTTTAAATGCGTATGCTGGTCACGGGCGGTGCGGGCTTTATTGGGTCGCATCTGGTGCGTCGCTTGATCCAGAGCGGTCGCCATTCGGTCGTGAACCTCGACGCGCTGAAATATTCCGGCAATCTGGAGAATCTTGCCGATCTCGCCGGGCATCCGCAGTACCGCTTCGTACATGGCGATATCGGTGATCAGAAGGTGGTACATGGACTGCTGCGGGAACATCGGATCGAGGGCATCATCAATTGCGCGGCGGAAACGCATGTCGATCGGTCCATTCTCGATCCGGGGGCATTCGCTCGCACGGATGTCGTGGGCACGGGGATTTTGTTGGAGGAGGCGCGCCAGGCCGGGGTGCAGCGGTTCCTGCAGGTCAGCACGGATGAGGTCTACGGCAGTGTCGAGCAGGGGAGTTCCAAGGAAGAAGACCGATTGGAGCCGCGGAGTCCCTATTCGGCCAGCAAGGCCGGCGGGGATTTGCTGGTCCTGAGTTATTGGACGACCTACCGGTTTCCGGTGCTGATCACGCGTGGAAGTAATACCTATGGGCCGAATCAATATCCGGAGAAGTTTATCCCGTTGTTTGTGACGAACGCGATCGATGGGGACCCGTTGCCCTTGTACGGCGACGGCAAACAATGCCGGGACTGGTTATCGGTGTCAGATCACGCGGCCGGGATCCAGCATGTGTTCGAACATGGTCAGCCGGGATCCATTTACAACGTGGGCGGAGGGAACGAGCGCGAGAATATCACGGTCGCCGAACAGATCGTGGCGACACTGGGAAAGTCTCGCTCGCTGATTCGGTTGGTGCAGGATCGTCCGGGGCACGACCGCCGGTACTCGATCGACTGCAGCCGGTTGCGCGAATTGGGGTGGTCGCCTCACGTGCCGTTCGAGGAGGGATTGAAGCAAACGGTCGAGTGGTATCGCACGCATGAGAGTTGGTGGCGGACGATCAAGTCCGGAGAGTTCAAGGAATACTATCAGCAGCAGTATGCGAAGCGGTTGCAGCAGGGGACGGCGTGCGGATCGTAATCACCGGCGCGCAGGGGCAGCTGGGAACGGATCTTCGGCAGACGTTGCGCGAGCATCAGCTGACGTTACTCGATCTTCCGACGTTCGACCTCACGCAGCAGGATTGCGGACGTGTCATTGTTGAAGCGGCTCCTGATGTCGTGATCCACGCGGGTGCTCACACGGATGTGGATGGGGCAGAGCGAAATCCGGCCCTGGCCATGGCGGTGAATGCCGATGGGACTGAACGGGTCGCCCGCGCGGCCGCGCAGGTCGGCGCGAGGCTCCTCTCTCTCTCTACGGACTATGTGTTCGACGGCCAAGGTACTCGACCCTATGTCGAAACCGATCCGGCCAATCCGCTCAGTGCCTATGGCGAATCGAAGTGGGTGAGCGAACAGCGGGCGCTGGCCTGCTGTGAGAACACCCTGGTCGTGCGTACAGCCTGGCTCTATGGTCTGCACGGCAGGAATTTCGTGAAAACCATGTTGCAACTGGCGACCGAGCGGCCCTGTTTGAAAGTCGTGGCCGACCAGCGAGGTTGTCCGACCTTTGCGGAGGATCTTGCGGCGATGATTGGAAAACTTGTGGCGCATCCGTCCCAGGGCGTGCTGCATGTGACGAACGAGGGGCACTGCACGTGGCATGAATTTGCCACGGAGATTGTGCGGTTGTCAGGGTACCGAGTTCCCGTCGAGCCGATCACGACGGCCGACATGCCGAGACCGGCGAAGCGACCCGCCTATTCCGTGTTATCCGCAGACCGTCTCCATCAGCTTGGGTTCAGCATGCCATCTTGGCAAGATGGGTTGCAGCGGTTCATGAAGGCCCTGCCGGCAGTCTCCTAAGAAAGTCGCACGTCCTGGCCCCGTCCTCTGGATTCTCATCCAATAACCTGTCTGTTTTGACGCGCCCTGGATTGATGGTGTCGGCGGGACACCTTTCTTGTGCAACCCTTGAGACTTCTCTATACTGGAATACTGCAATCCGGCAGCGCCCCCTGATTGTCTCTCATCACGATGCCAGCGAACGAGGCCGATGATGACGAGTCGTGGTACGAGCTTGCTCCGTTAGGCTGGTAAACGGGTGATCCATGTCTCGCGTGCATACCAACATGCCGATTCGGTGTCCTTCACGCCGAGAGAGGAGTGTGCCTGTCCATGAATGGTCATACTGACTCCGTCTGTTCAGCCGCAGTGATCGAGCCGTTGGGGCGGTGCTCGATGTCTGTGACCGATGGCGTCTCCCTCATTGTGAAGCGGCGCTGAGAGTATGAATCGAATGACGTCGCCCTCTGCCGACTCGGCAGCCAAACCTATCCAGACTAGAAAACGTGGTGCCTCCGACTATGCATTCTTCTGGGTATTCCAGGGGTACGTCATGATCGTCCTCGCCTGTGCGAGTTTTGTTCCGATACTGTTCCGTTACCAGGAACATGCCGTCATTATTCTGATCGTTTTCTCCCTGGCCATGTGCGGGATCGAGAGGGTGAGTCCTTGGATTAAGAATCCGCTGGATCTTCCCCTCTGGCTGTTCATGATCTGGGTGCTCTGCACGGTTCCGTTCGCGACCGATCCGGCCTACAGTCTTGCCGAGTGGAAAAAGTTCGTGGCGCAGGCAGGCGTCTTTTATTGGTCCCTCCTCGTGTTGGATCGTTGTCGACGATTGAGCCTGCCGCGGCAAATCCTCTGGGCGTTGGCGTTCAGCGGTACGGTGCTTGCCGTCTACGCTCTGGTTGATTTCGTGGACAGAGGTGGCACCTGGAGGGATCGGTATGTCCGAGCCCATGCCTTCGGGTCGGACTACAACTGGCTCAGCACTTACATGGTGATGACGATTCCTATCATCGGCAGCCTTGTCGTGATGGCGCGCGTCGCCTGGATTCGTGGAGCCCAGCTATTGGCTCTGGTCCTCACGGTCGCCGCGCAGCTCTTTTCCTACACTCGTGGCGGATGGCTCGGTCATGCTGCGCAAGGGCTGGCGTTGGCCCTGATGATCGGTGGACGGCGCCTGGCGTTGGGTGTGCTGGGATTGATCGCTTTGGCCGGAGTGGGGTTGGCGATTGCCTCTCAGTCCGGGTTTCAGCGCGACACCGTGGCCGCCAAAACGGTTGATACCAGGTTGACGGTGTGGGCCATCGGCTTGCGGGAAGTGGCGACGCATCCTGTGGTCGGGATCGGGTACGGAAATAATTCGTTTGTCAAAAAGTTCCCTGAATACTCGCTGGAGAGACAGGCTCAGGTGCCGGATCACGAACGCATCATTCCGGCCATGCACAACACGTTTCTCATGGTGGCGCTGGGGAGTGGCCTTCCCGCATTCCTCTGCTTTTTCTGGATCTTTGTCGCCCTCCTGCGGCGGCTCGTTCCGGTTCCCTGGCCGGCAGGGCGGGGCGATCCGTTCACGGTATTGGCTGCGGGCATCGGACTGGCGGTCATCGGCTTTGCAGTGCGCAATTTCTTCGACTATATGTTCATGGGCAGCCTGGCACATGTATTTTGGTTGTTGGCGGCGGTGGGGATCACCGTGACCGGGCCAGGTTGGGCCCGGCTCGCCTCCGGGCCGCAGCCGGGAGGCCTCCCGGCTGAGACCTTGCCACAACACGTGTCGTGATCGGTGGCGGCAGTGGCCTTCGGGCATGGCTCTGGTGTTACGCCGCATCGCAGCTTGACAGAACGTCACGGATCGATCACAAGTGGGGCCAGTTTCCCCGGCAGTGGAAGCGGTCGGTCCTGGGGCCGCTGCATCTCCGACCCGCGCAACAGATTGGAGTTTCTTGTCAGTGAAGGCGTTGATCACCGGTATTACCGGCCAAGATGGGTCGTACCTGGCTGAATTTCTTCTGGCCAAGGGATACGACGTGTATGGGATCATTCGCCGGTCGAGTTCCTTCAATACGGCGCGGATCGAAGGCATTTACCAGGATCCGCACACTTCGGGCGCCAAACTTCATCTCGTCTATGGAGATCTGAATGACGCCAGTTCGCTGAATAAAATCTTGCGAACGGTCCAGCCGGACGAAATTTACAACCTTGGCGCGCAGAGCCATGTCCGGGTCAGTTTCGATATTCCCGAATATACCGCCGAAATCACGGGCCTGGGTACGGTCCGATTGCTGGAGGCGATTCGTGAGTCCGGGCTGCGACCCAAGTTTTACCAGGCCTCGTCGAGTGAAATGTTTGGCAAGGTGCAGGAAGTCCCGCAGCGGGAGACCACGCCCTTTTATCCGCGCAGTCCCTATGGCGCCGCGAAGGTCTATGCTCACTGGATCACGGTCAATTATCGTGAGGCCTATGGCCTGTTCGCCTGTAACGGCATCCTCTTCAACCATGAATCGCCCCGGCGGGGTGAAACCTTTGTGACCCGTAAGATCACGAAGGCGGCGGCACGGATCAAACTGGGCGTACAGCAGGAGTTGTTCCTGGGCAATCTGGATGCGAAACGAGACTGGGGATACGCCGGAGACTATGTCGAGGCCATGTGGCTCATGCTGCAGCAGGCGCAGCCGGACGATTATGTCGTGGCGACCGGTGAGACTCACACCGTCCGCGAGTTCCTCGATGTGGCCTTCGGTCACCTGGGGCTCGATTGGCATCGTCACGTGAACATCGATCCGCGGTATTACCGTCCGACCGAGGTCGATTTACTGATCGGCGATCCGGCGAAAGCGCGGCGGCAGCTTGGATGGAAACCGACGGTGGATTTCCATCGATTGGCGATCATGATGGTTGAAGCGGATGTGGAAGCCGAACGGCTCAAATTGCAAGGCACCGCATCGAAAGGGGCCTAGGTGATCGAAAAACACGCGCGCATCTATGTTGCCGGACATCGGGGAATGGTGGGATCGGCGATCGTGCGAGCTCTCACGGCTCGTGGGTATGACAACCTGATCCTCCGGACCAGCAAAGAATTGGATCTCCGTGACAATCGGCTCGTCGCCGCGTTTTTTTCGGAGGCCAAACCGGACTACGTGTTTCTTGCCGCGGCGAAGGTAGGGGGGATTCTGGCGAACAGCACATTCCCCGCCGAATTCATCTATGACAACCTGGCGATTCAAACGAACGTGATTCATCAGGCGTATGTTCATGGCGTTAAAAAATTGCTGCTATTGGGTTCGTCCTGCATCTATCCGCGCGAGTCGCCGCAGCCGATGAAGGAAGAGTACTTACTGACCGGTCCTCTGGAGCCGACCAATGAGTGGTATGCCGTGGCGAAGATCGCCGGCATCAAGATGTGTCAGGCGTATCGTCAGCAGTACGGGTGCGACTTCATTGCCGCGATGCCGACGAACCTCTACGGGCCGAACGATAACTTCGATCTGCAAACCGCTCACGTGCTGGCGGCGTTACTCAGGCGATTCCATGACGCGCGTGAGCAGGGGAGTGAGCCGACGCTGTGGGGGTCGGGTACTCCGAAGCGGGAATTTCTGCATGTGGACGATTGTGCGGAGGCCTGTCTGTTCTTGATGAAGCGATATTCCGATGCCAGGATCATGAATGTCGGCGCTGGTCAGGAAATTTCGATCGGCGAGTTGGCGGCGCTGGTTGCTGAGGTAGTCGGTTATCGGGGGGACATTCGTTGGGACCGCACCAAGCCGGACGGGATGCCGCGGAAGTTGATGGATTGTAGTCGGATGCAGGTCCTGGGATGGAGTCCAAGAATTTCGCTGAGGCAAGGCCTGAGAGATGCCTATGGTTGGTATCAAGGTCACATAGTAGGCCGTGGTGATTGAGACTCGGACTAGCTGAACATAAGGTTGACAGGAGACCGGACAGCCATCTCGTGAGTCATTGCCCAGGCGTCTGGATGTGCGCCAGTTTCTAATCTTGTGTAGCCAGCCTCATCTACCTGACGGACATCGTACCGCAGGTTTTTGCAACCGGCGCGAGCGTTCGGCGCACATCACTGCAGATTCTGAAACGGCGTCCTGCCGGTGCCGTTCTGTCGTTCAATTCCGTCAATTCATGTTGAAATTCAGGTTTTGAGGGGAGGATATCCTTGTGGAATCAAGGGGGGTTCACTATACTTCCACGCCACGTGTATTCAGATACTTCTGGGACTGTATGGCCACTCGACCATTGTTGTGTATGGAATTCGAAGGGCTATTGCGTGCCGAGCAATCGCGGGACGAAAGTTTCTACCCTTGGCTTGCTGCAACGTCAAGGATCCTGAGTTATAAAGTGCAGACAGGGCGGCCGCACTGCCTGATATTTTGAAGAGGCTGCGTCCATCGCTGGTGAAGTGAGATGAGAATCGGCTCAGGACTGGTGGGAGATATTTTCTATCGCTGACTATGTTGAGTGCTGATCAAGGTTTCGATCGAGTTCTCAAATCCCAGATCGGCGAATCCTAACGTAACGACAATGCAAAAGGAAGGGTGATGCTGAACGGGAAATCCATAATGGTGACTGGTGGTACGGGGTCCTTCGGCCGACAATTTGTCCGATCAGTTCTGAATCGCTACAATCCTAAGCGACTGATCGTGTTTTCGCGAGATGAGCTCAAGCAGTTCGAAATGCAGCAGGAGTTTCCTGCTTCCATGATGCGATTCTTTCTGGGTGATGTGCGCGATGGCGAGCGACTGATGCAAGCAATGCGTGGTGTGGATATTGTGGTTCATGTTGCCGCATTGAAGCAGGTGCCGCAGCGGAATACAATCCGGACGGAGTGCGTCAAAACTAATGTGCATGGAGCCGAGAATGTGCGATCGGGCCAGCGGCTATTGCCAATGAAGTAGAGAAAGTGGTAGTAATTTTTCTCGATAAGGCGGCAAACCCGATCAATTTGTATGGTGCCACCAAACTGGTTTCGGACAAACTCTTCGTTGCGGCGAACAATATAGCCGGAGGGCACCGTACGCGCTTTTCCGTCGTGCGGTATGGGAATGTTGTGGGCTCCCGAGGTTCTGTTATTCCATATTTTCGAAAGCTCTTAGCCGAGGAGGCGAAGGAGCTTCCTGTTACGGATCTCAGGATGACAAGGTTTTGGATTACTCTTCAGCAAGGTGTCGACTTTGTGTTGCGAGATTTCGAGCGTATGCAGGGTGGTGAAGTGTTTGTGCCAAAGATCCCCTCTGCAAGAATAGTCGATTTGGCCATGGCCATGGCGCCTCACTTGCCGACGCGGGTAGTCGGAATCAGGCCGGGAGAAAAACTTCACGAAGTAATGTGTCCATCGGATGATTCTCATTTGACGTTGGAGTTTGACGATCACTATGTCGTGTGTCCTTCGATTCAGTTTTCTAGGCCGATTGATTACCGACGGAACAGCATTCAGGAGGAGGGACGTCCGGTTTCGGATGGTTTTGAGTATAGTTCCGGGACAAACAAATGGTTTCTGACCAATGATGAACTGGTAAAGCTGGTGGATGCAAACTGATGATTCCATATGGACGACAGGCCATTTCAGAGGAAGACATTCAGGCCGTTACCTCCGTCCTTCGTTCTGATTGGATCACCCAAGGTCCCACAATTCCTCGGTTTGAACAGGCTGTCGCCAGTTATTGTGGCGCACCATACAGCGTGGCTGTGAGTAGTGCGACAGCGGCCCTGCATCTCGCGTGTTTGGCCCTGGGCGTCGGGCCTACCGATCGAGTGTGGACCACACCTAATACGTTTGTGGCCAGCGCAAACTGCGCGTTGTATTGCAACGCCACTGTTGATTTTGTCGATATCGATCCAACTACCGCTAATATGGGTGTGCAAGCACTCGCGAAAAAGTTGCAGGATGCAGAGCCTAGAGGTGGCTTGCCCACGGTGGTTATCCCGGTCCATTTTTCGGGCGAACCGTGCAATATGATCGAGATTGCGAAACTTGCGGGTCGTTATGGATTTCGGATCATCGAAGATGCTTCACACGCGATCGGCGCAAAGTATCCCAATGGAGTGGTGGGAGATTGCCGCTATAGCGACATCACCGTATTTAGTTTTCATCCGGTTAAGATCATCACAACAGGTGAAGGGGGCGGGTTGACCACGCAACTTCCTGGGTTGGCCAGGAAACTGGCACTCCTCAGGACTCACGGCATCACCCGAGACAGCGCGGAACTGACAGTGGGCGCACATGGTGCTTGGTATTACGAACAGCTCATGCTGGGGTTTAATTATCGTATAACCGATCTTCAGGCCGCGTTAGGAATCAGCCAGCTCTCTCGCATCGAAGAGTTCATCGCGCGACGTCATCTGTTGGCGTCCCGGTACGACGCGGCCCTTCAGGGTTTGCCTGTTCGATTGCTCCACCGGTCAAGTCTCAATCGCTCTGCGTTGCATCTGTATGTGGTGTATGTGTCTGCTGATCGCCGCCGTCAGGTGTTTGACCAGCTGCGAGAGCTGGGGATTGGGGTGAATGTTCATTATATTCCCGTCCACCTCCAACCGTACTACCGGCGCTTGGGATTTCGCGAAGGGGATTTTCCTGCGGCTGAACAGCACTATCATGAAGCGATCAGTCTTCCACTGTATCCGAGTCTCACAGAGTCTGAGCAAGACCAGGTAATCGCTGCGCTTAAGGAGGTATTGCAATAAAAATCGCCGTCATTCCCGCTCGCGGAGGCAGTAAGCGGATTCCAAAGAAGAATATCAAGCTCTTCGGAGGACGTCCGATTCTTGCCTACTCGATTGAGGCCGCGCGGTCCTGTGGCCTCTTCGATAAGGTGATCGTGTCCACGGATCAGGAAGAAATTGCCTCCGTTGCTGCCCAGTTCGGTGCAGAGACCCCGTTCGTACGCCCGCCAGAACTATCTGATGACTTCACGGGGACCAATGCGGTTACTAAACACGCGATACAATGGTTGAACCAACGAGGAGCGGCGATCACCCATGCCTGTTGTGTCTATGCTACGGCGCCGTTCCTGCAGACGCGTTTTCTCCGGCAAGGTTTTGAACTGTTGCACCTGTCCGAACGGTCCTTTGCTTTTTCGGTGACTTCCTATGTCGCTCCTATTCAGCGAGCATTGCGCCGGAGGCCGGACGGGACCGTCGAACCGTTCCAGCCTCAGCACATCATGGCGC
>JALDRG010000008.1 GCA_031315995.1 Nitrospira sp.
GATGCTCCAGCAAACCGAAAACAACTGCCGGCGCCAAACCCGTGAGCGGCACCGATGAGCAGATCTTCCTCGGCGACACCATCGAAAAGAACTACGACCCCAACGTGATCATGAAGCGCGGCGAAGCTTTTTTTGAGAAGGAAGAGTTCGCCGAGGCGATCGTCGAATACCAGCATTTCCTGGAGCTGCATCGATCACATCAACTGGCGGCCTACGCCCAGTTCCGCCTCGCCGAGAGCCATCTTCGGATGGCCAAATCAATCGACCGCGACCCGGAACCGATCCAGAAGGCCATCGCCGCGTTTGAAAAATTGCGCAAGGAATTCCCCGGGAGCAAGTACGAAGGTCAAGCGCTTCAGCGTATCGCCGATTGCCACGACTGGCTCGCACAGACGCACTTGTTCGTCGGGCAGTTTTACTATCGCCGCGCCTCCTATCTTGCCGCCGCGCATCGATTCGACCAGATCATGAAAGACTATCCTGACAAGAAGGTCGCACCGGAGGCGCTCTACTACCTGGCCATGACCTATCAGGAACTCGGCGCCAATGACTGGGCGACGGAAAAGCTGCAGCTTCTGGCCGAAAAGTATCCCAACAGCGAGGTTGCAGGGAGCGGTCGCCGCTTGTTGACCAAGCTGGAGAAGAAATCGCCGTCACCTGCGCCGGCGGTAGTAGCAAAAACCGATTCGTCGGTTCCTGAAACCCAACCTTCTACCACGCGGCTTGCCGTCCCGGTGCCGTCGTCGAGCTTCAACGCGTCTGCTTCTCCGACCATCCCCAACGTAAAGAACCCATCGGCAGTGTCTCTTGGGCGACCATTCGTCTCCTGCCGACTCGGCGCATGGTGCTGACAGGCAGCGAGGCCTGCCTCGTTCCACCTTATCGCAGATGTAATGCTTCGAGCAGCAGGTCGTTGACCGATGCCTTGAGGCGTTTCTTCGCATCAGGCAGAAATTGTGCGGCCGTGGTGCGTCCCTGCAGGACTTCGAAATAGGACTGCACCACATCCTGATACCGGCGGAGAAGCTTGAAACCCAGCCGTGGAAAGGCATAGATGACCCGCGCGATCTTGGCCGTAATTCTGAACTCCGGCAGGATGTCACGCTCAAGCGTGGCCTCGTAGGCGACCAACGACTCACGGTAGTCGTGGCGGTTCTCAAGAATCGCCCGCGCAATCAGCTGGCCCGAACGCACCGCATAATAAATGCCCTCTCCAAACAGCGGATCGACCAAATGGCCCGCATCACCAATCAGGGCCGCTCGACCATTGACGAACTGAGAGTTCCCTTCAGCATCAGGCCCTCCTCCAGAATCTGAATAGGCAGGAATCGGATGCCCCACCGGGCGTGGCACCGTCCAGCCGGTCAACCCTCGCTCCTCCTTGACAAATCGGTCGAATGTCGTGCGCAAGCTCGTCGATTTGCGGCAAAATTCTCCTACACCCACGGACAGGTTTTCACGCTTGGGGAAAATCCATCCATACCCCTGACGAGCCGCGCCCACGTCCACAAGGATCGTCGTGGCGCTAGGATAGGGTCGGCCATTCCCAAGTCCCACCTCACTTTCAAGGGCAGGTGCTCGATAGAGAGAGCGGTTGGGGAAAAGCTGCCGCGCGACTAGACTATTGGCTCCGTCCGCACCGATCACCAGCTTTGCTCGATAGCGTCTCTCCCCGGTAACAATCTCGACGCCGTCGGAATTCTGGGCCACCTCGATCACTCCCTCACCGGTCCGAATCTCGGTTCCGGCTTGAATCGCTTGCTGGACAAGAAAGTAATCGAAACGATCCCGCATGACCATGTATGCGATCGGCCGTGAGGATTCGATGAGCAGAGGATCCTGGCCACGATAGACGAACTGAACCCCATTGACGGTCTGTTCGACAACCGATCGGAAGCCTGAGTCTAACAACTGGTCGATGCGCGCCGACAGCCCGCCGCCGCACACCTTATAACGGGGATGTGGCTCTTTGTCGAAAGCAAGCACGGCTACGCCGCCGCGACTGAGGGCAGCAGCAGCAGACGCTCCCGCCGGTCCCATTCCGACAATGACCACATCGTACGTTGTGCCCACTTGCCCACTCGCCATGTGTCATCAACCAATTGAGGAACAGACATCTCCAACCAGCTCTGACCGGTTTGGAGCACGCAATGCGGCGTGAACGTTCAGGGAAAGTCCGACAGGGCAGAAGAACAGGAGGCCACGTTACTGACCGAGGTACCAGCCGATCCCATATCGTTCGAGAAAGCTCGTGATCATGGTCAGCGAATTGGCATAGATCATCACGCCCACCACAATGAGCAGCACCCCGCTGACCGTTGAAACACCCCAAAGGTACGCGCGCACTTCTTTAAAGTAGCTGAGAAATCGATCGACGCCGAGCGCGGTTAGAAACAACGGCAGGCCCAACCCCAGCGAATAACACGTGAGCAGGACCACCCCACTGAACATCGATTCGGTCGTGCTGGCATAAAGCAGGATCGTCCCCAAGACAGGCCCCACACAGGGAGTCCATCCAGCAGCAAACGCGATCCCGATCAAGAAGGATCCTAAAAACCCTGCCGGACGGTTCCGAAACTGGAAGCGATGCTCCATTTTCAGGAAGTTCAAATTTAAGATGCCCAGTAGGTACAGACCGAAGAGGATCACGACGATCCCTCCGAACCGTCGTAGATGCTCCTGGTAGGTAATCAAGGCCTGCCCCAACAAGCTGGCCGATGCCCCGAACGCCACAAACACCGTTGAAAACCCTGCGATGAAGAGCAGGGAATTCAGAATGATCGCCTTGCGGAATCGGGTCCGCTCAGACACGTCGGTGAGCTGTTCGATCGAGAGCCCGGTGATATAGGAGATGTACGATGGAACCAGCGGCAGCACGCAAGGCGACACGAACGACAGCAGTCCTGCGGAAAACGCAGCGACGAATGAAATCGACTGCACCGAGTCGGTCATACTTAGGACTCCTGCAGCAGCGATTCGACCAGACGCTTCCCTGCGGGCGCGCTCCAATCACGGGCCCCGGGAATCCGGTTGCGAATGATGCCCTTGCGATCGATGAGAAATGTCATCGGCAATTGACGTGCACCATACTGAAGCCCAATGCGGAAATCGGCGTCGTGGAGGATGGGAAAGGTAAAACCGACCTCCCGCTGAAAGGGACGGGTGACGGCCGCGCCTTGGGCGTCGGTTGAAACCGCCAGAATCTCAAACTCCTTACGGCTGAACGATTGATACAGTCGCTCCATGGCCGGCATCTCAATCTTGCAGGGACCGCACCATGTCGCCCAGAAATTCAAGAGGACGACTTTCCCACGAAACTGATCGAGCGTAACGTTGAACCCCTCGGAGTCTTTCAGTAAAAAATTCGGCGCCTCCTCATCGACTTGTGGAATGCGCGCGGCTGTAAGAAGCGGATCGCGGGACGACAAGGACGAGGCCTCCCGGGCATCGGCAGTGAAGCCTCCGCCGATCACCAGGCCTGCACCGAACATGAAAAGTACCGACCAGCGATTCATCATGGCACTTATGACCTGGGGAGCGCCTGAACAGAGGTCGCGCGCGCAGCTTTCTCCGCAGGCTTGAGGAGCTGCGTCAACACTTTGAGGTTATCCAAGCGTGTCCAATCGCGAGGTCCGATTACTTTTTCACGCAGGAGACCGTGCTGATCGATGATATAGGTTTCAGGGACCCCCATCAATTTGTAGCGCTTATCCGTCTGGCCCCAGGAATCCACCAACACGGGGAACGTGAGATTCATGCCCTTGACGAACGGTGGGATGTCTTTCTTGGTTGTGACCCGGTCGATGCTGACCGCAAGAATCACCAACCCATCCTTTTCAAAATTCTTGTACAACACCTCCATCGAAGGCATTTCTTCACGGCACGGCTTGCACCAAGTCGCCCAAAAATTCAAAAAGACCACTTTGCCGCGGTAATCCGACAGCCGGAGCTGTTTGTCGTTAAGATCCGGCAACTGAAAATCCGGTGCCTCTTTTCCCACTACCAATGGTTCGTACTTTGAACTCTGCAGCCACACCACGAGAAACATCACGCCGAGAATGGCGGCGGCTGCCAACACGACCACCATTCTGGACGGACCAGTCCGTGGCATGGAAGGAGTGGCACTCTGATTCATGTGATCTGTCATGGTCTAGGCGTAGGCGTGCAGACCGGAGAGCAGAAAGTTCACTCCCCAGAAACAGAAAATGACCATGAGAAACCCGAAGATCGCATAGATCGCAGCCTTATGCCCTTCCCACCCCCGCGTCATGCGGGCATGGATATAGGCGCCATAGATCAGCCAGACAATCAATGACCAGGTTTCTTTTGGATCCCAGCTCCAGTAGCCACCCCAGGCATAATTCGCCCACATCGCCCCGAGGATGATCCCGAAGGCGAGCAGCGGAAACCCCAGCATGATCGCCTTGTAACCAAGCTCATCAATGGTTTCGAGATCAGGAAACGCGGCATAAAACCGAGACTGGCTCCCACGATTGACGGCTCGTTCTTTGAAGAGATACATCAGACCCAATCCTCCCGCCATGGCAAACGCCGCATAACTGGTCAGGGTGATTGAGACATGGATATAAATCCAATAACTGTTTAGGGCCGGGACAAGCGGCTCCGCCGTTTGGTACCGATAGGGCAAGAGCGACGCGGCGCCCATGGCGATAAACCCAATCCCCACCACAAAGGCTCCGACAGCCTTGATCTTGTATCGGAATTCCAGCAGCACATAACCCAAGATAATCGCCCAGGACACATAGGCCATCGCTTCAAACTGGTTGGACCAGGGAGCAAAGGTACCGGAATGCTCCATTCGCTCGAACGCCCGCGTCGTCAGGGCGAGGGTGTTCAGCACCCACCCAAACACGGTCACAAGGGTTGCGACCTGTCCCAGTTGCGTGGCCCAGGCGCCATCGCGCTCTTCGATGTTTTCAAGCGGATGTCCGGCCGGTGCCATCTGCATGGCAGGCCGTTTGGCGAACAAATAGGCCACATACAAACCCAATGCTGCCAGATACAGCCAGAACGTCATATCGAACAGAAACAGTGATCGCATCATACGGACCTCCGTCTATCTCTAGAGTGCAGCGCTGCCCGGATAGTACATTTCTCTGAGCTACGCGGCATCGATCTTCAGGATGGGGCCTGAGCGTTGATTTTCTCCGTGAATTTTCTGAACTCTTTCTGAAAGTCGATCTGACTTTTGTGCGTGGTTCCGCCGAGATGGAGCGTGACTCCGGATTCACCGGGTACGATCTTCGCCCAGAGCCGCCGATGATAAATCAGCGACGACAGTGTCATCCCTACGACTAACATCGTACACCCGATCCAGACCATGGTGATGCCTGGATTTCGGGCAATCTGCAGACCGGTGAACTTCTTCGGCTGATACCCGATGAATTCGAATTGGTACGCCGAGTCTTTAATCTCGAAGAGATCGGGATAATGATAGAACACCCAAGGGGTGGACTGCACGGCACTCCGTTCATCCACCGCCAGACGAATCGCAGGATTCGCATGCTCGGCGGTTTTTGAAAACACTTTCTTCTCGGTCGAGTTAAAGGCGAAGTCGGCCACGAAATCGGTCATCTTCATTTTTAATGGAAGACCGTCGACGGCTTTCTCCTTGTTCCACTCCAAATCTACCGTCCCGACAATCTTGTCGCTGCCCTTTTCCTTGATATTGATTCGCGCGGCTTCGATCTGATCCCAGGCATCGCCATAACTCGACTGGTAGAACCAAATCCCCTTATAAACTAATGGATCATTGACCGTAATCGTCTTGGTTGCGGTCGGAGTCCCCTGATCGATCACGGTCAGCGTGCTGTTGTACGATTTGACCGATCCGTTTTCATGGTAGTCGATCCAGAATTTGTCGACGCGAAGATCAAAGTTCCCGCGCGGGATATGATAGGTCTGCCCTTCCAGACACACCCCGAATTCCTGAAACCCATAATAGCTACCAAGCAGTCCCCCCAGCACAATGACCGTCGCACTAAGATGGGCCACATGCGCACCGACCCGGCCCATAATCCCTTTGGTCGCGTAGACCGTCACCTCTCCCGGGTCGCTCTTGGCCAGCACCCGATAGCCCTTTTCAGCAAAGAGCCTCACGAGTCGCTCTGCCACCACTTCTTTCGACTGATTGAGCGAAAGAGTTGTCTGCTGCTTCATGCCCTGGATAAACGCCAGCGACACGCCGACCTTGTCCTGGCGCATGGAACGCCACACGCTGGGAAACCGTTTATGGAAACAGGTGAGAGAATTCACGCATAGGAGCCCCAGAAGACTGGTGAACCACCATGTGTGATAGACGTCGGTAAAGCCGAGGCGGAGAAACCAGCGATACGCGTCTTCACCATATTCCTGCACATAGGTTTCCGGCCGCTCGCCCTGCTGAATGACCGTACCGATCGTCGCAGTCATAGCGAGCACAATAAACAGGAACATCGCCAGCTTGATCGAGGCAAAGAAGTCCACGACCTCCCGCGAAAACTCTTCCCATCCCAGCCCGGACGTAGCTGGGCCGGATGCGCTCACCCCGGATGCTGCCTCAGGTTTATCGTTCATGAATCAACATACCTAGCTGCTTCGACCTGGCCGTCATACCGACCCCATCATCATAACCAATGACGAGCTGCGTGTGGGATCCTGCGCCAATACAGGCTAGTACCACGAGGTTGGAAGTGCCGAGGCAGAGCGTTTATGATGAAAAAGGTTCCAAATGCGCGAAAAGTAAGCTATCTTACAAGTCGTCTCAAAGGGCTGTCAAGCAAGACGCTTGTCCTGGATGAGACGCGAGCAATTCCATCAGATCGGTAGACAAAAACCGCCTGGTCAGCTACTATTGCCTTAGTTTTTTTGCGGGGTTGTTTGACCATTCTCAGCGCAGCGTCTTCCACATTACCGTCGTCGTGCCATCTGACTTTAATCGCTGAATCCTCGAATCACTTCAATTCCAGGGGGAACAATGAGACATAACTATTTGTTTACGTCTGAATCGGTCACCGAAGGGCACCCGGATAAGATTGCCGACCAGATTTCAGACGGAATTCTAGACGCCATCATCGCCCAAGACAAGTATTCGCGAGTAGCCTGTGAGACGATCCTCACAACCGGCATTGCCTTTGTCGCCGGAGAAATTTCAACCAAAGCCTATGTGGAGATACCCGACATTATTCGCGAGGTAATCAAGGATGTCGGCTATACGGATGCCTCCTGGGGTTTTGATTCCAACACCTGCTCGGTCTTGACCTCGATCCACCAACAGTCCGGCGATATCGCCATGGGTGTCGATTCGGGCGGCGCCGGCGATCAAGGGCTCATGTTTGGTTATGCCACCAATGAGACCACCGAGCTCATGCCGATGCCGATCGTGTTGGCCCATCGGTTGACCAAGCGGCTGGCCGAAGTCCGCAAGAAAAAAATTCTGAAATGGGTTCGCCCCGACGGCAAATCACAGGTCACCGTGGAATATAAAGACGGCAAACCCTGTCGCATCGATACCATCGTCGTCTCCACGCAACACAGTCCCGACGTGACCAACAAACAGATCGAACGGGATCTGATGGAACACGTCATCAGGCCGTCCATGCCTAAAGGCTTGTACGATCCGACGAGCGTAAAGCATCACATCAACCCCACTGGTCGATTCGTTGTCGGCGGCCCGATGGGCGATACCGGCCTCACCGGCCGTAAGATTATTGTCGACACCTATGGCGGCCATGGTAGCCACGGCGGTGGCGCCTTCTCAGGCAAAGATCCGTCAAAGGTGGATCGCTCGGCCTCCTACATGGCGCGCTATATCGCGAAAAACATCGTGGCGGCCGGACTGGCGTCGAAGTGCGAAGTACAGCTGGCCTATGCCATCGGAGTGGCCGATCCCGTCTCCGTGTTAGTCGATACGAAAGACACCGAGAAGGTGGCGCCTGAAAGCCTGGACAAGCTGGTTCGGAAACATTTCCCATTAACTCCGCGCGGGATCATCGACCATCTCAAGCTGCGTCGGCCCATCTTTAAGAAGACCGCCGCCTACGGACACTTCGGTCGCAACGAACCGGAGTTCACCTGGGAAAAAACCGATAAGGCCAAAGCCTTGCGCAAGGACGCGGGCCTCTAGGGCCCCAGAGCGCGTCCCACCAGCCGAGGGGGCGGGTCGTAAGCCCGCCCCCTTTTTTCTGCGTTCATGCATCACTCATTTATCAGCCACAACACAGGAGGACGACCAGTGGATTACGACGTGAAAGACATGGGATTAGCTGATCAGGGAAAATTGAAAATCGAATGGGCAGAAGCAACGATGCCGGTGCTCAGACTTATTCGCAAACGCTTTGAACGAGAACAACCGTTCAAAGGCATTCGCGTCACGGCCTGCCTGCACGTCACGACGGAAACCGCCAATCTCATGAAGACGCTCAAGGCCGGCGGAGCCGAGGCTCGCCTCTGTGCTTCCAATCCTCTGAGCACCCAGGACGATGTCGCCGCCGCCTTGGTGCGACACGAGGGCATTCCGACCTTCGCCGTCAAAGGAGAGGACAACAAGACGTATTACCGGCACATTGAATCGGCCATCGCCCACAAGCCGCACCTCTCGATGGATGACGGCGCCGATGTGGTCTCCCATCTGCACTCGAAGCGGAAGGACTTACTCCGCAACGTGATCGGCGGAACAGAGGAAACCACCACCGGCGTCATCCGTCTTCGCAGCATGGCCGAAAAGAAAATCCTGAAGTTCCCGGTCATCTCCGTGAACGATGCGGACACGAAACACATGTTCGACAATCGGTACGGCACAGGCCAAAGCACCATGGACGGCATTGTCCGCGCCACCAATCGGCTGGTGTGCGGGTCCACACTCGTCGTCGCCGGCTACGGCTGGTGCGGCCGTGGCATTGCCACCCGTGCGCGCGGCATGGGCGCCAACGTCATCGTGACTGAAATCGACCCCTTGAAGGGTCTCGAAGCCGTCATGGACGGATTCCGAGTGATGCCGATGGATGAAGCCGCTCCCCTCGGAGACTTCTTTGTCACGGTCACAGGCAACCTGAAGGTCATTCGCGGCGAGCACTTCGCGGCCATGAAAGACGGTGCGATCGTCTGCAACTCCGGACACTTCAATGTCGAGTTGGACATTCCTGCGCTGGAAAAACTCAGCAAGAAGAAACTTGCCGTCCGCTCAGGTGTGGACCAATACACTTTGAAGAACGGCCGACGCGTCAGCCTCTTGGGTGAAGGCCGTCTGGTCAATTTAGCCACCGCTGAAGGCCATCCTTCCAGCGTCATGGATATGAGCTTCGCGAACCAGGCCTTGGGGGCGGAATATATCGTAAAGAACTACAAGAAACTGGAGAAGAAAGTCTATCCGGTTCCGGCCGACATCGACAAAGAAATCTCACGACTCAAACTCGCCGGCATGGGCGTGTCGATCGACAAGCTCACCAAGGAGCAGGTGAAGTACTTGGCCTCGTGGGAAATGGGAACGTAGCCGCAGAGGAACGGCCGGAGCTGCCTTCTACGGCTGCTCCGGCTGAACCATCCCAGCCTTGCATCGCCCCCGCAGATACCCGCCCTTCACTCTCCCCCATCATGTAGTGCGCTTCCAGTCTCCGTCGACCTGGCTTCATTACGGGTGCCCCGCACAGCAAGCCCGTGCGGGACGGCATCCGTAGACCTCGCCATGGACCGCACGCAATATAACTAGACAGGCCTACAATCTCAGTAGCAGTGGAACGAAGACTGCCTCAGATATTGGGAAAGAGGCGGGGTAATGTTGCGGCTATGGAAGTGAGAGGATTGCGCTTATCCTCTTCACCAGACACGATACAGACTTCTGATTTAGAAAGTCCCAGGCCTCGCTGCGTGCTATCCGGAATGTCTCGCGGAACCTACCGAACCAATGACCGACTAACGCGTATTGACCATGGGGAGTTCGCGAGAGCCTTCGGCTTCCTGCTGAATTCGCTGACGCTCGGCTTTCGACTCTTCCAACACACTGTGTAGTAACTCGTCACTGAGCTGAGTCAGTTGCGCCGCAGCATCTTTCATCTCCGCATGTTCCACCGCCCGTGACAGTACCTCGGCCTTGGTCGCGCCCTTCTTCTGCCCCAAAAATGGCTTGATGATGAGATACGCCACATCGCGGAACGGCATGTACCGCAAGAACCGGCGCAGCAACTTGAAAGTCTGAATCGGGTAACGGGTGAGCTTGTAAAGAAACAGTTTCTTGAGGCCCTCTTGCCGGACCGAATTGATCACCGCCCCCGGCAAACATGTCGGATCAATCTCCGAGCATTTAAAATACTTGTACCAATCCTTGGCGTCGCTGACCAATCCTCGCTTGATATATTCCTGCCACAGAGGCGTTCCTCTGTAAACACAGAGGCGATTGAATCCAAACGTGTCCAACGGCAGTTTCGATGCGAAATCGAATGTCTTCTGCATGTCCTCGACCGTCTCGTCAGGATTACCCACGGTAAAGAAACCGTGAACAATTTCGATACCCGCCTTCTTGGCGTTTCTTACTGCGGTCTCAACTTCTGCCAGCGTCTGTTCCTTCTGGAGACGATCCAGGATTTTCTGGCTGCCGCTTTCAATTCCGAACATCACTGTCCGGCAATGCGCCTTGGCCATGGAAGGAAAGAGGTGCTGCGCTACGGAGTCGACGCGGCCTTCAATCCCCCATTGGATCGTGAGTTTGGCGTCAATGACCCCGTTACAAATTGCATCGATACGCTTCGGCTGCAACAAGAAGTGATCATCGACGAAGTAGACTGACCCGTACCCGTTCGCCTCAAGATACTTCAGTTCATCGACGACGTGCTGCGCGCTACGCGCACGCCACTTCCCCTCATTGAAAATCGGGATGTCACAGAACACGCAGGGCCAAGGACAGCCTCGGGAGGTCTGCATAGTCGTAAACCTCTCCATCGACAGCACCGCCGGCACATCCAACGGCATGGACTCGACAAAATCTAATTCCAAACTTTCCCGGTCTGGGAAAGGCCATTGGTCCAAATGGCGCTCCATGGTCCGATTGGGGTTGTTGATTACCTTGCCGTCTTTTGCCCAAGTCACCCCACCTACGTCCTGAGGATCATCGATGCGATCGAGCAGATCTAGCAGGAGCTGTTCACCATCACCCCGGCATACAAAATCGATCTCCGGACATTGCAGTTTCACCAACCCGGCATTGAGACTGGCGAATACCCCACCAAACGCCAGCTTGACGGTGCTGTCGGCAGCCCGTATCTGGCGGGCAAGAATTTTTGCGTACGGATAGCTGGTGGTACTGAGAAAGCTCAGCCCGACCAGGACCGGCCTTTGCCGTTTGATCTCGGCGATGATGAAGTCATTTGGTGTTTCAGGATGCGCCTGATCGAACATCACACATTCATGGCCTGCCCGCTTTAAAACCGACGACAAAGACATAATACCGATGGGCGGAAACCCCATAACCCGAATGCGCCCATTCTTGGCTCGAGTCTTGGCGGGAAGGGCATAAAACTGGGGATCACGCACATGGATGAGAAACACGAGCATAGTGAAGTCCTTTCATAGGGACCGTAACGGGGCTCCCCAGCCTGCCGACCGATCTACTGGGGAGGGCGGCCTTCTCTCGAATTACAGCGAAGCCGAATCACTCAGGCCATTCGGTCCCACTGGGGCTTTCTACAGTAGCACGTCTCGCGGGAGGGAAAAAGGGAAGATTCTGGCCCTAGATACGGAGCGCTCGTGACTCCGATAATGTGAATTGTCTACGGACGTACTGCGTCTAACCTAAACACGCAGAGCGGGCATCGGAGTGGATCCGACGCCCACTCCACAAGAGATGTCTGCCTAGCGACCCAGCGCCGCCTTCACAGCATGACCGATTTCGGCGGGATTCTTCACCACTCGAACACCAGCGGCTTCGAGAGCCTTCATTTTCTCCGTCGCCGTGCCCTTGCCTCCGGAGATGATGGCGCCCGCATGGCCCATACGACGCCCCGGCGGTGCCGTGATGCCGGCGATAAAACTGATCACCGGCTTTTTGACGTGTTTCTGAATATATTCGGCCGCCTTCTCCTCTGCGTCGCCGCCGATCTCTCCTATCATGACAACTGCCTGGGTTTCAGGATCCTTCTCGAACAACGGCAAGACATCCACAAAACCCGTACCGTTGACGGGATCACCGCCGATACCCACACAGGTGGTTTCTCCCAAGCCCAATGTCGAGAGTTGATGAACCGCTTCGTAGGTCAAGGTGCCGCTGCGTGATACGACGCCGACCACCCCGCGCTTATGAATGAACCCCGGCATGATGCCGATCTTGGCTTCATCGACCGTGATGACGCCAGGGCAATTGGGGCCAATCAATCGAACCTCACGGCCATGGAGAGCCCGTTTGACCTTCACCATATCGTTCACAGGAATGCCTTCCGTGATGCAAATAATCAGTTGGACGCCTGCATCAGCGGCTTCAAGGATCGCATCCGCGCAAAACGGTGGCGGCACAAAAATCAGAGAGGTATCGCAGTCAGTTTTCTTCACGGCGTCGGCCACGGTGTTGAACACCGGAATGCCTTCGACTTCTTGACCGGCCTTTCCGGGCGTCACCCCCGCGACCATCTTCGTACCGTAAGCCTTGCACTGCGTCGCGTGGAAAGAGCCTTCTTTCCCCGTGATTCCTTGGACTACCACCCGCGTATTCTTATTGACGAGAATGCTCACGGTCTTCTCCTTTACGCCGCCTTGCCGGTCAGCCTCACAATTTTCTGCGCCGCTTCCCAGAGATCGTCGGCCACCTCCAACGCGAGGCCGGACGCCGCTAATAGCTTGCGGCCCTCATCTGCATTCGTGCCTTGGAGACGCACCACCAGCGGCACCGTAATTTTCACTTCCTTGGCCGCTTCAATCACGCCATGTGCGATCCGCTCGCATCGCACGATGCCACCGAAAATGTTGATGAAGATACCTTTGACGTTCGGATCTTTCAGCAAAATCCGAAAACCGGCCGCCACCGTCTCTTTCGTTGCCCCGCCTCCTACGTCCAGGAAGTTTGCCGGCTCGCTGCCAGCGAGTTTAATCACGTCCATAGTAGCCATCGCGAGGCCGGCGCCGTTCACCATGCAACCAATGTTGCCGTCAAGTTTCACATAATTGAGATTGTTCGCTGTCGCTTCAATTTCAAGCGGGTCTTCTTCGTTGAGATCCCGCATTTTCTGAACATCTTCATGCTTGAAGATCCCATTGTCGTCAAACGACACCTTGCCGTCCAATGCGACCAAGGTTTTTTCTTTGGTGATAATCAATGGATTGATTTCAACCAGCGCCGCATGTTTTTCCATAAACAGACGATAGAGATTGCCGAGCATCTGCACGAATGGATTTATGACGGCCGGTTCCATCGCCTGAAGACCCAACGCAAAGGCCACGTTACGTCCATTGTGCCCCTGAAACCCCACGGCGGGATCAATCGCTTCCTTGATGATCTTCTCCGGGGTCTTTTCAGCCACCTCTTCGATTTCCATACCGCCTTCGGTGCTGGCGATAAACGTCGGCCAGCCGGTATCACGATCAACTAAAATGCTCAGATACAACTCTTTCGCAATGTTAGCGCCTTCTTCAAGCAGCAACCGATGGACCTTTCTTCCTTTCGGACCGGTCTGGTGCGTGATCAGGGTCTTGCCGATCAACTCCTTGGCGAGTCCGGCGACAGCGCCCTTGTCTTTCGTAATCTTCACGCCACCCGCCTTACCACGTCCGCCGGCATGAATCTGGGCCTTGACCACGAAAACCGGGGTATTTAGCTCATTGGCCCATGCGGTCGCTTCCTCGGGAGAAGTAATTTCCTTACCTCGTGGCACCGGCACCCCGAACTTCGCAAACAATTGCTTGGCCTGAAACTCATGAACGTTCATGGAATCCTCATAAGAGCTAGTGGCGTATGCCAAATGACATAGAGCATGTCTATCAACGCAATCTCCCTATCCAGACCAGCCGCCATCAGCCCTTCGCCGTACGCTCTGGTTCCTTGCGCGTATAGGCGGGGAGTATCATCGGAGAAATGACGCCGCTGGAGTGACCGTGTTTGTTCGCTTCTGCCCGGAATCGCTGCAGATGCTTGACCGTGAGTTTCCCTTGCTGCATTGATCCGGCGCGTGAGGCTGCCGTCAGACCTGACCGTTTGCCGAACACCATCAGATCGAGCAATGAATTACCCATTAAACGATTTCGTCCATGCAACCCGCCTGAAGCTTCTCCGGCAACAAACAGATTCTTGACGTTGGTCTCTGAGTTTGCGTCGATCTTGACGCCGCCGTTCTGATAGTGCAGCGTCGGGTAAATGAGTACGGGGTCCTTGCTGATGTCGATGCCGAATCGTTCGAATTGCATCATCATGGCAGGAAAATGCTTTTCTACCGTCCCTGGCCCATGCTCGGCGTCAAGCAACGGCGTATCCAGCCAGACACCGACGCGGCCCGACATCGTACGAATACCACGGCCTTCCTCACACTCACGAATGATGGAAGAGGAGACCACATCGCGGGTATCGAGCTCATTCACAAACCGCTCGCCCTTGGCGTTCACCAGATGGCCGCCTTCTGATCTGATGCCTTCGGTGACCAACGCGCCGATCAATTGCTCGGGGTAGACCGCGCCTGAGGGATGGTACTGAAACGTATCGATGTGATCGAGCTTCGCACCCATCCGGTATGAGAGGCACAAACCGTCTCCGGTTGCGCCGTAGTGATTACTCGTGGGGAACCTCCTGGATATGTAGTCGACCGATACCGCCGGTCGCGAGAATGACCGACTTGGCCGCCACAACGACATGCCGCTGATTGTCGAGATCCTTAAAGATTGCTCCGGTACAATGACCATTGTCGTCGCTGAGCAACTCAACTGCGGCGCAAAATTCAAGCAACTGGATCTTTTGATTCAGGACTTCGTCCTTAAGCACGCGCATGATTTCGAGACCGGTGTAATCCGAGCACGTCAGAAGACGGGGTTTTGAACTTCCGCCACCCTTCTTCACATGTAGATTCCCATCCGCCTGCCGATCGAATAGAACGCCCAGTTCAATCAACCACTTTGCGATGGATGGTCCATCCTCGACCATGACTTTGAGCAACTCGTGGTCGTTCTGCATATGGCCGCCCTTGAGCGTGTCCAAAAAATGCGTGACTGGAGAGTCTTCAGGCGCGACGGAAATTTGCATCCCGCCCTGAGCCATCACGCTATTCGAGTCACCGAGCCGCAGCTTCGTTGCAAGAATAACCTTCGCGCCGGTTCCATGAGCATGCAACGCTGCCGCGCAACCGGCGCCGCCTCCACCGACCACCAGGACATCCGTCGTAAAGTGCGGGGTCAGATCGATACTTTCAGCAATTGGGCTATCGCCTTCCAGCAACGCGGCAAGTTCGACGACCGTCTTGTCATTCGCATTCGGACCAAATCGAATTGGACGATAGGCGCTGACGCGATAATCAGGGTGGTGCTTGTGAATGAGTTGGTCGCGATCGGCGGGAGAAAACTTGGGGATGGTCTGCTTGCGGCGAGCATCCCGCGTTTGGTGGACGATTTGTTGAAGTGCGTGAATATCCATGATTAGCTTTCAGCACGGAGCGCGGTCTCGGAGCGTATCCGTCCGAGACCGGCTGACGGCACAATGCGTTACTTCACTGTCGCACAGTAATCGGCCAACTCCTGTTCGTTCATCGCGAGAACTTTGTTCCACTCATCGTTGAAGCAGCCGTCCTGAATCTCTTGGATACGAGCATTGAGCCCCTGCGGCTTCTCCGTGAAATGAGCACCCTGCGCTCGACTCACATAGAGAGCTACCAGGTTGGGCGCAATGTCCGCAATACAGACCGGTGTGCACATTCCGCACATGACGCAGTCCATGAACATTTCTGACACGCTCTTGAAATCGCCGAACACCGCTTTCCATACCCCTTCGCGCACATCGATTTTCTGAGGGCAGGCTTCCGTACAGGCATTGCAATTCCGGCAGAGTGGTGCTTCCGGATAGAGATTAAAGAGATCTTGTTTAGGATCCTTGAGCGACTGGATGTCGTACAGGGCTTTCCGGGCTGGGAACGGAGGCATGATAGTGAAAGACATGCCGTCCTCTACTGCCATCTGGCAGGCCAGGCATGTTCGAACCTTCGGATCATCTTTGGTTCGATAGTAGGTCGCACAGGCACCACAAAACCCCCCGAGACAGCCAGCTCCTCGCACCACCTCCTGCCCTGAATACCACAGAGCTTTGATCACGGTGATGCCTTCCGGCACTTCATACTTCTTGCCGGAAATTTCAATCGTCACCATTTTATGGCGCAGCACTTCCGGCTGATCGATCACGTTGGTATCTTCTTGTGCCATGATTCTCTCGTGAAGCGTGAAACGTGAGGCGCAAGGAGGATTCTCTCCCCCTTACGCCCGACGCCCTATCAACGAATGGGTCCTTTAGGCAATCGCGTCGATGATCGCATTCAATGTTGGACTCGGGCGCATGGCCTTGGACGCCTTCGCATCATTGGGATGGTAATACCCGCCGACATCGACTGGTTTGCCTTGAGCCGCGAGTAATTCAGTCGATATCTTGGCTTCATTTTGCTCGAGCTCTTTGGCGATCTTCACAAAACGCGCTTGCAGATTTTTATCCTGCGTCTGCTGAGCCAATGCCTGCGCCCAGTACAACGCAAGGTAGAAATGGCTACCGCGGTTGTCGATTTCGCCGACCTTACGAGCCGGCGACTTATTGCTTTCCAGGAACTTGGCATTGGCCTGATCAAGTGTATCCGCCAGGATCTTCGCCGCTGAATTGTTAGCGACCTTGGCCAAATGCTCCATCGAAGCGGCCAACGCCAGAAATTCACCTAGCGAATCCCATCGCAAATACCCCTCCTGCTCGAACTGCTGCACATGTTTCGGAGCAGAACCGCCGGCACCCGTTTCAAACAGCCCACCACCGTTGAGCAAAGGAACAATCGAGAGCATCTTGGCGCTGGTTCCGATTTCCAGAATCGGGAACAGGTCGGTAAGATAGTCCCGCAAGACATTGCCTGTCACGGAAATCGTATCTTTGCCTTCCTTGATTCGCTCCAACGAAAGCCGTGTGGCGTCAGCCGGAGTCATAATCCGGATGTCGAGGCCCTTGGTGTCGTGATCTTTCAAGTATCGTTCAACCTTCGCAATCAATTGCGCATCGTGGGCTCTGGCCTTGTCCAGCCAGAAGATCGCCGGAGCGCCGGTCGCCTTCGCGCGAGTGACAGCCAATTTCACCCAGTCCTGAATCGGGGCGTCTTTCACCTGGCACATGCGCCAGATATCGCCTTCCTCCACTTGATGCTCCAACAGCGTCTTGCCTGCGGCATCGACCACGCGAATCGTGCCATTGCCCGGGGCCTTAAAGGTCTTGTCGTGCGAGCCATATTCTTCTGCGGCTTGCGCCATCAATCCGACGTTGGGCACACTCCCCATCGTCTTCGGATCGAGGGCGCCGTGCTTCTTGCAGAAGTCAACGACTTCTCGATAGACAGGCGCATAGCTGCCGTCGGGGATTACGCACTTGGTGTCAGCCAACTTGCCGTCGGGCCCCCACATCTTGCCGCTGTCCCGAATGACTGGGGGCATGGAGGCATCGATGATGATGTCGCTGGGAACGTGCAGGTTGGTGATTCCCTTGTCGGAATTCACCATCGCCATCGGGGGCCGCTTCTTGTAGACCTCCTGAATATCGGCTTCGATCGCTTTCCGTTGATCGTCCGGCAAGGCCTTGATCTTGGCATAAAGGTCGCCGAGGCCGTTATCGGGATCGACTCCCAACTTCTTGAGCGTTTCACCATGCTTCTCAAAGACATCTTTGTAATACACAGTCACGGCATGACCGAAGATCTTCGGGTCTGAGATCTTCATCATGGTGGCCTTCATATGAAGCGAGAATAGTACGCCCTTTTTCTGGGCATCCTGGATCTGCTCCTCAAGAAAGGTGCGCAACGCACGCTTGCTCATGAAGGTGGCATCGACCACTTCACCCGCCTGCAATGCGACCTTGGGCTTGAGCACGGTGGTCTTGCCATCCTGGCCGACGAATTCGATCTTGGCATCGGTTGCCGCAGTCATCGTCATCGACTGTTCGTTGGAGCGGAAATCTCCACCCTGCATATGTGCCACGTGGGTCTTGGAATCAGGACTCCATGCCCCCATTTTATGCGGATGCTTCCTGGTATGGGCCTTCACGGACAGTGGTGCTCTACGATCCGAGTTGCCTTCGCGCAGGACGGGATTGACCGCGCTGCCCTTCACCCTGTCGTAACGGCTCTTGATGTCCTTCTCTTTGTCGTCTTTTGGATTCTCAGGATATTCAGGCACCTTATACCCTTGCTTCTGCAATTCCTTGATGGCCTCTTGCAGCTGGGGCAATGACGCGCTGATGTTGGGCAGTTTGATGATATTCGCTTCCGGCTTCTTGGCGAGTTCACCCAGTTCGCTCAAGGCGTCCGGCTGTTTCTGCTCAGAACTCAAATACTCGGGAAAGACCGCGAGGATACGTCCCGCCAGCGAGATATCCCGCAATTCGACGGAGACACCGGCAGCCTTGCTGAAGGCATTAATAATCGGGAGAAACGAGTACGTCGCCAGCATGGGGGCTTCATCAGTCTTGGTATAAATGATCTTGGAAGCGTTCGTCGTCATGATTATCCCTCTTTTATGTATCGTGTTAGTTCAGCGCGTTCAATGCTGAACCTGCCTTGAACCACGCGATCTGTTGCTCTGTGATACTGTGGTTCGCCTGAATAGTGAGCGCCTTACCATCCGCTTTATGAATGGTCACTTGCACCGGCTTGCCGGAAGCCAGATTAGCCAACCCCGTCACGCTGATGCGATCCTGCTGCTCGATCTTGTCGTAATCCTTCGGATCGGCGAAGGTTAACGCCAAGATCCCCTGCTTCTTCAAATTCGTCTCATGAATCCGAGCAAAACTCTTAGTAATAACGACCTTCACGTTCAAGAAGCGCGGGGACA
Source organism: Nitrospira sp. (assembly GCA_031315995.1). GTDB lineage: Bacteria > Nitrospirota > Nitrospiria > Nitrospirales > Nitrospiraceae > Nitrospira_A. Next base: position 19,018 of record JALDRG010000008.1, read on the forward strand.
TCGCTGCATGCTCCCGACTGCTGCCTTCGCCGTAGTTCTCATCACCCACCACAACAGAGCCAATGCCTTTGGCTTTGTAGTCGCGGGCAATTTGAGCAATGGTGAGGTTCGCTTCGCCCGTCAGTACATTCGTTCCCCTGCCGGGTTCTGATGTAAAGGCACTGTTCGCACCCAAAAACATGTTGTCGCTGATCTTGTCGAGATGTCCACGGAACTTGAGCCAAGGACCGGCCGGTGAAATGTGATCGGTCGTGGTCTTGCCCTTAGTCTTAATGAGGAGTGGAAGCTTTTCGAAATCTTTGCCGTCCCAGCGGGGAAACGGCTGCAACAACTGCAATCGTTCGCTGGTAGGCGGAATGTCGACAGTCAGCCCCTCGCCGTTTTCTGCCGGGGCGACGAACCCTTCCTCTCCCTTAGCAAATCCCTTGGCTGGCAACTCTTCGCCCACCGGTGGCTGGAGTTTGAACTCCTTCCCGTCGGCCCCCTTGAGCGTCTGATTCACTGGATCAAACCTCAGGTCTCCGGTAATGGCGTACGCGGTCACGACCTCGGGGCTGGCCAGGAATGACAACGTCTCACTGATGCCATCATTCCGACCAGGGAAATTGCGGTTGAAGGAGCTGACGATTGAATCGGCCTTACCCTTCACACCATCCGCCCGCTTCCACTGTCCAATACAGGGGCCGCAGGAATTCGAAAGGACCGTGCCACCGAGCTTTTCGAACGTATCCAAGAAACCATCGCGCTTCATGGTGTGGTAGATACGCTCCGATCCTGGCGACACGAGAAACGACGCCTTCGCCTTCAACCCAGCTTTCAACCCCTGCTCCGCGACATGGGCAGACCGACTGATATCCTCATAAGAAGAATTGGTGCAGCTACCGATAAGAGCCGCCTTTAACTCAACCGGATACCCCTTCGCCTCCGCTTCTGCCGCCAACTTGGAAATCGGCCTGGCGAGATCCGGCGTATGCGGACCAACCACGTGCGGCTCCAGCATTGACAAGTCAACCTCGACGATTTGATCGTAGTATTTCTCCGGCGAGTGGTAGACCTCAGGATCGGCGACAAGAAGATCCTGGTGCGATTGCGCGAAACTCGCCAAATCAGCCCGATCGGTGATGTTCATGTAGGCGACCATCTTCCGATCAAAAGGAAACACAGAAGTGGTAGCCCCAAGTTCCGCACCCATGTTGCATATGGTACCCTTACCTGTTGCGCTAATGGTTTCCGCGCCGGGGCCAAAATACTCGACGATCTTGTTTGTACCGCCCTTCACCGTCAGCAGGCCACAGAGATAGAGAATCACATCCTTCGGAGAGGCCCAGCCGCTCAACTTCCCGGTCAAGCGCACGCCGATCAATTTCGGATGGAGCACTTCCCACGGCAAGCCCGCCATCACCTCGCCAGCGTCCGCGCCACCGACACCGATCGCCAGTCCTCCCAACCCCCCGCCGTTCGGCGTGTGTGAGTCCGTACCAATTATCAAGCAGCCAGGGAATGCATAATTTTCCAAGACCACCTGGTGGATAATGCCGGCTCCGGGCTTCCAGAATCCAATGCCGTACTTCCTCGCGGCAGAGGCGAGAAAATTATACACTTCCCGATTCTCGTCCATCGCCCGAAGCAGGTCCTTTTCGGAGCCCATTTCAGCTCGAATAAGGTGATCGCAATGAATCGTGCTCGGTACGGCCGCTTTTTTCTTATTGGCCTGCATAAATTGCAGCATGGCCATTTGGGCCGTGGCGTCCTGCATGGCTACGCGATCAGGCCGAAGCGCTAACATGGCCTTGCCTCGCTCCCAAGTCTGCGCATCAAAGTTGTCTGCGTGAGAGACCAAGATCTTGTCGGCCAGCGTCAGGCCGCGGCCAAATTTCTTTCTGGCCTTGGCAAACACATCCGGCATCTTGGCATACAGTTTCTTGGCGAGATCCATGGACATGGCTTGTCTCCTTAAGGTACGTCAGTCGTCATCCGCGAACCGTCAATCAGCCAGGAAAGCGAAACCCGACGACCGGATTGAGGAATCGCTTATGATGATCGGCCAGTATTGTCTTACTTCAACGGCGGAACTTCCCGCCTCTTGGGTGCCGCGTAGTTTACAAGATAATCAAACAAACGGATCAGGCGACTATCCTGGCGTTTTTGATCCACCCAGTGGCCGATTAATCCAATCGTCCTCGAGAGAATGAAGAATCCGTTTAAGCTATCGACTGGAAAGCCAATATCGACCAGTACAGCTGCCATCGTCCCATCGACGTTCAGAATCAGATTGTCCTTTTTCACGGAGGTAACTTTCTCCACCTCAAGGGCGAAGTCCAAACAAGGAGTCTTAATCTTCAGACTCTTCACATAGCCGACTAACTCTTTTACTCGCTTGTCAGGATTGCGCAGACTCTTCACGCGGTGGCCAATACCCGGTACCGGCCCATGGTTTTTCTTCATGTACGCCAGGAATTCGTCGACGGACATCTTATTATCCACGGCATATTTGAAGAAGCGGCCGGCATCAGTTACGGCGCCGCCAAAACGTGGCCCAATCATAATCATGCCTGCTGCGACAGACTGCGACAACCCGATCCCGGCACAGGCGGCGAGAATGGTCGCGTAGGCGCCGCTGACGCAAGGACCGTGATCAGCTGAGAGCATCATAATCCGCTTGATGATCTCCGCCTCCTGCTTGGAGATCAGCCGCTTGTCCCACAAAAGCCCGATCACATGGGGAATTTCATAGCCCTTGTTGATGAGCTCAGAGGCTGGATAACCGTCGTAGCAGGGTTCGTCACCGCGGTCATCGCTGATGGTGGTGCGGATCAGCGGTGCGACCATGACCTCGTCGGCCTTCATGGCTTCCTCGACGGTCTTGGGCAATCTGGGCAGCGTCGCCGGCTCGACCGGCTCCCTCACTTGGCCGGACTTTAAGAGGTCTTGATAGGTTTCTTTAATTGCGGGACCGAGTGCGCCAAAAGTAGGTGGCACGAGCGCGCCTGATTTCTTGAGCGCATCGGACTTGGATCGCGCCGATCCTTCTCCCTTCATGCCCTCCTTGGCTCCGGCATGACCGAACTTCATCCCCTTCGGCAAACTCTCCTGACAAAAACCAGAGACCACAGCAATCAACTTCACCCGTCGCTTCTTCGCGCCATACCATTCCGCAGCCCGCTCTTCGAGATCACCACCCATCTCGCCGACAATGACGACCGCCTTCGTTTGCGGGTCATTTTCGAACATTTCAAGATAGCTGACGTAATCAGTTCCAGGATAGGCATCGCCGCCGATACCGATGGCCGTCGTGATCCCGTCGGCAAACTGTGAGCAGATCCAGATAATTTCGTTTGAGAGACCACCCGACTTAGTGATCACACCAAACGATCCTTCGCGGTAAAGCTTGGAGAGGACGAGGTTGTCGAACGCCCCGCCGATCACACCTAACCGGCAGGCACCGGCTGAGATGATACCGATGGAAGACGGACCATTAAAAACCTTACCCAACTTGCGCGCATGCGCGCCAAGAACCTTGGCATCCTTTTCCGGCACGCCCTCGGTGATCATCGAGACCACCTTGATGTGTGAATCGTCGAGCGCCTCCATGCCGCCCTTCATCGCGCGGTCGGCACCGATGTATACGAGGCTGGTGTTCAGCGTCGGGTGATGTTTGGTGGCTTCTGCAATGGACCTATAGATCGGAATGGCGATGAGGCCGCTGCCGTATGGGATCTCATTGGTCTTACCGGCATCGGGCGGATATACGAAGGCCTCGACGTTTAGCGGACGCTTAATGAGATAACAGAACTCGGCCATGCGGCGGGCAGCGTTGACACCGGCTTGACCACCCTGGATCACCACGCGGGTGTCTTTGTTTGCCAGAATACTCATCTCGGGATCTCCCCTATATTCAGTTGGTCATAGACGGCAGGCTATTTTACTTGGAGCGCCTTGTCGACAATGTCAGTAAGCGGTGTGTTGCGGTCGAAGACATTGATGTCAAAGCCTTCGTCTTTCAGGGCACGCATCGCATCAAGGCCCTCTTTCTCACGCGGCCCCCCACGACGCACCCAAATCTTGACGTTCTTCAACTTGCCCTCGGACTTGGCCTTCCGAAAGCCATTGATGATCCCGCCGAACGTCTTTTTTACGTCAGTGAAATTTGCAATCGCACCACCAACAATGATGTTCTTGATTCCCGGAAGAGAACAGACTTTTTCCGTGAGGACTTCGACGGCCCAATCCGGTGGATCGCCGGAATATTCGGCATAGTTGGCTAACTTGCCGCCACGCGCGACGACCGCGTCCGAATAGTACACGCTGGCGCCACCGCCCGCCGGCAACATGGCTGTATCGCCACCAGGAATTTCGATGAACTTCACTGAGCCTTTAATCTTGCTGTCGACCGCCATGACTTCAAGTTCTTGCCTGCTATAGGCGCGGCCGAATTCTGCGGCAAACGCGAAGTTCCAGTCCGGATGTCTGAATTTGGCATCGCCGTCGAGCAGTGTCACGGCATCAAGCGCAACCAGCTCCTCATCGGAGGCACGAACGACGACCGGATTCACCTCGAGATATTGTGCATCTTCACTGTCGAAGCAGGCAAACATTTTTCCTGCGAACGCAGCCATCTTCTTCGCGAGAGGCCCAGTAAACCCGGCCTCTTTGGCCAGCTTCTCGAGCGATTCCTGAGAAGGAGCCTGTCCGATATCAAGACACAAACGCTTGACACGTTCCCAATTCGATTCGACTTCGATCCCGCCGCAGTTCGCAATCAGGACCTCACTGCCTTCGCGCGTCGATTTCACAGCGCAATAATATTCTTCTGTGTGAGCGATCATTTCAGAGACAATGACTTGGGTGACGGTGATACTGCCGACTTGTCGGCCGATCATCTCCTTAGTAGCAGCTTCCGCAGCCTTGAAGTCCAAATCAACCTTGACCAACCCAAGCTTAAACCGCGACCCGAGCGCCTCGTGCGCCTTCGCAACAAGCTTGGAATTTTTCAACCATTCATTAGCCTGACCCAGCTTGGTCAGCTCATCAACGGAAGTCACGACCACATAATTGGGGACGTTGATTCCCCACTTTTTCATCAGCCCCATCCCGGGACCTTCCAGCACTTTCGCCATAATTGACGACTCCTTGGTGTGTGATAGGGCAGAGAAACGGAGCGGTAGAGTACCGAATTCTGCTGATTAGCTCAATCCTCCAAAGGGCCTACGCTACGAGCTCAGAAGTCCTACCACAATGCGCACTGAAGATTCATCACCATAAATTATTGATAACATTATTATCGTCTTCGCTGCCCGCGCCCTCAATGGCCGAGAGCTTTTTCAGGCCTGTATGGATCGCGAACGTCCTTTGCGTTGGCATGTAGGACAGAAAAATGAACTTCGCTCACCGACGGAGCGTCGAATCACGGTGCCGCAGGCATTGGGGCAGGGCTGCCCAGCCTTGGCATACACAAGGTGCCGGCGCTTGTACCGGCCCTCGGTTCCATCTGGCGCAAAATAATCCCGCACACTGGACCCTCCCATGACAATGGCTTCATGCAATACATCCCTCATCACTTCATGGAGACGAGTCACCAGCCCCTCTCTGACCTTGTTCGCCGCCTGATCGGGATGAAGCTTGGCACGGAAGAGAATCTCATTGGCGTAAATGTTGCCGATGCCCGCGATGATCTGCTGATGCATCAAAAGAGACTTCAGCCTTGTACGCGTAGCCCCAAGCATACGCAGGAATTGCTCGGAACTGATCGTGAGGGGATCATGGCCGAACCGCCGAGCCGTATATTGATCCAACCCTGCTTGGTCAAGCAACGACAAGCGACCGAATCGTCTGGGATTCCAGTATCTGATTTCAGGTTCGTCACAGTCCTCAAGATGCAGAATAAAATGGATATGTTGTGGACACTTGGTCGGCGTAGACCTGAACAGCAACAATCCGGTCATGCCCAACTCTGCGGCAAGAAATCTCACTTCATCCCCGCTACGAAAGGTGAGAATCACGCTCTTCCCCCTTCGCTCCACCCCCGTGATCGTGGTCTGACGATACCATTCCAGAGAAGGTAGTCCTTCCCGCACGATGTCACCACGGCCCACCCAACAATCGCGCACTCTGGCTCCGACGACTCGCGCGCGCAACTGACGGGCAGCAACTTCTGCTTCCGGCAATTCAGGCATTGAATTATTCCCGAGGTGATGGATGTGAACCCTATCTGACGACAAATTACGCCATGGCACGGAGGCAAAATGCAACTCCGTCGAGGGATCATCCCTCATGCGTAAAGTTGGCATGGATACGGCGAGATACGCCAGGGAAGGGATAACGAACAGGAAAACACGAGCTAATACTCAGGATGGCCTATGGGGGCCCCGCGCTTCCAGCAGGATGCGGAAACAGTCTGCCAGCGGAGCGTCTGCTAGGCATTTGGAGAATTGGGTCGGCCCTGGCGTCGACAACGAACGTCTTCGATAATTTCTTGGAGACGCGGCAAAGGCGTGCCACCGGGACGCCTCGCCAGCACAAGCTTCACCGCATCCGGATACGCCATCCCTTCAACACAACAAAGATAGGCAATCACTACCGAAACCGAACGTCCCATGCCGACTCTACAACACACCATCAGCCGATTGTCCGCCACATGTGCCGCAATCCATTCCACAGCCTCGCACAATGACGCAACGGCCGGCTCACCGAATTCCTTCAACGGAATCTTGGCATAGACAATCCGTGATGGAACCGTCACATTCTGCTCTTCAGCGACCATGAGGACGGCGCTTACCTGCGGCGGGGGATTCTTGGCATCATCGACGTTGCCGACGAGCAGACGCTTGTTGATCATGTGCATCGTGTCGCTAGTATAGGGGGTGTGGACTTTCGGTCAAGGGAATCCTCGAAATCCAAGCAGGGCGATTGAACATCCCTCACATTGATGCGTATACTCAACCCCTCTATGCTCAGGGGGATCTAATGGCCTTGACTCCGCTCGAAGTGGCAGAAAAACGGCTATCAAGTGTGCAGTGCGCAATCTGCAAGACGAATACGTTTGGCATCGACCGGCGGACGCTGCAGTCAGACGGAGAATGCCGTGGGGTGTGTCTGAAATGCCGGTATAATTTCCCCGTGTATACTGATATGGATTTTTACCTGCGAACTCAACCTGATATACCCTATCGGCTGAAAGAAATTTCCTGCCCAAGTTGCCAACATCGAGGGGTGACCCTTGATTTTCGCATCACGATGTCTGTTAGAGAGTCGGTCTATTTCGTCACCTGCATGGCTTGCAATACCCAGTTTCCTGAACGCTCGTCATTGGAAGCATTTGAGTAGCCTTTAACGACAGTATTTCGTGTTATACTGACTCTATTATGAGCGATACTCCAACTCCAAAGCCCCAACAAACACCCCCGCCTGCCGCCGAGGCTGAACCTAAGCCCCGCAAGGAAATCCCGCTCATTTCAGTGCCCAACGATCGGGATATGATTGCGGCGGAAATGGCCGAACTCTTCGATGAAGATCGAGTATCCCATCAGCACGGCTCCTCCGAGCCCGAAGCAGACTAGCAGCAGGTTGCGGAACAACTCTCATATCGTGCCTGCTCCGCAAATTACACGTGTGCTCTGCTGGGATCAGATCCATCCGCCCATGCCGCATTGCGACGCCTCCTGAACATCAAGACTGCAGATGCGCGCCGGTTGATTAGTGCCCAGTCTCGCAGAAGGGGCTTCGTCTCCTTCAGCCCTGGCTGCCCCCCATAGACTACAGTGACCACGCTTCCTGGAACCGTACGATGAGCCACTAAGGGATATGAGAGCGCTGCTGACGGAATATTTCCCCAATTCGTTCCGTCCTCAGGCAGGACGAACAATTTCCGCTGTGCCGGATGAGAGAATGCGGCCGACCATTGCGGGCCTGCCTTTTCGTTCCTTTCTGACGATCTCGCTGACCCGGATTATGGCCCCGCGATGCCAGTCCTCGAACCCAGCGTTCGCGGTTGAGCGTTCCTTGTCCTGGCGTCCAAGTTCGAACCTCCCTGTCTCATCACATAACCAGACCCGCTTCTCGCCCTTCATAACCCGCAACTCACTCACCACTCGATGGTAGTCCGTGTTTCGTGACACCAGGGTTTTCCCGTCCTTTCGCAGAATCACATAGGAAAACTTGAGTGCATCTTTGATAAACCCAACTTCTCGATCGACCTGAGCAATCCAGGCCGGAATCTCCCACTTCCGCTCTTCATGACACCAATCATCCGGCTTTACGAGTGCCGGGCATGGAGCATCGTGGAGGCAGGGGCTATAAACCGAGCAATGCTGCCCCGCGAGCAGGTTATCCCGCACCTGATGCAGGTCTCGTGAAGCCGATCGCAGTGCCGGCTCAATAATCATCAGACTCCCTTCTGGAGACAGGCAGCCCAGCAATTCCTCGACCAACCCCGTCCGCTGCTTGATGGGGTCTGCATTGTCAATGAATAGCTCCGAGAGAATATTCTGAACGATAATAAGGTGATACCCGTTCTCTAGCCGGGCCTGACGTAGAACTGGTGGGAACGAGCGTTCGAGATTGCCTTCGATAGTCCGCAAGGGCGGAATGGGCTGATTCGGCGGCTGTGCATTGTAAGTCTGCCAAACGTCAGCACACAGCCTCAGGGCCTGCGGGGACCGGTCAACCACCGTCATGCGAAGGGATGGAAGGAATGAAGGAAAGGACCCAGCCCTCGCATGGCACCAATCGAGCACAGCGAGAACTCCGGTTCCAGGGCCACCACCGATATCCAACACTCGAAACTCTTCACCCGGCACGGTAGGAGACACGGGCTGCAGTTCGTCTAAGAGGAGCTGCACTTTTGCGAGATTCACGGGCACATAATAAGCTAGATAGCTGATGCCTAACTGGGGCTCTTCGAAATAAGGCCTTCCGACTCCATCACTGCTCCGGGTAAACATATCGGAGAGCCTGGAGACCCCATCAATAACCGATTGTGGAGTACTGCGATGGTGATCCAGAATGTTTATCCTCGCCACCGTGGCGATGGCGTTCAACACTGCCGGCGACAATTGGTACATAGAATCTGCCTCTCGGTTGACCCTCCGAAGCGTGCTGCGGTATTCTGTTGGTGAAGGAGTACTACATGACTGACCCTATTTTACAAGCCTATCGAGAGGTTGAAATGGCCATGGAGCGCTTTACGCTCGTTCTGCATGACCATGTCGATCATCTCCGCAAGACCGAAGCCCATGGCTCCGACAAGCTGCATCGTATGGCCAATGGCACCAAAGCTATGCGCGATAGCGCATCAATCTATTTGTCGTATGCCAAATACGTCGCTCACGGGATGCCGGAAAGCCCTGATCTAGTCGAAGAAGATCTTCAGGGCTAAAACGGCCACATATCAAGCATCTCTCCAAATGCACAGGGCCCGTTCGGTGATACCGAACGGGCCCTGCTGTTTTGCTTCAAACTGTGCTTCTCAGCCTAAATACTACGCATAAAATGCCCCATGGCTTCATGGTCAGCAGCTGATGCACCCATGACCTGTGACATCGCAACGTTTGTCGACTTCTTCCCTGTCAAACCAGACTCGACTTCATCCACGATCAATTCCACCGGCATCGACTGGCCACCATAAACTCTTGGACCACCGATGATTTTTGCGTTGGAGAAACCGTAAATCGCCGTCGCCACTTCTTTGGCCAGCCATCCGACATAGTTGAATTCCGGGACGACAATCAACTTGGCTTTTCCACAGAGTTTGCGCAACTCCTGAGTTGGGAATGGACGAAGCGATCGGATCTTGATCAAGCCAATCTTGATCCCCTTCTCGGCACAAATACGCACTGCCTCACGCGACTGAGCAGCCGCACTACCTGAAGCGATAATGACCGCCTCGGCATCATCCACATTCTCAGCTGTGAGCAAGCCACCCATGTACTGGTTGATGTATTTACGAGAACGCTCGACGGCTGCCCAAACCTCCTGTTGCCACACCGCGTGGATGTTGTAGGCCATAAAATTGGACTTCTGAACCGGGGCGTCGCGAGAGAGTCTCGCCGGGGGATTCTCAGCATCAAGGACGGGTACCGCTCCTCGCCATGGTTCCCGAGGAGGGAGCTTCATCCCACGATCTTGCATGCGAACATAGCCTCTGGCGTGGGTAACGAAGAATCCATCGCAACACACACCAACGGGCAGAGTGACATCATTCTTCTCACTAATGACAAACCCGGCCAACGTGAAATCATACATGTCTTGCTGATTCTCAGCATGGAATACAATCATCCCACAATTGAGCAGATACGATACTTCAATATTATCGGGCTGAATCGCCAGCGGCGCATTCACCACACGACAGGTAAACATGGCCACCACCGGTAGCCGGTGCCCTGGCCAAGAAGCAATCCCTTCTAGCCCTCTCAAGGTCCCCGGACCCGCGGTCGCGGTATAACAACGAACTCCCGCTCGAGACCCACCGGCAATAGCCGCCATGACACCGACTTCTTCTTCTCCGCGGTAATATTCCTTCACATAGCCTTCACCGTACAACACACCCACTAGCTGCATGGTTTCGCTTTGCGGGGTAATGGGATAGGCAATGGCAAGATCGACGTTCGACCGACGGATCGCTTCTTTTGCGGCCTCGCTGCCCGTTATAAACTCCTTGGTACGAGGGGCTTCCAGAAACATATATTCAGGGGTTACGACCTTCTGCTGCTTCGCATCCGCGTGCGGATCCTTCTTCGCCTCGACCTTAGGAGCAGACACGCTCGTGATAGGATCGCCCTGAGGATTGGTCTTCTGTTGGGGTTCCAATGCTTCGCTCATCATTGCACCTCTTGACTGTATCGCCTTAGCCTAAAACCCTAGCCTTCTCGCTTCATCTGCTCAGCTGAGTGGCCAAATGTAGCCGCGCTGCCTACACCTGCAGCAGAGGGCATAAAGGTCATAGGATTCGTATGCGTCTTCCCGTTATGGACCTTGGACTGAGTTCCAGTGAACCGCACATTCTCGCCATTGTCCGGCAACTTAATGCCCATTTCTTCGCGAACCTTCTTGAAGATCTCTGCGGTCTTCTTCAGCTTCAACGTGTCCGAGTCTCGAATCGTCAGCATGGCATCTTCATGCCCTTGCTCAGCGCAGATGGCCATTGTGCAGCAATTGGTCCCCGCACGAATCATTTTCAGCGTGAGATTGGCATAGTGACAGTGAACGCCGATGAAAACACAGGCTTCAATTTTATTCCCCCAAATCGTGAGATTGGGATGGTTCGGATTGATGACCTCTTCCGGATCGATTTTTGGGTACTTGGGTCGATAATCCGGCATGGGAATAATCATCACATCGGGAATCTGCGCAGCAATTTCAAGAACTGCTTTCGCCTTTTCGACGGCATGGTTATTCCATGCCCACAAGACGAGAGGGCCCGGGAAGATTGTCGCATTGGGGCTCGTCAGCATTTTCCGAGCCATCTCTTCAATCACTGTATCTTCATTGGGCTCCAGCAATCCATAATATAGCCCCTGCCCAGGGTCAGGCAGCGCCACTCCCATCTGAGCCGCTGACGGTGGATGGAACCCCGCTGGTCCCGGCACTATAATCCGCTCTCTCGTATCTTGCGTCGTTCCCACGCCCGTTCCCCTTTCGTACAATTACCCAACTACAGGGCTGACCAATGCCGCCGTCGTACTTTTTTCCCCATAGGTAATGTTGTCGGTCAATGCCGCTACCGGCAGCTGGTCGATCATAATCATTTTAATGGCATTATTCTTTGCCATATTGTCGCAAACCCATACGCATTGGGCGCATCCCTTGCATCGATCCACTGCCACGTAGGCCGAACCGTACTTAAACCCTTTGTCCTTACCCATCTCATCGCTATACAGGATGGTATTGGCTTCCGGGCAATATTGCGTGCAGAGCTTGCAACTCTTCGCGGCACAGATCTCAACGCTGATATCGGCTACGAGATACATGAGAACTCCTTGTCCTTGACCGGGATTACGCGGTGACGCTCTCCACCGCTTCCGAACGCTTCACAGATGGGGCCGCCCATCCATTGTCCACCGCATAATTCCAGCCAGCTCGAATAACCGCCACATTCTTCTCGATCAACTCTTGCTTCTTTTTGAATTTCCTCTCGACAACGCTGTCCAACGCGGCAGTGCCACCAGAGACGACGAAACCCTTTCCGAGGAACCGATCTTTCACGGATTGCTCCAACGCTTCGACCGAGGTCAACCCCGTGATAGCCCCAATGCAGCCCATCAAGGCCATGTTCGTGGCGAGGTCCATTCCCGCGACCTCAAGAGAAAGCTTGGTCGCCGGGAAATAATAAAGCTTCGCATGCCGCTCTTCGAGCTCACGCGCCTGGTCCCGATGAAGCTTCATCGGCCCATCATTGTTGATCAAGGCAATCCCGTTTTCCTTCAAGCCAAAATAGAACGGCATCGTATACGACTTGCCGTGCGTGATGACCTGCGGGTGAAAGATAATGATGATATGCGGGAAAGTGATCTCGCCGATTTCGTATATGGGCTCGTCCGACACTCTGACATAACTCTCGACGGGCGCCATACGCTTTTCTGATCCGTAAAACGGAACGATCGTACTCTCTCCTCCGGCATGGATGACTGCCGTACTCAGAATGTGCGAGCCGGTCACAACCCCCTGGCCGCCGACACCCGCCATACGAATATTGAACCGTGTCGCCATACTCAATCCTCCTTAAACGTTGCTCAGGACTTCGGGAGCCCGGGAGCGGGAGCAGCCGGCTTTGGGAGAAATTCCTTGTAGCCATACCGTTCCGTGAGAAATTGCTTCGCTTCGTCGGTAATGTATTCGGAGAACTGATAGCGATCGTTTTCAACGTTCTTCGCGTCTTCCATGACCTTGTCGGTCGGGATGGCATACTCAATGTTGCACGACGTATAGGCCTGAATGTATGTTGATCCTACCTCTCTGGCGATCAACACGGCCTTCTTGATGACGCTTTCTACACGGCGAGGATTATTCGGCACCACCGTCGCCACGTAGGCACAACCGGCAACCTTCGCCATCTGCAGCATATCCATCTTCTCAAACTTTTTCCCTAGCGGAGCCATCTTGAGTACGGCGCCGCGATTCGTCATGCCGCTCTCCTGCCCACCGGTGTTCCCATAGACTTCATTGTCCAGCATGATCGTCGTGAACCGTTCCTTGCGGAACCAGGAGTGGAGAACCTGCTGAAATCCGATATCTGCCGTGCCGCCATCACCGGCCATGACGACCACATCCTTCGGCTTATCACCAAATCGAAGACGCAGACCACGGGACAACCCGCTGGCCACACCATTCTGGTCACCATAATTACCGTAGACAAAGGGAATGGCAGCTTGCGAAATCGCGAGGCGCCCGCAGCCGGCTGTCCCAACGGTGATGGTATCCTCTGGATTGGGGAATGCAATCATGGCGAGCCTGATGAAGAGGGTCATCGCACAACCAGCACACATAGGGTGCTCTTCCAGCACTTCTTTGAACGACCCCATTTGCGACACGGAAACTTTTTTCCCGAACGGACCATGCTCAACCATGTCCCGATATTCTTTCGGCATGAACTTTTCAAAGCCACTTGAAAACTTAACGTAATCAAGGCTCATAAGGACTCCCTCCCTTTTATAAGCTGATGACTTTGTTCGGGCCTACGACAAGAGGACCAGAAAAAGCCAGGTGCAGATTATATCGACGTTATTTGGCCTGAGTACTGAACTGTGTCCCTGACACGGAAAGGATTATAGCTTTCTTCTTAGTTTATCTCGCCGCCAAGTGTAACAAAGCGCCAAAAAATCTGTCAATCGCAACCATCACGACAAAAACAGAAGAGCCTGTCGCTCCGAGACAATGGCAAGTCTATAGAGTCCACAAAAGCATTGCAACTTTGCATAAGACCCACACTGGGCGAAAGAAGGCCTAGTAGAAACATGTGCGCTAGGCCCTTGGCCCCAACTCCGCTCGAATGCGAAGATTTCGGATTCGTAGAAGGACTCGTGCGGGACTCAATTCAGTTGCAGTTCACCGGAGAAGCGGGTAAAGATTGTTGCTTAATGCGTTTCGGTCTACACTGCACCTATGCCTATACGAGTACTTGTTCCAGGAGAAGACCATGGCGAGCAACATGTGGGGGGGGTACACAAGCGCCCACCGATCCCGGATGGCTCGCTCAAAGCCGAATGCCCAAAATTCATGAGCCACGGCCCATGTGGAGGCGTTCGCAAAGGTGGATTCTGCGAAGTCTACCCGGAAATGACGTGTCCGTGGGTCACGCTCTACCACAAATTGAATGAACTGGACCAGTTGGAGTGGATGAAGCAAATCTGACTATGGAAGGTGGGGTGAACGGGTGACAGGGAAGGGCCGCAAGAAACGAACTCAAGACAAGGCAGCGACAAGGCTGGGATACAATGAGCGGCATGCCAAGAGCGGAATTTCCGCCCCTCTGCCCGACATCGAAACCTTCCCCAATCAATACAAGGGTTATGAAATTACCATTGTCATTCCCGAGTACACTGCAATTTGCCCCAAAACCAACCTGCCGGACTTCGGAACCATCACTCTTCACTATAAGCCGGACAAGTATTGCCTCGAGCTGAAGGCTCTCAAAATGTATGTCCATGCCTACAGAAATGTCGGGATTTTCTACGAGAATGCAGTCAACCGGATTCTCCAGGACGTCGTACGCGCTTGTCGGCCGGTCAGGGCCACAGTGACCGGTGAATTCGCCGCTCGTGGGGGGCTGCGTAGTGTGATCGAGGCAAAGTATCCGGCATAAATCGCTTGTCGGCGAATGCCCAACTGAACCACCTCTACGCTACTCGCTCCGCTTCTTAGACCTCATCTGGCCAACTCGCCGCCCCTCATCCCTAAAACGCTGCGGTCCAGCCCTACCTATTCCACATTTTTCATATTCATCATGTTGCTGCAGTGCTCCCCCGATATCAAGCCCCCTGGGATGCATGTTGGGTCCGGTACTGAACGGGCGCCGATACTCCAGCGTCTGATGCGGGCGGTCGTGGTTGTACTGCTGCTTCCGGTCTCGGATGACCCGGCGCCCCTCGTCAAACGTCTGGAGTGTGTATTGCCAGACACACTCTTCTTTGAGGCTTCGACAGCATCGTTCGATCATCCCATTCTGTTCCAGCGTGTACGGCGTGATGAACTCCTGTTGCAATCGATAGTCGCGACAGGCTTGCCGAACCTGACGGCTCTGGAAGATCAATCCGTTGCCGCTGCGTAGGACAGCCCCCCCACCGGCCGCAGTGCGCCGACCGAACGGCCGAATTGCATTAGGCGAAGGAGGAGGCCGAAGCAGCGAATCGCGCCAAATCGCAATTCCTCGCTAATATGAGCCATGAAATCCGCACCCCGATGAACGGCGTGCTGGGCATGACGGAGTTGCTCCTGACAACCCCGCTCACGCCGAAGCAGCGCTCCCTGACAGAAACCCTGCATCGCTCGGGCATTGGCCTCCTCGACATCATCAATCAGATTCTGGATTTTTCGAAGATCGAAGACGGCAAATTGAGGTTGGAACAGATCGGGTTCGGCCTGAGACAAACGATTGAAGAAGCGGTCGATCTGTTTGCGGAAACCGCCACCCGCAAGCATATCGAGTTGACCTGTTTCGTGCCGACGGACATCCCGGATACTGTCATCGGAGATCCTGTTCGGCTTCGCCAAATCCTCCTGAATCTCGTCGGCAACGCTATCAAGTTCACCCAAGCCGGCGACGTGGCCGTCACACTCGAACTCGCCGCCAAGGCACTGCGAGCCTGACACGCGAACCTAGAAAGATTGGCTCGGAAATCCCATCTGGACGCGGTGACGCCTCTTTTCGAACCTGCAGTCTCTTCTCATCGCGCCGTATGCGAGGTCATAGAGGTGGAGTTGCGGGATCGAACCCCTCGCGTATAAGAGCAACCAGGCCCCGCGGGGCGGGCCTTCCAGTGGCATCGAACCCTTCCCCGCCAGGAGACCTTCCCCACCCAGCTCGAGAAGCCCAGCAGGCGGCCCCCCCGGAGAAGTTTAAGCCTCTCTGTTCTCCGTCCGATACAGAGCAGGATGGCATCTGTTCGGTTAGCCGTGCGTATAAAACCATATGGGCTCACCACACACATCAGTCATGTAGCCGATGCCGCAATCCTTGACATACCGGCTGGGTCTGCTCATCGGTGTAGCCATCCTGGCCACAGGCGCGTTCACGTTGGCGGTGCACGATACGGTGACCACGGTACAAATTCACGGTCCGCTCTATGTCCAGATTGTCGACAGCAAGGATCTCGTCGTCGATACGCTGCCTCCTCCGCTCTACATAGTCGAATCCTACCTCGCAACATTGGAGCTGCTAGTGGTCCCTCCGTCCCAACGCCCGGCGCTCATCGAACGATTCCAGCACCTTCAACGAGAGTTCGCCTTGAAAGAAACCGAATGGCAAACACGTCTTCCGCCGGGACAGCTGCGTGACAAACTGATCAATGCCTCGGGTTTGTGGGCACGACGATTCTATGAGCAATGGAATCGTGACCTACTGCCTGCCACGGAACGGGGCGATACCGGAACCATGGCCAGCCTGGTTTCGGGTCCCCTGACGAGTCACTTTGAACAACATCGTCGAGAAATTCTCGAGCTGGTTGCACTCGCCGAGATACAACGTCGACGCACCGAACAGTCGGCTACATCCGTTCTTCAAGAGCGGACCTACCTCCTCGGAATATTTGGACTGGGCTTGCTCGGCACCATTTTTATTGTCGGATGGCTCATTAACCGCCAGATCAGCGAACCGCTCATGCTTGAGCTGCGCGACAGCGAAGAGCGGACCAGGTCCATTGTGGATCACGCGCTCGATGCCGTCGTCGTCATGGACGACCGAGGCCGGATTATCGACTGGAACCCTCAGGCCGAACAGATCTTCGGATGGACACGAAAGGCCATACTTGGACACAAGCTCTCTGAGACGATCGTTCCCCAGACCTATCGTGAGGCCCATGAACATGGCCTGAAGCACTATCTGGTGACAGGGAAAGGCGCGGCTATTGGAACACGTCTTGAGATTACCGCGCTGCGCCGAGATGGAACGGAATTCCCGATCGAACTTGCCATCACCCCTCTCAGACTGACAACGGGCACGACCTTCAGCGGATTCATCAGAGATATCTCGGACAGAAAACGCGCGGAGACTGAGCTCCGGCATGCCAAGGAAACGGCGGAAGCCGCGACCGTGGCAAAGAGTCAATTCCTGGCCAACATGAGCCATGAAATCCGTACCCCCATGAATGGCGTGCTCGGAATGGCAGAGCTGCTGCTGACGACGGACCTCACGCCCAAGCAGCAATCCCTGGCCCAAACCGTCCATCGCTCAGGGAGCGCCTTGCTCGACATCATCAACGACATTCTCGACTTCTCCAAAATCGAGGCCAACAAGCTGGAACTCGAACAGATTGAATTCAGCCTGGGCAACACGTTCGAGGAGGCCGTTGAACTCTTGGCGGAACCGGCGGCACGAAAACACCTCGAGTTGACTTGCCTTATCTCGCCGGAGATTCCTGATCAAGTTCGAGGAGATCCTGTTCGGCTGCGGCAGATCCTCGTCAATCTCATCAGCAACGCCATTAAATTCACGTCGCAGGGCGAAGTAGCCGTGGCGGTCACTCCCTTGTCGAAAACGCCGACCGCCATTGTCCTCAAATGCACCGTGAGCGACACTGGAATCGGCATCGCCCCAGCGGCTCGCGAGCGGCTCTTCGAGGCATTCGCACAAGCTGATGGGAGCACCACCCGCCGATTCGGAGGCACCGGCCTAGGCCTAGCCATCGTTAAACAACTGGTACATCTCATGGGTGGGGAAGTCGGCGTTGCCAGTTCGTCAGCGGGAGGATCGACGTTCTGGTTTACGGTAACGCTCGGGACAGGGCCTGAACCATCTTCGCCGCGTTCGGAAAGCCACGACCTCAGCGGCACCCACATTCTCGTCGTCGATGATCATCCCACCAATCGGGAGATTCTCGACGTACACCTGCGACGATGGGGAGCCATGGTCACGATCACTGATTCAGGCGCGTCAGCCCTAACACTATTGCGAGCGGCAGTTCAGCAGGGAACACCGATCCAGGTGGCGTTGGTGGATATTCGCATGCCCGGCATGGATGGTTTGGCACTGGCCGACGTGATCACAAAAGATCCAACACTTAGGCTTACGACACTCATCGCGCTCAGCTCGGTGGATCGATTGCCCGAAGATACAGAGGCTCACACCAAGCTGTTCCACACATGGCTGCGAAAACCCATTCGCCAATCGCTCTTAAAAAACTGTCTCACCCACATTTGCACCGGTCTCTCCCGCTCGGCACCCCCGGAAGAAGCACAGGGCGAGCACCAGGCGGTTCCTCTCCGGGCGCACATCTTGTTGACCGAGGATAACCCCACTAATCGCGAAGTAACGCTCGGAATGGTCGATGTCCTTGGATGCACCGTCACGATGGCCGACAATGGCTGCGACGCTCTGGAGGCCGCCTCACAGACCGCCTTCGATCTCATTCTGATGGACTGTCAGATGCCGGAGATGGACGGCTTTACCGCCACGACTGCGATTCGCCGTCAGGAGACCGACGCGGCCGATGGGCGTCATGTGCCCATCATTGCCCTCACGGCTAATGCGATGGAAGGCGACCGCGCTCGCTGTCTCGCCGCCGGGATGGACGACTACCTCGCCAAGCCCTTTACCCTGTCCCAATTGAGGGCCGTGCTCACGCAATGGCTGCCGCCGGGGCAGACGGCCGCAACCGATGCGGAGCAGCCGACAGCCCTCGAAGCCACTCCTGCTACTCCGCCCTCGAACGCCCCGACCCCACCCGTCGCCGCGGACGTCGATAAGACCGCATGGGCCGAAATTCAGGCGCTGCAACGTCCTGGACGCCCCGACATTCTCGCGCGTGTGCTGGCCGGGTATCTGGAGGATTCTCGTCAGTTGGTCGAGCAAATTCGCTCGGCCGTGCATGCCCACGATCCAGTGACGCTCCACCAGGCGGCGCACCGACTGAAATCGAGCAGCGCGCAGCTCGGCGCCGTGGCCACCGCGGCCCACTGCCACGACTTGGAGACCCTGGGCCGACTGGCCCAGCTCGAGCGAGCGGAGGGGCTGTTGACACAACTCACCCGGGCTCATGCCGCCGCCTGTGCGGTCATGACCAAGGAATTGCAGGCCCACGAAGGACGCTGATCCTGCATTCAAAAACACTCCGCCCGAGGCCCGATTGCTCCTGACTTTTCATTGCCGGCCCATAGACCGCATGGCGTCCGATGGCCCTACCAGGCTCCGCGCAGCAGCCTACTGCACTTGATGCCTGTCAACTCCTTACGACGAACCCCTGAGAAGTACGTTTTGCCATCTCACGCATTCGCCTAGGACCCGTTTCTTCCTGCTTCCAGGCCACCGATCAATTGATGAAGCAATTCAGTTGACTCGCGATTCTGCCGATACCGTTGGGGCAGCACTTATGCTGAGGAGGGACGTATGCGCCGGCTTATATTCACCTGTGTTCTGACGGTCTCTACCACGGCAGCCTGCTGGCTCTTGACAGCCACCACGTGGACCCTCTGGGAATCACCATCCCATGCCACGCCACTCGCGGACGTGCCTGCGTCGGCCGAATCCGACTCCATGCTGGATCTCCCCTTAGATCTTCCATCCTCGGAGCCGGCACCCGCGAAAGGGACGCCCGGCCAGGAACGCACGCTGTTCGAAGAAATTCCGTCGGTCTATGGGGCGGCTAAGTACGACCAGAAGGTAAACGAAGCCCCGGCCGCCGTCATCATCATTACCGCCGAGCAAATCAGGAAGTACGGCTATCGCAACTTTGCCCAAATTCTGGACAGCGTCCCGGGCTTGTTTACCAGCAACGATCGCAATTACGGCTCGCTGGGCATTCGAGGGTTCAACCGGCCAGGCGATTACACCACACGCGTGCTGTTGCTGATCGACAATCACCGACTCAACGACGCTATCTTTGACCAAGGCGGCTCCGGCACAGAAATGCCGATCGACGTCGATTTGATTGACCGTGTGGAGATCATCAAGGGGCCAGGCTCTTCACTGTACGGCACCAATGCCTTCTTTGGAGTCATGAATGTCATTACGAAACGGGGACGAGACCTCAAGGGCGCGGAGGTCTCCGGCGAAGCATCCAGCTTCAATACCTACCGCAGCCGCCTCAGCTATGGCAATAAATTCTCCAATGGCGTGGAGATGCTCTTGTCGGGCTCCTTCTCCGACAGCGAAGGGCATCGCGAACTCTCTTACCCGGCCTTTCATCCATCGAATAATGGCATCGCGAAGGATGCCGATCGAGACAATCTGAACTATTACACCGGCAAGTTATCCTACTCAGATTTCACCCTGACAGGCGGCTATCAATGGCGCAAGAAGAACGTGCCGACCGCCGCGTTCGGAACGGTGTTCAACGACAACCGACAGCCAACACCCTCGATGAACGGACTCGTATCTCGATCTCGAGTTATCAGCACCAATTCGTCAAACCAGCTCGACGTGAAGGCACGGGTCTATTACGATCGGTACTACTATCGCGGCCATTTTCCACTACGATTATGCGAGGCGCCGGCACTCCGCCATTTACCATCAACAAGGACTGTTGCGACCGAGGCTGACTGGTGGGGCGTGAATTCACCGATCACCAAACGACTGTTCGACCGTCACAAGGTCACCCTGGGATCGGCTCAGTATCGAGACCAGTTTCGCAAACTCGATCCAAAGCAACGCAGACATCGCACTCCCCCGGCCACCTACCTTGACGACCGGCACAGCTCCGATCAAGCTTTATCGCCGCCTATCTGCAGGACGAATGGGCGATCACCGACCACCTCGTCTTGAATGCCGGCGTTCGTCACGATCAATACAGTACGTTTGGCGGCACCACCAACCCTCGGGTGGCCCTGATCTCAAACTGGGACAAGACCACCATCAAGCTCCTGTATGGACAGGCCTTTCGCGCGCCCAATCCATTCGAGCAGTTCTACGTGGCGTCGACGACAAACAAGGCAAGCCCCAATGTGAAACCTGAAAGGATCAAAACGTACGAACTCGTGGTCGAGCAGTACCTGGGTGAACATCTCCGTGCCCTCGGCAGCCTGTATCAGTACGACATCTCGGGCTTAATTAGTCAGACGACCGATCCCGCGGATGGACTGCTCTTTTATGACAACGTGGATAACATTACCGCGCGCGGCGTGGAGCTCACCATGGAAGGCAAATGGGCGACAGGCCTGGAAGGACGACTGAGCTATGCCCTGCAAACAACACACAACGACAGTACCGAACGGCAACTCACCAATTCCCCACAGCATTTGGTCAAAACCAACGTGATTGTTCCACTGGTCACGGACAAACTGTTTGCCGGATTCGAAGGGCGCTACACCAGTTCACGCCTGACCCTCGCCGGAAACAATGCCAGCCCCTTCTACGTTCTGAACATGTCGTTGTTCAGCCAGCGGATCGTGAAGGGCTGGGAACTCTCGGGTCACATCAACAACCTCATGAATCAGAAATACGGCTATCCGGGCTCCGGTGAACATCTACAAGATGTGATCGACCAGGATGGCCGCACGTTTTGGGTCAAGCTGAAGTATCGCTTCTAGAGACCGAGACGATCGATGCGCCGACTGCTTCACCTCGCACAGAGCCTCGGTACAGGGATGATCCTCGGGGCGCTCGGACTCATGATCATCGCCGAACCGGCCTCCGCCGAGTCCGGCCGTATCGTGATCCTGAACGGCCAAGACCTGAAGCCCTATCAAGACGTCCTCGCGGGGTTGCAGCAATCGCTGACCAAGCAAGGGATCAATTTGAGCGTCGAGATCCAGTCCCTGCAGGGCAACTCGACAAAAGCGCAGACCGCACTGAGTGACGTAAAAAAAAATGGTGCCCGCTTGGTGGTGACCTTGGGCAGTCTGGCTACGCAAGCGGCAGTGCGCGAGGTCGGCCACCTCCCGATCCTGGCCACGATGATCGTGAGCGCGGACGATATTCAATCGGCCTCCAACGCGACAGCCGTCCTCCTGGAATTTCCCCTGGACACCCAACTGCAATGGCTCCGGCGCATTGTCCCCGGAGCCGGCACAGTCGGGGTGCTCTTTAACCCCAAAGAAAACCAAACCAAGGTGAACAGTGCGATGCGCATCGCACAAGGCACAGGACTGACGCTGCTCACACAGGCAGTCGACACACCTCGTGCCCTGCCCGATGCCTTGGAGAACCTCTCTCGCACCGTCGACGCCCTGTGGGGGATTTCAGATTCAGTGGTCATGACCCCTCAAACCGCCGAACCCATTCTATTGAGTACGCTCCGGAACAAGATTCCGTTGGCGGGATTGTCGACGTCGTGGGTCAAGGCGGGGGCGCTCTACGCCCTGGATCGTGACTACGTGGATATCGGAATCCAATGCGGAGAGATCGCGGGCAAGGTACTGGGTGGAATCGGTGCCGGGTCCCTCCCCCCCATGCATCCGCGCAAAGTGACCTACTCGGTGAACCTGAAAACAGCGGGGGCGATGCGCTTGGAGCTGCCCCAAGATCTGATCCACGGTGCCACGCACGTCTTTCAATAGACGAGACGAGGACAAGATGACAAGGACAGGCATCGGACTGCGCAACAAGCTCAACCTCTTGAGCATCGGGCTGATCATCCTGACAGCGACCGGCATCGGCGCATTCGTCGTCCATCGGGAAATTACCACCCGGTACCAGGATCTGCTCAATACCGGGCTCACCACTGCCGCCATGATCGCGCAGAACAGCGAGTACGCGGTCTACACTGAGAACCAGGATTCACTGCGCCGGATCGTCCAAGGGCTTCAGGCCTTGCCCGACATCGCCTACGTAGCCGTCCTCGACCAGCACAGCCATGCGCTCTTAGAAGAGGCGTGGGGACGCCCGCTGACTCTGCCGACGGCCCTGCGAAGTCAATTGCCCGCTTCCGGAAAGGTCGTCTTCGGCGAGGCCGCCATCCAAACAGGGCAGGCTTCCTACATCGATATCCTGGTTCCGGTGGTCAGTCGGCCGGCGTCGTCCTCAGACCCGCTGTTTCTCGAATCCAATCCGACCTCGTCTGCCACCGCGGTCATCGGATACGTCCAAC
Source organism: Nitrospira sp. (assembly GCA_031315995.1). GTDB lineage: Bacteria > Nitrospirota > Nitrospiria > Nitrospirales > Nitrospiraceae > Nitrospira_A. Next base: position 42,186 of record JALDRG010000008.1, read on the forward strand.
TCGGCCTCAGCCAAGAAGGACTCCGCCAGAACCTCCGACACTTTATCATCGCCACGGGACTAGTCGTCGCCGTCGCGCTCTTGCTCGGGCTGTCGCTCACGCTGATCCTCACTCGAAGTATTACCAAGCCGATTGTTGCTTTAGTGGACGCGGCCGGACAGATCGCGGCCGGACATTTGGACGTCGATGTCGCCGTTCAAACCAGCGATGAGGTCAATCAGTTGGCCGAGGCGTTTAATCGAATGACGGCTCAGTTGCGTGTGTCGCAGAATCAAGTCCAAGAGTACCAGCAGAACTTGGAGGCGAAGGTGGCCGAGCGAACCCGCCAATTGGAAATCGCCACGCAGGAAGCCCAACGGCTGGCCGAGGAAGCGCAGGCCGCCAGCCGCGCGAAGTCGCAGTTCCTGGCCAACATGAGCCACGAGATCAGGACGCCGATGAACGGCGTGCTCGGCATGACCGAGCTCTTGCTCACCACCACGCTTGACGTTCGGCAACACCATCTCACCCAGACTATTCAACAATCCGGCGAGGCGCTGCTCGCCGTCATCAATGACATCCTCGATTTTTCGAAGATCGAGGCTGGGAAGCTGAAGTTGGAACAGCTCGACTTCGATGTGCAGGACACGGTGGAAAACGCCGTGGAGCTGTTTGCCATGCCGGCCCAGCGCAAAGGCTTGGAGCTGACCTCCCACATACCTGAGACCATTCCGCCGGCTCTTCGTGGCGATCCGATTCGGCTGCGCCAGACGCTCCTGAATCTGATCAGCAACGCCGTCAAGTTTACCCAACGAGGGGAAATCCATGTCCGGGTCGAGACCGTGAACGAAACAGAGACGGCGGTCACGCTTCGATTCGCGGTGAGGGACTCCGGAGTGGGGATTCCAGCGGAGGCCCAAGGACGCATCTTCGAGGCGTTCTCCCAAGCCGACGGCTCGACAACGCGTCGTTTCGGCGGGACCGGTCTCGGCCTGACCATCGTCAAGGAACTGGTGGCACTCATGAAGGGCCAGGTGGGAGTGGAGAGCCAACCGGGACAGGGCGCTACATTCTGGTTTACCGCAGTCTTTGCGCGGCAATCCGTCGGGACCCGCGCTCAGAACATGGAGCAGACTCTCGTCGACAAACGCATCCTGGTCGTCGATGACATGGCCACGAATCGCGAGATTCTTGACGACCATCTCCGCGCATGGGGCGCCCTGCCCACGCTGGCGAGCTCGGGAAAGGAAGCGCTGGAGTATCTGCGGGCGGCCGTGGACTCACAACAGATGTTCGACATGGCCGTGCTTGATCTGCACATGCCGGACATGGATGGATTGCAGCTGGCCTGTGCCATTCGTTCCGACCAGCGGTTGGCCGAACTGCGCCTTCTGATGCTCACCTCGGTCAGCTATGACGCCGATGCGTCCGGCGCACCGGACGTCGACTCCTGGGTCACCAAACCCATCCGAAAAAACTTGCTCCGACGCGCCCTCCTCGGCCTTCTTCAGGGAGGCTCTCGGGTTCATGCTCGCCCTGCGGCCCCTCGCACCACCCTCACCGATCCGACGCAATCCAACGTCGCTCATATTCTTCTGGTCGAAGATACGCCCGTGAACCGTGAAGTGGCTACCGGCATGCTGGAGGTCCTCGGTCACCGCGTAGAGTCGGTGGAAAACGGACGCCTCGCCGTCGAAGCGGCGGCGCAGCAACGCTTTGATCTCATTCTCATGGATTGCCAGATGCCTGAGATGGACGGCTTCGCCGCCACGGCCGCCATTCGCAAGCAAGAAGCCGAGGCGGTCGGTGCTCGCCATCTCCCAATCATTGCCCTGACGGCCAATGCGATGGAAGGCGATCGCGCGCGCTGCCTCGCCGCCGGCATGGACGACTACCTCGCGAAGCCGTTTACCGTCGCGCAATTGCAGACCCTGCTCACCCGATGGGTGACACCGAAACAACCCGCCGCCGCTGACGACGAGCGAGCCCCTACGACCCAGGCTGCGTGCGCCGACTCGCCGGCAGGCAGCCAGGAGCAGTCCGTCTCGTCCGGTATCGACACCACCGCCTGGGACGCCATTCTCGCTCTCCAGCGCCCGGGACACCCGGACATCCTGGCCCGCATACTGGCAAGGTACCTGGACGACTCCCGCATACTGGTCGAACAAATCAGGACCGCGGTGCAATCAGGCGATCCTGTGACGCTCCACCAAGCCGCCCATCGCCTGAAGTCGAGCAGCGCGCAACTCGGCGCCTTAGCCACCGCCGCCCACTGCAAGGAATTGGAGGCGTTGGGACGTCTCGCCCACTTCGACCAGGCCGACGTGCTCCTGGCGCAGCTCACCGAAGCCCATCAGGCCGCCTGCACGGTCATCACCGCAGAACTACAGAACCGCACCGCGCACTGAGCCGACCGTCCGCCCTCGCACGACTTGCGAACGGAAATGCGTCCGCGCTAGTCTGAGCGGACCTATGGCCACCTACGCAATCGGCGATGTGCAAGGCTGTTACGCCTCCCTAAGGCAACTCACAGAGGCGATTCGATTCAATCCGCAACAGGATCGTCTCTGGTTCGTCGGTGATCTCGTCAATCGCGGCCCGGACTCGCTTCACGTCCTTCGCTACATTCGGAAACTCGGCCCTGCGGCGGTCACCGTGCTCGGCAATCACGACCTCTTTCTTCTCGCCGTTGCGGACGGACTGGCGAGCCTTCGTCGGGACGATACCTTGGCCCAAGTCTTGGAAGCCCCGGATTGCCGTGAACTGACGACCTGGCTGAGACAGCAACCGTTGCTCTATCGGGAAGGCAGGTATGTGTTGGTCCATGCCGGACTCTTGCCGAACTGGACGGTCGATGAGGCTCAACAGTTGGCCACGGAGGCCGAAACGGCGTTCCGCAGCGACCAGTTCAGCGTCACGCTGCGCGCCCTCCACCCCAGCGGCCATCTGCAATGGACTCCCGATCTGACCGGCCCTGTTCGCCTGGCCAGCATCACGAAGGTCTTGACCCGACTGAGAACCTGCTCCGACAGCGGGGTCATGGAATCATCCTTCTCCGGACCACCGAAACTCGCTCCGCATGGATTTCATCCCTGGTTCGAGATTCCCGACAGACGAAGTGCTTCGGCTACGATTGTGTTCGGGCATTGGGCCGCCATGGGCCTGCACCTCACATCGAATCTGATCGCTCTGGATAGCGGCTGCGTGTATGGGCGACACTTGACAGCTGTGCGCCTGGAGGATCGCAAGATCTTTCAAGTGCGCTGCGAGGCAACGCGTGGAGCCACGTGAATCGCCGGTCACGGCCGAGTGGCCCCGTTACAGTACCACGGCGTTTCCCACCTACCGATTTCTCCCTGGACTGACCCCGCACCCGCGTCGCGATCCACAGGGACATTCCTTCGGTCGACCGGAGCCACGCCCACTCCCGTTCGTGCACAACGCATGGTCGGCTTCGGAAGAGTATCTCTATGCGGTCGATCTCTACAATTTCGCCTATTGGTGGGAATCGCACGAGGTCTTTGAGGGGTTGTGGCACGCATGCGGCCGCGAGACTACGGCCGGTAACTTTTTTCAAGCCCTCATCCAATTCGCCGCGGCCAACCTCAAACGCACGCTCGGCAATGAGGCCGCCGCCCAAAATCTTGCCGACAACGGACTTCGGCGCCTACGGAACAGTCCCGCTCACTACATGGGTCTTGATACCGGACCATTTGCCGAACACATCACCGAGTGGATGCACGACCGCAGCGGAGCATATGTCCGCATTGACCTGCAAGATGCTGAGAAGAGGCAAGCGATGAAGCGGGCGCCGTGAGAGGAAGGATCGTTTCGAACCAAGCACGACATGAGGGGCTTGTTCGACAGTCTGCTAGTGGTAACTTTCTGAATCGGAGGGGAAGGTGCCCTGCTCGACATCTTCCTTGTATCGGCGGAGAGCTTGCAGCGCGTCGACCTTGAGATGGACATACGGCTTCACGAACTTCGGCACGAAATCGTCGAACAGACCGAGGAGATCATAGAGCACCAGCACCTGGCCGTCACAGTGCGGTCCAGCCCCGATGCCGATCGTCGGAATCGTGAGCGCCTCCGTCATCGTCTTTGCCAACCCCGCAGGAATCGCTTCCAGCACAATCGCGACCGCTCCGGCAGCCTCCAAGGCCCGGGCATCATCAAGCAATTGCTGCGCCCGGTCCTTTCCCTTGCCCTGAACCTTATATCCACCGTACTGATGGACGGATTGGGGCGTCATTCCGAGATGCCCCATCACCGGAATGCCCATCTTGGCCATTGCTTCCACGCGGTCCACAACCGCCGCTCCCCCTTCCAGCTTGACCGCATGGGCTCCGACTTGGAGGAACCGGCCGCCGTTTCGAAGCGCATCTTCTTGACTGACCTGGTAGGACAGGAAGGGCATGTCGCCGATGACCAACGACCGTTGAGTCGCTCCGGCCACCAACTTCGTATGGTACAGCATCTCCTCCATCGTGACCGAGAGGGTATTCGTCTGGCCCTGTACCACCACGCCCAGGGAATCACCCACCAGAATCACATCGATGCCCGCCTGTTCGACGATACGCGCAAACAACGCGTCGTAGGCCGTGACGACCGTAATCTTCCGCCTGTCGCGCTTGCACTTCTGCAAGTCCGGGACGGTCATCACCCGAGCTCTGCTTTCGTGAGAATTTCCGGCAGCCGCTCCGTCGACTTGATCGCCATGATGTGCACCCCGTCACAATAGGGACGCACGGCCTTGATGGTCCGTACAGCGATCTCCACTCCCGCGTCGAGCGCCCGTTTGTCCCCTGCCGCGCGCATTTCGTCGATCATCTCCTGTGGCACGCAGACCCCCGGAATATTGGCGTTCATGAATTCCGCCATCTTGGCGCTGCGCAGCAAGAGAATGCCGGCCAGCACCTTCACCTTGAATGGACGCACCGCCTGCATGAAGGTCTTGAACTGTTCCGGCTGATAAATCGCCTGGGTTTGAAAGAACTCGGCACCTGCCCGCACTTTGACCTCGAACTTCACCAACATCGGGCCGACCGGATCCGCTTCAGGCGTCACCGCGCCGCCGATCGTAAACGCGGTGGACCCGTCAAGCTTGTTGCCAGCATAGTCCTTGCCGCTGTTCAGCCCTATGACCAGTTGCATGACCTGAACGGAATCCAAGTCGTACACCGGCTTGGCGTCTTTATGGTCCCCCACGGTGGGATAGTCCCCGGTCAGGCAGAGGATGTTCCGAATACCGAGGATGTGCGCCCCCATGAGATCGGATTGCATCGCAATGCGGTTGCGATCACGACAGGTCAGCTGCATCACCGGGTCATGCCCCAGTTCATACAGGACCCGACAGACTGGTAACGACCCGGCGCGCACGATCGCGGCCGTGTTGTCCGTGACATTCACCCCATGTACGCGTCCGACCAGGGCTTTGGCGCTCTCCACCACATGGGTTAAATTCGTGCCCTTCGGCGGGTTATATTCCACCGTGACGGCAAATTGCCCCTGCGCCAGCACGTCTTTGAGTCGCCGCGGCTCTCGGCTCATGCGCGTCTCCTATCCATAAACATCTTTCCCAGCCCTTTCTTCATGGCCCTAGCGGACGGGGCGCAGACGTCTCACTCCGCGAGGTGCGCGACGCGAGGCATAACGAGGGTCGCCTCTGCGCAGCCCGGCGAGCGAGTAAGCCGGCCGTGTCCCGATCGGCCTTACTTCATCCCTGCCATTCTCTTAGCAGATTCAACAGTATTGTCGAGCAACATCGCAATCGTCATCGGCCCGACGCCGCCGGGAACCGGACTGATCCAGCCGGCCTTTTGGCTGACCGACTCGAAATCGACATCCCCCACCACCTTGCCGTCCGGCAGACGATTGGTCCCCACATCGATCACGACGGCGCCTTCACGCACCATGTCGGCCGTGACAAATTTGGCTTTCCCGATCGCCACCAACAACAGGTCTGCCTCACGACAGACGGCCGGCAGATCCTTCGTTTTCGAATGGCAGATCGTCACCGTCGCATTCCGATGGAGCAACATCAGCGCCAGCGGTTTGCCGACAATATTGCTGCGGCCGAGCACCACCGCCCGTTTACCCTCGATCGAGACGCCGGTCGACTCGATCATCTTGATGACCCCCTTCGGCGTGCAAGCCTCAAAAATGGGACTCCCCTCGACCAAGCGACCGAAGTTGTAGGGGTGGAACCCATCGGCATCTTTCTGAGCGGAGACCGCGTCAAGCACGACCTTGCTGTCGATATGTTTGGGCAGCGGCAGTTGCACCAGAATGCCGTGAATTTTCGGGTCGGCATTCTTCTGAGCAATCAGGGCCAACAATTCCGCCTGCGTGGTGGCGGCGGGTAACTTCGAATCATCGATATAGATCCCCGCCGCGTCGCAGGCCTTCTGCTTGCTTTTGACATACAGATGCGAGGCGGGGTCGTCGCCGACCAGGATCGTGGCCAACCCCGGCTTCACCCCCGTCTTGGCCAGCACCGCCGCGGACTCTTTCGCAAGTCCTTCACGAACTTGTTGTGCCAATGCTTTCCCATCGATAATTCGAGCTGCCACGATATCCTCCCTAGCCTGAATAAAAGCGAAAAGTGACGGCACCATAGCAGGCAATTTTTCAACAAGTCAACGCTGGATGCGCCGAGGAGGCGTTCGACCGATCCCCTCGCCGAACCTATGCTCCGGAAGTTCCTTCCTCGCCGCAACGACGCTACGCGCCGGCCGTCCTCCACGTATGCTCCCGTGGCTTCCTTGACAGCCTCTGAGGCCCTTGGCTACGATGCACATACAGAATCTTCTGTGCGACACCTGCTGCGTTGATGATTTCCATTACCATCCGTCACAACAGATTCAACCAGCCGCTGCGCCGCCGCGCGCTCGGCCTGGCTCTCGTGCTGGCCGTTGGGCTCTTTCTCCACAGCCCCTGGGCCTGGGCGCTTCAAGTCAGTGGACTGGAATCCCCGCATAGCTTCCTGGCCGACCCCGCGACGAAGTCATATTTCATTTCCAACATCAACGGGGAAGCCGACGCACGCGATAACAACGGATTCATTACCAAGCTCAGCGACGACGGCCGGATCACTGCGTTCAAATTCATCGAGGGCGGTCGTGGAGATGTCGTGCTCCATGCCCCCAAGGGTATGGTGGTGGTCGATCACATCCTCTACGTCACCGACCTGGATACCCTGCGCGCATTTGATAAGACGACCGGAACACCCCTCGCGACTCTGGTGCTCCCACGTCCCGCCGCCGGCGTCACCCAGTCCCTCATGGATGTGGCCTCCGACGGTCATGGGCATCTGTATCTTGCCGACCAAGGCGGCAATGCGATCTACCGTGTGGATTTGACACCGGCGTTGACGTTGTCATTGTATGTATCGGGCGCAAATCTGGCAGGTCCCTCCGGAGTCGCCGTGCATCCCAAAACCGGACATGTGGTGGTCGTGAGCTGGGATTCCGGTAAAGTCTTCGACATCACCCCGGAAGGAACCCTCACGGAACTGGTTTCGAACGGGTTTTTTACCGCGCGCTTCCAGAATCTCAGCGGGGTGGATTTTGACCGCTGGGGGAGCATGTATATCGCCGATGCGACGAAGGGAAAGATTTGGCGAATGCTCCCAAACGGGAAATTTCAGGTGATCGCGGAATACCTACCGGGTCCATCCGATCTGGGGATCGACCGGGTGAACCACCTGATTCTCGTCCCGTATCAGGACTCGAACGCCGCCGAGGTCAATGGCCTCGAATCTCCGAACGTCTCGTCGGGTGATCGAGCCAAACGCACCCTGGCCGACTATGGATTCGTCGAGCCCAAGAAATCCGAGAAGGAAGGATCACCCCGCAAATGAGCCGATGTCTCTACTGCCAGCAACGCAAGGGCAAACGTTCCTGCCCAGCCCTCAACGGCCTGATTTGCAGCCAATGTTGCGGTGAACATCGACTGACGCGGATTGCCTGCCCTCCGGACTGCGCCTATCTGGATACCGGAAGTGACTATCAGCAGAAGCGGCTCGGTGAGCAGTTCGCCCCGGTTCGGCGGGAGCTCTACCGCCAACTAGGTGTGACAGGAGGCGAGAAGGCGGCTGCGCTGTTCAACCTCATCGAGGTCGTCACCTTCGGGTACTTCCATGACCGGCGCGACGGCCAGGACGCTGAAGTTTTTGCAGCCATTCAGGCTCTACGCCGAACCTTAAGCCCTCTTCATGTGCCGTCAGCCCCGATGCCGGTCTTTGCCGAGCGTCTCAAAAAAGAATATGACACGTTTGCCAAGCAACAACCCCAGCAGATCACCGACGCCGGCTCCGCCCCGGAAATTCTCGACCGCGCCCTAGCGCTGCTCACCGAGTTTTCCGGCCAAGACTTCCAATCACGCCGCTTCCTGAACGGCATGATCGGCTATGTCAAAACCTTTCACCCCGAGATTGCGGAACACTTGACCAAGCAGCACGAAGCCGGCCGAATCGTGCTCCCGGGACAATTGACACCCCCACCCCAGGAACCGGCTCATGTTCATAGCCCCGAATGCCGCCATCACCACCACTGACGACCACCCCTTTCTCCTCGAGCCGCATCCGTTCCACGAGCCTGCGCTGAGCACCCTCTCCCGTTGATACCGGGTCGTTCCCTTCGCCTGTTTTCCCTTTAGTTTCACCGAATTTCCTCCGATACAGGCAGGTCGAGACTTACGACTGAGCGACGGAGCGCAATCAGGCGAACCATCACAACTGCTTAAAATCAATGAGCTCTTTCGTTGTGAATCTGTTGTCGGGCTTGCCGAAGGGAGACGCGCTGGACGAACCGGCCTGGGCCTCCCGGCATCGGGGAATCCTTTCGCTTCTGTGGCTCCACGCGCTGGGAATTCCGTTCTACGGCGCCTATATGGCAGTCGGCCCCAGTCTCTCCTTCGGAGGAGGAGGGCTACTGGCCTTCATCGCCGTCGCCGCGCGACTCTCTGTCGTCAGTCGTCGAGTCCAGTCTGCCATCGCCACCTGCGGCCTGATGACAGCCGCGGCGCTCCTCGTACACATCTCCGGAGGGCGGATCGAACTACACTTTCATTTCTTCGTCCTGATGTCCGTCATTGTGCTGTACCAGGATTGGATTCCGTTTCTCGTCGGGCTCCAGTTCATCATCCTCGATCACGGAGTGATCGGTACGCTGATGCCCGACATGGTGTTTGGGCATGCGGAGGGACAAACCCATCCCTGGACCTGGGCCTTGATCCATAGTGGCTTTCTCCTGGCCGAATGTGCGGCTCTCCTTTACTTCTGGCGGGTCAATGAACTCGCACGGGAGAAGGTCCTGCAGAGCGAGGCCCGCACGCGCATGATTATCGAAACCGCCCTGGACGCCGTGGTTACCACGAGCACCTCGGGGACTATTACGGAATGGAATACTCAAGCCGAGATGATGTTCGACGTCCCGCGGACCGAGGCGATCGGACAGTCTCTTGCCGTCTATCTGTCCGACCCCTGTCCATCCACAACGGTAGCTCCCGCGACTCCCTATACTGGACTGGTGTCCGGAGCCATTCTGAACCGCCGCGTTGAGATGGTGGGACGGACGAGTTCGGGGCGAGAGTTTCCCGCAGAAATCGCTATGAGTTGTCTCGCCATCGACGGCTCACATCAATTCACCACCTTCGTGCAGGACATTTCAGAACGAAAGCAACAGGAGGCCGTGCTGCGTCGCGCGAAGGACGCCGCCGAGGCTGCCAGCCAGGCCAAATCCCAATTTCTTGCCAACATGAGCCACGAAATTCGGACGCCCATGAACGGCGTGCTCGGCATGACCGAACTTCTCCTGAGCACCCCGCTGAACGACCGGCAACGCCGGTACGCCGACACCGTGCATACCTCAGGAACCAACCTGCTGCATATCATCAACGACATCTTGGATTTCTCGAAAATCGAAGCCGGCCGGCTGACATTGGAACACATCCCCTTCAATCTCCGCGAGGTGCTCACAGAAACCACCGGGCTCTATCACGAACAGGCTCAGAAGAAGGGGCTGACGCTGACGACGACGATCGCACGGGACACGCCCGACATCATCCACGGAGACCCTCACAGGCTCCGTCAGATCCTGACCAACCTACTCGGCAACGCGCTCAAATTCACCGAAGCCGGAACCATTTCGATCTCCGCAGGTGCCGACAGGGATGATCCCGCACGGGCGCACATTGAAGTGCGCGACACAGGCATCGGAATTCCACCGGAGGCGCAGGAAAAAATATTCGAGTCCTTTTCGCAGGCGGATGGATCGACGACGAGAAAATACGGCGGCACCGGGCTTGGACTGGCTATCGTGAAGCAATTGGTCGGCATGATGGGCGGACAGGTCGGTCTCACCAGTAGGCCCGGACAGGGCACGACCTTTTGGTTCACGATCTCCACGGACAGGACCGCATCACGCGATGCCGATTCACACCAACACCACGGAGCAGAACCCGCCGACTCGGAAACGACCACCCCTGACATGGTTATGTTACGAAACAGACATCGTTAGAAGGAGCACGCTCACATGCATGTCACCACTACCCGTATCAACGCCGGCAGCCCCTGGTCTCTGGCGTCGCTTTCAACCTTGGATTCGGAACAGACCCTCTTGCTGCTCTTCGGTGCCTCAGGCCTGATCGACGCTCCGGATCGCATCAGACAGCTCCTCGACGCCTGTCCACGGAGTCACGTGATGGGCTGCTCGACCTCAGGTGAAATTCACGGATGCGAGATCTCGGATGACAGCCTGGTCGTTGCCGCCGTGCGCTTCGAGAAGACCCCTATTCGCACGGCCGAAGCCGCGGTGCACTCACCCAATGACTCGTACGCCGCCGGACACGCAATCGCCGCGCAACTCAAACAACCGTCACTACGAGGCGTCTTAGTCCTGTCCGACGGCCTGAACGTCAACGGCAGCGAACTCGTCAAGGGATTGAATGACACGCTGGGAGAGACCGTCGTCGTTACCGGCGGCCTGGCCGGTGATGGGACCCGCTTCAAACGGACATGGGTACTCAAAGATCGTGCTCCCCAGAGCGGCTATGTGACTGCCGTCGGCTTCTATGGCGATCACATCCGTCTCGGACATGGCTCCAAGGGCGGATGGGACAAGTTCGGCCCGGAACGGCAGGTGACCAAATCCCACAGGAATGTCCTTTATGAGCTGGACGGCCGACCCGCGTTGCAACTCTACAAAGAATATCTAGGGGATCGGGCCGCCGGTTTGCCCGCCACGGGACTACTATTCCCGCTTGCGATCAGAACCTCACCGTCGGAAGGAAAGGTGCTGGTCCGCACCATCTTAGCCGTGGACGAAGCCGCTCAATCCATGACCTTCGCCGGAGACATTCCGCAAGGGGTCTTCGCGCAACTCATGCGCGCGAATTTCGATCGCTTGATTCAGGGCGCATCCGAGGCCGCCGCGCTGACGATCAACCACCACGGCAGTTCGCATCCGACATCGCCCACCCTCTCCGTCGCCATTAGTTGTGTCGGCCGGCGATTGGTCCTGGGAGAACGGACGGAAGAGGAAATCGAGGCCACGCTGGAGATTTTGCCCAAAGGCAGCAGCCAAATTGGATTCTATTCCTACGGCGAACTCTCTCCCTACGCGAACGGAGCCTGCGACCTTCACAACCAAACCATGACACTGACGACCATCGCCGAACTCTAAGATCAATGCATCCGCTGCTCAAAAGACAACTCAAGCGCATCGGCCTGGACGACGCCACCGCGCCCCCGTCACTGGATACCTGGCGGCAGCTCCTCGAACGTGTGAGTCAGAGCTACCTGGAATCCGATCAGGGGCACGAACTCCTGGAACGCTCGATCGCCCTCTCTTCGAAGGAAATGCAGGACCTGAATGAACAACTTCGCCGCAGCTCTGAGAGTCGACTCGCCGAAGAACGAGACAAACTGCACACGATTCTTCGTTCCATCGGCGACGGACTCTGCGTAATTGATCAGTGCGGGAAGATTCTGCTGCTCAATCCGGAAGGCCAACGTCTCTGTGGCCTGACCGAACAAGACGTGGTCGGGCGGCCGGTGCATGAAATCTTTTCCTTGTCATACGGGACGCATCTCACGGAACCGATCTTCACCCAAATTCTCCTGGACGAAACGGCGCAGGGGAACTCGTTTCGGACGGATGATGGGATTCTCACCTCGACCACCGGGCGTTCCTTCCCCGTCTCCTGCGTGCTGGCGCCGATCGCACACGAAAATCAGGTGACCGGAGCCGTGCTCGTCTTTCGCGACATCACGGACCGCAAGCAGGCGGAGGACATACGCCGTCGGACGGAGAGCCTCCTGCGGCGACAACAAACTACGCTTTTCGAGCTGACACGCAACAGCGTCATCCAGAGCGGCGTGCTGGAACCGGCGCTCCAAGAGATTACCCGCGCAACGGCCACGGCCCTAAGCGTGAGCCGAACCAGCATCTGGCTCCTGAGCGAAAACCATTGCGCCATTCGCTGCAAAGACCTCTACGAATCTTCTCCCCATACCCATTCGTCCGGACTTGAACTCCGCGCGGGTGATTATCCACGTTATTTCCAGGAGCTCCTCTCTGAACGGGTCATCGATGCCTCCAACGCCACTACGGACCCTCGTACCTCCGAACTCGCGTCTACCTATTTCATCCCTCTTGGCATCAGCGCTCGGCTGGACATTCCGATTCGCTTCAAAGGGAAACTCGTCGGGGTGCTCTGCAATGAACATATCGGCCCCTCCCGTACCTGGATGCTCGAGGAACAGCAGTTCGGTCATGCGATTGCCTCCCTGGTCTCTCTGGCGTTGGAGGCCGTCGAACGCCTTCAGGCGGAACGCGCGGTGCGCAAAAGCGAGGCCCGGACCAGACTGATCATCGACACCGCTCTCAGCGCGGTCGTCGGTATGGACGACAAGGGCGCCATTATCGGCTGGAATACGCAGGCCGAACGCATCTTCGGATGGACGCGCCAGGAAGCCATCGGGCGCGCGATGACGGACACCATTATCCCCTATGCTCACCGCGAGGCCCACCAGCGCGGGCTCGAGCGATTCCTCCAAACCGGTGACGGTCCGGTCCTGAATAGGCGGATTGAAATTACCGCGTTACGGCGTGACGGCACGGAGTTTCCGATCGAGCTGGCTATTACTCCGCTCCGTATTGAGAACGCCTACACCTTTACCGCCTTTGTGGACGACATCTCGGAACGAAAAGCGGCGGTAGAAGCGCTACGCACCAGCGAAGCACGACTGGCCATGACCGTGCAGGGTTCGCACATCGGCATTTGGGACTGGAACCTGACCACCGGAGCGGTCTATCTCTCATCGCAATGGAAAAGTCAGCTCGGCCATGACGATGCCACCCTTGCCGACAAGTTCGAGGAATGGCGGAGCAGGATCCACCCCGATGACCAACAACCGGTCCAAGAGACGATCCAAGCCTGTCTTGATGGCCGTCGGTCCCAGTTTGAGTTCGAACATCGCCTTCAACACCGAGATGGCTCCTATCGCTGGATCCTGTCCCGTGGCAGTCTGATTCGAGATGTCTACGGCGTGGCTGCGCGCATGGTCGGCATCCACATCGACACCACCGATCGAAAGCAGACCGAGCAGGAACTTCGTGCGGCGAAGGAGGCCGCAGAAGCAGCCAACAAAGCGAAGAGCGAGTTTCTGGCCAACATGAGCCATGAGATCCGCACCCCGATGAACGGGGTCTTGGGCACGACCGAACTGCTCCTCAATAGTGTGCTGACGGATAAACAGCGGCATCTCGCCTCCACGGTTCATCGTTCCGGAAGAACCCTGCTGGCCATTATCAACGACATTCTTGATTTTTCAAAAATTGAAGCGGGCAAACTCGATCTGGAGTACGTCGATTTCGACTTGTGGCAAGTGCTCGAAGAATCCCTCGAACTCTTCGGCGAAGCCGCTCGGCGAAAACAACTTCGCCTCACCCATCACATCGACGAACGAGTCCCGCGCTACCTCAAGGGTGACCCGGTCCGGTTCCGCCAGATCCTCATGAATCTGTTGAGCAACGCAATGAAATTTACCGAAACAGGCGCGGTTTCGCTGAGCGCCGAGTATGTGGAAGGTACCCTGACTCAGGCGTTGTTACGATTCGCCGTGACCGATACCGGCATCGGCATTTCGACGACGGCCAAGTCACGCATTTTTGAGGCGTTTTCACAGGAGGACGGCTCGACAACCAGACGATACGGTGGGACCGGTCTTGGCCTCTCCATTGCCAAGCAGTTAGTCGGACTTATGCGCGGCTCCATCACCGTTGAGAGCACCCTCGGGTGTGGATCGACATTCGCCTTTACGGCACGGTTCGGTCTCCAACCGCTGGGATCAGGACGTTCAACGAAAATCGCGCCCGCTCTGCAAATGCTTGAGCCCGCATTCGTGCCTGGGCAACCCGACGAGGCCCCGGCCCCCAAGCCAGGCGGACGAATTCTTCTAGCCGAAGACAGCCCCGTCAATCGCGAAGTGGCCGTTGGCATGCTGGAACTGCTGGGCTACGAGGTCGAGGTGGCAGAGAACGGCCGGCAGGCCCTTGTGGCCGCCGAACGCGACCATTTCGATGTCGTGCTCATGGACTGTCAGATGCCTGAAATGGACGGACTCACCGCCACCGGAGAAATTCGCCGTCGTGAAGAGGCATCAGGTCGACGCCGGTTACCCATCATTGCCTTGACGGCGCATGCGATGCACGGGGACCGGGCCCAATGTCTCGCGGCCGGGATGGATGACTATCTGAGTAAACCGTTTACCCAAATGCAGCTGCAGGAAATCGTGCGCAGATGGCTGGACAGGCACGAACTGCCTTCACCCGTCATACCCGTCACCGGAACAACTGCTCCGGTCTTGGTGGAGACGGCGGAGCCGCCCCGAACCACAGCCCAGTCCGTACCGGACACGACCGCAACGGCGACCGGCATGGACCTCAAGGCCCTGGACGGCATCCGTGCCCTACAACGCCCCAATCGGCCGAATGTGCTGGCCTCCGTGCTTCGCAAATATCTCGACAATTCTCGGGAGAGCGTGGATGCGCTGCGGGACGCCATTCGCGCCAACGATGCGACGGCACTCCAAGCCATCGCACACCGGCTTAAATCGAGCAGCGCTCAACTCGGCGCCATCGCCGTGGCGGCCGGCTGCAAAGAGCTTGAATCTATGGGAAGCCGGAACAATCTCGTCGATGCCGACCGATTGTTCATGCAGTTGCATGCTGACTATCTCGCCGCTTGTACCGTCTTTCGAAACGAGATCGCCAAGGAGAATCAGCCATGAACCCGCTTACACCAGGACGATTGCCCTATGCGTTGATTACGGATGACGATATCATCCTCCGTATGTTCGCTCGCGAGGCTTTGGAACAGGCCGGTTGGGAGGTGGAAGAGGCGCAAAACGGGATGGAAGCGTGCGCGGTCTTTCAGAAGTCTCCGCCGGACGTGGTGCTGCTCGATGTCATGATGCCGGGCATGGATGGATTTGCCACCTGTGCAGCCTTACGCCGGCTGCCGGGCGGCGAACATACCCCCATTCTCATCATGACCGGACTGGACGACTTTGAGTCCATCACCAAAGCCTACGATGCCGGCGCCACCGATTTTATCGTCAAACCTCTGAATGCGATGCTGCTGACGCACCGGATTCGCTATATGGTTCGCGCCAGCCAGGTTCTCCAGGAACTCCGAGAGAGTCAGGCCACCCTCACGCAAGCTCGCGATGCTGCCATTGAGGGGGCTCGCCTCAAATCCGAATTCCTGGCCACCATGAGTCACGAAATCCGTACCCCGATGAACGGCGTCCTGGGAATGACGGACTGGCTGCTCGACACGCCTCTCACCGCCGAACAACTGGACTGTGCCCAGACGATCCGCTCATCAGGCGATGCCTTGATGGTCATCATCAACGACATTCTGGACTTCTCCAAGATCGAATCAGGAAAACTGTCCCTCGAATTGCTGGACTTCGACCTGCCCACCTTTCTCAATCGAGTCCTGGCGCTTTTTGCGGAGCGGGCGCAGCGAAAGGGCCTGCTGCTGACCTCCCACATCGCCGACGACGTGCCGAGCCCCTTGTGTGGTGATCCAGCCAGACTCCAACAGATTCTCAGCAATTTGCTGGCGAACGCGATCAAATTCAGCGATCATGGGCGGGTCTCCGTCTTGGTAGATCTCGATCAACGACCACCTGAACAACGCCTTGAATTTCCCGCCTCCCGGTACGGCGAACTGTCACGGCAGCATGACCAGGTCGCGCACATCAGATTTTCTATCGTGGACAATGGAATCGGTATCGCTCCCAGCGCGTTTGCGAAACTATTTCAACCATTTGTACAAGCGGATGGGTCCACGACCAGGAAATATGGCGGAACTGGACTGGGTCTAGCCATCTGCAAACAGCTTGTAGAATTAATGGGTGGGCATATCGGAGCGGAAAGCGAACCAGGATCCGGTTCCGTCTTCCGATTTACCGTGCCCCTCCAGCCGCAACTACCGGATAGTGCCACGACGAGACACGCGGCCTGATCGACGACTCTGCCCGTTCCTACGCGACCTGCCTTCCCTAGTCTCCCCTCATCGATCATGACGAGCACCGCACATGTATCTTTTAAGATACTTGTGCGGTGAATTCCTCGATACAGTTCGTGGATTACTGCCCGAATATTGAGACTATCGGATTGAAATACCTAATGAAATGGTATGGCTTAAACTTTGCTTTACTTCGTCAAGCGCGCATAGTATACACAGCACGTTGAAAGGGTCTTCTCTGTGACCTGCTTCTTAAACATCCGCATGACAACCCTAGCCTGTCTCGCCTAGTAGGCAAAACCCTACACCCAAGGATCTCACCTGTGCATTGCCTGACATTCGACATCGAAGAACATTTTCAGGTTTCCCGCTTCGATTCGCCGATTCGCCGACGGCACTGGAGCTCCTTTGAAAGTCGGGTCACTCCGAACACCTGCAAGGTACTCGAGCTGCTTGCCCGCTACCAGACGAGAGCAACCTTCTTTGTCTTAGGGTGGGTCGCGGAGCGTCATCCTGGGCTCGTCAAGCAGATCATCGAATGCGGCCATGAGATTGCCTCACATGGATATGGCCATGAGTTGGTCACCGCTCAAACGCCGGAATTGTTTCGTGCAGACGTGAGAAAAGCGAAACAAATTCTCGAAGACCTCACAGGCGCTCCGGTCCAAGGCTATCGGGCACCAGGATTTACCATTACTCGTGAAACTTTGTGGGCCCTGCCGATCTTAGCGGAGGAAGGTCATACTTATGACTCCAGCGTCGTCCCGATCCGACACGACCACTGTGGCGTTCCCGGATCCGACCCTTGGCACCATCTAAAACAGACCTCTTCAGGCCCCATCTGGGAAGTTCCGCCATCCACTGTCAACCTGGGAGGAGTACGCCTCCCCATCGCCGGTGGCAGCTATTTCCGCCTCCTGCCCTTTCCGGCACTCTGCGGACTATTGCGACGGATTGAACGGCAAGGCCGTCCTCTGGTCATGTACTTTCATCCGTGGGAACTAGATCCGCAGCAGCCGCATATGGAAGGACCGTTTCTCTCCCGACTATTCCACTATAAGAATCTCGAAAAAATGGAATTCAGAATTTCGACGTTACTGAATACCTTCCGATTCGGACCCATCGCGGAACAGATCGATCTTTCCCCGATTATGCCCCTCGATCCGACTATCTTCCCCGCCGAAATCGCACAAGACGTCGCGTGACCGCACCCGTTTTCTCGTCAGCGGACATCACCGAATTTACTCATGGCATTCCGCCGCTTCCGGCGTTGCCTCAAAGTAGGGATTGCAGTGTCTATGAGGTTTCAGTACGGTAGGAACTGCCGTTGACGCTTCGGGTGACCGCTCTCAGGGAGAACGACCATGCATGAGGGGAAAAGGAATCCAGGATATCTGTCGCTCAGCTCGGTGAACCTTGCGTGGGCGCTGGTCTGCGTCATTTGTTCACCTGCCGCAGCTGCTAGCCAAACCCTGGAGGACACGGTGCAGTTCATCAGCGACATGGCCAACACTCACGGCTTTGTCCGTAGCCTCAGTTGCAGAAACCCAAAGGCCGGGACACCGACGAAAATTACCGAGATCTACACCGTGATTCCCACGGGGACCAAACTTGGCACGGTCGAACTCAATCACGGACATGACGACATCAATACCGGTTTCACGCACTTCGATCTGCACGACATCGACAGGATCGAGTACCAAGGCCAAGACACCCGCGAGAACAACCTGGTCCTCTACGGAGTCCGTGTGACCTGCAAGAGCAGCGGCCCCTGTGTTCTCAAGACCAGCTACTGCACCGGCGCAGTCACGGAACTCAAAGCACAGTTTCCTGAGGACACCTTACTGTTTCGCTCCGCCTCTCATGCCGAGCGAATCACCAAAGCTCTTGCTCACTTCTTGACGCTGGTACGCGCACAGCAACAGAACCAACCCTTCTGACCGATTTCCACCACGCTGGGCCAACGCGCTAAGAGGGAGTCTTCCCTGGCGCATCCCTCCTCGGCTCAGTCAATAATCGTAACGGTCATTTCTACTCGATCGATCGGATTGTCACAGGGGCCTTTGTCCGCAGGACTCGGCGCACCGGTTTGACACATAACCCTCGGCAACGCCACGATCTTGTCCGCCACACCAATCCCTTTGACCACCTCGCCGAAGATCGTATATTTTCGATCTAGAAAACGCGACTCCTCGACGACAATGAAAAACTGAGAGCCGGCGCTATCAGGATCCTGGGCCCGCGCCATGGAGACCACGCCACGCTTGTGAGGCAAGTCGCTGAACTCGCCTTTCACATTGTGTCCAGGCCCACCCTGGCCATAGGCACCCTTGTTCAACGAATCCTTTGTATTCGGATCGCCGCCCTGAATCATGAATCCCGGGATCACCCGGTGAAAGATCGTCCCGTTGTAGAATCCGGACTTGGCCAACTTGATAAAGTTCTCGACGTGCTTCGGCGCGATATCCGGAAGAAACTTGATCTCGATATCGCCGAACTTCGTCTTGATGACCGCCCGCGCGTTACTTGGGCTCACAGACTCGCTGCCGGCCGGAGCTGCCGCCGATCCGAACCCCGTCATACCGATTGTCATGAGCAGGCTCATTATTCCCGCGAGTCCGAACCGACTGTTCCATCGTCGTCCCTGTGCCATCATGCCTCCTTCTTGTCGGTCTGCTACCGGTTTGCCGCTTCACGTTAACTGTGCCAGCGCTTCCTTCGCTGCCATTTGCTCCGCCTCTTTCTTACTGTGACCGTACCCGATTCCTCGCATGACCCCCTGAATCGTCAACTCGACCTCAAACACCTTCTCGTGATCAGGACCCGATTCCCGCACCGTCGCATACTGCGGCAAGGTGTCAAATCGCTTCTGGCAAACCTCCTGCAACTGCGTCTTGAAATCCTCCATCCCGGGTCGGGCCTGTTCCGCACGCGTCGCCAGCAATTCCTCCTCCAGCACGCGCAAGGTAAACTTCCGGCTTGCGTCAAGCCCACCATCCAGATAGACGGCCGCAATCAAGGCTTCAAGCGCGTCCGCCAACAGCGAGTGTTTCTCTCGCCCCTTCGAAAGTTCTTCGCCTTTCCCCAACCGCAACAGTCGACCGAGCTTCATGCGTCGGGCCGCCTTCGCGAGTGACGCCTCGCTCACGAGGTGAGCCTTCAGCTTGGAAAGCCCCCCCTCGTTACTACCGGGAAATTCTGCCGCAAGATACTCACTCATGACAAGCGACAGCACCGCATCGCCGAGAAACTCCAGGCGTTCGTTCTGGGTTCGATCTTTGCTGCGCCGCTCGTTGGAGTACGACTTGTGGGTCAGCGCCTCTTCCAACAGGCGAGGCTGATGGAAACGGTAGCCCAATAGGCGCTGGACCGCCTCAATTGACGTTGCGGGCGTCATAGGACCTGACTCGTGCCCTGAAGAGGATTACTGGTCACACCTGCGAAAGAGCAAACAGGCATTGACCCCGCCGAAGCCGAAGGAATTTGAAAGGACCACCTGAGGGTTGGCGGGACGCGCCGTATTGGGCACGTAGTCAAGATCGCAGGCGGGATCGGGACGATCAAGGTTGATCGTGGGGGGTAACATGCCATGATGCAGCGCGAGAATGCTAAACACCGCTTCAATCCCTCCGGCCGCACCCAAAAGATGGCCTGTCATGGATTTCGTCGAACTGACAGGAATTCGGTAGGCTTGCTCCCCGAAGACATGTTTGATCGCCTTGGTTTCGATGGCATCCGCCATGGTAGAGGTACCGTGGGCGTTGATATAGCCGATGTCCGTCTTAGCCACGCCCGCATCCTTTAATACCATTTCCATGCAGCGAACTGCGCCCTCTCCATCCTCGGGTGGTGCGGTAATATGGTAGGCATCGCTGTTCATGGCGTATCCGACCACTTCGGCATAGATGCGTGCGCCACGCGCGCGGGCATGCTCAAGCTCTTCCAGCACGACCACGCCGGCCCCTTCACCCAACACAAAGCCGTCGCGATCCTTATCGAAGGGACGGCTGGCTCTCGTAGGCTCGTCATTTCTGAAAGAGAGGGCTTTCGCGGATGCAAACCCGGCGACCCCCAGCGGTGTAATCGCTGCCTCAGCGCCTCCGGCAATCATCACATCGGCATCATTGCGCTGAATGAGCCGGTACGCATCGCCGATGCAGTGATTGCCCGTCGCGCAAGCCGTCACGGCACACGAATTCGGCCCCTTTGCGCCGACCCGAATCGCCACCTGCCCGGAGGCCAGATTGATGATCGTCATCGGAATGAAAAACGGGGAGACCCGCCCTGGGCCTTTTTCCTTGAGCACATCGTGGTAATGTTCAATGGACCCAAGCCCACCGATACCGGAGCCGATATAGACTCCGACCCTCGTGGCTTCTTCGGGCGCCACGTTGAGCCTCGCATCATCCACCGCCAGCTGGCTCGCCCCCACTGCATAGTGGATGAAGGTGTCCATCTTCTTGATTTCTTTTTTCTCGATGAACTGCGCCGGATCGAAATCCTTGACCTCTCCGGCGATCTGCGCATCATACCCGCTCGGATCGAATCGCGTGATTCGACCGATACCGGACTCTCCGGCGCACAGCGCCTTCCAAGTTTTTTCCACCCCGGTTCCCAGGGGGGTTACCAGTCCGAGACCGGTCACCACGACGCGTCTGGCAGGTCGATCGTGCATATCTACGCTTCCGTTAGGCCTTCTCTTTAATATAGTCCAAGGCTTTCCCGACGGTCAGGATCTTTTCCGCATCTTCATCCGGGATCTCGATTTCAAACTCTTCTTCCAGGGCCATGACCAATTCGACCGTGTCGAGCGAATCGGCGCCCAAATCTTCGACGAAATGGGCCTCAAGCGTCACTTCTTCTTCTTCCACCCCCAATTGCTCGGCAATAATTTTCTTCACCCGTTCATCTACTGTAGCCATGGACTTGCCCACCTCCTTCCCCATCGTAGCCTCCACATTCCTCGCCGAGATATTCCGGATCGATGAGAACCAACCCGGCCACCCGACCTGACTCATTTATACCATGAGCATGCCACCGTTCACGTGCAACACTTGCCCCGTGATGTACGACGCTGCATCCGACACCAGGAATCGCACCGCCGACGCGATGTCGGACGGGAGCCCCAGACGTCCTAATGGAATCTGCTTCTGCAGGGTTTCCTTGACCTCCGGCGACAGCCCCTGGGTCATCGCCGTATCGATAAACCCCGGCGCCACCGCGTTCACCGTCACCGCTCGGCTCGCGTACTCGCGTGCCACCGTCTTGGTGAACCCGATCACCGCCGCCTTCGACGCCGCATAGTTCGCCTGTCCAACGTTCCCCATTGCCCCGACGATCGAGGCAATATTGACGATCCGCCCATACCGCTGCTTGGTCATCGGGAGCAGCACGGCTTTCGTGCAATGAAAGGTTCCGTTCAAATTCACCTGCAAAACCAGATTCCAATCTTCCTCTTTCATCCTGAGCAATAATCCGTCGCGCGTAATGCCGGCGTTGTTGACCAGAATATCAATCTTGCCCCACTCCTGCATCACGTGATCGGCCATGGCCTTGGCATCGTTCCAATCAGCCACATTCACCTTCACACTGAGGGCTCGTCGCCCCATCTTTTGAATCGCCGCCACGGCCTCCTGCGAGCGCCCTGGATCGAGGTCTGCCACCGCAATGTCTGCGCCATCCTCCGCTAACGCTTCCGCAATGGCGCGTCCGATTCCCTGAGCCCCGCCGGTGACAATCGCTACTTTTCCCTGTAATGACATCAGCCTGCTCCCTGCAATCCCAACACGTCTTACGCCTGACCCTCTACACCTAACATCGTGAGTGTCGCCTCCAGCGACTTCGGATCATTCACGTTCGCCGTGACGGCGCCCGGAAGAATCCGCTTCACCAACCCCGTCAGCACTGTGCCAGGCCCGATCTCGACGAAGGTCGTCACCCCAAGCCTGGACATCGCCAGCACCGATTCTTCCCACCGCACCGATGACGGCAACTGCCGGACCAGTGAGGCCCGGATCTCTTCGGATCGCTGCAACGACGCAGCCTCCGAATTATTGATCAACGGCACGCTCAAATCACGCCAAGCCACTCCACCAAACTCTGCGGCGAGCCGGTCTGCCGCCTCCTGCATCAGCGGCGTATGAACCGGCACACTGACCGGGAGTGGAATCGCCTTCTTGCATCCCTTGGTTTTGGCAATCCCGATCGCCCGTTCGACCGCAGCCTTTTCTCCGGCGATGACGACTTGGCCGGGAGCGTTAAAATTCGCGGCCGCCACCACACCCACCGAAGCAGCCTCTTGGCAAGCCGCCATGACGATATCCGCAGACAGCCCCAATAAGGCCGCGACAAGCCCGGTCCCCGGAGGCACCGCTTCGGCCATGTATCGGCCTCGCTTCTGCACGAGCGCCACGGCATCCCGAAACGATACACCACCTGCCGCATAGACTGCCGAATATTCACCGAGACTGTGCCCGGCTACAGCCAGCGGCTTCACCCCGGCTGGTTCCAACGCCTTCAGCGCCGCCGCGCTGCTGACCAGCAGCGCCGGCTGGGTATATTCCGTCAAATTCAGCCGTTCAGCCGGACCTTCGAAACAGAGCTGCGCAATATCGTAGCCGAGGATCGAAGAGGCTTCATCATAGACCGCCTTGACCGATGGGAGTGCCTCATAGAACCCACGCCCCATCCCCACGGATTGTGACCCCTGTCCGGGGAACAAAAATCCAATTTGTGACGCCATCATAGCCGCGTAAGGTATCGTAGAAACCAACCTCAATGTCAACGGGAAAAAGCGAGACAATCCATGCGCAGCCATCCGACTGCCACGTGTGGACACAGCTGCTCCCGACTACCAGCGCACCAATGCCGAAGCCCAGGTCAGTCCTGCCCCAAAGGCGCCGAACATCACCAACTGTCCCTCTGTGACCCGCCCATCGCGCACGGCTTCATCCAAGGCAATGGGAATGGACGCGGCGGACGTGTTCCCGTACCGATCCATATTCAAGACCACCTTTTCGAGTGGCAAGCCCAGGCGGTCGGCCACGGCTTTAATGATCCGCAAGTTCGCCTGGTGGGGAATGTACACGTCGATGTCCTCGACCGACAGGTGATGCGCCGCCAGCGTCTCCCGCGCCACCTCCTCGAGCGTCCGTACCGCCACCTTGAACGTTTCATTGCCCTTCATCTTGATGTACTGCGATCGCTCGCGCATCATCGCTTCGGAGGGAGGAATTCGTGTTCCACCGCCGGGCACCACAATCAAATCAGACAGACTGCCGTCGGAGTGCAAATGGGTGGACAGCACCCCGCGCTCACCCTCCGAAGCGCTCACCACCGCCGCACCGGCACCATCCCCGAACAGAATGCAGGTATTGCGATCCGTCCAGTCTGTAATCGTCGACATGACTTCCGATCCCACGACCAGCACATGACGCATGCCGGTTCGAATATATGCATCGGCCACACCGAGCGCGTATACGAATCCGCAGCAGGCAGCAGACACATCACAGGCCGCTGCGCGGGTCGCTCCAAGCCGATGCTGGAGCAGGCAAGCGGTCGAGGGTAACGGCATGTCCCCCGTGCAGGTTGCCAGGAGAATCATATCGAGTTCACCGGCAGAGATGCAGGCAGCCTTCAAGGCACGTTCGGCGGCGATCAATCCCAGATCGGAACAGGCTTGTCCTTCGGCCGCGATCCGCCGTTCGCGAATACCCGTCCGCTCACGAATCCATTCATCGGACGTCGCAACCAACTTCTCCACGTCGCCATTCGTCATCACCCGTTCCGGAGCGTACGACCCGGTTCCGGTGATTCGCGCTCGTATCACGCCTCTTTCCCTTCCGATCCTTCGTCCTGGTGCCGCCTCAAGCTCTCTTCAATATCACGTTGGATGAGCTCATCCAGCCTGGTCTCGGCGAGGCCCTTGGCGCGCCGGATGGCATTCTTGATCGCTTTGGCGGACGAACGGCCGTGACAAATCATGGTCGTCCCGTTGACTCCCAGCAATGGGGCACCGCCAAACTCGGCATAGTCTATTTTCCGCTTCAGGTTCAGCAACGGCTTCGCAATCAGCGGGTAGGCCAATCGCCCGAGCCACGAGCCTGAGATTTCCTTCATCAGCAATTTCTTGATGACATCCGCGACACCTTCCGAGATCTTGAGCGCCACGTTCCCGATGAACCCGTCGCAGACCACCACATCGGCACTCCCGCTGTAGACTTCCCGCCCCTCGATGTTACCGATGAAATTCAGCGGACTGGCCTTCAGAAGTTTGAAGGCTTCCTTGGTGACCTCATTCCCTTTGCTATCTTCCTCCCCGATGCTCAAGAGTCCCACACGCGGAGTCGGCTTGGCATACGCGTGCCGGGCAAACTCATTCCCCATCAGGGCAAACTGCTCAAGATGCTGAGCCGTACAATCGACATTGGCGCCGACATCGAGCATCACCGCGCTCCCCGTCAACGTGGGCAACATCGTGGCGATCGCCGGTCGCTCCACACCTTTGATCAACCCCAGCACGAAAAACGACGCCACCATGCTGGCGCCGGTATTCCCTGGGCTCACGACTGCATCGGCTTCTCCTGATTTCACCAGCTCTGTCGCCACCCAAATGGACGAGTCGCGCTTCTTTCGTGCCACCGTGGCCGGCGACTCGTGCATTTCCACCACCTGCGGCGCATGGCGAATGGTGATCCGAGTATCGGTGCAGTTGAGTTTGCGGCATGCGGCGGCCAGCTCATCCTGTTTGCCGACCAGAATAATACCGACCCCCAGTTCCTGCGCGGCTTGCATCGCGCCTTCAATGACCGGGGCCGGTCCGTGGTCTCCGCCCATCGCATCGACGGCAATCTTCATGTGCGGTTAGCGGTCCACGGATAGAGGTATGACGAATCGTGTAGGGACGCCTTGCCGGCCAGGACCTGAACGGCCTCACGCATGACATGGCGTCGGATCGTGATCACAGTGCGCAATTGTACCCGAATCACGCCTGGAAAAGAATCTGCAGCTAGGATTCCTCGACGACGATGACGGCCTTGCCCTTATACGTCCCGCAATTCATACACGTATAGTGCGGCAACTTTAATTCGTGACATTGCGGACACAGCGAAAATCCAGGTGGAACCAGCCGCGTCTTGGCGGTTCGCCGCATGTCTCGCCGAGACCGTGAATGTTTGTGTTTTGGATTTGGCATGACAACTCCTTCAACGGGCACATGTCCCGGTTAACAAACTAGGCGTTTCCACCTTTGGATTGGCGCCCCCGCAACACACGAAAGGGACTCGGCCCTTGCTCCGGAGGACAGCCGCAACGACGCTCATTGAGATTCTGGCCGCACTGCGGACAGAGACCAAGGCATTCTTCTCGACACAACGGTCGCATCGGAGCAGCCAAGATCACCTGCTCGCGCACCATTGGAACCAGATCCAGGTGGTCGCCCTGATACAAATACACTTCATCTTCCTCTGCCGCCTCTTCATCAGGCTCAACCGGCTCGGCAGCGCGTCTCGAACCTTTCCGCCCCTGTTCCACCGGAGCCGGCTTGGTCGCCACACCCGCCTGCGGCAAATACTCCGCATACAGAGTGACGAAGAGGGGATCGGAATAATCCGTGAGACAGCGAACACACTGGCGAATCGCCGTCGCTTCCAATGTTCCGGTGACCGTGATCGGCCCTTCCTGCCGGACAAGTTCCGCCTGAATCGCGAGTGGCCCCTGAAACCTCTCTTCCGGCTCATCCAAGCCGAGTTGCGTTCCCGTGGCCGTGCACGAGAGAGACAGACCATCCGGGCCGATGTCGACAATCGCTGGATTGAGCGTATCCATAACCACCGTTACGACAGAGAGAACCGCCCCCCGATGAAACGGGGGACAGACGGCTCGAACACCTGATCCAAGACTCACCAAAATCTGCCCCTCGCCCTATCGCTCTTCAGCGAAACTAACCAAGGCGATCTGGCGGGCGCGCTTCACGGCCACGGTCAGCACTCGCTGGTGCTGCAGGCAATTTCCGGAGATGCGTCGCGGCACGATCCGTCCGCGCTCGGTCAGGAAATTCCGCAATAGGCCGACATCCTTGAAATCAATCGGCGCCTTATCGACACAAAACCGGCATGGCTTGCGGCGCTGAAAAAACCGACCGCCGCCGCCCCCGCTGTTTCCACGATCTCCTCGTTCCATACTCGCCTCCGTCTGCTACAACTGTTCGTCGTCGTATGAAGGTTCCTCGTGTGAGCCCCCGCTCTCACTTCCGGCCTCGCCTCGCTTCGGCAGAAAGGTCACGCCTTGTGCCACGACTTCGTGTTTGCTACGTTTCTGTCCGTCTTCGGTCTCCCAACGGCGCTGCTGAAGGCGTCCGTCGATAATCACGCCGTTGCCCTTGCTCAGATACTGCCCGCAATGTTCTGCCTGCTTCCCGAACACCACAATGTCGATGAAGCAGACTTCTTCCTTGAGTTCATCCCCCTGCTTGAAACGCCGACTCGTCGCCAACCCAAAGCTGGCCACCGGCGTCCCACTGGGCGTATAACGCAACTCCGGATTGCGAGTCAGATTCCCGACCAGGATGACTTTATTGAACCCCGCCAACGGTCGCTCCTTGTGCCGCGACGACTGGGGCACCTCTGGGCGGAGCAGGTTCCTGCTCCAACTTCACGGTCAAAAATTTTATGATCGAATCTTCCAGTCGGTACGCGCGCTCCAGTTCGGCGATCACCGCGCCCGGACCCTTGAAGTAGAAGTAGACGTACGTACCTTTGCGCTCACGTTTAATCTCGTAGGCGAGTTTTTTACGGCCCCAATTCTCAGCCCGCTCAAGCGAAGCTCCGTTCTTCGTAACGGTACCCTTCATCTTCTCGATCAGCGCGGTCGTTTCTTCGTCGTTTAAGGTCGGACGAATAATGAACAGGGACTCATAGAGTTCCATGCAGATTCCTCCTGGGCGTTGGCCCCCATTCTCGATGGGAGCGAGGTGTAGGTATGCCGGACGAGCCGACATGAGCTGAGCAAGGTATCACAGCCCCAAAGAATGTGTCAAACAGCGGAGCTATGAAAAGAATAGGTGGGCGGGCATTCTGTAAGGATCGTCCTCAATCATCTCATCATCAGCCTCAGGCCGCGAGAGATGGCATCACATTCGGAGAGTGCCACCTCTGTGTGGAGCCCGGACTCACGGCCTCTTCCTAAACTGCGGCGGCGCATGAAGCGGAAGCGGCGGACGAGGCCCGGCCGAACCAGATGGCAGACGCGCCGCGCCGAAGCCACCATATCCTCCGTACCAGCCGAAACCCAGTGGCCCGTAGGGGCCACCATAGTATCTGAACGGATTGCCCCAATACCCGGCGCCATATCCGAGCCCATACCCTGGGCCATATCTAGAGCCAGGCCAATAGGAATAGGACTGGGTACCCGCATAGCCTGGATCGACCATAACGTCGCTGTTGGCTAAGCGCTGCGTTTGATGAACCGATTGCGCACAGGCCGTCAGGAGCAACAACGCACTTGCGACGAACATGGAAGCGACTGAGCGCGTCATGTCTGCACCTCCTAGAAATGATAGGACAAGCCGACAAACAGTTGATGTGCCCGATAGGTGCCGTCGAACCCGCCCACCGGTCCAAACGCGCCTCCGAAGCGAAACGTGGAGTCGGTATATTTGTATTCGGTAAAAAGCGCCGCCTTGGGCGTCACAAAAGCCCTGATGCCGACCAGCACATTCCCACCGACCGAGACTTGTGTATCAGGTTCCGTCGTTGAGGAACGGCCGAGTCGCGCCACGAGCAAGGCCGGCCCCCCGCCGATATAGGGCTGCCAGGTCACCCCGGGATACCGTAAGAGCACGTTGGCGCCGATGTTGGTGACCGCAAGATGGATGCCCGGCACATCGTCAAGATTTTTGATATGCGGGGTGCTCTGCGAGACATCCAATTCAAGCCCGAAAATCCCATGGTTGGGAAAGACGCCCAGCTTCCCGCCGAACGCCGGACTGGTTTTCAAATTGAAGTTCGGGGCATCCAAGCCAGCAAGGGTTCCGCTTCCCCGAACATTCCGGATGGGATCGGCGAAATTTGCTCCCAGCTGCGCGGCCGCATACCACTCGGCCTTCAATGGATACGGCGAGAGGAAAAGAAGCAAACAACAAAACAACCCGGCACTCAACTCACTGCACGCAAACCTTCTCCACACCATGGTGCTTACTCCATGGGCGAGGCGTATCTCGATCATATCAAGCAATCGACGCAGGAGACTGGACAACTTCCATTCGCCTAAGTGAGGGATGTCGAATGCATGGCGGTCGAAGGCGTCCGCACGGTTGGTGAGAATGAGTGAATTATTCCGACATCCGACTACGGCTCATTGCGGGCGGATGAATTGTAAAGAAGATACAATGCAATCCCCCCGGCCACGGCTATACCCAAACCTGCCAATGCCCGAGTCCCGAAACCTAACGGGCCGACAAAAAACTCCACCGCGCGTGGTAGCGCCACCGTAGCCACAATCACCAATGTCATGGCAATGAAGTGAATCCGCAGGTAGATTGGTTCGCCGGGTTTGCGCATAAGTCAGAGTGCCACTATACGGAGTGTACGAAGTCTTGCGCCAGTATTCCACTACAGAACAGAGGCATTGGGGTGCGCGCGCAGCCGCTTAATCCAGAATAAAACGCTTCGTCTCTTCGAGGTGCTTGTTCAGATACGGCATGAACGGCGTGCCGCCGGTACCGACGGCAGTGGGATTACTGGCGTGCGATTGATGCTGTCGAAAGATATACCGCTCGGCGTAGCCGATGTGAATCTCACGGAATTGCGCGAGCAGGTCCACGCAGGCACAGAAGGCCTTCCACAATTCAGGATGGGCCGTTTTGCGATCGCGAACATAGCCGTGCAGCAGCGGGCGCTGTCGCGCATCCACTCGTTGTTCCAATGCGACGACAAAGGCCCGATGGCGCGGAGGCATATAGTCGCGCATTTCCTGGAGATACTGCGTCAGCGGATCATCGGCATGGGGAATGCCGAGGCCGGCGTCCAGAACCGGAATAATTGAACTTTGCGAGCCGGTCTCGCCGCGCAACCGTTGCGGTCGATCGGCGTAGTCTGCGACCCCTTCATATATCAGCCCATCCGGCAATGCCGGACTGTTCTTCCAGCCGTGAATATAGGGACGTACGCGACTGTAATAGATGTAGGGATCACAGCGTTCCGGCATGCGGAGCAGGGTGTCGCGCATCGCTTCCTGCGAGCTGGCAAGCGCACGTAGCCCCTGGAGCACTTCTTCGTCCTTCTTATCCTGAGCCGCGTTCTGAGCCTGGACCAAGCCCGCCAAGCCCGGCCCCGCCTTAGCCTCAATGTCGATGTGCACCAGAACAAACCATTCTTCATCCAAGCCGCCGAGAAAATTCTGCAGGAGCACGACGTTGCCCAACTCGATGGGCTTCAGCGGATCAAGCCGACGCCAATTGTGCAGCGCATACGAGGCATAGGACAGCACCGGTGGACGTCCGAGCTGTTGCGCGACACTGTACCAGGGTAAGGCCAGACTCGCCGGCAGGCGGGAAGCAGGATGGTCGGGATCTTCCCAGACATAGGCGTGACCGGCAAAAGAGAGGGTGCGCATCACGCAACGAAACGTGTCGAGGCCCCAGTCATCCGCCACCGGGCCCATGACCTCCTGATGGTCCTGGATAAAATGTCGGAACTGTCGGGCGGTCAAGAACTTCGGCAGCTCTGTCCCAACCTGATTCAGAATCGGTTCATCGGGAAGGTGCTCCAGCGGGTCTATCGCCGGCAGGAATCCGCGCTCAGGGGAACTATCGAACTGCGAAAGCGAGAGGGGTGGATGGCTAGACGTCGTCATGGTCCCTTCCATGGGAGACGCGCATGTGTCACTCTACCATAGTCGCGCCGAGTATTGCGGACAGAGTGCTTAGAAATCCCGCTGCTGTTTGCCGATCAGGAGATCATGTCTCCCGATTTGCTCATACGGACGACTCCGAGTTATCACTGATACTCTGCGCACATGACGCTCGTCGTGAGACTAACTCGGTCGCTCCTCGCCCTCTGGTTTCTCTCGCACGTTAAATTGATTCATCGCAGTGGCGAGATCGCGGTTCAGCAGGACCTCGAGCGCATCCACTGCTCGGTCGAGGCACGGGTCATAGACCGCCATCTCCTCGGAGGAGACAGGCTCCAACACGTAGTCGGCCGTATCCTGCCTCGGCGCCGGACGACCGATGCCGATCTTGAGGCGCACGAACCGCGGCGTTCCCAATGCTTCAAGGATAGATTTGATGCCGTTGTGCCCGCCGCTTCCGCCATCGTGCCTGATCCGTAACCGTCCCGGATCGAGATCTAAATCGTCATGTACCACAACGAGCGCATCGGGGGTCAGGTCGAGTTGGCGAAGGAGCCCTTTGAGGGGTGGGCCACTGAGATTCATCCAGTCAAGCGTGCAGGCAAGCTCGACCAGTTTGGAACCGGCGCGACCCGAGCCTCGCTGGGCCGCGCCTTGCCTGGTGAGACGTATCGACCACCGCGCCGCAGCCCGCTCGATCACCCAACAGCCGACATTATGCCGTGTGTCGGCATACTCGGCCCCAGGATTGCCCAATCCAACGAGCAGGTGCAATGCGACTACTTCTTCTTTTCCGGTTCCTTCTTGGCGGGCGCTGCTCCGGCCTTAGGCGCAGCAGCCCCGGCCTTGGCGTCACCCGCCTTGCCAGCTTCCGCACCGGCGGCCCCTTCAACAGCGCCTTTGCCCTTCACGGCCACTTCCGGCTCCTTGCCGCCTTCGGCACCGGGAGCCCCGGTGGTGAGCAACGATTCGAGCTTGGCATCGGTCATCGGCGCGGCAACGCTCACGACCATGTGCTCAAGATCGTCGAGAAATCGCAACCCCTCCGTCTTTGGAATGTCCTTCAGATGGATGCCCTCGTTGATTTGGAGATGCGACGCATCGACCTCGATGAAATCCGGCAGGAGCGACGGTAGACACTCGACATGCAGTTGACGCAACACGTGATGCAGCACACCGCCTTCTTTCAGTCCAAGCGGCTGACCGCCGGTCAAGTGCACGGGAACCTTGACCCGAATCGGCTTATCCATCGCCACTTCAAAAAAGTCCGCATGAAGGACACTCCCCGCGATCGGATCAACCTGAAAATCACGCAACAACGCCGTGCGCTTGGCCTTAGTTTTCGCGCCGTCGATCGTGAGAGAAATGAGGGCGGTGGATCCCGCCTGAGACCGCAGAATTTTCACCAGCTCTTCGGGCTTGACCGAGAGGAGGAGACATTCCCCCTGCCCATACAACACGGCCGGAACCCGGCCTGCCCGACGAAGTTGACGCGCGGGCCCCTTGCCTCCGCCCTCTCTGCTTTCAACGGTTAATTCAAATTTCATGATACTCCTCCTCGACCTGGCGCCCGACGCGGACGGCCTACACGAATAACGAACTTACTGATTCATCTTCATGGATACGCCGGATGGCTTCCCCGAACAGAGGCGCCACCGACAACACCTTGAGTTTCGGACACTGCTGTTCCTTGCCCCGTAGGGGAATCGAATCGGTCACCAGCACTTCCGCCAGACCGGACTGTTGAATCCGCTCCAATGCAGGTCCCGACAAGACCCCGTGGCTACATCCGGCCCACACTTCACGCGCCCCTTTATCCAAGCAGGCTTGAGCGCCCTGCACGATCGTTCCCGCGGTATCGATCATATCGTCGAGCAACAACGCGCTCTTCCCCTGTACATCCCCGATAATATTCATCACCTGCGCCTGATTGGGTCCTTCTCGACGTTTGTCGATGATGGCGAGGTTGGTTTGCAACCGTTTGGCGAACGCCCGGGCGCGCTCCACTCCGCCGGCATCAGGCGATACGACGATCAGATCCTCAATCTTCCGCTTCGTAATTTCGTCCATCAACACCGGCAACGCATAGAGATTGTCGACTGGAATATTAAAAAATCCCTGGATCTGGCTCGCATGGAGATCCATGGTGAGCACCCGGTCCGCACCGGCAGTCGTAATGATATCGGCCACCAGTTTCGCTGAGATCGGCACACGCGGTTGATCCTTGCGGTCTTGTCGGGCATAGCCGAAATAAGGAATCACCGCCGTAATGCGGTTGGCCGACGAGCGCTTCAAGGCATCGATCATGATGAGCATTTCCATGATCGAATCGTTCACCGGGGAACAGCAGGATTGGGCGACAAAGACGTCTGCTCCGCGCACGTTCTCCTCCACGCGGATCCGAATTTCCCCGTCGCTGAACGAGGACACCGTGGCCGCGCCGAGGGGTAAGTCGAGATACGAGCAAATCGCGCGCGCAAACGCAGGATTGGCGCTGCCCGAAAAGAGCTTGAGTTCCCTATTCATTCCACCCCTTCGCTACCCTACGAGGCGATACCGATGCTGTAACGGTGCTTATCGAATTCGTAAAAACGGTGGGCACGGACGAGACCCGCTGTAAGTCCCGCTGACCTCGCGCGCTGTCAGGACAAGAGGACGCCTACCGAAGCTCAGCACAATAGCGAAAACACTGGGAAGTTGTCAACCAATTCGCAGCATGCAAGGACCTCGCAGTTGCATCTGAGGCGCGTCAGACCCACGATCCAGTCGCTAGTCTCTTGATCCATTGGCCGCCCTTACGATGCGCCTTTCCGCCTCATCGCTTAAACGACACTGGTAACCGGGGTGCCTCCCGCCCGCACGGCATAGACCTTTGTCTTCGGGTCTCGGGCAAACCAGGCCGCTACCCGCTCCGCCTCGGCCTGCCCAGAAAAGACCCCGAACATCGTCGCGCCACTGCCGGACAACAAGGCGGCCTCAGCCCCCTGGCCCAGCAACTGAGTCTTGATCTCGGCCAGCACAGGATGTTGCGCAAAAACGGGAACCTCAAAATCGTTCTCGACTAACGGCAGGAGCTCCGACCAATCCAGCACCGAACGGCTTCCCAATTGCTCCAGTGCCGGGGAGAGCGGGCGCACGGATGATCTGCTTGCCGAGAGTTGTTGATAGGCCCATTTCGTTTCGACGGGAAAACCGGGGTTCACCAGCACAATCCAACGAGTTCCGGTCATCCGCACCAATCGCACCTCTTCACCTCGACCGGTGACACAAGCGGCAGGCCCCACAAAGAAGAACGGCACATCACTCCCCAGTTGTTGCCCCAACTCCGCCATCTCCTCGATCGACCAGTTCAATTCCATCAGGCGAGTCAGGCCGAGAATGGTCGCCGCCGCGTCGCTGCTTCCACCACCCAAGCCGGCCCCCAGCGGAATGCGCTTGGTGAGCGTGATCGACAGATCAACGGCTCGATCGACTCGCGCCAACACGAGCTGCGCCGCTCGATACACCAGATTACTCTGATCCGACGCCAGCGAGGCATGGTTACAGCGCAAGGCGATACGAGAATCGTTGCTCGGCTGAATCGAGAAGGTCAACTCATCTTCGAGTCCAACCGTGTGCATCAGCGACCAGACGGTGTGAAAGCCGTCAGGACGCCGTTCGAGTACGCGGAGGATGAGATTTACTTTCGCAGGAGTCCGAACACGCAGGATAGTAGAGTTCACTCGCAGATTACTGGGCGGCGCTAATCCCGGCCTCCTTTGATTTCGTATTTTTCGAGACGGTACCGGAACGACCGGGTATTCAACCGCAACAATCGCGCGGCTCGCTTCTTGACCCACTGACTCCGTTCGAGCGCTTTCAACAGCAGATCTTTCTCGATCGTGTTGATGAGCCCTTCCAGATCGAGGCCGTCCTCGGGCAACTCAGAGGGCACCGCCTGCTGGTTGCTTATCGGCTTATGGAGCCATCCGCGAATATCCGCATCCGTCACCGACGATCCCGTTGTGAAAGCCACGACACGTTCGACAACGTTCTCCAACTCACGAACATTGCCTCGCCACTCATGCGCCAACAGCACGCGCATGGCCTCCTGGCTCATCGTCGGCACTGGTTTACCACTTTCCTTGGCGAATTTCTCTAGAAAATGTTGACTGAGCAATGGAATGTCACCGGTCCGCAGACGCAACGGCGGGAGCTTGATCGGAATGACATCCAACCGGTAATAGAGATCTTCCCGAAACGCACCTTCCGCCACGGCCTTCTCTAAATCCCGATTCGTGGCCGCGACAATGCGGACATCCACCTTCACATCCTGGGTCCCGCCCACTCGCCTGAACTCACGCTCCTGAATCACCCGCAGCAGTTTCACTTGAATGGCCGGCGTCGTATCGCCGATCTCATCGAGAAAGATCGTGCCGCCGTTCGCCACTTCGAACAGACCGGCCTTGTTGGAGATCGCCCCCGTGAACGAACCCTTCATATGGCCGAATAGTTCGCTTTCCAGCAAGGTTTCCGGCACTGCGCTGCAGTTGACCGTCACGAACGGCATTGATGCGCGGGCGCTGTTGAAGTGGATGGCTCGAGCGACCAGTTCTTTGCCGGTTCCGCTTTCCCCACCGATCAGCACATTACTCTTGGAATCGGCCACCTTCTTAATGACGTCATACACTCTCTGCATAGCATCGCTCTGCCCGATAATCTGGGAAAACGACGACTGGCTGGCCAGTTCCCGCTTGAGCAGCATATTCTCCGTCGACAGCCGGCGTCGTTCGATGGCGTTGCGGATAATCAGCTGGACCTCATCCACCTGGAAGGGCTTGGTCAGGTAGTCGTAGGCCCCGTGCTTCATCGCCTCAACCGCTGAGTCCGCGGACGCGAAGGCCGTGATCATCAAAACGACGGTGTCCGGCGATGACGCCTTGACGGCTTTTAATACCTCGAGGCCACCCACTTTGGGCATTCTGAGGTCGGTGATGACGAGATCAAAAATTTCCTTCTGGACTTGCGCGATCGCCTCGTCGCCGTCTGAAGCCAGGGTGACGGCATACCCCGCCCGCTTGAGCATGATGCTCAACACCTCGCGCAAGCCCTGTTCGTCATCGACGACTAAAATCTTTTCCACGGTTCCCTTCCTTCATGCCGTAATCGGACATCCGTCTCGGTGGACTGCGGGAGACACACGACAAACCGTGCCCCCTGTCCGACCTCGCTCTCGACCTTGATCCACCCATCGTGCAACTCCACAATGCGATGGACCTGGGCGAGTCCCAACCCGGAGCCTTCTTTTTTCGTGGTAAAAAACGGCAGAAAGATCTTGTCGAAGTTTTGTTTGGGAATGCCTTCCCCGTTATCCTGAAATCCAACTTCGATCACGTCGGATCGACGGCCGCCGACCTCCACCCGCCGCAATCCCGTGGCAATCGTCAAGGTGCCTCCGCCGGACATGGCATCAAAGGCATTGGCGGCTAAATTCCAGAACACTTGCTTCAACTGATCCTGATCGACCTGTGCCACGAGCTGGTTCGGCGCCAGGCGGGAGACGATCGTGACGCCGGTTCGAGACCGCGCTTCATGTTGGATCAGATCCAGCGTATCGGCAAGGACTTTGTTCAAATCGTGTTCCGCCAAATTCAACGCAGGCGGGCGAGCGTACTGCAGAAACTCGGTAATAATATTGTCGAGACGCCTGGCCTCTCGAATGGCAATATCCATCAAACGTTGACTGGTTTCATCGGATCCGACATCCTGCCGCAACATCTGCATCGCCCCCGCAAGCGCGCCGAGTGGATTGCGGATTTCGTGCGCCATTCCCGCCGACATCTCGCCCAGGTTGGCCAGCCATTCCCGCCGACGCATCTCCTCTTCCAGATATCGAATTTGCGTGAGATCCTTAAACACGCCCACAAGACCTCGCTGCGTACCTTGCTCGTGCAAGGGAGACACCGTCATTCCCAGGACAAGCCGACTGCCGTCCGCGTGCAAGCATTCCACCTCGAACCGCAGGGGAGACAGCGATGTCAACGCGGCGTCCTCCTGCGGGTCGCCGGGGTGCCAATTGAAGACATCTCGCCACAGCCGCCCTTGAACGTCCGAAAAGGCAAATCCAGTCACCTCATGCGCCGCCGGATTAAAGGATGTGATGCGCCCCTCTTCATCAGTCGTAAATACGCCGCTGCTGATGCTTCGCACGATACTCTCGTGGAAGACCTGAAGCCGGCTGAGGCCCTGTTCCTTCTCTCGCAACGACTGATCGGCATGACGAAGCTGATCCGCCAATACCTCGCTCAAGAATCCAACGACCAGAAACGCCAGCCCGTAGACTCCGAACGTTTGCAACGTTTCCACACCCGCCAGCTTACTGACTGGCAACCAGCCGGAGCTCTGCAGAAGACCGCCATACTGCACCGCGACGACCAAACCGAAGAGGAGCGTGCAACCCGCTCCGGTCACCAACCCCACGCGTCGATGTGGAACGAGACTGGCGACAGTCACCGTAATGACGTACAGGACCGCAAATGGACTTTCGATCCCGCCGGTTCTCGCCACCAGAACGGTCTCCAGGACAAAGTCCAGGCCCACCTGCACATATGTAAAGATTGTCAGCGCACCGGGGGCGGTCAGCCGTGGCAGCAAGAGCGCGTAGACGATCGTGGTGGCGTAGGTGAAGATGATCAAGGCGGAGAAGGTCGGAACCAGTTCTCCGCGCGACGGCTGAAACGCCAAGGACAATCCCAGCATCAGCGTCACCACGATCACGCGAAGGCCCATCAACCACTGAAGCCTTGTCTTCAGATCCGGCATCGATCGTGCGCTCGGCGGCGCATACAGATCGTCTCCTGGCTGCGAAGACCGCGCATGGCTGTTCATGGACGTCTCAACGCCGGTGGTTCGAGTTGGAAAGGTTGAGGACAGCATGGGGGGCGCGTCGCCCTGATGGATGTGCGGCGCGTGGCCCGTTGAGACGATCAGGCCACGCGCCGGAAACCGGATGCGACTGTATGGCGTCGCTATTGGATGGCCGATGCCATCGTGAAGATCGGGAGATACATCGCAATGACGATAAATCCGATGATCGTACCCAACACCACCATCATAATCGGTTCGAGCAACGAGGTCAGCGTCTCGACTGCCTGATCGACTTCGTCTTCATAAAAGTCCGCGATTTTCCCCAACATGGCATCGAGCGCACCGGTCGACTCCCCGACGGCGATCATATGGGTGACCATCTTGGGAAACACATTGCATTTGGCCAACGGCTCGGAGATCGTTTTTCCTCCGCTGATGCTTACGCGAGCATTCATCAGCGCTTCCTCAATGACCTTGTTGCCGGAGGTCTTGGCACAGATGCTCAGCCCCTCAAGCAATGGCACACCGCTGGTGATCAATGTTCCTAACGTGCGGGTGAACTTCGCGACGGAAGCTTTCCTGATCAGGTCTCCGACGATCGGAACTTTCAGAAGCAGCCGATCGATGACCACACGCCCGTTCACGGTGGCATAGTAGCGCTTGATCGCAAAGACCAAGGCCACCATGGCACCGGCCATGGCATACCAATAGCTCTGGAAAAAGTTACTGACGTCGATCACGATCTGCGTCGGACCCGGCAATCCGACTCTTCCACCAGACATTTCAAGAAACATCTTCGCGAATACGGGAATGACCCACACCATCAGCACACTGATGATGATCACAGCCACTCCGACGATGGCCGAGGGATACACCATCGCCGACTTGATCTGGCTCTTCAGCTTCATCGTCTTTTCAATGTGCTTGGCCAAACGAGTCAGAATCGTGTCGAGCAGTCCTCCGACTTCCCCGGCATGGATCATATTGACATAGAGGTCGTCGAACACCTTAGGGTGTCGCTTCAACGCATCGGAGAACGTGGACCCTGCTTCCACACTGTTCTTCACGTCGCCGACCGTTTCTCGCAGTACTTTGTTTTCAGACTGAGTGGCGAGAATGTCGAGGCATTGGATCAGGGGCAATCCGGCATTGATCATCGTCCCGAATTGGCGCGTAAATACCACCAAATCCTTGTCGTTGAGTCCGCTCCCAAGACTAAATTTGAACTTTCCACCTTTGCCCGACTTCTCTTCCAGGCTGGTGACGACGACCTGTTGCTTACGAAGCTGATCCACCGCCTCATCCCGCGTCTTGGCGGTGAGTTCGCCTTTTTTCACAGCACCCTGGCGGTTTCGTCCGACATAGGCGAATGTACTCATAGCGCTGTTTTCACTCCTTTGAACGCCAGGCAGGACACGTACGGATGCGGCGGAAAACTATGATCGAAGTCTATAAGACGACCTAAAAACTGTCAAACGAATGCGTGAAAACACAACGGGCCAACGAGCCGATGCACAGTGCTTCCGCGCGAGAATGACGCGTTAGGCCGGGCCGGAGGTGATATGCCAGTAGCCTCGTGAGAGATAGTGCAGGCCGGAGAGCAGGGTGACCCCGCCCATGAGATACAGCAGAGGGTCCAGTGTGGTGAGATCGAGCCGTCGAGAGGCAAAAAAGACGATGGCCACCAGCGTCGCCAACTGGATCAATGTGGTTCCCTTCCCCAACACAGTCGGAGAAATATCCACCTGCGTGTTGGTGAAATGGGCGACCGCCGCACCCAGCATCAACATCAGGTCGCGGCTGACCACCAGAATCGTGAGCCAGAGCGGGACGAGGTGCATCACGGAAAGTGTGATAAACCCGGTCGTGAGCATCAGCTTGTCCGCCAGGGGATCCAGGACTTCCCCGAGTCTCGTCCGCTGGTTGGCCACCCGGGCGATGGTCCCGTCAAGCGCATCCGTCAGCCCGGCAACGAAGAGAGTCGCCAGCGCATAATCGAAGTGCTCATAGTTGAGCAACCCTACGTAGACCGGGATCAACAGGATCCGCAGCATGGTCAGGCTGTTGGGGATATTCATGTTCATCGAAGTGGACGGTGCTCGAATCGGCGTCTGGACTAACGGGCAATGTTACGCGAACCGCGCATCATAGAAACCCCTGCAGAACCTTGTCAACGACGGTTGCACTCCGGAAAGGAGGTCCCTATAATCTGGACGCTTGAGGCGGACACCTGCGGATGATCGACGGAGGTTTGTATGAGTGGACTCCCCCTCCTCTTTAAGAAAGAGGGATTAATCGAACGGCATCAAGTCGAGGGGATCGACCCGAGCGATCGGTATTTTAATCGGGCCGTCCTCGTCAATCGCGTGGCGGGTGGATATACGGGGAAAGTCACCTATGAAGCCTACGCGGTCGAAGGCTCCGCGCACTCCACCACGAGCGCTGCGGTTAAGGCCGTCGTCCAGAAATTGCTGGGAGTTGGTTTTACCCGACTGCGCACACGCCTGAACTTTAAGGGCAATCGATACCTAGCCGAAAAAGAAACCTGGACCGACTATCCCGATCGGCCTGCCTAGTCCCCTAAAAATTCCCTGCAAATCAGATCATGAATCAGCGGGCGAAAGGCCTTGATTCGTTCATTCCTTCTCGTGGGGTGAACTCGGTTCGAGAGCAACACCACCTCCAGTTCCTTGACCGGATCAAGCCACAACGAGGTGCCGGTATACCCGAGATGCCCGAATGATTCGGGTGTAAAGCGAGTTCCCGAGGAAGACGGCGCAGACGGCGTATCCCACCCCAAAGCCCAGCTGGATTTCGGCACGTCCTGCTGACGGGTCGTAAACATGGTGACGAGATCCGGCTTCAACAGCCCCGCCTTTCCGAGCCGGCCATCCATCCATGCTCGCGTCACGGCGAATATGGCGCGCACATTTCCAAACAATCCGGCATGGCCGGCCACGCCCCCCAGGGCGAACGCGTTTTCGTCATGGACTTCGCCGCACAATGTGCGTCCCCTCCAGGGATCCTCTTCAGTCGGCGCCATCGTGCACCCCGGCACTAATGCCCTAGCAGACAGCGCATTCGGTCCTCGCGGGACGTATGCGAGTGGCTCTGCCCCAAGCGGGCCGTACATTTGACTGCCACAGAACTGATCCAATGATTGACCCGCCGACCGTTCCACCGCAACACCCAACAACATGAAGCCCAGGTCACTATACAGGCTGCGGGAGCCTGGCTCGTAGAGTAGGCTTTCCTGCGCAATGTACCTCACCATCGCCTGTCGCACTGCGACTCGCCCTAGAAACTCATGGTGGGAAGCTTCCATCTCAGCGATTCGCTCATAGTAGGGGCGCCAGCCGGGGAGCCCTGAACTATGAGTGAGCAACTGACGAAGGGTTACAGATCCGACCGGGCTTCCCTGAAGTTCAATCAGGATGCGATCAATCCGATCCTCCAGCGTCACCAGTCCACGTTGAATCAGCAGGACCAAGGCTGTGGTCGTCGCCAGCACCTTGGTCAAAGAGGCTAGGTCGTAGCAGGTCTCAACCGTGACCGAGTCGCTCGGAGTCTGCGAGGACAGGCGGCCTGCGGCACCCTCATAGACCACCGTCCCGCGCAGTCGCACGGCCAACACGGCACCAGGAAAGGTGCCCTCATCGACGGCTGTCTGCAGCGCGGACTGCACTGAATCTAATCTGGCCATCGATAGGAGCCTACGCATGATACAGCGAGAGGGAAGGGAAGATGGAGGAGTGGAACTCCCCTGCTAGCCCTGGTCGCTGGTGGGAATGGAATACCGGAGGAGCGTAGGATGTTCAACGGGCCGTGCTTGATTCGCCGGCCAACTTTCCTTCGACCGAGGCCGTTTCAGGCTGATAGGCATCGCTCTCTTCCACTTCCAACATGCGCTCGAACGAGCGCAAGGTTGAACGGAATCGCTCCACCATCATCAGGCGTTGCTTCTGGAGGTCCGACAGTCCACGTTGCATATCGGAGAGACTCACCCGGGCCTGCCTGATAATCTCACTCGCTTTCAGCTCGGCCTCCTTCACAATCAGGTCGGACTCGCGCTGCGCAGACCGTTTCACATCCTCGGCCAACGTCTGAGCGGAGACCAATGTATTGGAGAGCGTCGCCTCCGTCCGTCGCAAGTCGGTGACCAGTTGCTCGGTTGCGGTCAGTTTTTCGCGAAGTGCCCCGTTCTCTCGATTCAAATTCTCCACGGTCAGCGCCAGCTCTTCAAGGAACCGGTTCACTTCGTCCCGGTCGTACCCCCGGAACTTGACCTGAAAGACCATCTGCTGAATGTCGATGGGAGTGATTTTCATGCGACACCTCTTGCCCGACGGTTAGTGCATCCGCACGGCGATATCTCGTAACGATTGAACCACGGCATACTGCAAAAAGACAAGGATCAGGATCGCAATCATCGGCGAAAGATCCATGCCCATGCGCCATCCGATCAGCCGACGGATCGGGACGAGCACCGGCTCCGTCGCGCGCTCCAAGAACTGGACGATCGGGTTCCATGGATCGGGATTCACCCACGAAATCAATGCGCGCGCAATGATGACCCACATATACAGCCATAACACCGTGTCCAACACCGTCGCCGTCCCCTGCAGCACATTGCTCATCACAAACATCAGCGTCCCAACTCCTGTGAACGTTTCGTGGCCGCCTCAACGGCCGCCATCAAACAGCTCCGCATCCCACCGACCTCCAACTGATACAACCCGGTGATCGTCGTGCCGCCGGGCGATGCCACCTGATCTTTCAATCGGGCCGGATGCTCACCCCGCTCCAACACCATCCGTGCAGCGCCCAGAACCGTCTGTGCGGCCAGCAGTTCAGCGGTCGCCCTGGGCAATCCCATCCTGACCCCGCCGTCGGCCAACGCTTCGATGGCCACGAATACATAGGCCGGTCCGCTCCCGCTCAACCCGGTCACCGCGTCCATCAGTCGTTCTTCGACAGAGACCACCGATCCGACCGCTTCAAACAATGTCCGCACCGCCCCCAGATCGTCGGATTGCACATCCGATTGATAGCTCAGCGCCGTCACCCCTTCGCGCACCAACGCCGGAATATTCGGCATTGCCCGCACGATTCCTCTAGGCGCCACAACCCGTTCGAGAATCCAAGCCGTCGTCACGCCGGCCGCGATAGACACGACGAATTTCCCGGTCAGTGCCTGCCCCACCTCACTGAGCACCGCCGGCATCGCCTGCGGTTTCACCGCACGGATCACCAGATCGGCCTCGCGGACCGCCGTGGTATTGTTATCGCCGACGTGAATGCCGAAGCGCGACTTCAACGCATCGCGGCGCGCGGCAACCGGGTCCGTCGCGCAAATGGATGTCGGCTCGCAGGCATGCGCGGCCAGCAGACCTCCGATCAAGGCCTCCGCCATTTGCCCGCCCCCGAGAAATGCGATCGGCTGCGTCAGCATCGACCTACTCACCTCGCGCTCCGAAGATCGCCGTTCCGACCCGCACGTACGTGGCCCCCTCTTCAACCGCGACAGAATAGTCGTGCGACATGCCCATCGAAAGTTCCTGCATATTAATGTTCCTGTACCCTCGCGCTGTCAATGCCTCCGCGAGCGTCCGAAGTTGCCGAAAGTAAGGACGCGCGCCGTCCGCTGTCGGAGTGGGCGGAGGAATGGCCATGAGGCCGCGAATGTCCAGATGCTCGAACTCATTCAAGGAAGCCAAGTCCGCCACAAGTGTCTCCGGCGCAAACCCGCCTTTACTGACCTCTCCTCCGACATTCACTTCCAACAAGATACGTTGCCGAAGACCCG
This sequence comes from Nitrospira sp., assembly GCA_031315995.1. Classification (GTDB taxonomy): domain Bacteria; phylum Nitrospirota; class Nitrospiria; order Nitrospirales; family Nitrospiraceae; genus Nitrospira_A. The sequence goes on from JALDRG010000008.1 coordinate 85,207, forward strand.
CCGCCTTCGCCTGACGATCGATCTCCCCCGCCAATGCGAGGCTGTCGACCGAATGAATCGTCTCAAATCGTCCGACGACCGACTTGACCTTGCGCCGCTGCAGCGATCCGATAAAGTGCCAGACAATTCCTTCCCGTCCTAACGCGTCGATTTTCGGCAGGGCTTCCTGGAGGCGGTTTTCTCCAACATGTCGAACGCCGGCGTCGACCGCCTCTCGCAGCCGGTCCACGGATACGGTCTTGGAGGCGGCCACTAGACGCACCGTCTCCGGGGCACGTCCCGCACGGACGGCCGCACGACGAATTTCGTCGAGCACCGTGCGAACCCGACCGGCAACCGTCCCTGGCTCTGCATCCATCCTGCTGCCTTGTGGATTGCGCCATGTTCTCCCTTACCCTCGTGCCCCCTGTGGGCAGGGTATCAGGCAGGCGCCGGGAATTACGCCCGCAGCAAGCCGATCGCGCCCCTACCGGCGAGACACCAGAGCAATCCCACTGACCATCGTCCCGTTCACCACGCCTTCGCGGCGGTAGCTGAAAAATAAGTCGGGCTGACAGATCGTACAGGCATCGACCGTGGTAATTCGTTCGGCATCCAGCCCATCAGCAAGTGCTTGCCGACGCACAAATGCGCGCAGATCGAGATGCGCCCTCCGGCTGCTCACCGGCTTCACGACAGCTTGCCACTCGGGAAAGACTTCTCGTAATCGCGCAAGGACCGGCTCATCCACTTCGTAACAACAGGAACCGGCGGAAGGACCGATCGCCATCTGCAACCGACCGATTGTCGCCCCGAAACGGCTGACGAGCAACGCCACGGTCTTCGGCACAATGCCGGCCACCGCTCCCCGCCAGCCTGCGTGTATCGCTGCCACCACGCGCCGCACTGGATCATGCAGCAGCACGGGCACACAGTCCGCCGTCCGCACGGTCACCATCACCCCGGGTTGGTCGGTCACCAGCGCATCCCAACCTCCCTCAAACGCCTCTCCCTGCACGACCGGCCGATCGACCACCAAGGCATCCGTCCCGTGCACCTGCTTGACGGATACGATGACCGTTGCGGCTTGATCGCGATGCCGGGATCCGGGCGCAGAAGCGCGGCCCGGCGTCACCGACACGGACGACAACCGGGTCCCGAAAAAATGTTCTACCCCATCCGCGTGCGTCGCAAACGACGGCACGGTGATGACCTCCGACGCCATCCGCTCTCCCGACTCGATAAATTCCGATGCCGCGGCCTACTCAGTCAGCCTGCTTCCGCAGGAAGGTCGGCACATCCCACTCATCGTCCCCGACCACCGCGATTCGCTCCACCGCTTCCCGCGTCTCACCCATGCGCCGCAGGAAAGTTGGACGGTCCAAATCTTTATGGGGCCGATCCGAGCCAGTGGCATGCACCCCGGTCAGCACCTGTTGCGCTGGACGTCCGTTGGGTGTACGCGTCGCGGGGCGCTCAGCCGCCGCCACCGGGCGCGAGACCGGCTGTTCTTCCCGCTCGAATCCGGTCGCAATCACGGTCACGATCAGATCATCGCCGATCTCAGGATTGATGACCTGTCCGACAATGATGTTCGCTTCGGCATCCGCCGCATGCTGGACGATCGAGGCTGCTTCCTCCACTTCATGCAGCGACATGTTCGGCCCACCCGTGATATTCAGCAGGACCCCGCGCGCGCCTTCGACACTGCCCTCTTCCAGCAATGGACTGCAGATCGCTTTTTGTGCCGCTTCCTGCGCTCGATTGGCACCACGTCCGATCCCCATGCCCATCACCGCACGTCCGGTGTGCGCCATGATGGTTCGCACGTCGGCGAAGTCGACGTTGACCAAGCCGATGGTCGTAATCACGTCCGCAATACCCTGAATCGCTTGGCGCAACACATCGTCCGCCACCTTGAACGCATCCAGCAACGGAGTGGCCTTGTCCACAATCCCGAGTAGCCGTTGATTCGGGATGATCAGCAGCGTATCGACGTGACGACCAAGATCGCGAATGCCCTCCTCGGCATGGCTCATCCGCCGATGGCCTTCATACTGAAAAGGCTTGGTCACAACGGCCACGGTTAGAATCCCCAATTCACGCGCGATGCTGGCCACGATCGGGGCCGCGCCGGTCCCGGTACCGCCGCCCATGCCGGCGGTGACAAACACCATGTCGGCGCCGACCAGGCTCTCCCGAATCTCATCCTTGCTTTCCAACGCCGCGTCGCGCCCCACTTCAGGCTTGGCGCCGGCGCCGAGGCCGCGGGTTCGCTCCGGACCGATCTGAATTTTATAGGATGCCTGGGACCGCTCAAGCGCCTGCACGTCGGTATTGGCGGCCACGAAGTCGACTCGGCACAATCCGCCGGTAATCATGGTATTGACGGCGTTGCATCCGGCCCCTCCGACACCGATCACCTTGATACGAACGGGTGACTGCGGCTCCTCTTGAAATGAAAACATCGTGGCACCTCCCTTGACGATGGCGCGGCCCGGCCTCATGCCGTCCGCGAAAGTTAGAAAAACTCGAACATCCACGATCGCATACGATCGAACACTTTCCCCAAGCCTTTGCCGTGACGGATGCCGGCCGCCTCCAAGTGGTCGGCATGTTGACGCGCGTGCAGCAGCAGTCCGACGCCGGTCGCGTGCATCGGATTGCTGACAATATCCCGTAGCCCGCCGATGCCGGTCGGCATGCCACGCCGAGCAGGAAGATTCAACCCTCGCTCCGCCGCATCCGGCATGCCCTCCAAGAGCGACGTGCCGCCGGTGATCACCACCCCGGCGCCCAACATCCCTTCGTACCCGGCTCGTACGATTTCCCGCTTGACCAGTTCGAACATCTCGTCCACTCGCGGCTCGAGGATTTCCGCGATATCGCGGCGCGTGAATTGCCGCGGCGGCCGATCGCCCACGGACGGCACTTCCACCATTTGATGACCAAGCACCAGCTCGGTGCGGGCGATCCCATGCTGCACTTTGATTTTTTCGGCATCGGTTTGCGACGTCAGAAGCCCGATGGCCAGATCCTTGGTGAGATTCTGTCCGCCGATCGGGAGGACCGCCGTGTGCCGGATGCTGCCGTCGAGAAAGATCGCCAAGTCGGTCGTCCCGCCGCCCAGGTCCACCATGGCGACTCCCAACTCCCGCTCTTCGGCGCTCAAGACGGCTTCGCTCGACGCGAGCGGCTGCAAGATGATATCCACCACGTCGAGTCCCGCCCGGTTCACGCTCTTGATGATGTTCTGCGCCGAGGTCACGGCCCCGGTGATCACATGGACGTTGACCTCCAGACGGTTGCCGGACATGCCCAGCGGTTCACGGACACCTTCTTGATCATCGACCATGAATTCGCGCGGCAACACGTGCAGAATACGCCGCTCGTGAGGAATCACCGCGAGGGTCCGCGCGCTTTCCACTGCGCGACTGATGTCGTCGCGCGTGACTTCCTGCTTCTTGAGGGCCACGACCCCCTTGAGATTTTCTCCTGAGATATGGCTGCCGGCGATGCCCGTGTAGACCGAATTGATTTGCACGGCCGCCATGAGTTCCGCTTCTTCGACCGCCTTCTTGATCGACTCCACCGTACTCTCGATATTGACCACCACACCCTTGCGAAGCCCGCGCGAGGGGCAGGAGCCGACACCGATGATGTTGAGCGGGCCTTCCTCCGGCACTTCGGCGACAATCGCACAAATCTTGGTGGTCCCGATGTCGAGTCCGACCAAGATATGATCCCGCTTAGACACTCGGCTCACCCCCTTCCTCGAACGATGACGCGGTCGGCAAAGCGAAGATCGATTTCATTCGCCCTGGCGCCCTCGCCGTCAAAGGCCACATCACGCAATGCTGGCCGCATTTTGAGAAACCGATACCATTGCTGATCCATCGACGACTCGCTGAATTGAAACGTCACGCCCTGGACCACCACCACCAAGTTATTGAGGTTCCCCACATTGATATCCGGTCGCCCCCCGGTCGTTTGCCCCACCATGCGAGCCAAGGCCGCACCGACCTGGACGGGACGACGATCCTCACGTTTCCCCTGTATCAGCCGCTTCCCGTCGACACCCGACAAAATCGGCAAGGTCGGATCATCCGCCGCTCCGAGATGCGCCAGCAGGAAACCCTCCGAATCGGTCAGCAGATTCTCCGCCAGCGTGCGCACCACCACCGCCGGTTCCCGTTCGACGATGTCGATATGAATTTCATGCAAGGGCTTCAAAACCACTGTCGCATCCTTGATCCAGGGATGGGCCTTGAGCCGCTCGGCCAACCACGACGGATTGATGGAATAGAGCGCGGTGTCCGACTTCAACGCCAATTTGCCGATGACTTCTTTCCTCGTCACATGGTGCAGCCCGTTCACCGTCACGGAGCGCACCAGAAACCATTCCCGCGTCAAGGGGCCCACTTCCCGCGCGAGGACGAACAGCCCCGAACAACCGCCGACCAGAACGGTCACCGTGGCGATCACCCGCAACGAGATCAGCACCCCACGGCCCAATCGCGACCAGTACCCACCGGCCTCGCCGGCCCGCTGGCGATCCGGCGCAGATTCCGAACGAGCGTTCGCCCGCGGATTTATTTTGGCTGCACGCACCTTGCGCCACCGCACCGACATCCCTACCTCACTGTGCGAAATGATCCGACTCCGGCCCGCTGGAGCGCGGACTGGAGAATTCGCTCCGTCAATGCGTCATACGACAGTCCGGCCTTCCCTGCCGCCATGGGCAGAAGACTCGTCTCCGTCATCCCGGGCACAGTGTTGATTTCAAGCACAAACGGCTTGCCCTTGGGAGTAATGCGAAAATCAACCCGGGCCGCCCCGCTGCAACCCAAGGCCTGATAGGTCCGGATCGCCAGTTGCCGGATCTGCCGAGTCAGCGCGGCAGGAAGCGGCGCCGGGCACAGGTACTGCGTCCGACCCTTCTCGTATTTCGCCGAGAAGTCATAAAATCCGTCCGGAGCCACGATTTCAACCGCCGGCAAACCGGTGACGGCCCCATCGGCACCACCCAGGATGGACACCGTGACCTCATGCCCGGGAATAAAGGTCTCGACCATCGCTTCCTCGTCGTATCGATGGGCCACACGCAACGCTTCTTTCCATTGCGACGGCCTACGGACGATGGTCACACCGATCGTGGAGCCCTGACTCGCAGGCTTGACGACCACCGGTAGCTTCAACGAGCACGTAGCCAGCAACCGCCCCAGGCTGGGGGCCGTTCCTCGCAACACCACCGTCCCCTTCGGCACCGGAATGCCCTGAGCCGCCAACTCCGTCTTGGTCACCACCTTATGCATCCCAAGCGCGCTGGCGCGGACCCCCGAGCCCGTGTAAGGAATGCCGAGCGTCTCCAAGAATCCTTGGATCGCACCGTCTTCGCCTCCCGGGCCATGCAAGGCCAGGAAACCAATTTCAATTCCCTGCTTCTCTAAGGTGCGCGACAATCCCGGCCCGACATCGATGGGCACCGCATCGTAACCGCTTCGCACCAGTGAGCGGTGGACCGCCTCGCCGGTTTTGAGCGAGACTTCGCGTTCCGACGATTGCCCGCCCATGAGCACCCCGATTTTCGAACGCGTCAGCGGCTTCCGTTCCGTCACGTCCACTCCCTTCATCGATCCGCGTCAGGCCTGACCGACGACCTTCAATTCCAACTCCAATTTCACGCCCGACGTTTTTTTCACCGCCGCCCGGACTTTTTTGATCAAGGCCAATACATCGGCCGCGCGCGCATGGCCGACGTTCACCATGAAATTCGCGTGTTTCTCCGACACCTGCGCATCTCCGATGCGGGCGCCCTTCAGACCCGCCGCGTCTACGAGACGACCGGCCGAATCCCGAGGAGGATTCTTGAACACGCACCCGGCACTCGGTAATGTGAGCGGCTGGGTATGCTTGCGATATTGCAGATAGTCCTTCACTGTCTTTTCAATCCTGTCGTGATCACCGGGCCTCAACTGTACCCAGACTCCCGCCACAATGCCGCGCGGCAGATGCGCCCGTCGATAACTGAACGGAATATCCGCGGCGGGAATATCCACCACCCGGCCGCGAGGATCCACCATCCGGACCGCCTTGACAGAATCCTTCATTTCACCCAGGCGCGTCCCCGCATTCATCACGACGCACCCCGCCACGGTCCCGGGAATCCCGGCGCCCCATTCCAAGCCGGCGAGCGACCGGCGGATGGCATATCCAATCAACGTCGGCATGCCCACGCCCCCCTCTGCATAGAGGACATGATCGGGCTCCTGGCGGATGCCCTTGAGTTGCCGCAGGCTGACCACGATCCCGCGGATACCCCCGTCACGAACGAGCAGATTAGTCCCCCCCACCACGAAAACCGGAAGGTGTTCTGCACGAGCCCGTGCCACCACTCGGGCAAGGTCCTCCACATCGGCCGGCTCCACCAGGACTTCCGCCGGTCCACCGATGCGGAATGAGGTATACCCTTGCAATGAGGCCTCGTAGGTGACCGATCCACGGATCCCCTCGAGAATGCGCTCCCAGTCCGTCTTGTTTCTCGTCTGACCATCTTTGCCCGCCCCACGCGACACCGTCGTATGCCTCGTACTAGGCCGAGGCCGGCAACCGCTCAAGGATCGCCAGTCCTGTCTTCCAAATATCCCCTGCACCGAGGGTAATCACGAGATCCCCGGATTTCAACGTCGGCAGCACCTGGTCCGCCATCGTATCCTTGCGCTCCACAAAGGTGGCCGACGGGTGCCCGGCGGCACGCACGGCCTCCACCAGCTTTTCACCGGACACGCCGGGAATCGGTTGTTCGCCGGCCGCATAAATTTCCGTCATAAAAAGCACATCCGCCTGATCGAACGCATGGGCGAATTCCTCCATCAGATCGCGCGACCGGCTGTACCGATGCGGCTGGAATAACACGATCACGCGTCGATCCCAGCCTTGCTTCGCCGCTGCGATCGTGGCCCGCACTTCGGTCGGATGATGCCCATAGTCGTCCACGACCATGATGCCGGCTCTCTCCCCGCGTAGATGAAACCGCCGCTCCACTCCGCTGAACGCCGCGAGGCCTTTCCGAATGAGATCGACGGGAATATCCAACTCGACGCCGATGGCGATCGCAATCAACGAATTCGACACATTGTGGATGCCGGGAATGGACAGCCGGAACGGACCGAGGTTTCGCCCACGAAAGAACACACGAAACTCCGAGCCCCACTGCCGCAAATTGATGTCGGTGGCTCGAAAGTCAGGCACCAAGCCGGGATGCTCATGCAGCCCGTATGTCTGATACCGCTTGACCACATGCGGGAGGAGATTGCGCAAACGCTCATCGTCGGCACAAAGGACCGCCAACCCATAAAACGGCACCTTGTTCACAAACTCCAGAAAACTGTCGTTGAGCCGCTCCATGCTTCCGTAGTGGTCCAGGTGCTCCCGGTCGATATTCGTCACCGCGGCAATGGTCGGGGCCAAGCGGAGGAACGATCCGTCACTCTCATCGGCTTCCGCAATAAGTAGATCGCCGCGTCCCAACCGGGCATGGCTCCCCAGCGCGTTGACCTTGCCGCCGATGACCATGGTGGGATCCAACCCGCCTTGCGCCAGCACATTGGCCACCATCGAGGTGGTCGTCGTCTTGCCGTGCGCGCCGGCGATCGCGACACCGAATTTCAACCGCATCAATTCCGCCAACATCTCGGCGCGCGGAATCACCGGAATCTGCCGCGCTTTCGCCGCGACCACTTCGGGATTGACGGCGGCCACCGCGGAGGAGATCACCACCACTTGCGCCTCGCCGATATTGGACTCGTGGTGGCCGATGGCGATGCGCCCGCCCAACTCCTCAAGCCGGCGAGTCGTTTCCGACTGGCTCAAATCCGAACCGCTGACTTTGTATCCAAGCGTCAGCAGCACTTCGGCGATCCCGCTCATCCCTGAACCGCCGATGCCCACCAGATGAATATGCTGTGTCTTTCTGAACATGGCCGTCCGCCTTAGTCTCGGCTCATGAAATGGTCTGTATGCGCCGTTCTTGTCATGCTGCTGTCCCTCCCGGTCTCGTTGTTCATAGGGCGCGAGCGCTCCCGCTGGTCTCATGGCGCCTCCTTATGACGTCGTAACACTCACGAACGATGGTTTCTGCGGCATCGCTGCGTCGCATATTCCAACTGTGTCGACTCATGGCCTGCAGGCGTTGCGGCTCTCGCAGAAGCTCCGTGACGGCTTGCGCTAGACCTTCACCGGTCAAATCCGCTTGCGGCAGGAGCAGGGCTCCCCCGGCCTGGGCCATGACCTCTGCGTTCCTCAGTTGATGGTTGTAGATCGCCGTCGGAAGCGGAATCAAAATCGCCGCCTTTCCACAAGCCGTGAGTTCGGCAATCGTCATGGCTCCGGCCCGCGCCACTACGAGATCGACGCTTCGAAGCACCGTCGGCATGTCGAAGAGGAAGGGCACCACCTGCGCGGAGATCCCGGCCTCTGCATACGCGGCCACGACTCGGGCGTGATCCGCCTCACCGGTTTGGTGCGTGATGAGAAGCCGGTCCTTCATGTCGGCGAGCATCGGCAGGGCGTCGATCACCGCCGAGTTGATGGCCTTCGCGCCCTGACTCCCGCCGAAAATTAATAGATGCCGAATGGCGCGTGCCCCTGTTCGGCCCGCATCCGGGTCGACCGATTCCAAAAACGCCTGCCGGACGGGTGTCCCCACCACGCTGATCTTGCCAGGATCGAAAAATTTCACGGTCGACTCGAATGCTAGAAATATCCGCTGCACGAAGGGCGCGACCGCTTTGTTCGCCATGCCGGGATAGGCATTCGGCTCGAGAATCACCCCTGGAATCCTCCGCAGAAACGCCGCCACGAGCATCGCCGGACTGGTGTACCCGCCCACGCCGAACACGAGATCGGCCCCCTGCTGCTTGAGGATTCCCAGCGATTGCCACAGACTCTTCGGCACGGTCACCACCGCCTTGACGATCTCGAGGGGACTCTTCCCCATCAAGGGGTTGGCATCGATGCACTGTAAGGGGAAGCCTTCATGGGCCAGGACTTTGCGTTCGATTCCACGCGTGGTGCCGACAAACAGAATACGGCTGGACGGATCGCGCCGCAAAAATTCACGCGCGACGGCAATGGCGGGATAGAGATGGCCTCCCGTTCCACCGGCTGCGATCACCACGTTCATTCTGTCACCACTCCACGCTTGCGCACGCCTCGCGGCCCGCTGCTTTCCTTCCCACCCTGCCGATCGCGAGAAATGCTCAACAGAATTCCCACCCCGCACAAATTGGCCACCAATGACGACCCGCCGTAGCTGACGAACGGCAGGGTCAGTCCCTTCGTGGGCAAGAGTCCGGTCACCACACCGGCATTGACCAAGGCCTGCATACCGACCAGCATGGTGATGCCCATCGCCAGATGCCGACCGAACGGGTGCCGAGCCCGCCCCGCGACCTGAAACCCCTTGATGACGAACAGACCGAACAGCAGTACGATCGCCACACTCCCGACCAACCCCAACTCTTCGCCGACCAGCGCCAGCACGAAGTCCGTATGCGCCTCCGGCAGAAAAAACAACTTCTGCTTCCCCTCGCCCAGCCCCACACCAAATGGTCCGCCGCTGCCGAATGCCAAAAATGACTGATTGATTTGATACCCAGCGCCGGTCGGATCCTTCGCAGAATGCAGAAACTCCAATACACGCTGCCGCCGATAACTCGATCCAAAAATCAGCGCCGCCACCGCCGGCAAGGCACAGAGCGAGAGGAGGCCGAGATGTTTGATGCGCGCCCCGGCTAGAAACAGCATGGTGACAACGACCAAACCCATCACCACGACGGTGCCCAGGTCCGGCTCCAGCAAGACCAATCCACTGAGCAGGCCGAGCACAATCAAGGGCGGTAACAACCCGCGTGAAAAATGGGCGAGCTGGTCCTGCTTCTTGCTCAAATAGGCCGCGACGTAAATCACCGCCATAAACTTGGTCAGCTCGGCCGGTTGAATGTTGATCGGACCGAGATGCAGCCATCGACGCGCCCCCTTGGCCGCGCTGCCGAGTGAGGGAACCAGCACCAATACCAGCAACACCGCCGTCATGAACAACAGCGGAATCGACCATTTCTTCCAAATGGTATAGTCGATCTTCGAAATGAGATGCATCACCAGCAGACCGGCGGCCAACCAAGCCAGCTGGCGCTTGAGGAAGTACCAGGAATCGTGATACCGAATTCCCGCCACCACCGCACTGGCGCTGTACACCATCACGACCCCCACCAGGGCAAGCACAAGCGTGATCGCCAAGAGCGCCGGGTCGACCGGCACGCGTTTGGAAGCCCGTGGGCTCGAGATCGACCAGGGCAACGTCAGTGTCCCGAGCGCATGTTGTGCCATCGTTCAGCTGTCGATCCTCCCGTGCGCATCCGGCCTCAGGCCGGCAGCGCCTGCACCAGCGCCTTAAATTGCCGGCCCCGGTCTTGATAATCCGCGAACATGTCGAAACTGGCGCAGGCCGGCGAGAGTAAGACCACCTCACCGGGCTGCGCCTCGCGAGCAGCAAGCTCCACGGCGTCGCGGAGGGTCGCTGCAGGACGACATCGGTCAAAATCACCCATCGCAGCCTGAATACGGCCGGCTGCCTCGCCGATGAGAATGAGCCCCTTCACCCGTGCTCGGATTGCGCCTTCGAGGCGGGAGAAGTCGCCCCCCTTGTCGCGTCCACCGGCAATCAACCAGATCGGCTGCTCAATTCCCTCCAAGGCCTTCAGCACCGCATCGACATTGGTCCCCTTTGAGTCGTTCACGAAGCGAACCCCACGGCGCTCGCGCACGACCTCAAGGGCATGCTCCAGACCGGGGAACGAGCGCAGTACCGCGCGAATGGCCTCGATGGTACAGCCGCAAAGCAGGCCATACGTCACGGCCGCCATCACATTCTCCACGTTATGGAGTCCGATCAGCCGCATGTCGCTCCGGCGACAAATTTCCTCTCGTGTCCCCCTAACCGTCGTCACGATCCAGTCCCCGTCCAGCACCGTGGCACCCGCGACACCCGCTACGCTGGCGCCGCTGCGGCTAAACCCCAACACGGAGGCCTTCGTGCGCCCGCGAAGCCCGGCGACGCGCGCGTCGTCCAAGTTGAACAGGGAGTAGTCGCCGGTCCTTTGATTGGCAAAGATGTTCGCTTTTGCCGACACATAGTCGTCCACCGAGGCATACCGGTCCATGTGATCCAAGGTCACGTTCAACACCGTCGCGATCCAGGGATGGAACTGCTCGGTCGTCTCCAGCTGGAAACTGGACACCTCCAACACTACATACTCATAGGGCGCAGCGGTTCCCGACTGTATTGCGAGGCTGTGAAGTGCCGCTTCGCTGGCCGCGATTCCGAGATTGCCGCCGACGAATGCGCGCTTCCCGCTCTCCTGCAAAAACTTACCGATCAACGTCACCGTCGTGCTCTTCCCGTTGGTTCCAGTCACCGCTACGATCGGCGCGGTCACAAATCGGGAGGCTAATTCCAATTCTCCGATCACCCGCCCCCCGCGAGCCCGCACTCGCTCGAGCGCCTCGAGCTGTGTGGGAACGCCGGGACTGATGACCACGAGATCGGCCAGATCCAGCGCCGATTCATACTGCGCCCCCACGTTCACCGCGATTTTTTCCTGGTCCAGTTGTGATAACACGGCATCTAGTTCCTGCGGCTCTTTCCGATCCGCCACCGTCACCTTCGCGCCGAGCTGATCCAGTAACCGCGCGGCGGCGACGCCGCTTCGTGCTAACCCGACGACCGTGACGTGCTGATCTTTGACATTCATGCGAAGCGCCTACCGCAGTTTGAGCGTGCTCAAGCTGAGCAATGCCAGCAAGATGGCTATGATCCACAGACGCACGACGACCTTCGGTTCGTCCCACCCCTTCATCTCAAAGTGATGGTGGATGGGAGCCATGTTGAAGATACGTTTCCCTCGGAGCTTATACGAACCTACCTGCAAGATGACCGACAGCGCTTCGATGACGAACACGCCGCCGACCAGGAGCAACAGCAATTCATGCTTACTAATGACGGCCACCGTGCCGAGTGCCGCTCCTAAGGGGAGCGATCCCACATCCCCCATAAAGACAGATGCCGGATAGGTGTTGAACCACAAAAATCCCAGACTTGATCCCAAGATGGCTCCGGTAAAGATGGCGATTTCCCCTGCGCCCTCGATATAGGGAATAAGCAAATATTCGGCCATCACCCGATTCCCGGTCACATAGGCTACGATCGTATAGGCCAGCGAGGCGATCATGACCGGGCCGATCGCCAACCCATCGAGTCCGTCCGTCAAATTGACGGCGTTGGAGCTGCCGACAATGACAAGAATGACGAACACGATGTAGAACCAGCCCAGATCGGGCGTGAAGTATTTGAAGAACGGCACGCTCAGTTTGGTCGTATAACTGGGCAACGTGTAGAGAAAGACCCCGATGGTCAACGCCACCAGAATCTGGCACGTGAACTTCTGTCCCGCCGAAAGCCCCTTCGATTGCCGCTTGATGAATTTGAGATAGTCATCGGCGAATCCGACCGCCCCGAAGCCCACGGTCGCCACCACCACCATCCAGACATACCGGTTGGTCATATCGGCCCACAGCAGAGTGGACAGCACCACCGCAAAGATGATGAGAATCCCGCCCATGGTCGGCGTTCCACTTTTGGCCAAATGACGCTTCGGCCCATCGTCGCGAATCTGCTGGCCGAGCTTAATCTCCTGCAATTTCCGGATGACCCAGGGGGCCATGACAAAGGCGATCAGAAACGCCGTGACCGCCGCATAAATAATCCGGAAGCTCTGGTACCGAAAGACGTTAAGAAACGAAAACTGTGTGTGAAGTGGGTATAGCCAGTTGTATAGCATCCTACGGCATCTGTGCCCGCCATGTGTCAGCGGACCCTAAAGCTCCCTTGCGTGTCCCTGCCGACTAGCAGGCCTTTCGTGCGACCCGTCGCATCCCCGTCACGACTTCCACCACCTGCTCCATCCGCATCCCTCGCGAGGCCTTGACCAACACAACGTCTCCCTGACGTACCATCCGCGCCAGGACTGCGGCCGCAGCCGCCGCATCGTGCAGCTCAGCGATCCGATCGGACGCCATACCGGCCTGTCGCGCCCCTTCAGCCAACTCTCGCCCCAAGTCACCGCAGGCCAGCAGATGTCCGATCCCCTGAGCGGCGAGAAACGCTCCCACCTCACGGTGCATCCGTTTGCTGTCCGCGCCCAATTCCAACATGTCGCCCAGGGCCGCAATCGAACGTTTCCCCCGGCCGAGTTCCGCCAGAAGCTGAATGGCCGCCTGCATTGAGGCCGGATTGGCGTTGTAGCAATCGTTGATCACCTGCACCCCATGAGAGGTACTGATCTGTGATCGCATCGCAGCCGGGCGAAACTTGGCTAACCCTTCTGCGATAGCTGTCCCCGACAACCCCAATGCATACCCCACAGCGGCAGCCGCCAGGGCGTTGCTCACATTGTGCTGGCCCTGCGTCCGGATTCGAATTTCCGTCTGACGACTTCTGCCCGGCATCATCAGCCCAAAGACCGTTCCGCCCTTTTCATCGCTCCGAATATTTACGGCGCGAACAGCAGCTTTCGGAGACACTCCGAATGCCACGACCCGACACTGCGCCCGAGCCGCGAGATAGTCAAAATACTCGTCGTCGGCGTTCAACACCACCGCACCGTCCTGCGGTAAATGGTCGAGCAACTCCGCCTTGGCTTGGGCGGACCCTTCCATACTTCCAAAGAATTCCAGGTGGTCCGGTCCGATATTGGTAATCACGCCGATCGTAGGCCGCGCGATTTCGCAAAGCCGAGTCGTTTGCCCCTGTTGATCGACGCCCATTTCGATCACGGCAGCCTGATGGCGCGGCGCCAGTTGAAACAGGGTTTGGGGAACTCCGATACGATTATTGAGATTGCCCTCGGTCTTGAGCGTTTTCCAGCGCTGAGCGACCACATGGGCGACCATTTCCTTCGTCGTCGTCTTTCCGTTGCTCCCCGTGATGGCGATGACCGGAATGAGAAATCGATTGCGATAGTGCGTGGCCAGCCGTTGATAGGCTTCGAGTGTATCCCTGACCCCGAGCAAGATGGGCGCCCCGGCATGTTTCCGCGCCGGCGGCAACCGATAATCCTCCTGCACGATGGCGCAGACAGCGCCCTGCGCCATCGCCTTCGGGACGAACGCATGCCCGTCGAATCGTTCGCCCTGAAAGGCGATAAACAGATCACCCTTACGCACCAACCGTGAATCGGTCACCACGCGTCGGAGCCGTTGCTTTAAGACTGCAGACCCAAGCCCCGCCGGCGGCCTGACACTCAAGACTTCACAGATCTCTTCCACGGTAAACAGCGCCATGAGACCCCGACTTCCATGCTCCCGCATGCGTTCCCTCGCTTAGGCTCCAGGCCGGAGTGTGCCGATTGCGTTGCGCGCGACTTCCCGATCGTCGAAATGATGTTTCGTGGTTCCCAGGATCTGGTAGTCTTCGTGCCCCTTCCCTGCGATCAACACCATATCTCCTGCGTGCGCCTCACGAATGGCCGATTCGATTGCCGCCCGACGATCCGCAATCATGCGGTAGTGAACATGACCTCGCTCGGCCAGCGCCTCCTTCACCCCGACCTCGACTTCGCGCAGGATGGCGGCGGGATCCTCGGTACGCGGGTTGTCCGACGTCAGGATCACCACGTCACTATACTGCACGGCCGCACGCCCCATCTTCGGGCGCTTGGTCCGATCCCGATCCCCGCCGCAGCCGAAGACGGTAATGATGCGGCCAGTGCGCAGCGCCTGGGCCGCTGCCAACAACCGCACCAAGGCGTCCTCCGTATGTGCATAGTCCACCACCACCGTGAAATCCTGTCCTGCCTCGACCCGCTCGAACCGACCGGGTACGTTGGAGACCGCTCCCACTGCCGAGCGGACTTGATCCAGCGTCAACCCTTCCTGCAAAACCACGCCGATGGCGGCCAAGAGGTTATAGACATTATGCTCGCCCACCAGTCGGCTCTGGATGGAACAGTTCCCGAGGGGACTGCGCAACGTGAAGCTGGTGCCGGCCGCCGACAACGTTATGTCTTCCGCTCGGAGATCGGCCTCCCGGCGCAAACCATACGTCCACACGGGAACCGCACAGGCCTGAGAGATCCTCGCGCCCCAGGGATCATCCACATTGATGATCGCACGCTTCCGCGGCTTGCGCGCCCCCGCTTGCCCTAACTCGGCAAAGAGTCTGAGCTTCGCCTGAAAATACCGTTCCATATCGAGATGAAAATCGAGATGATCTTGCGTCAGGTTCGTAAACACTGCGACATCGAACTCGGAGCCTGCGGTCCGATCCAAGGCCAGCGCATGAGACGACACCTCCATCACCACCGTATCCATCTTTGCCTCGACCATTCGTGCAAATAATTTCTGCAACTCCAACGCCCCCGGCGTGGTATGGGAGGCGGGAATCGACTCCTTCCCGACAAGATAGGCGACCGTCCCGATGAGCCCGACCGGCCGGTTCACGGCTTCGAGCATGGTCTTGACGACATAGGTCGTCGTGGTCTTCCCATTGGTCCCCGTCACTCCGATCATCCGTAACGCAACGGACGGATCCCCATAGAATCGGCTGCCAAGGATACCCAGCGCCGCGCGCGAGTCCTGCACGCGAACGGAAGGAATCGAGCCGACCGCTATGCGTCGCTGCACAACCACGGCCGCTGCTCCGGCGGCAACCACTCGATCTACAAACTCGTGGCCATCGACTCGCTCGCCCTTCACGGCCACGAAGAGTGATCCAGGCCCTACGGTCCGAGAATCGTCGGTCAGGCCGGCAACCGTCACGCGCTGGTCTCCGTTCAGCTCCACCACTCCGAGACGCCCATGAATGGGACTGATCAGTTCATCAAGCGTCATGTCAGGATTCAACGCCGGCCATGGCCAGCTTGATCGGTTCATCCACCGCCACACCCAGATAATTAAGCACTTGCTCGCCGACCCGACGGAACACCGGCGCTGCGACGACACCACCCCAGCCCTCACCGCGCGGTTCATCGATGAGCACGATCATCGCCAGACGGGGATCTTCCGCTGGAACGTAACCGAGGAAAGACCCGACCAGCAAGGTGGAAGAATAGGCGCCGGTGCGGGGGTCGACCTTTTGAGCCGTACCGGTTTTGCCGGCCACTCGGAAGCCTGGAATCGCAGCCTTCCCACCAGTCCCGACCGTGACCACGCCCTCCAATAGCGTCGTCAAGGTCCTGGCCGTATCGGCAGAGATGACGCGCCGTTTCGCCTGCGGCATGGTTTCGGCCACCAATTGTCCCTTGGCATTCCGGATCTCGGAGACCACGTAGGGTTTCATCAACACGCCACCGTTCGCGATGGCCGACACGGCTGTGACCATCTGCAACGGTGTCACACCGATCTCCTGCCCCATAGAAATCGAAGCCAGGGACCGCTTACCCCACTGGCGCGGTCCTCGCAGCAACCCCGCTGTTTCACCAGGCAAATCGATGCCGCTCTTCTCACCGAACCCGAACTCCTTGAGATAATCGAATACCCGCCACTCACCCAAGGCCATGCCGACCTTTGCCGCGCCGATATTGCTCGACTTCTGAATCATCTGCGCGAAGGTCATCCATCCGGCTTTTTCGTGGTCGTGAATGATCGTTTTGGCGATTGAGAATTGCCCGTTCTCTCCATAGATCATACTCTCTGGCGTCATCACTTTTTCTTCGAGCGCCGCCGCCGCAATCACGGACTTCATGGTGGACCCCGGCTCATAGGTGTCCGTCAGCGCGCGGTTGCGCCATCGGTCCGGGAGCAGCGCACCGACCGTGTTGGGGTCGAAACGCGGGCTGACAGCCATGGCCAACACCGCACCGGTCTTGGGATTCATGACGATGATCGTGCCGGACTTGGCATTGGATCGGCTGACGGCCTCGTCCAACTCTTTTTCGGCGATGTACTGAATCACTTCATCTATGGTGAGGGTCAGACTATTCCCGGCTGCCGCACCCTCTTGGTTGAGTCCTTTCGGAAATACGGCGCGTCCCAACGCATCGCGCTGCAACACTACCGCTCGCTTTTCACCACGCAGGTATTGCTCATAGCGCAGTTCCACCCCCTCCAGCCCACGATCGTCCATGCCGGCAAATCCGAGCACATGCGACAGCAAGGGCCCCTTGGGATAGAAGCGACGCCCTTCCATCACGACGCCGACCCCATCGAGAGCCAGCCGCTCAAGCCGCCGCCCTTGCTCGGGCTCCAGCTTTCTCGCGAGCCACACAAAATGTTTGTCCTGCTTCAACTTCTTTTCGAGTTCCGTCGCCTTGACATGGAGAATCGGCGAGAGATTGCGCGCCGTGAGACCGGGATTCCCGAGAGAGGTCGGAACTCCGAAGACAGAGGGCACATCCATATTCATCGCCAGCACCTTGCTGTTTCGATCGTAGATCGTCCCGCGCGCGCCCTCCAGGGTAACGTTCTTCTGGTGTTGCCGGTCGGCCTTCACGGTCAGTTCCGCCGCCTGCATTACCTGGAGGTTGACGAGGCGGATAATCACCAGAACAAACGCGACCACCAGCCCGCAGGCCACGACGATACGGCGACCACGAAAAGGCGTCGCAGTCACTATCGCGCTCTCCGCGTCACGATGTTCTTGGCGATCCGCACCTCACCCTCCGCCACGGCTGGATTGGCCGGCGCTTCCGGCTCGATGTTGACGACCACGACCTGGCCCTTCTCCGGCTGCATCATCCCCAACTTGTCGCTGGCCAAGCGCGCGATCCGCTCAGGCGCCATAAATCCCGAGAGTTTGACGCGCAATTCGTCGCGTTCACGCTCAAGGAGGACCTTCTGCGTCTTCAGCCGCTCGATGTGGTAGCCGATGCGAACGATGTCCACCCGCTCCCACACAAAGAGCAACACCAGCAACGTGACCGCGGCAAACGCGACGGCTTTCATGACATATACTCCTTGGAAGTTCGCTCCACGACACGCAACTTTGCGCTTCGCGATCGCGGGTTTTGACTACGCTCGCTCTCCGAGGCGATGACCGGCTTTTTTGTCAACACTCGCACTGACGCGTCAGGGCCGTTCGCCAGCGCCCGAAACGTATGCTTGACGATTCTGTCTTCAAGTGAATGAAACGAGACGGCGCAGACCCGCCCCCCGGGCGCCAGAATGTCGACGGCATCCCGGAGGGCCGGCTCCAACACAGCCAACTCACGATTCACGGCAATCCGTAACGCTTGAAAGGTACGCGTGGCGCAGTGAATCCGACCGTGCCGATACGTCGCCGGCACGGCTCGCTCGACCACGGCCGCCAATGCCCCGGTTGTCCCGATCACCCCCTGCATTCTCGCCTGCACAATCGCGCGGGCAATTCTGCGCGAGTAGCGCTCTTCACCGAATTGATAGATCACGTCGGCCAACTCGGTCTCCGGCAAGTCTCGGACAAGATCCGCGGCAGTGCGCCCTTCACGCTGATCCATGCGCATATCCAATGGGCCGTCTTCCCGAAAACTGAATCCGCGCTCCGCACGATCGAGCTGAGGCGAGGACACCCCAAGGTCAAAAATCACGCCATCCACGAGCCGCACCCCACACTCGGCAACCAGAACTTTGAGATCGCAAAAATTCCCATGCCGAATATGCACCCGAGACATGACGTCTTGCAGACGCATGCGCGATTCCGCGAGTGCCGTTGCATCGCGATCGATCCCAACAAGGATGCCATCTGGAGCGGTGCGTTCGAGAAGGCGAGCAGCCAGCCCTGCATATCCAAGAGTGCAGTCCACGTAAACTCCACCGGGTTTACACTGCAGCCAAAATAAAAGCTCTTCGACTAAAACCGGCGCATGGGAATCGCGAGCAGAATCCATATCTCCATTTCCACCCACTTCACCCCACACATTGGCTGGAGTATACACCCAACCAAATAGCTGTCAACAGAATTTACCCCTATTTATCAAGAATATTGTTCAGTTCAGACACATGTCGCATTCCGCTGAATTTTGCCGCCAAGTTGTCCACATTTGTGGATAACTCTGTGGGAAACTCGCCCACCATAGCGCTATAATTCCAGAGAGGCAGATCGGAAAACTGGGCAGGAGAATAGATGAACGATTGAGAAATCAGTCGGATGGAATACCTGCATTTCAATGATCGCTCCTGCCGAAACCAGGCAGCAATCACGACGCACTGCTACGGGTATAAACGATAGAGCATCCGAGGAAAGGGAATCGTCTCTCGCACATGCTCCAATCCGCAAATCCAGGCCACGGCCCGCTCAATACCCATTCCAAACCCGGCATGCGGGACTGAGCCGTATCGACGGAGATCGAGGTACCATTGAAATGCCTCGGCGGGAAGATGATGCTCCTCAATGCGCGCCAAGAGCTTCTCATGGGAATGGATACGTTGGCCACCGCCGATAATTTCTCCATATCCTTCCGGAGCCAGCACATCCATGCACAGCGCAAGATCTGGCCGCTCCGGATCCGTCTCCATATAAAATGCTTTTAATGCCGCGGGGTATCGGTGCACGATCACGGGTCGATCGAATTCATTGGAAAGAATCGTCTCATCATCCGCCCCAAAATCGTCTCCAGGCTTCGCGGGATTCCCTTTCCGCTGGAGAATCTCAATAGCCTCCTCATAGGTGATGCGCGAAAACGGCGCCGTCACGCGCTCCAGCTTCTCGAGATCTCGCTCAAGCAGCTGAAGCTCGGCGCGACGAGTCTTCAGCACCGCCGCCACAACGTGGGACAGGAACTGTTCAGCCAACTCCATCATGTCCGGCAATTGCGCGAACGCCACCTCGGGTTCAACCATCCAAAACTCCATCAAGTGCCGGCGCGTCTTGGATTTTTCCGCACGAAAGGTCGGGCCGAAGCAATACACTTTCCCAAACGCCGCCGCCGTCGCTTCACCATAAAGTTGCCCACTCTGCGTCAGATACGCTGTCTCGTCGAAGTATTGCGTCTGGAACAGTGTCGTCGTCCCCTCGCACGCATTCGGCGTGAAAATCGGCGCATCCACCAGCGTAAATCCACGATCGTCGAAGAAGTTGCGGCAGGCCCGAATAATCTCATGCCGAACGCGCAGCACAGCATGTTGCCGGCTGGAGCGCAGCCAGAGGTGACGATGCTCCATCAAGAACCCTGTGCCGTGCTCCTTCGGCTGAATCGGAAACGGTTCCGCCACCTGCAACACGTCAAGACGCAGTACATCGAGCTCGTACCCGCCCGGCGCACGCGCATCCTGCCGTAACATGCCGGTGAGAACGAGACTGGACTCTTGCGTAAGCTCCGCCGATCGAGCGAACTGCTCGTCACCCACCGCCGCCTTGCTCACGACGGCCTGGATGTCACCGGTCCCATCCCGCACGATCAGAAAATGGAGCTTCCCTTTGTCGCGCCGACTGCGGAGCCACCCACGAATCGTCACTTCTTGCCCGGCATGGCCGGCCGCTTCATCGATATACATCACAGGCATTGGCAATCCTATTCAGTCAAGAACGTGATCGAACCGTGTCATGGCCGGAGGGTAACGAACAGCACCGAGCTTTTCAAGCGCATCGCAATTCCGCCCTTTTATTGACACAACTCCCTGCCCGGGGCATCATCACATTCAAGATGCATACGAGTTCGATCCACCATCCGCGTTCGCTGACCCCGTTGCTTGCCGGGCTTCTCTTGGTCGGCCTGCTGCCGTCCACACAAGCGGGAGAATTCAGACCGGACAACCCATTGAACCAGCCTGGGAAAATCTATTGGTGCCCCAACCGCACGGCGGACAAGCGGATTACCACGACTCCCGATGCAGGCTGCACCCCCCTGTATGACGCGGAGCGCGACGCCAAGAAGCCGGATAAGCTCGACGCGGCCGACCAAGCTGAGGCCATTACGAAAAAACCGCTCAAGATCATCGAGATCCAAAACGAAGCCTCCAAGTTCACGCGCGAGTATCGGGAATTCCTCGAGTGCTGCGCCAGTGAGTTCGATTCCGTGGAACGCATCGATGAACTCTTGGAACAGTCCAATCACATTTTGATGTCGGTGCAACAAAAGGGCATCTACAACAGTGCGGGATTCGGTGTGGGAAGCGGAGCAGAAGGACTGGGCGGCGGACCAGGCCAATCACCCAAACTCGGCACCTTTGCGCGCCAGTGGACACTGAGCGAAATCGTCGGGACGGTCGCCATCGCGCGAGACGATCTCACGAAGATCAAGACGCGGATCCAGGGACTAGGCGAACGATTCGATAAGCTTGATGCGTTGGATGACGAGCAGCGCGCGCGAGAAGCACGGCGCATCGAAGAGGAGCGTGCGGCGATCACGCATGACATCCGCCCCAGGAGACCACCGGCCTCAGCGCCGACAGGCATGGATATCCAAGACACCACGATCCCGACCAGAATCGGCGGGGACATCGAAAACACCAATTTGAATCGATCCCTCAATCCCAGTTTCGGGGCCGACATCGGCGCCACGGTCTCGCCTTACAGCAATGTCAACGAATCACTGCGCCCACGAAGAGGAGAAGATCTCAAAGACAGCAACTTGCCGGATCGAGTGGGCGTTCAGACACAGGACACCACGCTTCCGAATGCATTCGGGTTTGATATCAACGCAGCAGAAAACGCCGAGAATTCGTCATCCGTGCAGATGCGGGGTGTCGGCGCCGCAATCGGCGACTCCTCCCTCAACCACCAATCTCGCCGGTAAACCGCTGCCCGCCGTATCGTCTCGCTATTCCTTAGGAAAGACCGATGGAAGCGCCTCCCAATGGGCGCCTCCGTCCATACTCCGATACAATCCGCTGCCGTTCGTTCCGGCATAGAACAGCCGTGGATTCATGGCGCTCTGCGCAAGCGACCGTATATTGGTGGTCGACAGCCCTTCATTCAATGCCGCCCAAGTCTTCCCGCCGTCCTCACTCCGATGGATGCCATCTCGTGCGGCCACATACATGACCCCGGCCCGCACACGATCAAGCACCATCGCCACGATCATTTGATCCTGCAGCGATCCACCGATGCGCACCCAGGAGGCCGCACCGTCCGTGGTTTTGTAGAGACCGGCCAACGTCGCGGCATAGACCGTGTCCGGCATAAAGGGATCGACTTGTACGGACGTGACGCCCAGCGCGCGCGACGTCTTCACCAGTCCCTCCGGCACCAGGCCATGATTTACCTGCACCCAATGCGCCCCCTGATCGATCGACTTATACACACCGCCGCTGGTTCCGGCATAGAGCACCGACGAGCGCGTGGGATCCATCCCTAGCGTCACGACCATCAGCACTTCCTTCATGCCCTCCATCCGCTTCACCCACCGCTCACCGGCATTCTTCGACTCGAAGACCCCCATGGTGGTGGCCAGAAAAATGTGGGTGTCGTCCGCCGGGTCGAAGACAAATTGATTCACGACGGAGGAAATCGTGGCATCGTCCAATCCAACTCGCATGGACGTCCAGCGCTGACCGCCGTCATAGCTTTTATAGACCGCATCTCCCTTCGTCCCGGCGTACACCGTCGCGGGGTATGCCGGATCGATCGCCAACGCGATCACCCGCGAGTAGCTCATCCCCTTCGAGAGATTGCTCCAGGTCTTCCCGCCGTCACGCGTTTTATAGATGTAGTCGTTGGTGGCGATATAGAGAATGTCCGGATTGGTGGGGTGCACTTCAATGACGACGATCGGGTCGCTGCCCGTGCATCCGACGAGAGACAGCGAGGTCAGCAAAAGGAGCGCGAGGAAATGTGTCATGCCCAGCGTTCGGACTCCCTCCAGGATGCTCAAACGGGCCATCCAACCAGGCCGCAGGGAGGTTTGGCCGCCGAGGCGTGGTCCATACTGCACAGTGAGGCGGACGATCGACCGAGATCGCAGTTGGGGGCTCGTGTCAACATCCTGCCCTAACGGTAGTTGGTGAATTGTAAATCAATCCCAAAATCTTTCCCCTTCAAGAAGACGATCGCCGCCTGCAAATCATCTTTACTCTTGCTGATCACGCGCACCTGTTCGCCCTGAATTTGCGCCTGTACTTTCAACTTGGACTCTTTGACGGCCTTGGTGATTTCCTTGGCCTTCTCTGAGGCAATACCGCTTTGAATCTTGATCACCTGCCGGACTGTGGCGCCAAGTGCCTGCTCGATCTTGCCGTACTCGAACGCCTTCAGCGAGACCCCGCGCTTAACACATTTCGCCTTGATGATTTCGTTGACCGCATTGAGCTTGTACTCGTCGTCGGACAGCACCATCAATTCCTTTTCCTTCTCTCTCAATGTGAGCTCGGTTTTCGAGTCCTTAAAATCAAACCGCTGTTTGATCTCCTTCGTTGCCTGATCGACGACGTTTTTCATTTCCTGCATATTCACTTCCGACACTACATCAAAGGATGATTGGTCAGCCATGATGTCCTCCTCATAAGTCGTGACGCGTCACGGATCCCGCTTAATCCAACCGCTGCTAACAACAGCCGGTTCCGTCCGGCAGCTTGAACCCGCGCTCATCGTGCCGGTGGATGGCCGTCCGAACATAACCGGCGGAACCCCCACCGGCCGTGGCGATCACTTCGCTGCTGCTGAAGGGACGTTTCAGAATCACATACCCATACCATTGCTTCATGCTGTCGCTCAAGACGACCACACCGAGAATCGCCACCACCGCCACCAACGCGGCATCAAGATAGAGCGCAACGGCCTGCCCCGCCGCGAGCGGCGCCGCCTTCGTCAAAAACATCCAGAACATCTCATACGAGCCGGCCAGCGTGATCCCGCCCACGAACAACATGGGTATCGCCGTGACCCAGAGATAGGATGCCTTCCACATTTTGATCAATACCGTCGTCCCGATGCAGAGCGCCAGCGTCCCGAGCAATTGGTTCGCCGCCCCGAACATCGGCCAGATCGTCGAAATGCTCCCCGTCCCGATCAAGTAGGCCCACGCGCCTACCACAAAGGCGCTGCTCAGCAAGACCCCGGGCCACCAATTCATCTGTCGAAACGGCGCATATACCCTGCCGGCCATTTCCTGGATCAGATACCGTGCCACACGCGTGCCCGTATCTATGGTCGTCAAAATGAACAGTGCCTCGAACACGAGCGCGAACTGATACCAATAGGCCATCAACCCTGCCATGCCCGGCAGCGCGGCAAAAATGGACGCCATGCCCACCGCCAACGACACCGCCCCTCCCGGCCGGCCCGCCACGTTTACTTCGACCAACTGCGACAGTTCCGCAATCCGAGCGGGCGCGAACCCCATCGTGGTCAACGTCTCCGCGGAGAGCATCGTATTGATCGCCAGATAGTCGCCGGGAATCAGCACCGAGGCCGCAATCAACGCCATCACACCGACGAAACTTTCCAACAGCATCGCCGCATATCCCACCACGGCCTGCGACTCCTGCTCGATCATCTTCGGCGTCGTGCCGGAAGATACCAGCGAATGGAAGCCCGAGACGGCCCCACAGGCGATCGTGATGAAGAGAAACGGGAACAACGTGCCGGGAATGATCGGTCCGCCGCCGTTCGCGAATGAGGTCACGCGCGGCATCTCGATCGTCGGCGCCATGAGGATCACACCGAAACCAAGCAACAACACCACGCCCAGTTTCATAAATGTGGAGAGATAGCCGCGCGGCACCAGTAACATCCAGCCCGGCAATACCGATGCGAGAAATCCATAGCCGGCCAGCAGCCACACCAGCGCCGGCTTGTCGAACTCGAAGAGCCAGGCAAGCGATGACTGGCCGACCACACGGCCGAACAACACCGCCGCCACCAGCAGCACCAACCCGATCACCGACACTTCGGCCACTGCGCCGGGGCGAAACTTCTGAAGATAGAAACCCATGATGAAGCCGATGGGAATCGTCATAGCGATGGTGAACGTCCCCCAAGCATTCTGATACAGCGCATTGACCACCGCGAAGCCCAGTCCCGCCAGCGCCACCACCACAATAAAGAGCACCGCCACCGCCGTTGCCGTTCCGGTGATGGAGCCAAGTTCGTCATGGGCGATTTCCGGCAGCGAGCGGCCGTTACGACGCATCGAAGCGACGAGGATGATGAAGTCCTGCACGGCCCCCGCCAGCACCGCGCCGACCACCAGCCAGAGAAATCCTGGGAGGAATCCAAACTGCGCTGCCAGCACTGGGCCGAGCAACGGGCCCGCCCCCGCGATGGCCGCGAAATGATGACCGAACAACACGACCTTATTGGTCGGGTGAAAGTTCACCCCGTCGTTCAAACGCACGGCAGGCGTCAGGCGCTTGTCGTCCAACTGCACGACGTGACGAGCCAACCAGCGGCCATAGAATCGATAGGCCAACACATAGATACAAGTCGCCGCCACCACCAGCCACAGGCCATTTACTTTTTCATGAGGATTGACGAGCCCGGTGACATGGCCGAGCGCCACGGCACCAAGGATTGAGAGCAGCGCCCAAAGTAGACGATAGACCATTTTCATGCGCGGCATACTAACAACCCACCTGTCGCTTGTAAATCGAGGGTCCTCCCGCTATTCTCCCAGGACTCGCGAGATTAGGGGATATTCAACCGAATGTTGTGCCCTTGGACATACACTGCAGAGAGGTGTCTATGCCTTCCGCCAAAGAACAAATCGCAAAGATACTTCAAGACCAGCCCGACGAGAGTTCGTACGATGAGATTCAGCGAGAGTTGGCCTTCGCTCGAATGGTCGAGAGGGGACTTGCTGACTCTGATGCCGGGAGAACGATCAGCCACGAAGAGGTGGGACGTCGCATCAAGACATGGCAGAAGTGATCTAGACGGCTGAAGCCGAACGATGGCTGCACGACATCCACCAGTTCATCGCGCAAGATAATCCCATCGCCGCAACTCGCACCGTCGAAACGCTCTATCAGAAAGCAGAGATTCTGAAAGAGTTCCCCGAATCAGGCTACCGGTACTGGCAACGACCGGACCGACACATCCGTATTCTTCTTCATGGACACTATCGCATCGTCTACCTGATCAAGACTTCAGGCGCAATTGATGCCCTCGGAGTGTTTCACGGAGCGCACCCGCCCCCTGATCGAGCGTGTCATGCTGGTCCGCCACAAGGAACGGAAGTTTGGAAAAGGGTTGTCTCCAGGAATGGACCAGCCACCGCAAGTACCTCACTGCTCAATTCACCGAGTTATTGGTACCGATCGATACCCTGCTGACATCGTCTCCGTTCTTATTGTCCGATCGCCCGCTTTTCGTCGATTACGATCTCCGTGGGTTAATCGGAACTATCTGTTCAGTGGAACAACGAAATGGCCCGGCCTCAAACACCTGCGCCGCTGGCACCGCACGATGAAGCAGTCCAACGAAGCACCAATCGCGGGGGTGATTCCGTCCGACATCTTCGAGGCGAGCGGGACAATGGCGTGCATTTGAACGTCCTCATGTCTGCGACTTTGTTATACTTGCCTAGCCATGCCACCCGACACGCCCTCACAGTCGTCCGGGAGAGAACGCCGCGAATTTTATCGCATCACCGTCATTCTGCCCATCTGCATTCAACTTGAGACGGACACTACGGAAGGTGAGCTCTTGGAGAAATCCGTCAACCTCAGTGGCGGCGGTATCGGCGTGACGGTCACGACAATCTACAAGCCCGGCAAAGTCCTTACCCTCACACTACTCCTTCCTGACCAAGCTCCCTTCAAATCCTCAATCGAAGTGTTGCGGCTTGATCCCGTCCCCGTCCCAGGTGATGCGTACCGCCTCCACGCCCGCTTCGTCAGGTTGACCACCCAGAACCGGGAGCTGTTGATCAGGTACATCGTGCGTTTCCAGCGCGACCACCTGCAGGAACACTATTCCGCCTGAAACGCGCGATGTGCCGTCTACGGCTTAGTCACCCTGCAACCGCCGCTACCGACAAGTGCCTTAGACGCCTTCCCCGCCAGACGGTCTGACCCCACGCAATCATCCCGTACATGAGCGGGCGCATCAGAATCTTCCTGAACTCCCGATTGGGACAATGCCAAGAAATTGGTCCACGGCGGCGTACCTGATGGTCCTCGTTTGCTTCCGTCACCCATAACGTTGGATCATAGCTCCCATGCGTATACTCAAGTGGCTGTTCGGCACAGTCCTTCTCCTCGCGCTGATCGGCGCGCTCTATCAGATCGTCGGCCTGGTCTTAGACCGGAGGGAGTATCCGCCTCCCGGCCAGATGGTCGATGTCGGCGGTCACCGGCTCCATCTCTATTGCGTCGGGAACGGCAGTCCCACGGTCGTGCTGGAGGCCGCAGCGCCTGGCTGGTCACTCTACTGGAGTCTGGTGCAGCCGGAAGCGGCAAAAGTGACCAGGGTCTGCGCTTATGACCGCGCCGGACTCGGATGGAGCGATCGCGGCCCCTTGCCGCGCACGGGACAGCGCCTGGCACGAGAACTCCATCAATTGCTGACGCGCGCCGGCATCTCCGAGCCTTATATTCTTGTGGGCCATTCACTCGGTGGGTTCGTCACTCGACTCTACCGCCAGGAACATCCCCATGCGGTGGTGGGCATGGTTTTAGTCGATGCGGGACATGAATTGGAAATGCGCCAGGCCGAATTCAGAGCCTTCGCTAATGCCGGCAATGCAATGTTACCTGTCATCCGCGCGATGACGATCCTGGGCATTTCACGACTCATGGCATCGTTCGATACCCTGCCGCCGTTGTTGGTCCGGCAGGAAGAAACGGTGCCGGAGACCATCCGACCGGTGCTGCGCGCCGGCTGGCTACGGACCGGCTATGTCTCAACGCTGGCCGATGAGGGGTATGCGCTGATGGAAACATTGGAACAGGTCCGCCACAGTGGTTCACTCGGCGACCTTCCGTTGGTCGTCGTCACCGCGACCGGGCCCGTCTGGTGGCCCGACATGCCCGGCCAAGTCAATCCCGTCAAGTTTAGGAAAATGTGGCTGGACCTACAGCAAGATTTGACGAAACTCTCATCCAATAGCCGGCACGTCTTGGCTGAGCAGAGCAGTCACTTTGTTCAGTTCGATCAACCGGAGCTCATCATCACTGCCATTCGAGGGCTCGTCGAAACGGCCCGACAGAAATCGACAGCGAAGAGATAAGGTCATCGCTCCGGCCATCGCGCGTCGCTCCCTCTACTCGGAGCCGACCGGTTCAAAAACCTGATACCGCCCGATGGTTGCCACGAGCCGAATGCGA
Organism: Nitrospira sp.; assembly: GCA_031315995.1. Classification (GTDB taxonomy): domain Bacteria; phylum Nitrospirota; class Nitrospiria; order Nitrospirales; family Nitrospiraceae; genus Nitrospira_A. The sequence goes on from JALDRG010000008.1 coordinate 113,422, forward strand.
CCCTGCTGGATCAGCGGCTTGTAGAAACCGGCCCAGCGCCCGTACTCCCCGACGACGAGCACGTCCGGCCTCGCCTCCAGTGGATCGTAGGTCACCGGCCATTCCGGATATTGCTCGTGCCGGATCACATCCACGAGCACTTTGGGCGGAGCATAGGTATAGGGACGATCAAGAAACAAAAACAGCTCGCTGTCATACGTTTCGATCAGCGCGGTCGAAGGCGTGGCGGCGCGTAGATAGTCGGTCAGCGCAAACAGGTCTCGCTCATCCTCTCGCGCACGAAACGCATAGCGCTCCTGTACGGCGACCCATCCCATGACGGCAAGAAGTGCAACGACCACCGCAGCCTGGATCCCCTCACGCGTGATAGGCCTGGTACGCACAAGATCCGACAGGGCTCCCCACAGAAACATGACACTGAAGCCATGGGTGAACTCGTACAACGTGGCCGCGGCAAAGGGCGCAGCGATGAAGAGGCCCGGCAAGGCATAACGGGGCTCGCCCGCACAAAGGAATGCAAACCATGCCAGCCAGCTGATCGAGAGGATCAACAGCATCACCCGAACCGTCCGCTCAAGCGGCTCGGTCGATCGGCTATGCGGGAATGGGTCGGGCCTCCACAGCCCCCAGGCCGCATATCCCAAGCCAATCGTATATTCCGGCCAAGTGGCCAGCATGTGCCGGATCGTCTCCAAGCGAATCGACGGCACGAAGACCAGCGCGATGGCCTCCGTCATGCCATCCACCGGCGGGTGCGGCATCGTGTGACCGGCCAATAACAGGTCCTTCGTCGCGACCAGAAATCGATACCCCGCCCACGAGCCGCCCAACAGGACAGCCACCCGACGAACGGTGAACCAGTCTCCACGAAAGCCGGCCCACATCGCCGCGCCGGTCAGCGAAGCCACGAAGAAAGGAGCCAGTTGCCCTTTGGTCCACCAGGCAAGACTCCAACAGACGATGGCCGCAGCCAGCCAGCCACGCTGCTTCTCGCTTCGCAACACACAGGCGAATCCAGCCAAGAGAAAACATAACATGGGCATCTCACCCAACACCTGGCGCCCGATGAACAAGGGGTGAATCGACCATTTGAGCGGAACCACTATCAGGAGCAGGAGGGCGGCGATGGCCACCGGGTGGGAGTAGATGCGACGCGCGACCACATACAACAGCAGCAAGGCGCCGAATGTGTAGAGTAGGCCGACGACCCTAGCCTGCCAGATGCCGATGCCGAAGAGCTTAAAACTGGCCGCCACCGACGCGATCACGGGAAAATGCGCCGCCAGTGAGGGCGGAGCCGGCTCGCCACGAAGCAGACAGCCGTGATGCCCCGTCTCAACCCATGTCCGCGCGACACAGACCGTCCATCCCTCATCGAACCAGAGCGGGGGAAAACTTTCGAGGTGAACGAGCCCGCTGCCGATGACGACCAACAACAGCAGGCCGGCCGTGATGAAGTCTGTCATGGTGGAGGCGCGCTCAATCCGGCTCATGAGCTTGGGGGAACCTGTCGCCGCCGGCTCCAGGTCAAGACCGAGCGGTAGCGGGTCACGCGGCGCGATAGACATACAGCATGATATTTTGAAACCGGCCGGGGGCATAGAGCGGCATGCACACCGCATCGACTTGATAGTCAAAGCCGTGGGTCTCCAGAGCGGTCAGAAACGGCCCCAGCTTCGCGCGCTCGCCGCCGATTTTGTGATGGAACTCGATCAGCATTTCGCGCACTGCCTTCAGCCGGCCTGTGGTTGCGAGATCCCCGAGCACCGCATCTTCCGCGCCTTCGACGTCGAGCTTGAGAAAATCGATGTCCCTGTTCGGCAACTCTCGTCCGATCACCTCAGAGAGTGTGAGGGTCTCGACCGTACTCGTATCTTTCGGCATGCGCTGGTAGTTCAGACTCATGCGCAAAGATCCTGGATTCGCGCGATCCACATAAAATTCGGCCGTGCCCACCCTATCGGATAAAGCCACATTGTAGAGATGCACTCCCGCCAGATTGTTCGCCTCGACATTGTGCTTCAACAGAGCAAACGTATCCCTGTCCGGCTCAAACGCATAGATCTCAGCGTGCGGGGACAACCACTTAAAGAAGAGCGTGGCCAGGCCGATGTTGGCGCCGCAATCGAAAATGACCGGCCGCGGGTTGGAGGACTCAAAGTAATATTCATTGCGCAACAGAATCACTCGAAACAGCAAATGCATGGTCCGATAGTTGAAACACCGGATGGCAAATCCAAATACCTTTTCCTTCGTGATCGGCCGAAACGGATGGATCAGCAGTAATTTGATGCTTAGGCGCAAGTAGGTCAGGAGGATGCCGGCCTTGAGGCGTGACGAGAAGTTCCCGCGCAATAGATAGGGCGCGAACATCACCGTATCGAAGATCACTTCAAGGAACAGCCAGATGCCGGTATTCATCAGGTCCTCACGATGCTGTCGATACGGAGAGTCGCGGCGGCACGTCTGCGGACGCTCCGGCATCTTGCGTCTGCTCCATCACTCCCGGAATGAGGAAAGGAGCACAGCGATACAGGGCCACGGTCAGCGGGCCGTCGCCATGACGCGCGCGTAGCGCAGTCAGAAGGGTCGTCCCATCTCCGTACCATTGGGCTTGGGGAAACATTGATTGTAGATCATGTGGATTCAAGCCCGGCGATAGGATCATCATCTGCTGCTGTTTCTGTCGAAGCAGCTTGGCCACCGTCCGGAGTTTCTCAAAGGGGCGATCCAGGTCGGCCATTCGAAAGTGCGTGATGCGCCTGGCCATACGCGACCAGAGCGGGCTGGCTACCGGAAAGAGTTCATGGCTGCCTAAGCCGAGAGGACAAGCGGCAATGACCACCCGGGAGGCCCCCGGCCTCGCGCGCTCGATCGGCCACATCCCTCGATCTTGGGCGAATTGCCAACTGGTATCGAAGGGGTACATATCCGCCACCACCACATCGGCTTCAGGCAGCACAGGGATCCCATACATCCGCTGTGCCGAACGGACGCCTTCCTCATGCGCCTGCACCATATCGCCCGCAAACAGTCCGCTGATCTCTCGTCGATGGTTCAGGATCACATTCGCAATGAAGTCGAGCCCGACTTTTCGCGCTACGGCCACCATATCCCGCCGTAATTCCGTATCGATAGAGCCGCCGCGCTCACGAGATCCGCGCAGATAATCATGCATCATTCTGGTCGTCTCGACGCCGCAGATCGCCGGGAGAATAATCTTTGCGCCGCCAGAAAATCCGGCTATCGGGTGGGGATAGATGCATCCTATTCCGATTTTGAGGTCGCATTCCAACACGGTGCGATTGACCTTGAGCGGCAGGCCGCCTGGCGACATTCCCAGATCCGCCAGGTCTCCTCGGCTATCATGTGCCAGGATCTTGATCGCAGGCGAGAGGCTTGAGCCGACTTTCTTGGCCATGTCCTCGGCGGACGCCGGAGGATGCGTACCCCCTGCGAGCATGACGGTGATGGCCTGTTCTGGGAGGCCACTGCGCGTCAGCTCTTCAATGAGCAACGGGAGCAGATCGGCGGCGGGAGTCGGTCTGGTGAGGTCGTCGACTAGAATGACGGCCCTGGTCTTACCTCGTGCAATCTCGGAAAGGCGGGAAGTGCCGATCGGTCGGCTCAAGACCTCTCGCATCGCATCTGTGGTGAGGGCGGGCTTGTCCTGTGGACCGAATTCGACGACTTTCCAGGAAGCAGGGAGGTCGATCGACAGGACCTCATCTCCAAACCATGCCTTCGTGCGCAACTGCAGCTGACTCATGATTCGCACGTCCTTATCAGATGTCGGGCTGTTTCTGAACGGTCCAGGCACGAGTGCCGCCGGAGCTCAGCCTGCCCCTCACCAGCTCCCAGACAAATCCGGCAGCCTGAGCTTTCTCGCCCAGCCAAAACAGCCAGAAATGTCGTTTTTCTCGAAAAGACCTCCACTCAAAGGGCCCAAGGGACTTCTCCCACAAGGCTTTGACCCAGCGCGGATCGGCCTTTCTTCCACCCTGTCCCCATAGGAGACTGTCCTGCGGCACGATGCCGCTTGTATCGGTGCGCAGCAGGCGAAACATCTTAGCAATTCCCACGCCGCGTTGGAACGAATGACGCAGATGTTGCCTCCCTGTCGCCCGGCGCAGATGCGTCACCGGATTGGGCACATACACCATCGCGGCGCCCCGTTTCCGCAATCGCCAGATCAGCTCCCAATCCTCGCCTGGACCATCAAAAGATGGATTGAACACATAGCCATCCTCCTGCTCACACGCATCCAACCACTCTCGCCTGAACAGAATATTGCCGCTGTTCCCGACCAAACCTCCCGGATCGAGCTGCTCCGTCATCGGGAGCGGATTCCGACGACGGATGGCATCCAACAGGGGATCGGTTTCTTGAAAGGTGCCCCCTGCAACGGCGGCATCGTACCGATCAAGCGCCGCGACTAATCGCTCCAGCCAATCCGGAGGCGGAATCCCGTCATCGTCGGCAAACGCGATCACGTCGCCTTTGGCGCGAACGATTCCTTCGTTTCTGGCCCACGCCGCTCCACGCCGGGCGTGATCGATCACGACCACCACCTCGTCCGGCGGTCGAGTCTGCTTAGCCAACGCCGCTTGGCACAAGGCCAAGGTCTCGCGCCCTACGGTGGGAATGACCACCGAGACGGTATGTTGATCACGAGCCATGCACCGACCGTCGCCCCCTAATCAGGATGCGGAAACACTCGATTGCGGCTCGATATGCTGCGATCTACTCATGTGCCGTTCGGCTTGAGTCTCATCAGGACCGGCGCCAGGCAACGGAAGGTTTTGACGCCCACCTGCCGGAAGGCGCCCGGCAAACTCTGCATCAATTGCTCGACTTCCTCCACCCGCAGGAGTCCCAACCAAAACACCCCGCTCCAATACACCAACGCACCGATGGTGCACCCCAGCAGGACCGACAGAATCGGCGTCGCAACCAATGCCGCTCCGCCGACAATCGCGGCTCCGGTTCCTAGGAGAAGTCCAATCGATCGGAAGACCGCCGATCCCTCGAAGATGCGGACCTGCCGCCGTCGCAAAACCCATGCATAGCCGCCCGCCACCAGTCCGAACGACAGGGAGGTGGCCAGCGCGGCACCCGCGGCGCCCCAATGCGGAACCAAGGCCCAACACATTCCCACATCCGCCAGAACCGTCGCGATCATGACACGAACTAACTGACCTCCCTCGCCGCCCGCTTGGATCACCGGCCACAACACACGCGCCATCGCATAGGCAAAGGCCCCGGGCACCAATAGTCGTAATCCTATGACGGCGGGGGCGAATTGTGGTCCAAAGTACAGCGCGACAAGCTGATCGCCTAGGACGAACACGATCAGAAGCAGGAACGCGGTGCCCAACATCACATACCGCAGAAGCCGGCTCACCAATGCGCTCACGTCCTCCACTCGCTGTTCGGCCCACAAACGAGCCGTCGATTGCAGCATGACGCCCTCCACCGCAATCGGGATAAACCAGACGAACTGGGACCATTGCACAGCTGCGGCATAGAGGCCGGCCTGGGCACCGCCAGCCAGGTGGCGCACCAGAATGACATCGAGCGAACAGAGGGCCATGTTCAACACCGAGAACAGCATCGCAGACCATCCGAATCGTAACAACTGCCATGTCGGTAACGGCACCGCGGGAACGAATCGATCACGCTCGGTTCCCCGCAACGTCCGCAGGACCGACCGGAGACAGACGATCGCCACGAAGAAGTCCGCCACAAGCAGTCCCGTCAGGACGCCCGGAACCCCCATGTTAGTGATGGCCAGTGCCACGCCTAGCGCTCCCGCCGCCACGACACCGATCATGGCCGGAATCGTCACGCGCTCCTCATGCCGCAAGCCGTACAGGATTCCCCGGGCGTAGAACCACACCTGATCGAACAGCAAGACGCCTACGACCACGGCGGCCATGAATAACGCAGGCGTTCCTTGCGGTGCGGTGCTGAATAGGAGCAGTCCTACCACAGCACCGACAATCGCCACGCCCAGCCCGTTGATGAGGGCGCCCGCTCGCGCCACCGCTCGGCACCAGGCCAGGTCGTCCGGTCGTTCCGCAACATGCTTCGTCATGGTCTGCATCATACCGACGTTGGCGAATTGAGAGGCGAGGAGAAGTACGGCGAGGTAGTAGGCATATTGCCCATACCCTTCGATACCGAGGAGACGCGCCAACACCGGCAGCACTACTGCCGAGGTCGCCAGCTTCGCGACCGACCAACCGGCAACAGAAACAATCCCTTTAGAAACCGCTTTCGCCGACATGCAATCTCCGGGATCGGCCGCTTATCATCAATCGGCGCTTCTGGAAGGACGCATACCTCAACTCAGGCCGCAAACCGCTCGTACTGTGCTTGATGGGCTGCCAGAGCCTTTGAGGTTTCGTATGTCTCCCGCACGTAGGTATACGCCGCACGACCTTTCTCCAACGGTCCCTCGGCAAGCAGACTGCGGATCGCCGACGCATAGTCATCATCCTGAACCTGTTTTCCGAACCGAGAAGCGAACTGGTCCGGATCCACCCGACTGATAATAGGGCATCCGTAAGCCGCTGCCTCCAGAAAGGTCAACGGAAGCCCTTCGCGCACCGCCGTGCTGACGAAAACCCAGGTGTCCGACAAGATGCGGTGCATCCGCTCCGGCTCCCGAAAGCGATTGATCAGTCCGGGCATTTCCAAATTCGGCACATCACGAAACCGCCGACGCAACTGGGCATCGAAGCCGGACTCCGCCGAGGCACTGCCCTGTCCCACGGCCACAAATTGATAGTCCGGAAACTGTGCGGCCAACTCCAGAAACAACCAGGGCCGTTTACGCTTGTCCCATCGAGCCACAAAGGTGATCGTCGGACGTGCACTTTTCTGGGGCACGGTCGCGGGCACGTCGATCAGGTTGGGCAACAACGCGGGCAACACGGACAGTCCGTACAAGCGTTTGACCTTCTCTTTCAGGAAATGTGCGGGGCAGAACACCGCGTCGGCTCGTCGGACGGCCTGTCTCACCAGCAGCCCGGACTCTGTAAGGTAGTTGAGAGGCGTCAGAAGACGGCGCATCGGGGTCGCATAGAGAAATTCGATCCACCAGTCGCTCAACTCTCTTGGGTCGCGGCTGGTGACCAAGTGGGGGCGGCCTGGATGGATGCGCTGGGCCAAATAGGTCAGCACGGTCGGATCCTGGGAGTGAAAAATATCGGCCTTGGATTCCCGAATCAGACGGCAGGCGGCCACGACGTTCCTGGGCGAGAAGCTCAGGATCTCCACCCCTCCGATCGTTTCGGTCGGCTGCTGGCCGTGACGACCGGGAACGATCACGCTGACCCGGTGTCCGGACGACACCAGGCTTTCGGCGAGTTTGCGCGACATGCTTCCGAAACCGCCGTAAATTCCCCAGTCAAAATACTGGCTGGTCAGGATACACACATGAGGCAGCCGCTTCATGCCCGGCGTTCCTTGCTGACATCGCCGGCAGCCTCCACCGACTGGCGGTTGACCGCTCGTTGCGGCTCGACCGATGGCACCATCACGCGCGCACACAACTCCAGATACCGTGTCGCCAATGCAGGCCATCCGAACTGCAATGCGCGTCTCCGGCTTTCCTCACCCATCCGCCGGCGCTGCTCCGCGTCGTTCACCAACCGGCGCAGCGCGCGGGTCAGGGCCTGGACCTCACCCCATGGGACAATCTCCCCATTCTTCCCCTGCGTCACCAATTCTGCCGTCCCTCCCGTTTTGGTCACGATGACGGGTAGCCCCGACGCCATCGCTTCCAAGAGGGCGATCGACATGCCCTCCTGTTGAGAGGGGAGCACGAACACATCGGCTTCTCGATACACCAGCGGCATCCGTTCACGTGAGACAAACCCTTGGAAGGTCACCGCATCGGTCACCTTCAGACTGGTCGCCAATTCCCGCAACTGCGGTTCGGCATCGCCGGTGCCGACGAACATCAGCTGCACGGGCTCGACACACACGGCGCGCAATTGAGCGAATGCCTGCAATAAATGGTGCTGCCCTTTGCGTTCGATCAACCGCGCGACACAGACAATCGTGCATGCCCGTTCCGACATCACCGCCGGGGGAGCAAACGAGGTGGTGTCGACTCCGTTCGGAATCGTGACCAATTGCAACTCGGGCATCGTTCGATGCGCCAGGGCAGCCTGCTCCGCGCTGATCGCCGTCACGATTCCCGCCCGCCGCCAGATCCGTTTGATGAGCGGCGTCAGAACAGGATAGAGGTAGTAATAGCGCGCCTCGAATCCCGGCACATCCGGCCCCTGCAGCGATAGGACATAGGGCAGGCCATGGGTCACGTGGAGCAGGTAACTGATTGCACCGGCCGGAACCCCGGCAAAAGCGAAACTCACGTCATAGCGCTGCTGTGTGGCCAATCGTCGAGCCAGACACAATCCGCGCCAACTGTAGCGGAGCAACTCACGATTGGTGGCATGGTGAATGTTGTGGTTGTCGACCGGCACCTTGTAGATCGTGATGCGATCGGCAAACTGCTCGGTGTCGTAGGACCTTCGGCTCCGCGAGGAGGTGATCAGATCCACGGTCACATCCTGCCGTTTGGCCATCTCCTTCAAGAGGTGCCAATTGACGACGCCGGTGCCGCCTCCGAGGGGCGGGAACTCATTGTCGAGCATGAGGATGCGAATGATGGTTATCTCCTGGTCACGCGACGGGCCACATACAGCGGGCGGCGTTTGACTTCGTCGGAGATCCGGCCGATGTACTCGCCGATCACCCCGATCGTCATCAATTGGATGCCCGCCAGAAAGAAGATCGAGACAACGAGGGTGGTGAAGCCGGGCACACCGGTTCCCAGCGTGAACTTCTTGATGATATAGAACGACGCGACGAGAAACGACAGCACCGAGACCGTGAACCCCATCACCGTAATGATGCGCAGCGGCATGTGGCTGAACGAAATCAATCCGTCAAGCGCCAAATATACGAGTTTTCGCAACGTGTATTTGGGCGTTCCGGCATGGCGCGCCTGACGTTCATAGGGCACCCCGATCTGCTTGAATCCGACCCAGCTGCGAATGCCCCGGACGAATCGATTGCGCTCCGGCATCCGGACCAGCATATCCACTACCTTGCGGTCCATAATGCAAAAATCACCGGCGTCCAAGGGAATGTCGATGTTGGCCACCCGCTGGAGCAAGCGATAAAATCCTGCATAGGCCAGCCGCTTCCCCCACCATTCCTTACGCTCCGTCCGGACGGCGTATACCACTTCCCAACCTTCCTGCCACTTGGCCAAAAACGTGTGCAGCACTTCCGGCGGATCCTGAAGATCGGCGTCCATGATACAGACCACATGCCCGCGGCTATGCTCCAGTCCGGCGCTGATCGCGACTTGATGTCCGAAGTTTCTGGCGAATTCCACCACAAAGACTCGAGGATCCGTCTCTTCCAAACGACGCAAGAGCTCCGGACTGTGATCGTGGCTCCCGTCGTCGACGAAGAGGATTTCGTAGTCCAAGCCTTGTTCGGTCAGCGTGTGCGTCAGACGGGCGTGCAGGGTCGGCAGGTTTTCTTCTTCATTGAAGACAGGAATGACGATCGACAACATCGGCGAAGGCCGAGTCTCGGCGACTTGCCCCGCCCTGGAGGTCCTGTGTGTCGGTTGCAGCCGCCGGCCTTCTACCTTTTCGGCAAGCGCCATGGCCGCGGCCAAGTTTCGACAGAACTCCAGTGCCTCGGCTGGATCTTCTGTCGGAGGCATCAGACGCTCGCATTGTTGCTCCCGCCTTGGGAGTTGCGGAACATCTTTCCTGGTAGGCAGCCCGTGCGGATCGGAATAATCGGGTTGTGGCATAGATTGAACCGGCTCTAGATAGACTTAGCGAAGACGACTCCAGCCCAGTGTAGCCGAGAGTGTCTTTTTCAGCTACATCTCGTAAGGAAATCGCCGGAGCCGTCCCACGGCCACCCACACGTTTGACCCATGATGAAACACCATTCCTCGGCTCTGCTCTGCGGGGTCGTCAGTCGGCGGGAAGGGAGCGATCGACGCCTTTGGTCATGATCGCAAGACAGGCGAGCCCCAAGACAATCCAGACGAATTCCCGAAAACGTCGGAGCAACGCAAAGGTGATACCCGTGACCTCGCCATACCCGAAGGCGGTCAACAAGAACAGATTGCCCGCATCCTGGGCACCCAAGCTGCCCGGAATGAAGAAGGTGCCGCCCTTGATGAACACCGACAACGCGCCGATCGCGATCGCCGACAGGACCGTGATGGGTTGCCCCAAGCACAGAATCATGACGAACACTTCCAGGGCTTCAGCCAGCCATCCAAGAAGAAAAAGTCCGGTCGATGCCAGGAAGGCCGATCGTCGATGGGTGTAGAAGTGGGCAATCGTGCGATCGAGGTCGAGGAGCTTCTGCTCCCGCGACTCTAAATACTGCAGACGCAAGCCGAAACGTCGGACAAGGTTCAGCATCCACGTGAACATGCCCTGTCGTTGCACGATCACAAAGGCGCCGACGCCGAACACGAGCAATCCCACACTCACCAACCCTGCCGTGATGGTTTGGCCGGCTGATCCGCCCGCGCCTAACAACCACACCCCCAACCCGATTCCGGCCAGGATAAAGAGAATCTGGGCGATCGTCATCGTGGTTTTGGCCGTCACCACCGATGCCAACCCTTCCACGATCGGCACACCCTGTCGTTTGAGCAGAAACGCCTTGAGAGGTTCTCCTCCTACGTAGGCTGTGGGAGTCGTCATGTTGACCACTTCCCCGGCTGTGCGAATCGCCAGCACCCGCCAAAACGGAACGTCCTTCGCCCAGGCCCCGAGCGTGACAAGCCAGCCGTACGCTTCCAGCACATACATGAGAAGAGACGGCAGGAGCACGGCCAGCATCGCCGCGGGACCGAGTTGGGTCACCGCAGCGTAAATACGCTCGATGCCGATATGCCAGACCAGCGCTGAGAGTGTCAGCGCACCAAGAAGCAGGAGGACCGTCTTAAGCACGGGCCCGGGCCGAGGGTCGGATCACCCACACCATCATCAACCAGAAGACAGTTGAGCCGAGTGCGGCCATCCACAGAAACCAATCCAGTTTGTCCAGCAGTGCAAAGAGAAAGACCACGACGGAAAAATCACGACTCGCCACATTTTTCAGAATGAAGTCCGACCAGGCCGCCTGTTTAGGCGTATTCCAGCCGCGCGTGGCGCCGATTTTTTGCGCCTTCGTGACCAGCCAGAAGGACATGGCGTTGCCGAATACCGCTGCGCCGCCCAAGGCCAACGGAACCCAGGCATCCTCGGTACCGGCCTGCCGAAGGTAGGCGCCGCAAGCAATCCCGGCAAAGATGGCCATATGCACCACGTTATCCATGGCGATATCCAGCCAGGCGCCGAACGGCGACTCGGTAAATGTCAGCCGCGCCACCTCACCATCGCAACAGTCGATGACCGCCGCCAATTGAAACAACAAGGCGGCCATGATTCCTGCCGAATAGGTCCCGAAGCCAAATCCCACAGCCGAGAGTATCCCGACCGCCGTCGCCACCATGGTGATCCCGTTGGGAGAACATTTCATCCGCAAGAACAGTCTCGTCAATAGCCGCGAGAAGGTGCGGTTGAAATATCGGTCGACGAATCCTTCAGCTTCTCCCTTCAACGAACGGAAGAGGGTGCGCTCCGCCATCCCGGCGCTGGTGTGGTCCCACACATCTCGATACCACAGCCCGGTATTGGCCGCAGCCGCCACAACCCGCACGCGCCCTTCCACCGCCGCCTGTTCCAGCCAGCGTCGCACCGGGATCATGCCCGCCGGCTCCGCAACGCCACCGGATGCGGCAGCCCCATTCGGCGGATTCAAAATGCTGGCCGGCAGCACCACCAAATCGGCCGCGACCTGGTGGCCTTCTTGTCCTGCATGCGTGTGAAAGGAGATCAGTCGTCCTTCTTGAAATGCCACAACGGGGTTCCGTCGCCCCATTGCCGGCTCAATCGGTCCGGCGTCGCGCGTCACGACCAGCGCCTCGCCGTCTCGCACGGACTGCCGTAGGTGTTCGATCAAGCCTTTGGAGAACACCGCCTGCACCCCGGCAATCAAACAAAAGCCGCGCACTTCGGTGGCCAGCGACTCCCAGGTCCGAGGATCATCGAGCGGAAACTCTCGCACCGGCATCCAGCGCACAGGAATCGTCACCCGAGCCCCTCGCGCCAGCGCATGCTTGAGCAACTCTTCATCGGATCCTGCCAGCACGATCAATTGGCGAATCCCTCCCCGTTGCAGCGTCAGCACGGTGCGCTGAAACAGGCTCAGTCCCCCGATCGGGGTCAGAGGCCCGACGTCGGTCAGGCCACGCCCCGGCCGATCTCCAAAAAGACCCGCGCCCGGCAACAGAATGGCCGTGCTCAACCCCTGCAGTTCAGCGCCGCGTTGCAATGTACGTTCACTCATCTGACCTCTGCTTCAGGCGCAGTTATAACCGCGGCAAGATCTCCCGCTCCGCCCTGGTCACATCCTCGGGAAAATCGATCTCCGTCCATGGCAACCCGCCGATTTTCTCATGCCCGACTTTCACGTCTCGGAAATACTGCAACAACCCGTCTTCATATTCCATGTCCCATCGGTCCTGGTCGATGTATCCCTTGAGCGAGCCGATCACGTGAGCGGTATCGGCCCGACACACTTTGAGGAACCCGACCCCCTCGCCGGCGACATCGTACCGCTCGGGCATCTTCTTGCTCAAGGCGACCACGCGGTCCCCCCGCACCACGACCATACATTCCTCTCCGGTTTGTTTCACCGTGTCATCCATCAGCAGGCAGTTTTCAAAGGGCGACGCCACCAACCGACGCAGAATTTCGCGATGAAACAAGACATCTGCATCCATGATCACCACGTCGTCGGACAGAGCCGTCCTGGCAATCCACAAGGACGAAATGCTGCCCCGGTGAAACTCTTCGTTCACCAGATAGGAAATATCGACCCCGTGGCAATGCGAACCAACTGCGGCTCTGATCATTTCCTGCTTGTAGCCGACCACGATGGTGGCCTGCCGGATCCTAACCGATGCCAAGGATTCTAGATACCGGGACAGCAACGTCTGCCCCCCGATCTCGATCAGGCATTTCGGCTTGTGCTGGGTCACCGGCCAGAGGCGCTTCCCCACTCCGGCGGCAAGGATGATCGCGTTCATGCGCGAGCTGCCGCTCCGGTCAACACTTCCTCAAAGGCCCCCAGAAACCCATCGATCTGCGGTTCGGTCAAGGCGCCCATGTTGGCAATGCGGAAAATCTTGGACTCCAGTTGTCCTTGTCCCGCGTAGATGACATACCCGCGGGCCTTCAACTGATCGTGCAACGTGGCGTAACTGACACCGGGCGGCAGATGAAACGCCGTGATCGTATTCGAGAGCGATTCAGACGGCAGCAACGTCTTGACTCCCAAGTGCGCCATCCGCTCCCGGATCCGACCCGCGGTTCGTTTATAACGCTGAAACCGATTGGCGAGGCCTTCCTCCAGCAACTCGTTCAAGGCCTCCTCAAAGGCGTAGTAGATTTGAACGGCCGGGGTAAAGGGCACCATGCCTTTGCCCTGATCATCGACATAGTGCGTCAAGTGGAGATACCAGGATCGCTTCGGATATCCGCGCATCCGCTCCAGGAATCCCTTACGAAGCAGGACGAACGACACACCGGGAAATCCCTGAATACATTTGCCGGCAGTTCCCGCCACCATATAGATGTGGGACCCGGCGATATCGATCGGCTCTCCCCCCAGCCCGCTGACAGAATCGAGTACGAAGACCCGGTTCAGCCCATCGACCACCTCGGCGATCTCTTTGACCGGGTTGATCAATCCGGTGGTGGTCTCATGATGCACCATAGCCACCGCATGCACCTCGGGATGCTGGCGCAATGCCAGCCGGACTCGTTCGGGGTCGGGCTTGATATGCCATTCCGACTTGAGTTCGGACACCCCCAGGCGGTGCAGCCCGATCATGTTGGAGAGCCGCTCGCCGTAAACCCCATTATTGAGCACGAGCATGCGCTTGCCTGTTGGAAGGCAGGAGATCACGGCGGACTCCACTGCGGCCGTGCCTGAGCCTGTCAACAGCACGGCGACGTAGTCGGCTTCGGCACCGGGCACGAACGCAGCCAACAGTTTTTGCTGGATTCGATCTACGAGATCGGAGAACTCGGACTCGCGATGGCAGATATCCGGACGCAACAACGCCTGCCGCACCCGTTCGCTCACGTTCACCGGACCTGGATTCAGAAGTATCATGTTCATGCCTCAGGCTGTGGATCGGAACTGAGCGGAGCGGCCCCACACATCGCACTCAGCACATCGGTGCTATTCAATCGCCGTCATGAATCGAGCGGTAATCGCCGGCGGCTCGTGCGCGACCCGTCCGGCATCTTCGACAAACTCGTTGACCTTGACCAGCAACATGCTGGGTCCGTCTTTTTTCAACATGTCTTTAAATTCGTAGACGAGGTCGTCCCGGTCCAGGACGCGCTCGACGTGGACGTATCCTGCGGCCTTGGCTACTTTTTCCAATGGCACGACGTTGGAAATGGTCGGCTGATTCCCCGTCGAACCGTAGACTTCGTTGTCGAACACGACATGAATGAAATTCTTCGGCTTGAGAGCGCCCACCGTCGCCAACGTCCCCATCCCCATTAGGAGATTGCCGTCGCCGTCGAATACGATCACCTGCTTGACCGGTTTGGCCAGCGCCACACCGAGCCCGATGGCCGGCGCGTTTCCCATCGACCCGATCATGTAAAAATGAGTCGGGCGATCGGCAATTTTGTGAGCTTCCCGCGATGGAAATCCGTTGCAGATGATGACCGGCTGATCGGTGATCAATTCGAGTAGCGCCGCCATGGCCTGCGCCCGGCTCTGCATGGTGCCTTCTTCAGGTCTCATGGGTGCAACCCCTTGATGATGCCCTTCTTGATCAGGAGCGCGACCGGTATTCGTTGCTTCATCACGGTTTGCCCCACCCAGCGAAGGTCGTCGGTCATCGTCTGTTCCGATAGCGTCCGGCGTGGAATTTTCAGCGTATCGAGCAGCTGCGGCATCGTCTCGCCCATCACCAGATGTTCCGGGGCGTCTTTGCCCTCGAACCCCCGCCACGATATGAGCAGGATACAGGGCTGACGATAGATCATGTTCAGGGAAATAAGCGTATTCAACGACGTTCCGAGGCCGGAGTTCTGCATGAGCACCGCGGGAATTTTCCCGCCCAAGAAGGCGCCCGCCGCCATGGCCACGGCTTCGTCTTCACGCACGGCCGGGGTATAGAGCTTGCGCGTCAACAGCTCTTCAATGATGCCGCCCAGCAGCGAATCCGGCACACCCGTGAAAAAATTCACGCCCAGATTCTCGAGCGCTTGCACAAACACGTCGCTCTCGATCATGAACCCTGCTCCCGTTGTCCGACCGACCCGCGCACAAGGGGCGCATTATAGCCAAGGGGTCGTTCATTCACAAGAACCGTGCCGAAGAGTTGCCGTCGACTCGACAACCATGATAGCGTGCCGGACGGAATCTTTTTTTCAGGCCATGCCCTACGCGTCTACAATATGGTCGGCTCTCAACGTCGTGTGCCCTGTTGTGATCGGGAGTGCGTTCCTCATTGCCGGACCGGCCTTCGCCATCACCATGGCCAACGATCCGCACGGATTCCGCGGACTGACATGGGGCATGCCTCTGACCGGCATTCCGGAACTCACAGTCACCCAGGCCAATACCCATACTATCGACTATGAATTTCGCGATCTGGCACCGGTCTATGCCGAAATCCCGGTGGAAAGCCTGCGCCTGTCGACCGTCGACGCCCAGTTCGCACGGGTGACCATTCGCTATCGCGGCGCGCAGACCCACGCGCAGGTACTCCAATTTCTTGAACGTTCGTATGGCAAGATCGAGCGGCTTCCTGGACAGATGATGCGGGGACTGAACCAGCAATATACGTGGCGCGGACCGGATACCGAAATCAGCCTCACCTATGAAGCGAACCGGGATCGTGGATACATTTTTATCGAAAGCCGCAACCTCGCGCCGCGATTTCAAGACCGGATGGCGGATACGGCGGAATAAATGGCCAGACACCCCCTCATCGATCCTAACCGGTGGCACCTGATCCTCAGGATGTGTGTCGCCGTGCTGCTGTTGCCCATCGCCACGGCGTTGGCCGTCCCCATGCACAACGACCCGAATGGATTCGAAGGGATTCCCTGGGGCGCCTCCTTTTCCGAGTCCGACACGTTCGTCAAGGTCGAAGACGCGGGCCGGATACAAACCTATGAACTGAAAACCGCGACCAGGACATTGGGACCGGCGGCGGTCGATTCCATGAAGTTCAGCACCATCGATGGACAGTTTGCGAGGGTCATGGTGCGTTACAGCGGCAAGGATACCCACGACCAGATCTTGAGTTACTTACAACAACAGTTCGGTCCGCTCGACCAGACCCCAGGCCAGATTGCCAGCGGCGCGGTCAAGTTTTTCAACTGGCAGGGCGCCGACAGTGCGATCATCCTCCGCTATGACCTACGAACCAGCCAGGGTGTCATCTTTTTCGAGAGCGAGGCCTTCCGCGTGAAATTGAATGAGGGCAACTCGTCCTCAAATTTTTGACGCGGCATGTTCTCCGTCGCTCAGGACCACAGTCGGCAAGAGAGAATCCTCGAGTTCCTTGTCTTGCTTTATCGGCTCGTGATAGCCTGGCAGGTGAGTAATTACTCACTCACCCAATTGCCGATCGCATGAAGCCGACGACCGTCATATCCCGCAGCCCCGGTCGGGACCGCCAGGCCAGCCTGATTTCCTCTGCCGCCAGTCTGTTCGCAGCCAAAGGGTTCAAAGGAACGACCACCAAGGCCATCGCACGCGCGGCCGGCGTGAGCGAAGCGCTGGTCTTCAAATATTTCCCGACCAAACGGGCGCTCTACACCGCCATCTTGGCCGAAAAAGCGCCTCTCAGCGAGCTCCTGAGCGCCGTCGATGAACCGGCCCGTCGGCGTGACGACCATCGGGTGTTTACCCTCATCGCCGGCTACCGCATTCGCCCCGGTGCCGATCCCACCATGCTACGCTTGCTGCTCTTCAGCGCGCTGGAAGGCCACGAACTGGCCGGTATGTTTTTCGGCAAACAACACCGCTGCTTCTATGATTATCTGGCCGGATACATTCGGACCAGGATTTCGGAGGGCGCGTTCCGCGACATCGATCCCCTGCTGGCCGCGCGAGCCTTCATCGGAATGGTGGTGCACCACCGCCTGCTGCACGACATATTCGACGTCCCTTTGCATTGCCCGCACAAGGACATTGTGGCGACCTACGTGGAGCTCTTTCTGAACGGACTGCAACATCCTGCCAAACCCAAGAAACGAGGGCTGACGCGTGTCGGGTAACCCCATCAAGCGACATCCAATCCTCACCCTGGGCCTGATTCTGTTTGTCGCCGTCGTGGCATTAGTCGCGCTCCGGCTGAGCAGCGGAGCCAAGAGCGACCCTCGAAAAAACCGGATCCTCACCGTCGGCACCATGCGCCCCATCAAGCAAGACCTCGACGTACGGTTGACCTACACCGCCGACCTCATTCCGAATCAGCTCGTGAATATCTTCTCGCGCGTGGATGGATACATCGCCAAGATCTACGTGGACAAGGGCGACCTGGTGAAGGCCAATCAACTGCTCGTCGAAATCGATCACACCGACTACGTGCATGCGGTTGATCAAGCCAAAGCCAATCTACGGTCCGCCAAAGCGAAGGTCGCGCAGCAGGACGCCGCCGTGCGCAACGCCGCCCTCACGCTCGACCGCATGCAGGCGCTGATCAAAGACCAGTTTATCTCGCAACAGGACCTGGATACGGCGCTGGTGAACCGCGACGCGGCGGGGGCCTTGCAGGATTCCTTACGCGCGCAAGTGCAGCAGATGGAGGTCGCCCTGGCCCAAGCCGAAACCAATCTGGCCTATTCCTTCATTCGTTCGCCCTTCGCCGGCTATATCGCGGAACGCAACCTCGATCCGGGCGCCTACGTGAGCGGCACCACCACCAGTACGTCCACAGTCTCGCGCGGCATCCTCAGCGTACATGACGTCGAAATCGTTCGCACCCTCATCGAAGTCGTAGAGAAGGATGTGCCCCTGGTGAAGATCGGGCAACGCGCGGATGTGCGCGCCGAAGCCTATCCGAACGAGGTGTTTGAGGGCACGGTCACCCGCATCGTGCAGGCATTGAATCGCGCCACCCGCACGATGACCGTGGAGGTCGACCTCCCCAATAAGGACCATCGACTGAAGGGCGGCATGTTCGCCCGGGTCGAAGTTCTGGTCGGGAAGCATTCCCAGGCGATTCAAATTCCCCTGGATGCGGTGAGCCGACTCGAAGACTCTCAGTATGTCTATGTTGTGAAAGACGGGAACGCTCATCAGGTCCCGGTTGAACTGGGGGTCCGTGCGGAAAATCGCGTGGAAGTTCTCAAGGGCCTGACCGGAGACGAAGAGCTGATCGTCTCCGGAAAAGATCTAGTGAGCGAAGGCGCGCCGGTTCAGGTCCGACCCATGGATGCAGTGAAACGTGAAACGTAAGTGGTGCCAAGCAAAAAACCCTCTCGCGCTGACCCATCGATGCTGATGCTTCACGTCTGATGCCTTCATTATGTGGCTGACACTTCTCGCGCTTCGTAACCGTATCGGCATCCTGATGCTGTCCATGGCCATGGTGATCCTGGGGGCCACCTCGCTCGATCGGCTCCCGGTCGATCTTTTCCCCAACATTCAGGTCCCGGTCGCCTTTGTCGGCGTCATCTATAAAGGCGCGCCCCCGCTCGACATCGAACAAAGCGTGGTCTACCCCATCGAGAAGGCCGTCAGCTCCGCGTCGAACGTCGAACATGTCGAGTCGTTTGCCAAGCAAGGCATCGGGGCGGTGCAGGTCTGGTTCAACTGGGGCGCGGACATCAACGTGGGCCAGATGGAGGTGATGCAGCGCATCACCCAGATTCTCAACAGCCTGCCGCCCGGTATTCTGCAGCCCTTCATCGTCAAGTTCGACGTCTCCAACATCCCCGTGGCCATCGTCACGGCCTCCGGCGGCGACCTGGATGAGCGGGCCCTCTATGATCTGGCATACAACACGATTGCTCCGCAGATCGAACAAATCGCCAACGTGGCGGCAGCCACGGTCGAAGGCGGCAAGATCCGTCAAATCAATATCAATCTTGACCCAGCGCTGCTCCAGGCGCGCGGCCTCTCCATCCTCGATGTCGTTAACGCCGTGAAGGCCTCCAACCTGATCCTCCCCTCGGGCGACCTCAAAGCCGGCAACCTCGACTACAACGTATTCACGAATACGCAATTCAAGACGGTGGAGCCGATCAACGACGTCGTGGTCAAGATCGATTCCCGTGGCAATCCCGTGCGCGTGCGCGATGTCGGTGTCCTGACGGACTCGTCGGATATTCAAACCAACGTCGTGCGAACCGACGGCAAACGCTCCGTCTACCTCCGGGTGAACAAACAACCGATCGCCAACACGGTGGAAGTCGTCGATGGGTTGCGCAAGGCGATCCCCAAAATGATCGGCATTCCCCCGGGCGTACACTTGGGAATTTCCTTCGATCAGTCGGTTTATATCCGTCAGTCGATCAAGAACCTCATCGAGCAGGCCCTCCATGGCTCACTGCTGGCGGCCGCGGTCATTCTGCTGTTTCTCAGAAACCTGACCAGCACCCTGATCATCTCGGTCGCCATCCCGCTCTCCATCCTCGTGACCTTCATCGCGCTCTACTTCACCAATCAAACCTTGAACGTGTTCACCATGGGGGGGCTGGCCCTGGGCATCGGCCGCCTGGTAGACGACTCCATCGTCGAATTGGAAAACATCCAGCGCCATCTGAACGTCGACCGGAACCGGTGGGACGCCATCGTCAACGCCGCGCGCGAAGTGGCCATGCCGATTTTCGCCTCGACCGTCACCACGGTCGTCGTCTTTCTGCCCATGTTTTTCATCGTCGGCATCGCGCGACTCCTGCTTATTCCGTTGACCCTCACCATTGCCATCGCGCTGTTCACCTCTTTCTTCGTCTCCCGCACCGTGACCCCGGCGCTCTGCTATCGATTCTTAAAACCGGAACAGGAGGCGCATCGCAACCTACCCCGCTGGTTCGTCACCATCATGCAGTGGAGCCAACGACGCTACGAGGCCCTCGATGAGGGATATGAACGCAGTCTGCGATGGGTCCTGGCTCACCGCCGCACGTTACTGATTTCCGTGGTCACGATTTTCGTGGGATCGCTTGCGCTCCTGCCGTTCATCGGAACCGAGTTTCTGCCGGTTTCCGATGAGAGTCAGTTCCGCATCGTCCTTCGTGGACCGGTCGGCCAGCGGGTGGAAAAGACCGTCGAACAGGTTGCCGAGGTCGAACGGGTGCTGCGGGAGAACATTCCACCGGACGAACTGGCAGCGATCGCTTCCAGCACCGGCGTCTTGGCACAGGGACGTTCTTCTTTGTTCAATCCCAACACCGGGCCGCACACCTCGGTCATCTCGGTCTATTTGGCGTCTCCGGATAAACGCGGCCGCACGCAAGTCGAGATTATGAATGCCGTCCGGCCCGCGATCATCAAGCTGTTCCCGGGTGTCGCCATGTTCTTCGATCCGGGAGGCCTGGTAAAGCGCGTGACCAGCTTCGGCTCGCAGAAATCCATCGATGTCGAGATTTACGGGTACGACTTCGAAAAGGCTCGTACCGTCATTCACCAGGTGCAGGAGCTCATGCATCAGATCCCGGGCATGGCGGATATTGAGGTCAGCCGGGAGGAAAACTACCCCGAGGTCAACGTGGTCGTGGACCGGGAGAAGGCCGCGTTGCTGGGCATCAGCGAAACGGACGTGGCCAATGCGGTCTTGTTTTCATTGAACGGCAACGGCCAGACCGACCCGATCATCTTCACCGACCCTCAGAACGGCAATGAATACTACATCAGCGCGTGGCTCGCGGAGGAACATCGCAAGGATCTGTCAGCCATCGAGCATGTGCTGTTGACGACGAAAAACGGAGAGCCGGTCCTTCTCAAGAACTTGGCCACTCTGAAGCTGAATGCCGGCCCCGTGAAGATCGAGCGCAAATACTTCCAGCGCGTCGTCCACATCACCGCCAACCCCGTCGGCCGCGATCTCGGCTCCATTGCCCAGGATCTGGACTCGGCGTTCGCCCAGATGCAATTGCCGCCGGGATTCAACATCCGGCTCGCCGGGCAGATTCAACAACAGCGGGAAACGTTCGAGGGCCTCATGTTTGCCAGCGCGCTGGCGTTAATTCTGGTGTACATGGTGATGGCCGCTCAGTTCAAATCGCTCATCGACCCCTTCATCATCATGTTTTCCGTGCCGATGGGGATTCCGGGCGTAATCGTGATCCTCTACCTGACCAACACCACCATCTCCACGTCCTCCTTGATGGGCATAATCATGATGCTCGGTATCGTCGTCTCAAACGGCGTCCTGCTGGTGGACTATACCAACGTGCTGCGGCGTCGGGGATTGGACCTCTCCACCGCCGTCGTCACGGCCTCACGCACGAGACTCCGCCCCATTCTGATGACCTCATTGGCCACGGTGGTGGGACTCATGCCCATGGCGTTCGGCCTTGGCACCGGCAGCGAGACCAATGCGCCGCTCGCGCGCGCCGTCGTGGGCGGTCTCACCGTGTCGACGATCCTGACTCTCTTCCTCGTGCCGACCGTCTATGCCATGTTGGAGGAGCGCTTTCCGCGCAGCGCGGAACAACTGGCTGGGGCTGATCCGGATACAGCCACCACGCAGCCGGCCTGACCAGTCACCGAACCGATTGAAAGAGTATCCTGCGAAGGGAACCAGACGGCCGACGTATGCCTGGCACGGGACCGGACCGGGAATAAGACACGCTCGGGGGATTTGATTGCCCGTTACGGGCGGAGGCTGGGAAAGAGCGAGGCCAGCTGCAGAGCCAGGCCCATATCGCCGCTGATACGCAGGCGCCCGGTCATGGCCACCATGGTGCCGCTGACCTGCCCGTTTAATACCCGAAGACAATCCTCCCCCGACATAGCCAGAGTCACATGCGGATCCGGGTGGATGCCTTCAGAGATCTGACAGACACCGTCCCGGATCTGCAGTTGGTACTGTCCTCCATCGGCGCCGTTCAAATCGAACTGGTAGACCGCATCCAGTCCTTCGGCCGCCTCAGAATCCAGCTTGCCGGCGAGTGTGGAGAAAAACGCCCGCACGGTTTTTGGTGGTGTCGGATTCATTGCATACTGCTCCGACAGGGCAACGCCGACCGCCGGGTACCGGAAGTGCTTGAATGCGTGAACTAATACCGCAACATGGCCCGGTGGCTCGAACGACGGGCGCCGAAGAAAGATTTGGCAAATTCTTCCACGATGACCGGCTCATAGCCCTTACAACTGAAAATATCAAGATAGGCGCTATTGGTGTCGTTGGCGAAGTGGCCGCTGATCAAGGAGGTCTCGATCAACTGCACCATACTGTAGCCAGCCACGCGCCCTTCTCCGAAATTGACAATCTGGCAGGCGCCATACCGCTTCATCTCGATCAGTTCGCAGAGCTGCACGACGAAGGCTTCGATGTGTTTCGCATCGCGAATGCGTTCGGGAATGCAATCGTGGAGGTCAACGGAGGTGCAAATGCCCCAGGCCTTGCCGGGTCCGACAGAGTCCGGATGGACCGCGGAGTCAGCAATCCTGGCTGAAGATGATGAGATGTCGTCGGAGGTGGCACCTTCGGCGTTGTGCATATGCGATACGACCTTTCTGTTGGGAATGGTGGGAGTGGGAACACATGTTTGCAATATACTCAACGTTCGAAACACTGTAAATGTTTATCTCGGAAATTTCTCCTGCTTCACGCGCATTGACAAACTCTCGACCCCTTAGCGAGAATGCCGACCATGGTAGACACAGCCGCCTCGCGCTCCACGCCCGCACCAACCGCCGAATTGCCTGAACGCCTCTGCACCTGGTGTAAGGTGGCGATGACAAAACGCCTGGTCGCAAGCGGCCGGTTCATCCACTACACCTGCCCGAAATGCGTGTTTCAACATACGACCAAGCGCGCGCTGTAAGTTCGACGAGATCGGCGACCTGACTCATAGTCGGAACAACCGTCATGGGCGCACAAACACACCTCGCTCATCGGGCTGCTACTCGTCGTAATACTTCTCCCGATAGACCGGACACAGTCCTATGGCATTGAGCCGTGCGGTGACGTCCTTGATCATCCCGCTCCCTCCACACAGATAGACCGCAAGATTCGCGACAGAATGGACTCGGGCATCGACCAGTGCGGTGACACGTCCGGTCGCCCCTTCCCACCCCGGCTCCGGCCTGGAGAGCGTTGTCACGAAGGAAAAGTTGGGATGCGCGGAGGCCAGGGCGGCCAGCTCTTTCTGCCAATACAGATCCCGCTGGCTGCGGAGCCCCCAGAACAGGGTCACGGATCTCGACTGCCCCCGCTCTAATTGGGCCAGGATCATGCTATAGAGCGGGGCGATGCCGGTGCCCGTCGCGACAAACAAGAGGTCTCTGGCGCCATCGTCACGCAGATAGAATGCCCCCGCCGGCCCCTTGAACGACGTGTTCGATCCCTCCCGTAAGCCGAACAGATAACTCGAGCCTGGACCGCCTTGGACGAGATTGAGGACGAGCAGAATCCGGTTCCCCTGACCGGGCGACGAGGCAATGGAATAGGGTCTCGTCACCGGACGAGGCTGTCCCTCCTTCGGCACTTCAAACGACACGAACTGTCCCGGCTTGAACGTGATGCTGGCAGGCTCCAGAAGGTGCAGCTCAATGGCCCGTACGTCGTGCGTCAAATTCTGGATGCGGCTCACCTCAGCCGTGAACTGTTCCACAGTATCTCCGCTGATGACAGATTTTCTCCCGGTGGCGCGCTGAGCGCGGTCGCTCAGCCTCGTGAAGAGGGCAGCAGCAAATGCGTCTCATAACTCATAATACCAAGAAAAGCCGCCAGGCCGAGGTAATACAGGCCGTAGCTCACCCTGGTCGAGAGCGGCACATCGTAGTAGCGTTCCGGCAGACCCTGAGGACCACCTCGGAAGGTCGCCATGACATGCGGAAGGGCCAAGATCGCGATCAACAGCAGCATGGGACTATGGTTCATGATGAAGAGGCCGACCAGGATCGGCACGCCCAGCCACCAGACCTTCGGCGAGATGATGGCCGTGATCCGCCCGCCGTCCAACGGTGACAGCGGAATGAGGTTGAACAGATTGATCATGAACCCGGCATAGGCCAAGGCGAGCAGCAATTGACTGTGGGTATATTCCGCCGCGTAGTAGCAGGCCATGGCGGCCACGGTTCCCGCTACGGGCCCGGCAATGCCGACATAGGCTTCGGTTTCGACATCCATCGGCTGTTCCTTGAGTTGAATCCAGGCGCCGACGAAAGGAATAAAGGTGGGCGCACCGACATTCAGGTTGCGCTGTTTGGCGGCGGCATAATGCCCCAGCTCGTGGAACAGGATCAACAGTACGAACCCCACCGCATACCACCAGCCGAAAATAAAGCTGTACGCTACCATGGACAGCAACATCGTCCCGCCGGTGAGCGCGACCTTGCCCAGCTTGAGACCCCCGAGGAGCAGGAGGAGTATTTTCACGACGACAGCCCCCCGCCCCCGCCCGCCTGCTCCGGCTTGGGCTTCTTGTTGAAATACTTGGCGGCCAATCCACCGAGCGCGATCACCAGCAACATCAACACCTTCTTTCCCGCAATCACCAACGGAATGATGAAGGCCCAGAGCTTCGCCAGGAGGCCGGACTTGATCGCCGCGCCGGCAATGAGCGCCGACAACCCAACCGCCGCCACCTTGTCGGTCGTGCTATCAAAATCCGCATACCGTTTCCCCTCGACAAACTCCACGTTGGCCAATAACAGGCTGACGTGCGGCTTCAACAGCGGTAGCTGCTCCAACGATCCCACCATGTTCATGCTGAGATATCCATGCCGCCCTAATGACAGCGTGTTGTAGTTCACCCCCACCGACTCTCGTTCTTGCGCCGAGATGGCCCAGACCACCTTGTTCGCCTCTTTGTCGTAATGCGGTTTCTCTTCCCAGCCACGGATGACCAAGGGCGGAAACCCTTGCGCCTGGCGGGTCTTGTTGTCTTCATCGGTCCCCTCCTTGATGGAGGTCATCAGCGCATCGGCATCCCAATTGGACGCCTCATCGTCCTTGACGTAGCCCGCATCGATATAGCGAACCACCATGAACCATTGTTCCCCCTCGCCCGTCGCGGTAATCAGGCCGAGCTCGGAACCGGACGGGAAATTCCCCATCTGCTTGAGCAGCCGTTGGGTATCCTGGGCCCCGAGAAATTGATAGCCCTTCGGCACCGTGAGAAGCGCCTGCTCACCCAACTTGGCCTCAGTCGGCCCCATCTGCCAAGGAAGCGCCTGTGGCGAGGGCTCCTGAGCCAGAGCCGGCAAGGAGCTGAGCCAGAGGAGCAGGATCCCCATGGTCATCATGAGTCGGACACGTCGAATTCCCATTGCTGGGCCTCCCCTGATGGAAATTATGGAGCCATCACCTTGTCATCGTCAGCGCGAGTGCCGATCCAGAACCAATGGGTGCCCATGCTGCACAGCGGAACCACGCGCTCGGTAGTGAACACCGACTCGTGCAGACCATAGTTCCCACTACGCCGTAAGGTGAAGGGAAGGATGACGCGGGTTGGATTTCACCAGCCGGAAGTGCTTGTCGGTTAGGGAACGGATGTCTTCCTGAAGGGCCTGGTAACCGGACCAGAATCGTGATGAAGCGGTATGGCTCACAGAGGACGCATTTCCCCCTGGTCGTGCTCAGCGCGAGCCTCAGCTATCAGCCTATCAAGTTTCCCGGCCTTGAGATCAGATTCAATCTGCCCGTCCCACACCCACGCATCAAACTCGAGAAACCACATCCGAAATTCGGCCAGATCTTTCGGGGAACGCTTTGCGACCGTGCGTGCGGGTGGTTCTATCGCACTCAAGGGCATCCTCCTTACCACAGATGAAAATTGTACACGAGTTCACCGTGATTGTCTCATGCGTGAGGCTGCCGCTGATCGAGAGCGCCCCAGCAGGATAGGCCAAGTGGGGGCGACGACTGCGTCTTCAAAAATGTGGTCCTAATTCCACGGTTCATACCGAAACCTATCAGACTCAAGACATGAGATGAGGACACCGCTGCCGAACCGCGCCTCCGATCGGCCGGTCAGTACACAATCGTCGTCAGCGACCGGGATGCTTCGCCTGGTTCTTCCACCCGAACCGCGACCCGCCCGATCACGCGACCGTCTTCGGTCTCCACATCCACCCTCCAGTCTCCGGGATCCAGCCCCTGTTTGAACGTATAGGCGCGATACCCACCTTCACGTCCCCCTGAGATCTTCAGGGGAATTCGATCCGCAGGCCCGAACGGCTGACTGGGGTCCCGACGATAGTACCAATGGTGATAGACGGTGGTATTCAGCGACACCGGGGCGAAGACGGCGGTAAAGCAATAGACCGGCTCGTTGACGGGAAAGATGCTGTCGGCCCGCTTCCAGAACTCATACCAGTCCTTCTCAAATAACAGTTCGAAGCGGTCGCCCGATCGTTTCACCTCGTGGTAGATCCCGCCGAACTTCAAGGACAACGGCACGGGCGGAATCCAATTCATAAAATAGAAGCCCACCAACAGGCCGATCAGCGTCAACGCCGGCGCACCGGACAGCACAGCCTCGCGATGGGTGCGGGCCGGGTTCCGCCAATAGATCAAATGAACGACGCGCAGGATGACGAGCACCGTAAGGCCGGCTCCGGCGAGGAAGACGGCCTGATTCATCCAGCCGGTCATGACGGGGAGAAAAAACGTGAAGAACCCGAAACAGACCATGGCGTACAGGCCGACCAACAACTGCACGTTCGAGAGCCGGTCACGTAGAAATTCGTTGGCGACAAGGAATCCGACCAGCAAGCAGAAGAAGACCGCGGTTCCGGTAAATGAGGCGCTCTTGGAATAGAAAATCGCATAGGCGCTGAACAGGCCGCCCAGCAAGAATTGAATGGCCATCGGCGCGTAGGGCTTGGCCTGAACCACCCATTTCACGAGCGACGGCGCATCCGGCGGGAGATCTTCGACCGTCGCCTCATTCGTTCCCAACCGACCCGTCAGGACAATGAGAAAGCCGAGCAGCGCGAGATAGAGCAGCAACAACAGATTATCCTGCAGCCGGTCGATGCGGGTCAGCATCACCGTATCGTACGTCACCCCACTAAAGAAAAAGAGCGGCGGCAGATAGGGTTTCCCCAACACCGATTGAAACCGCTGCATCGAGACCATGGGCTAGATTTGAGGAGAAGCGCGCGATTGTCAAACGAAGAGAGGAATCGGACGCGGGAAGCGAAACGGGATTTCTGGCATGGGGAACGTCGTCCGCCCGCTGCCGCTAGACGAAGGGAGGCAACGGCGCATAGGTGACGGAGTAACCAAGTAGCCGCTCCAGCCACCCAGCCATATGGTCCTCGGGCAACGGAGCCCGATTCAAGCGAGCCTCCAGTTGAAAACCTCCGGCGGTGCCGACAATCCCGATGATGGCCGAGGCGTCCTCTCCCTCCGGCAGCAACTCCTGAGTCTGGAACTCGCAGAGGGTGCTATACAGGCGCCCCTGCGGCTCGATCGTGGCGAGCACTTCCGGCAATTCACCTAGCGCGCAATGCACGGAACAGCGGTACACCGCACGAGCCCCAGGCTGCACGCCGGCGAAGGCGTCCAGCGCCTGTTCCGAAAACCCCGTGAGATAGGCGCGCACGCCGGCCATCTGCGGTGCGAAGGTCGCCGCCAAGCGGCTTGCCGGCACGAGAAACTCATACGCATCTAAGGAGTTGTACTCAAACTGACAGGGGCCGAACGCATCCGGCCAGGAACAAAAAAACGGAGTCGCCGGATCCGCCGGCGCCAACACCAGGCTCCCCTTATCCACCGATGTTTCAACCGGCAGGTCCAACATGCCGATGGCGTCGAGAAAGATCGCTCGCCGCTCATCGACCCACTCGGCCCGCCTCGCGTCTTCGCGCGTCTCCCCAGGCGTCACCACCTCCTGGGTATGCAGGCGCACGCGGATAAAGGCATGGCTATGCCGAAAACCCAACCAAAACATGCCGGTAGGGTGATGAAACCGCAGCCCGGGTTTGGTCCGCCATGGATGACTGATGGAGCAGTAGGTGCCGACATCCTGGTACCGTTGATAGACCGTGTGGTAGCCGCCCGCGAGCAGGAAAAAATCTCCCTGCCAGGCCTCGCGGATGTGCAGGAGCGTGACGTCTTCCGTGGCCCAGTGATCAAGCTGATCGAACGCGTCTGGGGAGTCGACGGCCCAATCCTCCACGTAGCAAATCACGTCCTTGGCGGGATGCGCCGGCTTCAGCCCCAAGGCACCGAGCCGCTCGCCGACCGCCAGGACCTCTCGAAACGTCAGTCGGTCCAGGGTCTCCCACCGCCGTTCACGCACAACAGCCCTCCGCACTCCCTGTGCGACGGTCGAAACCAGGCCGCGTCACTTCGCTGACTTCAGCACGCGGCCGTCGATTTTCGTATCGGCGACAAAGCGATCCAGCCCGTCTTGCAACAGGCCGGACATCAATGTCTCGAGATCCTCGCTGGTGAACCAGAAGACCAGCTTAGTCTGTTCGCCTTGAATATTCCTCACCGTGCTGCTGTCGTCCGCAAGATTCTTCGCCTTGATGACCAGACGGCTCTCGCCGGTCAATTTGGTATTAAAGACACGGCTTTTAGCATTGGCCGCGAACTCCCGGATTTCCCCGCCGATCACGATGTCCGCGCCTGAGATTTCGACACCCGACTGTACGACCCGCGCATCCCACCCGCGACGGTTCCATCCTCGCCAGCGCAGCGCTTCCGCCAAGGCCTCGGCGATCGTCACACCCGGCGCACCTCCGCTGACATTGAAGTTCGTGACCCCGCCGCCCAAATGGGTGCGCTGGCCAAGCTTCGATTTGTCCGCACGGAGATCTTCAAACGGCTCCACGACGATCTTCAACGGCTCCGGCTGACCGCTCTGCACGAACGGTTGATGGGGCTGCACATTGAGCGACACCATTTCTCCGGTACCGGCGCAACCCAAGAGCAGCGCCAAACCTCCCGCGACACAGACCTGACCTACAATGCGACATCCCTGTGCAATCACACATGCCTCCCTGTCAGTAAGTGGGCTCCCACGAAGACGGGCCCAGTCTACCCAAGTCGCGGCCGGATGACAAACGAGAAAGGGCATCGGAGGGGCGGGTTGGAGCTGATGGCCGATCACCAACGACAGATAGAGACGAACCCCGAAACGAACCAGGCGTCCTGCCGCTCACTGGGTGAGCAGCGGCAAGAGGCTCCTGAAGGTCTCGCGGCCTACCTCCGGCAGGCGGCCCTCCCGCATGGCCGGTGAATCCAGCGGCACGAACCGGGCGATCTTGAACCAGGCCCTCCCCGATAGGACCGCGGCCAATTGAGCCTTCCGGTCATGCGTGATCGGCAGGGTGTAGCCTTCTCCCCGCTTCCATTCCCAGAACGTGGGAGCCAGGGACAGTTCCAGCCCTTGACCGGCCAGCTGGTGAAATCGATCGAAAAAGTTCTTCTTGTACTGCCTGACCTGTCCTCCCTCCACGATCAATGCGAAGACCAGATGGTGGCCCCACCAGCACATCGAGCGGAAGGTAAACTTGTCGTCCCCGAGGAAATGTTTCGGATAATCCAGGTATTGATAGGGGCATTGTTCAAGCCGTTCCCCCTTCACAACCTGCCGTTTGGCCGAATCAAACTCGGGGGGCAATAGCAGCGCGCTCCGGCTCAGATCCTCCTGCAACCCGGACTGAAGGTCGGTAAGCAGCTCTTGCACCTTGAAAATGATGCGTTCCTTGGCGCGGAACAGTTCACCGTCCGCGACCAGCGCGAGCTCGGCGGGTGTCAGCGACTGGTTTTGTGATGGGAAGGCCACGGGGGCTAACCGCTCACAGAAACACAATATTGACGAGTGCGAACTCCGAGTGCCCATGCGTGTAACGGCATAGTACCTCGCTTTCGTCGGATGCTCAAAAAGGCTGTCCAGCCGTAGAGAGGCGTACGATGCGACGAATAAGGAGCATCACGTTTGTGCGCGCCCGCGAGTCGGTAAGCGGGCAGTGTCTTTACCGCAGGCGTCACATTCTTACCCGCCCACCCTGAACCTGCCGAGACAGGCTCTGTACCCCTCAGGGTACGTTGAGGGTCCGAACGAGGCGAGACGCTGCTGGCGGACTTTTTCAGCATCCGGCTAAGACTTCTGGTGGGATTCGAACACCGACACCTGCAGATCGAATATCCGCCGGCATTCGGCGCACCGCAGGCCCACGCTGTCGCGAATCACATCCAATTCTCGAATGGTGACGGAGACGGGATGTGTCCGCAGGCAGGCCTCCAATAGCTCCTTCGCCGTCGGGATCGCCTTGGCGCTCGTCGTATCTCCGTCAAGCGGCACCGCCGCCACCCGTGCGAGCACCCGGTCAGCCGCCATATGATGCATCATGCGACAGGACGTGCAGGCGACGACAAGCCGCCCCGCCTCGTCGATCCGCTTCAGCGACAGGCATAAGGGATGGACGGCGAAACACTGTTGCACGAAGGCGCCGCTTTGAAATCGCTGTCCCATAGACACCTATTGAAGAATCAGACCACGCGACGGCGTCCGGTCCCGGTTTAGCGGATGACGGCCTGGATGTACAAAGACTACCCCGCGAGACGGCCCTGTGGTGCGAGCACAACGCGGGCTGACGGTTTCAATGCCCTGTTACAACTTCGCCAACCCCAGCATCATGAGGATACCGAGGGCGTAGGGAATCATACAGGAATACAATACGGCGTTGAATGCCCGATCCGGCAAGGTCGATCGAACGGTATGATCTTTGTAAATAAACTCGTAACCAAGGATCAGCAGCGTGAGGGTCAGCACGAAGACTCGACTCGTTCGAGGCCACGTGTAGTGCCCGCTCACAATGAAATTGGCCGTAAAAAAGCCGCTGAAGACACACAGCAGAGGCGCCAGCGCATACCGAAGGGCGACGGAAAAGAACACATGCCAGGAAGGCCTGGCTGATCGTTGCTGCGGATCAAGTAAGACGGTCATGACCCGACTGGCGCGGGTTGACTGGTGGGCGACGGAGCGCTGTGCTTAGCCTGTTCCTCGGCGGTTCGACAGGTTTTGCAGATGCGCGGGCGCTGCTTGAGGAAGCTGATCCTCCCGCTGGCGAGGCAACTATAGTGCACGAACTCGTCGCACACGGCACAACGCGACCAGCCGCCTCGCAACATCGTCTTATCGCGGTAGAGGCCCTGTTGACACACCTTGCAGTTCCGGGGCTCGATCCCCAGCAACATGGGCTCCCACTCACCGGCAGCTTTACGAATACTCATAGCGCGGAAGTATAGCGAAGGGGTCGAAGAAAAAACAAGGCGGGAGAGGGGGGAGGTGCGCGATTCGACGAAGAACGAGCGTCACGTTTTCGCACGCCGCCCCCTTACTCCTTCTCCAAACATGGTAATGATCCTTCCAAGCTCGCTCGTATTCTCTTCTCCGTCAGGAAGGGGCACTGGGTGCACTCCAACTGCGCGCGTCCAACGAGGGCCTTCTGAGGCCGCGCTGAGGCCGCGCGTTGCGCGAGCACGGAGGGCACCCAGTTACCCCTTCCTCATTCTCCCTCCCGTTTGACACTCCCCGAACCCCTTTGTTACTCTCACGCGCACATGAAGACACCCAGACCCCTGAGCACTCCGGCATGAGCCCCACGAGCCAACTCACCCAGACCGGCATGGACATCCGCCAGTACCTCGAACGGAAACGCGAGGAGGTGGACCGGTATCTGCAGTCGGTCATCCCGAGTGCCGAGACCATGCCCACAACCCTGCATGAAAGCATGCGGTATAGCCTGTTTGCCGGCGGGAAACGAGTCCGGCCCATTCTGGCCATTGCCGCGGCTGAAGCGGTCGGCGATGCAGGAAAAGCCGTGTTGCCCGTCGCGTCCTCACTGGAATTGATCCACACCTACTCCCTCATTCACGACGATCTCCCGGCGATGGACAACGATGATTTCCGCCGCGGAAAGCCGACGAACCACAAGGTGTACGGTGAGGCGATGGCGATTTTAGCCGGCGACGCGCTGCTCACCATGGCCTTCGAACTGTGCACCCGCGCGAATGCCGAGTCCAGCCTCGATGCCGGGCGGCAGGTCCGGCTGATCCAGGAACTGGCCGTCGGGTCCGGCAACCTCGGCATGGTCGGCGGACAAGTCCTTGACATCCAGGCCGAACACAAAGACATCGACCTCGCCACGTTGCAGTCCATTCACAAACACAAGACCGGCATGCTCATTCGAGCCGCCGTGCGAATGGGCGCCATCACCGCCGGGGCGACTCCCGCACAACTCGATGACCTCACCTTCTATGCCGAACAGATCGGCTTGGCCTTTCAAATCGCCGACGATGTGTTGAACGTTACCGGCACACGCGAGGAGCTGGGCAAGAATCCCAACACCGACGCCCAACGCGGCAAGAAAACCTATCCGACATTTTACGGCGTCGACGGAGCCAGGCAACTGGCGGAAGATTGTGTTGCCCGCGCCAACGACCGGCTCGCTTCGTTCGGCACCAAGGCCGATCCTCTCCGTGAGCTGGCACGCTATATCACCTCGCGGAAGAACTGACACAGAGGTGTGAAACGTATCTCGTGAAGCGCTCAATCGCTCCCCGTCCGGATCGCCTTCTCCTCACACGCTTCACACTTCACACTTTACGTGTCACGCGGCTCGCGCCATGAAGGCTCTCGTGACCGGCGCAACAGGCTTTGTCGGCGGGGCCGTGGCGCGCGCCCTAGTCAAAACCGGCGTCGAGGTTCGCGTGCTCGCTCGGAAGGGCGCGGACCTTCAGAACCTAACCGGACTCCCCGTCGAACAGGTTGATGCAGACTTGCGCGACCGCGAATCGCTGCGGCGCGCGTTGACCGGCTGCGGACAGCTCTACCACGTCGCGGCGCACTACGCTCTGTGGGCCAAAGATCCCTCCATCTTCTACGACATCAACGTTACCGGCACACGATCCCTGCTGGAGGCAGCGCGCGAGGTCGGCATCGAGCGAACCGTCTACTGCAGCACCATCGGCGCAATTGGCCTGCCGCCGGGCGGGGGACTTGGAACGGAAGAGACGCCGGTGTCACTGGAACAGATGGCCGGCCACTATAAACGTTCAAAGTACCTGGCTGAGCAGGAAGTGCTCACACTCGCGCGAGCAGGCTTGCCGGTGGTCATCGTGAATCCCAGCGCGCCGGTCGGCGAAGCGGATGTGAAGCCGACCCCCACCGGCCAAATCATCGTGGACTTCATGAAGGGCCGCATGCCCGCCTATATCGAAACCGGCATGAACCTGATCGACGTAGATGACGTGGCCCAAGGCCACCTGCTCGCCATGCAGAAAGGCCGGCAGGGCGAACGCTACATTCTGGGTAACAAGAATCTGCTCCTCAATGAAGTGTTCCAGATCCTCAGCCGAATCACGGGTGTGAAGGCCCCGACGATCAAGTTGCCGCGCCTCGCCATTCTGCCGTTGGCCTATGCGAACCACTGGATCTCGAACCTCACGGGTGTGCCCCCGCGCATTCCGCTCGAAGGCGTGAAAATGGCCAAGTACAAGATGCATTACGACTGCAGCAAGGCGATCCGGGAACTCGGCATCCCACAAACGCCGGTGGAAGTAGCGTTGGAAAAAGCGGTGCGGTGGTTCCGTTCACATGGCTATGTGTAGTCTGATGCTGAAACAGGACTCCGGCTGTGTGCTCGGCTCGACAAGATCCTCAGCGTACCCATGGAGAAAGAGCTGTCCCCGCAGCTCGGGGTGGGTCAGAACTGGTGCGCCTGCGGCCTTGCCTCGGACAAGGTCGCGTCTTGACGCGCCCAGGCGGGCGGGTAAGAACGTTGCCTTTTTGAGCATCCGTTGATCCCCCGATGGAATTCCTTTTCCTTTTCCTCAAAACCATTCTGTTTCGCCCCTATGTCTTTGTGTTCCTCGCCGCGTTTCTCGTTGCCGCCATCGCGTTGATCGGCTGGCCACGGACCTGGCGCTTCTGGCTCATCAGCTGGATCACCGCGTTCGTCTGTGAGTTTTCTTCGACGCGCAACGGCATCCCCTTCGGCTGGTACCATTACAACGGCTCCACGGTCGGACAGGAGCTGTACGTCGCCAATATTCCCTTCATGGATTCGATCTCATTTTCCTTCCTGCTGTTCGCCAGCTATTGCCTGGCCCTGTTGTTGCTGCTGCCGATCCGGGCCGGTTTCGATGCCGACAACGCGCCGCGGCTTCCTGACCTCACGTTCGAGGTGCCGTTCCGGACCGGCTGGCCGGTGTTCGCCCTCACCGTGCTGTTCTTCGCCTTCATCGATATGGTGATCGATCCCGTCGCGTTGCGAGGAGACCGGTGGTTCCTGGGCAAGATCTATTATTATCCAGACCCCGGCGTGCACTTCGGCGTGCCGATGGCCAACTATGTCGGCTGGGCCGTCGTCGGCACGATCTCCCTCTTGCTCTATTTCTTCCTCGATCGGCGGCTCCGACACCCCTTACCGGCGCACCATCCTTCA
Source organism: Nitrospira sp. (assembly GCA_031315995.1). Lineage (GTDB taxonomy): Bacteria > Nitrospirota > Nitrospiria > Nitrospirales > Nitrospiraceae > Nitrospira_A. The sequence goes on from JALDRG010000008.1 coordinate 148,162, forward strand.
ACCACACATCGCCTGCTGCTGGGCGGCGGACTCTATTACGGAGTGCTGGCGTTCAACCTGGCCATGACGTTCTGGATCGGCGAAACACTCCAAGGCACCACCGGCCTATTGATGTATGTGCCGGTGACGGCCCTGCTGCTCCTACGCCTGTTCGCTCCTGCGACACCATCTGCGTAGAACCCCGTGGAACAGCACCGGTCCCGAACCGGGATGATTGGCATTCATTCCATCGAGTCTGTATATTGTAAAAAGACGTGGCGTCCGAACCGGAAGGTGTATCCCTCATGAAGAAATTCTGCGGACTGCTGATTTTCGGCTTTCTAGCCACCCTGGGAGTGCTGGGTTGGTTTGGCTACCAATCCTACAGCACAGGCTTTAGCGCCAAGACCGAACCGAACGCCATGGAAATACTCATCGCCAGGCAACTCCGACACCTGGCTATACCGTATGAGAATCGGCAGCTTCGCAATCCGCTGCCCGTGACCCAGGACCTGATGAAAGAAGCCCTCGCCCACTTCGCCGACCATTGCGCGTCCTGTCATGCCAACAACGGCAGCGGGGACACCGTCATCGGCAGAAACGTCTATCCCAAAGCCCCTGATCTGCGCTTGCGCAACACGCAGACCATGTCGGACGGAGAATTGTTCTTTATCATTCAGAACGGGATTCGCTTCACCGCCATGCCCGCCTGGGGTACCGGCGATCCCGCGAAGGATAACGGCAGCTGGCAACTCGTGCATTTCATCCGGCACCTTCCCAGCCTGACCGAGGAAGAATTGCAGGAAATGGCCGCCTTGAACCCGAAGACCAAGAAAGAATTGCAAGAAGAAGCCCTGTTCGACCAGTTTCTCGGCGGGGACGATGCCGCCGCCGGTGCCGCCGGTTCACATCAGCATTAATCGTCAACGAAAGGACGACCCCGTGACATTCCTTCGACTGTTGATCGTCGCTCTGGTCCTTATCTGTACGCCCGTCTGGGTGGCGGCTCACGGCAGCGGGCAGCATGTGCTCGGCGTGGTGACCGCCATCGATGCGACTCACATGGAAATAAAAACCCCCAAAGGCCAATCGGTGTCGGTACGGCTCACGGACAAAACCACCTACAAAGTGAAGAATCTTCGTAGACCGAAGAGCCCGCCTCAGGTGGGGGACCGGGTCGTGGTGGAAGCCGAAAAAGATGCCAATGGGCTGATCGCCACCGAAGTCCACTATTCGGACTCCAAACCGAAAACCACGCCGTAGAACCCCATGCGCGTCTTTCAACTCCGGCACAACCAGCAACCCGCAGGCGATCCCGGTGGCCTCCGCCCCATTGTCATTCGGGTGTTGGTCATGGGTCTGGCCGTATTTCTCGCCGTCACCATCGTGCCCGGCATCGAGTCGCAGAGTCTCGGTGCCGGTCTGGCCGCAGTACTCGTCCTGACGGTGTTGAATATGCTGATTCGCCCGCTGATCTATCTGCTGACGCTCCCGCTGATCATCGTGTCCCTCGGCCTGTTCATGGTGGTGATCAACGCCCTCCTGCTGCAGCTGACCGCCGCCCTCGTCAAAGGTTTTACCGTCGTCGGATTCGGCGCCTCGTTCTGGGGTGCGCTCGTCATCAGTGTCGTCAGCAGCCTGCTCAACATGATCCTGGTGGTCGAACATACACGGGTCGACACAAGCGACCGCCCTCGTCACCCACCCACGATCATCAATCCGGACTAGCAGGAACGAGCTGATCGCGAATGTCTACTAGACCGCCACGGGAGACCGGTAGACCTTGCCGTCAACGAGCAACCATAGTCTCTTCAAATTCATATGCTTCCTTGAGTTACCCGTATCCGGCTGCTACAATGCCGCCCGACGCTCGCCATTCACCGCCGAGAGCGCACAACCTATAACGAGCACCTTGTTTCGACCATGCTGCGGGCCCTGACTCACCAGCGAGTCACCCAGACCGGGAAATAACCGGTGGCCCCCCTGCAGAATCGGTAACATCCTGCATAGAGGTCGATGAGTCCTCCAGCCGAATCAGAAAAAAAAGCCGCCGCGGAAACGCATCTGCAACGCACCCTGACCTCCGTCGTCAATGGATTACCAGCCGATGCCGCCCTGGTTGCGATTTTCCACCAGGAGCAGGGGCCACTCACGACGCAGGTGCACCGTGGGTTCACCCCACGCGATGTCCAATCGATCGTCCGTACCCTCTCCTCGCAGAAGGTGCTGACCTCCGTCCCCGTGGGTAACGATCCTGAGGCCTCCCGCACCATGCGCCTTCGCCTGATCACGCCGGGCGCCAAGTCACTCCTGGGCGTTCCGCTCCGCCATCGTCAACGCACCTTCGGCTTTCTGGTGATCGGACGGAAAGACAACGCCGTCTATGCCAAAAAAGACAAGACGATGCTGGAACAGGCCGGCGACGACATTACCAAGGCGCTCGAACGGGACAGCCTCTTCGATCTCAATGTCCTGCTGAGCCGTCCGCTGGTCGTGCAGGAACCGCAGCCGGTAATCGCAACCCCGGATGTCTACAACGCGCCGACCTCCCATGCGACGCCTGAAATCCAAGAGAAAATCATCGCGCTGCTTAACGAACTGGGCCATACCCTCGCCTTCGATCGCGCCTGGATCGGGGCCTATGACCCGCTGGCCGGCAACGTCGAAGTCCTCGGCATCGCCGGGGAACAAAAAACCGACCCGAAAGACCAGAAGAAAGATCTCAAAGCGGGCCAGCGCCTGACGCTCGATGCCTCCGCCGCCGGATGGGTGGTGCGGCACCGCAAACCGCGCGTCGATCATGATCTCGCTTCGACTCAGGGCCGATTCCTCGACCACAAACATTTGTACAAAGACCGATTCCAGTCGTCGCTCGTCCTCCCATTTTTCTTGCGCGGCCAAGTCGGCGGCACCATCACCCTGGCCTCGAAAGAGGCGGACCGTTTTGCGGTGACCGATGCCCGCCTGCTCGAACCGATCAACCTCAAATTGGTTGACCTGCTCCAGGCGGCGCCCCCCGCTGCCCCAGGCGCCGCCAAATCCGAAGGCACACCCGACTCCGGGACAGGCCCAGCCGCGTTGATCTCGGCAGAGCCTGTGATCAGAAAGCAGGAACGGCAGGCGGCGATCGGAGAATTCAGCGCGTTCCTCGCGACCGAAATCCGGGAACCCCTGGGCTCGATTCGCGCGCAGCTGGAAGAGGTCACCGCGGAAGGCATTCTCGACTTCGACCCACAGACCCGTGTCGAGAACGCCATGCGTGACCTGATCCGTATCGAAGCGATTCTGAACGAAATCCTCGATTTCGCCAAGCCGTTGGATCTGACGCGCCGACTGTGCCGCGTCCCCGAAATGGTCGAAAATGCGCTGACCGTCGTGGCGACGGAGCTGGAAGCGACCCGCATTCAAGTGGTGAAAGAATATGCCGGACTTCTTGCCCCGGTACGGGCCGACGAAGCCAAAATGCAGCAAGTCTTCCTCAGCATCTTCAAGAATGCGATCGAAGCCATGACCCCTGGCGGTATCCTGACCATCTCCATGAGCAATCAGCGGGCCGCACGGCACCTGGAAGTCCAGATCCTGATCAAAAACAACGGTACCCCTATTCCCGCCGAACATGTCGACAAGGTGTTCGAACCCTTCTTTACGACGAAGCGGTCCGGCACGGGCCTTGGCCTTGCCACCGTGAAAAAAATTGTCGAAGAGCATCAGGGCAGTATCGGTATTTCCGGTATGCCAGGCGAAGGAACGACGGTAACCATTCGTCTGCCTGGTGTCAGTCGGGGCCCGGCCCATCGCTATCGAGGGCGCGGACGCCGTCCGCCGCGTCGTCCAACTGCCGCATCCTAGGCCCTCACGGCTGTTCTCAGACGCACCCGAGCAGGTCAGGCTTCGGCTTCCAGCCGACCTTATGATAACCGCACGCCGATTTTCCTCTGTCTTCACACGATCCGTATGCGCGAAGGCCCTCTGCTGCCATCCATCTGTGGCCCTCTGGACCGGACACATTTTTGCCCTGCGAGGTCTATGGCCATTCAACCGGACGGACTTAGACCTCATGCCCCTCCCTTCCCTCTGTCCTTGTTTGTCCTTGACACCGCTTCTCCAGATAGCTAATATTCCCGCACTCATCAGGCTTTTAACGTCTATAATCGACCACCATACTTTCACATTCTTTCAAAGGAGTAGGGGTATGAAATTCGTGATCGGCAGCGTCGCCACCCTTGCAAGTGTATTGTTTGCGTTTTCCATGGCCTCCGCAAATCCGGCCCTGTTGCCGAAGCACGAAGGTTATCCGATGAAAAACGACGGCAGTCCGGTGAACGGACAACCGACGGCCAATGACCCGGGACAAAAGGACGCCCACGGGGATTCCACCCTGCTGAAGTCTGCCGAGTCCACCAAGCATGCCGAGCAGAAGTTGGTGAAGACCGACAATGCGCGGATCACCCAAAGCCAGGGTGCCGGCCGGTTGCCCAACGTGCAGGGCCCCCAGATTAAGATTGAGCCACCGGTGACCTCCGCCACGAAGATCACTGGCGAACGGAAGATCGACTAGTTCCTCCGTCAAAGACCCGCAACGAGGCCGTTGTCGTCAGACAACGGCCCCGTCTCTTTTTAAAACTCGGTACGTCCCTACCGTTTCTTTCGACCTGATCCAGGCGCCATGTGCAATCGGAACCGCCACGGCTTCTTCGCCCAGGCCCCGGCATAATCGACGCCGATCCTGGGATAGGTTTTTAAAGCACCTCGCGGCAGTGACTCCCCACGATCCTCGAACCAAAGGGTTTTCCCGGCCGTAATGTCCCAACGATTCAATTGCCGATCGATGCCGAACGCTCGGGTCAGCCGGCCCGGTCCGTCGATGAGCCTCCCCTCGCACTCCACCGCCCGCAAGAGGATGGCCGCCGGAAATCCATCCTGCTCCGTCACCACGTTCAACATTTCGTGCATCCCGTAGCAAAGATACACATAGGCGTGTCCGGGCGGACCGAACAACACCTCCGTCCGAGCCGTCCGGCCTTTGGATGCATGGCAAGCCCTGTCTTCTGGACCGACATAGGCCTCAACCTCGATGATCTTTCCGGCCATCAGCCCCTGCCCATTCTCACGCACCAAATACTTGCCGACCAAAGACCGCGCCACGTCGACCGTCGGACGATTGAAATAACTGCGTGGAATGACTTTACCCATGGTTTCCATGTGACCTCAATGTAGCCCGCTCAAAGCGCCTTCCAACAAGGCCGCAGGCGACGAAGGCACCGGAGGCGTACCCTCGGGGTACCTTGAGGATGCGTTCGAGCCGAGAATGCAGTTCGCGGGCGCTTAAAAATACCATGCAAGCCCCCCCATCACCATCCGCGGATTACCCGGCACGAAGTGGATGTCGGTCACCCCAGCCGCCTCATTTCTGAGTCTGGACTCAAAGGCAAAGACCGCCTGCTCCCACTTTGTGTTCAGCAAATTCTGGACGAAGAGAAAGGCCTCAAGGCGCCCATGCGCCAACTTGATCGGGATGTGATACCGTTCGGAGAGGTCGAGGTCCAACCAGGACGGCGACTTGATGCTCCGGTCCTCAGTCAAGGGTCGCACCCCGATGTAGGTGGCTTGAAGCTGAGAGGTCAACCCTTCCGGCCATCGCAGAATCAAGGCGCCATACCCGGTGAGTTCGGGAGCCAGGGGAATCGCATCGCCGTTGTGGAACTCCGCGTCCGACCAGGTCACGCTGCCGTTAAAATAGAGCGGGCCGACGATCTGCCCTCGCGCGGCCACTTCCACCCCACGCCGTCTCGTCGCCCCTCGGATTTCCGTCGTACCCGCATCTCCGACGAACAGCAACTCTGATTGGAGATCAATGGCCCACAAGGTGGCGGTCAATTCCATGCCTTCAGCCCCCCAAGGCCTCGAGCGAATCCCCACTTCATAGGTTTTGGCCCTGGCGAGCGGGGCCGAACCGGTGATTACGGCAGACCGGGCATCATTACTATGAAAACCCTCGCCATAGTTGAGAAACACCTCTGTGCGGAACCAGGGGCCAAGAATCAGATTGGCCTTGGGTAACACAAGGCCGCTGCTGGTTCTCCCGGCCGGCTGTTCAAGGCAACCCGCGCAGCGGTTTCGCACATCAAACGTGAAGACCTCGCTGCGTATCCCCCCTGTCAATCGCATCCACGAACTGGGCTGCACCTCCAGTTTCATAAATGGCGAATACGACGCTTCGAAGATGTCGCTATCGATCGTCGTCCCCAATGGATTGCGCGTGGTTTGCGTGCCCAGACGCGCATGGATCTCGTCCACCCGCGACTGCATGCCGACCGTGACGGCGCTCTCCATCTGCATGATCTGAAGGGCCTGCCGATAGCCGAGCTCTCCTCCGTACATGACCCGCCGATCAAATTGCTGAATGCCGTCTCCGTTGACGGGGTCGTTGAGAAGGAACGTGAAATTCGTGAAGAGGTCAAATTTGTAATATTGCCCATAGGCGTTCGCGAAAAAACGGCCGCCGGCCGGCGTGTCATAATGATAATTGAGGCGTGCGGTCGAGCGCAGCGTGTGGCCCCCCTCGGACGGATCAACCGCCCCGAACCGATCGAGAAAGCCATCCTGTACCGCGCGCAGAGGAATTTCTCCTGACGCATTCCAGCGAGATTGTTGAAACGTGGCCGTGAGGCTCAACTCCGAGCGAGAAGTAGGATTCACGGTCGCCTTCCCCAACAGATTCGCTCGAACATAGCGATTATCGTTCTGGAACGGCCCGTTGGTGTAATAACCCTCTGCGGCAACCAGTGTCCTGACCTTGTCTTTCGTGGGAGAGAACATCAAGAGATACCGTTGGGTATCAAATTGACCGCCTGCCGCCTGGACTATTCCTTCTCGAACCACCTCTCGAGTCCTGAAATTGACCGCCCCGGCCGTGTTGAAGTCTCCGAATTCAACGTGATAGGCCCCTTTGTAGGCATCAAGCCCTTCAATCGTTTCCGGGATGATGAAATTCAAGTCGGCATACCCTTGGCCATGCGCATGAGACCGTAAATTGATCGGCATACCGTCGGCAAAGAACGCGACGTCCGTACCATGGTCCGCATCGAACCCCCGGAGAAAGTATTGGTCGGCTTTTCCGGCTCCGCCCGAATGCTCCACCGCCACCAGCCCAGGAATCAGGCGCAGCACTTGCGCCGGACGTCCTTGAGGTTGCATCACATACTCTTCGTCGGGGATGAATTGCTGAGAGGAAGCCGCGACGGGACGATCGTCAGACACTGAAATTTCCGGCACCTCCAGTTCAAGGGCGTCCGGATCATGCGCGCTGAGAGGGGTTGTCCACAATATCAATCCGAGTACGGAGACCCGGAAAAGCCAACCGGTCACCGGGCGATCACCGAAGCCCCTTGCCGGTCGTCGTCATGGCGAGTTTGCCGTGTTTCACGCCTTTGACGCTCAACAAGGCGTCGGCAATCTTGCGGATCGCGGACCCCTTGCCTCTGGCGACCAGCACCTCGAGACAGTGATCGTGGTCGAGATGCACGTGCATTCCGGCCAGAATGTGCCCCTGAAAACCGTGTTGGATATGAGTAAGCTTCCTCGTCAAGTCCGGCACATGATGATCGTAGACGAACGTGATGGTCGCGACCGTCTCCCTATTCTCATCCCACTGCTGCCCGACCAGATGGTCCCGAATCAGGTCGCGGATGGCTTCGGAGCGGTTGGTATACTCGCGCCGCTCGATCAGACGATCGAAATCGACGAGGAGATGCTGATCGAGCGAGACGCCGAATCGGACAAGCTTCTTCATCAGCTCAACTTCAGTGGCACGAAGTTTATTATCGTGGCACGGATAGTACAGACCCAGACGAAGAGGCGTCAAGCAGAACCGATGGACGCCGATGTGGAGAGCGCAACCGGCGGGAAGCATGAGACCGAGAAGAGACTGCTAAGCGACTAGCTGCAGGGGGCCCACATGAGACAACAGTTTCTCTCCTTCCCGATCGATCAGTTTCAAACATAACGCGCTCAATTCAGGATCGAACTGCTTTCCGGCTTCTTGCTCAATTTCGGTCCTGGCCTGACTGAGCGTCATTGTGGGTTTGTAAGACCTAGGATGAGTCATCACGTCGAAGGCATCTGCCAGCGCAACGATTCGTCCCGTCAGCGGGATCTGCTCCTCCTTGATCGAGTGGTAGCCGGCTCCATCCCATCGCTCATGATGAGTGAGGGCGATCTCTCGCGCCATCATCAAGAGAGGCGCCCGACTGTCCGACAGGAGCCTTGAACCAATCTTGGTGTGCTGCTTCATCGCCTCCCAATCAGCCGCATCGTAAGGCCCGGTCTTGAGGATGACGGCATCGAGTAGGCCGACTTTACCCACATCGTGCAACGGAGCGGCCTTCTTGATCATATCCACCTGATCCGCTGGCAGCCCCTTCAGCTCAGCCAACAACATAGCCATCCGCCCGACACGCCAGGCATGGCCACCGGTTGCGTCGTGCCGATACTCGGACGCCAACGTAAGACGGGCAAGCAAATCCAACTGGGTTTGCTCCACGATTTTGGTGCGCAGGCGCACCTGCGCTTCCAAATGCTCATTGCGCATACGCAGCTGTCGATGAAGCTGCCTCGTGACCAATTGGTTTTTGATGCGGAGCACGACTTCCGTGGCATCCACCGGCTTGTTCAGGAATCCTTGGCGCCCTCGGACAGTGCCTTGTGCTTTGTCGACGCATCGAGTTCGCCCGTAATGACGAGGATCGGAACATAGGCGTCGGCGGGAATGACGGCGGTCAATTGCCGCAGGACTTCGAATCCATCCATATGCGGCATACGCATGTCCGTCGCGATCAGATCCGGCTTCACCTCTTGATATAACGGCACCGCCTGGCGAGGGTCGGTCGTTGTGGTAATTTTTTCGTAGCCGGCCTGCTTGAGGATCGCCTCCATCAGTTTGAGGCTGTGCGTTTCGTCGTCGATGAGAAGCAGCTTGGTCGCGCTGAGATCGAGGTCCGACATGGAAATTGCGTGGCTCCTGTTCCGAACGTTCTACGCCCTCTACCCTACCATCCTCATGCCGCATCACCAATTTCTTTTTGGCTCCCTGCATCGAGCGTTTTCGTGAACCTGATCGTTGAGAGCGCCTGCTGGAGTGCCGCCATGGTCAGCGGCTTGCTCAGCTCAGCATCGACCGCCACCGACACCGTGTCCTCCTGCTCGATCTGATCGCCTCCCGTGAGCAAGAGCACCGGCGTTTCGGGAGACATTTTTTTGATCACCTCGGCCAACTGACGTCCGGTCATATGCGGCATCCCGTGATCGGTTACGACCAGGTGCACCCGTTCTGGATTAAACCGCTTGATGGCCTCGGTCGCGCTCCCGACCACTTCCACGCTGTGCCCGGCCACCCGGAGATATTCGCCCGTCACACGGCCTACGAGGGGATCGTCGTCGACAACCAGCACCTGCAACCGAACCCCGGCCATGTTGTGACCGCCATGGTCTGTGCCTGTCTCCGCCTCCGCTTGAATCGGGAGGCGGATGCTGAACGTCGTCCCCACGCCGACGGCACTCGTGATATCGATGGTGCCGCGCAACCGTCGGATAATGCCGTACACCATGGCCAATCCCAAACCCGAGCCCTTTTCCCCTTTCGTGGAGAAGAACGGTTCAAGACAACGTTGACGCACTTCCTCCGTCATACCCATGCCCGTGTCACTCACGTCCAGCCGAACGCCATCGCCGTCGACTTTGGTGCGGAGCGTAATCGACCCGCTTTGGGGCATCGCATCGACGGCATTAAACACCAAGTTCGTGAGTACCTCCCGCAATTCCGATTCATGTCCTGCGACCGGGGGCACCGGCTCCAATTCCGTTTTGATCTCGATCGCCACGCCGTTCGCCAGGGCCTGATCCTTCCACTTCGGCTGACTGAGTTTCACACTTTGCTGGACCAGGCTGTTGAGATCGACGATGCCGGCCAAATCCGCGTCGAGGCGGGGGCGATAGAAATCGCGCAGACGGCTGACGACCTTCGCCGCGTCCTTGGCCGCCATATTGATCGTCTGCAGATATTCCTTCAGTTGCGCGGGATCCGCCGACATCTGGGGCGCAATGAGCAGGAGCTCGCTGAATCCCATGATCGGGGACAGGGTATTATTGAAGTCGTGGGCGATCCCGCTCGCCATTTGCCCGAGCGCCCGTAACCGCTCCTGCTGTACCATTTGCTGTTGCGTCGTCTTGAGTTCGGCCATGGCAGCTTCCAGCTGCGTATGGCTCTCCCGCAAAGACGATTCCGCCCGCTTCCGCTCCGCAAGATCCGAGGCGTTGCTCAGCGCCACCGCCACCTGATCGGCCAACTGACGCAATTGCACGAGATGATCCTCGTGCATGTCGGGCGCCTTCCGATAACTCAACACAATCCCGCCTAACAGATCGTGCGAGCGGAACAGAGGCAGCGTCAGCAGGAACTCACTCCCCTGCCCGCTCAGAGCGGCAAATGCCCCTTTTCCATCCGGCTGCAGCAGGGTCGAGCCGTCCCGGTGCGCCGTGAGCATCCGGCTCTCAGCCTCCGTCACCGTCACACCCTGCATCGTCGTCTGCTGACTCTCCGGTCCCAGCCGAGCATACAACCATCCACGACTGTGCTCCGATGGATCGATCAGCAGCACGGCGAGACCTTCGCACGGCGACACCTCACGCAAACGAGCCAAGACCGTATCGACAATCCGGCTGGGATCCAGCACCGAGAGCACCGTCCGGTCGATCTCATGGATCGTGGCCAACTGAGTAAATTGCTGGTTCAGCCGGCTCGCCATGGCATTGAAGGAGGCCGCCAGCTCCTCGAACTCATCACCGCTCCGAACCTGCACCGGCGTCAAAAAATTCCGTTTGGCAATGCGCCTCGTGCCCTCGCCTAACTCCTCCAGCGGCCCCATGGTTTTTCTGATTTGATTCACACTAAGCAATGCCACGCATGACAAGGCAATCAGTACCACCAGACTGAAGCGATAGTAAAAACTCGCCAGCGGCGAGAGCACCGAACTCCGTGATTCACTTAGCACCACGGTCCACGGCGTCGTCAGGAATTGATACCGGAGCGGGATCGCCCAAAATCCAGCGATGTACGAATCCTCCTCATCGCGCCATTCCAATAAGGCGGTACTGCCTTCGCCCTGCTCCACTCGCTGTTCCCTCAGCGTCGCCGGGGCAGATGGGCTACAGAACAGGACGTCCGGCGGCGTCCCGAACACACACATGGACGTCTCCGCCGGAAGCGACATGCTGCCGGCAAGATCCCAAAGATACTCGATATTGATTTCTGCTATGACCGCCTGTGCATCGGAATCGTCGCGTCTGAGCAGGAACATGCGTTCGGTTCCGGATTCGGCAGGTACCGTGATGAGCAGAGTTTTCCGTTGCTTGAGAAGCGTCCACTGCGCGAGCGACAGAGTCGGAATAGACTGCAGTTCGCCGAGAAAGACGTTCGTGGCATTGTCCCTGGAGACGTGCGCCATGCCCAAAAATCCTGGGGTACTCGGCAAGGGCGGCGAGGATACGTGTTCCATCAACGCGGCCGACGGCGCGCGCTGTTGTCCGCTGATTGAGAGCAACTCGGCTTCCAGTAGGAGGAGCCGTTGGTAGATGGCCATACCCATGGCCTTACTCTCCTGCCGCACCCGGCGCTCGGCTTGCTGGGTGAGCTGGCCGGTCACGTCGCTGAACGACACCAGGCTCAGTGCGCCGACCGGCAAAAGGGCGCAGAGGATGAAGAGAAAGAAGATGCGGCGGGCAACACGACTACTCAGAAACGACCGTTCAATCTGCACGGGGCCTCGTCCTGCTAGAACTCTGCGGCTAATCCGACAAAGCTGCCGTCGTTGGCGCGAATCACATCGTCTTGGCTTTTCTTCGCCGTCAACGGCTCCACGCTTTCACCGTCTTTCCCCATGCTATACAGGTCGTAGTCGGAATTGATCGGATGGAGAAAGCGTTCCTTGCGCGGCTTCCCTTTACTGGCGTTTCCGCCTCCCTGTCCCGCATAGGCGCTGTCGGGCTCAAACCAGTAGGAAGTCTTTTTCCCGCCGCCGCTATTCCCTCCAGAATTACCGTTTCCGTTGCCGCCGCCTCCTCCATTCCCGCCGGCATTGCCGCCGCCATTGCCGTTTCCTCCCCCGCCCGGCAGGGTCAGCGCGGCAATATTCAGATATTCATACGGATTGCCCCAAGGATCGACCATGTCGCCGGCGCCTGCCTCGTCGAGCGAGTTGGGCAGCGAGTCAAACGCAGCTTCATAAGAATCAACCACTCGCTCGATGGAACGAATCTCGGCGATGCAACGGGCCAACCTGGCTTTATCGAGATAGCCCAGATAGTTCGGGATCGCCAAACCGGCCAGCGCGCCGATGATCGTTACAGCGATCATCAACTCAATGATCGTAAAACCCTGCTGCCGGGGATGGAGTGGGACATGGACCATACGACACCTAGAATCCTGCTGCGGCAGGCATCGACGCGGGACTTGCCTCGACCGCGTCCGACTTGGTCTGGAACGGCTCCATCGCCTGCGCGAGTTGATCGACGGTGGATCGAAGCCGATCCGCCTCCTGCTCCACCTCGCGGAACGAACCTCGCGCCGCCGCCTGCTTCAACCGCTCCAACTGCGGAGCCATGTCGGCATGGTGCGCTTCGATACGGGCGATCTTTTCCCGCAACGCACCGATCATTTCACCCAAGCATTGCGCTTCCGCATGGAGATAATCGCTCTTGCGAATCGAGGTGCGCACGGTCAGATCGCCGTTTGCCACGGACCGAAATATCCGGCGGAAGCGATAGAGCGGCCCGGCAATCCGATGCGAAAAAAAGACTCCGTGCACGATCAGGAGCATTGACACTACGAACACGGCCGGCCAGAACCGGCTGTGCAACAACTCGAACTGCTCGGCCACTCGCTGCGCCTCACTACTGGAGAGCGGCAGGTGGTCCAGTTGAAGCATGAGAGGAAGAAAGAGGGCTCCGGACACAGATACGATCACCACCACCACATAGCAGAAGCTCAGTGTCATAAAACGTGGCTGAACCGTATCCCAGAGAAAATGCCGTCGGAACCGCGGCCGGCTCATGATGCCGACTCCTTTCTCATCCATATCAAATGATCCTGATTCTTGTACGTAATCCGTCCGCCGCCGGCCGGTTCATAAAAAAATGCCAGTTGATACTTGGCCTGGTCTGCGCCCTGATAGGACACCACGAACAGGGTCTTGCCCTCGTCATGACTTTCATCGATCTGAGTGATCACATAGCCATCCGCCGTCAGGGCACTCGTGCCGAATCCGATGCGATGGTCATCGATAAACATATGTTGGCCGGCATACCCTTCGGCCTGTGTCTGCCACACCCCCAAAAGATACGACGGAGCCGCCTCCGGCTCGGAGGTACAAGCCGTACACAACCAGAGCGCGAGAAGACAACTCACCCGCGAGATCGACCACACGGCGCACCTCTTTGAAGTGGAGTTCCTGAATCTCTCCATGACACCGATTCAATATGCCGTATCTGCGTGCAAATTCAATTTCTTTGGAAGTTTTAACAGGGAATCAGCCGCGCCACGGAGTGAGTATTCAGCCGTGTATGCCGATCGATTCCTGTGAGAGAGCGGGGAAAAGCGGACTTAGTCGCTCTGAATGGGAATGTAGAGCAAACTACCTTGACGATTGATGAGCAGGAGCGCAAGGTCAGTGGGACGAAGCGGCTCGGCGAGCCGTTGAAAGGTCGCGAAGTTGGGGATGGGTTGCCGATTGAGTTCCACGATCAGATCGCCGGGCTGAAGACCGGATACTTCCGCCAGGCTGCCGTCTTCGATATCCGTCACGACAAGACCGGAGTTGACAGGCAAATCCAACTGGCGCGCGAGAGCCGGGGTGACATCGTCGACGATGACGCCGGACAAGGGATGCGCGGCGTTGCCGGCGGTATCCGGTGTCTCGGTTTTCTTGGGCCGTTCCCGCGGCGCTTCCTGCACGGTGAGGTCCGTCTGCATCAGCCGCGCATCACGGAACAACTCGATCCGATGCTTGCTACCGATCGCCGCCGCCGCCATCAGGTTGCGCAAGTGTCCGCTGTCCATGACATCGCGCCCGTCGAAACGCACCACAACGTCGCCCCGTTTCAATCCGGCGCGTTCTGCCGATCCCTTGGCCTGCAAATCGGTGACGATCGACCCCTTCACGTCCGGAAGGTGAAAGGTCTTGGCCAGCAACGGCGTGACGTCCTGCGTGGAAGCACCCAGAAACCCTCGTACCACGCGGCCCGTTTTAATGAGGCTCTGCATGGCCGTTCGCGCCATGTTGCTGGGAACCGCAAACCCCACGCCGACACTGCCGCCCGTCGGGCTGGCAATGGCGGTGTTGATCCCCACCAACTCTCCGTTCGTGTTCACCAATGCCCCGCCCGAATTCCCGGGATTGATCGGCGCATCGGTCTGAATGAAGTCTTCCACATCGGCCACCCCCACATCCGCGCGCCCGACCGCGCTGACAATGCCGAACGTGACCGTGCGACTCAATCCTAACGGATTTCCGATCGCCAGCACGAAATCACCGACGGCCAGCGCGCTCGAATCACCCCAGGCCGCAGTGGGAAGGCCGGTGGCACTGATTTTCACCACCGCGACATCTGTTTTCGGATCGGTCGCGACGACCCGGCCTTTGAACTGCCGTCGATCGGCGAGAATGACTTCCACGTCCACCGCATCGGCCACGACGTGGTTGTTCGTAATGATGTAGCCGTCCGACGAGACGATCACCCCCGAGCCTTGACCATATTGCCGGCGAGGCGGCACGTCCTTGAACATGCCGAACGGCAGACCTTCGTCGCTGAAGGCCTGTTCGTGCACCATAACGGTCGAGGCGATACTGACGACGGCGGGAAGAACCTTGGCGGCGGTGGCCCGCACCTGCGCCTGCAAATCTCCGGATGTACTGACACGCGACGGACGCGCCGTCATTGACTCGCCGGACGCAGCATACACCGCCGGCCCGACCCCCAACAGGGCGCCGAGCACTCCCGCAGCCAACAGGCACGGATAAGACTCACCCATCGACATCGGGCGAACGCTCCTCCAAAACGGCAAGCCCCAGCCTATCATGCGGGAAGTGGTTGCACACCCAGAACTCATAAATCGACGTGCCGGAGGCGTAACGCGTTCGAAATTACCGACAGAGAACTGAACGTCATGGCGGCACTGGCCAACATCGGACTGAGGAGAAGGCCGAAGAACGGATACAACAGCCCGGCAGCGATCGGCACACCGATCATATTGTACACAAAGGCGAAGAAAAGATTTTGTCGGATGTTGCGCATCGTGGCTTTGCTCAAACGGCGCGCCCTGACGATGCCTCGTAAGTCGCCCTTGACCAGCGTCACGCCGGCATTCTCCATCGCCACGTCGGTTCCACTCCCCATCGCCATGCCGACATCCGCTTGCGCCAGCGCGGGCGCATCATTTACCCCATCACCCGCCATCGCCACCACATGGCCCTGCTGTTGAAGCTCCCGCACGATCCGGCTCTTGTCTTCCGGTTTCACGCCGGCCTTGACCTCTTCCAGCCCCAATTCCTTCGCCACGGCCTGGGCCGTGACGGCATGATCGCCCGTCACCATCACTAGGTGAATCCCATCCTCTTTCAAAAGCCGGAGCGCTTCCGGCGTCGAACTCTTGATCGGGTCGGCTACCCCCAGCATCCCGATCGGACGCCCATCGACGGCGACGAACATCACGGTTTGCCCGGTCTTCCGCATCAACTCCGCGTTGGATTCCAACCCTGCAAGATCCGTCTCGTCATCCATCCGCATCTCCCGCAGCAGATCGATGGTCCCCACCGCGACTCGCTTGCCCTCGACTGTGGCTAGAACGCCTTTCCCCGTCTTCGAAAGAAACTCAGACCCTGACTCCAGCGTGATACCCCGCGCCTCGGCCCCGCTGACTATCGCGTCGGCCACTGGGTGCTCGCTCCCTCGCTCCACCGACGCCGCCAATCGCAACAGATCCGTCTCGGACCAGGGCGGCATGGCGCTCACGACCCTGAGTTTGGGCTTGCCTTCCGTCAGCGTGCCGGTTTTGTCGAACACCAACGTATCGATCTTTTCGATCGTCTCCAGCGCCTCGGCTTTCCTGAACAGCACCCCCGCAGCCGCGCCGCGCCCCGTCCCCACCATGATCGACATCGGCGTCGCCAACCCCAGGGCACAGGGACAAGCAATGATCAGCACGGCGACGGCATTCAGCAAAGCGTGGGCAAGGCGGGGTTCCGGTCCCAAGACCGCCCAGGCCAGCCCGGTGACGATCGCGACGCCCACCACAATGGGGACAAAGTATCCGGCCACCACATCGGCCGTTCGCTGAATGGGGGCGCGGCTTCGCTGCGCATCGGCCACCATTTGAACGATGTGCGCCAGCAATGTGTCCGCCCCCACACGGTCGGCCTCCATCACGAGACCACCGGAGCCATTGATGGTACCGCCCGTCACGCGGTCGCCCACAGTTTTTTCCACCGGCAAGGATTCTCCGGTGATCATCGATTCATCGACGGCCGTCGATCCCTCCAGAATGACGCCATCGACCGGTACCCGTTCTCCCGGTCGCACACGCAGGCGATACCCGACTTGTACCTGTTCGAGCGGCACATCTTCTTCACGGCCATCCTCGCGCAACCGCCGGGCGATTTTCGGAGCCAACCCCAACAGCGCCCGAATCGCGCCGGTGGTGCGGCTCCTCGCCCGCAGTTCCAACACCTGGCCCAACAGGACCAACACCGTGATGACCGCCGCCGCCTCGAAATACACCGGCACCGCACCGCTTTCCAGGTGGAACGATTGCGGAATCAGTGACGGGAATAATGTCGCAAAGACACTGTAGAGATACGCCGTGCCGGTCCCGATCGCGATCAGGGTGAACATGTTGGGGCTACGATGCACGATCGACGCCCAGCCGCGCTGAAAAAACGGCCATCCGGCCCAGAGGACCACCGGCGTGCTCAGCAGGAACTGCACCCAGGCCGATTGCGTATCGGTTACGAGATGCTGGATCGGGTGACCGGGGATCATGTGCGACATGGCCAGCACGAAGACCACCGCGGCCGGTCCCAGCCCCATCCAAAACCGCCGAGCCATGTCCACCAACTCAGGATTCAGCTCTTCCTCGACCGTGACGGTTCGTGGTTCCAGCGCCATCCCGCAAATCGGACAGGGACCCGGCTCCGCCTTCACCACCTCCGGATGCATCGGGCAGACATATTCCGTTTTGGTCGGCAACGGCTGAATCGACTCTGGCTCCAGTGCCATGCCGCATTTCGGACAGGGCACTGGTTTGTCCTCCGACACCTCAGGGCACATGGGGCAGACGTATTTGGTCCCGGGGGGAGCCGGTGCTGCGGGAGCTGCCTGTGTTGATGAGGCCGGTGTGAGATACCGCTGTGGATCGGCACGGAATTTCGTGAGGCAGCCCTGGCAACAGAAGGAGTACGTCGTGCCCTGGTAGTCGAACGACCCGGCCGCCTTGGCCGGATCCACCGTCATGCCGCAGACCGGATCGATGACGCCGGAACTCGCGTCGCTTGGCGGCATGGCGCCCAGCATCGGGAGCGACTTTCCCTCCGTCTCAAGCGGCGCGGTTGACGGCGACAGATACCGGGCCGGGTCGGCTCGGAACTTGTCGAGACAGCCCTGACAGCAGAAATAGTACGTCTTGCCCGCATGGACATGAGATCCAGCGGCGGTCGCAGGCTGAACGGTCATCCCGCATACGGGGTCCCGTTCGCCGCCCTCAACCGACTGCTGGACAGGCATCGCCTGCATCATCGGCAGCGGACGCCGCCCGGCGCCTGGCATGGCTGCGGCAGGCGCCTGCTTCACATACTGGTCCGGGACAGCGCGAAAACGGTCTCGGCACCCGGTACTGCAGAAATAGTAGGTCTGGCCGTCATGGTCGACGGAGCCCGCCGCCCTCTCCGGCTCTACCGTCATGCCGCATACAGGATCAATCGCCATCGTTCCCTATCCGGTGATGTGGTGATGGAGTGAGTGAGCGATCATTGTTCGACACTCGCCACATCATGAACTATGAACTCGTCCAACCATACGTGCGGCGCTTCGCTGCGCTAACGCTTCCCGTCACTCTCCAGAATGCTGTGAATGATCAGCTTCAAGTTCTCCGGATCGATTTGCTCGACCTTGATGTTGCCGTCGATGAGCACGGTGGGCGTCTGCTGAATCTTGATTCGATCGCCCCATCTCCGTCCTTCTTCGAATGCCTTCGCGGGCTTGGCGCTGGCCAGGCCTGCTTCGAAGGCCACCGGGTCAAGACCGACCTCGCGAATCAACACTTCGCGAATCGCCTTGTCGATGATGCCGATCTTGTCCTTATGGATCGTCCGGAAGAGCGCCCGCTTCATCTCGCTGCCCTTGCCCATGGCCTTGGCCTGTTCATACATATCGAAGGCTGTCGGCAGCTTCCCGGGAATCACCGGGTATCCCACCATGACCGCATCCAGTTTCGGTCCGAACTCCTTCTCCAAAATGGCCAGTCCTTCGCCGTCAAACCGGTGGCAATGCGGGCAGTAGAAGTCGGCAAATTCCACCAATTGAACTTTCCCCGGCTTGTGCGTCGACTTTTCGTCGTTCAGTATCTGAAAGTTGCCCTTGAGTTCCGCCTTGCCTGCCTGCGCGGTTCCTGCGACCACGAGCGCCGCCAGCGCAACCAGCCCCGCCAACAACCCTCCCTGCCATACACGACGCTTCGCCATACGCTGCACTCCTTTTTCCAAACTTGGTTTGTTTCAACGAGCTCATGGCATTATAAACAATGCTCGCTCTCTATTGCGTCTGTTATAATGCCAACGATGCGGGTGAAACTTCTACAGGGGATCGGAATTTTGTGGATCGCCGCACTAATGGCGGCTTGCGCTTCATCCGGTGACACACAAACGTCGGGGGAAAGTGGACCGCCAGCCCCGCCGTTCTCTCAGGTGAAGGCGGCGCCGGACTCGTTCAAGGGACAGACCCTCGTGCTCGGCGGGCAAGTGCTCGCAGCGCGGCGCATGAAAGACGGCACGCGGATCGAAGTGCTGCAGCTGCCGCTCAACGACTCACAACAACCAACGCTCGATCTCATGAAATCTGAAGTACGCTTTGTCGCCATCCAACGCGAATTTCTGGATCCTGCGACCATTCCCCAGGGCACGTTCCTGACCATCACCGGCGAGCTCACCGGCTCTATGACCTTACCGCTCGACGAGACCGACTACACCTATCCGGTGATCGATATCAAAACCTTCCGCACCTGGATTCCATCCCAAGACTCAAACCTGTCCCGAATCCGCCCCTACCCGTATTACTATAGCCCGTTCTGGCATCCCTATTGGGGTCCCTATGGGCGCTTTCCCTACTACTGGTAACCGAGCTCCCGCCAACCCAGAGTTCCTTCGACAACATCCGCTCAGTTCTCGACAAATCTAGAGTAGCGCTATGGTGAGCGGGGCCGGAACAGGCTTGGGCGGAATTGGGAACCGAACCATTCCTTTGTGACTATGCGGGGTGGTGCTGGAGCAAGGACTACGCGGGGAGGGTGAACGAATCACATATGTGGCTCAAGCCGGTTGGATCTGGCCACCCTCCGATTCCCTCTGAAGACTAGAAGCGTGTGATCGCCAAGTTTCGTATGGTGCAGAGCACGGATCGCACGGTCTGCCTCTTCAGCCCTCGCCATCTCAACTTGGGCGATTCCCAAGAATTGTCCATTCAACGTGGGCAACATCTCCACCGACACCACCGTGCCACAGGCAGAAAACAGGGTTCTCAGGTCCTCTTCCGTGACTGACGGAGGGAGCCCATCCACACAAACCTGGCCACCCATAGCCTGTTGGTCTCCGGTCTCCAAGGACAAGGTGCTCACTGTCGAAGGTGGGGCTGAACTCGGCTGATGATGGGAGACGGAAGACTGTTCACAAACCAGCAAGCGCTTCCCATGGACATACACACGATTGAGGGCCTCCAAGGCCCGCAACGCGTCACCGCCATCCGCCATGGTCACTTCGGCAAACCCCAAAGACTGTCGCTGCGGTGTACGAGCGATGGTGATGGACAGCACGGTCCCGAATGCCGTGAAGAGTCCAGCCAGTTCCTCTTCCGTCATGGATTTAGGAAAACCGTTCACCTGTAAGGTGCACGCCATGGGATCCTCCTTGAAGTCAGGGCAACCTCAGGTTCCGATGGTTGGGGCATGGGCCTGACAACTCTCAACAAAGCTCTCAACCTCTCGTTTCATCAATGCATAACATTCGCAGGACTCCTTCTCGAGGTCCTTCCCGCGAAGGATGGTCACCCCGCCGCGGTGAGATTTGAGAAGTTTCAATCGTTCGAGACTCGACAGTGTGCTGGCCACCCCGGGACGTTGAGAGCCAATCATGTCGGCGAGATATTCTTTCGTGAATTCGAGATCATCGGATTGACGGCGGTCACGGGCGGTCAGGAGCCAGCGGCACAGCCGCTGTCGCATGGAATGAAAGCGATTACAGATCGCCGACTGGATGACTTGCGTGATGCGGACATGGGTATAGCGCAAGAGGATGGCGGTAAGAACACAGGCTCTGCCATTGATCGGGTCTAACGCTTCCTTAGGGAGCCTCCAGAGCGTCCCTCCGAGCTGCGTCACCGCTTGGTAGGGCTGACTGGAGACCCCTAACAGGATAGGAACCCCGACAAACCCTTCGAAGCCCACCATGCCGACTTCGACAGCCTGACCTGCGGCTGAAATTCCGATCAGCGAAATGAGGGCCGTGCGGGGGAAGTACACATGTCGAATGTGGCCTCCGACGCTATACAGCACGTCTCCGCGTTTGAGGGTGATCGTCTCAAGGTCGCCACGAATAACAGCATAGGCGGCTGCGTTCAACGTGCTCAGAATACTATTCTGCCTAGGAGGCTCAAGAGAGGCCATGGATCCTCAAATTGCGTGAGGCGCGATTATAGAAAGGTTACCGGGCTGGGTCTGTCTGCTGCCGGACAGATCGCGGCGTTTGCAGGAATCAAACCGCGCGGCGTGGGATCAACGGAGGCTGAAGGGAATCGGCCGACTGGAGATGGAGTCGTAGCCGATCACTGACAGTCAACGTGCTGCGACGTCGCTTCTCTCTGCCTTTTTGAGGTCATGGTGCATCGATACCCCCCTGCTGGTTAGACCTTTAGGTGTGGGCTCGATCACTGTCCTCTGCCATACGGATGAACATTTGAGAAATACCAGTATTGTAGTCGGCGGGTCCGATCCATCGGTCTGAGGTGGCCGAGATCATGGCCGAGGTACCGCAGGCCTGTTCATTATTGAGGTGCCGGCACAATTCGTCTTGAGAAACGCCTCCTTCTCTTCCCGATCCTGCCGCATCGCCTGTTCTTCTTCCGCCTGTCCCTCATCACGAAACCGGACGATCGCGTGGTCGAGTTGGGAGACATCTGCGAACGCCTCCGTGCAGCGGCGTTCAAGTCCTGCCCGCAGATATTCTTCAAGCAACCGGTGCTGTTCGGCATGGGCGGCCTCACGAGTTGTCTTATGCCCCGCCGTGGCCTCCAGTTCGCGAGTCGATTCCAGTAACTCTCGGGGCACCGGTCCCCCATCGAACACTGCTCTGAGCGCATCGAGGCTATGGGAGAAGGCCCTCGTCTGGGCGAATAGGAGAAGGCACGAGAATGAGCACAGCAGCCAGAGCGCCTTTATCGGCCCGCCTCTCACCATACTCATGACTTTTCCGCAGGCACTTTCTGTCCCTTCTTGCGCGCTTCAGAAAGGCCGATTGCCACGGCCTGTTTCCGGCTTTTGACCTTCTTCCCGCTGCCGCTCTTCAACGTCCCCTTCTTGCGTTTGCGCATGGCCTGCTTGACCGTTTTTTGGGCTGCCTTGCTGTATCGCGCCATATGGTGTCCCTCCCTTGCCGGCAAGAGCGACTGCGTACAGCAACCGCTGTCGTGGTCTTGGGCAAAATGACATGCATGCCACAGATCCTACCGAGGGTGCCGCGAAGCGGCCACTGGGTAAATCCCCTGTCATGAAAAATCTAGGGACATCTCCAGGCGCTGGATGGTCGGCGCTCGAATAATATGCGTCGACATGATCCACAGGGGAATCCATCCGACAGAGCTGATTGGATCTTCATGGGAGGAGCAGGCCATGAGTAGCCTCGCGTGGAAAGGACAGGCATGCTATTCGATACCGTACGGAACCGACGACGACTGGTCGAATTGTATCTGGGGCGCCACGGATTTGAGGTCGTGTCCTCGAAAGAGGCCGTGAATACCGTGGTCTCTATGAAATCAGGCCGTCAGACTTATGAATTGCGGATGCAACGGGAATGGCTCGAACGGCTGACCCAGGCCACCGTCGACGCTCGGCTCGACAACCTTCAACTGATTCCCTTCTTGCAAGCGAACCAATCTGCGTGGGTCGGAGTCACGACGACTGGCGAGGAGGTCGTGACACACATCGAACCGGATGCGAGAGCGTAGCAAGAGGGCGAACAACGCCCACCGACGGATGAAGAGCATGGATTTTTTTGTATCCTACGGGCTATATCGGTCCGAGAGTACGACATAACCCTCGAATCGAGAGAGACCTGATACAAGGAAGGACAGCATGGCACCCAAAGCGAAGCCTTCACCGAAAGCCCATCCAAAGACGGCGAGGACATGGTCCGCTGATGTCATGAAGCGGTCCAATGCCCTGGATTTAGAGGAGGGAGTCTTCACAAAAAAGAGTGCGAAGCTGGTCGCCGAATCGTTGAAACGGTCCGCGATGCAGAGCCGGCGTCGAAAGGGAACGCCGTTTCAATCGGCCATGTCCATGCTCAATTTCCACATCAACCGTGCGGGCAAGTCCTTGAGCCCCCCGCAAAAATCCAGGTTGGAACAAGCGAAGGACGAATTACGCAGGCTATTCGGACGGACTAGCATGAAGAACGGGAAACCATCAGGCAAAAGAGCCAGTGACAATGGCGGGCGACGCCGTACAAACTAAATCGAAGGGACCTCCGCCTCCCAAGAGGAGTCTCACGCCGCAGGCTAAAACGCATGACCATGCGCTGTCCGCGCAAAGCGAATCCATACTGAAAAGTTCCATGATCGAGGCCTGAATGGCGCCTCTGCTCGGGAAGCCCTACACAACAACGCCCCGTCCATCGTCAGAGATGAACGGGGCGTTCCTGTTACCGATATGACCGAGCGGCCTACTTCACCATCAACAACTTCCCACCAGGCTGCTTGGGATTAAGATGATCACGATACTCCAGCGTATTTCCTTGTGTTGCCGTGAAGAGATCGCTCGTCGGGATGCCGATGTACTTCGTTTCACCCGGCTTCAATACGACTTCTGTCTTGAACACGAACGGTGAACTGGCGTTGAACGTATCGATCATTTGAAAACCACGCTCGGTCGAGGTGGCATTCGTGACCTTGATCAATAGCGGACGGCCAGGTCTGACTTTAAAGTCGATGACCGTGGTCGGTGGATACCAAGCTTTCAGGCCGCCCAGCTCGACGGCATATAACTGCACGTCGACTTCCAATTCTTTGAACGGCTGTCCCACGACGGACCCAGTCTCCAAATCACCGACCTCGACGCCGCCTGCCTGCAGCGCCCACGCCGATGTTCCGTACGACAAGACACCCACGACGCCGAGAAAAAGAACTGCAATCCTACTCAACATACAGAACCTCCTGTCAGGTTAAAGAGATGAGGACGGACGATGCTCCTGCGCCAGGCAAGGCGGAAGACCGGTGCCTTCCAACACCTGGCCACCGACAATGTGACCATCGACAATTAAAAACAGCACTTTCATACGTTTGGTATTGTCCGAAAATTTTCCGCTGGCAACGGCCAGCACTTCATGTGATCCGTCGGGTTGCGGCTGATCCGCTTCGATCAAGACATAATACGAATCGAACCCCTCAAACTCCCGATTGAACGCTTGCGCCCGCAATAATCGCTCCAGCTGATCGTCGGCGGCCCACACCCCTGACCCGCCGGCCAGCACGAGAACCTGAACTATGGCCACGAAGAATTTTCGCATGGAGACTCCTCCTAGGGAGTCGAGTTATAGCCCCAGTCTGCTCGGTCGTCTACAGATGCGCACTCACGCACGCCTACCGATGCTACAGGATCGTGTCGTTGAAACTTGACGGGGGGGTACACCGGACCCGGCAGGGCTTACCTTGTCTCACGAGTGCAAACAGGCAGGGGATGATGCGACGGTGGCGGCACCGCCAAGGGGTCAAGGGGGAAGCCGGATGGACGTCGCTTCCCCCTTGGAACACACGTCAGGCTACTTACCTTTCGACTTACCCTGGTGGCTCGCAGCCTGCTCCGCATGCGCCAGAGACTCCTCTGCATGTTTGATCGCTTCCTTCGCATGTTCCAACGCTTCTTTCGCATGCGGATCGTTACTGGACTTGACCGACTCTTCCAAGTGCTTGATCGCTTCCTTCTCGTGTTCCACGCCTTCCTTGGCATGTTTGATCGTTTCCTTGACGTGCCCGCCTCCGTCGGCAAGGGCGTAGCCCATCGGCGCAGCAGCCACCAAAGCAGACACGACGAACGCAACGATTCCTGAACGCAATATGGTCATCATCATTTCTCCTCTGTTATGAGTGGGTAAACTTCTCCGCTTGATCTCATTCTAGCCCATTGGTCCCGCATTGTTTAGTAGGCGGCATGAACGATGAGCGCGAACGGAACCAAGGAGGTGGGAGAGGGAAGCGCATGGGCGTACGCTTCCCTCATCGGAGCTCACTGCGTGGTCAGCGCAGTCCAACCGTCGAGCCCCGTCCACCGATCATCGACTCACAGGCGGCGTCAGCCAGGGCAGTCGGCAGACGCCACAACGTCCAAGATCTGTCGTGGCACGGCGAGCATCGGAATCCCAACTCGCATAGATCCACGATTCAATATGTCGGCTCCCCACGCCAGGCACCGTCAGACCGGCACATTTTTCCATCGCAAACACGGACGGCCTGGCCCCGGAGGATCGTGCTCGTGGCCGGCCCGGTTCAGACTCCACCACGAACGTCGTCCCGACGGGAAACGATTCAGAGTCCGGCGTGAGCAGAGCCTTGGGACATACGTAGAAGCGGAGTCGTTGCGTTCCGGTGCGCGCATCCACGCTGGAAGTCAGATGCGGCCAATCTCGATACCCGAACGGAATCGACAGGGTCGCGGCAGAGGGTGCCGACGACCATCCCTCGCTGATATCGAGGGCCAACCCCAACAACCGCACCACGGCCACGTTCAATCTCGCCCTGTTCTGAGAATCCAGAGCCATCTCTGCACGACGCGGTGACGCCACCGCACAACCGACCGGCATGGAGCACCTCTCTTTCTAGCAGGCTGCGATCGTTATCGCGTGAGTTCGCCGACCGTCGGACTCTGGCGCACGGCCGCTCCCTGCCGCACAGCCCCCGTTTGAACCTTCGCCCGGATCGAAGCAGCGCGCGCGGCAAACAGCCCGGCCTCAACCGATTGTCCGAGGGTGTCGAGCACTTGCGCATACCGTTCCACTAACAGGCCGACGGTCTGGTGATGCAGTCCCAGTTGTTCTTGCTGGATCACGAGCGCGCGCTGATACAACAACTGCGCCTGGATCCAGAGTCCCTGCTGGTCGGCGAGAAAGGCCATATTGCCGACGATTGTCCCGGTCAAGGAGGTCTGCGGGCCGGACGTACGCTCCGCGATGGCCAACGCCTCGTCGAACAATCTTTGCGCCGAGGCGTAGAGCCCTTCGGCCTGATAGAGACAGGCGGCATTGTTCAAACTCATCGCGACGGCAGGATGTTCCTCGCCGAATCGCAGGCGGCGCAGGTGCAGGCCCCGCAAGTAAAACGGTTCCGCCATGGCATACAATCCGCGCCCCTTGTAGAGCACCGCCAGGTTGTTGAGCACCGGTCCAAGATCCGGATGATTCGCCCCGTGAGCGGTCTCCATCAGCGTGAGCGCTAAGTGATACAAGGATTCGGCCGCGCTCTCCCGTCCCTGCTTGCGATACAGCTCGGCAAGATTGTTCAAACTGATCGCCACATCGGGATGCGCCGCCCCAAGCACCTTACGTTCGATCGCCAACACACGTTCATAGAGCCGCTCCGCGCGGCTCCAATCGCCTTCGGCATGGGCCACCTCCGCCAGGTTGTTTAAGGCTGCGGCGACATCTTCATGTTCGGGGCCCCACTGCTTTTCCCAAATGACCAGGGCGCGCGCGTAAAGCGGTTCGGCCTCCGCGAGCCGGACTTGATCGTGATACAACAGGCCGAGATTGTTCGCGGCTGCGGCTACGCGACTGTCGTCGGGATACTCCTGCTCAGCCTTTTGGAGGGCTCGCTGCAAGAGCTGTTCGGCCTCGGCATAATGCGCCGCTTCCCGAGCCGCCACACCTTTCGTGAAAAGCTGGGTCCATTCATCAGGTTCAGCGGCCCAGAGCTTCTCGACACTTGCGCACAATGCCATTCCGGCCACGAGCGTCATAAGCAGCCACCGCGAAGCCGTCCCCATGTGACCCACCATGGCATGCCCCTCTTTCCTCAGATTCCATCGACTCCGCGTCATGCGCCCTCCTGCCTCTTCGATTCTTGCTCACCGTGGTCGGAGCCCCGAAGGGCCGGGGTGAAGGGGGAGGCCATCCCATTCACCCCGGGAGGCAGATCCTGAAGAAGGGTGCACAACCTCAGGATCCGAGGGACTCAGTATTCGACCGGCCAATGGGTGCAAGCGGCTACACGCCGCTCCCTGATGGGTGACCTGTGAAGAGGTCGGCGAGACCCCGCCCAGACCCCACTTTCTCCGTCATGTGTTATTCCGCACGCTCCTAGTGCGCCTTGTGGCCCTGCGCACAGAACTCATCATATCTATGCACGAAATCCTTCTGCGCTACCGGAGCATGGCAGGCCCGACATTTCGTAAAATCCTCGGCCAACGCTTTGCCGTCCGGCCCGTAGGCCCCAAACACCCACGCGCCGTTCTTCAAATTGTCAGGCACGTCTTGTCCCCACCCCCTGGTGCTTCTCCATGACGAAGACTTTGGCGAGGTCGCCTTTGACCAACTTCCCATCCGGCCCCTTCGCCAGCACATCACCGTCGGCCTTGACCTTGTACAACTCCATGACCATGACCGTCGCATCAGGAAAGGCAGACACCGGGCAGGCTTTCGCTCCGACGGGATTCACATACAGCTCACGAACTTGTTTGGCATCGCCCCGTTGCACCTCGGTCAAGAACTTGGGCCATGTTTTGTACTCCGCAGGAAGGGCAATCTCGCCGTCCTGAGGAGCAGCGGCGACCGCCGCGGTCAAGGTGATCCCGCCGTACCCTGACATCCCCAGCAGCACAACAAGGCACAGTAACCGTCTGACCATGGTGTCCGTCTCCTTCCTCGCTATCTTTCGTGCCTGACCGTCTTGCTTGCCAACTGCATTCCGCCGGCCTCGATGACATTCCGGCTTCCCCGAAGGGCCGGGGTGAAGGGGGAGGCCGTCCCACTCACCCCGGAAGGCAGATCCTGAAGAAGGGTGCACAACCCCAGGATCCGTCGTTGACACGCTTATCGCTTCATCGCTCTGCGCCCACTAACCGGAACCGCTTTGAGGTGCGGCGTCGGGTCATGGGGGCATGGATCGGTTCGATTCCCTTCCACCAATGCCGTCACCGAGAGGCCAAAAATACGGAGGCTGCCTCCCCCGATTTTCGTGGCGCCGAGACGCCCTTCATCTATCCATCGGTAGATGGTCCACTTACTCACGTTGAGCAACTGCGCAGCTTCCTTGACGCGCAAGAGCGGCTGATCCATCCCCGCACCTCTGCGAAACGTTGGCGGTGGACAGGAGCGGTTTTCGACACCGCTCCTCCCCGATTGCGGGAGGGGGCACGAGCCTCCCAAGCACCCGGGTCCACCATGCACGGAACGACTCAGGACGTTTTGGGTCCGTCGCGGAAACCGGCAGCGGAGGTCACAGGGAAGGCGCCTGCGCTGCCGGGCGTCCGAGATCGGAGGGCAATCCCATCCTCGGACACGTCATGCTTGAGTGAAATAGCTCGGGCCGAACGCCCGGACATGGCGGAACACGGGACCGATCAGATTCCCATCCGGCTATCGCCGGACAGAATCGAATACCTCGGTGCGAGGATCGGTGGCGACGTGCGCCCCGCCCGAACTATCCCCTCGCGGGGATCGGCGGCGCGCGAGCGTGAAGGGAAGAGGTGTCCCCGACGGAAAGGAATCGCGGAGGAGAGATCAGCGTGAAGGATTGGGCAACCCACGCCGCGCCCACATCTTCATGCGAGATCGGGCCGACATCGGTTGTGGCCTGACAGGCCCACGAACAGAGCGCGGAATGTGATTCCGTGCCTGAGTGCTGGTGATGACTACCCGTCGGCGCGGCATGGGCAAACGAACAACCAGGCGCCACGAGAGCCAGCGCCATATAGACACAGACAACCCCGAGTGCCAGAGCGGCGACTGAGGTCTTGGAGGTAGGTCGGTTCATGGTCTGCATGGTCTGAGAGTTCTCAACTGCTCTACCATTTACGCCGTTCCTCAAAAGTTGTCTACCGACGGATGCTCACAGATGCTACACAATGTTTTGATTGCGATGGCATGCGTGTCGAAGACGCCCTATTTCTGGACGGCTGTTGACGGGCAGTGCATCACGAGACGTCCAGCGTCGACCTTTCTGTCAGGGATGCACCCGTTCTCTAGCCTCTAGGATCGCATGACGCGCGGCAGCCACCGCAGACTCGCGCCCCCGCTTGATGTGATTCGTCAGTTCAGGCCCGGCCTTCTCAGGAGTCCCGGCTTGGAACGTCCCTTGCTGGATTCGTTCAACCCGACTCGGGCTATCCCCATGCCCTGCACCAAGGCAATAGTAACGAAGAGCACCCTCCTAAAAGCGACCCATCACACTCAGTTCGAAGGTCCGTGGGGCTCCGATCAGCACCTGGTCCGGATAGAAGTTCGACCCGAAGATCCCATAGGTCTTGTCCAAGAGATTGCGTCCACGCAGCGTGATCCAGAATTGTTTGTACGGCACCGTCACCCAGGCGTCCGCGGTCATATAGCTGTGCAGCCGGATCGAATTCGCCGCATCCATGTAACGGTCGCCCACGTACCGCCAGGCTGCACCGACGTCGAACGGAATCGGCGCGGGCACGCGATAGATCGACCACAGATTCCCGACCGCTTGCGGCACCTCGAAAGGCCGGTTCCCGTTTCGAGAGACGAGGTTGCCGCCCGACAATTGATTGAACTCGTCGAATTTCGCCGAGAGGAACGTCACGTTGCCTTGGATGCGCCAGGCATCGGTCACGCGAAAGGCGGCGTCCAATTCCACGCCCTTAGATGACTGACGCCCGACGTTCACGGAGGCCGTCTGCGAGATCTGGGTCAGGATGTTCTCGCGAACGATGTCGAAATAGGCCACGGTCCACTCCGCGCGATGATCCCAGAACCCCCCTTTGGCTCCGATCTCCCATTGATGACCGGTCGCCAGGTCGAACTGTTGGTTGCTCCGAAGGCCGAACAAACTGCCCCCAACCGGGTCGACGGCCGTGGCATATTGTCCATAGAGGGTGACTTGCGGGAGCACGTCGTAGACCACACCGGCTCGCCACGTGGTAGGAGTGAATTGTTGATCGAACGTTTGCCCGGCATTCAACGCCCCGCCGGTTGTGAAAAACTCGCGTTTGAGATTAATGTAGTCGGTGCGCATGCCCGCGACCAACTTGAGCGACTCGGTCACGCTGAATTGCTCCTCGGCGAACAACGCGGTAGTGAGGATCCTGGCCGTCTGGGTTGCCGTCGGACCTCCCCCGAACAGACCGGCTACCGGTGCGAAGGGATCGACGCTGCCGCCAGCCGCGCTGAAGAAACTCGGGCGCGTGAAATCGATATAGCTGAAGTCCACGCCGGTCACGAATCGATTCTTAAACGTCCCGATGGGATGGGTCAGCAAGAGCTCCAGACGGTCCCCGATCACGGACTGATCGTGCTGGACCTGGAATCGATCGCGATCGATCAGCTGCGTGCCGCTGTTGAACGCATAGGTTTCAGCGTTCATCCAATCGCGCTTGGCCGTGTAGTAGTAGGCCTGATTCCGCAGTTGGAAAAACTCCGTCGCCGTCCAGGTCGTTTTCAGTTTCGTCCAGGTGGTCAAGGCGCTCATGTCGGCGTCCTGCACATTGTAATTTTTGCGCAGCATACGGGCATCGACGGTGCGCCCGTCCGTGCTACTCACGACCCCGTTCACACCTTGCGTCGCGAATGTCGACGGGACCAACGGCGTCCCCCAATAGGGGCGTTGACGGTCGTGGGCGATGTCGAAGGAAAGTTCGACGCTGAGGCGCGAGGTCACGTCGTAGAGCAGCGCGCTAGTCATGTTCCAAAACGTGAAGGGTGTGTCCTGCGGCCCTAGATAGCTATCGCCGTTCTGATAGCTCAGATCCACCCGATAGTGCAGCTTGTCTGTTCCCAACGTCCCTCCGCTGCCCACTCCGGCGCGTACCGTATTGAAGGACCCGTACGATAGGAACGCCTCGCTGCCCTGCGCCTCACGCACAGGCCGCTTGGTGACCAGATTGACCATCCCCGCCACCGCACCTTCCCCGTACAGAACGGATGCCGGCCCTTTCAGAATCTCGATGCGATCCAGGTTCCACGAATCGCGCGGTCGTGTCACGAATCCCGTCGGCCCGAGAGAGAGTCCATCGAATAGCAGTCGAATCTGCTGATTGCTGAACCCGCGCATCGAGAACGCGCCCGGATTGACGCCGAGGTCATTGACCGTCACGCCGGTGGCCGCTTGAATCGCCTCCGAGACGCTTCGCAAGCCACGCTCCTGCATCGTCTGCTGGGTAATCACGTCGATACTGGCCGGAATTTCACGTAGCGTCACCCCCAGTCGAGAGCTCCCGCTGCTCTGCTCCTGCAAAGCGAGCGTGCCGGTGCCCTCCGGATAGGTGCGGGTCCCCTGCACCACCACGGTCGGCACCGTCACCGGCTCGACCGAGGGCTCCGATCCCTCGTCCGCCGATACCGGCCCAATCGACACACATACCACCGGCACAAGACTGGCCACCAACACCATACGCCTCCATCTTCGACGGAAATCCGCACATGACATATCCACACTCCTTGAATTGAATGACGCAATGACGACGATCGAATCCCGGCACGACGCAGAGTGCCGTCGAGGGGCCGAGATCGTCAGGCCTCTGATCGAGCGCACCCCGCCCGCTCCCTGCCGGTCAACAGTCGATCAGGGACGGAGGCGCGCGGAGACTGTGGCTGAGGGAATAGAACAGCGGCGGCGGGCGATCCTGCCGAACGCACCGGTGCGGCAAAAGAACGACGGGGGACGGAAGAGGAGCCTGTTCATCAAAGAGAAGGTCGAGTGCGGCCGATTCTGGAGGCCAATCGACCGGAGGGGATGGATGCTGACAGAAGCTATAACAATGCTCGCCCGCCTCAGCCATGTGTGTCACGAACTCGACCGCTCCGATGGGAGGCAGGACACAGACCATCCACCAATAAAGCGGAACGAGCAGCACCAGTGCGCCGAGTTGTTTTCGATGCATTCCCATAGTCCGGCGCCGCATTTCTAACAGGTACCGTTCGACGCAGCTACCGACGTATGCTCACTCATGCACCACAATCGCACAGGCAGCAGGCCTGTCCTGTTGGTGACGCAGTACGCAACGCTTCCTGACGTGGCGAAGACCAGGAATGCACACTGAGGGACACATGAAGAGGGAGTAACGTCAGGAGGATTGAGGAACACGGCACTTCGGAGCCGAGACCGGAGCGGTGGACATCACACCGCGGACCTGTCGTGCACCGTCATTGACCCTGGCTAGAGACGGTTGCCCGTGGGTGCTACGGTAAGAACGATTCAGTCGAGGTGAGCGGTGAGAAACTGCTCGAGTTCCTTGAAGACGTGAATTCTGTCCTGTTCGCGACTGAGCGCCTGATCGGCGAAGGGCAGTTCCACATATCGATAGGTCGTCACGTGTGCGGCTTTCAACGCCTCGGCCATGTCGCGGCCGTGCGACACCGCCACGGCACGATCCACGGCGCCATGCATCAAGAGCAGCGGCGTGCGGATCTCCTGCGCGTGAAAGACCGGCGAGGTCTCCCGAAGTCGCTCACGGTCGCCCCACCAAGAGCCGATGCGCGACTCGACCACCTGTTTCTGATTCAAATACCAGCGGCTGTCGGACACCAGCTGCGGCAAGTCGGTCACCCCTCCGAGACTGACGGCGCAACGATAGAGATCCGGCGTCTTCACCGCACCCATCAGCGCCGCGTAGCCCCCGTACCCTGATCCCACGATACAGATCCGGTGCGCGCTGGCGATCCCGGAGCGAATCGCCCATCGCACGCTGTCGGTCAAATCGTCCTGCATCTCCAATCCCCAGCGCTGAAACCCGGCCCGGAGAAACTCATCACCATAGCCTTCGGTCCCGCGAAAACGCGGTTCCAGCACCGCCCACCCACGGCTGACAAACCATTGCGTCCAATAGTTGAACCCGCCGCGGCCTTGCGAGGCCGGACCTCCATGGGGAAAGAGAATCAACGGCAGCTCACGGGGCTCCCGATCTTTCGGGATGGTCAGGAACGCAGAGAGTTCTTTTCCGTCACGCGCCGTGATGAACGTCTCTCTTGGAGCCACCAGCGCGGCCGCGTCAAGATCCGGGTAGGCTTTGCCGAGCAGCACCATCCGACCGTCGTGCTCGTCGAACAGCGACCATTGCGGAGGATGCACGGCATCGCTCGATTGCACGATGTGCCAACGCCCATCGTCACTGCTGCTATGGATCACGTTTGTCAGGCCTGGAATCGCCCGATCGATGCGGGCCTGGAGCCGTTGCGCATCGAAGTCCCAGAAGAGCACTCGCTGGTCAGCCGCGCCGTACCGGACTCCGACCACCTTCCTGCGGCCCGGCGCATATACCAACTCACCCATGAGATCATGCCTCGCATCGGCGGCGACGAGGACGCGATCCACCCTGCGATCGACGACGTTGATCTTAAAGATAGCGGCCTTGCCCTGATGTTGGTCCCGTACATAGAGCCAGGCAGGATCGGCATCGAAAGCCAAGGGCAACAAGCCGGTTTCTTTCGCCAAGTCGTAGTGGGCGAGATTACGCCAGATACTGGACTCCGGCTGCTTTACGATCACATGCACCATGGTCTGGAACTGGCCGGCCCCTGCGCGCACGTGCCCTTCGCGATCGGCGACCCAGTGCGAGATCGTGTTCGCGCCCGGCTCCAGCCCTGGATTGACCTGCACGAGTTGTCGCTCGCCGGAATACACATCCACTTTGTAGACATCCGGAGACAGCGGCCGCTCCAGGTCGAGCGCGAGCAGCACATGCCTGGGATCGCGGGGAATGGTCCCCACGATACGATCCTGCACCTGGGGGAAATGTTTTTTCCCGAAGAGGGAGAGAAAGGGTGCCTGCTTGAACAAATTGGGAATCTGCTGCGTCCCATCCCGGTTCACCGCCAACAGCCTGGTCTCGACCGAATCAATGGTGTCGCGCGTGGCTGCGAATTGGATACCGACCAGCAATCGTTCGTCGTTGGCCCAACGGAACCAGGTGATGACATATTCTTGATTGTCGGTGGAGACGACACGATGCGCGTCCTGCCCCGCGACGGTTTGAGTATCCAGATAGGTCTTCCCCTCGTGGGTACGAAGCACGGCGAGATGCCGACCCGATGGGGAGAGTTGGATGGACGTGATACGGGGGGAGGCGAACGCGTGAACAGGCGGAGCCGCCGTGCCGGAATCGGCAAAGGCCGGTACCACGCTCCAGACGAAAAGAAAAAGAATTAACAGTCCGTACATGGCCGGCACGGTCTATCCCTGAAGTTACCAGGACATGTCCATATCCGGGAATACCCGACGAACGTATTTATCACATGTTCGGACGGCGAGCGTCTATCCTATTTTTCGAGCAGCCTCACCCTGCGAGGGATGACCCATGGCCGTTTCGCCGCCTTTCGCGAATGCGCGCAGCAGGAGCCCATCCGACAATGGGCCCCTGCGTGCCACGCGAGCACGCTGCCTGCAGCCTGCTTCCCCAGCCGGTTAGAACTTGTACTCCACCCCGCCAAACGCGCTGATGCCCAGTCCGGGGTTGGCAAATCGATTTAATTGATCGTTCACCACCACCGCCCCGGCGTAGGTTTTGTTGGTCAAATTGCGCCCTTCGGCAAAGAGGGTCCAGTGCTCATCGATGCTCCATCCTGACCGCAGATTGATGAGCGCATAGGAGGGATTCTTGATCGTGTTGTTGTAGTCCGTATAGAACCCGGACAACGACCATTCGACGTTCGGCGCAATCCACCAGCCGCCCGGGTGATCGTACCGGACCTCCATGTTCAGACTATGTTCCGGCGCGCCGGCGACCGTATTGCCGTCCCGCGCGATCACGACCTGGTTCGCGCCGCTGCCCGCAAACACATTGTCGGTAAATTTGAAACGCGACCAGGTGTAGGCTACACGGGTTTGCAGACTGTCTTCTTTGCCGGCTCCGCCTTGCGAGAACAGACCTTTCCCCAAGACCATCCCTCCCCCTGCTTCGACATACCCGGTATGTCGTGTGCCGTTCGCATTCTGGAAGGTCCGCCCGGTTATTGATGATCGACGCCAAGATTTCTTTTTGCATTCCGAGGTTGTCACCGTCAGATCCCAGTTGTACCGCTTGTCCGCAGAGGTCCCGCGATGGCCCAGCTCTAACTGCCACGCCCGCTGCGCGTCAAGGTTGAGAAATCCCGTATTCGGCGTGCCGTTCGCATTGACCGAGGAGAGCAACTCCAGATTCAGCGGCGCTTCATAAGCGCGGCTGGCATTGAAATACAATTGCGAGGTCGGCGTCGTGCGATACACGAACCCGATCTTCGGGCTGATCGCATCGAAGTGCTGCAACGGCCGGTTCGTGCCGGTCGGCGTAGATGGTGTATTGGGATTGAAGGGATTCCCGGCCGGCCCAAAATTGTCCACCGTCGCCTGACGTCCGGTGTAGTCCCACCGCCCACCGATCACGATGGTGAAGTCCTTGGTGGCATCGAACGCATCCTCGGCATACATCCCGAAGTACGTCGTCTTGGCCGTGTAGTTTTGCGTCAGCGCTCCGATACTGCCGTTGATGTTCACGAACCGCTGCTGCCGCTGATTGCCGTATCGCGGCTGGAATCCGGCGACGAAGGAGTTGCTCTTGCCGAACAACGAATTAGAGTTGACGTACCGGAACTCACCGCCCACGTTGTTATTCTCCTGCCGAATCGTCTGAAAAATCGGATGGTCCACATATTGGTTCGAGAAGTAGGGAATAATCTCGAAGTATTGATTGGGCGCAAACTCATTGTGGTACGCGATTCCGATCCGCTGCAGATTGTAGTATCGCCCATAGTTACAGACCTGGTTGTTCAGATTGCAGGCAAAGAACGGAGGCGTGCCGGGAGGGCTTTGTCCACCGACTTGCTGAGGGTTCTGAAAGAGCTGCGCATTGGTGAGCGAGCCGGGAATACGCTCAGCCACATTCGCCTGCAGAAAGTAGGCACGGATCTCTTGATGGTTCCCAAGCTGGATCCCGATGTTGGCATTGATGCGCTCTCGAGCTTGCTGACTGTTGTCTTGAAATCCGTCCTGGCGATTACCGGATACGCTGATGTAGTAATCCATTGTCGCGTTCATGCTGCCGACCTTGAACGGCTGCAGCACTTTGCCGCTGGACACCTGGCCGCTCACCAGGCCGAAGCTGCCGCCGAGCATCCGCATCTGCAGGGTGGAGGCGCTATAGCCGGTGCGCGGCACGAAATTGATCGCCCCGCCGATGCTGTTCGCGCCGTACCGCAAAGCGTTCGCGCCTTTGTACACTTCGATACGTTCGTAGGCCAGAAGGTCGATGGATTCGAAGTCCGAAAAGCCGTCGGCGTCGCCGAAGAAGATGCCGTTGATCAGGATGTTGATCCCGCGATGATGAAAATTATTGCGCAACGAGGTACCACGAATTTGAAACTGGCCCTCGTCCGCTCCAAAGCGGGACTGGAATCGCACACCGGGCGCGAATTGCAGCACCTCTTGAAGATTGACGGCTGTCGTCTCCGTAATCTGTTTTTCCTCAATCAGGATGTTGCTGCCCGGTCTCCGCGCCAGTTCCTTCTTCACATCTCCGATGTTTTCGATCCGCTTTCCCTGCACCTCGACCGAATCAACCATCACGACAGGGACATCCTGGTCGGACGGTTCGTCGGCCGCACGCGCGACAGACTGATCGATGCCCACAACTAAGGCTGTAACCAGACAGGCCGCCCCTACTGCTCGTCTCCACAACTCCCCTGCCTTCATCTCCCGACTCCTTTTGCGCAAATGAATGGATACGGCACGATGATCTTGAATGATGCCCCTAACCCGGTCGGTCAGTGAGCGCGGTGCTCGCGCTCTGAGAAAACGGGCCCCGACCTGTCGAGGTGCTCCAGCGGCACCCCCTGCTTAAATCTGTGACGAATGGCCTGCACCTGATTGAAATCCTCGACGGGATTGCCGGCCAGCGCGAGAAAGCTGGCCTCATAGCCCTCCTCGAACCGCCCGATACGACGATCAGGGAAAATAGCGGCCGGAGTGGCTTCACACCACATCTTGAGCAGCGCGAGATTATCGAAGAGGTGGAACGAATGCAGATGCATGATTTCGGCTAACGACGTGTCGGCATGATCACTGCCGACCAGCAGGTGCACTCCCGCGTGATGGAGCAGGTTGAGATTGTCCCTCAGGACATGTCCCCATGATTCAACCTTCGTGGTTGTATGAGGATCGGCCGGCTCCGCGGCATGCGCCCCGTCGTGACCATGCGAGTGGGGCGCTGCCATGGACGGCATGGCGCGTCCTGCCACAGCCGTGGTCACGACCCGCACGCGCCGTTCGACAGCCACCCGCGCATCATCGTCCGTGAGTCTGGCACGCTCCGCATCAGTCGGGCTCTTCACCAGCCATCCGGGAACATGCGCAATCTCGTCGACGCCCGCACGGACCGCGTGGCGAAAGTCCGCCGCCGTTTCGACATGGGCTGTCACCTGGAGCCCGGCCGCATGGGCCTTGGCGACGATCAGTGGCACCAATCGAGGATGCAGGCCGGTCCGTGACCGGCGCTGCGGAGCCTCTCTGCCCACGTCCTCGTCTTCGGAGTGCACCACATACACCTTCACGAAATCGGGCCGACCACTCGTGATCAACGACCACTTTGCATCCAGGTCGGCCTCGGTCTCGATGACGATATACGCGCGATTCTCAAACCACCCCCGCTCGATCGTTCCGATAACCGGTTCATACCGACTTACCCGCAACACATCTTCATACAGCGCAATGGGGTGGCCGCCGTTCCCCGTGAGGCCGGCATGCGCGAAGGTTGCGTCGATGCTCGTGGGCCGATTCACGGCACTGCGAATCTGCAGGGCGAAGTCCCTGACGTTGTTCGGGTTCTTCACGTAGAACACGCCGTCCGTGAGATACCGCTGCGACACCGTCTGAAGGTTCCAGGGGCCTTCGACGTTGTGATTGTGTGCTTCCCCAAACGGCGGCACGATGAACAGGCCAGCCAGATCCACCGTTTCGATCCGGCCCGGAGGCGAGGTGCGCGTCAGGCGTCCCTGCGCCGAATACCAGGTGGCCGATTGAAACTCTTGGCCATCAAACCACCGGCCATTGATGAAAGCATATTGCCCCCCCTCCGACTGCCCCGTCGGGAGCGAAGACCCCGACGATGGGGACATGCCAGCTCCAGCTCCGCAGCCGGCCAGCAGCATAACCAGAACCCACGCCATGCGACTCATCGTTCCTTTCACCCGCCCATGCAGAGCTGCACCGGCTTGGTCGCCGGTCATTTGCAGCCATTGCCAGGTACGTCCTAGGCAGTCAGGTTCATTTCCTGCGTCTTATTGGTTTGCACCAGCCGATCCAGCGAGGTACGGAACACCCTGAGGCTGCCACGCCCGATCTTGGTGCCCTCCAATCGCCCTTCCTCCACCCATCGATAAATGGTCCACCGACTCACCGCCAATACATCCGCCGCTTCCCCGACTCGCAACAGTGGCTTGTTCATGGCAACCTCCTGATTGAGTGAATGCGCGAGCGGCGCTCGGATACCGTGCCGCTCGCGCTGAATGGCTAAAACAGTCCTAAGGTCACGCCGGCATAAATGGATCGGCCGTACCCGGCGAAGAACAGGGTCTTGTTCGCATCCGCCGTGCTATCCGCAACTACGTTGCCGGAGGCCGCATATTTCTTGTCCGCAATATTGTCGATCTCCGCAAAGAACTTTGCGAATCGGATCCACTTATTATTGTGGAACTCAAAATTCTTATGGATATTCAAGTTGGCAATCACAAAAGCGGGGATGCCCACGGTGTTGTTGTTGTTCAAGAAGTAGCTGTTCATATAGTTGACTTCCACCCAACCACCCCACCCGCTGCCGCTATGATCGTAGGATTCCTTGAAATTGAACGTGTCGGTCGGCACGTTTGGAACGACTTTGCCGTCCCGCACGAATGCCGTCGGAAGACCGCCCGATAGAAACTGGTCGCTAAAATTGATGTAGCGCGCATCGATGTGGGTATACGCACCGGAGAATCGCAACCCGTCCAAAGGCCGCCAGTCGTAGAACAATTCAATGCCCCGATATTGCGAAGAGTCCGCATTGATCGCAGCCTGACCGCCTGTATTGGAGACCACCTGGCTGATGATTTCATCCTTCACGAACGTGACGAACCCGACCAACTGCACGGTCAACGTCTTATGCAGACGGGACTCCGTTCCAAGTTCCACGTTGAGATTTTTCTGCGGCTTCAGATCGAAATTCGTTCCAGCCAAGCCGGTAAAAGGGTTGGTCAGTAGGTTGCTGAAGCCGGGAATGGCATACCCGGTAGAAGCGCGCACCCAATGGCGATACCCATCGGTCGGCTTCCAACTGATTGACATCTCCGGCGCCCAGTTACTGAAACTGCGTTCCGCCCCGGCTCGGCCGCTCACCGCTCCCGCCGTGTAGTTGATCGTCTGCACGCTCAACTGTGATTGCTCGAAGCCGAGACCCGCGGCCAAGGTCCATTTCGGCAAAAACTGCAATTCTTCTCGAAACCGCCCGCCGATGTTTCGAATCGTTCCACGGCTATTCTGCGCCAATGTTCCGCGCGTCCCGAAAAAGTCCTGGAGATTGTTGAAGGTCTGCCCTTCCTGCTCCATCTGATTCACGAAAAACCCGACGTAACTCCGCAACGGCATGTCGAACAGCCGTCCGTCATGACGCAAATCGGTGTAATGCTTGTAGTTTGGAT
The DNA here is from genome assembly GCA_031315995.1 of Nitrospira sp. Classification (GTDB taxonomy): domain Bacteria; phylum Nitrospirota; class Nitrospiria; order Nitrospirales; family Nitrospiraceae; genus Nitrospira_A. The sequence continues at coordinate 187,533 of JALDRG010000008.1, forward strand.
TGATGTTGTCGGTGATCTGGGTGAAGGTCTGATTGATGTCCTTCACGTCATAGTCGGCTTCCATCGTCAGTACGGTGTTGGCATCGATCTGCCGTTCATACATTCCACCAATGATGTTCCGCCGATCCAATCGCCGCTGAGCGAGCAACACGGGATTGGTCGCGTTGTTGATGCCGCCGGCCTGTCGATGGTCGGCGTTGAATTGATCGATGGTCAATCGGGTGGGGACTCGAGAATTCAGCCAGTTCGTGATGGCTTTGAAGTACAAGTTCTGTTTGTCGTCCACCTTCACGCGAAAATTAAAATTCATCGTTTGCGTGCTGTAGTCGCTGTGCCGAATAAATCCATCCTCGGAGACGTGACTTCCGAACAACGAGATGTCCACGTTCGTAAATTGTTGGCCGACGGCGAACGCGTATTTCTGATAGCCGTACGATCCGCCGCTGATGAAACTCTCCATGCCGTTAATGTCACTGCCGCGTCGGGTACGGAAGTGCACCATACCGCCGAGCGCGTAGTTGTCGTAGAGGGACGAGGAGGCGCCCCGCGTGACCTCGACGCTCCGCATGAACCAGGGGTCATGAATGTCCAAGCGCGACAACCCGTCGGATTGTGTCTGGATGAATCCGTCCTCGTACATCTTGATCTCACGCACCGCGAACGAGGTCTTTACGCCCGAGCCACGGATCGAGATACTGAAATCCCTCGGACCATTGGCCTGGCGCAACACCACCCCTGGCAAGGACTCCATTGATTCCCTGAGCGTTCTGGTCGGCTGCGACTCTGTCTCCGACTGCTCGGTTGCCGACAGCGTGATGCCTTCCGGCCGACGCTGTACCCGATCGCTGACGATGCTGACATCGGCTAGTTCGAATTGCGGAATTGCCTCCTGCCCCTTCGACTCAGACAATTCCTTCACCACCGACGGCTGCGCCGGCGTCGCCGCCGCGCCCGCTGCCGGTTGCTGTTGCAACTCGTCCAACTCACGAAGGATGTTCTGGAGTTGACCTCTCAAGTCGCGCTCCCGCTCGCTTGTGTCGGCGACGGCTCCGGCCGCCGCCTCTTCCTGCGCATCCGCGAGAGATGCGGTGAACGGCACGATCGTCACCAGGCCGGATAACACTACTGAATACATAATCGATGAATGCAAACGAGCCCACATACACTTCCTCCTGGCACACCTGTGCACATGACAGTAAAGACACACCCCCGTCGTCCCTGTCAGAACGGACGGCAAGAGCGGCTAGCACGCGTAGCGATATGTAATGGAATTATGATTGAACGGGCGGCGCGCGAGCGGCAGCGTGGAACTCCGCGCCGCCGGCGATGACGGTATGATCACTCTCGGCAAAGACTGCGACCACGAGAAACGGGTGCAGCACCAACACAGAGGGCACGGCGTCCGACGTAGGATTGACCTGACAGGCCCAGACACAGAAGCTGGAGTGTGACAGCATCCCGGCATGGTGATGGCCGGCCGGCATCGGGCCGCCATGGTCGAATGCGCAGGCTACGGAAAAGACGGCCAGCGCCAGATAGATCCCTGCAAGCGCGGCCGCGAGCGCGGCTGAGGGTGCCTTCATGCGGCTCATGGCATCAACCCCTGCAACGCAAGCACCGCGTTCGGAGCATCCCATTCACGCGGCCCGACCGCCCGACCCACCAAGGCTCCCTGCCGATCGATCACCACCGTGGTCGGCAAGGCGCGCACCAGATAGGCCTGCGAGACGTCCTGATGTTCGTCGAATAGTACCGGGAGCTGCACGTTCAGGTTCGCCAGAAAATGTTTGATACCATCTCGCTGCAAGTCAGTCGTGATGGTGAGCAACGCAAAGCGTTCGGGATCCAGTTTCTGCCGCAACCGCTCGAAGGCCGGCATTTCGTCCTTGCAGGGCCCGCACCAGGTGGCCCAGAAATTCACCACGACGACTTTTCCCTTCAAGTCTGCGAGCTGAACCGACCGTCCATCCAAGGACTGCAGATCGAAGGCTGCGGCGGCGACTCCCGGTGCGACCCGGGCGATTTTCAACGCGGCGAACGGATCGTCCGCCTGTACAGGGCTCACGGTCGTGCCCAGCCAGACCGCCAGCATCAGCCCCCACACCCATCCTGATCGCATCATCATTCCACTCTCAGCCCTGCCCGATTACCGAACCGATTCAGCCGCTACCTTCGCCGATGGCACCGTCAACGTCTGCACCGCAAGCTTATACCCTGGCATGCCGTGCTCCACCCAGGCCAAGGCAAACAGGCCCTGCCGATTGACTGCCACCACCGGAGTCTGGCTTTTTTTCTCATTCACTTTGTGCGGGGCCGTAAAGGTTGCGCCACGATCTATTGAGACGCTCATTACCACATCCCGCTTGACCGGAGCCTGCTCCTCCCACACCACTACGATCCGTCCCTCTGGATCCACCGCGATCTGCGGATGGTCGGGAAACGTGTTTTTCGCGACGTTCAATTTGCGCTTGTCGGAGAAGGTCTTGCCGCGATCGTCTGAATAGGCGATGTAGACGGCGGGAATTTCATCCGTCCCTTCGGTGTACCAGACCACGTAGAGCCGCCCCTGCCGATCGACCCCCATGGAGGCCGGACGATGCGGGCAGGCCGGGAACACCCACTGATCGTGCCCGACGATGACCGGTGGCTCGAACGTCTCCCCGTGGTCCGTCGAACGGGCCACGACGGTTTCCCGCACGTTGCCTTCGAAAATCTTTCGCCAGGCCACGTAGACCATCCCCTCCGTGCCGCTCGTCACCGCCGTGCGGCAGCAGACACAGGTGCCCTCATCCACCTTGAGGTTCTTGGTGATCGTCACGCCTCGATCCAACGACCGGGCCACATACGTACCCGGCTCCTTTTTCCCCTCGCGTCCGTCGATCCAGGAAAGGTGCAACCGGCCATCCGCATCACGATGCAACGCATCGAAGGTATGTTGAATCACACCCGGGTCATCGTTCACCAACACGGACGGTTGAAACGTCCGGCCGCCGTCGGTCGATCGGCTCAACCGCAACTCCGTCGCAAGCGGTTGCTGCGGAGTCGCCCTGGAGTGGGTCAACGCCCAGGTGACAAAGACGTCGTCCCCATGCACCACCACAGCCGGCGCTTCCTGTCTCCAATAAGGCGCCTCTTCCGGCCGATTGATGCGCACCGCCGATCCCATCGGCCCGCCCGGTTCCGTGCTGCGGGCATAGAGGACCGACCGCACATCCTTGTCCTCTTCCGTCCAGGCCAAGGAGACGTATCCCTGCTCATCAACCTGCACCGACGGACCGACCAGGCTCTTCACCTTATGTTCGGTCACGAATTTCTGGCCGAGTTCGATGGGCCTGGCCGGCTCGCCCTGGGCGGTAAATGGGACCGCCACAGCGAGGCACAGGGCCAACAGCCCGCCCATGCTTTTTTCAGACTGTCCCATCAGGGCCCTTTCCTTCTCACATTCATTTTCCTGCTTCTCTGATGGAGAGATCGACGGATCGTCCTCCTGGCCCCGGAGACCCCGCACCCCCCGGAACCGACTCCATGGCTTCTTTCAGCGTCCGGGGAGACTGGTCGCTCAATTTCATCCTTGGCACCGCACACCTACCGATTCAAACTGTAACTGACCGGCAGATGCAGCACGATCATCGGAGCCGTCAGCTCATGCTTCATATGCAACGGACAGGCGCGCCGCACCGCCTCCATCGCCGCTTGATCGAGTGACTCGTGCCCGGAACTTTTGACCACTTCGACAGCCTTCAGTTGTCCGTCGTTGCGAATAGAGACCTTCAACACGACCTTGCCTTCCCAGCCGTTCAAACGCGCGTGACTGGGATAGTGCCGCAACTCAATGATGCGGCGGTGCAACGATTCGGCCAGCCAGCCATAGTCGGTCTTGGTGGCAGGCCTCGGCGTAGCCAACCGGGCCACAACCTGATGTTCCTGCAAGGTGGCCGGATCCGGCTGCGCCTCGGCAGGAGGTGCGGGCGGCGCAGCCACAGGTGCCACCGGAGCCGAAGAAGGGGCAACAGGCTCACTGACGGCGGCGACTGCTTCCATAGGTGAAGCCGGACTCGCTGCAGCCGGTTCAGCCGCAGGCGCCGGAGGCGTCGGAGTCCGTTCAACCACCGGATCGACCTGTACGACTTGCGCACTCGCAGTGACGACCGGTTCAGGCCTCGTCTCCATCACCGATGGCTCACTGCCTACGGCCTGGGTCTGATAGGCCTGAGCCGTCACAGGCGCCGCCTCCACAACCGTCTGTTCGACCACCGAAGCCGTTTCCCGCACCACTTCAGTCGGCGCGGCCTGCATGACCGGCGCTGTCTCCTGAATCTCTTGCGGCTCGATGGGTTTGGCCTGCACCTGAACCACTTCTCTTGTGGGCTGAACCTGCTCTTGCGGACGAACCGTTTCGACGACCGGCTGCGGATCCCGCTGGACCGGCTGCACCACCCGTTCCACCGGTTGTATCGCCCGTTGAACCGGCTGAGGTTCCACCCGCGTTTCCACTTGGCGTTGTACTGGCTGAGGGGGAGGTGGCACGGTCCGCACGGTCTCAACTCGTGGCTTCACCGGAGCCGGAGCGGGAGGTTGCACTTTCGACGTCGGGGCCGGCTCTGCCGGAGGCGCTACCTCACGTGGGGCCTCGACAAGGGCTACGTCCCATTTGAACGGCTCTTGCTCCACTATCATGGCCATCTTCGGCAAGAGACCGAATGCGGCTAGCACGAGGCAGGCATGTAGCAGGAGCGATGCGCCCCACCCCGTCATCGCCTGCTTAGGTTGCCACGATTGCGCCACGAACACAGTCTCCATGGGACACTCCCTTTCGAAACGATTCGTTCCGCCCTTACTTGAAGATCACCTTGGACACCGACCCGATCGGCACCTCGACCTGACCGAAATCAGATTCACCTTTGAAACTGCCGTTCACCGCAGGCACAAACTCGCCGTTCTTGCCGTTGGTCAACGTCACCGTCACGACCGGTGCAGCCTGGTCGGCGCCGGGCTTGACCTCGATCTGTTTGATCTGGTCGAACTTGATATTGACTGTCGCCGTGCCGCGCTTCGACGGCAGATGCCGCAGCTCATGCGGGACGAACGAGGTCTCACTCATTTTTTCTTCCCAATAGAAGATGCCGTTCTTGAGCTCAGTTTCGACCCCCTGCTGGTCGGTCACCGCAATCGTGAAAGATTTCTCGGCCTTCCCGTCGGCAGCAGAAAGGTACGGCGCCCACAACAAGAGCGCCAGCCCCACAATCCCATACAGACCTATGCGTTTCACCAGCTGATCCACGTGCGTCTTCATGACTCCTCCCCTTGCTTCCTCATTGATGGGAATCGCCGGACCGCGCTAGGGTGCCACCGCGCGCGACAATTGCCCCTGCTGGACCATAATTCTGTTGTGTGGAAAGGCATGTTCGGTCCAGCCGATCGCGACCTTGCCACTGTCATGGATGGCCACCGTCGGATGCTCGGCCTTGGAGCCGCTGCTCAACGTCTGCATCGCGCCGAATGTCTGCCCGCGATCGATCGAGACCCGCATGACCACGCGCTTCCGTACTCCCGTCACCTCTTCCCACACCGCCACGACCCGCCCGTCCGGATGGACCGCCATATGAAGATTGTCCGGCAAAGAGGTGGTCGCGGTGTGCAGCGCCACCGGCGTGGAGAACGTCGCGCCCTGATCGTCCGACGTTGCGATGAAGAGGCGCGGCTGCTCATCCTTCCCCTCTGTATACCACCCTATATAGAGCCGTCCCCGGCCATCGAAGGCAATCGAGGGGCCGCGATGCGGACAAGCGTCGAAGACCCATCCGTCCCGGCTCACGACGGTCGGCGGGGAAAAGGTCCGACCCTGGTCGGTCGAACGCGCAATCACGATGTCTCGCACATTGCCCTCGAAGGTCTTGCGCCATGCCACCCATAACGACCCATCCGGCGCCTCCGTGACCATCGGACGGCAGCATGGACAGGCCATCCCGTCAATGACGACGTTCTTCTCGACTGTGATTCCATGGTCCCGCGAGCAGGCCAGCATGACACCCGCGCCGCTGCGATCCTTATTCCGTCCGTCCAGCCAGGCGACGTACACCTCGCCGTTCTTGCCTGTGGAGACAGTCTCAAACGTATGCGAAATGGCCAACCCGTCGTCGTTGACCTGAACCGGCGCCTGAAACTTCGTTCCTGTGGCGGTAGATCGTGCCAGTTGGAGATCCGATGCGAATAAGGCTCCGGGCTTCTTCACGGCGGTCGACCAGGTCACGAGCTGTTCGCCATCGGCCCCGATGGCGAAGCCCGGCGATTGATGAATGGCTTCCGGCCCGACACCGGAGGGACTAACCTGAACCTGGGCTGCCGCCGACCCGTCAGCCGGAATCAGGGCTGTCTTTACTTCCCCCTGCATCCCGTTTTTTTCAATCCAAGCAGCGTACAACCGCTCATCTTGATGAAACCGGAGAGCGGGCGGGGAGATGACCGTTGTAGCCTGAACAAGATTGAGCGGCGCTCCTAGCATCGTAACGGCCAGGAGTTCAGACTCGGCACAGGCGACGCCGCCGAAGACGACGAGAGTCAGCAGGGCCGCAGCACCACGCAAGGCAACAACGACATCACAAACACGAAGCATGATGGAATCCTTGGTATCGCAACGATCTAATAAAGGAATGCACCCGCAGCATGCGAGACACCTCGCCGAACTGTTCGCTCGCGATCTGCGACATCGAGTCACGGCGCGAGACAGGCACAACGTAGATGTGGTTTAGGAGTAAACGGGTGGAGCGCGGGACCGACTGGGAGCGAGGAACTGAGGCAAAAGCACCGAATCGGAGCGGAACGACACCTCTCCGGCCACGGTGAACAGGTGCATCGAGTGAATGGGGGTGACCACGTGCACCCCGGCCGTTGCACACATCCAAGCACAAATGCCCGATCCATGCATGCCGGCGTTATGGTGTGCCGTATGCTGGACTTCGTGCGCGACGGCGGAGCCTGTCGTCACGGCCAGCAACGCAATGATCGTACAGGCCACGACCCAGACGATGGTTCTAAAGGAGGTGCTTCGCATAAGAGAAAACCCGAAAATTATGGTCGCATGCTAACAAAACAGCCAGGGAACCGTCAACGCAACATTCTCCTGACAGCGTCCCCGTTCCGCCGCCGTTCCTGGCCGTCGATTGCCCGGGAAGGCGCTTCGCCTGCGCGAAGGCGGCGCGGTCCTGTTGGGTTCACGGCGCGAAACCGGACGAGAGGTCAACGGTCACCTCGACCTGTTCAGCGCCTATCAGCGTGACGGAATGGGTCCGCACTCCCAATAGCGGATGCCAGGCAATCAGGTCGTAGGACCCGGGCGGAACTCCGTCAATAACGAACCTGCCGTCCCGACCGGTGATGGCAAAATATGGACTCTCCACGACATAGAGCCAATTCTGCATGAACTCATGCCGGTCACAGCCGATCCTCACGATCTGGCTCTGCTTGAGATGTTGGGATGTAAAGGTCTCCTCCATCGAGGAATGGGCCCGCAAGTCACGGTTGTGCAGGGTCCGATGGATTAGCCCCTCTCGGCCGAATACGGCATAGGTATGCACGGTATGGGTCATCGGATCTTCGTTCACAAACTCCACCGCCGTCTCGGCCATCACGACCGCGGCATTCGGCCCGAAGTTACATCCCTTCGACCGGATCTCGAGAGCCCCCTCCCGGCCGGCCGCATAGGTGAACCTGCCGCCGCCCGGTGGGTCCCCGGCATAGGAACGCGCTTGAAAGGGCTTCCCCTTGCGCACGCCTTCCAGCACGATGACCGTCCCGCTCAGCAATCCATCGCGAACGTCGACATCCGTCAATACCCGTTCCTGACCGCAGATATCGGCATCTTTTTGGACCACGAATCGACGAGGTTCCGGAGCTGCTCCAGAAAAAATGGCCGTCCCCGACACAGCGCCGCCGTGCAGCACGTCCGCCAGATCGTAGGCTTCGACGACGGCCATCGGGGCTATCAACAACGCGCATCCACAGAGCATGCCGGAAACCACAGACCTCACGGCCTTCATACCCCACGGCCCATGACCGCCCGATGTGTTTTCATTCAGCATCATCCCTCCTCAATGGACTACCTGCCAGCCCGCATAGACGACCCAATCCGTTTCGAGCTGGGGGCCATTCAGTCGCTGGTAGATCGGCATCCCGGCTTCCACCCCCAGCCGGTTCTCAAGCCCCATGATCTCAGGAAAGAGCAGATTGAATCCCACGAGAACATCGAGACGCTGGCCACTCTGGAGCCTAGGATCCACCGTCGGCACCATCTGCATAGCGGGATTGGCAAGGGCCAGGTCGCGCCCGCTGATATTGTCCCAATCCTGATAGTTGAGGCGCACCGAGCTACTCACCCAATCCGCCCACTGGTAGGCCCCGTAGCCGGTCAGAAACCAGGAGTTCCCAAGCGAATAGTCTTCGCTGTTACGTCCGGTGCGCGCGTTGTACATGAATTGCGTTCCCCACGAGACGTCTCCCGCAGATCCCTGATAGGTGATGCCGGGCAAGAAATCTACCGTGCCCGACCCCAGTTGCATCGGGTAGGGAAGGCGAACCGTGCCCTGCGGGGTGAGTCCTCGCTCCGTGATGCTGCCGGTCGGAATATTCAGTCCCAGATTCAAGTGAAACCGATGAGAACCGATGCTCGGCGTTTCGATCGCGTACAACCGCACGAGACCAAAGAGCTGCACGTCACCGACCCCGTTGGATTCCGTCGTAAAGGTCCCGCCTGGACGGGTCAGGTGGTCCATGGATTTAGTGCTGTAGGGAACCATCGCCATCACGGTCACCGTGTCGGTCAGCCCATACATCGGCATGAACATATGCATGTCCATGGCCATATTCGTAGGAGTCGCCGTGAACCGCTGGAGCACGTCCGAATTGGCCAGCCGGTTGGTTCCGTTCCGCATTCCCTCCATTGCCATGTGCATGTACCGGTACGTAAACATGAATTCGCCCTTGTTGTGCGTATGCTCTCCCACCATGCCGATCGGCCCGTGCGCATCCGCTCGATCCGGCGCGTAGAAGTTTCCGACGATCACGTTCTCTCCACGTTCGGCCAGACGCTCCTCCAGCGGCGTCATGAGCCCGTCCAGCAGCGCGGCGCCCGCCTGGCCGCATTGGAGTCCGCCGGCCAGCATCCAGCAGGCCGCCACGACCATCCATTTCATTGCCGATTCCGTCATCATTCCCATCACCCCCCTGCCCTTTCTGTGAATCTCGTTCCCAAGGTGGTCGACCGGAGGTTCCGCATTGAGCAGAACGCCCGTGGTGCCATCGGACCCCATCCAAGCCCCATCGAGCGAAATATCGACGGTCCCGACGTGACCTCAATCGGGGCCATTCGGCGCGGACCTGTCGACTGGCGGACACGGACATGGGGAGACGATGGCTCGTCACCCGTTCAGACCGACCACTGACAATGTGCGTTAGGAAGCGGACAGGGGCGGAGCGCGGGGATTCGACCGTCCTACGGAAAGGAGATGGAGAGGATCCTCGTGAGGATCCGGAGCGAGCCAGACGAGGAACGGATTGTAGATGAGATACACCTCGGCGTGGTTGGCGACCGCTCCGGTGGCGCACATCCAGGCACAGATCCCGGTGCTGTGTGAACCGGCCGTATGGTGCGAAGCATGCTCAAGATCATGGGCGATGGCCACGCTCATCGCGCTGCCCGACATGAACAGAAGCACCGCCAGCAGGAAAGAGGTCGATGATCTGAAGAGAAAGCTTTTCATGGTCCCATACCCAAAGAACCACGCTACCAAATAACAGCGGTAGGGAGCAACGCGCCGCGCCGCAGCAGATTCACTGCCCGGCGGTGCCGATGATTCGCTCCACCCGGTCGTCTCGCCCTCCGAGATCGTGGTAACGCCGGTACTGCGCCAAGGCCTTGATCATGTCCTTGCGATGAAGTTCGTAAAAGACCCCGAGATTATAATGGGCCTCCGCCGAATTGGGCTTGAGGGCCACCGCCCGCTCGTGTTCCTTTTCCGCCTCATCCAACCGATTCAAGCTCGTGTAGACCATGCCTAAATTCAAGTGGGCTTCGGCATATTCCGGGCGATAACGAATCACCTCCAGGAATTCCCGCTCAGCCTCAGCGAGCAACCCTTGGCTCCGATAGACAAACCCGAGGTTGTAATGAGCATCGACCAGATCGGCCTTCACCGCAATGGCTTCCTTAAAGGCGGCAGCCGCCGCGTTCAGGTCGTTGCCGCGCTCGGCGAGGCGTCCGAGCAGATACCAGGCATCGGCATGCCCGGGATTCGCTTGCGTGAGACGGAACAAATACTCACGGGCCAGCTTAAGGTCACCTTGACCGTCGTAATAACTCGCCAGATGATACAAGGCCTCTGCATGGTCTGGTCGCACCCGCAGCAGGGACTGATACATCTTCACGGCATTCGCACGATCATGCCGTTCTTCGTAGAGCCGCGCCAAATCCAGATGCGCCTCTTCGTTTCCAGGCGCAATGTCCAGTGCCTGCCGCAACACCCCTTCCGCGTCGATTCCGCGTCCCTGTGCGAGATACACATCGGCGAGATCGTTCAGGATCTCCGCGGAAGCCGGGCCCAACTTGAGCGACTGTTTGTACGCCTGGATCGCCTCTTCGGGATTGCGTTTGTTCTGGAAATAGACAAGCCCCAACACATGGTACGCCTCGGCCAACCGGGGATTCTGCGCAAGCGCCTGCTTTAACGCCTCAATCGCGCCGTCGGCATTACCCGCACGAAAGAGCGTGACGCCCCGTTCATAACTGCGTCGGGCGGATTCAGGGGACGCGGGCGAGGCTGCCCCGACCTCAACGGGTGACACGAGAACGGCCAGGCAGAAGACCGGAATGCTCGTGAAGAGACTGAGAGAGAAGCTGGCCCCTTGCCGCATCGAAATCCGCAATGGAATCCGTGGGTGAGCTTCGCCTCCAGAATCGGCGAAGCGGTGAGCCTCACTATAGATCGCAGCGCATCCGAAAGCAACGCCGGGAAGCCCGTCCTATCCGTCGATCGAGACGCAGTTGAGACCTCCGCCGCTGTTTCGGTAGGATTCCCCTATGAATTCCTGTATACTCCGCGGCCGAGCCGATGCGCTTACGGTGAGTCTCGCCCGTGAGAAGGCTCGTGATAATCAAGGTACGCCTGCATGTTGACTCAAGTCCTGAACGTCATATTCGGCAGTAAGAACGACCGCGAGATCAAGGCGTTGCGCCCGATCGTCGAGCGGATCAACGGGCTCGAAGCCGGCCTCACGCCGCTCTCCGACGAAGTTCTGGCCGACAAGACGCATGAGTTCAAGAAACGCCTTGAAGCCGGGGAGACGCTCGACGACATCCTGCCCGAAGCCTTTGCCGTCTGCCGGGAAATGTCCCGCCGTCGATTGAACATGCGGCACTTCGATGTGCAGCTGATCGGCGGTATGATCTTGAATAAAGGCCGAATCGCCGAAATGAAGACCGGCGAGGGCAAGACCCTGGTCGCCACCCTGCCACTCTATCTAAATGCACTGGAGGGGAAAGGCGCCCACCTGGTTACCGTCAATGACTACCTGGCCAAACGCGACGCGCAATGGATGGCACAGCTGTACCATGCGCTCGGCCTCTCGGTCGGGATCATCCAGCACGACGCCTCGTTTCTCTACGACCCGACCTATGAAGCGGCCGACAAACGACTGCAGCACCTACGGCCTTGTACTCGGCATGAGGCCTATCGCGCCGAGATCACCTACGGCACCAACAACGAATACGGGTTCGATTACCTGCGCGACAACCTGATCGTCAGCGACCTGAGCCAATGCGTCCAGCGCCCGCTGAACTTCGCCATTGTAGACGAAGTCGACAGCATTCTGATCGACGAAGCGCGCACCCCGCTGATTATTTCCGGCCCGACCGATCAAACCACCGATCTGTACTACCGGATCAATTCGATCATTCCGCAGCTCAAGCCTGAGCAGGACTATACGATCGAAGAGAAAACCAAAACCGCCTCGCTCACGGAAGAAGGCAACATCCGCGTAGAGAAACTCCTCGGCGTCGACAACCTGTACGACCTGCAACACATGGATCTCGTGCACCACGTCGTGAAGGCCCTTCAGGCCTATTCGCTCTACAAGCTCGATGTCGATTACGTGGTGAAAGACGGCGAAGTCATCATCGTCGATGAGTTTACCGGCCGGTTGATGCCGGGCCGCCGGTGGAGTGACGGATTACACCAGGCCGTGGAAGCCAAAGAAGGCGTCAAGATCGCCAACGAGAACCAGACGCTGGCCTCCGTGACCTTTCAGAATTATTTCCGCATGTACAAGAAGCTGGCCGGCATGACCGGCACGGCCGACACGGAAGCGGGAGAGTTCGCCAAGATCTACAATTTGGACGTCAACGTCGTGCCGACCAACCGGTCCATGATCCGCAAGGATTACGCCGACGTCGTCTTCCGGACGGAGAAGGAAAAGTTCACGGCCATCGTCGAGGAAATCAAGGACTGTCACGAGCGCGGACAACCCGTGCTGGTCGGCACGATTTCCATCGAAAAGTCCGAACGGTTGGCAGGATACCTGGGCCGCCACGGCATCAAGCACAACGTGCTGAACGCCAAGTTTCACGAGAAAGAAGCAGAAATTATCGCCCAAGCCGGACGCAAGGGCGCGGTCACTATCGCGACCAACATGGCTGGCCGCGGCACCGACATTCTCCTGGGCGGCAATCCTGACTTCCTGTTCAAACGGATCCTCTACCAGGATGAAACCCTGACGGATGCGCGCAAGCAGGAAATTTTCGACGAAATCAAGGCCGATTGTGAAAAGGACAAGCAGGAAGTGGTCGCCGCAGGCGGGCTGCATATCCTGGGCACCGAGCGGCACGAAAGCCGCCGCATCGACAACCAGCTCCGTGGCCGCGCCGGCCGTCAAGGCGACCCCGGCTCCTCGCGCTTCTACCTGTCGCTCGAAGATGATCTGATGCGCATTTTCGCCTCCGAGCGCGTCTCGCAGTTGATGCTCAAGCTGGGCATGGAAGAAGGCGTGCCCATCGAGCACGGCATGGTCACCAGGGCCATCGCCAACGCGCAGAAAAAGGTCGAAGGGCACAACTTCGAAATTCGCAAACAGCTCCTCGAATACGACGACGTGATGAACAAGCAGCGGGAAGTGATCTACCAGCACCGCCACGCCGTGCTCGCCGGCGAACATATTCAACAGGACATCCACGACATGATGAAGGATGTGGTGAATGCCTTCGTCGATACCTACTGCCCGGCCGATCAGTACCAGGAGGAATGGGACTACAACGGTCTCGGCGAAGCCCTCCAAGGCCAATTCGCGCTGGACGTCACACAGGGCCGCGGCACCGTGGCAGACCATTTCAAAGACGTCGGCCGAGATGCCCTGATCGAGGATATCCAAAACCAGGTCCGACAGGCCTACGACCGCAAAGAACAGGAGCTCAGCTCCGAACTGATGCGGTATCTGGAGAAGATGCTGCTGCTCCAAGTGATCGACCACCATTGGAAGGACCACTTGCTGGGCATGGACCATCTTCGAGACGGCATCGGCCTGCGTGGTTACGGGCAAAAGGACCCGCTGATCGAGTACAAGCGCGAAGGCTTCGACATGTTCTCCGCCATGATGGAGCGCATCAAGTCGGATGTGCTGGAACGAATGTTCCGCGTCCAGGCCGTCCGCGGTGAACAGCCGCCACCCGTCCCTGAACCGACTCCGCCGCCGCGCATGGTGCTCAACCGGAGCGACGAACCGGCGCCGCAAACGGTCCAACACCAGGCAGACAAAGTCGGCCGCAACGATCCCTGCCCCTGCGGAAGCGGAAAAAAATTCAAGAAGTGCCATGGGGCGTAGCGTGAGATCCCTGGCCGCACTGCGTTCCCGACGGGGAGAATAAACACCCGCTCAAACATCGAGATTCTCCCGCCTTCCCAGGTCTTTTCGCCTTGACTTGCCGCCGAAGCAGCGGCTAATCTAACCCCCTCTTTTCCCTAGAGAATCCGGTGAGAGAGCTGTTTCTTGCGATGGCGCATGAACCGAAAGTCGACTACCGACAAGGGTGGTGTCACTTTGAGCACTGGGCATCCACAACTCCTGGCGGAAATCAGGGCTGAAATTGCAGCGACTGGTCCGATTTCGTTCGCCCGCTTCATGGACCTCGCCCTGTATCATCCGCAGTACGGCTACTATGTTCGCCCGGTCGATGCTCCGACCCAGGAACGCATCGGTTGGTCCGGCGACTTTTATACCAGCTCGGATGTGCACCCGATCCTCGGGCAGGCGTTGGCCAAACAAGCGCAGCAGCTTGATGCCTGCCTCGGGCATCCGGATCCCTTCACCGTCGTGGAGATGGGAGCGGGCAAGGGACTGTTGGCGCGGGATTTCCTCACAGCTTGCCGGAACGCGCCCGCGAACCTCGGTGAACGCCTGCGCTACGTCTTGATCGAACGCAGTGCCTCGATGCGCGCCCTTCAGCAACACAGTGTGGCGCCTTGGGTCGGACAAGCCGGTCGCGTCGCCTGGCTGGATCGCCTGGAAGATCTGCCGCCGAACAGCGTCACCGGCCTCTTCTTTTCCAATGAACTGGTGGATGCATTTCCCGTTCATCGGCTCGCGGTGATTGATGGGCACGTACAAGAGATTTATGTCGATTGTTGCGGAGATCGATTCAGCGAGGTCTACCGTCCCCTCTCCGACGAATTGTCAGCCTATCTGCGAAAGGGTGCGATCAACCTGCCGAACGGCTATCGGACCGAAATAAATCTGCATGCGGTGCGCTGGATGAACCAGGTGGCGCAAGCCATGGCTCACGGCGCGGTCCTGACGATCGACTACGGCCACACCACCGAGGACCTCTATGGGCCGGATCGCAAGAACGGCACGTTCTTGTGTTATTACCATCAAACGACCTCAGAGGATGCATACGACCGGGTGGGTGAGCAGGATATGACCGCCCATGTGGACTTCAGCGCCCTGGCGCAAACGGGCCAACAGGCCGGACTGGATGTGACCGGATTTACCAATCAGATGAGTTTTTTGATCGGCCTGGGCGCGGAGCAACTGCTGGAGTCGCTGCACCCGGAATCCGCCGAATTTTATGCCGCGATCCACTTGCTGCGTCCGGACGGGATGGGACGCACATTTAAAGTCCTAGTGCAACACAAGGGCATGGCTAAGCCGGAACTGGATGGGCTGAAATTCCAGCCGTTCTTCGGGTCGATCCTGACGGCGCGCTCGGCCGCGTAACAGGAACACGAACAGGAATGAGCACGATCGTGGCAACCGTCGTTTCACGTGTCACCTTTCACGACTCACGGATGAACCATGGGTAGCGAAGCCGCGCCGCTGAATTACATCCCGATTCTGATGTTTATCGTGATCGCGGTTGCGTTCGGCGCAGTCCAAATTCTCCTTGGCCGAATCGTCCGTCCGAGCCGGCCCTATCGCGCCAAGCTCACGCCCTACGAGAGCGGCAGCCCGCTGTTTTCGGATGCCCGGGTACAGTTCCCGATACGGTATTACATCATTGCGATGCTGTTCGTGATCTTCGACATCGAAATCGTCTTCATGTTCCCATGGGCCGTGGCGTTCAAGAAGTTGGGACTGGTGGGCCTCGTCGAGATGATCGTGTTTATCGGCATCCTGATCGTCGGATTCTGGTACGCCTGGAAAAAAGGGGCGCTCGAATGGGACTGAGCATGGGATCTATCATGAGCGACCTAACCACCTCCGTTGCTCGCGGAACGCGCGGTCTCGGAAGGCCTTCGTTCGACGCGCGCAGTCGGAGCCGCTCATTCTCCTTTTTGCTAAAGAGAATGGGAAAGTGAGAGGACTATGAGCTTTTTGGAGCGGCAACTGGATGCCAATATTCTGACGACAAATCTCGATGCCCTCGTCTGTTGGGCGCGCAAGTCTTCCATGTGGCCCATGACGTTCGGCTTGGCCTGTTGCGCCATCGAGATGATCGCCAGCGTCTCGTCGCGCTATGACATCGACCGGTTCGGCGCCGGCGTCTTCCGTGCCTCGCCGCGCCAGTCAGATTTAATGATCGTCGCCGGAACAGTCTGCCGGAAGATGGCCCCGGTCATCCGACGGATCTACGATCAGATGCCGGAACCCCGTTACGTCATCTCCATGGGATCCTGCGCGACCTCCGGCAACCACTACAACAGTTACGCCGTGGTACAGGGCGTGGACCAGATCGTCCCAGTCGACGTGTATATCGCGGGCTGCCCGCCTCGCCCGGAAGCGTTATTGGACGGTCTGCTGAAATTGCAACAAAAAGTCCAGCGCGAACATGTCTTCGTGAAGTGAATCGAGAACGATGCAACCGCTGCTTGAACGACTCATGACCACGTTTCCCGACGCCGTCCGCGGCGTGGAGGTGGATACCGCCAGGAACGAAGTGACGGCACGCGTGGCTGCCGCTCGGATCGTCGACATTGCTCGCTGGCTACATGATACGCCGGAGGCCTCGTTCGACCATATCACCGACATTTGCTCGGTGGACTACCCCACCGACCCCGAGCGATTTGAAGTCGTCTACCAACTGCTCTCACTGGCGCATCGACGGCGCATCAGACTGAAAGCGCGCGTGACCGAAGAGGCTCCTCAGATCGACTCGGTGACCGGCATCTGGAAGGGCGCCGAATTCATGGAGCGCGAGGTCTACGACTTGATGGGCATCATCTTCGTCGGGCATCCCGATCTCCGTCGTATTCTTTTGCCGGACGATTACGAGGAAGGCCATCCGCTGCGCAAAGATTTCCCGGCCGAGGGACGAGGCTGGCGCAGCTCGTTTCCATTCATCCCCCGCCTGGACGAAGCTCCCGAGGAGCAGACGGAAGGGGAAGTTCCGGAGCGCGAGAAACAGGCGTACCTCGCCACCGAACAGCAGGGCGGCACGCGTCGGCGGGAAGAATTGTTGTTGAACATGGGCCCGCAACATCCCAGCACGCACGGCGTGCTCAGAGTGGTGCTGGAATTGGACGGCGAACGGATCGTAAAGGCCACGCCGGACCTCGGCTATTTGCATCGCGGCGTCGAAAAACTGGCGGAAGGCCTGCACTACATGCAGATCATCCCGCATACCGACCGGCTCGATTACGTCTGCGCGATGACGAATAACTATGCCTATGTGCGCGCGGTGGAGAAGCTGCTCGACATCACCGTGCCGGAACGGGCGGAATACGTCCGCACCCTCGTCGCCGAAATGCAACGCATCATCGGTCACCTGTTTTGGCTCGGCACGCAGGCGCTCGACATCGGCGCCATGACCGTCTTCTTCTGGACCTTCCGCGAACGCGAAGTGCTGCTGGACATGTTCGAGAAGCTCTGCGGCGCGCGCCTGACCTTGAATTACTACCGCATCGGCGGGGTGGACAGCGATTTCACTCCGGATCTGGTCGTCCGGCTGAAGGCGTTCCTGCAGACGTTCCCGGACAAGGTCAACGAATACAACCAGCTGCTCATGTCCAACCGGATTTGGGTCGGGCGGACCAGGGACGTGGCGGTGATTTCCGCGGAAGACGCGATTAATTTCGGACTCACCGGCCCGACACTGAGAGGATCAGGCGTCGATTACGATGTGCGTAAATATGAGCCGTACGGGGCCTATGACAAAGTCGAGTGGGAAGTGCCCGTCGGCAAACGGGGCGATACGTACGATCGCTACTGGGTCCGGATGGAAGAAATGCGGCAAAGCGCGCGCATCATTGCCCAATGCCTCGACCAGATGCCGGAGGGACCGATCATGGCCGATGTGCCGCACGTGGTTCCTCCGCCCAAGGCCAAGGTCATGCGCGACATGGAAAGTCTGATTCACCACTTCATTATTTTCACGCAGGGCTTCAAACCTCCGAAAGGCGAAACCTATTGCGGGACCGAAGCGCCCAAGGGCGAGCTGGGATTCTTCATTGTGAGCGACGGAAGCCCCCGGCCCTACCGGCTGAAAATTCGATCCCCGTCCTTCATTCACATGGGCGCATTCGACCACATGGCCCGCGGTTATTTGATCTCTGACATCATCACCATTTTCGGAACCTACGACATTGTGATGGGAGAATGTGATAGATGAGGGGCGCGAATCACGTGTTCGTTGCGTGCGCGCAACGCGTGCCTCTTGAGGCCTCCGTTGGACGCGCACGTCGGAACAGGCTGCTTCACACCTCGTCGTGGTGGGCATAGGGAAGACATAGATGCTGCAAGAAACCCACAAGGCAGAGATCGACGATATATTGAGCCGCTATCCGGTCAAGCGGTCCGCGCTGCTGCCGCTGCTGTATCTGGCGCAGCGTGAACAGGGGTATGTCACGGAAGCGGCGATGCAGGAAATCGCCGGCATCTTAAGGCTGACCCCGCCGCAGGTGTATGAGACCGCGACGTTTTATACGATGTTGAACCTAAAGCCGGTGGGGAAATTCCATCTGCAAGTCTGTAAGTCGCTCATGTGCGCACTCGTCGGCTCGGATACGGTGATCGGCTGGATCGGCGCGAAGCTCGGCATCAAACCGGGCGAGACGACTCCGGACAAGCTCTTCACGTTAAGTGTCGTAGAATGTCTGGCTGCTTGCGGCACGGGCCCGATGATGCAGGTCAACGACGACTATTACGAACGGCTGACGGAAGAGAAGCTGGATCGAATTTTGGCCGAGTTGCGGCAGACCGGCACCTCGTCGCTGAAGACCGGCCCCTTCATGTGGCCGGAGCCGGCAGCGGCAAAGGCGGGGGCGTGAGACGACGAACGACCATAGCGGGCCTCAACCTTTTACCTGTCATCTGTTTCGTTTCACGCTGAAGCTATGCCGACCTACGAACCCATTCTGCTGAAAAACATGCTGCAACCCGGCTATACGGGTTCGCTCGCGGAGTATGAACGCACAGGCGGCTACCAGGCGATTCGCAAGGTGCTCGGCAAAGTAAGTCCGGCAGACGTCACCGCCGTGGTCATGAAATCCGGCTTGCGCGGGCGCGGCGGCGCCGGTTTTCCAACGGGAGTCAAGTGGGGGTTTCTGCCCAAGGACTACCAGGGGCCGCGTTACCTATGCTGCAACGCCGATGAGAGCGAACCGGGAACATTCAAAGATCGGCAGTTGATCGAGCGTGACCCGCATCAATTGCTCGAAGGCATGCTCCTCGCCTGCTACGCCATCGGCGCAGCGAGTTCCTACATCTATATTCGCGGGGAATTTGTGCTGGGCGCCAAGATTCTCGAACAGGCCATCAAGGACGCGCGCGCCGCCGGGTATGTCGGCAAGAATATTTTCGGCACCAACACCACAATCGACATCTGGGTGCACCGCGGAGCGGGCGCCTATATTTGCGGTGAGGAAACGGCGCTGTTGGAATCGCTCGAGGGCAAGCGCGGACTCCCGCGCGTCAAACCGCCGTTTCCGGCCACACACGGGCTCTACAACAAACCGACCGTGGTGAACAATGTTGAAACCTTGGCCAATCTGCCGCACATCCTGACTCGTGGCGCCGAATGGTTTGCCTCGATCGGATCACCGCCGAAGAGCACCGGCACCAGAGTCTTTTGCGTGAGCGGCCATGTGGCCAGACCCGGCAACTACGAAGTCCCGATGGGCATCACCTTTCGCGAGTTGATCTATGAGCAGGCCGGCGGCATGCGATCGGACAAGAAACTCAAGGCCTTCATCCCCGGAGGCGCCTCCGCACCGTTTCTGACTCCCGATCACCTGGACGTCAAACTGGATTTCGAATCCGTGGCGCTGGCCGGGTCCATGCTGGGATCGGGCGGCGTGACCGTGATGGAAGAAGGCACCGACATGGTGTGGGCGGCGTTGCGCCTGATGGAATTTTTCTATCACGAGTCCTGCGGCAAGTGCAGCCCCTGTCGGGAAGGCAGTTCCTGGCTCGTGCAGATCATGCGCCGGATCGTCAACAAGCGGGGCCAGATGGCGGACCTTGAAACCCTGACCGACCTGTGTAAGAACATTGCGGGGCGAACGGTCTGCGCGTTCGGTGATGCCGAAGTCTCGCCGATCCTGAGCACGCTCAAACACTGGCGGCACGAGTATGTCGCCTTGATCCATGCCGCCGAGGCGGCAAACTTGATACGACCGGAACCGGTAGGAACGAAACATTGACGTCTCTCGTAACGCGTATCTCGTCATCGGAGAAAAGCGGACACTCCACGTCACGTGCGACCAGTCACGCTTCACGAGCGACGAACGATGAACATTATGCCTGATCCAAAACCAGAAACAGTTCGGCTCACCATCGACGGCACGACGGTCGCGGTCCCCAAGGGAACCTTGGTGATCGAAGCGGCACGGCGTGTCGGGGTGATGATTCCACATTTTTGTTACCACCCCAAGTTGAAGCCGGATGCCAACTGTCGGATGTGCCTCGTGGAAGTCGAGAAAATGCCGAAACTGCAGACGGCCTGCAGTACGCCGGTCGCGGAAGGGATGACCGTTCGCACCGCGACCACTGTGGTGGACGACGCGCACAAGTCGGTCCTGGAATTCATTTTGGCCAACCATCCGCTTGATTGCCCGGTTTGCGACCAGGGCGGCAAATGCGATCTCCAGGATTTCTCGCATCAATACACGCCGACGACCAGCCGGTTCACGGAGACCAAGCGTATCTTCCAGAAAGAATATTTCAGCCCTCTCATTGAAACGCAGATGAACCGTTGCGTGCAGTGTTTGCGCTGCGTTCGGTACTGTGACGAAATCATGGACGTCAAGGCGCTGGCGCCGGTCGGGCGCGGCACCATGACCGAGATCAAACATTTCGCGGCCCACCAGCTCGACTGCGAATTTTGCGGCGGATGCGTGCAGATCTGCCCCGTCGGAGCCATTACGAGCCGCCTGTCCATGTACGAATACCGCCCCTGGATGCTCAAGCGGGCCGACACGATTTGCACCTTCTGCGGCGATGGCTGCCGGATTACCGTGCAGACGAAGGGCAATGAGCTCATTGAGGTGAACTCCTCGCATGGAGCCGGTCGAAACAACGGCGACCTCTGTGTCCGTGGATTCTTCGGTTTCCATGCCAGCACCCACGCCGACCGTCTCACGCACCCGTTGATCCGTCGGGAAGGCAAGCTGGTCGAGGCCACCTGGGAAGACGCGCTGGAATATGTCGCCGAACAAGCTCTCCGCCTGAAACTGGCGCACGGCGCGGATGCGTTCGGAGGACTCATCACCTCCCGTTGCACGAACGAAGACCTCTATGTGTTCCAAAAATTCATGCGCCAAGTGATCGGGACCAACCACATCGACAGCAGTGCACGATATGGTCACATCAGCGGCGTACAGGCCCTGCGCCGAGTTCAGGGCACCCATCGTTGGACCATCGCATTTGAAGACATCGTCGCCGCCGACACCCTGCTGCTGGTCGGCACGAACATCACCGAGACCAGCCCGATCACCGGCCTCAAGGTCAAAGAAGCCGTCAAAAAACGGCAGGCGACACTCGTCACGATGGAAACGCTGCAGCCGGCCATCGATACTCTGAGCAATATCGTCAACCTAGCCGCGCAGCATTTTCCGACTCATCCCACCCAATTCGGGAATTCCGTCAACGGATTGATCAAAGCGGTCCTCGAACAGAATCTCCATGAGGACGCCGCCGCCCAACAGGCTCCGGCGTTCGTGCAACGCCTCACCGCCCTCCTGGACGCCACTTCGTGGAACGATTTGGAAGCGGCCACCGGGCAAACGCGGGCACAGTGGAACGAGGCTGCACGGACATTGGCGGGAGCAAAGCGGTTGGTCATCTTGGTTGGAAACGGCGTGCTGCGTCAGCCTGGCGGGCAGGACACCATCGCGAATCTGCTGGATCTGCTGATCCTGTTAGGCAAGCTCGACAAGCCTGGCTGCGGGCTCGGGCCGCTCGCCGAAGAGAATAACGATCAAGGCGCAGTTGAAATGGGCGCCGTGGCCGAATTTTTCCCAGGCCCTGCGCCTCTGAATGACCAGGCCGGCCGCGAACGCATCACAGCCGTGTGGCGGGAAGAATTGCCTCGCACCCCCGGGGCCTCGCTGATCGACATGCTCGCCGCGGCCGACAAGGGCACGCTCAAAGCGTTGTTTGTCGTCGGGGAAAACCCGGTCGGCACCCTTCCCGCCGCGTCCCAGACCACGGAAGCCCTGGCGAAACTGGATCTATTGGTCTGTCAGGAGTTGTTTCTCACCGAAACCGCGGCCATGGCCCATGTGGTGCTGCCGGCCTCCTCCTACATGGAAAAACACGGCACCTTCACAAACTCCGAGGGGCATGTCCAGGCCGTTCGCCAAGCAATTGATCCGGTGGGCGACAGCCGTCCAGATTGGGAAATGTTCTCGGCTCTCTCCGTCCTTATGGGTTCACCGCTTGAGTATGGCGATGCACGGGAAATCCTGAAAGAGATTCGGAGCGTGATCCCGGGATATGGGCTGTTGGGACCGGCGCCCACCCCGCCCAAAGTGGATCAGGCCGTGCTGAGCCGTTATCTGACGGAAGAGTTCGCGGTCGATGCGGCGAAGCGGTATGCCTTGCGCCCGACTCCCAAGACGGATGACGAGCAATTTACGCTGCTGTTTGTTCAAACGCTGTTTCACTCGGGCAAACTGTCCACGCGCTCCAAGGGACTGCTTCAAGTACAGCAGGATGGGTTCCTCTCCATCAATCCGGCGGACGCCGCCACGCTCGGCCTGACGGACGGACGACAGGTCCGGGTCTCCAACACACGTGGCGCCATCACCACCACGGTGAAAATTCTCGAACGTGTGCCCGTCGGCCTCCTCTGGTTCCCGGAGCATTTCGACGGCGAGGCCAAGCAACTCGCCGACTGGACGATTGATCCCCAGACTCAAATCCCCTATTTTAAGCTCGCGCGCGTGTCTCTCGCGAAGGTCTCGTAGGACGGGACGAGGAGTATTGCTGTTATGGAAATCGGATTGCGACTGGCGGTGTCCCTGGCTCAAATCGCCGCGGTAATGGGGGTGGTGATGCTGACCGTGATGGTCCTGACCCTCGCCGAACGGAAAGTCCTCGGCTGGATGCAGGATCGCATGGGCCCGATGGAAGTCGGCCCCTATGGCGTGCTCCAACCGATCGCCGACGGGTTAAAACTCTTCTTCAAAGAAGACATCATCCCCGCCGGCGCCAACAAATTCCTCTTCACCCTCGCGCCGATCCTCGCCCTGGTGCCGGCCATGATCGGGTTCGCCGTCATTCCCTTTGGCCCGAGCCTGACCATTGAAGTGTTCGGCATGCAGATCAAGCCCTTCGTGATCAGCGACATCAATATCGGCATCCTCTACATTTTGGCCTTCGCGTCGATCGGCGCCTATGGGATCATTCTCGGCGGCTGGTCCTCGAACAGCAAGTATTCCCTCCTCGGCGGACTCCGCTCCGCCGCGCAGGTGATCAGCTATGAGTTGAACGTCGGACTCGCCATCGTGGGGGTCATTTTGCTGTCCGGCTCGCTTAGCCTCGTCAAGATCACGGAGGCGCAAGCCGGCGGATTTTGGAACTGGTTCATTCTCGCCATGCCCTTCCCGCAAATTTTCGCGTTCGTGGTGTACGTCATCTCCGCGGTGGCGGAAACCAACCGTGTCCCGTTCGACCTGCCCGAAGCGGAGAGCGAGCTGGTGGCAGGGTTCTTCACCGAATACAGCGGCATGCGATTCGCTTTTTTCTTCATCGCGGAATACGCCAATATGATCTTGGTGTCTTGCGTCGCGGCAGCCCTGTTTCTTGGCGGATGGAACGCCCCCTATCCCGGCACCATCCTGGGGTACATCGGCCTGGACTCCGTGGCCTGGATGGAAAACGTCGTGTGGTTCGCCGTCAAGGTGTACTTCTTTCTGTTCCTGTTTTTCTGGTTGCGCGCGACATTGCCTCGCCTGCGGTACGACCAACTGATGCGGTTCGGCTGGAAAGTGATGCTCCCGATCGCGCTGGGGAACATCGTGCTGACGGCCATTGCCGCCTACTTCTTCCCGCGGTAACGGAGTGACATGAACGTCGTCGCAACACAGCCCAAGCAGAAACCGTCCCTCAGGGATTGGCTCAAGACGTTGACCTTCTATGAGCTCCTGCTGGGCATGAAGGCCACGCTGACGCACTTGCTCAACTACAAGCCGATCACCCTGCAATACCCGCACGAGAAACGGCTGTTACCCGAGAACTACCGGGGCATGTTGGCCTTGCTGCGCTATGACGACGGGACCGAGAAATGTGTCGGCTGCGACCTCTGCGAGGCAGCCTGCCCTTCGCGCGTCATCCGCGTCGTCAGCGCGGAAGTCCCTGAGGAACCCACGAAACGGTACTCCAAAGAATACTATATGGACATGACGCGCTGTCTGTTCTGCGGCCTCTGCGTCGATGCCTGTCCGGTGGATGCCCTGGGAATGACCCGCGAGTTTGAATGGGCCGTGTACGACAAGCGTCAGCTCCACCTCAATAAAGAACAGCTCCTCGCCATCGGTGACCGCTCGTACCCCGTTCGTGAAAAACGCCTTGAGCTGCAGCATCCGAATGTGGCGTTTTTCAACGTCGCGTTCAAGAATCTCCCGCAAAAGGAGATCTAAGCCGCCCACCTCGCCCTCCGTGACGCCCCCCGCGCAGAGAGGAGCGAGCAACAGCAGGCTGTCACCAGACAGGGCGCGAGGGCAACAGGGGGAAGGGCCTTCATCTGATTCGGAAGAGACGACGGACGCATGGACCACATTTTCTTCTTCTATTTTGCCGCGGTGATCGCAACGACCTCCCTCTTGGTGGTCGCCTTGCGGAACCCCGTCTACAGCGCGCTGGCTCTGCTGATCATGTTTTTTCATGTCGCAGGCCTGTATGTGACCCTGCATGCGGAGTTTCTGGCTGCGGTGCAGATCGTCGTTTATGCCGGCGCCATCCTGGTGTTGTATCTCTTCGTAGTCATGCTGCTGAGCGTCACGTCCGAAGAGCGCTACCACAACCAACTTCCGGTGGCAGGACTGCTCGGTGTGGTGCTGTGCACGGAAATAATCCTCCTGTTCTTTCAGTCACAGGCCACGGCATCGGCTCCGGCGGCCTCGGTCGATCCGGTCGCGGGACCCGGGAACACGGAACTGATCGGGGAAGCCCTGTACTCAACCTATTTGTTCCCCTTTGAGGTCGCGTCCTTGATCCTGCTGGTGGCCATGATCGGGGCGATCATTCTGGCAAAAAAAGACATCCATGAACGCGTCCAGTAACAACCGGTAATTGCATGACTGTCCCGTTATCCTACTATTTGATCTTGAGCGGCTTCGTATTTCTCACCGGCGTGGTCGGCGTATTGATTCGGCGCAACATCATCGTGATCCTGCTGTCGGTCGAGTTGATGCTCAATGCCACGAACATCAACTTCGTCGCCTTTTCGGACTACTTCCACAATGTGGCGGGGCAGGTGTTCGTATTTTTCGCCTTGACCGTGGCGGCTGCTGAAGTGGCCGTGGGACTGGCCATCATTATCGCTCTGCACCGGGCGAATTCATCCATCTACATCGACGACCTGAACCTCTTGAAACGATAAGCCGATTGCACTGACCATGCTCTATGCGTTGATTCCATTTCTGCCGTTGTTCGCCTTCCTGATCGTCGGTATCGGCGAAGGGTGGATTAAGGACCGCGCGCATCTGGTGGCGGTCCCGGCGATGGTGGGCTCGTTCCTGCTGTCGCTCTTGGCCTTGCACGATGTCGCCACCGGCCAGGCCATCAACGTCCCCCTCTATACCTGGCTGACCTCCGGCAACCTGGACATTCACATCGGGATTTCCATCGATCGCCTGACCGCCGTCATGTTGATTCTGGTCACCACGGTCAGCACGCTGGTGCACATCTATACGATCGGCTACATGCACGGCGAGCCTGGATACGCCCGTTTCTTTGCCTATATCGCCCTGTTCACGTTCTCGATGCTCATGCTGGTGATGGCTGACAATCTGCTGCAGTTGTTTGTCTTCTGGGAAGCGGTAGGCCTCTGTTCCTACCTGCTGATCGGGCACTGGTATGAGCGGGCGAGCGCCTGCGCCGCCGCAACCAAAGCGTTCCTGGTCAATCGCGTCGGAGATTTCGGCTTCATCCTTGGGCTCTTCCTGGTCTGGTACTCGTTCGGCTCGCTCGATTACGCCACGGTGTTCGCGCAAGCAGAGGGCGTGGCGTCCAACACGACCAATCTCCTTGGACCATTCGGCGGCATCTGGGAGGTCTCGGTCATGACCGTGATCTGCCTGTTGCTCTTCACCGGAGCGGTGGGAAAATCAGCGCAAGTTCCGCTGCATGTCTGGCTGCCCGATGCGATGGAGGGGCCGACACCGATCTCGGCCTTGATCCATGCCGCCACCATGGTCACGGCCGGTGTCTTCATGGTCGCGCGCCTCTCGCCGCTGTATAACCTGTCTCCCACCGCGATGACCGTCGTCGCACTGGTCGGCGGGCTCACCATGATGCTGGGCGCGACCATCGCCCTGACCCAGACCGACATCAAACGCGTAGTCGCCTATTCGACCATGAGCCAGCTGGGCTACATGGTCATGGCCTGCGGCTTGGGCGCCTACAGCGCCGGCATGTATCACCTGCTTACCCATGGCGCGTTCAAGGCGCTCCTGTTCTTGGGCTGCGGTTCCGTCATCATTGCCTTGCACCACGAACAAGACATGCGGCGCATGGGCGGATTGAAAGACAAGCTCCCGGTCACCTATTGGACGTTCCTCGTGGGCTCCCTCGCGCTGGCGGGATTCCCGCTCACCGCCGGGTTCTTCAGCAAGGACGAGCTACTCGTCTCTTCCTGGTCCGCCGGACCATTGGGCCAAGTGCTGACGGTCTGCGGGCTGCTGACCGCAGGATTGACCGCCTTCTATAGTTTTCGTCTGGTCTTCGTGACCTTCTGGGGAACCTCCCGCGTCGATCCGCATCACGCAGGCCATGTCCACGAACCCTCGACCACGATGACCGCCCCGCTGATGGTGCTGGCCGTCCTGAGTATCGTCGCCGGCTACCTGGGCATTCCGTCTTTTCTGGAACCGGTATTTCACGGCGCAGGGGCCGCCGCGCATCATGAGGGCACAGCCGCCTATGGCATCATGGCGGTGGCCACCTTGATGGGACTCACCGGAATCGGTGCGGCCTACTATCTGTACGTCCTGAATCCTGGCTTGCCGGACCGGCTTGCCCACCAGTGGCGCGCGGCGTACGAACTGTCGCTCCACAAGTGGTATATCGATGAAGCCTACGATCGCTCATTGGTCCGACCGACCATCTCGGCCGCGCAGGGGCTCTGGAAATATGTCGATGTCGCGATCATCGACGGGGCCGTGAACGGAGTGGCCCGCGCCGTGGCCTGGGGCGGCTGGTTCATCCGGCTGACACAGAGCGGACAAACCCAGCACTATGCGCTTGGCATGACGCTCGGCGCCGTGGTGATCCTGACGGTGTATTTGCTGTTCTAGTAAGACGAGAACCGTACAGAAGAAGTGGTGAGGACCCAAGCAACCAGCAGAATCTATTACGGATTACGTTTCACCCTTTGTCCTTGGAGCAGAATTTCGTGACCTCGTTCCCCTGGCTGAGTCTGATCATTTTCCTGCCGCTGGTGGGGGCCATATTCTGCCTCCTGGTCAAGGCGGAGTCCGCCAGATGGCTCGCGCTGGGGATTACCGTGGCCGACTTCCTGCTCTCATTGCCGCTCTGGTGGCTGTTCGACCCCTCGACCGCAGACATGCAGTTCGTGGAACGGGCGTCCTGGATCAGCTCTCCGCCGGTGCAATACAGCCTCGGCCTCGACGGCATCAGTTTTCCGCTCCTGTTGCTGACGACCTTTCTCATGCCCTTTTGCGTTACCGTGTCTTGGACCGCGATCGAGAAGCGCGTCCAGCTGTTCATGTCGATGCTCCTGGTCATGGAAACGGCCATGCTGGGAGTCTTCGTCGCGCTCGATTTCGTCCTGTTTTACGTGTTCTGGGAAGCCATGCTGATCCCGATGTACCTGCTCATCGGCGTCTGGGGCGGACCCAACCGCCTCTATGCGGCGATCAAGTTTTTCCTCTACACCCTGGCTGGCAGCCTGTTGCTGCTTGTCGCGATTCTGGCCCTCTACTTTCACGGCGGACAGACCTTTGACATCATCGCGCTGAGTCGCGGGACCTACAGCGCATCGCTTCAAACCTTGTTGTTTCTCGCCTTCTTCGCCGCCTTCGCGGTGAAGGTGCCGATGTTTCCGTTCCATACCTGGCTGCCGGATGCCCATGTGGAAGCGCCGACGGCCGGCAGCGTGATTCTCGCGAGCGTCTTGTTGAAGATGGGTACCTACGGCTTCCTCCGCTTCACCCTGCCGATGTTGCCCGACGCCACCATCACGTTCACCAAGCCCATGATCGCGCTCTCGATCATCGCCATCATTTACGGCGCCTACATGGCCCTGGCCCAGACGGACATCAAGAAACTCATCGCCTACTCCAGCGTCAGTCACATGGGTTTCGTCACGCTGGGCATCTTCGTCCTGAACATCCAGGGGATCGAAGGGGCAGTGATGCAGATGGTCAATCACGGGATCACCACCGGCGGGCTCTTCCTCTGCGTGGGAATCATCTACGAGCGGACCCACAGCCGCGAGATTCTCGACAATACGGGGCTGGCCGGACCCATGCCCCGCTATGCCCTCTTCCTCATGATTTTCGCCCTATCGTCCTTAGGGCTCCCGGGCACCAACAGCTTTGTCGGCGAATTCCTGGTCTTGGCCGGCACATTCCTTTGGAGTCAGTTCGCCACCGCCTTGGCTGCGCTGGGAGTCATCTTGGCCGCCGCCTATATTCTTTGGCTCATGCAGCGAGTGGTCTTCGGGACCCCGGCTCCCGCGCATCGCGCACACCTGCTGGACCTGAATGCCCGCGAAACCGCGACACTGATCCCGTTGATCGTCCTTGTGTTTTTGCTGGGGATTTTTCCGAACCCCTTGTTGTCCCGTATGCACACCAGCGTGACACATCTCTTGGCCGGCCAGAAGGCTCCGGCTGTTGCGGTCGATGCTCAGCGAGCCCCTCGCGAGCATGCCATTCCGGCCGCCACGATCACGGTCGCAACTTCCCCCTCTTCTTCTAAACAGGCAGGAACGCGATGACGTTTCCGGTCCAAGATCTCCTCGCTATCCTTCCTGAACTGATCGTCATCGGAACGGCCTGTCTCATCCTGGCGCTGGACCCCATCCTTGCGGCCTCGAAAAAGGACCTCCTCGCCTGGCTGACCTTGGGCGCTCTCGCGATCTGCTTGGGGCTCACCGCCTCACACATGACAGGTCGCGTGTCCGCCTTCAGCGACATGGTCGTCATCGATTCCTATGCGGCATTCTGGAAATTGTTGCTCTATATCGTGACCGGGTTGACAGTTCTGCTGTCTCTGGCCTACTTGAAGGCGGAGCGGCTGAGCATCGGGGAATACTATGGCTTCATCCTCCTGTCGCTGGCGGGGATGATGGTCATGGTCTCCGGCGCTGATCTGCTCACCATCTATCTCGGGACCGAGCTGATGTCCCTCTCACTTTATGTGATGGCCGGTCTGAAGCGGACGGAAGCCCACTCCCTGGAAGCCTCAGCCAAGTATTTCGTATTGGGCGCCTTCTCCTCCGGGGTACTGTTGTATGGTATCTCGCTGTTGTTCGGCCTGGCCGGCAGCACCCGTCTGTCGGTAATCTCGGAGGCGATCGCCACACAGGGAACCGACAACGCGATCTTGTCTCTGGCACTGGTGCTGTTAACGGTCGGCTTCGGATTCAAATTGGCCGTCGTGCCGTTTCACATGTGGACCCCGGACGTCTATCAAGGCGCACCGACCTCCGTCACGGCCTTCATGGCCGTTGCCTCGAAGGCCGCCAGCTTCGGCGCCTTCCTCCGAGTATTCGTGGAGGGATTGGGAGGCGCGAGCGCCGATTGGTCCGTCCTGTTTACGGTGATCTGTCTAGCCACCCTCGCATTGGGCAACCTCGTCGCGATCGTCCAGACCAACATCAAGCGTATGCTGGCCTATTCCAGCATCGCCCATGCCGGGTACGCCCTGATCGGAGTCGTGGTGGCAGGCGGCTCTGGCAGCAAAGGCGCGTCGACCGGTTTTGCCAGCGTGCTGCTGTATATCGCCATCTATTCGTTTATGACGCTCGGCGCGTTTGCGTTGGTCGGGATGTTGCGCAAAGAAGGGCAGGAGAGCGACCAGATTGAAGATTATGCCGGCCTGGCCAAACGCGAACCCCTGGCGGCCTTTTTCATGTTGGTGTTTCTGGTGTCGCTGGCCGGCATTCCTCCGACCGCGGGGTTCATCGGCAAATTCTATATTTTCATGGCCGCGGTCAATGCCGGCATGGCCTGGCTGGCCGTCATCGCCGTCATCTTCGCTGCGATTTCAGCCTTCTACTACTTGCGGGTCGTCATGGTCATGTATATGCGCGAGGCTGATGGCTCTTCCGCCTCCCATTCACGACTGGAAACGTCTCCGGCCCTGTCCTTGGTCCTGGCCTGCGCCCTCGCCGGCGTCGTGTTGCTGGGCCTATTCCCGAATAGCCTGTGGTCGCTCGCCAGCCAGGCCGCACCGTTTCTGAAGTAACGAATCGCACCGTTCGTTGCACCGTGGGATCCGCACTACTGCGAAGATGTCCCACCCGTTTCCTTGCACAGCGCCCCGCACCGCATCGAACGAACGCCACTCAGGGTTCTATGACCGAATTGCCGTTCCTCTCCAACGTCTTCAACACCTTTCGACGGCGCGGCTGTCCCAGTCTGGCCGCCTCACTCGCCTTCTACTCGCTGCTCTCCCTCTTTCCCATGGTCTTCCTGCTGCTCTACGGCATCAGCTTCATCGTCAGTCAGGATGTCATCGGGTATCAGTTTCTCTTGGGGTTCCTGAAAGGTTTTCTGCCCAGCATGGGCGAACGCCTGGCCAGGGACATTCGGCGAGTGGCGGAACAAGAGGAAGTACGATGGGCGGTCTTTCTCACGTTCGGCTGGTTCAGCGCACTCGTGTTTTACGAATTGGACTACGCGATGAACACGGTGTTCGGCACGGCGGCCAAGCGGCACCCGCTGATCTCGACGCTCGTGGCCGTCGCCTTGCTCTGGATGCTGGGATTTTTAACGCTGATCTCATTCGTCGCCACTCAAGCGATCGAACTGCTGACCACCTATGCGCCGCGCCTCTGGGGGATGAATTTGGTCGCGATCGCCGCACATGATTTCTTGCTCGCCTATACGCTGCCGTTTCTGCTTGCCTTCGCGTCCGTCACCTGCCTGTATCGATTTCTTCCACATCAGCGGCCCACGTGGCGGGAGGCAACGATCGGAGGAGCGGTGTTCAGTCTCCTGTGGGTATCCGCCAAAGTCCTGTTCGTGACCTATTTGGAAGATGCCGCCGTCTACACGCAACTCTACGGATCGTTGCTCGAAGTCGTGCTGTTACTCCTCTGGGTGTACTATTCCTCGGCCCTCGTGCTGCTGGGAGCGGTGGTAACCTACGAGTGCCAATGCCGACAGACTCCGTTGCCTGAAGCTCCGAACAGTCTTCCCGGCTGATACGTCCATTCCCTCCTGCTGGCATCATCCCAAACCCATTCGTAGGCAGGGGGAACAGATTGCTCCCCACCAACGATCTCTACGCCAGTCATATGGATCCTGGGTGTGCCTAACGGGGTTATGAGGAGGATCCCATTCCGGAAGGATGCCGCTGTTCGATGAAGTGACCGATGGACGCGCGCGTCACCAGGCCCAGCAGTTGCCCGTCCTGAACCACGACCAGTCGCTCCGCCTCCAGCGCGATCATCTTCTCCAGCGCCTGTATCGCCGAAAGGTCCGGCGACACCACCATCTGGTCGGTGGTGTTCTGCATAATATCGGCCACACGACGGAACGCCCAGAGGGAATTGCTCACCGTTTGGACATCGCGCACCCCCACGACACCCACCAGGCGGCCGTCCTGCACGACAGGAAACCCTCCATAGCCGTACGGGAGAAAATACTGGTTCACGGCTTCTTCCAGCGTGGTGTCGGGAGACAGGGCCACCACGTTGTTCACCATGAGCTCGCGGACCGGCACCGACGACAGCGACGCACGGATGGCCGCCTGCTTCCGGCTCCCGCGGGCAGCGGCATATAAAAACGCTCCCAGCAGCACGATCCATCCCCCGCTGCTCGCTAGGGCTCCGGAGACGGTACCGGAAAGGGCTCCGACGAGGAGAACCGCCCCGAAGAGACCGAAGCTGATGCCGAACAGCAACCCCACCAATGCCGCCTGGCTGGTCGCGCGATAATAATCCTTGTTCCATGCCCACAAGCCGGCCCGCAAGGCTCGACCACCGTCCAGCGGAAAGCCCGGCAACAGATTGAACAGACCCAACTGAGTGTTGACCATACCGAGCAATGTCCCCAGCGCCGTCAACCCGTGTATGGATGATCCGGTCGGCAGGAACTGCAACAGCGCGACCAAGCCGATGCAGAGTCCGGCCAGCAGAAAGCTGACGATCGGACCCGCAATCGCAATCAAAAACTCCGCCCGGGGATGCGGCGGTTCTTTTCGCATTTGCGCGACGCCCCCGAAGATGAAGAGCGTGATCTGGCTGATTGGAATACGATACCGAAGGGCAACCAAGGAATGGCCGAGCTCATGCAGCAGTACAGACGCAAACAGCAGGAGGGCCGCCACGCCCCCCATCGCCCAGTATCGTGGTTCAGAGAGACCGGGCAGCACGTCGGGCAAATAGCCTGTAGACAACGACCAGGTCACGAAGAAAAAGACGAACAGCCAAGAGGCATGTACATGGATGGGAATCCCGAACATACGACCGATTTGCCAGTCTGGCCCTTGCATGGTTTCACCGTAGCAGCCATCCGGACGGAGCGTCAACTATCGCCGCCTTTCGCCATCGGGTATACTGCCCCTATGCGCGGCAAGAGGTGGTGGATCGGATTATCGGTACTCTGCGGGATGGCCCTCGGCGGTCACGCCCGTCTGAGTGAAGCGCAGGTCATCAAGGCCGGACCGGCGTCGTGCCCAGCGGTGGCCTTGACCTATGATCTTTGCCCTGTGCGCACGGCATCGGGATTCGATCACGAGCTGATCGACTACCTGCTTGAGCACCGGGTGCCGGCCACTTTTTTCATGTCCGGCCGCTGGATGACCAAGCACGATGCCGAGGTCAAGAAACTGCTCGCCGTTCCATTTTTCGAAATCGGAACGCATGGCGAGGTGCATGCCCATCTGCCGATGCAGGAGGTGGAAGCGCAACAGCGCGAGATCATGGGACCCGTGCGCTTCCTCAAGAAAAAATACGGCCGCCCGGCCACCCTGTTCCGACCGCCCTATGGAGAATACAACGACCAGACGGTGGACGCCGTCAAAGCCCTCGGGCTTCAATTTATCCTATGGAATATCGAATCCGGCGATCCGGACCCGACGCTGACGGCAGAGGCGATCGTGACTCGAGTGCAGAAGCGAATGAAGCCGGGCAGCGTGATCGTCTTACATGCCAACGGCAAAGGGAAACACACCCGAGAAGTGACCGAAACCCTGGCCGCCACTCTGTTGCCGGCCAAAGGCCTGACCCCGATGACCGTATCGGACCTCTTACGATGCACCCAACCGACCACGGCCCCCACACCATAATTCGCGATATGCGAGCGGACGATCGCGAGCCCGTGGTCGAGATCCTGACCGGCTCCGATCCTTGGAAACGGCTCGGGTTCACGACTACCGATTGGAATCGCATCTTTGCGCCGCTGCCCGCAGGACGAGACACGTTTGTGCTGGAGATCGAAGGGACGGTGCTGGGCATCGCCATCGTGCGCAGAAAATTCCTGTTCGGCGATTATCTTGAACTCCTCGGAATCGCGCCCGCCGCAATAGGCCAGGGCCTCGGCAGCCGGTTGCTGGCCCACGTCGAATCGCTGACCTTCTCACGGGCCCACAACCTCTTCGCTTGCGTCTCGGACTTTAACGAGGCAGCACGCGCCTTCTACCGGAAGCAGGGCTACAAAGAAATCGGCCCCATGCCGAACTTTCTGATTCCCGGATACGCCGAAATTTTGCTGCGTAAAACGGCCGGACCGGCCAGACCTCTGCATAATTGATTCATCATCACGCGTGACGATGGACGAGCAGCCAGGAGGATAGGAACTACGCCATGAACGTTACAAAACTTCTCCACACCCGCATGCGCGTCAGCGACATGGATCAGACCATCCGGTTCTACCAGGAGGTATTGGGACTCGAGGTACTCGAGCGCAAGGTCTCACCACGTGGATCGCACCTCGCGTTCCTCAAAGTTCCCAACAGCGAGGAACTGATCGAACTGTGCAGTTTCCCTGCCAGCGGACCTGTCACCGTACAGGAAGATTTGGTCCACCTTGCCTTCCAAGTCGAAAACCTGGACGACACGATTCGAACGCTGGAATCCAAACAAATCACCATCACCGACGGTCCGACCAGGACGTCTTCCGGCAGCCGATTCATTTTCATCGACGCGCCGGACGGCTACGAAGTGGAACTCATCGAGCGCCCACCTGGAACAGCGCTGGTGTAACGCTGTCATGCATCTCTCGTAACGCGTCGATGGTGGTCCGAAAGCGCGCGACGCTCCTTCTCATCGCCCTCTCCCTGACCAACTATCCGGGGATCCGAACCCATTGACGAATCGGAATCTGTCCACGTATTGTTCCCACGTTTCACATTTCAGGAACGACCAAAGGGAGAGCGAAGATGAAGAATGGGTTTTTCCGCGGGCATGGGCTCGGCAATGACTATGTGGTGATGGACCCGACGGAACTGACGTTTCGGCTTACCCCCGTAAAAATCCGCGGCATCTGCGATCGCCATTGGGGTCTGGGCAGCGACGGGATCCTCGCGCTCGTGCCTTCCAAGAAAGCGGACTTCGGCCTGCGTATCTACAATCCGGATGGCAGTGAGGCTGAAAAGTCCGGCAACGGCCTGCGCATCTTCGCCCGCTACCTGCATGCCACCGGCAAAACCAAAAAACGAGCCTTTACCGTGGAGACCAAGGGGGGTATCGTCGCGATCACCCTGCATCTCGACCGTCACGGAGATGCCGACGCCGCCACCGTCGAGATGGGGCAAGCCACCTTTCAACCGGCAGCCCTTCCCTGCACCCTTCCCGTCGATGAACTGATCCGGCAACCCATCACAGCAGCGGGTCGGACACTCCAATTCACCGGCGTCAGCGTCGGCAATCCCCATTGCGTCGTCTTCAAACCGGCCGGCGAGGCTTGGACCAGGGAAGAGCTCCTCACGCTGGGACCGTCCTTGGAAAATCATGACCTGTTTCCGAAACGTACCAACGTCCAACTCGCGGTGCCGACCGGTCCAAAAGAAATCTTCATCCTGATTTGGGAGCGGGGCGCCGGAGAAACTCAGGCTTCGGGATCGTCCTCTTGCGCAGCCGCCAGCGCCGCCGTTCGACTCGGGCTGGTGAAGGGACCGGTCACGGTCAAGATGCCGGGGGGCACACTCAACATCGAAGTCGCCCGAGATTTCAATCTGACGATGAAGGGGCCCGTAGCGGAAGTCGCCCGAGGTGCGCTAAGTCCATCGTTCGTTCGAACGTTACGCTAAATCAAACGCCGTCAGCATGCAGCCTTCAGCCACGAGTCACGTTGCGGACGATTTGCGACGGTCGTTAGAATGACCGGAACAGCGCCGCGGTTTGCGGAGAGCTGAAGGGTGACAGCGCATGGGCACGTCCTCAAATCTCCAATCCAAACTCGATCACCTGCCTGAGCAGCCGGGCTGTTATATTTTTAAAAATGCGAAGAGGGAAATTCTCTACGTCGGAAAAGCCGCCGTGTTGGCGGATCGGGTCCGCTCCTATTTCCTGAAAGGGAGCGACCAAACTCCGAAAACCAGCCTGCTCGTCGACGAGATCACCGACCTCGAAACCATCGTCACTCGCTCGGAGCTGGAAGCGCTGATCCTTGAAAGCAACCTGATCAAACGCCACCGCCCGCGCTTCAACATCGTCTTGCGCGACGACAAGCAGTACCCCTATCTGCGGTTGCCGATTAAAGAGCATTTCCCCCGCCTCTCCATCGTCCGGCGGGTGCAGAAAGACGGCGCGCTCTACTACGGCCCCTACACCCCGGCAGGCGCGTTGCGTGAGACGCTGAAAGTCATCCGCAAGGCGTTTCCACTGGCCACCTGCGAACTCGATATCGACGGCCAAGCCGAACGGGCTTGCATCGAGTTCGAGATCAAACGCTGCATGGCGCCCTGCACCGGCAACCAGTCCCGAGAGGACTATCACCGGATCGTGAAACAGGTCCGTCAGTTTCTCGAAGGACGGGACCGCGACCTGCTGGACAGCCTGCGCCGAGAGATGGAACTCGCGGCGGAACGGGAAGAGTTCGAGGAAGCCGCCCGATTGAGAGATCGGCTGTTCAGTGTCGAACGCACGCTGGAAAAACAACGCATCACCCAAGTCAGCACGACCGACCAGGATGTGGTCGGGCTGGCTCGGCAAGGTACCGCAACGGATCTTCAGCTCCTCTTTGTGCGCGGAGGCCTCTTGATCGGACGGAAAGATTTCTTCTGGCCCCAATCCGCCGAGGCGAGTGACGAGGAACTGGTGCGCTCCGCCATCGAGCAGTTCTACAATAAGGAAGGACAACCGCCGAAGGAACTGCTGGTGCCGACGGCCCTCGACGACGCCCCCCTGATCGAGCAATGGCTGAGCGACAAACGAGGCGACAGCGTGCGCATCCTGGCACCGGAACGGGGCACCAAGCACCAACTGGTGCTGCTCGCGGAAGAGAACGCGGGAGCCGCGATTGCCGACCATCTTCGCAATGAGGCACTGGACCGGCAAGCGACCGCGGAACTGAAACGCTTGCTCCGCCTCGATATCGTTCCCCGCCGCATTGAAGGGTTCGATATCTCGAACATCATGGGCAATCAGTCCGTCGCCTCCCTGGTCGTCTGGGAGGACGGACAGGCCAAGAAATCAGACTATCGCAAATTCAGGATTCGTACGGTAGAGGGCGCCAACGACTTTGCGAGCATGCAGGAGGCGGTGATGCGACGGTATGGGGCCACGGAAGATCTCGCCCGTCCTGATCTGATTCTTATCGATGGCGGCTTAGGCCAGCTCAGCGCAGCGCTCGAAGGGCTGAAGCAGGTCGGACAGGATCACATTCCGATCATGGGCCTGGCCAAAGCCCGCGGCGAGAAAGAAGAACGAATTTTCCTGCCCGGTCGGAAGAACCCCATCGTCCTGCGCCCCAGCTCGCCTGCGACCCACCTCGTCCAGCGAATTCGAGACGAAGCTCACCGATTCGCCCTGACCTACCACCGGAATTTGCGCGGCAAGGCCCTGCTCTCATCCGAACTGGACCAGGTCGCCGGCATCGGCAAGATCCGACGTAAACGGCTCCTCAAACAATTCGGCAGCCTCCAACGGGTTGCCGAGGCCACCGACGACGAACTCCGGTCGGCCGGACTTGATCTCTCCACCGTGACGGCCTTGCGAAAAGCCCTCACCCCTTCCTAGCACAAACCTGAAATTGGTCTTGCGGCGAGCTGTATTGGGTTCGATACACCCGTATCCAAATGGGTACGATTCGTCCGCTACCAAGTCGGTGTGTCAGAGTGGAACAACCCATGATTCCGCCCTGGATATCGAGGTTCTAACACGCGGCAGTACCCGCTCTCGACGATGCGATCCAGGTACGTAGTTTGCGTACTCCGGTTCATCATCTGACTCACGACGATTATGGGAGGCATCCCGATGAGGATGTTGCGCATCGTTCACCTACTGCTCTTCGCATCGCTCGCCGCTTGCGCCACGCCACCGGAAGTGAAACAAGCGCTGGCCGCCAAGGATCAGGCCTACACCGAAAACGAACAGCTGATGCAGCAGTATCGAGAACTCGTCGGCAATATCAACAGTCGCCATATACAGTGGTTCCGCTATGTCCAGACTCGCCTCAAACTTGACCTGGCCTTGCAGTGGGCGACGACGAACCCCAGGCTCATGGACATCCCGGACACGACCGTCGCGGACGACGATGCGGAAGTGCTGGGGCATGAGGTCCTGGCTGTCATCAATGCCATGCGCCTCAAATCACTCCCGGAACGCAAGGGCGCGAACGGGCAGCCTGTCTTTCTCGCCGGCTCGGGGGACATGAGCCATCTCATCCAGCAAATTCCCGAATTGATCTCGCGGATCGAACAACGGGTGGCATCCGATTCCAAGCTGCCTCAGGCCCTCGATCTCACCGCGTTTGACCAGTACCGCAACAATGTCGAAGCGCTGCGCCGGATCAACGGCATCATCAAACAGTATCTGGACATCGACGTGACGCTCAGTCGGAGCGATACCCAATCGCTTGCGGACGCACTGCGCACGGTGCGCCGATGACCCACCCTACGGCCGCTCGAAAGAAGGAGCCCTTCATGGTCAGACCAGGCGTGACGCTGCTGTCCGTGGCGATGCTGTTGCTGATGGCCACCGGTTGCCATTCGATCCACAGCCGTTCGGTGCGCGACCTGATTCAATTGGAAGGCACAAGGATCGACGCGGCACAGACCAATATCGATCTCTTCCAAAAAGAGACCGAGGCTCGCATCAAATTCCTGGAACAGGCGCGAAGTTCATTGCATGACAGTTTTAAGTCACTTCAGATGCAGGAAACCAAGCATCGGTTCGCCCTGGCCTCCTTCCGAAATCTCACCACGAAGAAGGGCGATGCCGCCTACGCCGCCGCCTACCTCACGAGTCTCATCTATTTGGCCGATGTCCAGGGTTTAGAGAAAGCGGTCTGGGATCAATTTGAGGAAGACTTCTGCGGGCTGCGCGATACGGCCAATGCCCTCAACGACTCGTGGAAACGGGCGGGGACGCTCCACGCTCAGGTGCATCGTTTTGCCAAGCAATCGGCCTTGGCCTCCGTCGATCCCGAATTCGTCACGGCCATCCTGGATCAAGCGCCCGACCGTTCAGGGCAGATTATGGAGACCCTGAATCACTCACGAACCGTCAACGATGCACTGGAAGAAGTCGTCGGCGCGCGGATCCTGCGTGTCGGTGGGCTCGATCGCGCCCAGATGTTCACCGCCGATCTGGTGGAACTCCTCGATCGACTGAAGAAAGACGACGGACAGTAAGGGAGGCCTCTATGAACCGCAGCATTGAGGGGGTGGTCACCTTCCTCCAAGACAATGACAGTCTGATCAAGCAGTTGATGGAGACCGCCGAAAGCGCGACCGAGGAGATCGACCAGCTGGCAACCCGTGTGGACAACGCCCGCGAGGAGGCGCAGGTGCTGGTCGATCAATTGGGCGCAGTCGAGTTTTACGTCGGTCGACAGGACGACACCAAGGTCCGGCAAACCGCTCTCCTCGAAGCCGTGGCCGCCCTGCGGAAGAAGTTTGAGACCTATAAGAATGATCCCCTGCGTCGCGGGATTTACGCGGCGGAAATCTCGAATCTCTACCTGCAGCTGGCGAACACCTACAACAACGACACCATCGCCCAAATCGTCCCCTTCGATCCCGATGAAATCAGCGCCTACAAGGAGATGATGAAAAAGGCCGTGCTGGATGGCGTTTCGCGAAAGAAACGCGCCGCCGTCATCAAGGCAGGCGCGCAGATCTCTCGATTGGCGCTCGGGGTGGCCAGCAAGCTGGCCCTGGCGTGAGAGGTACGGGAGCTCGACCGGTCATGTGGAAAACCACCGCAGCGATGCTGCTCATCTTCACCTCGGGCTGCAGTCTCGACGCTGCCTCGCGCGGCCCGTTCGGACCGGAAGATCCTGAAACCGCCGTTTCCAAAAAGCCGCTTCCCGCACAGATCCCCGCCCGACATGTCTTGGAGTTCACCGCCGATGAGTCGCCTGAACACATCAAGCCCAAGATGGCGGGAAGTGTCGTCGATCCAGCCATCACCCGCTCGCCCAATCAGGATGCGGTGCTTTCAGCAGCCGATATTGCGGCGAGTCGAACCGTCGCGGAAGCCGATCCTCGAGTCGCTGCCCTCCTCGGCGCTCGCTGGGGATTCATCGAGGCAGACCGGGTGCCGCAGCAAGGCAAGGTGTCGTTCGGGTGCTGTCGGAGGACGGCGCGATTCACCAGACTCACCTACTTCAGCTACAGCAATAACGTCGCGGTCGAAGTGCGCCTGAAAGATTCGACGGTGCTGCAGGCCGCTCGAACCGAGGGCTATCTCCCGCCCGAAGGACCTCAAGACGTTCAACGCGGCATCGAACTGGCCCGGGCCGATGGACGTCTCGCCGGCAAGGTCCAGGGCCTGCAAGGCCATGGACTCCTGATGCAGCCGGATCGCGGTTTCTTCAGGAACGATCCTGGGTACGGGCATCGGGTGATATGGATTACCTTCTCCCAGGGACGGAGCGGCGATCCCAAATATTGGGCGCAGGTCGATCTCACGGAAGACCGCGTGCTGGATGCGGGAGAAGAACCGCCTCGTTAGGCGATGAAAGGATACCGGATGACACGTTTCGTGGTGAGTGCCCTGCTGCTGCTCTGCACCCTCGCCCTCCCGCGGCCTGGAGCGGCCGACTCCGCATCGGAACATGTGGATTGGGGGCGTTGGAGCTTCGACTACGAGGTCCGAGACAACACCGGTCTGGCGTTGCGCAATGTCACGTACGGAGGAGAACAGATCTTGGCCAAGGCCAGCATGCCGGTCCTGCGCGTGAAATATGTGAAAGAACGCGTCTGGTGGAATCCCTTTACCTGGTTCGGCTCCCGCGCCGACAGCGGACGCTGCGGTCCCTTTCAAGATCGACTGCGTTGGCAGGACTTGGTTCCGATCGTGAACTGCGGAGACCACAAGGTCTGCGTTGAGAGCGCGACCGTGAACGGCATGAAGTGGCTGGAGCTCGGCGCCTATGCCCGCATCGGGGAGTATCACATCTATCAGTCCTGGCATCTTTCCGAAGACGGCGAGCTACGGCCGGTGGTGCAAAGCCGGGGCTTGTCGTGCAATACCAACCACGTCCACCATCCCTATTGGCGGTTTGATTTCGACATCAACGGGAACGGCATGGATCAGGTGTTCGTACGCGACGATGGAGGACCGGACAAGGGCTGGGGACCGGGATGGAGCAAGTATACCAATGAGCGAAATGACGTGAAATATGCAGCCACTCACCGAGCTTGGTTCGTACGTGACCAGCCCACGGGGCATGGGGTGTGGGTGCTCCCCGGAGACGGATACGCTCCCCTCAAAGACGACGGAGAACGCGACTCGTTTGCCGACCTCGACGTGGCCATTCGACGGGCCAGGCCGGACGAAGATCTTCCGTGGGTCTTCGGAGCCCGCGGCCAGCTTGGTTATGACGAAGACAACCAGGGCGTTCAGGAACAGGACATTGTGTTCTGGTATGTCGCTCACCTTCCGCACATGGCCGCCCTCGGCCCCACGAAGTGGCTCACTCTCGGACCGACATTGAAGATTCACCGATAACGAAACAGCGTCCCCGCCCCCGGTTGTCCTCCCCAGTCTCCAGCACATTCCTCTGCCCAGTTGCGGTTCATACCTTAAGCACTCTATATTAGGTGGAGGTTGCCCTAGATACTGCCATTGATTGGACAGTACAATGGGCCTGTTCCACGAAGGCACAGCTGTCTCACTATGAACCACGTCCGCGCTTCTAAATCTTCACGAGCTCGCGTGCTTTTACTCGCACTCGGGCCCGCTGATCGGGAAGAACCGGCATGAGTCAGCCAGCATTTTCCGCAAAGGAATTTCAGCGGCTCGGCGAGATCATGTATGATGCGCGCTCCGTCGATCGAAGCGACAGGGTGTGGCAACTGGTTTCGGCCGTGCAGCGAGTCGTTCCCTTCGAATTTTCGGGATGCGGCGCCGTCGATCTGCTGCGCGGAGTCGATCCTTCACTGGGGCATTCCACCTATCCCCGGGAATTCTGCCAACTCTATATGGGTCAAGGGTTGATCGTCGATCCAGCCGTGCACCGCCTGCTCACCTCCGGCCAGACCGTCACCTCCAGTGCCGATGAGCCAACCGTCAACGAACCGAAGGACATTGCCTCGCTCAAGCTCGATTTCGGAATCAAGACCTGCCTGTCGGCCGGAGTGCGCGGGTCGAATGGGTCCTGCTCTTACTTTGCCTTCAGTAACTTTGAAGCCAAACAGGCTGATAAGTTACGTCTCCTACTCGATATTCTGACCCCGCACTTTCACCTGAGCTATATGCGCTGCACCTCCGCATGGACCCCGGAACGACCTGCCCAGCCTGGAATCGTCCTCAGCCGACGGGAAGAAGAAATTCTCCGGTGGGTGGCGGCGGGCAAGACCAATTGGGAAATTTCCGTCATCCTGAAGGTCAGCTTGAACACCGTGAAGTTTCACCTGAAGAACGTCTTTCAGAAAATCGGCGTGGAGAATCGATGGAGCGCCATTGCCTATTGGCAGACCGGCGAACAACATCGAATCATTCCAGCCGTTCCGCCGAGTGATGACCGCCCTCCCTCAGGGGCCAACACCCCCGATTAAATCGCACGAAGCATGTCGAATCGCGCTCCACCCCGTCCGTCACGAGTTGACCGACCCGGGGGTAGCGAGCTCGCCTACCCCGATGGGTAGGTGACGCCGGAACACGCCTCTCGTACAGTCTCCTCGTACAACATACAACGTCATGCCGCGCGTGACGTACCAGCACCAACGTTATTGACCGACCCGGCCAGGGGCATTCCGCCCTAGGGGCCAGGAAGGAGAGGACCTATGAAGCAGCTTGTCGCACATCCCGCAGCCACGGAAGCCACATCGACTCTGCTCGACCTCTTGCAGCAACGGAAGACGCGCCGCTTCGGCCTCGGAATGACCCTGCCCGGAGGCCCTCTGCAATATACCAGTCACCATGAAGCGCTCCCGCTGAGCCGGGAAGAAGAACGCTATCTGATTTATGCGGCAATCGGTCGATCGGGACGCAACTTGGGCGATATGCAGTTTGTGGGACGCCCCGGCTCAAGCGCCGGACAGGGCAACGCGCTGATGAACTTCAATAGCCGCACGGTCCCCAGCCCCTGCTC
Organism: Nitrospira sp.; assembly: GCA_031315995.1. Lineage (GTDB taxonomy): Bacteria > Nitrospirota > Nitrospiria > Nitrospirales > Nitrospiraceae > Nitrospira_A. The sequence goes on from JALDRG010000008.1 coordinate 230,570, forward strand.
CGCGCAGACCACACAACTGTTTTACACGAACGATGACGGCGTGTTTTTTGTCGCCGACGCGTCCGGCCCGGACCATCCCTGGGACCTGGAGATCGTGCAACTCCAATCGTCCCGGTTGGAGATCCCGCGCGAAGCGCCCTTCATGCTGCCGTTCAACCAATGGTATACCAATCGGCCCGGCACGACTCTGTTCATGCCTGTCACCAATATCGCGCTGTTGTATCTGAATCTGCTGCTGACGATGTTCGGCGAAGACACGGGCTACTTCATCGTCGATACGGACAACGGCAACGCCGCCTGCGGTCTCGATGCCTTCCGCAAGAGCGCGGGCGGGCATCTGCACGACAATCTCGCGTCGCGCAGAATGTTCAGCCTGCGTGAGCTCGACGCCGCCATTTGCGAAACCGCGATTCAAGAACAGGGCATCATCTGCGAGCACATCGCGCTGATGCAACAGGCCCTGGGACTCGGCGGCGGAATCCAGAGCGTGGGCAGCGGCCGTCACCTCCTGGGCATGGAACCACACATCTACTCCGGACTCGGCTTCCATTTCGTCGTCCCGCCGGGCAAGCCGCTCCGGGCCAATCCGGTGGGTCTTCCACGGGTATGGGAAGGTCCCACCCCGCCGTTTGTGCCGTCGATGAAGGACGCCGTGACCCAACTGGTCGCCAGCAAATTCGGACCGAACGGCACTTATGGCAAGTCGAGCGAACAGCCCTGGGTGGCTGCCAAAGCAGCACAACAGGTCCCGCAACATTCCGACCGCGCCATTGACGCAACCATCGCGTTTGCCGAATACGTGCTGGGCACATACGGACGGTTCCCGGCCCATGCCGATGCCTGTAAATCGATCGTCGCCTGCCAGACCCATCACCTCGATGAAGAGTTTTATGCCACCTTCTATCCCGACTCCACGTTACCGGATGCACATCGCGAACACATGCATGCATGGCACAGCCATTGACGACACACATTTTCACGCTCTTGAGAGCACAGGAGGGCATCATGGCATCACAGATCTCTCGTCGAGTCGTCATCACCGGAATGGGAGTGATTTCTCCGCTGGGTTGTACCGTCGACCTGTTTTGGCATCTCTTGAGCAAGGGCGAGACGGCTGTGAAACCGGTCAGCTCTTTCGACACCACACCGTTTCAGGCCTGCCTCGCAGCGGAGGTGCGGGACTTCGACCCCGAAGACTTCCTCCATCGCAAACAGGCGCGCCGTATGGGGCGGGCGACCCAGTTCGCGGTCGCCTCCGCCATGATGGCGGCTCGCGATTCCGGCGTCGACTTGGAACGCGAAGATCGTGGGTCCATCGGCATCAGCATCGGCACCTCCATCGGCGGCATGAAGGAAGCGTTCGAATTCCACGATGCGGCTAAACTCAACGCTTATGAACGCGTCAATCCGTTCACCATGGGCATGACCTTCCCCAACGCGATCTCGTCGGAAGTCGCCATCGTCCTGGGACTGCACGGACCCTGTGAAACTTACTCGATCGGATGCTCTTCGACGGCCAATGCCATCGGACGCGCCTACGAATGGATTAAATCAGGCCAGTCGTCGCTCGTCGTGGCGGGCGGGACTGAAGCGCCGCTTCACCCGAGTGTCTATGCGGCCATGAACGCCGGACGAACACTGGCGCCGGACGAACGCGGCGCGATTCGTGATCTCCCTCGCCCCTTCGATAAGACCCGATGCGGCATGGTGTTGGGCGAAGGCGCCGGCAGTTTCATTCTGGAAGACTATGAGCACGCGCGGGCGCGCGGCGCCAAGATGTATGCCGAGCTGGAAGGATGGGGCTTCACCTGTGATGCCCATTCCATGGTCAAGGCAGCCGCCACGGGACACGAGCAACAACGTGCGGCCAGACTGGCCCTCTCGACGGCGCATTGGTTCCCGGAAGAAGTGGACTATGTGAACGCCTGCGGTCTCGGCACCATGGAATCGGATGCGCTCGAAACGCAGACGGTGAAGCAGGTCTTAGGAAGCCATGCCTATCACGTCCCCGTGAGTTCGTTCAAAGCGGCACTCGGCCACGCCTTTGCCGCCAGCGGAGCCTTTCAGGTCATCGGCACCGCGAAGGCCATGGAACATCAATTCATCCCGCCCACACTGAATCTGACGACGCCGGATCCGACCTGCGATCTGGATTATGTCTCCGGACAGGGGCGGGCGGTGCATCTCAATCGCGCATTGATCAACAGCTTCGGGTTCGGCGGCAAGAATATCGTGCTCGCGCTGTCGCGCGTGGATGCCAGAGTCGCCACGACCGGCTCGACGGCGGCGGCGCCGGGCTACCACATGACCCATCTGGTGGGGGCTTCGTAGACTCACACCATGAGCGGAATAAATCACATGACATCGCGCGCCGGTTGCGCCTCGGTGCAACCGGGCCGGCCCATGACAGGCCGACCCGGCGCGGGTTCGTCCGAGCGCATCTCCTCTCCGGTTCAAGCAGGATGGAGGCCGATCATCATGCGCCGGGGCACCATCATCGAAGGCGCCCAGGCTTTTCGGCACAGGCAGCAACAACGTTCACGAGTCATCCATCCACATCTAGTCGAGAGTCGAACATGAATGACCTACAGCACACTCCAGCGCGTGTGTTCATCATCAATCCGCAAGAACTGGTAAGAGTCGGCATGCGGACCCTCCTGAATTCCGTCGGGGACTTTACCGTGGTGGGAGAAACACCCTCGAAGGAGGAAGCGCTCCCCCTGCTGCTGCAACAGAAACCCGACATCGTGGTTCTCGATCTGCGCGTGCACAACGGCACAGGGATCGAGACGGCCAAAGAAATCCTCGCGCACCGACCAGAGACGCGCGTCCTGTTTTTGGCCGACAGCCTCAACGACACCACCCTGCTCTCTGCTGTCGCAACCGGAGCCCACGGGTATGTCCTCCAAGACGCCGGAGCCGAGACGCTGCTGCACGCGATGCGCAGCATTGCCAAGGGACAGTCCTACCTGGACCCCGGCATGACCCGCCACACCTTCGCCTATCTCCGTAAAGTCGCCGACCGGGAACCCGAACGGGGCCGGCATCTACTCTCTCCGCAGGAGCGGCGCCTCCTCCCACTCATCGCACAAGGGAAGACCAACAAGGAAATCGCCGCCGAACTCGGATTGAGCGATAAGACGGTCAAGAACTATTTGGCCAATGTGTATTCGAAACTCCACCTCAACAGGAGGTCTCAAGCCGCTGCCTTTTACCTGAAAACCATTCCCTGATCGCGACCGTGGTCCGCGCACGATCGGATCATGCTCAAGTTATTCCGTCCGCGCTCCGACACAGTATCCTAGACGTGTGTGCCGCCTCGCGGAATCATCTGTAGCATGTACCAACTGCGATCGTTCCAGCTGCGCGATATGACCGCCTGCGGCGCGGCGCTTCGCCGGCTCAGCGCAGGGGCGACGAGTCTTGAGGAAGTCGCCGACCGCCTCGTGCGTCACCTCTATACCTCCCTGACCATAGGTCAACAGGGTGAACCGGCCTGCAGCCTGATCCGTTTATTCACGACGACTCGCTACGACCTTCTGCCATCGGACCTTCGAGCGCTGGCAGACCAACGGCTAGGGGATAGGCCCGCGATTCCCTCCCTGACATGCCTCACGTTGCTGGCCAGCGCAGGGACCCTCCCGGAGTGGAACGACCCCGCCCGTTCGAGCCATTTCAGAATCATCCCGCTCGGCAGGCCTGAGGACGTCGAACAGCTGCCGATGTTCAGCCAACTCTTTCGACAATTAGGCGTCTCGCTCCCTCAACTCGCACAACCAACCCAGAATGTGCTCCTCGACACGCAGGAACAGACGTTCAATGTCTTTCACATTTCTCACGCCGAGAACAATCCACACGTGCCGGCGCAGGAGGAGTTCGTGCTCAAATACGGCATCCGGTCCGTACTGGGATTCGGCGCGCCGTTGCCGAACGGAGAACTCTTTTCCATCATTCTGTTCAGCAAGGATTTCATTCCCGCACGTACCGCTCAACTTTTCAAACCCCTGGCGCTGTGCGCCAAGATAGCCCTGGCACCGTTTGCGAGCACGACGCCGACGCCTCGCCCCTCTGCGGCACCCATGTCCATAGCAGACCAGCGCCATGCGGATTCCCCTTCTGCCTCGCATCTACAGACGAGGATCGCCGAACTCGAGCAACTGCTCACCGTTCATGAACAGACCGTGGACGCGCAAGCCGACCGGATGGAACTGATTGTGCAGGGTTCTCAGATGGGGACCTGGAGGTGGGACCTTGTTTCCGGTAGGCAGGATTGGTCCGACGAACAATGCCGGATCTTCGGGCTCGATCCGAGCCAGGCCGTTCCCACCCACGCGACCTTCCTGGCGGCATTGCACCGAGATGATGCCGAAGGGGTGCAGCAGGCGGTCGAGGCGGCACTGAAGCACAACAGGCCCTATCATATCGATTGCCGGATTCTCCGTCCCAGCGGAGAGGTCCGCCATATCGATTGTCGCGGAACCGTCCGTCGCGGTCTCGACGGACAGCCCCTGAGTATGGCGGGCACCGTGCTGGACGTCACCGACTACAAACGCGCCGAATACGCCTGGCGAGACAGCGAAATACGAATGCGCTCGATTTTCGAAAGCGCGATCGAAGGCATCGTGGTCATCGACGAACAAGGGCGCATCGAAAGCACGAATGCCGCTCTGTTGAATATGTTCGGGTACCAGGCACACGAATTAGCCGGGCAGAATATTTCCTTGCTCATGCCCGCTCCCTGTCGAGAACAGCATGCGCGTGATCTTACGGACTACCTGGCTGCGGAAAATGAGATGGCCATCGGGAGCGGGCGCGAGGTGCCCGCTGTGCGCAAAGACGGGACCCTCATCGAGGTTCATGTGTCGGTCAGTGAGATGCAAATCGGAACGACAAAAAAGTATACGGGCATGTTGCGTGACATTTCTGAACGAAAACGAATGGAGGAGTCCCTTCGAGAGAGCGAAGAACGTTTTCGACAGCTAGCCGAGCATATCGATGCCGTCTTTTGGCTCACGTCACCGGACAAAAGCCAGATCCTCTACCTCAGTCCCGCCTTTGAGACCGTCTGGGAATGTCCCAGGGACCTGCTCTACGAGAATCCGAAGTTCTGGCTCGATTACGTTCACCCGGAAGACCGAACACGCGTCGCCACCGCCGCCGCCTGTCAGGCCCACCTGCCCTATGACGAAGAATATCGGATCGTCACACCGGGCGGACGAGTGCGCTGGATCCGAGATCGCAGTGTGGCGATCAAGAACCTCGACGGAGAGCCCTATCGCATTGCAGGCATCGCGGTGGACATCACCGTGGCCAAACAGATGGAAGCACAGGTTCGCGCCAGCGAACGACGGCACCGAGCACTCGTGGAATGGTCGCCCCATGCCATCTTCGTCAATTGTGAGGATAAAATTGTTTTTGCCAATCAAGCCTGCGTGAAGTTGTTCGGCGCGATCGCCCCCTCACAGCTGTTCGGAAAGTCGCTCTTCGATGTAGTCCATCCGGATTCCCAGGCCCGCGTGCAACAGAGCATGACGACACTCCGCGCAGCGAGTCAGGCCCCGCCACTACTGGAAGAACGATTTGTCGGTCTCGACGGCTCGCTCATCGAGGTCGAACTGGCGGTCGTCCCGATTATGTTCGAGGACAAACCGGCATTCCAGGTCATTGCGACCGATATCCGCGCCCGCAAAAATTTAGAAGAGGCGCTGGTCGCGACCAACCTGCAATTGCAAACCATTCTGTCCAGCGCGACCAATGTCTCCATCATCGCCACCAATACCGAAGGCACGATTACAACGTTCAACACCGGCGCGGAGGCGCTGCTGGGTTATGCTGCCAGCGAGATGATCGGGCGACACTCGCTGGCGTCGCTTCATTTACCCGAGGAAATCGACCTCCGCGCCAAGGAACTGAGCGACTTGTACAACCGCCCTATCCAAGGCATCGAGGCCTTGATCGAACAGGCCCGTCGAGGTGAGTTCGATGAACGGGAATGGACCTACCAGCGGAAAGATGGAAGCCGCTCGACCATCCTCCTGACCATCACCGCGCTCCGTGACAACGACGGGGCCATGACCGGATTCTTGGCGATCGGAAAAGATATCACGGGACGAAAGGCCGCTGAAAACGCCCTCGCGCAGGCCGCCCGAGACTTGGAGCGCAAGAATATCGAACTCGCCCATGCGCGGGACGAGGCCCTTCGAGCCGTCCAGCTCAAGGCGGATTTCCTCGCCACGATGAGCCACGAAATCCGTACCCCGATGAACGCGATCATCGGCATGACCGGTCTCTTGCTCGATACCCCCCTCACCAAAGAGCAACACGAATTCGCCGATGCTGTTCGCCGTTCGGGCGATGGTTTGCTGACTCTCGTCAACGATATTCTCGACTTCTCGAAGATCGAAGCCGGCAAACTTCATTTTGAACAGCTCCCATTCGATCTCCGGATGACCGTCGAGGATACGATGGAGCTGCTCGCGGAGCAGGCACAGAGGAAAGGTCTGGAATTGATCGGACTCGTCGATGCCACCGTGCCGACCGGTGTCATAGGCGATCCCGGACGGCTCAGGCAAATCTTGATCAATCTGATCGGCAATGCCATTAAGTTCACCGCCACGGGTGAGGTCTTCCTCCAGGTGACGTGTGACCGGCACGATGGAGCAGCGCTCCTGCGATTTACCATCACCGATACTGGAATCGGCATTTCGGCGGAGGCGCAGACGCGATTGTTTCAGGCCTTCGTGCAAGCCGACAGCTCCACCACTCGCCGATTCGGAGGCACCGGCCTGGGCCTCGCCATTTGCCAACGACTCGTCGCCCAGATGCACGGCCAGATCGGAATCGAGAGCCGGCCTGGTCACGGCAGTACCTTCTGGTTTACCGCGCGATTTCAGGAGACGGCCCTCGCCACTTCACATCCAGTCGTGGCCTGGAACCACCTTCGCGGACGACGCATTCTATTGGTGGACCAGAACAAGACCGTCCGCCAGGCGCTACGCAAGGAGCTCACGGCGCATGGAGTGGATTGCGTCGGAGCCGAAAGCGGCCGAGAGGCCCTGGAACTGGCCCATGCGGCGGCGGCCATGCAGAAGCCATTCGACCTGGCCTTAATCGAGTCGCACCTCTCTGAATCAGACGGATTTGAAACGGCGAGACTCCTCAAGCAGGACCCCGCCACCGCCGACATGCGCCTGGTCATTCTCACCACGATCGGCCGACGAGGTGACGGACATACGGCGCACACGCTCGGCATCGACGCCTACCTCACCAAACCGCTTCGGCAGGCACAATTGCTCGAATGCCTCTGCCTCCTGCTGTGCAACAGAGCCGCAGTCGAGACGCCGGCCCATGCCGAGGTCACGCCGCTGATGACACGGCACACCCTGGCTGAAACCGAAACGGCGACGAAGCCATGTCTCTTGCTGGCTGAGGATAATCCCGTGAACCAGAAGGTGGCCTGCAAGATGCTGGAGAAACTCGGTTACCGGGTCGATGTCGCCAGCAACGGCCAGGAGGCCGTGGCTGCACATGAACGCTCCCGATATCCGCTGATTTTCATGGACTGCCAGATGCCGGACGTGGACGGGTTCGAAGCCACCGCGCTGATTCGCAAGATGGAAGGCCGGTCGGCCCATACGCCGATTGTCGCTATGACCGCGAATGCCATGCAGGGAGACCGCGAGCGTTGCCTGGCTGCGGGGATGGACGATTACGTGGCCAAACCGATCCGCCCGAAAGATCTGCAGATGGTCCTTGATACCTGGCTGCACAAGCGCAACCAGGCAGCCGCCTCCTGACATCTCACCGACATCCATCCCGCGATTGACAGAACTCAACGCGCCGACTAGGATACGCCCTCACCAAGGAGAGTGAGCGCACGCGTGAGTCATCCGTCCCCTTCCGGTCCCGCACCAGCACCTACCACCGTACTCACCCGCGTTGAGCAGGCATTCGAATTCCTGGTCTTCGGCAGCCGATGGATTCAGGCACCGCTCTATGGCGGCCTCATCATTGCCGAACTCCTGTACGCCCTCAAGTTCTTGCTTGAACTCTGGGAGATGATGCTCCATTTCAAGCAGCTGGAAGAGACCAAATTGATGTTGGGCGTGCTCGGACTTATCGATGTGACGATGGTCGCCAACCTGCTGGCGATGGTCATTATCGGCGGGTATGCCACGTTCGTCAGCAAACTGGACCTCGAAACTCACCCCGACCGCCCCGAGTGGCTGACCCATGTGGACCCCGGTACCATCAAAATCAAATTGGCCGCCTCGCTGGTCGGCATCTCCAGCATTCACTTGCTGAAATCCTTCGTCGATATCGCGAATGAAAATCCTGAACACGTCAAGTGGAAGATTTTCATTCACGTGACCTTCCTGGCCTCTGCCATTCTGTTGGCCTATACCGACAAACTGATGCAACGGGACCGAAAGCACTGAGCGTCGCTGCGACGTGAGAGAGCTTCGATTGTGCCCGCGTGGAATGGATGCCGCCAACGGTACTCCGCCGACCGATCCCTGAGTCCTCGCGATCATGCATGTGCGCTTGCGCAGCCGGTCGGCCTTGAACAGGGTGACGGCCGTATCGATTGAGATACGATCTGTATCCGATTCGATAATCTCCGGAGCGCGCCTGACCTACGCATTCGCTCGTACCTCTCTGCCCTGCGCTGTCCCGGACACGTCCGTCCAGTTGCCGCGCCCTGACCGTCCCTACTTCACGACCGAGGCATGTGGATTGCCTTTCCTGATCGTGGTATTACAGGCTCCGGCGAGCCGCCGTTTCATCGGCACAACGGACCCGACAACGCGCGCTGTTTGGAGTCACGATGACCACTCCCGCTCCACAGGATGACCCGCTGACACTCGCGACGATTCTGGAGGAAGAAGCCGAACTCCTCCATGGTCCCCTTCCTAAAGACTTTCCCACTGGGGCACCCGAAGGCGTGCGCAACGCCGCGCTCTTCCGACACATCCACGCCTGCCACCCTAAACGCGCCGGTCTCTGTTTTTCGGGTGGAGGCATACGCAGCGCCACCATCGGACTCGGCGTCTTACAGTCGCTCGCCCGGCTGCAGCTCTTGAACAAATTCGATTACCTGTCGACGGTCTCCGGCGGCGGCTACATCGGCAGTTGGCTCACCGCCTGGATTCACCGCCATCCGCGCGGCCTGGACGGCGTGATCGACGATCTACGCGTCACCCCGAAAACGGGCGCGCCCACCACGCCGCCGCCGGTCCAATGGCTACGAAACTACAGCAACTATCTGAGTCCGCACCTGGGCTTCCTCTCGGCTGATTCCTGGACCCTTCTCGGCATCTATCTGCGTAATCTGCATCTCAATTGGATGGTGCTCCTGCCGATGCTGATGTTGCCCTTGCTCGTGCCGCGCTGGGCCGTGGCCCTCGCTGAGCTGAACACCTGCACGAAGCCGCTTCCGGCCTGCGAGGCTCCGCTTCAACCCTACCTGTCCCCCCTGATGATGTTCGGCCTCGGGCTCGCCGTCATGGCGCTGATTTATCTGCACCTCTGCCGGCCGACCCTCCGCGAGTATCGCCGCAACACCTGGTGGCAGACGTTGGAAAGCCAGCACTGGTTTCTGGTCGCCTGCCTTGGGCCCTTGATCACATCCGTGTTCTGCCTCACCACGGCTTGGGCCTGGTTTCGCAACGGAGGCGGCGCGCTGGAGCAATTCAGCCTCCCCCACGCCGTGCTCGGCGGAGCCGTGATCCACACCGGCAGCTGGCTGTTTTCCGCTGTCGCGCTCAAGCGATTCAAATCCTGTTCTCCGTGGCTCCTCTGGGAAACCGGTGCCGTCGCGGCGACCGGTGCGCTGGGCGGATGGTTTCTCCAGTCTGTCGTGGCGAAGACCCCCCATGACATGATTGTCGCCACGTTCGCCGAATGGTTCGCGACATTCGCCGTTCCTGCCGTCCTGGCGATATTCTTGTTGACCGCCACGGTCTTCATCGGCCTCGCCAGCCGGTTCACCGAAGAACAGGATCGCGAATGGTGGGGGCGTACTGGTTCCTGGGTGTTGATCGTCATGGTCATTTGGTCAGGACTCTCAGCCATCGTCGCTTTCGGACCCGGTCTGATCGCCTGGATCCCCAAGATCGCCGCCTCACTGGGCGGTATTTCTGCCCTGCTCACCCTGGTGCTTGGCTTCGGTTCTCGAACCACCGCGCAACAGGCGGAAGAACGGTCCACCATGACCCTCGTCACCGACTTGGCCGTCAAGGCCGCCGCGCCCGTGTTCATGCTCTGCGTTCTCATCGCGCTGGCACTGGGTACCAGTTGGCAATTAGACCTCTTCGCCCATCACTATGGGACGCACCTCAACGATCTCCGCGAGCCCAGGCCGATCGGAGAAGGCATGTGGGCCGATCCCTGGGGCCACACTCAAGTGCTCCACAACACGCCGCTGTGGATGCTGTTTCGATTCACGGTCACCGTGGCTCTGCTGGGTTTGCTCATGTCCGCCTTTATCAACATCAACCGGTTTTCTCTCCATGCGATGTATCGCAACCGCCTCATTCGAGCCTATCTCGGGGCCTCTCGCATTCGGGCTGAACGGGAACACAGCTTCAATCCGTTCACCGGATTCGACAACCTGGACAACCCGTCCATGAGCGACGTACGGTTCGACGATCTGCGCCTGGCCCGGTGGATAGCCGAGAAGGAATTTTCGTCCGACACCCGCGCGCAACTCGACGCCTTCCACGCATTGTCCGATCCACAGCCGGCCCAGGCGCAAGCCATAACGGATCGCCTGGAGCAGACCCTCACCGCACTTTCTCCTCAGGCTCTGGCCAAGGCCGCCGAACAATTGCGGGTCGGACCGGCCTGCCTCGCCAAGATCGCCGCCCTGCAGCAACCGGACACCGCCGCAGGGCGAGAGGCCATCGCCTGGCTCACCGCGCTGTTTCTGAATAACCTGCATGGCCAGACCCCACGCCCGCTGCATCTCATCAACATCGCCCTCAACCTGGTCAAGGGCGACAACCTGGCCTGGCAACAACGCAAGGCCCAATCGTTCACAATCAGTCCTCTCCACAGCGGCAGTTGGAATCTCGGCTATCGCCGCTCGGAGGAATATGGCGCGAACCGCTACTTGAACCAACCCCTGTCCCTTGGCACGGCCTTGGCGATATCCGGCGCCGCCGCCAGCCCCAATATGGGCTATCACTCCTCCTCAGCCGTGACGTTTCTCCTGGCGTTGTTCAATATTCGGCTGGGCTGGTGGCTCGGAAATCCTGGCCCCGCCGGCGCCGACACCTATCGCAAAGCTTCACCCAACGTGTCCGTCGGTCCATTGCTCGCCGAAGCCTTCGGCCTGACCGATTCGTGTCATCCCTACGTGTACCTCTCCGACGGCGGGCACTTCGAAAATCTCGGCTTGTACGAAATGGTCTTGCGCCGCTGTCACTGCATTCTCGTCGTGGACGCGGGCTGCGACCCCCACCTGACCTTCGAGGATCTCGGCAACGCCATCCGTAAAATCCGCATCGATCTGGGAATCGACATCGAACTGAATCTCGACCAGATCAAGCGGCAGGGCGACGCCACGACCAGCAACCGCCACCACGCCATCGGGATTATTCGCTACGACAAAGTGGACACGAACGCTACTGCCGGGACCTTGCTCTACCTCAAACCTTCGCTGACCGGGAACGAGCCATCGGACATCCAGGACTATGCCGCGCGCCATCCCTCCTTTCCGCACGAACCGACCTCCGACCAGTTTTTCGATGAAGCCCAGTTCGAATCCTATCGCCGACTGGGCGAGCACATCACCCAGCAGGTCCTACGCCCCGCGATTCACCGAAGCGAGCAGGACTTTTCGTCGCTCTGTCATGCGCTCCGCTCGCACTGGGTGACGACCCCGCCGGGGATGCGTGAATCCTTCCTCGGCGAAACCAACGATCTGAAAGATCTCGAACGTCTGCTGCGTGACGACCCCGACTTGCTCCGCTACGACTTAGAAATCTATCCCGAGCTTCGTTCCGTATTCGGTGTCGATCCGGGAGATATCGCCGTCAATCCGCGGGCCGCGCTGCATACCTGCAATCTGCAAATCCAGCTCATGGAGCAGGTGCACCTGGCCGTCAATCTCGATGAGTTCCATAGTCATGCGCTCAACCGCGGCTGGATGAACCTGTTCCGGCGCTGGACGTCCGCTGAAACGTTCCGCCGCTTCTGGCCCACACTCTGCGGAATGTACAGCCAACAGTTCGTCCGGTTTGCCGACGAACACCTGAATCTCTCACTCGACGGCGTTCTGGTCCTTGAATCGATGGAACCACGAGCGACCTCGTCGCTTGTCTGAGACCCGTCTATCAATGGGCCTCCGTGCCGGACTATGCGCAGACGTTTCTGCAAGCCCCGGGAAGCGACCGCCCGATGTAAACAGGTTCACCACGCTTCGCCGCATCCTGGCAAAATGCGCTGCCACGATGACAAGCCAGCCCGGTCCGCCCGGGCGAAATCTTGGCGGTCGTCACCGCCACACGAATGTCCGTGACCGGACACCGGCTCGCATTGGGTATTGATGGGTCAGGTCACGCATCGAGGAAGCTCTTCGGCCCGGCCATCGCCTGGTTTCGTCAAGGCCATGGCCGAACTCATGAGGCATAACGGCCATATTCTGACCACGGGCTCGACAATCCCAGCTGGGCGGGCACATCCATTCGCAATGTCGGCGAAGTTTCGACGCACAGAACGGCTGGGGTTTACGCGGGACTGCTCGATCCGGCTCGGTTCCGGCGTCCCGTCAGCTGATCACGAGCACGGTGACTGTGGGTCCTCGGCGTTGGCTGACCTGTAGACCTGTCGACGAAGACGACGATCACCGCCGCCGGCAATGTCCCTACTGGACGGTGCACCCAGGCGAGTCGCTGGAGTTTGGATCGTGATATTCGACTAGTGGGCCGGGTCCGACAGGCTGTCTACCTTCCGTGAGGGGATCAGGGCTGCTGCGGCCAGCGCGGCCGGCTTCGGCCTCCTTCAGAACTCGTTCCTGAGCGCCGCCAACGGTTATGCAATGCCGCCAATGTTGTCCTCGGGCCTGACCGACGTCTTGTGACCTTCATCACTCCGACCGGCCCCGCGATCGCCGTGGTCGCCTGCCGATATTGCCGGCGCTGATCGCTCGTCCGAGAAACGCCCCCAGGACAGGCCTTCATCGGAGATCGCCGCCTGGAACTGGCTGCTGCGTGATTCTGCCTGCTGTCGCTCCACCATCTGCTCGGCGCGCCGGATGCGATCCTGCAACGCGGCGATCTTGGGCGCATACTTTTTCCGTAACGCCTCGCTCTGGTGATCACGCTGTTCCCGACCGACCTGTTGAAGTCGCACACGAAAATCACGTTCGGACTCGCCGGGCATGGACATCGCCTTCGTGCTCGGACTCCGAAACAAGTCGACCTGTCGCGTCCGGAACAACCAGCCGGACAAATCTGTCTTCCAGCCGTCATACAGCCGGGCCTTGCCGGCCGCAGCCGCGAGGGCGCCAAATTGGGCCTCGCCCGCTGGGTCGCGCTCGAGGTCCGACAGGGCCACGTCTGCGACCGTCGCATGCTCCCACTCCACCGGCACGACGCCGTCGGTGAGAGGAGCCAGCAGGGTGATGGGCTCCGTCACATCGACCGCGGCCTTGCTGTCCGCAACCCGCACCTCAGCCACCCCCAACACCATCGGCTGATAGACAAGACTCTGAGCCTCCGGTTGTCGACCCCGTACCGGCACAAAATATTGCGGCACCTCAGGTGGCAACATGGGACGTTGGGCCTGGGGGGATGCGGACGAGGTCACAGCAGAGCGTTCTGATCTGCTTGCCTCCACGGGCACCCCTCGCTTGAGAGGGTCCATCAGTTGCTTGATTTGCGTCCGCGTGAGGGGGCCACGGAGGTAAGAGAGCGTCCAGCGGGTCTGAAACACTTCCGGCGCATCTTCATGCACATTGTTCAAGAGGAACACGCGGTTCCCGAGTCCGGCCAGCAGCTGCTCCATCTGCTGACGATCGAATTTCTTGCCGCTGCTGGCAGCCGCGCCTTCCAACCCCTCCATCACCCGCGCCTTGTCGCGCTCTGTCTGCAGACGGCCGATAAACCAGGTGCCGGTATTGGCAAGGCCCTTGTAGTCAAGATCGACCGGGTTCTGCGTGGCCAGGACGACGCCCAGCCCGAAGGCCCGCGCCTGCTTGAGCAATGTCAGCAACGGCGCTTTCGACGGCGGATTAGCGACCGGGGGAAAGTAGCCGAATATCTCGTCCATATAGAGAATGGCGCGCAGGCTCGTGGTGCCGGATTGAGCACGCACCCATCCCAATGTCTGGTTCAGGAGCAAGGACACGAAGAACATGCGCTCGGCATCGTTCAAATGGGCGATGGAAAAAATCGCGATGCGCGGTTTCCCTGTCGGGCCATAGAGCATCCGCCCGACATCCAGCGCCTCGCCTTCCATCCAGGCGGCAAAGCCCGGAGCCGCCAACAAGTTATTCAATTGCATGGCCAAGGCAAACCGTTCCTTCGAGGGAAAGAACGACTCCACATCGAGCACACCCACTTTCGTCATCGGAGGGGTCTGAATCTGATGGATGAGCGCCGGCAGATCGAGATCTCGCCCCGTCCGCCAGGCGCTGTCAAAAATCGACGACAGGAGGATGTGCTCACGACTCTTGATCGGATCAGCCTCTACTCCGATCAGCCCCAGCAGACTGGTGACGGTCGTACCGATGCGCTCGCGAAGGAGTTCGGCATCGTCGAGCATCTCCGGCGAGGGAGCGGCGAAGGATTTCAGAATCGACACCGGCAAACCGGCACTACTCCCCGGCGTGTACACCACGAACTCCGCCGCATCACGTAACTTTTGAATGCGCTCTCCGCTCTGACCCCACTCGCCAAGCCCTTTCTCCCACAGTCCCGCCTGCTGCGCGGCAAAATCTGCGGCGGGCAGGCCTTTCTTGCGCGCGTCGTCCTCGTTGATCCAGGGCGCGAAGTCTTCGCCCCGGAGTTGAGGAAAGGTCAGGAGGAGGTTGGCGAGGTCCCCCTTCGGATCGATGACGATGGCAGGAATCCCGTCGATAGCGGCTTCTTCCAACAACCCGACGCAGAGACCGGTCTTGCCGCTCCCGGTCATGCCCACGCAGACCGCGTGAGTCACCAGATCTTTCGAGTCGTAGAGCAACCAGCCGGGCTTGGCCTGCTTGGCGGCGAGATCATACGAACGGCCGAGGTAAAAGACCCCGAGTTTTTCGAAATCGTGCGCAATAGACTGTTGATCTTGTGCCGTGCCCTTGCGCGGCGACGGATGCTTCTTGCTCGGCATAGACTCCCCCGGTCAGACAGAAATCATTGTAAATCATTGGTATGACGTGGCTAAAGACGGGTGCATTGTATGATCCGCTGACTGGCTCCGCAAGCGTCCTTCTCCGTTAGCCCTACCACGGCAACGCGGGTTATATGTCGCCCCTGCTAGGGGTCTCACTAGTGCCGTTTGCCGGGTGAAATTCATACAGTCACATCGACAGGTGGACCAAATCAGTACAGATCAACAGAAAGAGGGGGGAGCCGTCATGACAAGGTCTTGGGTATTCGGAGTCGCATTGGTGCTCGCAGGCTGTGGACCGCACTACACCATTCCCAATTATGAAACGAACGAAATAGAAAAAGTCATTTCGAGCGGCCGCTCCCCACAGGGTTGCATTGAAAACCTCAAGGAAGATGCCAAGGAACTCAGGGTCGACGTCCGATTGGTCGATGTGCAGCACCTGCCTTCATCGGGGCCGATTTCCTGGATCTATTCGAACAGTTACACCTGCACGGGCAAGGTCTACAACAAGTAAGGGATGGATGGCCGTGAATAGCGCCACGATACACGCACCCACAGCGCGACAGGGACCAGGGGCGACGGCGGCGACGCTCGACGCTCCTCTCACCCTGCGCTTTGTGTTGACGTTTGATGACGGCCCCCACGCCAACACCGCTCAAGTGTTACGGCAATTGGCGCGTAATCCGGTGCAGCCGGACATCAAGGCGATCTTTTTCGTGCAGACCAGGCACCCGGGGGGAGGAGGGACACCGGAAGGCCGCTCCATGCTCTCTATCGAACAGAGCGAAGGGCATCTGTTGGGCCTGCATACCGGCACGTCGCGACATGTCAGCCACACCGGAATGGCATCTGTCGACCTCGATCGTTCTCTCCGCGACGGGAAAGAAGACCTCTATGGCATTACCGGTCGATTCCCATTGCTGGTCAGGCCTCCCTACTGGCTGTATAGCCCATCCACGCTTGCCAGTTACGGACGACACAGACTCCACATGCTGTTGTCGGACCTGAAAGCCTTCGACGGGGTGAATTGGGGAAACCACTTGTTTCGACGATGGAGTTTTCGATCACAACTGGCAGGCCTACGAACCCGGTTTCTGCGGGATGGCCTGCCGGTGATGAATCACACCATTCCCATCGTCGTGACGTTTCACGATACGAACGCCTATACGGCCGGTCATGTGAGCGAGTACCTCGGCCTGCTGATCGAAGAGTCCGGCCGACTGGGTCTCCCGCTGCATCACAAACCTTTTTTTGACTCTGCCCATGACCTGTCGGAGGCCGGACTCCGGCGAGCCGTTCAGCACCCTTCGATCTCTCACCACCCCCACTCGCTTCTTGAGGCACCGTAATATGACGACGCCTTTAAAAACGGGACCGGCTACCGAGAGCAGTCTGGAACGGGATGTAGCGAAACTGCTCGTCGACTCGCTCCGATTGGAGATGCAGCCTGAGCACATCGACCCTTCCGCGGCTCTCTTCGGCGACGGGCTCGGCTTGGACTCGATCGACATGCTGGAGATCGCCCTGGTGGTATCCAAACGATATGGAGTCGAACTGCGCTCGGAAAATCGTGCGGCCTTCGGCTCGCTTCGCGCCTTAGCCGCCCACATTGCCGGAAACCGCACCAAATGATGCGTTCAATGGACAGCAGGACAGCCACAGCCCATCCCGTCCGACGACGGGAGTATGGCGGCCGCCTCCCTGACCCATCCGCCTTCCCCCTGCTGACCCATCGGTCACCCGGTGACACCGTGGCATGGCATCAGGACCGCGCCTACTCCAAGCAGGAATTCCTTCGATCGGTTCAGGCCCTGGCCTTACGGCTGCCGGCCAAACGATATGCGATCAATCTCTGCCGAAACCGGTACCATTTTGCCGTGGGTTTCGCGGCGGCCTTGCTCGCCCGGCAAATCAGCCTCATGCCGACCTGCCGCGCCGCCGAACCTCTGCAGCAACTGTCTCAACGGTATCCCGACGCCTACCTGCTCACCGATCACGATGAGATCGAGAGCGGGTTGCCCCGGTTTTTGATGACCGACGTCGTCGAGGACGATGCGGGGCCCGCCGAGAATCCGGCCATTCCGGCCGATCGGATCGCCGCCATTGTCTTCACCTCCGGAAGCAGCGGCATTCCCCGCGCCCACGCCAAGAGCTGGGGCTCCCTGGTCATGGGCGCCCAGGCACTCGGCAAGCAATTCGACCTGTCCACCAGTCCGAGCAGAATCGTGGTGGGCACTGTTCCCCCGCAGCATATGTACGGACTGGAAACGACGATCATGGTACCGCTGCAATGGGGCTGGAGTATTCACGCCGGCAACTCGGTGCTGCCTGCCGATATCAGAACCGACCTTGAACGACTCGCGGCGCCGGCTTGGTTGATGACCACTCCTTTCCATCTCAAGGCCTATGTCAGCGAACGGGTGCATTTGCCGGGTCTCGAAGGGATTATTTCCGCCACCATGCCTTTGAGCCGCTCACTCGCACAGGAGGCCGAACGCCTCTGGCAATCGCCCGTGCATGAAATATACGGCTGTACGGAAGGCGGCATGCTGGCCTCCCGACGCGCGACGTCCGGAGACCTCTGGAGCCTCTGTCCTAACTTGCGAATGAAGCAGGAGGGGGACGTCAGCTGGGTGACCGGCGGACATGTGGGCACGTGGCTTCAATTGACGGACCGCATCCGCATCCACGACCGACGGGAATTCATCTTGCTGGGTCCGAGTTACGACCTAGTGAAGGTGGCCGGGAAGCGCGCCTCCCTGGCGGCGCTGAACGCCGCGCTGAACCGTGTGGAGGGGGTATCGGACGGAGCGTTTTATTGGCCCGATCAAGGCCGATCGGGACAGGGGCGATTGTGCGCCTTCGTGGTGGCGCCCGGGGTCAAACCAGCCGCCATCCTTGCCGATCTCCGCCGGCGCATTGATCCTGTATTCCTTCCCCGCCCGATTTACCTGGTCTCTTCATTGCCCAGAAATGCCACCGGAAAGCTTCCCCATGAGCAGTTGGAAACCTTCGCCGGCCGCATCATGCATCCGAACCGACCGTCGCGAGGGTAATGATGGAACGAGAGGTGCAGGGATGTATCAGACCGGACCATCCCGCGCTGACCGGTCATTTCCCCGGCAACCCCGTCGTTCCAGGCGTGGTCCTCTTAACCGAACTGACAGCCGCGACGGAACAACTCCTTCACTGGACGCCGGGTCCGCTCGAACTGACCTCGGTCAAATTCATGCGCCTCTTGCGCCCGAACGAACCGTTCACCATCCTCCTGACCGAACGAGTGAAAGGAGAGGTGTCCTTTACGATCCTACGCGACCAGCTCCGCATCGCAGCCGGCACCCTTCGACGATCCGAGCCGCGCATCAGGCAGGACCGGTCGTGAGTACCAGATGGCTCACCCAGCCGGAACGGGGGAACCGCGCCTTGATCCGGCTCATCACCTGGATGACTCTTCGGTTTGGACGGCCCGTGACGCGCTGCTTCCTGTACCCCATTTGCCTCTACTTCGTCCTGTTCTCCGGCGGAACACAACGCATCTCGCGCGACTACTTGCGACGCATTCTCGGGCGTCCGCCCCACTGGCGTGACGTCTTTCGTCATTACCATGCCTTTGCCTCGACCATCCATGATCGGGTCTATCTGCTGTCAGGACGGCATGGCTACTTCGATATTCGTATGGAAGGGGCCACGACCCTTCGGACGGTTCTCGAACAGAAACGCGGGTGCATTCTCTTGGGTTCCCATCTCGGAAGTTTCGAAGTACTGCGCGCGCATGGCCTGTTCGCCCAGCAGTTACCCATCAGCGTAGTCATGCATGAAGCTGCGGCGTCCAACCTGAATGCGGTGCTGCATAGTCTGCAACCTGAGATTCGCGAGCGGATCATTCCTCCCGGCGCGGCAGATACGATGCTCGCGGTCAAGGAACGGCTGGACCGAGGGGAACTGATCGGCATCCTCGGGGATCGCGTGTTGGGCGACGAACGGACGACGACGTGTGAGTTTCTCGGCGAGCCCCGGTTATTTCCCGAAGGGCCATTTTTGCTGGCCGGGTTGCTTCAAGTCCCGATCGTGCTGTTTTTCGGCCTGTACCGGGGAGGCAAGCAGTACGACATTCATTTCGAACTGCTCACGAATTCCATCTCCCTGAACCGTGACCGGAGATCGGAGGAGCTTCGCCCCTGGATCGAGCGTTATGTGAGCCGCTTGGAACATTACTGCCGGCTGTCTCCTTACAACTGGTTTAATTTTTATGACAGGCCAGACGATGTGGGTCCGTCCCCTTCTCATGTGTAGCCTCCTCTTTTGTGGTCCGCTGGCTTGGTCGGCCGCCGCCGGCGAGCAGCGTGATTCACAACCGAGGGACGTACCCAGCCTGATGAACATGATGGCGAAGGTCGCATCCCGTGAGGATCGTTTTACCGAAACCAAGACCGTGGCGGTGCTGACCAAACCATTGGTCCTGAAAGGCACCCTGGCCTATACCCGTCCGGACCGCGTGGAAAAACATGTCCTCCAACCCTATGAGGAGCACCTCGTCGTGCAGGGCGACCACCTCACTCTCTCCAATCAGGAGGGCACGAAACGCATTGCGGTCAAGAGCCATCCCTTGATCTGGTCGTTCGTCGAGGCCATTCGCGCCAGCCTGGCCGGTGAAGTCGCCGTCCTGCGACAGCTGTACCACATCAAGTTCCAGAGTACCGAGGCGGGCTGGACCTTGACCCTCCGCCCATTGGATCGGCAGGC
The DNA here is from genome assembly GCA_031315995.1 of Nitrospira sp. Lineage (GTDB taxonomy): Bacteria > Nitrospirota > Nitrospiria > Nitrospirales > Nitrospiraceae > Nitrospira_A. Next base: position 250,643 of record JALDRG010000008.1, read on the forward strand.
GGCCGAACACCTTACCTCTATTACCCTCACGGGCCATGGAGATCACCTCAACACAGTCGATATACGGGAGGCCGGAGGCGATCGGTCACTGATGCAGATCCATGGGCCGACATCGTGACGCTCGGCCCGCGACCGGCGCTGTTTCTCTGGGTTGGACTGCTCATGATCAGCGGGGGAGTCATCACGCAGATGCAGGTCACGACGGATCTCACGGCACTGCTGCCTCGGTCCGCAGACCGCACACAGGAACTGTTGGTCGCCCAACTGCGTGACGGCATAGCCGCCCGGCTGATGCTGATCGGTTTGGAAGGAGCCTCCCCGGAGGCCCTGGCCGACGCCAGTCGGCAGGTGACGCGAACCCTCAAGGAGAGCGATCTGTTTACCTATGTGAACAATGGCGATCCCGCTCACTTTGCCGCGGAACGGGATGTGTTGATGCGGCACCGGTATCTCTTGAGCTCGGCCGTGACCCCTGAACATTTCTCGACGCCGGCCCTGCGCCAGGCACTCGACCGACAGCTCCAACTGATCGGCTCGCCGGCTGGTGCGGTGACCAAAGCCTTCTTACCCTCAGACCCGACGGGCGAGCTGGGTCATATTCTCTCGGAATTCACGGTCGGAGAACAACCGACGGTGCTGCATGGGGTGTGGTTTTCACGCGACGGCTCCCATGCCCGACTCGTGGCCGAGACAAGGACGCCGGGGTTCGACATCGACCAGCAGGAACGGGCACTGCGCAGCATCCGGACTGCCTTCGCCTCGTCCGGCTTGCCGGACAGTGCTCGGCTCCTCGTCAGCGGCCCCGGTGTCTTTGCCGTGGAGTCCCGAGCGACGATCCAACGCGACTCCTGGCGCCTGTCCATCGTGGCAGGGGTGCTCGTGACCGGCTTGCTGATCCTGGTCTATCGCTCACTGCCTCCCCTGCTCCTCAGCCTGCTGCCGGTCCTCACCGGTTTGCTGGCCGGGGTAGCAGCCGTGCAATCGATCTTCGGCTTCGTGCACGGTATCACCCTCGGCTTCGGTGCCACCCTCATCGGGGAGGCCGTCGATTACCCGGCCTATGTCTTGACTCAAGTCATGGCCGGTGAACGGCTGCAGGAGACGCTGTCACGGGTCTGGCCCACCTTGAGACTCGCGGTGATGACGACCGTGTTCGGCGCCTTGACGATGTTGTTCTCCAGTTTTACCGGCCTGTCCCAACTGGGCGTGCTTTCGGTTGCCGGTGTGCTAGTCGCCGGGTTCGTGACCAGATGGATCGTTCCCGCGCTCGCGCCGCCGGTCATGCGGACCGCACCGCATCACATCCTGCCTCCGAATTGGACTCGACAGTTGACGTCATTGAGCCGGGTCGGCTGGATTGTCTGGCTGCTGGTGGGCGGTGCCATCCTGACCCTGGCGATCCACCACGATCGGATCTGGGACAACGATCTCGCAAACCTGAGTCCGATTTCCCAATCGGCCAAGGCCTTGGACGAGCAACTCAGAAAGGATGTCGGCGCGCCGGATGTCCGCTACCTGCTCGTCATCAGCGGCGCCACCCAGGAGGACGTGCTACAGAGCAGCGAATCCGCCCTGCCGTTGCTTCGCCGGCTGGTCGACGAGGAAGTGATGACCGGCTTCGATCTTCCCAGTTTCTATTTGCCGTCGCAGGAGACACAGCAAATGCGCCGGAATGCCCTTCCAGCCCCCGCCGCCCTGACCTCAGCCCTCACCAACGCACTCGAGGGACTCCCGTTTCGATCGGGCCTGTTCGACCCGTTCGTGCGGGATCTGGAGCAGGCGAGAACGGGACCCTTGCTGGAGAGCACCGACCTCAGGGAATCCGCCCTCTCCCTCAAGGTCCGCGCGCTGCTCCTGCAGAGCGGGAAAGAATGGGTCGGGCTGGCGCCGCTGCGCGGGGTCGGTTCACCTTCCGTGCTGGCCGATCGTATCGATCATGAAGCCATTCCCGGCATAACCTTCCTGGATCTCAAGGCAGAGGCAGGCCGCTTGGTCAATGGATACCGTGCCGAATCGCTCCAACTCACCGCGGTGGGAGTCCTGGCAATTACGGCGGTGCTGGGATGGGGGCTGCGCGATGTGCGAATGGTCGGACGGGTGCTGCTCCCGCCCCTGACCGCCGTTCTCTTCGTCGTGACCATCTTCACAATGATCGGGGAACCGCTGTCGTTGTTCCACCTGGTGTCGTTGCTGCTGGTGATCGGCATCGGGCTGAACTATGCATTGTTCTTCAACCGGCCGTTCACCGACGAGGCTGAGCGAGACCGCACCCTGCTCTCGCTCACGGTCTGTATCCTCGCCACCTTGTCGGCCTTCGGAGCCCTGGCCTTGTCGCGAACCCCCGTTCTCCATGCCATCGGCCTGACGGTGGGTCTCGGCGCCGCCCTGTCGTTGGTGCTCGCCGCGATGCTCGGCAAACAACAGGTGACCGCGTGATGACCCCACTGACGCTTACCGCCATGGCCGGCGCGAACTCCCTCGGACTCGGCTTATCTGCTACCTGGGATGCCTTGCGCCAGGACCGACATGGGTTACGGCCGAACGATTTCGAAGATGCGACCATCAAGACCTGGATCGGACGGGTCGACGGACTTGAGGGAGAGCCGATCGCGGGAGATCTGGCCGAGTTCGATTGCCGAAACAATCGCCTCGCCCTCCTCGGCTTGCGGCAGGACGGGTTCGAGCAGGCCGTCGACAACGCGCGGCGGACGTATGGATCGGATCGCATCGGCGTCCTGGTCGGCACGACGACCTCCGGCATCCTCGAAACCGAGTTGGCCTATCGGCGACGCACGTCATCGGGCGAACTGCCGTCGACGTTGCGCTATCGCCAGACACAGAATCTGTTTTCGGTCAGCGAGGTCGTCCGGCGCCGATTGGACCTGCGGGGCCCGGTCGCATCGATCTCAACGGCCTGCTCGTCGAGCGCCAAAGTCTTCGCGTGCGCCTCTCGCTGGATGGAGACCGGCCTCTGTGACGCCGTCGTGGCCGGCGGCGTGGATAGTCTGTGTTTCATGACCCTCTATGGATTCGCGTCGCTGGGGCTGCTGTCCGAGCGTCCTTGCCGACCGTGCGACGCGGAACGGAACGGATTGTCGATCGGGGAGGCGGCCGGCTTCGTATTGTTGGAACGCCGCGGCGCGGGCCACGGCGATATCGATCTGCTTGGGTACGGCGAAAGCAGCGACGCCTATCACATGTCGACGCCCCATCCGGAAGGACTGGGCGCGATCACGGCCATGGAGCGGGCGCTTGCGCGCGCCGAGATGAAACCGATCGCCATTGACTACGTAAATCTCCACGGCACCGGCACTCAGGCCAACGACCTCGCGGAAGATCGCGCGGTTGTGAAGACGTTCGGAACCCACACGCCCTGCAGTTCCACGAAGGACAGAACCGGACATACGCTCGGGGCGGCAGGCATCACGGAGGCGATCGTCGCAGCGCTGTGCCTGCGGTACGGATTCATCCCTGGAACGGTCCATACGAACCGGATCGATCCCCTCATTCAAAGCCGGGTCATGCGCACCAGCGAGTCGCGTCCGTTACGATCGGTCATGAGCAATTCGTTCGGCTTCGGGGGAAACAATTGCAGCCTGATTCTTGGGAAGAGATCGTGATGCAGGTCTTTGTACAGACGGTCGGCGTCGCCGGCCCGGGGCTCGATGGCTGGGAGGCCTCCCGACCGATCTTAGCCGGGCTGGCGGAGCACCGCATGGCGCCCACGGCGTGCAGGATCCCGGACATTCTGTCCGCGGCCGAACGTCGCCGCAGCAACGGCACGGCACGTCTGGCGATCTTGGCGGCGCAAGAGGCCTTGAGGGCCAGCGGTCTGAACGGTGACGCCATCGCAACCGTGTTCGCCTCGTCGGACGGTGACGGCGACATTACCCAGCACATTTGTGAATCATTGGCCGATGAAGCACGGGAAGTCTCTCCGACCTCCTTTCATAACTCCGTGAACAATGCGCCCGCCGGCTATTGGAGTATCGCCACGAAGTCGTCACTGGCTTCGACCAGCGTCTGCGCCTACGACATGTCGTTCGCCGCAGGACTGCTCGAAGCCGCCTGTTATGCCACTGTCGAGCGGCAACCGGTCATGCTCATCGCATCCGATCTCCCCTTTCCGTTCCCTCTGCATAAGATTCGTCCGGTCGAACAGAGTTTTGCCGCCGCGTTTCTCCTCACCCCGGCAGCCGAAAGACCTGGATCGATGCGCTGGCAGATCAGCCTCGAGCCCCATCATACGACCACAGCCTTTCCAAGCTGGGTCCCGGACAGCCTGCGCAGCAATGCCGCGGCCCGGTGCCTCCCCCTCTTGGCGGCGGTGGCCAAGAACCACGCAGAAACGGTCGCTCTCGAATATACGGAGAGCAGCCGGGTCGTCGTCCTCTGTGAACCGGCTGGTGTTGCATGACAGGCCGGCGTAACGACATCGCCGGCCTCATTCCGCATCAGGGCGCCATGTGCCTCCTCGACGGGATCGACCAATGGGACGAGCGCCACATCGTCTGCCGGGCCGACAGCCATCGTTACGAGGACAATCCCTTGCGGGATGACAGCGGGTTGCGCGCTCTCTGCGCCATCGAGTATGGCGCCCAGGCCATTGCGGTCCATGCGGCGCTGCTCGGAACTCCGGACACGGAGGGTCCTGAAACGGGAGTGCTCGCCTCGGTGCGCGATGTCGCCATCAGTCAGTCCCATCTGCACCATCTGACCGGCCTCCTCACGATCAGAGCGGAGGTCGTGCTGTTCCACGATCAGGGCCGGATCTATGATGTCATCGTCACGGGCGAGGGCCGAACGGTGATGACGGGTCGTCTCTCCGTACTGCTGCTCGCCGACGACCTTCCGGCGATTCACCCCCTTTCGACTGAAGGACAAGCATGACTAAACGGGCGCTCGTCACAGGAGGAAGCGGAGAAATCGGACGCTCCATTTGTCGGGCTTTGGGCGAGGCGGGGTTGGAGGTCATCGTACACGGTTGCACCCATGGAGATCGCGCGGAGGCAGTCGCCCAGTCGATTCGGGACAAGGGAGGCAAGGCCGAGAGCGTCTGTTTCGACGTGACGGACTGTGACCAGACCGGGCGAGCCC
>JALDRG010000009.1 GCA_031315995.1 Nitrospira sp.
GGTTTCCCGTATCTCCGCCGGCGCGAATGGCCGGATCGATGGGCACCCGTCCGAGGAAGGGAACGCCCAGTTTCTCCGCCGCGCGCTCGCCGCCGCCATGAGAGAAAATTTCAGTGCGCTCGCCGCAATGGCCGCAGAGGAAAAAGCTCATGTTTTCGACAATGCCGAGCAAGGGCACGTTCACTTTTTGGAACATCATCATGCCCTTGCGAACATCGTGCAGCGCCACCTCTTGCGGGGTCGTGACCGTGACCGCGCCCGACAACGACACCAATTGGGTCAAGGTCAGTTGCGCGTCGCCGGTTCCCGGCGGCAGGTCGATCAACAGATAGTCCAACTCTCCCCACAACACATCGCGGAAGAGTTGTTGAATCGCCGTGTGCACCATCGGACCGCGCCACACGACGGCGGTATCTTCCGGCACAAAAAATCCCATGGAGATCAGTTTGACGCCATGGCTTTCCGCCGGGGCGATTTTGCCGTCTTTCTGCTCGGGTGTTTTCTCGACGCCCATCATCATCGGGATGTTAGGGCCGTAGATATCGGCATCGAGCAATCCGACTTTCGCTCCGGTGAGCGCGAGGGCGACCGCCAGATTAACTGATACCGTGGATTTGCCGACGCCGCCCTTGCCGCTGCTGACGGCGACGACGTGTTTCACGCCGGGAATGATATTGGGCTTGGCGGCCGCCTCGTCCTGTTGCGGTGCGCCATCTTGTTGCTCTGCCATGGTGATGCCTCCTCCGCTTCGCGGGTGCGACTGGAATTCGCGAGCTTCATTGCATATTAAGCTATCGCGCCGCCGAAAAGAAATGGGCCAGTAGACGCAGGGCCTTACTGGGTAGACAAGGGTGCGATGGAACGGAGGGAGAACTCGCCGGAATGTTCAATGATCGGCGTTCAATTGAAAGTCACACATTTCCTACAACGGGAAATGTGTTTGAAGGGGTTCATGCTGGAAAGGCAGGATGTTCAAAATGGCCCTCCAGCGCGGCCGCAGTGAGCACAGAGACGAGGCGTACCCTCAGGGGCACGTTGAGGATCGGAGCGATGCGAGAACAAAGCCGGCGGGCAGTTTCAACATCCTGTTACGTGCGTTCCCGGTGAAGATTGTAGGTCAGCCCCAAGAGCGACAACGAATAGATCAACCACTTCGACGGATCGAAGTTATACCACTTCGATCCGTTCCGATAATCGTGGGAGTAGGTATGGTGATAGTTGTGGTAGCCCTCGCCGAAGCTGATGAACGAGATCAACCAACTGTCGCGGCTGCTGTCCTGCGTGCCGTGTGGCTGGGCGCCGATCATATGGCAGAGGGAGTTGATCGTAAACGTTGAGTTCAGGACCAGCACGGTGCGCAGCACGCCTGCGAGCAAGAAACAACCCAGGCCGCTGGTGAACCCGCCGTTCACGTATCCGATCGCGAACGGCAGCGCAAACCCCGATGCCACGATCCACCAGTAGTACCGGTGTTGCCACAGAATCATTGGATCGGTGCGAAGTTTCGCTGCGAAGCGGTCTTCACGATACGGAGTGTCCACGAACAGCCAGCCGACATGGCTGTGCCAGAAGCCCTTCGTGGCATTGTAGGGATCGACCTCTTCGTCGGTGTGGGCATGATGGCGGATGTGATCGGCGCACCACAGGAGGGCTGAGTTCTGCACGGCCCATCCTCCCATTACCAGCAGGCAGACTTTCACCCAGGGATGGCTCTCGAAGCTACGATGGGTGATCATGCGGTGATATCCCACCGTGATTCCCATGCCGGTCACGATATACAGGATGGCAAGCAGGGCCCAATCGAGGACGGTGTAATCATAGTAGTACGCGAAAAGCGGGACCCCGGCGAAGGTCAGCAGAGTGATTGCGGTGAACAGGGCTACGGTGCCCCAGCAGACGGATTGTGCGGACGAGTCGGCCATCGTACTCCTTCGGATCCTGTGCGCAACTCATCGCCACAGTGCACCGCCATGCAAATGGTGTTGGTCAAGGTAAGCGGCGCATGCTACCGGAGCCACCGCTGTATTTTCAAGAGGAGAAACGCGAAAGACGACGGGTGAAGCCTTGATCCCAGCTAGATACAGGTGCCCTTCCGTCCTGGGAAATACGTGATATCGGTGACCCGAGTCTCGGTCGATCGCTGAACCCCTCGGCATCGTTCGCGTGGTGGTCGATGATGAGTACCGCGGGATGAATTGCACGGCCTGCATCGTCGCGCGGTGAAGGCTGCTCTGACCGCATAGGCCAGGCCGCTTCGCTCTTTCTCCAACGGTACCGCATCCTCCGAGATACTCAAAACCTTTCCCGGAATGGTGCCGAAGACGGAAAATGGAAACGTTTCGACTTTGATTTCCACCGGCTGCCCTTTTCTTACAAATTCGATGTCCTTACTCTCGAAGCGCGCTCAACCTCCATGGGATGATCTTGGGACACGTCGATCGGTGTGTTCAAATATTCAAGTCTCGCCCTGCGGTGTATACTGCAGGAAAGATCCCTTCATGGTTGAGGAGGAAGCGATGTCCCTCGATCCCGCCCAACTCGAACCCCGTATCCGTGCCATCGGTGAAGATCTGGCCCGGCGTTCCAGCGGACAGGCTCCCGGCCTGTTCGATTCCCGCTGGTGGTCGCAGGCGGCCATCAACCTGGCGATGAAAGATCCCGCGTTCAAAGCGCAACTGTTTCGTTTTATCGATGTGCTGCCGTCGCTGCGGGACGATGCGCGGGTCGTGCGGCTGGCCGAGGAATACTTCGGCGAGATGAGCGCACAGCTCTTCGGCGCCCAATGGGGACTCAAGGCGCTCGCCTCTACCACACTCGGCGCGGCGCTCAGCGGAAAGGCTATTCGGCATCAGGTGGAACAGATGGCGACCAGCTTCATCGCTGGCGCATCTATCGAGCAGGCTATTCCGACCCTCCGCCAGTTATGGGATGAGGGCCGGGCGTTTTCGGTGGACCTGCTGGGTGAGGCCAGTGTGAGTGAGCGCGAGGCGGACGAGTACCGGGATCGGTGCCTGGCGGCGTTGCGCAGTCTCGGCGATGCCTGCCCTGCCTGGCCGGCCATGCCCTTGCTCGAACGGGATCACCTCGGCCCTCTCCCCCGCGTGCAACTGTCGATTAAGATTTCAGCCCTCTACTCGCAACTCGATCCCATCGATCCCGAAGCCAGCTACCGTGCTGTGGCGGCCCGCCTGCGGCCGCTCTTGAATCTCGCCGGGACGCTCCCCGCTGCGGTCATCTTTGATATGGAGCAGGCGGACACGAAGGCGTTGATCCTCTCCATCTTCATGCGTCTGTTTACGGAAGAGCCCTATCGGACGTTTCCTCATGCGGGAATTGCGCTGCAGGCCTATCGAACCGACACCCAGGAAGATGTGCAACGACTGTTGGCATGGACCAGGGATCGCCAGGTGCCGATCACGATTAGGTTGGTGAAAGGCGCCTACTGGGATTCCGACGCGATTCGATATCGGCAGCGCGGCTGGCCGATGCCGTTGTTCGAGCAGAAGTCGCAGACGGATGTGAATTATGAGGCGCTGATCCGCTTGCTGCTGGAGCACAGCGATATGATCAGGCCGGCGTTCGGCACCCACAACCTTCGCAGCCTGGCCGTGGTCGAGGCGGTGGCGGAGGCACTCATGCTGCCGCCTGATGCCTGGGAATACCAGATGATTTTTGGCATGGCGGAGCCCTTTCAACATGCGACAAGGGGCCGCGGGCGACGACTTCGGCTCTATACCCCGGTCGGAGCATTGCTTCCCGGCATGGCGTACCTCGTGCGACGTTTGTTGGAAAACACCTCGAACGAATCGTTTCTGCGAAAGGAATATGTGGAGTCGCAGCCGCTGGCGATGTTATTGGCTCCCCCGGAGGACGTCCCCGAGGCGCCACCCGCTTCTGCGGAACGGAATGATGAGTCCGCTTCACCTGCCGGCCCGCGTCCGTTCGTCAACGAACCGGTGGCGGATTTTTCACGCGCCCATGTTCGTCTCGCCATGGCCGAGGCCCTTGACCTTGTGCGCACACAATTGGGGACGCGGCTTGACCTGTCGAAGCTGAACACGCAACTTCCGACAGGGTCGGATCTGCGCTCGATGAATCCCAGCCAACCGGATCAACTGGTCGCCGTGCTTCAGAGTTATCAGCCTGCCGATGTTGCCGCTCTCATGAAGGTCGCCGAGTCTCAAGCAGATACATGGAACGATCAGACAATTGCGGATCGTGTCGCCGTGATGCGCACGGCTGCCGCGCTGATGCGGGAGCAGCGGTGGGAGCTGGCGGCGTGGGAAGTGTTCGAGGAAGGCAAGCCTTGGCGCGAGGCCGATGCCGATGTGGCGGAGGCTATCGATTTTCTGGAGTATTATGCCGGTGCAATGGAGCAGCTTCAGCCCCCGCCTCGCCTGGGATCGTACCCGGGTGAGTTGAACGAGTTGTTCTGGAGTCCGCGCGGGATCACGGTCGTCATCGCGCCCTGGAATTTTCCGCTCGCCATTCCGACCGGGATGGTCGCAGCGGCCTTGGTGGCCGGCAATCCGGTGTTGTTCAAGCCGTCGGAACGCGCCTCGATCATGGGCTATCGGCTTGCCGAGATCATGAGACAAGCCGGTATGCCGAGGGGTGTCTTGCAATACGTGCCGGGCGGCCCCGATGTGGGGCGCGAGTTAGTGACTCAGGCATCGGTCGCGACGATTGCATTTACCGGATCGAAGGATGTGGGATTGGGCATGGTGCAGGCTGCCGCGGTGCAACAACCGGGACAGCGGTTCGTCAAGCGAGTCATCGCGGAAATGGGCGGGAAAAATGCGATCATCGTCGATGACACGGCCGATCTTGACGAGGCCGTGACGGGGGTGATCCAGTCGTTTAGCAGCTATGCGGGACAGAAATGTTCCGCCTGTTCTCGTCTGATCCTGCTGGATTCGATCCATGATGCGTTCACCCAACGTGTGGTCGATGCGGTTCTGAGTCTTCGCATCGGAGCGGCCGACGATCCTGCGACCCAGGTCGGTCCGGTCATCGATGCGCGTGCACAGAAGCGGATTCAGGAGTATCTGGAGATCGGGCGACGCGAAGGACGGATCGTGGTGGATCGATCGCGAGAAGGGGTTGGTTATGCGGTGGGCCCGGTGGTGATCGCAGGCATCGAGCCGTCCCACCGACTGGCACAGGAGGAGATTTTTGGGCCTGTGCTGGTCGTGTTGCGAGCCTCGTCCTTTGAGCAGGCGATACAGATGGCTAACGATACCGCCTATGCGCTGACCGGCGGGTTGTACTCGCGCAGTCCCCGGCACATCGAGCAGGCGCGTCAGACCATGGATGTCGGTAATCTCTACATCAATCGTCCGATCACCGGCGCATTGGTCGGCCGGCAACCGTTCGGCGGTCACCGGTTATCGGGCATAGGGGCGAAGGCCGGTGGCGACGAGTACCTGAAGCAATTCATGGTCGCGCGTGTCGTCAGCGAACAGACCCTGCGGCGTGGGTTCGCTCCGACCCTGTAGGGCCTGCCCGGGTTTGACCGTGAATTCTTCCAGCTCTTCCGTAATATCGGTGATATTGCCGCGGTCGCCTTTGAGTGAGGCCAATTCCTGCCGTTCGCTATACTTGACCAGCCCCACTCCCTTCGCAAACCAGGCCGTCATGACATCGGTGCCGACCGCCGTCCGATCGACGGAGGAGAGGTGAATCTTGAGGGTCATCCGTGCTTCCACGCGCACCGCATCGGGGTAGGTGCCGGCGGGAACCGTGATCGATTCGTGACCGAACACCGTCGATACCCCTTCCACATCCACATGTTCGTTGGTGCCGTCCCCATCAATATCGCTCCCGAAGTCGATATCAGTGCGGTTGAACTGTTGGAAGGATTGGGACGCTTTCATCGGAAACCGGATGATTTGGTAGGGGACCAGCTGCCTCTCCAACGGTGTCCCCGGCTCGGAACCGTAATACACTACACCGGCCGCATCACGCCGGTAAAAACTGTCGGATGCGCCGTGGTTGCCGGGATTGGTATCATGGAAGACGGTGACGATGAGACCACCCTTCAGCGTACGGGTTCCGGTCACCGACGACACGTTGCTGAAGTATTTGTTCTCGATCGTCTGCAGCGGCCCTTCTGAGATCTGCCCGCGATACTGCCAGCGTGTGCCGACGGTGTCTGGAAAATAGTCGGCGGAATGGGCGATGGTCTGTCCCGATTCGGATGCCTGGGCCTGTTCATGGCCCAATGCGATGCCCAGGGACCCGCACACGCCCACTGCGATCAAGGTCGAGCGCACCAAGTTCTGAACGATCACGGCTATCCTCCAGTCAAAAAAATCACGGTACCATACCCGATCCGCTGCAGCAAGCCGGCGCGTCCCTCCTTGCCTTCTCTCGATCCTCCTCTCATAATCGCTCGCCGTGATGTCCGAATTCCCTCCAGCATCTCAAGACCGTCGCGCAGGCCGAACCGTATTGGTGACCGGCGGGTCCGGCGGAATCGGGCGGGCGCTCTGCATGGCCTTTGCCCGCGCCGGGTATTGGGTGGCGGTACATTATGGCCGCCGCCGTTCCGCAGCCGAGGAGACGCTGGCGCTGCTCTCGGAGGTCGGTGCCCAGGGTGCCCTGTACCAGGCGGATATACGATCGAGCCATGAGGTTCAGACGATGGTTTCTGCCATCGTGGCGCAGCGTGGCCGACTCGACGTGCTGCTCTGCAATGCCGGGATCGCGGATGCGCATCTTGTGGTGAACTGCCCGGAAGAAGCCTGGCAGCGGATCATGGATACGAATTTGAGCGGGACTTATCGATGCATGACGGCTGCGGCGGCCTCGATGATGATTCAGGGCAGCGGATCCATCGTCGTGATCGGATCCTACGCGGGATTGCACGGGGTGCATGGGCAAGGCGCGTATGCGGCATCCAAGGCCGGACTCATGGGCCTGGTGAAGTCAGCCGCGCGAGAATGGGGACCGCACAATATCCGTGTGAATGTGGTCTGTCCAGGCTGGCAGCCGACGGGCATGACGAGCGAATCGTTTCCTACAGGGGAGCGTCTCCGCGACCATGTGCTGGAGCGTGTGTCGAACCTGGATGATGTCAGCGGGACGATTTGCCGGCTGGCTGAGCGAGCCGACATGTCGGGGCAGGTCTGGAATCTGGATAGTCGTATTCTCTAACAGGATGCTGCAAAAGGACGCCAGCGCCGTTCTCGGGCGTCCGTTGTGAGCATCCTGCTGGGAATTGAGTCGTCGATTTCACAGAACGCTACAGCCTGTTTCACGGGCTGTAGATGGGAAGAATAGAGAATGGGTAATGGGGTGTTTGTGACAGGGACGGACACCGGCGTTGGGAAGACGGTCGTATCCGTCGCGCTGGTCCGGAGGCTGGCGCAGATGGGCTGTTCCGTCGGCGTGATGAAGCCGGTCGAAACCGGAGTGTGTCCCGGCCATCTGAACGAGAGCGACGCAGATCGGCTCATGGCTGCGGCGGGAGTGGACGATGGACTCGATGCAGTGTCTCCCTACCGATTCCCTGCGGCGCTCGCTCCCCTGGCCGCTGCATCGGCGCAAGGACGCGTGATCGAGATACAGGAGATAGTGCGAGGGTTCGAACGGCTTGCGGCTCGGCACGCCTGTGTTGTCGTCGAGGGAGCCGGTGGTCTGCTCGTCCCGATGGGGAAGGATTGGGATCTACGTGACTTGATCGGCCGGCTCGGGCTTCCGGTGGTGCTGGTGGGTCGGGCCGGGCTCGGCGGGATCAACCATGCGCTGCTGACGCTGGAAGGCCTTCGGCGCCGCCGGCTTGCGGTTGCGGCCGTGATGTTGAATGAAACCCTGCTGCCCTCGACCTCTGCGCAACGGGATCAGTACGTATCAACGGCCGCGCTGTTGCGCGAGCGGGCCGGTGTTCCGGTCCTGGGACCGTTGCCCTACCAGCCCCACCTCGATCACGATTGGTCCCGCGCCATCGACCGGCTGGCGCAAAGCGGTCCGATCAGGGAGCTTGTCGATCGGGCATGGACAGGCCCTGCTGGAATTTCCGGATTGCCATGCCGAGGTCCGGAGCCTTGAGTATTGCGGAGATGACCGCCACACCATCCGCCCCTATGGCGATGATCGTGCTGACGGAGTCCGCCGTAATGCCGCCGATCGCAAACATCGGCAGCGTTGTCAGCGCGCGGGCAGCCCGTAATCCATCCAGCCCGACGACTGGGTCGTGATCAACCTTGGTCGACGTGCTGAAAATCGGTCCGAATCCCACGTAGTCCGGCTGGTCTGCGACGGCCTCGCGGACCTGGGCCGCATTGTGCGTCGACAATCCGATGATCTTTCCAGGCCCCAACAATCGCCGGGCGTATGTGATGGGAAGGTCTTCCTGTCCAAGGTGCACTCCATCCGCGTTCACAGCCATCGCTAAATCGCAACGATCGTTGATGATCAACAAAGCGCCCACATCGGTTGCAGCCTGACGCAGCGCGTGCGCCTGCGCATAGGCGTCTTTCATGGTGGCCTGCTTGTCCCGATATTGAAAGAGGCGGATACCATGAGCGGCGGCTTCGCGCAGGATGTCGGGCAGCGGGCGGTCCGGCCGGACGGTGGGGTCGAGCACGAGATACAACCCGTTGAGGAATGATTGTCGGCTGGTCTGAGACGTGGCGCGCTCCCGGGTATCGAGGATCAGTTAGGAGGATTGGCCGGCAAGAAAGCGATCGAGAAACGTCGTCGAGACATGTCCCTTTTGGAAATCGGGATCGTTGAATATCCGCCGGTGGAGCGGGATCGTCGTCTTGATGCCTTCGATGACAAATTCATCGAGTGCGCGGCGCATCCGGGCCATGGCTTCTTGGCGATCGCGGCCGTGCGTAATCAACTTGGCGATCAAGGAGTCGTAATAGGGCACCACGACCGCGTTCGGTTCCATCGCGGAATCGACACGCACGCCGAATCCTCCCGGCGCCGAGTACTTGGTGATCTGCCCTGGACAGGGAGTGAATTTTTCGGGGTCTTCGGCATTGATCCGGCACTCGAAGCTGTGTCCGTTCAGTTTAATGTCCTGCTGTTTGAACGAGAGGGGCATGCCTGAAGCGATCCGGATCTGTTCCTTGACCAGATCAATGCCGGTGACCATTTCCGTGATGGGGTGTTCGACTTGAATGCGGGTATTCACTTCCATGAAGAAGAAGTTGCGATCCTTGTCGAGAAGAAACTCCACCGTGCCGAGGTTGGAGTAGCGAATCGCTTTCACGGCTTCGATGGCCACTCGGCCGATTTCACGCCGTAGGCGTTCATCAATGGCCGGCGAAGGGGTTTCCTCCACCAGTTTTTGATGGCGGCGTTGAATGGAACAATCACGCTCGCCGAGGTGGACCACATGACCTCGATTGTCCGCCACGATTTGCACCTCGATATGGCGGGGTTCAAGGAAGTAGCGTTCGAGATACACGCCGTCGTGTCCGAAGGTGGATTTCGCTTCCGCTTGCGCCGCTTGAAATGCTCGCGCCAACTCCTCCGGTTTGTTCACCACGCGCATGCCCCGTCCGCCCCCTCCGGCCGAGGCTTTGATGATTACGGGGAAACCGATGGTCTTGGCGGCTTCTTGCGCATCCTGTTCGCTTCGAAGTTCCCCGGGGCTGCCGGGGGTCACCGGGAGGCCTTTCTTGGCCACCACTTCACGCGCCTTGGATTTGTCGCCCATTAAGGCGATGTTTTCCGACGTCGGGCCGATGAATTTGACGCCGATGGATTCGCAGACTTCCGCAAAGTGCGCGTTCTCGGAAAGAAACCCGTAACCGGGATGAATGGCATCGGCACCGGTCACCTCGGCTGCGCTTAGTACGTTGGGGATATTGCGGTAACTGAGGGCGGCTTCCGGCGGGCCGACACAGACGTGTTCGTCCGCGGCGCGTACGTGCAAGCTTGCGGCATCGGCCTCGGAGTGGATCGCCACGGTCTTGATGCCGAGCTCTTTGCAGGCACGGATCACCCGAAGGGCGATTTCTCCACGATTGGCAACCAACACTTTCTTAAACACTAGATACTCCGGCGCAGACTATAGGATCGGTTCGCCTGGTCCTCATGGTGTGTGCGGCACCGGTCGAGACCGGGGCTCTCTGATTCGGCGCGTGTCACTCGCATAGGGATGACAATACATGCGGAACGTTTTCCCGCGTGGTCCCGCCACGAACCTTCAGGAATTTGACGGTTAGGGCGAGGCGTTGGGGTCTATCAAGAAGAGAGGTTGTCCATATTCGACTGGCTTGGTGCTCTCCGACAGTATTTTGGTGATTCGTCCGTCGGCCTCGGACTCGATTTCGTTCATGAGCTTCATCGCTTCGACGATACAGAGAACCTGGCCCTTCCTCACGTAATCCCCCTCCTCCACATAGGGGTCAGCATCGGGCGAGGGCGAGCGATAAAAGGTGCCGACGATGGGAGAGGTAATCGTGACCTGGCCGTCGGTTTCTGCCGGTGGACGAGTTTGTGCCGTCGGCGTCATGCCGGGCGTGGCCGACTGGTGATTGACGGTTTCCACCGTCTGCGCCGCCGTCGTCCGGACCGCCGGTTCATGACGAATACGGATCCGCATTCCGCTGCGCTCGATTTCCAATTCCGTCAGATGGTTGCGCTTCAGCAGGTCAGCCAATTGTTGAATCTGAGCAGCCTGATCAGGAGACAAGAGTGTCTCCGAGGCCGTCGATCGAGGGGCATACGCGCTCGGCAGGACGATCGGCTTACCTGCATCCCGGCCCTTGCCGGTCTTTTTGCGTGACGAGTTCAACGCACGCGCTCCACAAATTCTCGTGTTCTTGTATCGATGCGAATGGTTTCCCCGATTTCCAAGTAGAGTGGGACCTTGATCGTGGCGCCAGTCTCGACGATGACCGGCTTGTTGCCGCCAGAAGCCGTATCGCCGCGTACTCCCGGTTCACCATCGACCACTTTCAGTTCGATGAAGTTGGGCAACAGAACCGTAATCGGCCGATGCTCGTAAATGAGAATCTTTGCGATCATGTCTTCCTTGAGCAGATCGGCGTTGCTTCCCAATTGGCTCTTCTCATAGGTCGACTGCTCATAGGTCTCTGTATCCATGAACGTATAGGAGTCGTTGGTGGCATACAGGAACTGCATGTCGCATTCTTCGATCTGAGGTGTTTCGAACTTTTCTCCGGAACGAAAGGTCCTATCCAGAACGTTGCCCGAGAGATAACTCTTCAGCTTCGTTCGGACGAATGCTCCGCCCTTGCCGGGTTTGACATGCTGGAATTCCACAATGTAAAAGGGTTGGCCTTCTACCATTAGCGGGCTACCGTTCCGAAACTCTGCGGTCGAAATCACAACAACTCTCCTTGGTACGACAAGTTCAACGGCGTGAGGCCGAGGGTTTTTTCTTTGCGGTTGCGCGCGGGCGCGTTTGTCTGTCGAGATGCGCGCTCAATGCTTCCAGCGCCAGCAGATAGCCCGTGGGGCCGAAACCGGAAATCTGTCCCAAGGCGACACCGGCGATGTAGGAGTGATGGCGAAACTCCTCCCGCTGATGGATGTTCGACAGATGCACCTCAACCGTCGGCAGGGCGATGGCGGTGATGGCGTCGCGAATCGCGATGCTGGTATGCGTGTACGCGGCCGGATTGATGATGATCCCGTCGAAATGGCCCCTGGCATTCTGAATCCAAGTGACCAATTCCCCTTCTCCATTCGTCTGTTTAGTCTGCACTGCAATCCCCAGTTCGCCCGCACGACGAACAATCGACTTATCGATGTCTGTCAACGACGCCTGTCCATAGACAGAGGGTTCGCGTGTCCCCAGAAGATTGAGATTGGGACCATGAAGCACAAGCAGCCGCAGCATGTGTCAGTCGCGCGCCTCGGTTATCAGTAGGCTGCAATGGATAGGGATAGCAGCAGCGGCGGCATTCTAACAGGCTGTCAGGAGTGGGTCAAACGTTGTTCGGAGGGACAGCATGACGGACAGTTGGATCGGTCGGGTCGGTCTGGATGGAGGTCAGTGGAGGCGTTGTGCCTGAACGGTCCGCAGCCAGGCTTCTAGTCGCGCAATCGCGACTGCATGTTTCACGGGCGACGCGGCGGCCGGCTGAAGTGATGGATCAGGAGTCGGTTCGAATGACGCCGGGGTGGCGTCCGGCGCCGGCTCTGAAGTGGAGGCTCTAGGAAAAGTAGTTTTTGCTTCGTCGGTCTTGGATTCCGCGATGATGCGTTTCTTGTTGATCTTGGTCTCCGGAGGATCGTCGGGTGCGCCGGTGATGCTTCGTTTGATCGAAGACGCCTCTTCATCGAACGGGTTGGCGTTCAGAATGGCCGTGCAGGACAACAGGGCCAACTCGGCTTTTCCTTCGGTCTGGTACAGTTTGGCGAGAATGCGGTGTGCCCGGAGATTATCCGGTCGTTGTTTGACGACTTCTTCGAGAATGGCCTTCGCCTTCACCGGCTGTCCCAGTTGATCGTATGCCCGTCCCAACGCAGCCATCGCGGTGACAAAACCCGGGTAAGCCTTGAGGCCGTCTTCGAGCACGGCTGCGGCTTCCTGCCACATGCCCACCTTGATGTATTCGTCTGCGAGGGGAAGAAATTCTTTTGACCGCGGGTCCTTGGCCACGGCGGTGGCCAGACGGTCGATCTGAGCGGCGATAGAGGGATCAATTCGCGGTGATGAAGCCACGCACCTACTCCTTGCGAGGTGTCCGTGTTCGTGGTCGTGTCGTCTGCGATCGGCGGCCGGTCTGCAATGCCAGGATCCGGTCCAGAATGTGGTCAGCGACGTCGCGCTTCGGTAAGAGCGGGAGTTCCGTGACGTCGCCGTCACGATTCAGCAGGACCACGCGGTTGGTATCCGACCCGAATCCCGAGCCTGCGGCCGTGACGTCATTTGCGACCAGTAGATCCACGCCCTTAGCTTGCAGCTTTTCCCGCGCATGGGCAAGCAGATCCTCAGTTTCCGCCGCAAACCCCACCAATACCTGTCGCGTCCGGCGCGCGCCCAATTCGCTCAAAATATCGTCGGTCGGCTCAAGCTTCAGGTCGGTTACGGGGTGCTGTCGTTTCTTGAGCTTCTGAGTTGACGGCTGTGCGGGTCGAAAGTCTGCCACGGCGGCCGCCATGATCACGGTATCGCTCCAGGCAAACCGGGTCATGATCGCCTTGCGCATCTCTTCAGCCGTCGCGACGGCACAAAACTCAATGCCTGCGGGCGGTCTCAGTGCCGTCGGGCCGGAAACCAACAACACCTCCGCGCCCCGTGCCTGCGCCGCATGGGCCAGGGCATAGCCCATTTTTCCAGACGATCGGTTGGAAATGAAACGCACCGGATCGATGGCTTCCTGAGTGGGACCGGCTGAGATTAGGAGGCGGCGACCGGCCCAATCCCGGCGTGGACGCACCGCCGCTTGGAGAGCCGACAGGATTCGCTGTTCATCGGCCAAACGTCCCTGTCCGAGGTGGCCTGACGCGAGGGACCCCTCCTCCGGTTCCACAATCACGGCCCCGCGCCGACGCAGCGTGGCGACGTGTTCCACGACGGTCTGGTGTTGCCACATGTCACCGTCCATGGCCGGCGCGAAAATCACCGGACACTGGGTGGTGAGGAGCATCGTCGATAGGAGGTCGTCGGCGAGCCCGAGGGCAGCCTTCGCCAGACAATTGGCCGTGGCCGGCACAATCAGGATGGCCTGTGCCTGTTCCGGCAACGAGAGATGCAGCATTTCTTGATGGGCTTCGAAGAGGTCGGTCGCCACATGGGAGCCGGACAATACTTCAAAGGTCAGCGGGGTGACGAATCGGCAGGCTCCCGCCGTCATGACGACGCTCACCGTCGCGTCTTCGCGACGAAGGAGGCGCAACAGCCCGACGGCCTTATAGGCCGCAATACTCCCTGTGACGGCGAGCACAAGGCGGACACCGGTGAGTGAGGGGCCGGTGGTCTGCACGAAGCAGGACTACTCCTCGCCCTCCGGAGCCGCGGCGGGCTTGACGGTATCATCAACGTAGACACTCAGCTCTTTCTTGATTTCCTTCGCGTCTTCTCCGGTCATCATAGCCAGGCGTTCCGTCTCACCTTCCTTCACACGTTTGGACTCCTTGATCGCGTCGCGGGCTTCCTGTCCGATCAGGAACTTCACCTTGTGCCGCAGGACTTCATCGAGGGCGATGCTGGTTTCTTTGGTAAATTTGGATGGTGCGGCCATGCGCGCCCCTTGAACTAGCTGTTTGGCCCGTTGTGCCGCGACGATCACTAACCGGTGACGGGAATCGAACTCGCCGCTGGCGTATTCCGGTAACAGCGTCAACATTTCACCCATGATGCATGTGCTCCTTTGATGCGGGAGCGGGGGAGGAATTCCCCTGCTTTCCCTCTTTGTCGAGAATGAACTTTTCTTCCAACCAGGTCATGTTCAGGCGTTTGGTCTTGATCCGTTCCGCCAGAAAAATGCTTTCGAGTTCTTTCAAGGATTGCTTCAGATCGTCGTTCCGGACGATATAGTAGTATTCCCGGTAGCTCCAGACTTCTTCTTTGGCCTTGTGCAGGCGACGTTGAATTTCGTCCGGCGAGTCTCCGGCCCGGTTCTGGAGCCTTGTCCGCAGTGTATCGAACGACGGGGGCAGAATGAAAATATATACGGCATCTTCAAACTTCTTTTTGACCGACCTGGCGCCCTGGACATCGATTTCGAGCAGCACGTCGATGCCCTGTTCCATTTTCTCTGTCAGCACCTTGCGTGGAGTGCCGTACAAATTACCATAGACGTGCGCCCATTCGACGAATTCATTCCGATCGATCATCTGTCGGAATGAGGGCTCATCGAGAAAATAGTAATCCTGCCCTTCCACTTCGCCAGGCCGCGGTTTGCGGGTGGTATAGGAGATGGAATGCCACAACCCAGGAACATTCGCGGTGATCTGTTTGCACAACGTCGTTTTCCCGCTCCCCGAGGGCGCGGAAATTATAAACAGGATGCCTCGCCGTACTTGAGCTGGTTTGTCGTTGGATGGAACGGGCGCGGTGGTCATAGCTTTTTCGCTGTCGGCACAGGGCCGAACCTATTCCACATTTTGAACTTGTTCGCGCAATTTTTCCAGTTCGGCTTTCATGCGCACGACCAAGGCGGCAATGACGGCGTCATTCGCTTTGGAACCGATGGTGTTCACTTCTCGCCCCATTTCCTGCAACAGGAACTCCAAGGTCTTGCCCACCGACTCCTGACTTTGGAGCGTTTCTTCAAACTGTAGCATATGTGACTCAAGTCTGACCAATTCTTCCGAGATGTCCGAACGGTCGGCGAACACAGCCAACTCCTGCTGGAGCCGGGCCGGATCTGGCAATTCGGCTTGCAAGAGAGTCTCGATTCGGCCTTTCATACGTTCAAATGCGCTTTTAGCCAGGGCTGGAGCCTTCTCCGATATAGCGGTTTTCGCCTCCCGGATCGCCTCCAAATGGAGGGTGAGATCTTCGACCAGCGCATCCCCTTCTCGGCGGCGCATCTTTTCGAGATCTGTCAGCGCGCCACCCAGCGTGCGTAACACGGTTTTAGTCAATTGCCCGGCGTCGACCGGCTCATCGGAAACGGCCAGGATGTCTCGAAAGCCTGCGAGCACGGAAAGGTCCACAGCTCCCCGTAACTTCAGAGTTTTCTGTAGCTTGGTGAGGGCCGAATGATACTGCTTGGCCAACGCCTGATCAATCTGAACCGTCTTGGAGCTACCACCGGCGGAATGTACGGAGACCGACACATCGACACGCCCTCGGAGGCAGCGTTGCTGGACGGCTTTTCGAACTGGATCCTCCAAGTGGGTCAGAGACCTAGGAATCCTGACGGCCACTTCTAGGAATCGGTGGTTGACCGAACGGATCTCCACGGTGACCACGGCTTTTTGCGATGTGCTGTCTTTCTTGCCATACCCCGTCATGCTCCGGATCATCGTGCGGTTTTTCCCTTCCAACGGCAATCGGTATAGAGTGGACAATGCCGACATTTCGGCGTGCGTGCGAGGCAGATATATCGTCCATGCAGAAGGAGCCGTTGCGATCCTTCCGTCCACTGATCTGCCGGTAGCAACTGTTGGAGATCGAGTTCAATCTTTGCCGGATCTGTGTGGCGGGTCAGGTCAAGTCGCCCCGCTACTCGTTTGACATGGGTGTCGACGACGATGGCCGGCTTCTCAAATGCGTTCCCGAGCAGGACATTGGCGGTCTTGCGTCCGACTCCCGGCAAGGTGATGAGCGCCTCCATCGTATCCGGAACCTCCTCGTGGAACCGCTCGGTCACGATCTTCGCGCATTGGATGAGGTTCTTGGCTTTCGTTTTAAAGAACCCGGTCGACCGGATGAGGTCTTCCAGCTCCGCGGAGTCGGCCGCTGCGTAATCCCGGGGCCGACGGTATCGACGAAAGAGATTCGGAGTAACCTGGTTGACCCGTTGATCGGTACATTGCGCCGAAAGGATTGTGGCGACCAACAATTCCCAAGGAGTGCGGTGGTCGAGTTCAAGGTTCATGGCCGGCGCGGTTGCACGCAAGGCCTTCAGCATCCGCTCGAGACGACGCGTGTCGGTCAGGCGAGACGAATGATGGATGGCGGCTGTCTTCATGTGGCGTCGATGCTGGGCGGCTAATTGTGCAGTGGTCAGGAGTGAGACGCAAGTGCCAGATCCTGTGGCGGCTGGTCCGGATTTCCTGCTGCAGCCGAGGAGGACGGGAGCACAGGTAACAGAGTTTCAAGATGCGTGATCAAGGGGCGCAGCGTGTCTCGGTTCAGTGCCGAAATACCGATGGCATGGTACCGCTCGCACAGGACCAGCACCTCGTGAGCGGAGAGACGATCAGACTTGTTGAGGACCATGACGCGTGGAATCGTGTCCATCGCGAGCGATTGCAAGACGGTCTCGACGGCCGTGATTTGCTGATTGATATTGGGGGCCGAGGCATCCACCACGTGGAGGAGCATATCGGCATCCCGCAATTCGTCCAGTGTGGTGCGAAAAGCGCCGACCAGATCGTTCGGGAGATCTCGGATGAATCCCACCGTATCGGTCACGATGACTTCGCGGTCATGGGGGAAGCGAAGTCGGCGGCTCGTCGTATCGAGTGTTTCGAAGAGGCGATCCTGGGCCGGGATCTGGCTATGGGTCAGCGTGTTGAGCAGCGTCGACTTGCCCGCATTGGTATAGCCGACGATGGAGAGGATCGGAAGCCCCTGGCGCACACGTCGGGACCGCCGTTGATCCTGATGGCGGGCCACATCGTCGATCTCGCGCTCCAGGTGCGCGATTCGGTCCCGGATGCGACGGCGATCGGTTTCCAGTTTGGTTTCACCCGGACCGCGCGAACCGATTCCGCCTCCCAGGCGCGACAATGAGGTGCCGTGTCCCGACAATCGCGGCAGGAGGTAACGCAGCTGCGCTAACTCCACCTGCACCTTACCTTCGCGGGTATGGGCTCGCCGGGCGAAAATATCCAGAATGAGCTGGGTACGATCGATCATTTTAAGGTCGGTGATCTCGGAGATGGCACGGGCTTGCGCCGGGGCCAGGTCCTGGTCGAAGATCACGAGGTCGGCGCCCTTTTGGAGCGCGCGCATGACGACTTCCTTCAACTTGCCCTTTCCGAGCAAGTAACGCTCGTACCCCTCATGGGTGCGTTGCGCTACACGGTCCAACACGCGGACACCGGCTGATCCGGCAAGTTCGTTCAATTCCTCCAGATGCTCCTCCTGCTCCGCGTGACTCTTGGCAGAGGCGCTGACAAGAATGGCGGATTCGGTTCCGCCGCCGACGTCAAGTCGGGCATCCGATCGCTGCAAATCGCTTTCGAGCGAATGGAGAAAGCCGTCCAGTTGGAGGTCCAGATCATGGAATGGGACCGGTTTGAGAATGCGGCAAATTTCTCCCTGCTGATTGGGTGGGAGCAGATGGGCGAGATGCAGTAGACTGGGTTCGCCCGCCTCGTCTACACCCAAGACACCGATCAGGTCTAGTCGCAAAAGCGCCAGATGGGTCAAATCGTCCTGGCTTAGTGGGTCATCGTGGAGATGGGTGCGAATCAGCCGGAGGCCTCGCAGGGAATGTGATCCGACTCTGAATTTGGCCAGGGATTCAAATGTTGGTGCGCAACCAGCACCCACCAACACCTGTTCAATAACGCCACGCCTGGTGATCAGGAGCCCGATGGGCCTGCGAATCTCTCGTGTGAGCTGGCAGGTTGTCCGCGCCAGCTCGACCGTGAGGACGGCCGACGAAGGCACCCGTCGTCGATACAACCGCTCCAATGCCGCGAGGTGACTGGGTTTCAGACCGCTGATATGTCCGTGAATCGCTGCGATGGTCGTGCTCCTTGGTCAGGGACCGTTACGGCCTGCGACGGACCGCGTCGCTGCCTGAAGATGAAGCTAGCGAACAATGGGGCATCGCCTCGCATTCGAGAGACGCCAACTTGCCCTGAACCAGGGCCCGTTGCCCTGCCGCTGCGATCATGGCGGCATTGTCGGTGCAATAGGAGAGGGCCGGGAGACTCAACTCAATCCCCTCCACCGCTGCCCGCTCTGCTAACCGGGCTCGCAGCCGGGAGTTAGCCGAAACTCCTCCGACGACCGCGAGGGCTGAGGCGCCGACCTGTTGAACGGCGGCAAAGGCCTGACGAACAAGGACGTCCACAATCGCTTCCTGGTAACCGGCTGCGAGGTCGTCTCGCTGCTCGGCAATTGATTGACGATCCATGCGCTGCAGGTGGTAGAGCAAGGCCGTCTTGAGCCCGCTGAAGCTGAAATCCAATTGTCCGGTTCTCACGCGTCCTCGAGGGAATCGCACAGCCGTCGGACGGCCTTTCCGAGCCGCCGCGTCGATGAGTGGTCCGCCAGGATAGCCGAGGCCGAGCATTTGTGCGCCTTTGTCGAATGCCTCGCCGGCCGCATCGTCGATCGTTCTTCCCATGAGGTGGAAGCCGCCCGCTTCGTTCGCATGGAAGAGATGCGTGTGTCCGCCCGAAGCTATCAACACCACGCAGGCTCGAGGGAATGACGGACGGTCGATCCAGGCGGAGGCGATATGTCCTTCCAGGTGACTCACGCCGACCAGCGGAATACCGAGCGCATAGGCGAGGGACTTGGCATAACTGATTCCCACCAGCAGGGCGCCGGCCAAGCCAGGGCCTTGGGTGACGGCGATGGCCCTGAGATCCTGCCAGCTGAGTTCTGCCACGTCCAAGGCCCTATGTGTGACTTGATCCATATTTTGAATATGAGCACGCGACGCCAATTCCGGGACCACTCCACCGAATCGTTCATGCACGGTTTGTTGGGAGGAAATGACGTTGGCGAGAACGTGTCCCTCCTGGTCGAGTACGGCGGCGGCCGTTTCATCGCAGGAGGTTTCGATCCCGAGGATCGGGCCAAGGGTCGTCGTTGCAGCTGGGGTCTTCATGCGGGAAACAGACGGCCTGGTGATGTAAATTCAGACTGGTCGAGCGGAAGAGCCGAGTTCCGTGATTCGTGATCACGTGCGGCAGAGGCGTGCTGTGAACGCTGCTGTTCGGAAGACAATGGGTTCAACAACTGGTTCCGTCGAAGAATGCGACAACCCCCGGATCCGGTTGAGGACCGCGGGGGTTGTCGGTGGTCTCAATGACCTCACGTACGTTCGATCCTAAAGAAACACGGGTCGCGTGGGCTACACGCCCGCCATAGCTTCCTGTTCGATGAAAGCCGGTGCGCCGTCGCGCAGCACAACTTTGATCTTTCTGTTTTCTTTGAACCGACCCTTGATGAGTTCTTCGGACAATGGATCACCGATCGCCCGTTGAATGATGCGTCGCATCGGACGCGCTCCATAGAGCGGTTCGTACCCTTCCTTGATGAGCCACTGCTTGACCTCATCTTCGACCTCGATCGTAACACTTTTCTCGATGAGACGAAGATTCAGTTCGTGCAGCAAGATATCCAAGATATGGATCAAGTGCTCCTTCTCAAGGGAATGGAAGATCACAATTTCGTCGATCCGGTTCAAGAATTCGGGACTGAACGAACGTTTGAGTTCGCCCATCACTTCTTCTTTCCGGCGCAGGAGCTGTCCAACCTTTTCGTCATTTTGGAATCCGAGTGAGACACCCTTCTGGATCAACTTGGTGCCGATGTTGGATGTCATGATGACGACGGTGTTCTTGAAATCGACTTTTCTTCCAAGACTGTCCGTCAGGACACCATCGTCGAGCACCTGGAGCAAGACGTTGAACACGTCGGGATGCGCCTTTTCGATTTCGTCGAACAGCACCACCGAATAAGGCCGGCGGCGTACCTTCTCTGTCAGCTGGCCTCCCTCTTCATACCCGACATATCCGGGAGGCGCTCCAAACAACCGCGAACTGGTGAACTTTTCCTGGTACTCAGACATATCGATACGAATGAGCGCGTCTTCGCTGTTGAAGAGAAATTCAGCAAGTGTGCGCGCCAACTCTGTTTTTCCGACACCGGTCGGTCCGAGGAAAATGAAGGAACCGATTGGTTTCTTCGCTTCCTTGAGACCCGCTCTGGATCGACGAATGGCACGAGCCACTGCCGAAATGGCTTCATTCTGTCCGATGACTCGCTTGTGAAGAAACTCCTCCATTCGGAGTAACTTGTTGGATTCCTCTTCCTCCAGCTTGAAGAGCGGGATGCCGGTCATCTTCGACACGACATAGGCGACTTCTTCTTTGCCTATGGTCGGCTTGTGCTTCTCTTGATTCTTCTTCCACTCGCGCTTGGATTCATCAAGCAATTTTCGCAAGCGCTCTTCTTCTTCGCGATGACGGACGGCTTCCTCGAAGTTTTGCATCGAGATCGCCAGCTCTTTGTCGCGCGAGATTTTTTTCAGTTCCTGTTCCAGGGCCTTGAGCTCCGACGGCAGGGCATAGGTTTGCAACTTCGCACGGGAACCCGTTTCGTCGATGAGATCGATCGCCTTATCCGGCAGGAACCGGTCGGTAATGTAACGGTCAGCCAACTTGACGGCTTCCACGATGGCGTCTTCCGTAATCTCCACGCCGTGGTGCTCTTCATAGCGATCCCGCAGGCCTTGGATGATGAGGACTGTTTCATCGGTGCTGGGCGGCTGTACATGGATCGGCTGAAAGCGACGCTTGAGAGCGCCGTCCTTCTCGATGTGCTTACGATACTCGTCCAGGGTGGTGGCTCCGATACATTGAATCTCTCCCCGCGACAACGCCGGCTTAAGCATATTCGACGCATCGATGGACCCTTCGGCCGCTCCGGCGCCGACCAACGTATGCAGCTCGTCGATGAAGATAATAATATTTCCCGCCTGCACGATCTCCTTCATCACGACCTTCAATCGCTCCTCAAACTGTCCGCGGTATTTCGTGCCGGCCACGAGCGAGCCTAGATCAAGCGCGATGACGCGACGGGACAACAAATTGTCCGGGACTTCAGACGCGACGATACGTTGTGCAAGCCCTTCGACAATGGCGGTTTTTCCGACGCCCGATTCGCCGATGAGCACCGGATTATTCTTGGAGCGACGGCTGAGAATCTGGAGAACGCGCTCAATTTCGTCGGCACGCCCGATCACGGGATCCAGCTGCCCTTCTTGAGCGAGTTGAGTCAAGTCGCGGCCGAATTCATCGAGAGCCGGCGTATTGCTCTTGCGATCACGTTCGCGCGGCGCAGACTTTCTCAAGAAGGTCACGGTGAGTTGTCTGGCTGTGAGGAGGTTGGCGCCGAGACTCCGGAGAATTTTTCCGCCGATGCCCTCTTCTTCCCGAAGGAGACCCAGCAGCAGATGTTCGCTGCCGATGTGGTTATGACCGAGCAACCGGGCTTCTTCAACCCCATACTCGATGACTTTTTTAACCCGCGGGCTGAAGGGAATTTCCCCGAAGGTCATCGTCGTGCCGCCGCCCGGAAGATTTCGCTCGATTTCGAGCCGAATCTGCTCGGTGGAGAGGCCCATTTTTTTGAGGATCATCAGCGCAATCCCATCCGTCTCGCGAAGGATGGCCAACACCAGGTGTTCAGTCCCCAGGTAATCGTTCTGATGGCGCTCGGCTTCTTCACGTGCCAGGATGATGATCTTGCGACCCTTGTCCGTGAACCGTTCGAACATCCCGCCTCCTTATGGTGATGGGGCCTGTAAGAGAAGCCTTAGCTGAGTTATTAAATGCAGGTCAAAGGCTCGAAAATACTGATGATGTGATTCTAACTAGCGCAATATGGGGTGTCAAGGTATTGAGCGAATCACGAGAGACGCGCTGCGACTGTTCAACCATTGGTGTGCGCGTTCGAGCCATGCTCAGCCAGGTGGTGTCTTGTTTGACAGTAAAAGAAGCATCCCGATACAATCCCGCACCTTTCAACCGGCTTCTCATTTCTTCGCGACGCGGGCTCAGGTATGAAAAGCAAAAGCATCGGCATCCTCACCAAACCAAAATTTCCGGAAGTGAAGACCACCGTGCAAGCCGTGGTCACTTGGCTGCGTTCTCGGAACATCGACGTGCTTTTGGATACGACCGCGACGACGCTGCTCGGTGAACCGGGTGGGTTTCAAAAAACTCAACTTGCCAGCAAAGCCGATGTCCTGCTGGTGCTGGGCGGCGACGGAACGATGCTCAATGCTGCGCGGCTGGCCGGCGAGCGGGGCATTCCGATTCTCGGTGTGAACATGGGCGGTCTCGGATTCTTGACCGAAGTCGTCTTGGAGAATTTGTATCCGTCGCTGGAGCGGGTGTTCGCGAACGACTTTGTCCTCGATGAGCGACTCATGCTCAAGACGCATGTCCATCGACATGGCGAAACGGTGGCGCGCGGGGTGGTCTTGAACGATGTGGTCATCAGCAAAGGCACCCTCGCCAGAATGATCGAACTCAAGATCGCCATTCAAGGGCAATTCGTGACGAATCTGCGCGGCGACGGCCTGATTGTCAGTACCCCGACCGGATCGACCGCCTACTCGCTCTCGGCGGGAGGGCCTATTATCAACCCGGCCGTGGCGTCATTGATCCTGACCCCGGTCTGTCCACACACGTTGACGCATCGACCATTGATCGTGCCGGCCACGGCGGAAATCGAAGTCGTTCTGACCAGCAAGGATGATGGGGCGATGGCCACCCTTGACGGCCAGGTCGGAGTCGCGTTGACGCAGGGCGACTCCGTTGAGATCCAGGCCTCAGAACATCTGACACGCTTGATCCGTTTTCCGGAGAGTAGTTACTACGAGGTGCTGCGGGAGAAGTTGAAATGGGGCGATAGCTGACGCGAAGGGGCGCGGCTAGCCGCGCCCCTGGCAACCCGATCATTTTTTCTCGATGTGGGCCAGCATGTCGGCGTTCGATGCAAATTTAAACTCGCCGATGGCGTCGGGAGAAGCGGCATGAGCCTTCTCCACTCTATCCAATACTTTGAGCCCTTCGAGATCCACCGGGCGACTCTTTCGTTCGTGGAGAACCGTCTGAAGTTTAGCGATAATCCCATCAATCGTTCCCTGTGACCGAGGCGCGTGAGTCGTCAAGTACCGTGTGATGACTTCAGCACACCAGTCCCCGTCCCGCTTGGCAATCCCAACCAGCCCTTCGCTGGCTTTACGGGCCCAGCCGGCGAGAAATACGCCCTCAACCACCTGCCCTGATTTTTCATCATAGGCTTGGAAGAGCGAATCATCCGGATCGTTTGCGGTCTTGTTCGGATTCGTGACATAGACGCCGTTCTTGTAAGGGAGACCCACGGTTTCATCGACCCGGTCTCCGACGGCAAACACGACGCTGTCCACGGGGAACTCGTAATACTGCTTCAGGCCGACCGCGGCGGTGTCCTCCCCTTTTGGAGCCAACTTATTGTCTTCCATTTCGAGCGCGCGCACGCGATTGTCGCCGTCGACCAGCACCCGTTTCGGCGAGGCCAGAAAGCGAAAGCCCATTTTTGAAGGGCTGCCTGTCGGTTCACACTTGGTAAATTCCGCCGTCATCCCGGCCAGGATTTCGTCGGCATTCTGTCCGACTTCGGCCAGCCGCTCTTTGATGCGAGCAAACTCTTTGGCAATGCCTTCCTGATCCATGTTGGAGCAGACGGCGCGAATCTCTTTCGGGTTGTATTTGCGTTCCAGAGGACCTCGTCTGGCGATGGCGGTGACGCGCTCTACTTTCTTATAACGAATCAGCCAATGCGCAATATCGACCATCACGTCCCCGACGCCGATGATGGCGACATGTTTTCCCATATCGAACGGACGATCGCCGAAGCCCGGCAGGCGATTGAAATGGTACACCACGTCTTTGGCATGAAAGACGCCCTTGGCTGAATCGCCTTCGACACCAATGGCTTTCGTGCCCTGCGCACCAATCGAGAAGGCGATGGCGCTCGCACCCAATCCGCGCAGATCTTCGACTGTGAGGTCTTTTCCCTGCCCGACTGAGACATTGCCGAAGTAGTGGACATTGGGCTGTTCAAGCATTTCCCAATATTGCTTTTTCAACCCGCCGCGCAGCTTGAGCTTGCTGGGGAAAATACCATACTCGGCCAACCCGCCGAACTTGATGTCGCGATTGAGAATGACGACCTGGTGACCCGCATCCGCCATCTTTTTGGCCAAGGCCATTCCAGCCGGGCCTGCACCCACGACGATGACGACATGCCCGCTTGTCTCGGAACCGGTTGCACTCATGAGCTACCCTTCAATCTATATCGAGAGTGAATCGTTACTGAACGTAGACCGGCAGCCGGCCAAAGATTCAAAAATTTTGCGCACGTTAGCATAGGGGTCCTCGAACTGTCAAAAGCCATGACTGCCGGAGCGAGCGGCGGTGCCGTCCGGTCTGCGCGCCAAGCGCACCGGTAGACGGGCCGCTTACCCGCCTGCGCTTCCGACCGGTCCCCCGGCCTGGGTCATGCGCCACGGATCGAGCAGCTGAGTCAGTCGCTTTTCCGGCAACGCGTTTTGTTCGCGAGCCACCTCTCGGACGGTCTTGCCGGACTTGTAGGCATCTTTGGCGAGTTTTGCGGCAGCCTCGTAGCCGATCACGGGCGCGAGTGCCGTACACATGGCGAGACTTTCTTCGATGAGGCTCTTGCAGCGTGCTTCGTTCGCCTTAATTCCCTCGATACATTTCGCTGCAAAGTTGGCCGAGGCGGTCGCCAGCAGCTCTATAGATTGCAGCAGGTTGTGGGCCATCACCGGCAGCATGACAATCAATTCGAAATTGGCCGCCTGGCCTCCGATCGTGACCGTGACATCGTTGCCGATTACCTGAGCACAGACCATGGTGACGGATTCGGCAATGACGGGATTGACCTTCCCGGGCATGATCGACGATCCTGGCTGGGTTTCCGGAAGGTTGATCTCGCCGAGTCCGCAGCGAGGACCGGACCCGAGCCAGCGAATGTCGTTGGCGATCTTCATCAGGCTGACCGCCAGGGTGCGTAACTCCCCGCTGGCCTCGACCAACGAGTCCTGGGCGGATTGGCCTTCGAAGTGGTTAACAGCTTCCTTGAATGTGCATCCCGTTTCCTTCGAAATGATGGCCATGACCTTGGTTGCAAATTTCGGGTGACAATTGAGTCCGGTGCCGACGGCGGTGCCGCCGAGCGCCACTTCGCTGAGCGCCACCTGCGCCCGCTTCATTCGCGCGATCCCCAGCTCGATTTGTCTGGCATACCCACCGAATTCCTGTCCCAACCGAACGGGTGTGGCGTCCTGCAAATGGGTGCGGCCGATCTTGACGATCTTGTCGAACTCGCGGCTTTTCCGGTGCAACGCCTTGTGGAGTTGAGTCAACGCAGGGATTAGTTGCCGTTGGATCGTTTCCGAGGCCGCGATGTGGATGGCCGTCGGAATGACGTCGTTGCTCGATTGCCCCAGGTTCACATGATCGTTCGGATGCACCAGTTTGCTGCCCCTGGCGCCGCCGAGCAGTTCCGTGGCCCGGTTCGAAATCACTTCGTTGGTATTCATATTGGTCGAGGTGCCGGAGCCGGTTTGAAAGATGTCCACGGGAAATTCGGCGTCGAGACGTCCGTCGACCACTTCGGTGGCGGCGCGAATGATGGCGTCGGCCGGTTTTTTATCGAGCAGTTTCAATGAATGGTTGACCGATGCGGCGGCGCGTTTGATCAATCCCATGGCTCGGATCATCGCGCGCGGGACGCGAAGCGAACTGATCGGGAAGTTTTCGATCGCCCGGGCCGTCTGAACACCGTAATACGCGTTGGAAGGAACCGGCAATTCTCCCATGGTGTCCCGCTCCATGCGCGTGGCGGTGGGGATCAACTTCGGGGTACGGCCGGTTCGGCGTGACGCATTCTTCATCGTCGGGTCTCCTCGGAAAGCTGGCTGTTGATGTGCTGGAGCCGCGCATCTTAATCGGTCCCGCTACGGAAGCACAAGCATGGTTGCGCGCATGGGTGGAATTTCCGGTCACCCATCGGGAATCAGCGAGTCGGTTTGAGATGTGACGCGTGTATGACGACGGCAGGCGGGATTGCGGGAAAGGAAGGCCCGCCGGAGGCGGGCCTTCCTTCGCGTGGCACGGAAGTCTCCTTACCCGATCTTGACGTCGATCTGTTTCGGTTTCGCCTTCTCCGATTTCGGGAGATGCAGGTGCAGAATGCCGTCCGCATATTCTGCCTTTACCTTGCTCTCATCCACCGAATCGGGAAGCGTGAAGCTTCGGACAAATCGGCCGTACGACCGTTCGATGCGGTGGTACTTCTTACCATTTTCTTGCCTTTCCTGTTTTCGTTCACCTTGAATGGTCAGGACCGCATCTTCGACCGTGACCTTCACGTCTTCCTTCTTCACATCCGGAAGCTCAGCCTTGATGGCATACTCGGCCTCCGTCTCGCTGATGTCGACGGTCGGCGTCCAGTCGGCCACCGTCATGACTTCTTTCCCCTGCCCGACGGTCTGGCCTGCGGGGGGCCGCGCAATCATTCGATTCAACCGGTCGGACATCTCTTCCAATTCCCTAAATGGATCCCATCGTACGATCGCCATTGTGGACCCTCCTTGTGTGGATGTGTTGACGGTGTTCACTTGGGACATCCTACGTACTAGAAAGGAGGTAATCTTCACTCTGCCGAAGTCAAGCCCTGGGCCGGAAGAGTTAAAGTCGGTGACGGGGTCTTGACATTAAGACCCGCGGCATTATTTAGTAGCCCCCTTCACGGAGGGAGACGACGACTATGTTGGAACTCATGTCCTATGCAGTTCTCGGCGGCTTTATGTTGGTGACATCGATTGTGTTGTGGTGGTTCGTCGGTCGAACCGAATGATCGGTTAGCGCCGGTCGATCGGCACGTAGTGACGGTCATGTTCGCCGGAGTAGATCTGGTCCGGCCGATAGAGTTTGTTCTCCCGCAATTGCTCCAGCCAGTGCGCCAGCCACCCGCTCACTCTTGCCATGGCGAACAGCGGCGTAAACAGATCCACCTCGATCCCCATCTTGTCGTAAATGATGCCCGAGTAAAAGTCCACGTTCGGGTAAATCTCCTTGTCCTTCAACCGCTCGCCGGCGAGTTGTTCTACGGCTACCGCCACTTCATATAATGGGGACGTGCCGCAGACATTGAAGAGCCGCATGCAGAGCTCTTGCAGCACGGTCGCGCGTGGATCTTTGACCTTATAGACCCGGTGCCCGAATCCCATGAGTTTGTGTTTTCCTTCTAGTCTGGCTTCCACGGCCGCGCGAGCGTGAGTCGTGGTGCCGATTTCTCTCAGCATCATCACGACTTCTTCGTTCGCGCCGCCGTGCAGCGGTCCCTTCAGCGCTCCGATCGATGAAGCCACCACGGTGTAGGGGTCGGCCAGTGTCGAAGCCGTCACCATACCGGCGAAGGTCGAGGCATTCATCGTGTGCTCCGCGTGCAGAATCAGGCAGTCATCGAACACTTCGCTCCACAGCGGATGCGGAACGGTTTCCGTCAGCATATACAGAAAGTTGTCGGCAAAGGGGAGGTCATCCCGCGGGGGGATATACTCGTCTCCGCGCCTCAGGCGCGCCCAGGCCGCCACGATGGTCGGCAGTTTGGCGATCAGGCGCACCGCCGACCAGTAGTTATTGGCCACGTCTTTCACGTTCCGGCCCGGGTAGAACATGCCGAGTGCCGCGACGGCCGCTTGCAACGCATCCATGGGGTGCCCATGTTCGGGCATCACCTTCAACAGGTCCACAATGCGAAACTTTATTCGCCGATGGTGGGTCACATCATTCACCCACTGCGCGAGTTCAGGCACGGTCGGCAGCCGGCCGAAGAGGAGCAGGTAGCTGGTTTCGAGGAAGGACGACTGCTGACACAATTCCTCGACGCGGATGCCGCGATATTCGAGCACTCCTCGCGTTCCGTCGACATCGCTGATCGCCGATTTTGCGGCGGGAACACCGGCAAGCCCCGGCATGAAGTCATGCGGCATAGATTCGCTCTCCTTTCCTCAACAATACGAATGAAGACGCGCCACGTTCGATCTTCGCTGTTTGCAACCGCGTCGCGCTCAGCTTACCATGATCAAGGGCACCGACTCAGCCCTCACCTTGAATTGACGCGGCTCGCTTGGCATACTCAGTCTACGATGAGCCACCGTCGGCTATGAGGCAATGTGTGACGGGATTGACGCGAATTCTTGTGCTGCTTGGGTTGTTGGTGTTGGGTGTGGCTCTGTTCGTAGCGGGACGCAGTGAGCGGCCGGAACTCTCAGAACGGCCGACACCTTCTTCAGGAAAACCGGTCGTCGGACGCAGCACGCTGAGTCATGGCGGACCTGGCGCCGGTTCCCTACCGGTCGCGCCTGCGCGGTCTCCGTCGCCGAATGAGCAGGTTCCTTCCATTCAGGCTTCAGACGCAACGACGAGGTGAGGCATGAGCCGGTTTCGCTTGCGGGCGGTGGGAATATGGACGCTGATGTCGCTGGGGCTGGTCCTCTCGGCCTTGGCGGATAGCGATGGGACGGTGTTTGCGGTCGTCAGCGACATACCTAAAGATAAGACGCGCATTTCGACCAAGGCGCTTGTAGACGGTGGCGTCGCCGATTTGAAACTCCTGCCGGGAGAATTGATCGTCGGCAATACGGTCTGGCGCTCGCTGGAGATCTGCCATGCCCTGAAGGTGGAAGGCAGCAGGACGGGAGACGGGTTCAAGGTCACCTCGGCACGGGTCCTCGACGCCAGCATGCTACCGATGGCGCTGCAAGGCTATGCCGGCGATTGCTTGATCAAGAAAGCCTTGGAGATTGCGCCGATGGCGGATTAGCGCAGGAAAATTTTCAATGAATCTGCGCCATGGGTCCCCCACCTGAACCAAACCGATTCATTGAAGATTAAAACCCGAACATGGCTCATCCGACGCATTCAGGGCAGAGGGTCGGTTCCTTGTCCGCGTCGCATTCGTCGGCCGTGAGGGGGAAAAATTGCTCACACTGCCTGCAGGTGCGGATTTCGAAATACGCTACCCCCTGATCGTCGATCTCGGTCGGCAGCAGGAGTTCGAGCGGATCGTAGCCCAGCTTGACGTCGTCCTCGAATCGAATGATGGCCAGACGGTCGTTGAAGACCTCAAAGGCGGCTTCCTTGCCTCTCCGTTCCAACCGATGTCCCATGACAAACACCGGTTGCCCCTTGCGTTTGGTGCGCAGATCTTTCAAGGTACGTTGCGTCGGAGTCGCACAGGAAAACTTGCCGGTCTGGTCGCTGGAGTCGGTTCCAAAAATTGGCATAGGTAAACGATATCGTGGTGAAGTGATGTGTCCTGTGTCCATGTAACACAGGTGAAAAATTTGCGTCAAGGTACGCGTGGGAGAAGTGGAAAGGTTGGAGGCATGGACGAGATCATAATCTATCAGAAACCGACGTGTTCCACGTGTCGTGAGGCCGTCCGCCTTGTGCGCGAGAGCGGACAACCGTTCAAGGCGATCAATTATTATGAACAACCCTTCACGAAGAGCCGGCTCAAGGCTTTGCTGAAAAAGGCGGGACTGATGGCGCGCGAGGTCGTGCGTACCAAAGAAGATCTCTACAAGTCTTTAAAGCTTTCCGATGCGACTCTGACCGATGACCAGGTGCTCGACCTAATGGTCCTGCACCCGGACTTGATCCAGCGTCCTCTCGTAGAGAAGGGCGACAAGGCCTTGTTGGCGCGCCCGGCCGAGACGATCACGAAGTTGCTCTAAGTCACGCGAGTGCCGGTACCGTTACGCATGGTGCTATAGCCGCGACGAGAGGGCATGACGGAGGACGGCCCATGGCTGCATTCGGTTCCGTTGGACGCGTGTCGTTGCTGGGAAAAATTCTACAACGACTCAATTTGCGTTTTCCGTCCCTCTTTGTGTTGTTCGCCCTGCTTACTCTCGCGGACGTCGTCATCCCGGACGTGATTCCGTTCGCCGACGAAATCGGCCTGGCAGTCCTGACGTTGTTGTTGGGTATGTGGAAGGACCGTCGAAACCCGAACCGGGGCCAGACTGTTCACGGTCCGACGCAGTGAACGGTCTATACTAAGGGTGATCAAGATGCCCGAAGCGGAGTTTCCCCAGTTCCGGGTCGATCCACACTTTCAGATCGCCGGATAAGACGCTGAGCAGTGTTTCCCCCACCAGCTGACGGCGCCATCCTCGCAGGACCGGAATATCGACTTCTTCCAGGGGCGAGGTGCGTTCCACCAAGGCTTGTAAATCGCCGGTGGTTGCGATCAGGGTCGGTGCGATATTCTCTATGGAGGCGCGGGACTTCAGCACGGCCTGCAGGAGCTCCAAGACTCCGGTGGACTCAGGATCCGGCTTGCGATCGCGCGGTACCTCGGGCCATTCGGATTCCGGTCGCGCCAGCGCCTGCTGCATCGTAGCGAGGAGCGCCTGCCCGTTTCGTTCGACCTCAGAAGAATACATGCCGCGCATGCCGCGCAATTGATCCAGCGTACGCGGGGTTTGCCGCGCCAGCTGCACCAGGACTTCGTCGCGCATCACGCGTCCTCTCGGAACATTGCGACGTCGGGCTTCCCCTTCCCGCCAGGCTGCGAGGTCGCGCAGGATGCCGGCGGCGCGCGGCTTGAGACTATCCCACCCGCGAATTCGCTGATAGCGTTCCTGCGGGTCCCGCGCTTGCGCTCCGAGCGAAACCTCCAGACGGGAGAACTCCTCATCTACCCACTGCAATCGTCCCATCACGGTCAACTTTTGCCGGAGGTGCCGGTGCACAGGGAGCAGAAAGGTCACGTCGTCCAAGGCATAGACCAGTTGCTCTTGACTGAGTGGACGTTGGCTCCAATTGGTAAACGTATGGGCCTTGTCGAGTTTCACGCCCTGGACCCGCTGGACTAGATTGGCATAGGCGGTCTGTGCGCCGTACCCGACCATGGCGGCGGCAATCTGGGTATCGAAGAATGGTTTCGGTAACCGTCCGGCGTGGTGCGCAAACAGCTCCAGGTCCTGCCGTCCGGCATGCAAGACCTTTTCAATGCCGGCATTACAGACGATCTCCCAGAATCGGGCCATCGACGCGCTGTCCTGTACGGCAGGAAAGTCGATCACCGCCGCCACCCCCTCCGCCGCCACTTGGATGAGTTCCAACCGTGGGATAAAGTGGTCCTCCCCCATGAACTCGGTATCGATGGCGATGACCGAGCTCTCCGTGAGACGATCGCAGAGAATGTCGAGCCCGTCGTCGGATGTAATGAAGCTCTGATCTGGTAGCGGTGTGGCCATGAGTTACTCGGTGGGACGATATTCAGCCCCGCGTGAAATCGGTGGTTCGGTGTTACTGAGGCTCAAGTGTTCTTTGAGAAATTGATAGGCTTCAAGAATGCGCCGGAGTTCGGGTTCGGAACTGCGGTCTCCGTTGTTCGCATCCGGATGCAAGGCCTTGGCCCGTTGACGGAAAGCCGTCGTGACATCCGCGAGCGACGTGCCGAATTCCAGCCCCAGTAACTGATAGGCGTCGTACGCGTTGGTGACTTCGTTGGTCGCGCCCGCCGGACTCCCCTCCCCTCCCGCCGCCTTGAGAAAGTCAGCAAGGTTGATTTTGCGCCGCCGTCGGCGCGGGCGCTCGCGCACTTCGCTGTCGAGTTCGTCCCAGCGGTCTTCGACGAACTCCAATCGGGACTCCAATCGAATGGCGCCCGAAACATCCTTGACCAAATCCAATTCTTCTTCGATTTGCAGCAGAGATCGTTCGACTTCTTCGAGCCCCGGTTCGATGCGGAAATAGCTGTCGACTCGTTCCTGCATCATGAAGTCGATGGCAAACTCCATGCTGTCGACGTTCTTGGCGCGCAGCATGCCGATTCGTCGCCGCATGCCTCGTTGATATTTAAATAGGCGATTGGTTGAAAAGGCCACGGATCCTCGTTGGGCGTGACCTCGCAGGATTCCGGCAAGGTCGATCGCATCTTAGCACAACGTCTAACGATACGATAAGGGAGCAGCTATGGCAATGGAGCCAAGCATGGGAGAGGGAGTTCGTCATTCGAGGACAGAAGCTCCCTATAGAAATCGAAACGCCAAAACCGCCACGACGGTCGGCGGCAAGGCGGCAAGCACCAACCTTACCGGACTGATGGTCTCATCTTCAAAGTGGTTACGTAGGATCGCCACGCTGGCGGGATTCGGAGCGTTCGCGATGACGGTCAAGCCGCCGCCTGTGACGGCTCCCGCGACCAGGGCGTACTTGAATTCGTCGGACAGCCCCTCGACGAGAGAGCCAAGATAGGTCAGCGCCGCGTTATCGGTAAAAGCCGTCAGAAAGGCGGTGCCGAAGAACACCTGGTCGCTTTTCATACTCAAGAGGACCGGCTGCAACCACCATTGTTGTTGCCCGCCTAAGACTTCCAAGCCAGCCAAAAAAAACGCGACGAGCAATCCCTCGCGCAAAATTAACCGATCTTGATACCGCTCATAGGCATGAGCCACGCCCAGAAAGAACAGGAACAGCCCCATGAAGATGGCGGGATGGTGGGTGAACACGACGACCATCGCTAGAAATGCCAGATGGATCACCACCAGGACGAAGGGCACGGTCTCCTTTCCCATATCGCGAGTGCCCACCGGGAGCGCGCAGAGTTCCCTGCGGAACAGCATCGTCACGACCGACGCATTGACCACGACCGCGACGGCCGCTTTCCATCCGAACGTCAGCATCATGAACCCGATGCCCCAATCCCAGGTGCCGGCAACCATCAGCACCGGTGGGGCGGCGAAGGGGGTGAGCGTGCCGCCGATGGAGATATTCACGAACAGCACTCCCAACGTCGCATACTTCAATCGCGCGGAGAGTCCGTTCCGATAGAAATGATCGCGCAGGATCAGGGCCGCCAAGGTCATCGCTGCGGCTTCCGTGATGAATGAGCCCAATAGCGGGACCAACGCCAGAATCGTAAAATAAAATCCCATCGTCTGCGGGATCGGAATGGCTTGGCTCACGAATCGCACCCCCAACAGCGCGGTGTAAATGATCGGGCGTGACCCGGCAATGACCATGATGGCAAACACGAACATCGGTTCGATGAAGGGGTAGGAGTCGATGTAGTCGATGGCGGCGGACGCGCCGTCGGTCATGAACATGACAGCGACGAGCACCGAAGCCCAGAACCCGAAGACCACCTCTACCTCACCTAACAAATGCCACAGTCCCGCGTGCGCCGGGCGGGTATGCGCCAGGTGTTCGAAGAACGAAGTCGAGAAGGTATGCAGGATCGCGACGGCAAAGAGTGCGGTCCCGATCAATTGAATGGTAGTTGGCGTCACGTCGACCTCCCGAGCACGGTCAAGGTGAGACCCCGTATGCGATCCCGCACGGTCCAGGGTGTCTCACCGGGGTTGGAGCGTACTGTATACATGGGTTACGAGGATGACGCCAAGCAGGAAGAGAACAGGCGGGAGGAGAATCGTCGCCGAGTCAGCGAGGATCGTCGTCGATCAGGATGCGGCGCCGAGCCACGCCGGTGGTGCGTGCAGCAGCGGCCACGGCCTTCGCCACGCGCGGCACGACGTCGCGATCGAAGACACTCGGAATGATGTAGTCTTCCGACAAGGCTTCGGCCGGAACGCATTCCGCGATGGCCTGGGCTGCCGCGAGTTTCATCGTTTCGTTGATCTCGCTGGCTTGCACATCGAGGGCTCCCCGGAAAATTCCCGGAAACGAGAGGGCGTTATTGATCTGGTTGGGGAAGTCGGAACGGCCGGTCGCGAAGATGCGTGAGGCCTCATCGCCGATCTTCGGATCGATTTCCGGATCAGGGTTGGCCATCGCAAAGACAATCCGATGTTGATCCATTCGTTCGAGATCATCTCGATTCAACACATTCCCTACCGAGAGGCCGATAAACACGTCGGCGCCTTTCAAGGCTTCGCGCAGCGTCCCCCGCGGCTGATCGCGCCGAATGCAGGCTTGGAGATCGGTACGGCAGGCTCGCAGTTCGTCCGCATCCCCCATCAGCACGATCCCTTCTTTGTCGCATCCGATGAGATGGGAGGCTCCGGCGGCGAGCAAAATTCGGCAACAGGCGGTGCCGGCAGCGCCCAGACCGTTCACCACGATCCGGACATCCTCGAGTCGTTTGCCGACGACTTTGAGCGCATTCGTGAGGGCCGCCAGCAGGACGACGGCGGTACCGTGTTGATCATCGTGCATGACGGGAATGTCGAGCGACGTTTTGAGCGCGCGTTCAATTTCAAAGCAGCGCGGGGCGCTGATGTCTTCCAAGTTGATGCCACCGAAGCCGGGAGCGATACCGCGCACGATGCGAATGATTTCATCCGGGTCCTGCGTGCCGACACAAATCGGCCAGGCATCGATGCCGGCCAATTCCTTGAACAGCATGACCTTGCCTTCCATGACCGGCAGCGCGGCGGCGGGGCCGAGGTTGCCCAATCCCAGTACCGCGGAACCGTCGGTGACGACGGCGACGCTATTGCTCTTGATCGTGAAGGCATAGGCCTTGGCCTGGTCTTTGGCGATGGCGCGGCACACCCGTCCCACACCGGGCGTGTAGATCATCGAGAGTACGTTGCGGGTCGTGACCGGGACTTTGCTCTGAACTCTGATTTTCCCGCCCAGGTGGAGGAGAAAAATCCGGTCGGATGCCGAGAGGACATTCACCTCAGGTAGCGCTTCCAGCCGTTCGAGGACGCGCTCCCCATGGGCCTCATTCTGAACGTCGAAGGTAATATCTCGAATCATGCGTTCGGCATTGGCCGAGACGATGTCCACCGCTCCGAGGTTGGCCCCCTCCTCTGCCAGCAGGGCGGCGACTTTCGCGAAAATGCCCGGTGTGTTCAGGAGCGCGAGGCGGACGGTCAGTCGGTAGTTGGAATAGGGCCCGATGTCATCAGTGGTCATAATTGGTGACCCGAGAGAGTGAGTATCTTTCCTGAAGAGTGTATCACAGCCAGTGAACTCTGAGTGTGCAGGGCGCAGTCGCGGAGGTCAGAGAGAAGGTCGATCGGCGGCCCGAAGGGGCGAAGCCGAGGGGCACGCTTGTAATCGACTGCTCCGCTTCATCTTGGCGGCATTCACACAGGTGATAAGGGATATGCAATGCGTCGCGAATCTCAGTGACTCACTATATTGCACCGGACTAAAACCTCTCGTACAGGCAGTGGGGCCGGTCAGGATGAGGATTCGCCTCGAAAGCAGTGGGCGCAGCCTATGAGGTGCAGATATTGGTTGATGAATACCTCATATCATGTAGAGAATTCATGCACAGTGGGAATCCATGCCGGTGAGGCCGTCGTGGTGAGCGAACGTGATTCGCGTCGCCCCGACGAGCCCGGTCGGTGTCCCTAAGAAATACACAAAGCGTTGCATTGACTTTTTTTTCTAGGTTGGCTACCCTCGGGCGCCCTTGTGGTGGGCACATTATTCTCAAACTTTCAAGGAGGGGTTTCCATGAAGCGTGCGTTATTTGCATTCGTAGCGGCAGCCATTCTCGTTGCGTTCACGGCCCCGTCGTTTGCCGGTGAGGGTAAGAAGAAGGATGAGAAGAAGGGCGGCCACTTCTCCCAGACCGTCTTCGGTGACGACAAGAAGAAAGACGAGAAGAAGGGCGGACACCTGTCCCCGACCCTGTTCGGCGACGACAAGAAGAAGGACGAAAAGAAGGGCGGACACTGATCCCCGCTTCCGACGTTCTTTCATAGTCTCAATTGGCTCGCGACTCCGGATGCCGGCGCGAGCCAATTGTTTTTGTCGCGTCTCAGTCTTCGTGCGTCCCTTCCCGCGCTTTATTGACCCGTCAAGTTGGCGCGTGATACGGTTCGCGCATGACGACGACACCCGTCGGCCGCGAGCCGAATCGCCTCATCCATCAGACCAGTCCTTATCTCCTCCAACATGCCTACAACCCGGTGGATTGGTACCCCTGGGGGCCGGAGGCATTGGCAGAGGCCGCGAAGGTGAACCGCCCGATTCTGCTTTCCATCGGGTATTCCTCCTGTCACTGGTGCCATGTGATGGAGCGAGAATCGTTCGAGAATGAATCGATCGCCCGCCTGATGAATCAACATTTCGTCTGCATCAAAGTCGATCGCGAAGAGCGGCCTGATCTCGACGAAATCTATATGCAAGCGACGCTGGCGCTGAATCGCAATCAGGGCGGATGGCCGATGACCGTGTTCCTGACTCCTGATCAGAAGCCGTTTTTCGCCGGCACGTATTTCCCGCCGGAAGATCGATGGGGCCGTCCTGGCTTCCCGACCTTGCTGAAGAAAATCGCCGAGTATTGGGAAAAGGATCACGAGGGAGTGGTGGCACAAGCGGCGACTCTCACGGCGCGCCTCCAGGATGGAAGTCACGCCCCTTCTCCGACCACGGTGGGCGAGGCGGAACTCGACATGGCCGTGACCCAGTTTGCGGAGGACTTCGATTCCAAGCTCGGAGGATTCGGTGGCGCCCCGAAGTTCCCTCCTGCGACCGGCCTCTCGCTGCTCCTCCATTGCTATCACCGCACGAAAGATCCCCATACGCTGACGATGGTGCGCACCACGTTGGATGCCATGGCGGCCGGCGGCATCTACGATCAGATCGGCGGCGGATTCGCCAGGTATTCGACCGACGAACGCTGGCTCGTGCCCCATTTCGAGAAAATGCTGTACGACAATGCCCTCTTGGCTCGCGTCTACGTCGAAGCCTTTCAAGTGACGGGAGATCAGAACTACCGGCGCGTGGCTTGCGAGACCCTCGACTATATTTTGAAGGAAATGACCTCGCCTGAGGGCGGGTTCTATTCCGCGACCGACGCCGATTCCGAAGGGGTCGAGGGAAAGTATTTCGTCTGGACACCGGAGGAAATCCGCGCCGCGGTTTCCAACGAGGAGGATGCGCGCCGGATCTGTGCGTATTACGATGTCACATCGGCCGGCAACTGGGAGCACAAGGCTGTGCTGCATACGCCCAAGACCGTCGCGTCTGCGGCGGAAGAGTTGGGGCTGACGGTCGACGAGTTACAACGGACCATCGAACGCGTCAAACCGCTGCTTTATGCGGCGCGCGGGACACGGATTCCGCCGGGACTCGATGACAAGGTCATTACGGCCTGGAACGGCATGATGATCAGCGCCATGGCGGAAGCTGGGCGCGTATTCGGCATAGAGCGGTACCGTGCGGCCGCCGAGCGCGCCTGCGACTTTCTTCTCACTACACTCTCGAAGCCGGACGGACGGCTCTTGCGGACCTATCGAACCGGTACGGCTCACCTGGATGCCTATCTCGAAGACTATGCCTATTTCGCAGAAGGTTTGATCGACACGTACGAGGCTGGCGGAAGCCTGCGGTATTTGCTGGCGGCGGTTCGGCAGGCTGAGCACATTCTGTCGGATTTCTCCGACCATCAATACGGCGGGTTCTTTACGACGGCCACCGGGCATGAGGCCTTGATCATGCGCAGTCGTGAAGGTCCTGACGGGGCGATACCGAGCGGGAATGCCGTGGCGGCTTCGGCGTTAGCCCGATTGTCCTATCACTTTGGGCGGGATGACTTCCGGAAGGCGGCGGCTGCGGCCGTCCGTGCCTATGGTCGCCAGATTGCCCGCTACCCGCGCGCGTTTGCCAAGAGCCTGATCGTCGTCGATCTTCTGACCGGGGGGCCGGTGGAGATCGCGGTGATCGGTCCCTCCGGCGATTCCGGTGCCGACGCCTTGCGCGACGCCGTCAGCCGGACCTATCTGCCGAATCGTGTCATTGCCTATCGTGCATCGCAGCAATCGGAGACCATGCATCCATTATTGCAGGGAAAGACCTTGGTCGATGGGAAGGCGGCGCTCTATGTCTGTCGTAATTTTGCTTGCGGACAGCCGATCACCGATCCGGCGGACCTCCCTGCCCTGCTTGATCCGACTCAACGGGCCGCAGCTCCATCGGCTGCGCCGGAGCAGAAGGTATTGAGCGGGACATTGTATCCGGGTGCCGCGACCGTTCAAGGCACTGCGTCGTATGCCGCTCGAAAGATCCACGAATCGACGGGAGCGGGCTCGCCGGCGCAGGGATTCGGGCCTTTCGCGGCCACAGGGCTCACGGCAAGCCGACTCGGATTCGGGACCTACCGGGTGGGTCAGCGTGAGGCGGAACATCGAGAGGCATTGCTCAAGGCGATTCGCTCGGGCTGCAACCTGATCGACACCTCGACGAATTACATGGACGGTGAGAGCGAGCAACTGGTCGGCGCGGTCTTGCAGCAGTTGATGCGTGCCGGTGAAGTGGCCCGCGAGGAAGTCATCGTGGTGTCGAAGATCGGATATGTGCAGGGCCAGAATCTGGTGCACGCCAAGGC
The DNA here is from genome assembly GCA_031315995.1 of Nitrospira sp. GTDB lineage: Bacteria > Nitrospirota > Nitrospiria > Nitrospirales > Nitrospiraceae > Nitrospira_A. The sequence continues at coordinate 38,714 of JALDRG010000009.1, forward strand.
GCGGGACAAAGCCGGAAAGTCCTATCCGGACATGGTGAAATACGGCGAGGATCTCTGGCATTGTATCCATCCGGAGTTTCTGGCGGACCAACTGACGCTCTCGCTGGATCGACTGGGGTTGGCGACATTGGATGTCTGCCTGCTCCATAATCCGGAGTATTTTCTTTCGCACGCGACTCGTCTCGGCGCGACTGAGCAACGGGATGTGCCCACGCTGCGGAAAGAATTCTATTCGCGACTTCAACTGGCGTTTGAGTATTGCGAACGCCAAGTCGAAGCCGGTCGGCTTCGGGGGTACGGCGTCTCATCGAATACGTCCAGCACATTGCCGGATGAGCCCGGGGCTACCTCCTTGTCCCGCATGATTGCGGCGGCCAAGGCGGCGGCTCAGAACGTGGGCCTCTCGTCACACCACTTTCGAGTGGTCCAATGTCCGATGAATCTGTACGAGTCCGGCGCGGCCTTGATCCGGAATACCGGTCCGGGCGACAGCCGCACGTTGTTGGAGGAAGCCGTGCAGGAAGGTATTGCGGTCTTGGTCAACCGCCCGTTGAATGCCATGCCCGCCCAGCGCGGCGGGGTCGTGCGGCTGGCTGATGTGCCGGTGCCGGCCCCGGAAGCCGATTTTGATGTGCAGCGACAGAAAGTGGCCGTGCTGGAGGAGGAGTATCGAACGGCGCTCGCGCCGGCTGTCGCGCACAGCGGCCAGGGAATGCTCCCCGACGACTTTTTCCGCTGGGCCGATGAATTGAATCGCATCCGCGCGCAGGTGCAAGGCTTGGAGCATTGGGAGCAAATCGAAACCCAGATGATCGCGCCCCACGTGAATCAGGTGCTTCGAGCGCTCTCGGACGCGTTTAAAGGAACCGTGGCCGAACAGTGGGAGGCCTGGCGAGATCGGTATGTGCCGGAACTGCTGGCGCTGCTGCGAACGCTGCACCGGGAGGCTGCCGAGCGGAGCCGTCTGCGCGCCGAGGACCTGCATCGAACCATCAATCCGTTGTTGCCCGAGCACAGACGGGCCGCGACGTTGTCACAGAAGGCCTTGTGGATTCTCGCCAGCACGCCCGGCGTCACGTCGGTGCTGAACGGCATGCGCTCGCCGGCCTACGTAGAGGATGCGCTGCAGATCTTGCGATGGGAACCACTGCCGGCGCCGAGTCGAGTCTACGAGCGGTGCGCCGAAAAGAAGTAACTTGCCCTGTTCGCTCGTTTTGATTATTCTGTCCCTCGTCCAATCCTAGAACTCACCTTGCGCCGGAGGTCTTCATGATATGTTTGCGCCCCTGTGTCCTGCTCGCAGTGCTTGCCGTCGCCGGCCCTCTGTTTCTTGACGGTTGCGCGAGCAAGTCGGGAACCAGCGGAGGAAATACGGCGACCCCGCCGAAGCCCCGCATGGAGGAGCGTATCGCTGCAGCTCCGGTTCAGGAAATCCCCGCCCCGCCCGAGCCGGCTCCGGTCCCGTTGCGTTCGGTGGAAATGGCCACGCGCAATGCCACCGGGGAGCAGAACATTCCCTTTCCCGATGTGCTGTTTGATTTTGATCAATATGTGCTGCGGGACGACGCCCTCACAGCGGTCGAAGACAATGCCAAGCGATTAAAGGACAACCAGGTGACCAAGGTCTTGTTGGAAGGCCGCTGCGACGAAATCGGCACGTCTGAATATAATTTAGTGTTAGGTGAACGGCGGGCGCTCTCCGTGAAACGGTACCTCGAAGCGTTGGGAATCAATCAACTCCAAGTCGATGTCACCAGTTATGGAAAAGACCGTCCCTTGTGTCTTCAGCACAATCCGGTCTGCTGGCAAAAAAATCGCAGCGTGCATTTTGTCGTGAAAGAGTAGTCGTACGTCAGGGTTTCTTTCCCGACAGCGGCATGGGTGATTCTCGCTCATGCCGCGCCTGTTCCTCCCCCCACCGCAATGCCAAACGTAACGTAGAATTTACGTACGCCTAACAGTCCTGGAACGTCGCAGTACTATTCTTCCTGTGAAAACATCGGCATGGGGTGATACGCCCGGCCGTCAACACACAGTCAACAGGGAGGAAGCAGAATGGTGACCATCAGTCAGCTCATGACGAAGACGCTTGTAACGGTGCCGGCTGGCACGTCAGTGGCCGACGCAGCCAGGATGATGAACGACCGCCATGTCGGCAGCCTGTTCGTCGAGCAGAACGAACGCGTGGTCGGCATCGTGACGGAATCCGATATCGTTCGAAAGGTCGTGGGAGAAAACAAGCCGGTGCATTTTGTCTCGGTCGAATCGATCATGAGTAGTCCCGTCATCAGCCTCGACGAGCGACGTTCGATCACGGAGGCGGCCGACCTCATGCAACATCACCATACGCGCCATCTGGGCGTCTTGAAGAGCGGCTCGATCGTGGGTGTGTTGTCGGTCAGGGACTTGTTGCAGCCGGTATCGGTGGACGAGTTCTAAACCTCTGCCGGTCGCCTGCCTGGGTGCCGCTTCACCCGCACCCGGCAAGGCGTCATACCTCTATCGAGGGTCCGTTTCTCCGGCCGTACAACTTGTTTTGTCTCCTCCCATAGCCGCTTTTAGACTCTTCCCCTCTGTCCATGGGACAGCTTCGTCCTCCGTCCGTTCGCGACGCAATCGAATATATCGCACACCGCTGCGTGAACACCCCGGTTGTGTCGGAGAACAACGCGATGGGCCTGGAAAGACTGGTCAGGAGTTCTGGAGTTTATAGCCAACCCCTCGAATCGTGACGATGAACATCGGTCTGGAAGGATCTGCCTCGATCTTCTGGCGTAACGAATGGATGTGGACATCCAGCGCATGTTCTTCAAGGGCATAGTCCTCTCCCCAGACTCGATTGAGCAGATCCTGGCGGGACAAGACGAGACCCGGTGTCAGGAGAAACTGATGGAGGATCCGAAACTCTTTCGGTGTCAGTTCGACGAGTGTTCCGCCGACCGTCACTTCATGGCGGGCGATATCCATCACAAGACCTTCGGTGCGGAGAACGGAGGACGGTGCCGATGTCATAGTGCGTCGGCGAAGCATGGCTCGAATGTGTGCAAGGAGTTCACGGTAGTGGGCGGAAGGAAACACCAGGTCAAATCCCGCGTCGAGCTCTGCGATGCCATCATCCGGACCACCGGACTGTTCAAACGGTGACACCACAATGACCGGGATCGTTAAGGGCAGTTGTTTTCTGTGTATCGGCTCCTTCGTCATCAGCGTTCGATCCAGCAGGATGACGGCCGGAGGCCATCGGCGGATTTCAGTCAGCGCGTGAGACAGTGTCGGCGCGACGATGAGGTTATATCCGTTGGGCTTCAGCACCCTGGTCAGGTTGTCCTCCAGCGGCTGTTCGCGGCTTATCAAGAGCAAGAGAAGGACACTCGTGGGGGATGACATAGATGATGCCTCAGGTTGCATGAGGAAACCTAGAGCGCATCGGTTGTTGAGTCGTTGCCATTCCGTTACGGACGCGTAAATTTCTCGTCTACGTCGCTCATGCTGGGACTCGTTTACACAGTGTTAACAACCCGGTGATGGCTTCGTCACATCAGGGCCTGATACTCGCCGCGTGAAATCGCCCGAGCAGCATTGATTGAAAGTAGAGAGGGATCGCAGCCTCTGTAGGATCTCGTGGTTGAACGTCTCCGTATACGGAGCGGATTATCCGGCGCGAAGTCATCAGCATCACACAATGAGGAGGATTGAATGGAATACGGCGCGAGATGTGTTTTGAAATGGGCTGCCGCAGGAGCCTGCATTGCAGGCTGGCTCATGATGTCGCCGCTGCAAGCGTGGTCAGGGTCAGAAGAGCCGGTCCCTCGGCTGTTTGCCCAGGGACCAGCGGTGCCCGATCCGATGATGAGAAACATGGAGGCAAATCCCTCTGCCATCCCGACCGCGGTGGGCAGCGAGCGGGAAACATCTGGACAAAACCTTTCGATTGAAAGCACTTCGCTGGAAAGTCTCTTGCTGGAAAAAGGCGTGATCACTCAGGAGGACTGGATTCGACTGAAGGCTGAAGAGGAGCGTCGGGTCTTCGAGCAGTCGGCCGAACTGCAGATGGCCGGTAATCCTCGCTGGTACGAGCGGATTCGTATCAACGGGTATAGTCAATTTAAATACAACGCCGGAGCCAGTAATCGGTTATTTGACTTGCCCTTGAACGACAGCTTCGGCGATCAGCAGGGCAATGAGTTCTATGTCCGACGTCTCCGGTTGGTGTTTCAAGGTCAGGTATCCGAACGGGTGGCATTCTTCACCCAGTTCGCGTTGGAAGGAGATCACCAACCGCTAAACAACAAAGAAATTATCGACGCGTACGCAGACACCTATCTCACCAAAGATCGGGTGCATCGACTGCGATGGGGACTCCATCGTGTCCCGAACTCATTCGATACCTACCGCTCGAGCACGAACCGGCAGGAAATGGACCGACACGAATCGGTACAGAGCGGCGCTCCCGGGGAGCGGGACCTTGGCGTCGCATACTATTGGAGCCCCAAAATCGCCCAGGAACGATTTGCGCAGCTGGCAGCCTACCACAATGGACCGGGCGATTACGGCGTCTTCGGCATCATGGTGTACAACGGTCAAAGCCGGAGCCGTTTGGAACTCAACAAGGATAAACACATCGGCGCGAAGCTCTCCTATCCATTCCAATTTCAAAACGGGAGAATGCTCGAAGCCGGTGTCCTCGGCTATCACGGCGTGTTCGCCGTGCAGGGTGCGAGCCAGCCTAACGTGAACAGCTCTGCGATCTGCAGCAGTCCCTTGGGCTCAGAAGGCGGGTGCGATATCAAGGATCAACGAGTTACAGCGTACGTCTGGACCCCTCCGCAGCCGTGGGGTATCCAGGCGGAATTCACCGTCGGCCGAGGTCCGAAACGGAACGGTCAAACGAATATCATTGAAGAGAGCCAAATCATCGGAGGGTACGTTCAAGCCAACTATACCTGGCGCTACTCCGATGTGGGCATGCTGACGCCCTACATTCGATATGGCGAATATTATGGCGGGTTCAAGTCGTTGAACGGCGCTCCAGACGGACAATCACGAACGTGGAACTTCGGAATTGCCTGGGAACCGGATACCCACTGGCGCTTCATGGCGGATTATGTGATCAAGGATGGTCTCAACAGCACATTGGTCGCGAATCGTATGCAGTCTGACTTCGACGCCTCTCAATTGCGCTTTCAAGCCCAGTGGTTCTGGAATTAGACGCGCCACGTCATTAGAACGACAAGGAGTTCGGAGCAGAGGCTCCGGACTCCTCCCCCATTCTATTCACGATCCGAATCCTGCCCTGCTTCGGAATGTAGCGGGTCTCTCCCACACGCTCTCATAGAACGTATCTTGTCGACGTGATGACCATGCCGCCGTTCTGATCCTCACACTCGTTTTAGCCTGAATGTTCTGATGTGCCGATCGATCACCCTGTGCGAGTGGACGCGTAGGGCCTCGGCGCGATGCACTGGGACTTCGTTCGCTTGTCGGATCGATGGGGTGAGGAGATGGGAACGTTACTGGTCAGTCCGGGGCCGCTGGTCGAACGGCGATCGGTGAACCGGCCTATGGGCCGGGCGCGAAGGCGTGGATTTTATTTCACGATCGTTTGTTGGAGATCGATGGCCAGGATTCTGCCGTGTCGATGTGCAGATGGACTCTTGGCGATCTTCCGGCGTCGTCGAAGGGCTGAACTCCAGGCAGCTGGTCTGCGGGAAATCGGAACAAGGGCTGTCCACTGCCGGATCCGAAATCCATGACCATGTTCTGATTCATACGTCGGTCGGGAGAGTCCGGTTATTGGCCAAGATCACAAACAGATGGGTATTCTGCACGAACATGCCTCCGGAGGTAGTCGCGAGCCCGCGCCGGGATCCGAGATCCGTCGATAAAACGTGACCAATTCCCGTGGGGTGACTTGGGCCAATGCATGGCTTATAACCCAGGAGCCAGCGAAGTGGATTTCAGTGGAGGTAAAGGCCGGCGCCCCCTGTGTCCCCGTGATCAACGAACCGATGAATCCCGACCGCGGGTGACACGGAGGCCGCCCAGGTACTCGCGCGATCTGGTCCGTCGTCCTCGGGCTGGATGGCTATGCCCGGCTCCGGCCCGTTCGTCGACATAGAGCCGAATCGTGGTAATCGGGTCTTGGTAGGAGGATGCGTGGCGGCGGTGGACTGCTACATCAGACTGCCCGACCAGGGCTAAGAGCCGCGAGACAGAGCAGGACGGGAAAGGGGGCTGTTTTCATCGAGTCATCTCCGCTGAAGAACCTGGGTGATGGGAACCGGTGATCGGTTCATACAATGAGCGCCTGAACGACTGAGCGATAGAGCGCCGCATGCTACCAGACATGCACGAAAAAGGGGAGCGTTCTTGCAGGGCCAGAACGTTCCCTTTCTCGAACAATCGGAAGCTGAGCGGCCCGATCAGCGAGTCGCACCGGCGACAGGATCTGGTTGTTTTCCTGGATATGGACCATCGCGCCCTTGCGCAGTCCCAACTCCTGCAGGTTTTGCCACCTGGATCCGTTCAAGGAAACGTATCGCGCGTGCCACGGTTTCTTGCCCCCTGTCGGCTGTTGACGAATGAGAGGAACTCGCCACGAACGGATCAGCGCATTCTTGGGATTCCTTTTCACGTAGAGATACAAGAACAGCCCAATGGGTAGGTGCCGGAGGTGACAGTCTCCATCGAGGGCAGCACCGCCTGGTCGGTTCGGCGGCTATCGGTGCCCTGGCGTACCGCAGAAATATTGAATCCGGTCCCCGCATAACCGATGGCCAACGGATCGCGGGCGATCCCAGCGGTAATCGGACTTGACGATTTCCGCCACCGTCTTAGCAACTCGCCGTCTTTCAGGGCGACATGCTTGAAGAACTCGCGTGCCCGGACCGCTTGTCACGGCCATACAGATGGATGAGTTGTTGTGCCAAGGTGGATTCGAAGGGGGAGTCAGCACGCTCCCCCAATTGGCAATGGCCAGTTGCCCCCGTTTATGGTCTTTCCCGAAAATGGCATCGACCTGTGCAAGGGTCAGAAGGCGAACAGGGTTTGTCCTTGTGGACATAAATCACGACAGCATCCATCGCAGTAGGCACCTCAGGCACGGACCACATCAGTTGGATTCGATACCCTTCTGCTCCTCTTCCGTCAGTTGACGGGACGGGGCCAATATCCGACACGATTGGATCCCCCGGTCCCCTTTCCTCGCACCTTATCGCCACGGCGTTGATAGGAGAGGCCCAGCTGGAACTCACGAATGGCCGCACTTGACCCGGTGCCTTCAACCCGCAATCTCCACGTCGGAACATAGGCTCGCTTAAATTGAGCAGACAACTTCGAGATCAACGGTTGCGTAATATCGACGGCAATGCTGAATTTGCCATGGAGGCCGTTATGGTTGGTATAGGGTTCAATCGCAGGATCGATCGTCGGTCCTCCCGCTTGAAGTGAAACAGCATGTTCCGCCCAGACATCCATCCTCCGGATAAGGGCAGAGTATAAGCGGTAGCAACGATGCGTTGGCCGCAGTGCCGGGATAGGGTCGAGAATGGATGTGCTGCATCGTCATATGGCCTCCGTATGAAGTGATGGATGCTGCTGACAAGTCTTCCCGGTTCAAAGGAAGCACACGGAACGTCGTCTCGTGCCGGTGTCAGGATACAGGCGGGTGCCGGTCTGCCAGCGAGATACTGCTCTGTTAACTCTGGCATTCCTCGACCTCCTCGCATATTGACGCTGTCTCTTTCGGTAGGTAACGGCGTTGTAACCAGGCGTGAACTCTCTGGAACAGCCGCCTCCTATACTCACAATGAATCTTTCGGTGGTTCGATGAATCACCATAACCAGGGAGGACATTCATGTTTCCTGCGATAATACGCTCGCATCATCGTCGGATGTTCCCCTCACCTCGCGATGGTCGCTCTCGTCGGACTTTTCATGGGTGTGTGTTCATGATGATCCGAAAGGACCCTAGGACATACGATACACATGTCGAACCTGTTCACCCATCACAAGGAGTTCGCACGAATGACCGTCATGAATTTTGAGCCTCACATATGTCGTCTGTCGGACTGCCGACCGATGTGATCGAAACGGATCACGAGGATCATGGATGAAGAACATCAAAGGCGGTATTGAGTGTTGATCCTGACGATTCTTATCGCGCTTACCGGAGGGCGAATAAAGACCTTCCTGGATATGGGGCTGTTGTTTCATGCTCCGGTTGAGATGAGGCTGCGGCAAGATTATCGTCGATACGTTGATCCTTCTTGCGTGGTGGAAGTATTCAAGGCTGACGCTGACCTATTTTTCAGAAGGCCGCGTCAAGGTCACCTTCATCGTCGACACCATCCTAGTCGTGATGTTGACGGAAATCATATCCCCTCTGGTTCAAGGATGCCACGTCCATCCAAGATGCTCTCACTGGGAGCAGTTCTTCTAACCCTTGGAGCAATTCGCGTGAGTGGCGGTGCGTTGTTCGCCCGCGCCGGAGATGGAAATGGAAAGGATTGTTTTGGGTGAAATCTGGATGGCTGGGAATTAGCAAAATTGAGGGACCGTTGATGTCAGGACACAAGGCAGGGGCACAAGCGTAGGAGCACTACAGGTTTGTCTATACACGGCTCACTAGTGAGCAGTCCTGAGATAAGTCAACAACCAGGAGGAGCGTCATGGTCCATCCATTCATCTCCATCGAAGCTGAATCATTGATTCTCGATCTGCTGCAGGCGCGGAAGTCCTTGACGCTCGAGCAGGTTGTCGCTCTGCTCCCAGACTGACGTGGAACCAGTGTTCAAAGCCGTCGACGAGCTGACCGCCGAAGGAAGGTGTTACTGCTTCGGAGAAGGTTTCAGTATGAAATCGAACGGATCCCGATCAAAGAGTCTGTCTTGGCTTCTATGTTTGAGCGGCGAGTGAGAGGGTTTTGATGCCTTCCCTCTCTTAGGGCTCGCAACTTCCAGCCAAGTCGGCACCATGTACGACCCTGACGTTGGCGCGCGTGTGTGAGTCGAACGGCGATCGTTGCGTCAGGCTGCCGTGACGATGTCGCTCTCGAGGCCTTTAGCTCACTTCATAGGTTCCCTTCTCGACTTCTTTCGCAGCTGGCGTTGCTGCCATGCGCTGAGCAGCTCCGGTACCAAGACCTGGACATCCTGCAGGCCGTGCAGGCTCTTTGGTGTCTCGATCGGTAATCTTGAATCTCAATAGCAGGACGTCGGTGCCCTGGCATACAAGGCCTTCCCAAACAGGAGCTGACCGGCCAGCGACAGGCGCGGACGGCATTGGTTTCTCAGGCGCCTCCTGTGCGTCAACTTGCATACAAGCGATCACCTGGGTGCTCGAGCGGACCAGGACTATATCGTCCTCCCTTTGAAGGCGGACCGCCGTGTTGTACACACCTGGGTCGGTTTCTTTCAGGCTCCGATCAAGGAGGCAGGGCGCATGCGGCGCGCTGAGTTTGAGACGGTCCATGGGCACCATCCCGTACCTTCATATAATAGTAGATGGTGCGATCGGGCGCATTCGCGACCAGCATGCCGTGTCCCTCGGGGGCAGGGACCATCATGTCCGCCACACCGATCTCATCAGGCAACGTGTTCGGTGCGGACTGTCCGACTGGCACTTCTGCTGTGACCAGCCGACCTTTGCGGAGTTCACTCAGTTCGATCAGAGACAGTTTCTCCGAAGCCAGCCCTCGAACATAAGCATATTGAGGCGTGAATCCTACCTCGTAGGGCTCCCTGACGACCGTGGTGGAGGCGATCATGGTGTTGCTGTTGCTGTCGAAGACTGAAACGGTGTGATTCAGCTGATTCACCGCCAGCCCGAATTGCCCTGATGGCTCGAAGCGTAGGCCGACCACTCCCGATGGCGTGGGAATACCGGCGACGATCCGGCGCTGTTCCGGATCGATCACGCCGATCTCATTCCCATTGAGCGCCGATACGTAGAAAAGGTGACTCGCTGAGCTGTAGGCAGCCGCGACAGGCGTATGGCCAAGAGAGATTTCAGCGATCTTTTCCCGCTGGTTCGTTGTGAAAAGGGTGGCCGTATGGTCGGCGCTGTTCGTAATCAGGACAAACCGGCCGTCGGTCGTAAAGCTGATCTGATGCAGACCGTTCCCCACGGGAAGGGTGGCCACAAGGCTGTTGGTGACTGTGTCGATCACGGTAACCAGTGGAGCCTCGTCAAGCCCGACCCACGCGAAACGCCCATCTGGTTGCAGAGCGATGCGGCGAGGCCGGCCCTGCCCCCCTGTCGCAAGCACGTTCAGCACGCTCCGTGTGACCGTATTGACCACCGCGACGGAAGATTGGTCGGGAAGCGTGACATAAAGCGAGTTCTTATCCCGAGACAGGACCCAATCCGCTCCGGTGCCAGGGAGTTGGATCATGCTTTCAAGTTTCGTCCGACTCATGGCGATCTGGGGATTGATCACCGAGATGGTCTGATCGTGATTCAGCACGAGCATGAGATAGCTGTTGAGATCGATATCGGCTCGCGCGGCGAGGGTCCCGCCGAGAAAACTTTTCACTTTGTCGGCACAAGCGGTCTCATTCGCCACCATTTCAGAACGACGAAGAGCCATCCATGCGCGCGGATGCAGCCCCGTGAGGGGCTGCCCCGTTTTTGTATCGCGCAGGCGCAGCGTGGCGATGGCGTCATCCCCGGCCATTAAGTCGTTCGAGGTCTTCTCGCTCTTAGTCGGTTGGGTCAGCGAAAACTCCATGGCGACCTGTTCTCTCACGACCGTGTGGGTGCCATGCGTATCTGAACGTTCGACTGTCGGGGAGGCTGCCGCCGCAGCGATCCATCCATAGCACGTCAGGCCGATCATGCAGAGCGCCATCCCTGGCAGAAGTCGATTCTGGTCTCTACCGATGGCCAGATGCATGTTTGTGAGATTAAGCCGTCGATGTCTCATGGTACGTAGCAGGCCTTTGGCAACTCGTACGCCTGTGTCTGAGGGGTGACGCGGAAGATCCCCCACAGCCCACCACCGAGCGCAAACCCTTCCTGCGTTCGGTAGAGATAATCGCCAGGCGCCTTCATGCAGCCTCCTGCTGTGGTGAGAATATTGATATGGCGCGCCGGACCGATCCCGCCAACGGACCCGATGCGATTGGGACTTAACTTGTTCCACCCCATCACGCTGGAGTCGCAGGGATTTCCGGCTTGTTCACATTTCCAAGGGTTCATGATCCAGTCGTGACCGAAGAGCGTAAAGGCATGGTTGCGCGGGTGCCCTCCAGGATGGACTACCCGGAACCGCACAGGAGATCCGGCTTCGGCGGTGAAGATCGGCGTTGTCGGATCGCAGGGCGGTGAAGGGCATCCTGCGTGCGACACCGTCGAACTGAACACGTTCGACCAATCGTACTCGCTGGTGGCTTCCGGTGGATCGGCGGGACTGAGTCCCAAGCGCGCCCACAGAGGCTCCATGCTGTAATTGAAGGCCTTTTGCCCGGAATCCTCTGCGTCATCACCGTTCCGAAGATTGTACATGGGCTGACCGAACTGCTTTAGGCTCACATAGTCTTGATAGAGCAGCACAAATTCTCGAAAGAGAGGATTGTACTGGGAGTCGCAGATAGTGGCGGATGCCTTGCTGTTCACGTCCGGTCCACAATGATTGGCATCGTAGCGCTCAGCGTGAGTGGCATTGACCGGTCTTGTGAAATGCGATCCCTCCGGTTCTATAACCAATGCGCCAATCGCTCCATGGGCTGGGTGTTTGATGACATCTCCCATGTCCGTGAGCGACACGACTCCGAACTCCATTGGAGTCCATTGTGGTTTCCCGTCGATAAACTTAAGATCACCTGCATACCAATCATATTCCTTCTTATGAGGGCATAAATCTGTGACACATGGTGCTGCAGTACTGTCTTCATTTAAGCCGACGTTGGCCCCACCGTGGAGCCGTGTCTTTTGGGTCACAAGCTGGGCGTGGAGTCCGATCCGATTGGAGGCTTGCACCTGGTTGAAATTGAACCGTTCCGTGATGGGCGGCAGCGTGTTATACCCCCAACTGTCGGGGTTCATCGGACCGTCCGGCATGACAACCGGCAGTCGATTGGTGAAGGACACCGAGATACAATCACCGGCTGCGGCTCGTAAAATAAGCGGTTCGAATCGTTTGCCGGCAGCGAACGCGTCTCGATGCGCCTTGAGCTGGCCAGCGCGCGTGGGAATAACTTGTGTCGCCCCCGCCATATTGGGGTCTGCTTCCTCGGGGTCTTCCAAAAAAACGATTCCATAGGGATCTTTAATTCCAAAGGCCTCGTTGTACACCACGCCGCTCGGCACAATCTCTTTCGCCAGCCAGGCACTTACATTGAAGGAAAGTCGTCTATCCACTGTCGCTGGGTCACATACGTCATATCTATGAAGAGGATCTTCTGTGGAGAGAGAGTCCAATAATAAAGTCGTTGCTGGGTCCCTTGACGGAAGCAAGCTGATACCTGTTTCTTTCGAGGTTTGCCCTGGCCCAAAGGTGCGCAGAATCCCCCATTGACCATCCCAGAGGTTGTCGGTCGCAGACGAGGCGTACCAATAATCGGTTGTGCCTCTATTATCGCCGGGAGTTTCGACGAGGGCATCGAACTCGAAGTGTTCCGAAATTCCGATCGATTGACCATTCACATAACCTGAATTCTGTGAGCCTGGCTGTGAGAGCCATTTGGTCCCGTGCATGGTGAAGACATGGTTCTCTTCCTGCGCGCCTTGGATGAGGCGAATCTGGAGGCGATCACCATCGTACGCGCGCAACAGTGGTGTCGCCGGATCGCCCGACACCCGTCCTTTCCCAAGGGGCTCGGTAAAAATCTCCTGACCGCGATTGCCTTGATATCCATGGACTTGGGAGCTGAACACATTGGCCATATCTCCAGCTTGGTCCTGTTTCTGTGTCAGGAGGCCGTTTGTGCTCGGTTCTCCGATGCGCAAGGGAATAGGCTCATTGCGGTAGTTCAGCAATTGGGTTCCCGGATCGCTGGATGAGATACCTTCCGGAAAAGGCTTGCGCAAATGGACGAAAGGCGTAAACAGGTTGTCTTCCGTGATGTTGGTGGGGTTCACCGGTCGATTGGACGCATCGTACACGATCGCAAAATCGGCAAAGGCCAGGTTGAATTCGCGCTTCGTCAATTCAGGATCGACGTTCGCTCGCGTGTCCTTGTCCGGACAGCTCGCGGTATCATTTTCGTTTTCCACACAAGCCTTGCCTTGTTTACGAGTAATGATATTGGCTGCGTAATGTGTCGGCCCGCCATCGGTGCGTGTTTCTCCGCCATGCACCACCGTCTTGGGCTTATTGTCCGCGCCGTTGCCCCCCATCGGAGCGCCGTCGGGGAATTCCCACTTGGAATTGGTTGGTTCAATGACGAGTCCGGCATAGAGCCCATGGTGCTGGTGCGAACTTGGGCCGAAGTGGTCATGGGTAAAGACGGTACGCATGGTACGGTCCGACGTATTGGGCTCACCGGGACGTTGGTTCAAGAGCGGGTCTGCCCACCAACGTTGGACCGTCGTCTGCGCGCCGCACCAGGGATGCTGGTTCCAGTCCTCCGGATTGAGCGAATTCGGGCAAATCCCTCGCGGATCGTCGGCCATCTCTCCCCCACTGAGGAACAGCCGATGGGTCTTGGGCTTGAAGATCTGTGTCCCGCCGATGGATTGTTGATATCGGTTGTTGGCGGCAATCCGCTCGCGGATCTCGTCCGCCGCGAATGTGCCGTCTTCATAATTCCAACCGTTTCCGGATCCGTCGGAGGACGTGACATCGAATTTCACCAAATGGATGTGTTGACCAATCGTATCGGTCGGCGAATAGACCTGAAAGTCATCCAGATTCAGGTTTCCTGGGATCAGGTTGGTCGCCTTGAAGACCACACATTCTCCCGATTTGACGCGGAAAAATAGGGGCTCGGCCGGACGCGACCCCGCAAAGGTCTCCTTCATATCTTGCTCAAGAATCGCGATCCTGGCTTGGGGGTCGTGCCAGCCATGCTTATTGACCTGCATATCGAATTGCACATAGGCCGCGCGATAGTGGCGAGTTTCAACCAGATGCTGACTCTTATCTGCGCCATAAAAGACGTTCGGACAAGGATCGGCGTACGGCGCCCCTGGCTGAGGTTCCCGGCCATTGACCTGAAACAAGACTCGTTCGTTCGAGTCATCGCACTTCCCCGACGAATCGCAGCTGGGGTAGCCTTTCCCTTCCCAATTAAAAGTCGTCGTCACCGGCACGCCTTGCCCCTCTCCGGAGTGGAACTTGATGGCCGTTTGCTCCTCCGCCGTTCCTTTCTGCGGTAAGGGTAAAATGTCGGCTTTGTCCAACTCCTGCGCGAAGTCCAGCAGCAGGGGATCGGCGTTTTCCTGATGGACCCGGCCGGCGATACAGGCGGCATCACGCTTGCCTTTTTCGTACAAATCTTCGCCGGGCCGTCGGGGCGTATTGCAGATGGCGTCGGTGGGCGGCGTCATCATGTCATGCGGGCCTTTCGGTTTCTTAGCCGTCTCCCCGCTCACGATAATATGCCGCTGCAGCGTGTCCGGATCGTCGGCATGATCGAGGTCATAGGGCGGCTGGGGCGGGCGATGGCCCGGCTTGCCCGCGATATAGAAGGGGTAGCCTTTGAAGTCTGCGGTCGGCATGGGGGCCATGGCGACTCGTGGAAGCGGTACGAGGGCAGGATTGGGGGTGCCGCCCGCAATTTCGCCGTCCGGAAGATTCCGATTCTTGGTCCCGGCTTCAAAGACATCGTGGCTGCGCCACAGTTCCCACATGCCCTCCGCGAAATGGGGATATAGATGGCAGTGGAAAATCGAGTCGCCCGGTGTGAAATTGCGATTGCCCGATCCGCCATAATGCACTTCATAGTTGAATACGGCGCCCGGTGAAATCGTCTGCGAATCCAAGTACAGCGAATTGGGATCGTGCTTGTCTTGGACCCATTGATGCGCGTGCAGATGGAAGACGTGTGTTTCCTTCGGGCCAGCGTGCATGTTTCGGAAACGGACAGGATCGCCGATATATGAGTGGTGCACGTTCGAGGGATCGTCAGGATAGAGCGCCTTCACGGCGTTGTTGTCCTCATCTTTACTGACGACCATGGCCGGGTCGCCGTTGGCCCATGAGGTGAGAAAAAACTCCTCGAGCTTGCATTCGGGACAATCGGCTGCCGGACCGACTCCCTTCCGAGCAGCCAGCACCATCGCGCCCATCCCTCCGGCACCATAATTGATCCCCATGCCGTCTCGGATGCTGCTGTAGGGAGAATCCTCCTCGGCCAATTCCTGGAAGGCTTGCACCGCCGTGAGCTCGTCGTGAAAAATCGAGGTAAATTCTCGGTACGGCTTCCCACAGGAGTTGCCCTCTCCTTGCTGGGCGCATCCTTCCTCATGCCGGATATCGATGACCGCGTTGAGGTCGGAATAGATCAGTTCGTCTCCCTTGCGCAGATTGAGAATAGGGTCGCCGGCGCGGGGATGGCCGGTGGGAAATGTCGCGTCATAGTCGATGATTGGTTGTCCGAACCGCGTCGTCATGGGCGTGCCGTTTGCCGACTTCTTGGTTGCCAGTTTCATGTCCTCCGCCGTCACCTGCGATCGATACCAGGTCGCACCCTTCGGCTGGACGTTCACCGATCCAAAGAGGCCCAATCCCAATTGCCCGCCGTCCCCCTCTCCTCCGACCGCCGCTCCCATTGAATAGAAGAGAAACGCGCCCTCTTTCTTGGCATACCACGTATAGATCTTGGTCTCCCCCGGCGCGGCTAAGGATGACTGGTTGGCGCCGACGTTGGCGCCATCGGACGCAATCCCGGCAGCCGTCGGGGTGGGCACATAGTCCAGACCATTCACATGCATGGACGCATGCCTCGTGACCGGATCGTCCGCGTCTATGACGACCGTGAGCCCAGATGCAGGTTCCTTGTTCACGGATTGGAAGTCGACTATCGGAGTCAGTAAGTTTGTGAAGGTCACCTGCAAGCAATCGCCCTCGTTGACCCGCAAGACCAACGGGCGTGGCCGTTTGTCGGCCCGCAGCTTGACTCGCCCGGCGAGGTGCACATCTTTATCAGGATGGGAGGGATCGTAGGGGCCGATCGCTTCTTCTACGACAGAGGCGCTGCTTCGTTCGTTGTCGTCGTCCTCCATGCTCTTGACCACATCCCGTCGCAGAGCATACACCAGCCCTTCGGGATTGAAAGCGCCAAACCGGTTGTAGTAGTAGACCTGCTCCAGCGCCACGACCTGGGCCTGAACGGTGTGTCGGCACTGAGGTGTGGTGGATGGCGTCGCGTCTGGGCTTATATGTGTACAACTCGTGAGTCCCCAGAGCGCTCCCGCGAGGAGAGTCCCAATCGATCGCCCCCTGGGCGACACGGGAGTGCGCACTCGTGCGAATATCCGTGAGCAGTTCTCGCTCATACACTTCATGGTCCATCCTCCAATCGCAGCGTCGCAGTGTGTGTCTGGAATGCAGGCCGCTGCACTTACCGCACTATAGAAAGCCGGTTGATCGCAAATCCTGTGGGATGCCTGTCTTGGGTATTGAATTCAATGCAACCAATATCGGCTCCCTCGACACCGAGAAACGTGGCCGAATCGTCACCTGCCGATGAGGACTGGCAGGGCTGCGAGAACTTCTCGACCTCCTGTCCCGTCGAATCATAGACGGTCAGGGTGCCTGTGAAGGGGCCACTTCCGAGAATTTGAATCTGCGCGCCTGCGGCGGAGACCGGCTTCTGGAATTTGATGCAAATCGGGCCGTCATCGGGACCCTGATTCTTCGTCCACAAGACGGCTTCCTCAGGTTGAAAACAACCCGGCCAATCCGGCTTCTCCGGAGCACTCTGGTGACGTAGAGAAAGAGAACTCTGCAACTTGCCATTTGCATCGCGCCAATAGTGGAACACGGTGACCGTGAGATCATCGGTTGTGAATGTGCCGTTGCTATTGTCGATTGCGGCGGGAACAGATGACTTTTCCCCTCGGTCCCAGTCGATGACGATGGCGTTGTTCAAATTGATGCGATCAGCGACAAATGTATGGGTCGCCATGTGAATTCCTCCTCGCCCATATTGTGACGTTGGCTCATTCTCGCTCATCACATGCGTGACGATCAGCGTGTGCACGAAAAAAACCTCGGATCGGCGGGGAGATCGTTAAAGCCGGGCCAGGGATCCAGGCGTTTCAGTACCAAGCTGTCCAGGCTCCATCCGCGCGCCAAGAACGATAGGCATTGAAAGTTGAGCAGCGGCGGGGGATTCCCCAGCACGTGTTCTTCCGGATAGATGTATTCTCCAATCGGAGCCTGGTATTGCCCCGCTTGCAACCCATGCGCAAATAATGGGAGATCGTTGAATGGCTTTGAGTCTCCGATCACAATGCCGGCGTTCGATTCGATCCGCGCAATCAATTCACGCGTGGCCCCGCGCAGGGTTCCGGTTCGATCGAACAGGATGGCGGGATTGGCATTGCTGATAAAACGGAACCGCCCCAATGGCGCCGGTTTGGTAGTGCCGAGGCCGATCAACCGCAGGGTAGTCGTGAAGTTGCCGCCCGCATCCGGGGTCAGATCGACCGCGTACACGTTGACCGGCCGACTAGGATCGGTGGTGAACCCTTCGACCTTGATCCGGTCTTGGCATTCTGCCGACGCTCCGCAAATTCCTATATCTCCTCGCGTTCCGATCAAAATCGGATCGACGGCGACATAGGCGGGATCTTTCCCAGCCTCTGTGTAGACACCGACATTGGCCTCGACCGCATGGGCCGAGATGTACTGAAGACTCTTGTTCGAATCGGTGGGATCGGGATAACTTCCCAATGCTCCCTCATAGATCACGTAATCTCCGACCATCATCGGGACTTGTTTGGTGGGATCGCAGGACGGTTGACAGGCCTTGAGGACATTCAAGCCTGGTGTCGGGTTCGGCAAGTCCGGACCAGTCATCACAAATGTCGTCATGGGTTTACCCGCC
Organism: Nitrospira sp.; assembly: GCA_031315995.1. Taxonomy (GTDB): domain Bacteria; phylum Nitrospirota; class Nitrospiria; order Nitrospirales; family Nitrospiraceae; genus Nitrospira_A. The sequence continues at coordinate 56,710 of JALDRG010000009.1, forward strand.
TCCAATGGCCTATTGCTCGCGGGACAGTCCGGATCGGAATTGGAACGCTGCACGCACATCGGGTATCCGGTCAACGCATGCACCGAGGGATTGTCTTGATCGACCTGAAAGCGCTCATCGGGGAAGCGTGAATGGGGGTTGGTGTTGGGCAGGACACCCGGAAATTGTTGCTGGTTGGATAACCCATAGCGCCCTGTTGTTGTGCCGTTTACGTTGACTTCGGGATCATTGAGATGTACTCGCGCATCCGCCTCTGTGATGGGGGCTGAGGGGTCTGCCCCCACGCGCAGCTCGCCTCTGGTCATGTCGATGGCCTTGATGAATCCTGCGCCTGCACTCAGCGAATGTTGTGAGATATGGACCTGTCCCGCGATGTATCGGCAACCGGGACTGCAGACGATGTTCCCATCGAGGGCGGCTTCGAATGCGGCCAGTGGAGGTGTCTGATCTCTCAACGCGAGTCCCGACTCATTGTTGGCGTTCGAAATGCCCTTGGCTTCATCGAAAATTTGCCGAGGGGTTTTGTAGGCTGCCGGCATCACGATCACGCTGTAGCATGGAATAATCACTTCCAAGCCGTTGACGATCATCTTCGCCCCGGTGAATGGCGTCGGCGTGGCCGCTGGACAGACCGTCGTATCCAACGTGAATTGCTGGATATGGCCCAGAACCTGAAACGGTGTGATGGTCTGGGCGCTCACGGGAAGGACCGCTCCGATGAACCCAAGAACAGCGCTGAGTCCGGTGATGGTCCCCATTCGGTGCCTAGTCATGAGTCTTCTCCTCTATAGCGATCTGAATGGTTGCGCCTATTCGATTTCGTGAACATCGTTCACTCAATATCCAGGGAACTGAGCGCATGGTCATGTTGAGGAGGGTCTAAGCAGTATCCTTGCCAACCGGAAAAATCGGTAATGTCTCGAGTTGATACGGTGAGTCTTGCGCTACGTAATCGACGTAAGTTATTGGAAAATAAATGAACAACTCGCAATTTGCAAAAAAATTGTGCGGCTGCCGCAAGCAAGACTGAAAAAAATCATTTGATCGGCAGGGTGCGGAGAAATGGAATCTTTATCTAAATGGATACGTAAGTGAAGGAAAGATACAGCAGTATGGATCAAAGACTGACTGGAGTGCAGCGCTCGTGAACCGAAGCGCGCCTTTCGTGTTAGCGCGCAGTCGGTGATTCCGCCACGCAGTGAGTACCCGAATCAGGTCGAGCGCGTCTTCTGCCGATTCAGGCTGTTCGGGCGCTTCGCCGTACATGATGAGACGCGAGCGCACAACCTTGTCACGGGGTGGGGGGCAATCGGTAGCGGAAGCCCAGCAGAATCTGAATTGTTCCTACGGAGGCATTCTCGATTTTTCAACGAAAACCGCGAACCCGGTGATCGAGCTCTTCGTAGGAAATGGCCCGGACTCTCCCCTCCCTGCCGTCTGCATCCAGCGCTGTGTTGAAATAGGCCTGGCGTAGCGCACGGTCGAGGAGCGTGGCATGGAGCGGCTCGTCTTCTATGATTGGGGTGACGGTGTCCGACATAGGGAGCACGCCTAGACTCGAGGTATCGCCGTTTCGTCAACACCTGATCGTATCCGTGTTATCTCAGCTGAAGGAGAGACGGAACCTGTCACGTCGCCGCTCAGAGAATTAACACGCCGTTAACGCCGCAGTGAGGGCGGTGCAATGGCTCGATCGTACGATGCAGCATGATTCTTGTCCATCTTCTACATCCACGGAGGTCGTAAATGCTGATGGCTTCTCCCCGCCTGATTTTCATGGGGATCACGTTGACGGTCTTAGGCCTCTTCATGATGACCACTCTCCGGAGTGCCGGTGCCGCTCAGTCCGCTGCGATCATGAACCATGGCACAGGTGATGAGGAACTCAAGCCCTATGCCAAGGTCAGCGGCGTGTCCGGCACCATCAATAGCATCGGGTCCGATACCCTGAATAATCTGATCACGCTTTGGGCGGAAGGTTTCCGAAAGCAATATCCAAATGTCAAAATCCAGGTGGAAGGCAAGGGGTCCAGTACAGCGCCACCGGCTCTCATTGAAGGCACGGCGCAACTTGGTCCCATGTCGCGGACGATGAAGTCGAGCGAGATCGACTCGTTTGAGGCAAAATTCGGCTACCCGCCCACTGCCTACCCTGTGGCGGTCGATGCCTTGGCGCTCTTCGTCAACAAAGACAATCCGATCAAAGGGCTGACCGTCGACGAAGTGGATGCCTTGTTCTCGAAGTCTCGGCGGCAGGGTCATACCACCGACCTGAGCCGCTGGGGGCAAGTCGGCCATACCGCCGATTGGGCGAATGCGCCGATCAGTCTCTATGGTCGAAACTCGGCCTCGGGCACCTATGGATTCTTCAAAGAACGCGCCCTCAAGAACGGTGACTTCAAAGATCAGGTGAAGGAACAACCTGGCTCGGCTTCGGTCGTTCAAGGCATCAGCGAAGACCGTTACGGTATCGGATACAGCGGGATCGGGTATACGACATCCGGGGTCAGAATGGTTCCGCTGGCGGCGAAGTCCGGGCAGCCATTCGTCGAACCGACGCGCGCGAACACGAAAAATGGAACGTACCCGTTGTGGCGCTACCTGTACATCTATGTGAATCAGGCTCCCGGAAAACCCCTCTCCCCTATCGTGAAAGAGTTTCTCGCCTACGTCTACAGCAAGGAGGGGCAGTCCGACGTGTTCAGAGACGGATATTTCCCTGTCGACGGAATCGTGGCTGAAAAGCAACTCAGCAGGATCCGGCGATGATTCTGGAACGTATTCGGTTCTTCTCGAGGTCAGTACGCATGCGGCCGATAATCGACCGGCTCGCCAGAGCCGTCATTACGGTGGGCGGATTGGCGACTATCGTCAGTATTCTCGGGATTTTCTTCTTTCTGTTTCGTGAAGTCTCGCCGTTGTTCACGGCGGCGAGTGCGAAGCTGACCCAGCGCTTGAGCGTCTCCGCTGCGTTTGAGGAAGAAGGCCCGGCTCAGGTTGCCGTGGATGAGCACCGAGAAATTGCGCAGGTGCTGACATCGGGCGCCATTCAGTTTATCGATTTGGCATCCGGCCAACCAATTCCGATTGAGATGCCGAGCGGTTTCACGGCACGATCAATCACAGCGATGGCTCATGGCGGAGGACGCACGTCGCGCTATGCCGTGGGTACGGCCGATGGCGAGGTCCTCTTGTTGAAAGTCGGCACCGCGACGGAGTTTTCCGATCAGGGCGAACGACGGAAACGTCCGCACATCCATGCCGGCCATCCCATTCCACTGACGAAGAGCCCCATTGTCCGGCTGGCTTTCCGCTCGAATGATCAGGGTAGTCTGCTGGCCCTCGTGTCGGAGGGAGGCCGGCTGCTCGTCGTGCGACTCGCGGCAGATGATGTGGGTGGCGACAACCCTCTCATCACGGAACTTCCGCAACCGAAGGGTGCGATGACCGCCCTCGTGCTGGACGCCTCGTTCGAAAATCTGTACGTCGGGACGACGGAAGGACAAGTGGTGCATGTCGCCCTGTCCGAGACGGAGCCTCCTGAGGTGAGATCATCCTATGCCGTCGCTGCACCCTCGACGGCAGTCACCAGGCTAGGGTTTTTGAGCGGCGATCGGAGCCTCGTAGTGATGACCGAGGACGGGGCGGTCTCGACATGGGGACTCGTACGACGTGCCGATGCCCCTTCCGGGTGGAGACTGACCCGAATGCATACGTTCCGCTCTCACCCTGCACCGGTCACTGCGTTCGCACCGTCGCAGCGAGTGAAGGGGTTTGTGACCGGCGACGCGAAGGGAAATCTGTTCCTCCATCATGCGACCTCCTCCCAAACATTGCTGCGCCTGGCGATTGGAGAATTTCCGGTACGGGCAGTGGCCTTCGCGCCCAAAGGGGACGGATTGATCTCGCTTGATGAGGCCGGTCACCTCGCGCTCTATCACGTGGACAACGCTTATCCCGAGGTGACCTTCGCGACGCTGTTCGGAAAGGTCTGGTATGAGGGATATGATGAGCCCGCCTATGTATGGCAATCGTCGTCAGGGTCGGATGATTTTGAACCCAAGCTCGGCCTGATGCCGCTGGCTTTCGGGACGCTCAAAGGAACGATGTACGCGTTGCTCCTCGCGGTGCCGATTGCCATCTTTGCGGCCATGTGCACGTCACAGTTCATGCATCCGGATCTTCGAGCCCAGATCAAGCCCATCATTGAGGTGATGGCGGCCCTGCCCACGGTTGTATTGGGATTTCTCGCCGGCCTCTGGTTGGCGCCTCTCCTGGAACGATATCTGCCGGCGGTGGCCGGTATGGCCCTGACCCTCCCGCTGGTCGTCATCGCGAGTTCCTTCGTATGGTATTTCCTGCCCCCGACGTTCAGACGACGCCTGCGTCCCGGACAGGAGGCGCTGCTGCTCATTCCCCTGTTGGCAATGGGCATGGGCGTTTGTCTCTGGGCCAATTCATTTCTTGAAGCCTGGTGGTTCGGCGGAGACATCCATGCTTGGCTGTCGAACCGACTTGGACTTCAATACGATCAGCGCAATGCCTTGGTCGTCGGCCTCGTCATGGGGTTCGCCATTGTGCCCGTGATCTATAGCATCGCCGAAGAGGCGCTGGCGAACGTGCCGAAGACTCAAATCGCCGGCTCGCTTGCGCTGGGCGCCACACGCTGGCAAACCGTACTGCACCTGGTCTTGCTCTCGGCCAGCCCCGGAATATTTTCCGCCGTCATGATCGGATTCGGTCGCGCGATCGGTGAAACCATGATCGTGCTCATGGCGACGGGGAACACGCCCCTCATGGATTGGAACTGGGCCAATGGATTCAGGACTCTGTCGGCGAATATTGCGGTCGAAATCCCGGAAGCACCGCACGGTGAGAGCCTCTATCGAGTCCTGTTTCTTGCGGCGTTGCTCCTGTTCATCGTGACGTTCATGATCAACTCCATAGCCGAAATCGTGCGGCAGCGGCTGCGAGAGAAATACAGCCATGGGTAAGCGCACCGATTCCTTGAAGGGCTTCTGGCGGGGCGGAGAATTATTCGTGTGGATGACCGCGTCCGGCGTCGCCATCAGTCTCTTGATGGTGGGCGCGATGCTCGTGTTGATCATCGTGAACGGATTGGGACAGTTCTGGCCGGCTACCCTGCATCAGGTCGTGTTGAAGACGCAGGAAACCCTCATTGGGCAGCTGGTGGGGGACGAGGTGATTCCCAACTCGGTCACGCCGGACAGACCCGATGGACTCAACCGGTTTCGGTACCGGGTTGGAAATCGGGATGTGTTCAGCTCGGAGTATCGATGGATCAATGGAGACGATATCGTCTCGATCAGTAGCCCGGAAGATTTGACATTCGTCGAACGTCGCGAATGGGGCCCTGCGTTCGGCCGCCTTGGCATTGTGGGGAAGGACGACAAGCCGGAGGCTTCGGGCGGTCAGACCTGGTCGGCTATCGGAGCGCTCGTACAGGAATCCACCGCACTGCGCCACCGTATTGAACATGTGGAGCGGGACGAGATCGGGGCCATCAATTATCGCCTCGAACAGGCCAGGCTTGAACGTCAGGCGCTGATGCTCGATGGCCGGCTCAGCCCTCGCGAAGCCGACGTGGATCGCCGTCTCGTCGACCAGATCGCCACGCTGGAACGGGACTATCTAGCCAAGACGGCGACCTTGGAGCAGTTGCACCAAGAGGCCGGGCAGAAGACACTGCTGTTGACGCTCTCGAACGGGCGGACGCTGCGATTGACGCTGGATCAGGTGATCGCCGTCAGTAGGCCGAACGACATGACCTGGATCGACAAGTCGGTCGAGTACCTTCACAACCTCTGGTTGTTTGTGTCCAGCGAGCCCCGTGAAGCGAATACCGAAGGCGGTATCTTTCCCGCAATTTTCGGCACCGTCTTGATGGTGTTTCTGATGACGATCGCCGTCATGCCGTTCGGCGTGATGGCTGCGGTCTATCTGCGGGAGTATGCCAGGCAAGGGGCCCTAGTCAGACTCGTACGGATTGCGGTCAACAATCTAGCTGGTGTGCCCTCGATCGTGTTCGGTGTCTTCGGACTGGCCTTCTTCGTCTATGCGTTAGGCGGGACGATCGACCAGTTGCTCTTTCCCGAATCGTTGCCCAATCCCACTTTCGGCACCGGTGGCATTCTCTGGGCGTCGCTGACCCTGGCCCTGCTGACCGTGCCGGTCGTGATCGTCGCAACCGAAGAGGGGCTCTCGGCCGTCCCCCGGGATTTTCGGGAAGGGTCGGTCGGATTGGGCGCGACCAAGTTTGAAACAATCTGGCACGTCATTCTTCCCTGCGCGCTTCCGGGCATTTTGACGGGGCTTATCTTGGCCATGGCTCGCGCGGCCGGCGAAGTGGCGCCTCTCATGCTTACAGGTGTGGTGAAGTTGGCGCCTGCCCTTCCCTTGGACGGCTACGGTCCGTTTCTTCACCTCGACCGGAAATTCATGCACTTGGGATTTCATATTTATGACGTGGGCTTTCAATCACCGAACGTCGAAGCCGCCAAACCGATGGTGTACATGACCACGCTGATATTGATCCTCGTGGTGGTTCTGCTGAATTGGACGGCCGTGATGTTACGAAACCGACTGCGCAAACGATTTGCGATGTCTCCCGTCTAATTTACCGAGAGGAGCCGCATGGAAGTCCGACCCTTCAGTCAACCCTTCACGACGCCGACCGTCTCGTCTCGTCCCGTCATGCCGAGTGTTCCGCAGTCCCGCGTGCTTCGTGAGCAATCGGACGCCGGACCATCGGTGGATGCGAAGATTCAGGTTCGTAATCTGGACTTTTATTATGGGGAGCGGCAAGCTCTCTTTCACGTGGTTCTCACGGTCCGCACCAACTCCGTGACGGCGTTCATTGGGCCCTCCGGCTGCGGAAAATCCACCTTGCTGCGTTGTCTGAACCGCATGAACGATCTGGTTGAGGGCGCCCGTACCGTGGGTCGAGTGGAACTCGACGGTACCGACATTTATGACCTCGCCATCGATGTCACCGATCTTAGAAAACGCGTGGGCATGGTGTTCCAAAAGTCGAATCCCTTTCCCAAGTCGATCTATGACAATGTGGCCTATGGACCGCGATTGCATGGGACGAAAGACAAACGACGATTGGATGAACTGGTGCACCACAGTCTGCAAGGAGCGGGATTATGGGATGAGGTGAAGGACCGTCTGACGCAGAGCGCGCTGGGGCTGTCGGGTGGACAGCAACAGCGTTTGTGCATCGCCCGGGCCTTGGCGGTGCAGCCGGAGGTCATTCTTATGGATGAACCCTGTTCGGCGCTCGATCCGATCGCCACCGGAAAAATCGAAGAACTCATCTTTAAATTAAAAGATACTTATACGGTGGTCATCGTCACCCATAACATGCAGCAGGCCGCTCGAGTATCCAACCAGTGCGGATTTTTCTTGATGGGGGAACTGGTGGAATTCGGTGACACAAAAACTATTTTCACGACGCCGCACGACAAGCGGACAGAGGATTATATCACCGGACGGTTCGGATAAATCGCGGGAGGAGCCGGAGCATGCAACGACATTTCGATCAAGACCTCGCGCACCTGAAGCAGACCTTGCTCCGTATGGGCGGGCTCGTCGAATCGCAGATTCAACAGGCCTTGCAGGCCTTAGTGGAGCGGGATTCCGATCTGGCCGTGGATGTGATCAAACAGGATCACGATGTCAACGCGTTGGACGTCGAGATCGACGAACTGTGCATCCAGTTGCTGGCGCTTCAGCAGCCGACGGCCCGCGATCTCCGCTTTGTGACGACGGGCATGAAGATTTCATCGGAACTGGAGCGCATGGGGGATTTGGCCGACAATATCGCGCAACGCGCGTTGGAACTGAACGGCGAGCCGCAACTCAAACCCTATATCGATATCCCGCGCATGGCCAATTGGACCATGCGCATGGTGAAGGAATGTCTGGATGCCTTCGTCCATTCAGATCCGGTGCTGGCACGGAAGGTTTGCACCGACGACGACTTTGTCGACGAGGTGAACGAGCAGTTGTTTCGAGAACTCCTCTCCTTTATGCTGGAAGATACACGGACCATTACCCGCGCGATCCGGCTGACATTCGTCGCAAAGTCGCTCGAACGCATCGCCGACCATGCGACCAACATCGGCGAACTGGTGGTCTACATGGTCGAAGGGAAGAACATCCGACACATCGCCCCCTCCGCGAGTTACTAAATGCCCAAGCTGGCCGTTCTCGACATCGGGACCAATTCCATTCATATGGTGTTAGCGGAAGTCCAGCCGGACTATACCTATAAAATCCTCGACCGCTTCAAGGACATGACGCGTCTTGGCGACGGGGTGTTTACCTCACGCCGGCTCTCCGACCAAGCGATGATGCGCGGGTTGGAAGTGATCCGGACCCTCGTCACCCTTGCACAGAACAAGGGGTATGAGCGGATCGAAGGCGTGGCCACCAGCGCGGTGCGGGAGGCGCGTAACGGCGGCGAGTTCCTGGATCATGTCGCGCAGCAAACGGGGTTGACGGTGCGCGTCATCACCGGCACGGAAGAGGCGCGCTTGATCTTTCTCGGTGTGCAGAACAGTGTGGCTCTGCCTGAGCCGCCGACCCTCGTGATCGACATCGGAGGCGGCTCGGTGGAGGTGATCGTTGGGAACCGGGAGACGATCTATCAGGCGCGCAGCCTGAAGTTGGGAGCCATTCGGCTGAAAGATTTGTATCTGACGAAGACACCCCCCTCGAAGGCGATGCTGCACGAATTGGAAGAGGCTGTGACCGGTCAACTCAAGCAGGCGCTGGGCACGTATAAGACCAAACGCGTGGAGCAGATCATTGCGACCTCAGGGATGGCCGGCAACCTGGCCGAAGTCATTCATCTGCAACGAACGGGGCGCCCGCTCCAGCAATTGAATCTGACGAAGATTTCTGCCAAGGAAATTGCCGCCGTCGAAAAGCGTCTGGCGGACGCCACGCTCAAAACCCGGTTGGCCATGCCGGGACTCGACCCTAAACGCGTGGACACGCTGCTTCCGGCGACGATCGTATTTCGGATCCTGCTCGACCTCTTACGGAAAGATGAACTGACGATCTGCGATAAAGCGATACGGGAAGGGATCATCTACGATTTTATCCATCGGCACCATGAGGGCATTCAGGCGGAACAGGATATTCCGGATGTCCGGAAAAGAAATATCCTGGCCCTGGCTCGCCGGTGTCATGTCTCCGAGACGCATGCCCTCCATGTCGCGAGTCTGGCATTGCGGTTGTTCGATCAGACCAAGCCCTTGCATGGATTCGGACAACGGGAGCGGGAATGGCTGGAGTTCGCGGCGATTCTGCACGATATCGGGTATATGATCAATTCGCGGCAGCACCACAAACACGCCTACTACCTCATCAAGCACAGCGACCTGTCCGGCTTCACAGCCGAGGAAATCGATCTGGTGGCAAATGTGGCGCGGTATCATCGCCGCTCGGTCCCCACCCGAAAACACAGTGAGTTCATCGCCTTGCCGGAGGGGAATCAGCGCGTCATCAAGGTCTTGTCGGCCCTGCTCCGTATTGCCGACGGGTTGGACCGGAGCCAGTTCTCCGTGGTGCGGAACCTCGACGTCAAGCTCGGAAAGTCCGTCGTCATTACGGTGCAGGTTTCGGGTGATGCCGAGCTGGAAATCTGGGCGGCACGAGGGCGCAGCGATCTGTTTCAGAAGGTGTTCAAGCGGCCGGTTCAGTTTGTCCTGGCGACTCAAGATGACGAAGGCACGTGAGGCCTGGCCGATTTTGGGTTCCGGTCTGTGCCTGGCGCCTTCCCCCTGCCTGGTCCTCATCTGTGATGCGGCATCTGTATCCAGGAGGAGGCCTGACGACATTCTCTCGCAAGCAAGGGGTCACGATGCCTGGCCGACGATCCGATCGTTGATCGGCGGCTGTTCGTTCTGAGCTGTGATTATGCGAACGCGCGTAGTTGTGCGGCCGTCAGCCACCATTCGAGCCGTCCCGCGGCGGGCCTTACGGACTCTTCGACATGAATCAGGCAGGCGCCGGCCTTTTTGAGCGAAAGACCGCGGCAGGGATTTCCGGCGAGCAGAATTCCGGCCACTATGCTCAGGTGAGGGTCGTGACCGACACACAGCACGACGGCGTCCGACGGGAAGGTAGTGAGCAAGGCAAACAGGCTGCGTGGGGCCGCTTCAGGATCGAGTTCGGCAGCAATCACGATTTTCGGCTTGGGTCGAATCAGGGGCTGAAGAATAGCTGCCGTGCCGCGTGCGCGCGCCAGGGGGCTTGAAAGAATATGCGTCGGTGTCATGCGCAAATTAAGCAATCCCCTGCCGGATTGTCGAGCGCGCGCGGATCCCTTCTCGGTCAGTGGGCGGTCCTCTTCCCGTCCATCCCATGCCTGACGTTCGATGGCGATACCATGTCGAAAGAAGAGGCAGTACATCGGGCGTCCTCCATCCTTGTGAACGCGAGCGGCGAGGCGGTTGTGATTACTTCAACTCATACTGTAAGTATGGCGATATCGCTGGGGCTGCCGCCTTCTTTCTTGCGAGAGAGATGCGTATGACAAGGCCACGCGCCCCTATTCATACCGCACCGCTTCGAGGCGCGCAAGGATTGATCCAGACGGCCGCCGCCTATCAAGCTACGGTGCTGCAATTGATACGCCACGTGATGGCGGGTCATGGTCATGACGATACCGTGCACTCGATTCGTACCCATTGCCGACGACTTCAAGCATTGCTCGAACTCTCAGGTCACAATGACCGTGCTGCGGTAATGGCTCACAGCGTGCGGCGATTGAGCAAGCTGCGCGCGTGGCAGGTCTTCCGGCAATATTTGACGAAGATTGACGCCCCGGAGTCGGACATCGCGGCCGTTGATGTGTGGATCGGCCGGTGGAAACGGAAGCTGAGCCGCGCGCAGGCCTATCGCAAGATCGAGCAAGCCGTCTGGAAGCACGCGCTGCCAACGATCGCTCCCTCGAATCTTTCGCTGAAAAGCCGCTTGGACGTGTTGCGGCATGAGCATGAGCAGGCGCTCTCTCGGCTGATGAAGAAGGCGTCTGAGGATCCCCGCCGAAAACGACTTCACGCCCTGCGTCTTGCGCTAAAGACCATCCGGTATCAGACGGAATGGCTGCCGGGAGGACCAGCGACCAAACAGGAACTCGTGAAACGGATCAAACAGGTGCAGGCCTCGTTGGGCCGCTATGAGGAATTGGCGGATTTCAGGCGATGGGGCAAGAAGTTGAACCTGACTGTGCGGTCCCGGATTCAACGGGACTGGAAACGGGCTCGCAGACGGGCCAGGGTGGTGCCTGGAAATTTGTCGTGGCTGCTGGATGCGCTGGCATCAGACCATCTTTGGATCGGAACGGATCGGAACGGCAAGTTATTGAGCCTGGATGACGTCCGTCTCCTCTGACAAGGGAGACCGCAGTCGAAAGCCACCGGGAACTTTTTTGATGTGTTCCGTCGAAGGTGCCTCTCCGGACAATTTTTGATTCAGCTGTTCCATGCACCGATTCAACTCCCCGTCATGCAGCAGGGCGTCGTCTCCCCAGAGGAGCGTGCTGAGTTCCTCGCGAGGCACGACATTTCCGACCGTACCCGCCAGTCGACGCAGCGCTCTCCATTCCTGAGTCGAGAGCGTCAGTTTCTGCCCGCGGTAGATCGCCACATACAAACTGTCCGTTAACGCGAGGTCGTCGCCGAGTTCTTGCTCCTGCCCGTGGCCCCATTGAGATCGTCGAAGGAGGGCCCGCACTCGGGCGACGAGCTCGGCCGCCGCATAGGGTTTCGCGATGAAGTCATCCGCCCCGCCGTCGAGAGTTTCAACTCGGCGCTCCTCGGATGAATAGCCGGACAGCACGATGATGGGGATATGTTTGGTGGAAGGGTCCTGGCGTAGACGCGCGCACATTTCGCGTCCGGTCAGTCCGGGCAGACTATCGTCGGCCATGATCAACGAGGGCTTGATGCGCCAGACATCTTGCATGGCGGATGGGCCGTCGAACGCGACGTTGGTACGGAATGACGCCTGCCGAAGGATCTGATCCAACAACTTCGCCTGGCTGTGGTCGTCTTCGACGATTTCAATGATTTCCAAGCCCATGCAAGCACTCCCCTGCCTCATCATCGGTTGCGGCAGACTGAAACTTGAGCGCTACTCGATCGGGAGGCTGGAGGAAGACGCGTGGGTAATTATTTGGAGGCGCCGAGGATGCGTTGCAGTTGTGCCACCCAAGACGATCCGTCGCCGCCGCTGTCTCTGTCGCGAGACGAGGGCGAACGGCGACCGCTGAGACGCTCGATCCGTTCGGTGACGTCCTTGAAGTTGGGATCTTCCCGCCTGATCCAGCAGTAGTGTTCAAGTGTGTCGTCGACTCGTCCCAATGATTCGAGTGTGCGCGCAAGCAGATATCGAACCTGAACGGTGTCGGCGGAAGAGACACGCTGCGCCTGCAGGGCTTTTCGAAATGCGGTGGCCGCTTCCTGAGGTTGGCCGAGAGCTTTCATGCAGATGCCGGCCTGTGCCAATGCCTTAAACGCGAGCGAGGCGTCCTGGGCGGCGAGGGAAAATTGTTGCAGAGCGTCTTTGTGCAATCCGACCTTTTTGAGCGTCAGGCCGCGCTCGTAGGATTCGGCCGCGTCACGGCCCGGCGCAGCGGCAGCCGGAGCGGCCTCTGCGGTGGGGATCGAACGGCGTGGGCCGGTTGATGCCGGTGCGGTTCGAGAGGCGAAGGTGGCGAGCTGGGTCTGCTCAGCTGAATCCTGTTCCTGTGTCATTGTCGTCAGGGCATCCGTGTCCGCCAGAGGCAGGATGCCCCCTTTACTGCGATCCTTTGCCGCTTGCGCCACAATCTTGGTGGAAAGAAAGGGGGCCTCTTCCGCAAAACCATAGGTCAAGGCGGTATCGCACAGTTGGTTGATCAAGCGTGGAATACCGCTTGTGAGCCGATGGATCATACGAGTGGCATGGTACGTAAAAATCGGCTCCTCGCGACCCGCGACCCGCAGACGGTGGGAGATATAGCCTAGGCTGTCCTCTTCCTGGAAGGGTTCGAGGCTATAGTCCACCATGACGCGCTGGGCGAATTGTGTCAGATCCTTGCGTTGCAGGAGCTGACGCAGGTCCGGTTGCCCGGACAGAACGATCTGGAGAATGGGCGCCTTGTCCTTATTGAGATTGGACAGCAACCGCAGTTCCTCCAGCAGATTGGCGCCGAGATTCTGCGCTTCATCGACGATCAAGAGCACCCGTCGTCTGGCAATGGTCTCCTTCGACAGAAATTGCTCAAACTCATGGAACGCCTGCAGTTTGTCTTGGTTTGATCCGCCCAGGCCGAAGGCGAGCAGAATCCAAGGGAGCAGGGTATCCATGCCACTGTGTGTGTTGGTGATCAATCCGGTCGTGAAATGGTGCTGATGCTCTGCCAGGAGTTGTTGCAGGAGGGTGGTTTTTCCCATTCCTGGCATTCCTGTGAGCACGACAAATCCCGCCTCGTTGAGGAGACCGTATTCCAATGTCGCCATCGCGAGCCGATGAGTGTCTCCCCGATACAGGAAATCCGGGTTCGGTGCGAGCGTAAAGGGCTTGGCCTTCAAGTTGTAAAAGGTTTCGTACATACTATCCTACTTACGGGACAAGGGATGACAGGTCAACAACATTCGTCGGCAGGATCCAGCGACTAAAGTGAGCAAACAGCACCTGACTGCAGGCTTCGCACCGCCAGAAAACAGGCGCGGGTGACGGCGTCGATCTGTTCGAACGGGATGACGGGGGGCAGCCCCTGTTCGATAGCCTGTACAAACTGCGCCATTTCCTGCGCAAATCCCTTATCCCGCCTCGCGCTCTTGAACAGCGCGCTCTTGCCGTTGTGATAGGTCCGCGTCTCCATGAAGTCGCTCATGAAGAGCGACATTCCGTCCGCGTGCGCCTCAAAATGTTCCTTCGGAAGTTCGCTGCTGCCTTCAGCCGTATAGATGATGGTGCCGATCGAACCGTCACCGAACGTCAATGAAATGCTGCACTGGTCCTCGGTGATGCCGGAGCTATGGCGGCCGACCCTGCAGGCAAACACCGAGATGGGCGGCGCTGCGCAGAGGGCTTGCATGTAATCGATGAAATGGCAGACCTCCCCGATCACGCGTCCGCCACCCACGGCCGGATCCTGCACCCAATGATCCGCGGGAATCCGCCCCGCGTTGATGCGATACAGCATCACGAGCGGATTCGAGCGTGACGCGAAAAACTTTCTGGCTTCCTGTGCATGCGGAGAAAACCGACGATTGAAGCCCACCATCAAATGCAACCCGTCGGGCACCTGCTTCTCATAGACGGAGCGGATGTCCTCCAATTCATCCTCCGTCAGGCAGAGCGGTTTCTCTACGAACACATGTTTGCCCGCGAGCAACGCGTCGATCGTCAAGGCTGCATGGCTATCATGGCGAGTGCCGATCAATACTGTGTTGATCGCCGCGTCGTCTAAGATCGACTGACTGTCACTTGTGCAATAGGCGGCGGTGAGTTTTGCGGCCAGGGTTTTCCCGGTGATGCCCGAGGCGGTACAGATGCCGTGGATACCGACAGTGTTCATGGCTAGCAGCGGCGGCAGCAACATATCCTTCACATGGTTCCCTGCTCCGATAATCCCCAGCGTCACCGGACGAGCGGTTTTGGTTTTCCCGACGGAAATGGCTCTAGGCAAAGAGCGAGCGCGGTCGGACGGATACGTAATCACCATGGCGATGTAGGGCACCGATCCCTCCATCATCAGGGCATAAGCAGACTCCGCCTGCTCAATGGGGAACCGATGGGTGATCAGCGGCTTGAGTTGGACCTTCCGTTCGGCTACCAACTCAAGGAACGCCTGCATGTTGCGTTGCTCCGTCCAGCGCACGTATCCGAACGGATAATCGCGTCCATGCTCCTCGTACTGCGTGTCATAGCGGCCAGGCCCGTAAGACATAGACAGCCGCAGTTCCAATTCCTTCTTATAATAGGGCTCGCGGGGAATGTTCATACCGACTGCGCCGACCACCACCACCCTGCCCTTTTTCCTGGCGATCTCGCCGGCGACTTCCACGGGACCATTGTCCTTAGTGCTGGCCGTGATGATGACCGCATCCACGCCATGGCCGTCGGAAAAGGTCGCAGCGGCATCGGCGAGATCGGAGGATGGAGCCACCATATCCGCACCCAACTGCTGCGCCAGTTGCAGTTTGGACTGATCCAGATCGGAGCCGAGCACGCGACATCCGGATGCCTTCAACAATTGCACGGTCAATTGACCCAACAGCCCAAGACCGACGACGGCGATCCGGTCTCCCAGCCTGGGTTCCGCCTGACGGACCCCCTGTAAGGCGATGGCTCCGAGCGTCACGAAGGATGCATCCTCTGAATCCACGCCATCCGGAATTTTGACGCAGAGATGTTTCGGCACGTAAATCATTTCGGCGTGGGACGCATAATTCTGTCCGGCGCAGGCCACCCGGTCCCCGACGGAAAAGCAATCCGCATCGCGGGATACGTCCACCACCGTACCGGCGCAGCTATAGCCCAGGGAGGCAGGTGAGTCCAACTTGTCGAACACCCGAGAGAGCGTAAGCGCCAGCCCGTCTGTTTGAATTGCGCTGAGCACCTTCCTGACCTTCTCGGGCCGTTCCATGGCTTTGGCGACGAGAGATTGCTTCGTGCTCTGGATCGTCGACTTCTCGGTTCCCGGGCTGATGAGGGACGCCTCGTTAAGTACAAGCAGGCCACTGCCCCGAAGGCAGGGGGGAGGGACCTCCTCTACCGTGACCGCACCGGACCGTTTATGCTGAAGAATTTG
Source organism: Nitrospira sp. (assembly GCA_031315995.1). Taxonomy (GTDB): domain Bacteria; phylum Nitrospirota; class Nitrospiria; order Nitrospirales; family Nitrospiraceae; genus Nitrospira_A. The sequence goes on from JALDRG010000009.1 coordinate 72,551, forward strand.
TTTCATGGTGTGAAGGAACCTTCTGCGCTATTGTCCTGCAAGTAACGGCTCCCATTCAACAGCTGCCGGACCTGCGTCCAGGCCCATACCGGTTTGTACATCGGTTGTTCGAGCGATCAGACGAGTTTTTTCATATCGGCCGGACCGATCCTCGACCGTCCCGCCTTATTCAAGACAGTACCAAGCACCGGGGTCGATTGCTTGACGAGCGAGAGGGCCCGTTCTACATCCTCGGCTTTCGTCTGCCCTTCCTCGATCACCAGCAGCAATGCGTCGATATAGGGCGCAAACGCCAGCACGTCGGATGTGTTCAGGAGCGGCGGCAGATCGAACATGATGATCCGTGACTGGTAGCGATGTTTCAGTTCTTCCACCAAGGCAATCATCTTTGGAGAGGTCAAGGCTTCGGCGGAGTGTGGAACGGAACGGCCACCGGGAAGCAGGACAAACCGGCCGATTCCGGGATGGATCAACAGATCTTCAAGCGGCGCATCGTCGAGGAGGTAATTCGCCAAGCCGTCACTGGACCCGAGATCGAACACCTCGTGGATCGTGGGATTCTGAAGATTGGCATCCACAAGCAACACCGATTGGGTGACGTCCATCGCCAGGCTGATGGCAAGGTTCACCGCCGTGAGGGTCTTACCCTCACCCAGGCCAGGGCTCGTCACGCCGATGACGTTCCAGCCCTTCTCTCGCATTCGGTGAGTGACCTGTGTGCGAAGAATCTTGAAGGCATCGACGAACCGCCCGCCCTCAAAGCCCGCGATGATGCGCCGCTCCCGCAGCACCGCTTCCGGAATGTGAAGCGACCGCGTGCGGGTATAGACGATCTCGGCAGGAGCCGTTCGAGCGGACGGACTGCGGTTGATTCTGGGCATGGGACGATTCTGGGGCTGTTGTTGTTTGTATCGATCAAGGGCGGCTTGAAACCATTCCATGATAATCCTTTCCGTGCGAGCAGGCTGAGGTCAAGGTGACGGCTGAGTCCAGCAGGCGCTACAACCTCAGCCTTGGCTGGAGCCCATCTCTCTAAGAAACCTGGTGAGCCTGCTTAACATCCTGCTCTTACTCGATACCAAATTTTCGGAGCGCTGCAAACCACAGCACATCCAACGGAGTCCAAAACAGATGACTTACAAGCAGAAGCAACGCCACGGCCCCTACGCTTGCTCCTTGAATCATTCTTCGTCGCCTCAAGGCATGGGTGAAGTCCTCTTTGTTGGGCATATAGGGAATGACCGCGAGCGGAAAGGTGTGGGTTAAACGAACTAACTGATCCGGAGTGCGAATGGAGCGATCGAGGTGTTCAGCGACTGCGGCGCTGCCCGCACCGCCCGCCAGTGCGAGGATAAACCCCAACAGAACAATGGCTTTCCGGTTGGGTTTTTCGGGGGCTTCCGGCAGTCCCGGCGGATCGATAAGCGAGAATCGTTCGCCTTTTCGTTGGACCTCCAACCCTTCCGACACCTTGGCTTCGAGTAATCGTGATCGGATCTCCTGGTACTTTTGGCTCGAGGTGTCACGGTCACGCGCGAGAACCAAATAGTCCGGTTCTAACTCCGGCGTCCGCTCGATACGCTTCGCATAGTCAAACACTCGCCGCTTGACGATCGCGCGGCTTGTCTTCAAGGCTTCCAGCGATGAGGTCACCGAATTGAGTTGTGCCTGAATGTTGATATAGGCAGGATTTTCCGGTCTTTGCATCGGCGTCTTGGCGGCAGTCGTGCCGATCCGACGGAACTCTCCTTCCAGTGCTGCGATCGTACGCTTGGTCTGGAGCACGTCGGGATGGTCCTGCCCGAGGCGGTCGGCGAGCGTGGCCTGCTTGGCACGAGCATCGATCAATTGCTTGGAAATCTCCTCACTCTCAGGCCTGGCCCCGGTTTCCTTCTCCAGCGCAGCGATCTCTTGTTTCATTTTAATGACGTCCGGATGATCAGGAGAAAGATTCGCGCTAGCCCCCGCGTACTCGGCTCGAAGCCCACGCAAACGCTCGAGGGAATCGAGGATGCGTTCACCGGTCACAGACATGATCGGGGTATTGGGCTTGATTGTGGCGAGTTCCCCTTCGAGGTAATTCTTTCGTTCCTCTAGACTGCGGATCTGTTGGTCCAGATCGGTCAATTCCCGGTCGGACTGATTCATCAACTGAAGATTCAGCGGCATCAGTTCGGGCAAGGCGCCGTTCGCTCGCTGTTTGAATTTGGACAGTTTGCCTTCCACCTCCTCGATATGTGCCGCGAGATTCTCCGCTTCCTGCTTGAGGAAGCTGGTAGTTTCCTGCGCCTGACGCTCACGGGACTTGAGATTCTCGCCGAGGAAGAGACTGGTCAATTCGTTGGCGACCCTCTGGGCGGTTTCCGGTGCCCCGCTGTTGTAGGACACCGTAAAGGCGATCGTCGCTTTGGTCGCATGCTGGGTGCGTTTATCGATCACATCGGCGCTGATCACCTCCACTTCGATGTCCTTGATGAAGCGTTTGATGACCTCTTCAGTCGGATTCTCATGTCGCATGGCAGGATAAAGATCGTACTGTTCCACTACTTTCCACAGGCTGGCCCGACTCATGACCTGCTGCTTGATCATCTCGATACGTTGATCGGCAAAGCTGGTGATCGTGCTATGGACCAGCTCGACAGGAACCTCCTGTTCTTCGATAAGAATTGTCGCGGTGGACTTGTATGACGGAGGCCAAAGAATCGCTGCAACACCACTCAGGCACACGAAGAATACTGCAGTGAGTACAATGATGGTTCGTCGGCGTTGGAACGCCTCCAAATAGTCTCCAAGGTTAACCGTGGATTCTGGTTGCATAGTTGGTCGGTTGCCAGCCATTGAGATATCCTTTTGCGAGAGCCCGTGCCTTAATTCGAGATTGCCAGTTTGGGCGGATAGTAGGTCAACATCAACGTAAGACCGTTAGAGAAGACTGGCTCTGAAATCGAATCCGAATCCCTCACACGCAAGGAGTAGGCAAGTTCCATTTTCCACCATTCGGATAACTTCCAATCGACTTGCGGAGTAAAGTACAAGAGCCGATTATCTGAGAGCGTACCACCATTGGCAAGAGGAGAAACTCCGGATATTCGATAGCCGGATATGTCAAATGAACCAGCAATAGTTTCAGAAAAGTTATATGAAACTGTCAGTCTCGCTCGATCAGTTTGGAGTAGGAGTCCGAATCCGCTTGGCATGATTTCCCGCCCCACCGAAGCTTGCAATACCGCCTTCTCAAATCTCTTAGAGAGGCTAGTCCCATACACCCAAACTACATCTCTGCCCATTAGTTTTGTATCAGCCACCAAGCTGCTGGAAGTGAGAAACCGCGGTCCACCATATACAGATGCCTCGACGCTTTCTGAAAATTGATGACTCACTGTTGCCAGTGCACCTGGCATGCTCACCCGAAGCTCAGACGGTGCGTTGGTCGTATGAAAATTGGTATAAGTAGCAGCCAACTGTATCTTGTCTCGCTCCGAATACTGATACGCGATGCTAGCCGATCCACCCCACACCTGGTAGTTTACTAAATTGAGTAGTAAGCCGTCCTCGTAAGTTGTATCCGTAAACTGAAACGTCCCTTGAAATGTCATATTTTCAGTCAAAGTTCGTGTCCAAGTTGGGCTGGCGTTCCACATATTTCTCTGGGTAAATCGAAGCACCAATCCGGTCGCCTGGAGTTCTCCCATTAACGTATTGTCACGACTAAACCCACCTGCAAAACCCCATTCGTCCTTTTCAGTTCTGTAACGCATCTGGATGGGTAAAAAAATATTCGTAAATTCACTTGTTTCTCCCCCATAGTAGTTAACAAAATCTAGCGCCGCTTTGCCGCTGACCTCTAGCCTTTCTGTCTTCCCAGCAAACTCCGCCGCGGGAGAGATCCAATATCCATACGTCGGATCGTGCGGCGACGGAGTCAGCAAGAGGTTATCGTTGTAGTACCCTTTCATACCGATCGACGGCAACAGAGACCATTCGGCTGCAAACCCTATGACGTGTGTTGCCATGAGGAATAGAAGGCAGACGAATCCCGACAACACGATGCGGGCGTTGTAAGGCCGTTTCTCAGATCTTCCGATGCCATTGTTGAGCGAATAGTTCACAAACCTATGGCACCATCACGGTATCACCGCGTTGCAGGAGGATATTTTGTTCCAGATCAATTCCTTTCCGGACATCGCCGTACCGGAAGGGAAATGTTTGCTGTTGTCCCCGTATTCGGCGAACAATTTTGATGTCGTTTTCGGCGGCAAAGGGCGTCAACCCTCCCGCTAAACTCAACGCCTGGAGCACATCGGTATAGTGGCCGACCAGGTACTCGCCTGGCTTTGCCACCCGTCCGAGGACATACACCTTGTAGCTCAATACTTTCGTGACCGCGACCGTGACGTTGACGGCAGGAATATATTTGATCAATCGTTTGGCGAGGTCTATCCGCAGCTCCTCTACCGTTCGACCTTCAGCCGCCACATCCCCGACCAGTGGAAAGGAGATCATGCCGTCCGGCCGGACGACCACTTCTCTTGTCAGCTGCTCATCTTTCCAGACGGAAATGAGCAAGACATCTTCTGGGCCTAAAAGATATCCTGAATCATCCACTGGCATATCCGTCGAAGATCTTGGTTCGCCATAAGTACAGGAGATGAAGGCAGTCATGAATAAGGCTGGGACACTGAGTCCTACGATGACGGTCCGGAAGAAGGTCGTTATGTAATGCCGCATGAAAGATACTCCCTATCAGCTCGTCCGAGCGAGCAACTGTTCAGCTTTTTGACGCTCGTGGAATTGTTCTGTGCTCTTGAGGGCCTTTGTCAGGTACGTCTTGGCCTCGGCTTTCTGTCCTGACTGAAAGAATGCCAAGCCGAGATGATAGTTGAGCGTCGGCATATCAGGCGCCTTGGCGACGGCCTGCTTCAACAGGCGGAGCGCTTGATCCGGATGTCCCATTTTCAACCGCACCCACCCGAGCGTGTCCAGGAACAAGGGATGCGGAGCATCTTTTTCAAAGTCCCGGCTCAAGGTGAATGCTCGTTCGAGACTCGCGGTATCTCCTTTGTGATCAACCAGCAACGATGCGAGATTGTTGGCAGAAAATATATTGTGAGGATTTATGCGCAACACGGACTCATAGGCGGCGATGGCTTCGTCGATCTGGCCCTGACTGGTCAAGGTAGATGCCATCAGCATATACAGTTCTTCGCTCGATTTGTTGGCAACGACCCCCTCGTTTAAGATCCGGATCGCCTCCGCCGGCTGACCTCGGATGATCGACAGGTTCACCCAGCTCACCCAGGGAGTGACCCAGGTTGGATTGATTCGAGTGGCCTCACGAAAATGGATGACGGCCTCTTCCTGGCGGCCGGAAAGCGTCAACACCTCCCCCAACAATCCGTGCCCAAATGGGTGATCGGGACGCATCGAGACGAGGGTCTCAAGACGGCGGCGTGCGCGGTCGGTCTGTTTCTGCGCCACTTCGAGGCGGATCACAGCTAAGAGGGGTTCAGGAGCATTGGGATTGGCCGCTGCCGCTCTCTCAAACGAAGCCTCAGCCTTGGCGAATTCACGTTGCGCTTCGTAGAGCTTGCCTTCTGCCATGAACATCATGGCGTGATCCCCGACGACGGAACGAAGTAGCAACACGGTCGCCTTGGCTTGCTTCCAATCCCCCGCCATAAGCTCCAGCGCAAACAGCATCTCGATTGCCTGGAGATGATCGGGGTGAGCGCGCACCAACTCGCGGAGTCTGGTGCGTGCCCGTGTGAGCTGTCCGCTTTGGCTGTCCAGCATGGCAAGTGCCAACGTTGAATCCACTAATCCAGGATAAAGCGAGACGGCGCGTTCGAAACTTTCCCGGGCCAATCGTTCCTCACCGGTGATTACATGGGCTTGGCCGAGCAGCGACTGGATGCGAGCTTGTTCAGGTTGGTCGCGCAAGACGGTGCGAAATGCCTGAACGGCCTCTTTCCCGTTCCGTTTAGCCAACGCGATCTTTCCTTGCAGGATCAGGCCGTCGGCCGATCGAGGATTCTCTTTCAGAACCTCGGTCAAACATTGCTCTGCTTCCACATGCTTGCCCTGCGCAAAGTCGAGTTGCGCGATTTTCACCTTCGCTTCCAGTCCGACAGGTTTCTTTTCATATCCTTTGACCAAGGTCTCATATAGCCGGCGGGCACTCGCCTCATCGTTATGGCGTTCATACAGCGCGGCCAGGGCAAACGAGATCTTGCTGGCATAGGGAAGGCGCTCCATGGCGGCGCGCAAGGCAGCCTCGGCAGCCTTCATTCCTTGCCTCATGTTCAGAAAATCAGCCAAGGCAAGCCAGGGTTGCTCGTTTTCCGCAAAAATGGTTGTGGACTCGCGCAACACAGTCTCCGCTTTTTCCATGGCCTTCTGTTGGTCATAGAACCGAGCCAGTTTCAAGCGGTGATCGAAGACGGTCGGTTCTTCTTCAATTATCTGGCTCAAGACCTGTTCCGTTCCTTTGATATCGTGTCCCTCAGTGAGTACGGCCTGGAGATTATTCAGGAGATCCAAGTGATGGGGATGAGCCTGAATGGCTCGGCGAAGAATAGTGGTCGCCTCCTGCACGCGCTGTTGATGGCCATAGAGGGTGGCAAGCAGAATGGCAACGTCCGGTTCAGTGGGATATTGTCGATTCAAATTCTCTGCTTGAGATATCGCCTGGGCGATGTGGTTCTGCTGCGCCAGGACAGCGATTTTTAATGCTCTTGCCTGAGGATCTTGCGGATTCTTCGCGAGCACCTTGTCTGCTGCGTGTGTCACGTCGTCGGCGAGACGAGCTTCCAGGTAATACTTGGCCAGGGTGATGAGGGCAGCTTTGTGATCCGGTATCAATTCGACGACTTGTTGGTAGTTGGCGACCGCATTCCGCCAGTTTTTTTCTTTTTCTTCGACCTGGGCCACGAGGAAATAGGCCTCGGCATCTTTCGGGTCAATCTTGAGCACATTTCGCAGCGCGACCCGCGCCTTTGGGAAGTTTCCCGCCTGGATATATTCCTGGGCTCGGGCGCGGTATTGCGCCTTCCGCTCTTGCGGTCCTCCGCATGCCAGGAGCGTAAGGATCACGATCAGCGCTACTGTTGTTCCGCTTATTGTCCTCGTCATTGGATTCCTATTGAAACAGTGAACTATTGCATCATGGGTATGCTGCAACCATGTTGGGTGTGAGTGAACCATTACGTCAGTGGCCACTGAACCGTTTTCAATGTGCAAGTCGGCACTGGGACATCGTCGATCTTCATAATCCGCCGCTTCCGGGTCACATCCATGCTCGCACTCCCAATCCGAACAGGATCCACAGGGAGACAAATCCCAATTGCCTCACGCGGTCTGAAAAGGTATGGAGCAGCAGTTCGAATGAAAAATAGAGCACGATCAATTTTCCTGCCAGGATACTGAGCGTCGGCATGTCCGCGCGCATTTCCGGCAGCAAGGGGATGATCAGTGCAAAGAACACCATCAGGTAATCCAGCGGCGTGGTTTGAAAACGATTGCCGCGGCTGAATCGCATGCTGAGCAGGACCAGGACCGCGATAAACGCGAGCATGACGTTTTGAGTGACATAAATCGACCAGATGCTCGGGCTCTCGACTTGCTCGCTCATATACATGAGAAATGCCGTTCCGACGTAGAGGCCGCATCGCACAAAGAGGGGTCTGTGCTTCGGAACCAGCCAGAGGCCCCCGAGAACGAGGGTGAAGAGGCTGATTGCCGCATAGCCGACGTCCATCGGCACACGTCCAGGCAAAAACACATTCATGATCAGGAACAGAGGCACGATGACAGCCAGATACCGGGGGGCCATGTCGCTGAGCCAGACGCCCATCCGAACCAGTTTGGTATCCGACAGGACTCTTCCCCCTGTCGGGAGAACAACGCCGCGTTCTGTCGCCAGAAACAGTGCAAACATACCGACCGCGAATCCGAAATAGATGGCGAGGATCAAGACATCCGATTGCCATCTCAATAGATACCCGAGTCCGACCATCACGGCCTGGATGGCGTAAATGACGATGACCGCTTCATGATGGGAGAATCCGAGTGCCAGGAGTCTATGGTGCACATGGTTTCGATCGCCGATAAAGGGTGACCCTCCCTTCGCCAGCCTGTGTCCCATGACAGCGAGGGTATCCAGAAACGGCAACCCGAGAATCAAGAGGCCCACGCTGAGGCTGAATGGGGCACGGGAAGGATCGCTCAACATAATGACCAGAATACCCATAAAGAGGCCGAGTAATTGGCTTCCGGCATCGCCCATGAAAATTCTGGCCGGATAGGTGTTGTATCGAAGAAATCCTAAGAGGGCGCCAAGGAATCCTGCGACAAAAATGAGCACCGTTGCATCGTGAGAAAGGTATGCCAGATAGGCAATACCGGCGAAACTCAGGAAAGCTAGTCCGCCGGCCAGACCGTCGAGGCCATCGGACAGATTGACGGCATTGGTGGCTCCAATCAGAAAGAGCACCGTCACGGGAATGCCGAGCCAAAGCGGCGTGTCCATCTCGAAGAGGAACGGCAACTGCTCCAATCGAACACCGCCAATGACGACGACGATGAACACCGCAATCAACTGTCCGGCAAGTTTGGTCTTATAATTGAGTCCCGCTCGATCGTCCCATATTCCAAATCCCAGGATCACCAACGCGCTGAGTAGAATAGGCGCAACCACCGAGTCCTGCGGGACCCAGAAGAGAATGGAGAGCAACGCAGCAGACCCGAAGGCAATGCCTCCGATGCGTGGGATAGGGCCTGCATGGGCTTTGCGCCCGCCCGGGACGTCCATGAACCGGAGCCGTCCCGCCGCGAGCTGAAGGGGCGGCACCAACGCCATGCAAATGAAAAGCGAGGTGATGAAGCTGAAAAAGACGCCGGTGGTCATGGGTTAATCCGGGACATATCGTGCCAGTTCAGGTTGAATCAGTCGGGCCAATTCCGTTAGTCGTCGTTCAACCGCTTCCTCGGGTTGTCCTGGGCCGACGGCGGCCGCCAGGCGAATCAACGCTCCGTCGCTCCGGCCTTTCGTCAAGGCATCCCAGAACAGAAACATCTTCACGAGGTACTCGCTTGAGAGAAGCCGCTCCCGTTGTTTGAACCAATAGATCACGAGTTGTTTCTGGCTGTCTTTTTGAATAAGGATCCTGTTGGCCTGATAGCTCGAACTGGGATCATCACCCAGCGGCAAGTCGATGGTTTGATGCGAAGCAATCTCCCATCCGCCTCCGGGAATACAACTCTGCGGAGAATGTGCCGATTGGCCTTTTTTCTGTGAACGGTAATAGGCCATGTAGACGTTGACTGAAGTTTCGTCCCCGGAAACATAGTCGGCAAGAAGGTAATCATCGAACCGCAGGGCGGAGATGTACTGCTGTTCCATCACCAGCGGGCTGCCATGCCAGCTCCCAATATCCATGGCAAAATCCATAAATTCCGTTCGAGCCGGAGGAGTATCCTGCCTTTCTCCGATCATCAAGGAAACTGCGGCGAATGGAACCAACAGGGCCACGCTGCAGAGATACACGGGATACACCTGATTGGTCGCCGAGACGGATTGAGCCGTCGAGGGCGGTCTTTTTTTTTGATTCGGCTCCTCAAGCCACGTGAACCGGTCTCCGAATGTGCCGGCGTCGGGCAGTTGATGCACCCTGGAGAGGAACCACATTTCCAGGATCAGCAGTCCCAAGGTCGCCATGAACAGAACCCAGCCTTCGAACAGATGCAAGAATCCTTCGGCCGCTTGGGACCCGTGGAATTCGACCAGAACTCCCACGATGCCGATGCGAAGTCCATTGACCAGCACGGAGATCGGCAAGGCCGAAAAGACCAGAACCACCCGCTTCCACATCCGATCCCGAAAGAGGTATGCGCACACAGGAGCGCAAGGGACGGGTGGAAAGAGATAACGGATGCTGCTGACGCTTCGGCCACCTGGAGCTGAACCGGACCGAGATCGATAACATTGCCTTCTCGAAAGGCGGTGATCCCGACAATTTGCAAGCAGCCGACTCCCAAGGCAGATGAGTACCATAATTGCAGCTGGCCTGAAAGGGCGCTGTAGAGAAAGACCGGCAGCGGAATTGGTCAACAGATACGATAAGGGAAGGCAATCTGCCGCCGCAACAGGTCCGATGAATGAGAGCACAAGGCCGACAAGCACGATCCATAGAGACACATGCAGCACAATATAGAGCGTGGCATAGTCCCCGATGACATAGAGCAAGAGAGACCGACCAGAACGATGCCATACAGGCCTCACCAGGATGGAGATATTCCTGCCGCAACGACTCGATGTCTTTGCCAGATAAGAAAGAGGCTGATGATCGGGACAAAGAAGCCATGACTATAGTCGTCGCTTCCACTGGCCGAACATAAAGCGCAGGCTATCGGCATACATGTAGCCCAATAGGGGCCACAGCGTAATCCATTAGCCCGATTGAGTATCACTTGAGTGGATGTTAGTCCTCTCCCAGGCCTGGGAGAGGATAAGAAGAAACGAACGACGTGGACCGTCAGGGCGCCCCAAGCGGCAGTATATACGCTACCTGCTCCGGCAAACGCTCTGTTCTGTCCCGGATTGAGCCTCCCGGTCGGTTTCCGGCACATCTTATAGGCTTCGAACCTTTCCGTGTTGTGAGCCCTCGCGAGCCAAGCCCCACCAAGGCGATCAGACCTGCCCGAACAGCCAGACGGCCGCCGGCACGAACCAAAGAGGTCGCCCTCGCACTCGAGTGGTGGCTGCGCCGAATATGAGGCGGAATTGAGTAGTCCGCAAACGACGAAAGGCTTGGCGGTCCCGCTCAGCGCGTCGGAGAAGGCGGTGACAGTTTGATCGGTCGTCTGGCAGGAAGCTGGTCGGAGTGAATCCATTGACGGCGTTACCGAGCAAACCGTTCACCCGTAATTCATAGATATCACTCGCCGGAACCAGGGGCATTGTTGGTCACTTGATGAAGCTATTCCCAGAAAGAAACTGGCGAAATAAGTTCGACATCACGGGAGAACCTACCGGATTATTTGTATCGTCCAATGTTCGAGCCAGCGATTGTGTCGGTCGAATTTGAATTGTAGGTTCCACTCCCCTGACACAGGGAGCGCTGTGGTAAAACCGCATAAACCTTGAGGCGTGAACACCGCCAAATACGTTCCCAACCGAGCCGAAGTTGAACTGATCGAGGCCGCCTGGATGTGATCAGGTGCTACGAGCAGCGCACAAAGCAGGCCGGCTCCGAGACCAACCCCGCCATCACAGTCTTTCTCTTCAACTGTCATCCTCTCCCTCCACGAATAGAAAACAGACTACTTAGACTACCGTACTGCAAACTGTACGGCTTTTTTCGCGCTCGACACATAACTTTCTCGACAGTACCGAAAAGGAAAAAGCTAGCGCAAGATTTTTTTAACAAAATTGATAGATTTCATTTATCTGAGAAACCGTATGGAATGATCCGGAATATGAGTCACAATGACACGATCGCGGAAGATGAGTGCGTCACAATACGTCGATCACTGGTTCTGAGTCGATAATCCAGTTTCGCTAGGGCCAATAGAACGCATTTGTGCGTTCCGCACGGCTTTAATATTTGTGGAGTGGCGCATCGATCATATTCACCGCAGCCTACAGTAATCATCAATGAACCGTAATACATCAAGGTTGCGGCGTCGCTACCTTTTTCATAAATTCTTTCGTCACAGTCCACCAGGCAGCATTGTTATCCCATGTAGCTGGTCTCATTATTGGTTCCCAAATCACCCCAAATGATAATTCCGTCAGCATATTGCTTGCCATCTGCAATTGAGCCTCCAGAAATCAGCAGGTAGATATGCGCCCCTGAGCGATGGATTGATTCATGAAGGTATTGAGGCATTAAAATACATAGACCGGCTTCTCTCTTTTCCTAGGCGTCGAGCCTCAGCTATCTGAGCATAGGCATAGCGTACCCATCCACCTTCTCGGTATAGAAGGTGTAGAGGGAGGAAACAGATGTTCACTGCCCTGCCAAAGGTTGGAGCCGATCATTTCCCCGCAAACGATGCCCACTCCTTGCTTGAGGGAGACTTGAGCGACTTCCAATAGTCGCGTAATGGCGGCGCTCCAGAACTCACCGCCAGCCCAGGCGCTGCCTCGAACCATTGGAGGACCGTCGTATTTGATAAGCTGTCTCGAACTGGTTGGGATCCCTTGTAACGGCCAATAATGCTCAATATCAATGACCACAGGACTTGTCTTGGTCTTGGCCTGGGCTTCTGCGGGCCAGTTTTTGCACGATCGTCTTGTCGGGCATCCGTGTCGCGTTCTGCAGGCCACTCATTTCGAATTGCCCGCATACGCAATATTGACGGGCTGGATTCCGTAATGAGCGTGAGATCCGGTTTGTTGGCAGGAGTGTGCCGTCAAATACCACGAACGGCTTCTTCTGCGGCAATGTCTGCGCCTTAAAGACAGGCGTCGCTTATCGCGCTGTTGGCCACGCTGCCAATAGTCCGAGCACGGTCAGTACCCCAAACTTCATAAAGGTGCGAGTGCTCTTCATCATCTTTGTACTCCGTATGAACTCAAACGATGGATAAGTTTCAGGTCTGATGCACGTTTCTGCGATTCCTTTTTGCCAAGCCCTTTGCGTAGGATTTCTTGAATCGCGTGTAAGGACAGATTGTGACTGATCTTGTCAATGGCTGAAACGGTCACATCTTACAGATGAGTGAGCGTGGTCGATTTTGCGCCGGGTGTATTTCTGTATGTATATCCTGAAGGCGGACTGTGCACTCGGAAACAATTACCGTAATGCCCGCTCACGGTCGACCGCGAAGAGGATCAACGGTCTGGTGGCTACGACAGCGAAATAAAGGGGGAAGCACGAATCGTGGTCCTGGGGCGTGACGTCTGGCTTAACAGCAAAGTCTTTGAGTTGTTCGTACCGGTGGTCTGACCCAGAATTCCTTAGCAGAAAGCTATATTGCTATTGTCCCTGCTACCAATCGCAGCTCTATTTCCATAGCCTGAATCGTCACGGCAAAGAAGATTATTCACTTTTCTCGCCTGAGGATCGAGTCTCCAATGACAGTTTTCATAAAATCTTGGGTAACCTTCCACCAACTGTGTACATCTTCCCATTTGGCCGGCCGATATGTTGCTACCCCACCCGCCCCAAAGAACAATCCCATCGGCGTATTGCTTCTCGCAGCCCTCCAATTGAGCCAGCTAATATTCACGGCAGGTACGTCCCCGAGCTCTTGATTGGAGTCGTGATACTGCGGCCATAAAACACATAGACTGGCTTTCCATTGCCATAGCGGCGAGCCTGTGCTTATTGGCCACAGGCATATCGAACCCATGCGCTCTTGATCGGTGTAGAAGGTATGAGCAAGGAAAAGGATGTCCACCTTCCCTGCCAGACGGAGCGATCATTATCCTCGAGAGAGATTGCCATTCCTTGCTTGTCGGTGGACTGATCGCCCTCCAATAGTCGCGCAAAGGCGGTGCACCATAGAACTTACAGACAGCTCTGGGAGATGCCTCCTTGAACCATTGGAGAACGGTCATGTATTTCCTGATAGGTTTTCCGAACTCCGGTCGGCATTCCCTTTGAGCGGCCAATGTTCGATATCGATCACCGCGATGACCGGCTTTGCTGCAGCGTTGCGAGCCACTCGTTGTACCGATTCCTTGTCAGGCAACCGTGTCGCATTTTTGAACCAATTTCGCTTCCGAATTGGCTAACGTAAGTAATGGTGATGGGCTGGATTCCATACTGAGCGAGATCCGGTTTGTCGGTACAGCGCGCCGTCAAACACCATGAACGGCTTCTCCGCACGCCTGCGCCTGTGCGATAGCGCCGCAGTGCGCCTTCGACTGTTGCCAACAGCCTGAGCACGATGACTACTCCAAACTTCATAAAGGGGCGAGTGCTCTTCATCATCTCTGTGCTCCGTATACATCCAAAAGATGGACCACAATTTCATCCCTGATGCATTGCTTCCGCGATCACCCTCTGCCAAGCCTTCTCTGCATAGGATTTCTCGAACCGTTGGTCAAACAGCATCCGTGCCTGTTGTCCTAAGCGGTTGCATCCGGCCGCATCCTCAGCCAGCTTGCTGATGACAGCGGCTGATTCCTGCGCCTGATGCACTTCCAGCGAGAATCCACATTGTGTGCTTCTTATCAACTGTGGAAGTTCTCCGTCCTTGTCACCAAGAGCATCGGCCTTCCGGCTGCGATACTGGTAAAACTTGCTTGAACGATCAAGCCTTCGCGGGAAGGCAGAAATGGCATGAATGTCTGGCAGGCTGAGACTCATGGACAGCCGATCGCGTGGCTGATAGGGCTTGAACATGACGTTTCTCAATCTGTTTACTAACTTCATGGCGCATTGATGCCAATTGGGCGCCGGCTCCGATGAAAAGAAAGACGATCTGGGTGAAATTCTCGTAGTATCTCCAAGCCGCTTTCGGTGATCGTGCCGAACTCATGGGCCCGACCGGAAGCTGCCCGAATAGCCCACCACGAACTTTAGACCAAGATTCCACTGGCGCCTGAGCTCGTTTTTGGGGATCAATGGGTTGAATGGCCCGGCCGTCGGCCCAATTGTGGATCACCGTGATCCTGCTGATGAAATGCCTCCCCGAAGCTGCTGTGCCATACCCTCCCCGATGACGACATTTTGTCTGGCTGCTGCAGTGATCTGGTCTTGCAGACTACGGGAGATGGGTACTGAGCCAACCGGTTCCTTGTACCTGAGAGCCGCCGAAGCAACCTCGGGAAATGTCTTGATCCACCTCGATCAGGACTGTGCCCCGCAATCTGGCGGCCAGTAACGGCAGCCACGACTGAAATTAACGGCGGGTCCGTCTTGGCGATCACGACATCACCAGCTCGTAGATTTCGCAGAAAAATTGTGAGTGCGCTCTATTAAAGCAGCGTATAGTCGATCGCCTGTCCCCATAACCGTTGGCGTCCGTAAACTGCTTGTCCACAGGCGATGATATGGACACCTTGCACCGGCTATCCGATCCTCCAAGATAGCATCAGGATTGTCGTAGGCTTGCCTACTGTCACAACGCAAACATCAATATTCAATTGAGCCAGATACAAATCCGTTAATAGCTGACTGGTAGCTGAATGGTCAGGATAAAAAGAAACGATTGATGAAGAATAATTATTTACAATGATCTGCGAGATCGCCGGAATGGAAGACGCTGCTCTGCTGTATTACTTCACAGAGAAATCTCGATCAAGCATGGATTTCGCGCTGTTGCAATTGCAACAACAGGCATCTACGTAGAATCTGAACCAGAACCCTCAGAACATACGAGCTGATCCTGGTAAAGCCATCCAGAAATTCCCCGGAGGACATATCGAGTGAGAAAGGTACAGCAAGGAGCGAAAAACATTTGAGCCCTTGTATACACCAGATCGTAACCATCGTCTACGCTCAATGGGCGATCCGATGATTTTGGGTTGAACTAAAGTTTGCATCGTGCTCCTCAAAGCCTCTTGAGCAGTTGGCGTGCTTCCATTTGTGCCCACTTATTGTGCCTAGCGGTCCATGAGAAGAGAGATACGTAAGTTCCAACAAGTCTGCCTCGAGAGCGCGGGTTCCGTCGACGAAGAAATGCTGGTCATACTCCCCGTCTTCGCAACGACTGAACGGCTTAAAGATTCTGCAATGGTAGGTGGGATACAGCCCAATCGTGGATGGGCTTCCAAAGAAGATAATTTTTCGCCTGCTGACCATATAAATCCCGCGTAGTCCTGGGTCGCCTGCGATGTCTCGAAAACAGCTCACGAAGTCGATCAGTTCTGGCGATACCCGCTCGTCAGCATCGACGCCAGCCCACTCCACCCGACAGCGGCACATTTTTCCGCGTCACAGTTTCTCTGAAATGGGAATAATTTTGGAAAGAATGTAGTCAGGACTTTCGTGCCATAGGTGCTGACAATGTTCAAGGTGCGATCCAGGTGCTTCCGGAGTCGACAATAAAACCTCCTCGGCCCATGGAACAATACTTCAAAGAAGTCCGATATCGTCATGGTATGTTCTTCATTGAATGTCAGACACGACGGATAGCGGTACTTCTAGTGGCATTTGTTGTCTCTGTGAATATCACCAGGCCGGTGGCAGCAACTGATCTATCTGATTGGATTTCAACTGCAAAACTGGCACCTCAGTTCCCGTGGGTATCCGCCGTCAGAGTTTCAGACAACTAGACCGTAACGTTCACCCTTTCTTTGAGGCCCGCCGAATGCGCCCCCTCCCCGCCCCCAATCAGGCGAGAGGAGCCAACGACCAGCGGATTTTCTGTAAGGTACAAATCTCCGTCTGTTCAGCTTTTCAACGAAGAGTCTAACGTTTGAGTGAGATCGGCGTTCGTTTAGCGAGTCTAGCGAAACAGGACGCATACCCACGCACGATTCCTTCAAGGGCAATGGGTAACTGGCGCATGTTAGTCGCGCTCTTGCGAGGCAACGCGCGGCTTGAAGACCCATCAATGGAATCAGCAGAGGGAGCGGCGCCGGGATATCGCGATGCCAATATCATGTTTCGATAGAGCCAGACATTCTTACTCTCTCTTATGCCTTCCTCTGCCGCCGGAAAATGGTGAATCGGATCGGTCAATATCGCCAAACGTACCACTCTGCCGGTATCGAGCATGCGCTGGAGAGAATCTCTGCTTCCTCTCCCCATTGAAAGAGATGTCCTTGAAAGCCTCCTGAAGAGAGAAAGAGATCCCGTCTGATGGCAGAGGCTCCACCTTGAAATGCGTGCGTCACCCATGGTGGTCCCACAGTAGGCTCCTGCCTGCCAAGAACTCGCTCGGCACCATCAATAATATTGATTAGGAGGCAGAGCAATCGCGCCGACTCGTTCATCTCTAAAATAAGGTAAGGCCTGGGAAATAATTTTTGGTGTAGTAAAGATCGCGTCATCGTCTAAAGAGAAAATAATGGGGTACTTGCAAGATTGGCTGCGCGATTTCTTTTGACAATCAGGCCGAAATTGTCGGTCAACGCACCATAAAAATCAGCGGAAATGCGCCGCACCATGTTGTCCGTTCCATCAGAAGAAGCATCCATCACGATAATTTCCACAGTTTCTTGTCCGAACGATTCAATGGCCTTCGAAGAAATTTTCTGTTACGGTGGTGATAACCAATTAGCTACCAGTCTGACGTGGTTAACCATGAACTTCTCCTGGTAATCGCTACTGTGGATGGTTCCGATGATTTGCGCGACTGCCAGCCACCACAGAGAACCCAACTGATTTCATCACAACAGGTACAGGCTCCGATCACCGGCACCTTTCCGATTACGGCTGCACTGCTGACAAAGGCTCGCGCACCAATGAAGGCATCGTGACTCATTTCTATATCTCCAACTATCAAAGGCATGTGGGGATGCGTGAAATCACACTTCCAGTACAGATAAGCTTGTTGTGCAACTGTTGAGCCCGCGCGAAGAGTGACATGGCCGAGGTTGTACACCCCACTGTCTGTCCGCATATGTCGCATTCCCAAAGAGTCAGATTCATGGTAATTTTATAATGCATACATGCTGAAAACATTGAAACCACTCTGCACGACAACCGGGGCCAATCTTGCTGTAGCACACTACAGATGGCCATTCTGGGAGCTGTATCGAATTTAATATAATCAAAAACTATTCACAAATATAGGAGGAGTGCAATCTGAACACGCACACCACGGATAGTGAGTGTGCACGACTCCCAAGATAAATGCAGAACCGCTTTAAGACGATTGCATGAGAATTGTTGGCAGTCTAATGCTCAATCAGTAGGTTTTCAAAATCTCGGAGGTTCAGCCGCGATATGCTCTTTCCCGAAAGCCTGGGCACGCTGCGTGAATACATGTCTCTGATCTTCTTTGTTAACTTAGGCTGCTGTACTATTAGGGTGATCAAGGCTTCAGCTGACTTGGAAGTGCGTTCCGGAGCACGGTGATCAAAAAATGACTCCGGTCACGCCGTCTTCGACGAAATCATGAAAACAGGCAAGATTGAGACCGTACCGGGACTGCCTACCGACATAGCTCTAGCGGAGCAAGCCCCAAAAATTTTCCCATCCTCCGCCAACGATGGATAACAAAAAAGTAGTGGGCGTCTTGCGCGCGCGCGCCAGGACAGCCCCGAATTGAGGAGAGCAGAATTCGATGGGGCTCGGCGGCTAGGGACTTCAATTCCTGAGTACCCTCCTCCGCCTTCCTATAGGCAATGTCCACTGGGTATGATGCGCAGGCGAAGCCGCGAGTCTGCACGAGCTACCGTCCGAAAAGCCGGGCTGATTAAGAGTGCAAACCCCTTCTTCAGGGGCAATACGACTCGCGTAGAGAACAGTCAGAACTCCCTGATAGGTACGAGGCTGAGCAGGCGGGACATCGTCGTGTCTATCGTATTGGGAATAATGGTGAGCGGATCGCACAGAAATGTTTACACTGTGTTTCTAATCGCTTCCAACACGGCTTCTTTGAAACGGCTGTACGCAGCCTGCCGATACCACTACCTTGACCTTTGGCATTCGATTGACGTTACTGCATCACCTTACCTGCGCCTCGGCAGTGATGTGGCAACAAGATGGGCAACCATAAAAGGTGTTGGTCACGATGATATCTCCCGGAGCGAACCAGCGCAGCATACGGATAGAATAGAGAAGGTCTTTCCATGCTTCCATGTATTAGCGCTTCGCCTCCTAGTGCATACCCGATGATAATTTCACACCTTTGACCAGTTCGTCTGAAGCCTGTCGTTGGGATGCTCCCTACAGAGCAGAACGGCTTATGTTGTTGGCAAAACTCCTCCGCAAGTTCCTGCCACATTTCCTTCTGCACTATGGTGTGGGCTGCGTGGTGTCGGAAGAAAAGGCCCTGTTACGATGATGATGTGCATAGGAATGTGAATGGTCGGTTAGGGTGCATGATAGACGCGTCCGTTTGGGTGACTTCAACCTTGCACTTCCCAGCCCACGTGAATACCTCTTCCCACCCGTGCAGTAGTATCGGCAATCTCAAGGGATAAAGCGCCGCCTGATATGAATCACCGTCGACTATCAACAGACCTTTTTCACCAATTCTGGTGACTTCAGAACGCAATCCAACCGCGAGAGGTAAGACCGTTCCAGTCCGTCTACGATGACGATGTCCCAAGGGGCACCATCACGAACAGATTGGATATATTCTGCGATTTTCTGGGGTTGGTCCGCGGGTATGAACCTTGATGTCCATCGATCCCCGACCATCACTGGTCCGCTGCTTTCCATTGATGACACGAAGCCATTTTCATTACTTTCCATGTAGTGACGGACAACCTCTCTGTGAAAAAATAACGGACCGTCCCCACTCCCATTCGAAGACATTAAATGCCGGGTTTTATGTAGGACTGAGAAACGATCTTTCCAGGATAAGAATCATAGTAACGCTTGCTCAATAGCTGATTTTCGAAGTAAGAAATTATCGACCATCCACCTCCGCGTATCTTTAGGAATAACCAGCATACATCTCCAGTACCTTTACACGGAAACAAGTCGATTCTTCCATCTCCTTCATCATCAGTTTATAGCGGTAATACAGAATCCTCCATTCACCACTGGACCGAGAAGACCTGTTCATGCTTCTCACGTTCAGTTGAAGTAGAGAATCTTTTCCGATTTTTTCTAGACGGTGTTCCGGCATGAATTTCATAAGTGAGGAACATCTGGTGACAATGATCCGGCTCCAACAATGGCTCCGCGGCCAATGCTAACTCCCGCAAGAATGATGACACCAAAACCAATCCACGCATCGGCTCCACAATGAAGCTGCGACGCCAGTCGTCCTGTGAAATGATTGGCACGCCCGGTATGTCGTGGATATGTCTCCACCAGTAATACTGCATGAGGTGCAAAGCACGCAAGGCCTAATTCAACTTGAACATCGAGTACGCAGCCAATATTGATGAAACTATATTCTTGAGCCACAAGATCTTTCGGAACCCGGCACCGTGCGCCATATGTAGCAGGGATGAACTTTGTGCAGACCAAAGTAACGCCGCCGTAGTGCCATAACCACCCGCCTACCGGTTGAGTGAGCGAACCTAACCAGGTTTCACAAGACGCATGCGCAACCTCACAATCAATCGGATTCGTTTTCTCCCGGACAGCCTGGGAGAGTTCATCTGCAGGAACTCCGAGGATCGCACAAAAATAATCGGTTGCTTTGATAATCTGGGTTGTAAAATTGATCAATCACTGCCTTGCATTCGATTCGAGTTTGTGACCAGGCCAGGGCCGAAGCATCCATTTTTTTAAAATCGCCGCCGTGAACGTTCCCTGCTGAAATGGTATCCTTGCTCCCAAATTAGCAATATTGCTTCACATTCTGGCATCTGATGATCAAAAATCCTATGGTTGAGAATGGGGACACCATAGGCGGCAGTATACATTAGTTGGGAGGCCCCACTGGCCAGGAGAAAAAGCTGCAACATTCGCACACATGATGAGTTCTGCAAAAGATTCTCCTCCTCGTAGCATGCTCCATAGGGCCAGACTGAAAGGTCATGCCGAGCAGATATTCTCCAGATGATAGCCTCATTCCATCTCCCACCAGCAGTAAAGACACCTCCTGTCCTTGACGTTTGAGCAGCGTCATGGCGTTAAGCACTAGATCCAATTGCTTCAGCTTCGAGCCTTCCCGTGCAGACCAATATTGGATCCGACGAGCGAGGGAACATCTGCGACCGAACGGTTCTCAGGCGATCATCCGACTATCAGGTTGACTTGTTTCTGTCTTTGTTATAATCCAGATCAAGCAGGATCACGTAAAGTGTGTGAGAGTCGAAACCCCTTACGGACTGCTATTTGCTTAGCACGTTTCCAGAAGTGTGTGCTAGGTGATAGAAACATGCCCTAATAACTCCTTTGAATTTCGCTCATCGCATAGCCAACTTGCTGAGGTCCAAAATAAGACGCGAGTCCCTTTTAGCTCATGAAGTAACGCGGCAATCCACGCAATTAGAGGAAGGGTGAAATTCTCGGGAGAAAAATTATAACGTCTAAGTCTGTAGTCGACTAGCCGTATAAGACCGGTCGCTATGAAACATTTGAAGTGTTCTTTACAGCGTGTCATCACAAATTTTTTCAGTGGATCCCAAGGTTCTATTGAAGAATCATTTGGATCCGTCAAATCGCTCACTAAAAACATTCGAAATCTTGGTTGATTCAGTAATTGCCAGAATGGCTGATCGGTAGTGCGTGGAAAAAAATGGTAGGCGACGACAGCTACGCGTTTTCGTTTAACAGCATTCTCAACCATAGGCTTTTTAAAAGCAATGTCTAGACAACGAGAGGTAATCGCTGCATGAGCAGTGGCTGTTTTACAGCAATGGATAGTCTGCACACTGTAGAGCTGGGTCAAGGTTGTGCCTTGATTCATTGAATTGAAGGGCATATATTTTCATTAAGCATCATGTATATGGACGACATCCTATCAATGCTGATCTATATGCTGACTCCCAAATGACTGGCCGCCCCTGATGGTAAGTCCACGGGCTGATCGTCTATTTCTTCTTCGTGCTGCTCGATCGATTGTCTTCTGAGGATTAGTTCATCGCCCCCAAAACAACAAGGCCAATATGGTGTGTCTGAGGTTCAGCAGGTTCTCTGTTTGAGCGAAAGTAGGAGACCAAAAGAGAAGGCACCCAACTTCAAGTAACGTCTGTTCTGGTGAACCGCTGGACGTCAGGCGAATAGATCGTAGAAAGCTATTGACCATGGTGATGATAACCAGAATGTATAAAAAAACCCGGATGAGTCCTTCCTCAGCAAGTACCTCGAGTGGTACAAAGTGCGGATAAATACCCAGGACACGGATCACAAGGCAGAATTGCCTAGCCCAAATAAAATTGACTCTGAGCGGAAGCGCGACGGCTAAGCAGAACGATAGTGTCGCAGGAAGCCGGCCCATTGCGCTCCTGTGCTGATTGTTCACTCCATCTGGCTTCGCCAACTTCATAAGTTTCAATTTGTTCACCAGAAAATTCTTGTATGGTCAAGCTCGTTGTTCCAAGAAACAAAATGGCTAAGCTTTAATATGACAAAACTGCTTCAAATGAAAATGCACTGTGATGGGCCAAATTTAGAACGGCTAGCGAGAAAGATACCGGCCAATTGTCCGCGAGATCCAGATTTGACAATCAAGATTAGGCAGATCGCGATAAGCATCCACCGTAGAGAGGTTGCCACAACTTACTTCGAGGCCAGGATCAGCTAGAGCGCTATAAGTAGAACCATGCCAGCCATTGCCGCAAATTGCCAATGGTTGCCAAGGCCATGATCTAATACGATTCTTCTGTTTCCCACTTCACAAAACAGGAATGATAAAGCGGGATCCACCCATTACCACAAGGCGGAGTTGCTCGACGCAGATCTCTCCTCCTGAGTAATCAATAATGGCGGGGCTAGCACAAGATGATGGCTGCGATATATGCCCATCTGCTCTCCCACAATGCCATACTAATTTCAGGGCGTGATACCATTGGGCTCGATAATAAATGCATACAAGAAGAGAGCCAATATGAGCCATCCTATTGAAGGATAACTATTAAATTTACCAAGCCTTTTCGAGCTAATTGTAACCTAGGCCCAAGGCAAGAATTCCGTCGATTAAAAAAATTCGTGGAAGTTTGATGATAAGAAAAACGTAGTAGTCGCTCGCTCCCCACTGCTCGAGCCCAAACATACAGCACACCGGCTACTGCCACCGCTGGATTAAAGACTGCGAGCAGCAGGCCAATCGCTGCTATGAGATATGCGCCCATTCCTACACATCGAATTATCGAATCATCCCTATGAGTTGCCTGGCAGTTGGAGCGCAGATTAGTAGCGTTTGAGTAAACTCTCCTTCGCAAAAATTCGCGAGAAGGAAATATAGGAGGATATAGACACTCAATCATAATTCCCGCCCCAGAGGCTATAGCTATTTTAGAGGGTATTAATTGTCAGCGTAAGCTCAAAAAGGCCTAATGTATATCCCCAGGGAATGGAGTCACAAGCGGAGAAAGGCCATGCGTAGAGCTGATCCAGTCCTGAACGAGACTGCTTCTTGCGATTAAACTAAAATGAGGTTATAACTAGTAATAATGATAGCAATTGCTGTGATCTCACCGAGCAAGCTGCCTACTCCACGCAGCGAGGACCGTGCCTCCGCCATCTACTAGTAATAAGTAAGATATAAATCTCCATTCTCCACGCCCTCCATCAATAAAGGACTGTTGCGAGAGGCATCGCCATCTTTATAGGGCAAGCTCAACCCAAGAAGTTGTACTACGGATATGGCGCTGTCCTTACCTCACCGCCCATAAAAAGTGGAGCAGCGCAGTGGGCTCCAACACCAGCGCGAAGCCTGCCAGAGATGCACGCTCCAAACACCGCCTCCTCAATCTCACTGCCCTATGAAATGCCGCTATTTGACGAGGCCTGTCAGCCTGGGCCGTGAGAACGTAGGCATCATGACGGCTTCAACACGTTTCCAAAAGAACTGCCATAGAAACGTCAGCTGAAATCCAAATATGAACACGCCCAGTGTTTCGACTTAAGGGAGGCTAATTGCCCAATAGTCACCATTGAGGACGAGAATGCCCGCAAGGTGGTCAGCATGATCCAGCGAGTATCCAATAAAATATCGCGCATGAGTCGCCATGTGATGGTTGATTGGGAGGCCAACTTCCAACCAAGAACCAACCTCCGATGCCTTCAAATATGCTGATCACGAGCAAAGGCAAAGACGAAACTTATCGGCCCGAATCCAATGAACGCGAATAGCGCCATTGAGCCATGGCGTAAGACTGCTTGACAACCAAATGGTCAGTCGTGCTAGTTCACCAAATCGCAATTCAGATGAGAGTCTTGCTTGAAAGATCATCGCCACTGTATTTAGTGGAAGCGAGACAATTATCCACACTAGACCCTGCAGTGACTGACTTTGCAATAGCTGGCTAATACGGGAGCTGCTAAGAATAGTGCAAAACGAAACTATTAAATATCAAACCAATCTTGAAACACAATTCATGGCATATTCATCATATTCACCTCGTTGAACTAAGAGTCTTTCGGTTCCTCCATTGCGCAAAGCAAAAGCGATGGTAGACCATGAAATAGCGATGGCATACAGGGCAAAAGTCTTTTTCTAAAGTCCATCCAGAACGAGCTGCGCCCCAAAGCTGGCGAACTGCTCTCGCTAAGGTGCCGAACGCCCACAGCATCCCGTTTGTGATAAGACTGCGCATGGCGAAGGGATTGGGAGGAGAAGGAGACTTTGAGGAACCATGGCCGCTGGATTTCACGTACTTGCCAAGAGGGGCGTAGGATCGCGGGAGAAAGGAATGCTACGGAGTCAGGAACTGCCCATCACGCTTTTAGAACAAGACTTCTCTGATTTCTGTCTGGTGACAGCGGTACCAGACTACCGTCTTTCTAATACCTTCGCGGAATTCTTCCTTTGCCTCAAATCCGAACAACTGTTTGGCTCGGCTGACCTCCAGGCATCTGCGCGGCTGCCCGTTGGGTTTGTTGTTGTCCCAAACGAGTTCTCCGGTAAAGCCGACTTCTTCGGCGATTACTTCGGCTAGTGCCTGAATCGTGATCTCTTTGCCTGTGCCGATGTTCACCGGCTCGTCACCATTGTAGTGTTCAGCCGCTAACAAAATGGCGCGGGCTGCATCGTCCACATAGAGAAATTCTCGTGAGGGCGAGCCGTCGCCCCACAGGACCACTTGCCGATCACCTCGCGTCTGCGCCTCCACACACTTGCGAATGAGCGCCGGGATGACATGCGAGGTCTGCAGATCAAAGTTGTCACCGGGGCCATAGAGGTTTACCGGAAACAAGACAATGGCATTAAATCCGTATTGCTGCCGATAGGCCTGTGCCTGGACGAGCATCATCTTCTTGGCCAAGCCATAAGGCGCATTGGTCTCCTCGGGGTAACCCGCCCATAAATCTTCTTCACGAAAGGGCACGGGTGTGTGTTTGGGATAGGCACAGATGGTGGCCAGGGCCACGAATTTGGCTAGACCCCGTTGTCGCCCGACTTCCATGAGCTGTGTGCCCATCATGAGGTTGTCGTAGAAGAACCGGCCGGCATTCGATTGATTGGCGCCGATTCCGCCGACACGAGCTGCGAGGTGCAATACGAGATCGGGCGCGGCGTCGTCATAGAGCCGCCGCACCGCTTCCATCTGCACAAGGTCATAGTCCTGGCTTCGGGGCACCCAGATATTTCGGCAGCCCTGCTCTCGGAGCTGTGCCACGACGACTGAGCCCAGGAACCCGGCACCTCCGGTCACGACAACTCTTTTATCCGTAAAGAAAGATGGCATAGGCAAAATCAGATTTAGGTCAAGGCTAAGGTTGAGGGTAAGTCTTGTTTCTAAGGGAATGGATCAATGCATTCAACTCTTTCCAGATGTCGTCGATGAGTTTCAGGGCGAGACAGTGATCATCCCTTTTCATGTAGACCGCCTATCCCTCAGGAATGGCTAACGCTCAGGCTTTAAGTCCGAATATCGATCTCTGAACTTTTACCTCAGCCTTGGCCTTCTTAAGCGCTATCCTCTCCCCTTGCCCGTCCCCTCCAGCGTTTGTCGCTCAGCCCGCAGATCCGCCTCAACCATCATCACGACGAGGTCGTCGAACGAGACTTTCGGCTCCCACCCCAGCGTCTGCTTGGCCTTGGATGCATCCCCGATTAACAGATCGACTTCCGTGGGGCGATAATATCGGGGGTCGATCTTGACGTACCGCGTCCAATCCAAATCGAGGTAACTGAATGCGCGATCCAGGAACTCTCGCACCGTGTGGGTTTCTCCGGTGGCGATGACGTAATCGTCCGGCTGATCGGCTTGCAGCATCATCCACATGGCCTGCACGTAGTCGCCCGCAAATCCCCAATCGCGTTTGGCATCCAGGTTCCCCAGATATAACTCTTGCTGCACGCCCATCTTGATCCGAGCCGCCGCACGCGTGATTTTCCGCGTGACGAAGGTTTCTCCCCTTCTCGGCGATTCATGATTAAAGAGAATGCCACTGCAGGCAAACAAATTGTACGCCTCGCGATAATTAACCGTGATCCAGTGCGCATAGACTTTGGCGGCGCCATAGGGACTGCGCGGGTAGAACGGCGTGCTCTCGCGCTGTGGGATTTCTTGCACTTTGCCGAACATCTCGCTGGACGATGCCTGATAGAACTTGGGCCGGATGCCGGATTCACGAATGGCTTCCAACAGACGAACGGCTCCGAGCGCCGTGACCTCTGCGGTATATTCCGGGACGTCGAAGCTCACTCGCACATGGCTTTGCGCGCCGAGGTTGTAGATCTCATCGGGCTGAATCGTACGAAGAATTCGATTGAGCGAGCTGGCGTCGTTGAGATCGCCATAGACGAGCCGCAATCGAGCTTCCGGAACATGCGGATCTTGATAGATACCGTCGATGCGAGCGGTGTTCAAGGAACTGGAACGCCGGACGATGCCGTGGACCTCATAGCCCTTCGCCAACAGTAGTTCTGCGAGATAGGACCCGTCTTGGCCGCTGATGCCGGTGATCAATGCTTTTTTCACTGGGTCGATGTACTCCCCTCTGTGATTCTGAACGGGACACCAGTCGGCTCCGGACGCCCTGCACTGCCGCCCCCCTTCTATGGGTGAGGTGAGTTATGTTCCTTATCACAATTTATCTGTTTAGTGTTAGAGCCTTCCGTTTCCGCCTACAAATCCCTTTCCTGACTGTCTTATCGTGACACAGTCGGGAACGTGGTTCCACACGCAGGATGTGGTGGCGCCACTTGCATGGTTTTGTGGTATTTCGGCATTGACCTCAGCGCGTGAGGAAGGTACTGTGCCTTCATCGACGTGGCACCTTACCAAGGCCGAACGGACGGAGCCTTGTTCACGATTTTCTTTCCCACTCATTCTGTATGGCTGATCATTGCGCGTAACGCTCTCTTTCAATCCCAATGCGCTTCCTCAACGCCTCGCCTCCTCGGTGAAAGCGCTTGTCGCGCCAAGCCGCGTGGAGTGGTGGCGCCAGGCGAGGGAACGCGGTCTGTTTTCCCTGCTTCATCTGCAACAGCGATTCAGGAGAGGATCACTTGACCGCCAGTTTACGGCGCAGGATCTGTCGCGTTATTCCTTCTGCACGAGTCGTACTCCGCAGCTGCCTGCGTTAGCCTGGCAGCTTCCTCCTGACAACGGGCAACTGGAAGCCTTGCTGAAGGGATCTCTGACCGTGTTCGGTTATCCCTGGCAATGGAGTCAGGACGAATCGTGCTGGCATCGGTCGCCGGATACGGGAGCCGTGTGGCCGCGTCGGTTTTTTGCCGATATCTCAATTCATGCAGGCAACCCCTGCGGAGATATTCGCATCGCGTGGGAGCCCTCACGACTTCAGCACCTGGTGCTCCTGGCGAGTTTGGCACAGCAGGCTGAACCGGCCATACGCACACGCGCCGTGTCGGCGGTGGAAGCACAGCTCCTCTCCTGGGTCGAATCGAATCCTTTCTTAACGGGCATTCATTACGTATCTCCGACGGAATGCGCGCTTCGATTGCTGGCGGTGTGTCACGCCATGGATCTGATGCGTCCCTGGCCGGAGGCCTCTGGGCATTTGTGGGCGGCCGTGCTCTCCATGATCTCCAGCCATGCGGAATTGATCCGAAAACGCCTGTCACTTCGACTGGCTACGCCGCATGACACGTTGGCGGCCGCGACGGCCTTAATTTATGCCGGCAGTCTTTTCCCTGAAATGGACACGGCCGAGCGATGGCTCGCATTCGGGCATTATCTGTTGGAAGAAGAAACTCCTCGGCATATCAGTCATGATGGCGGCAGTCAGGAGCAGGGAGTGGGGTACCTTCAGTTTTGTACGGACCTCTATGGGATGGTGTTGACGCTCCTCGATCATCGACAGTCGCTTGTACCGGAAAAGATCCGGCAGGTGTTTGCGCGCAGCCGCGATTTTCTGGATGCGTTCCGCAATTCCACCGATGGGAGTCTACCGTCGATCGGAGAAGGCGAGCATGAGCACGCGCTCTCTCCCTATATGCATTTTGTGCATCCCAACAAAACACACTCTCCTGGGCTGACCACCTTTCATCTCTCAGGGTATTCAATCATTCGCGGCCGGATGAGAGACAAGGCGATTTTCGATCATGGGGCGTTGGGCATGGCCCCACATTATATGCACGGCCATGCCGATGCACTGTCTCTCTTCCTTCAGGTCGGCTCCAAGGATGTGTTGATCGACCCGGGCACCTATACCTGCACCGGCAACGAAGAGTGGCGGATGTATTTTCGAGGGACACGCGCCCACAATACGGTGACCATCGATGGGCTGGACCAGGCCGTGCAGGATGGTCCCATGGCCTGGTCCCTGCCGTTCGATACGCATCTGGTCTACAAAGATGAGACGCCTGAAGGAAAAATTACGGTCATTGCCAGACATTATGGATATAAGGATCGATTAGGCGTGACCCATTTGCGCGGGGTGTCGTACGAGCCGCCCGGTTCCTGGATGATCTGGGACTGGCTTACGGGAACCGGTACGCATCACCTGGAACTTAATTGGCAGTTGGGATGCCGACCCGTTCCTATTGAGGGGGGCTATCTGTTGGAAGGGCTTGAGCATCCCCTTCTGCTGACCATTGAAGGCGGCACGACCTCACTCTGCGAAGGCAGTGTTCAACCTTTCGGTGGGTGGGCTTCGACGCAGTATGGCTCAAAGCACCCGATTCCGACCGTGCGAGCGGAACACACGGGATCGATCCCGCATGAATTCATGACTCGTTTGCGCTTCCTGTAGCTCTCCTCTTCCCCTTCTCTTCCGACTACCCAGGCCGACGGGCATCACGCGTCCAGAAGCAGAGTCTCGCGATGTTGGGCGATGCGGTCGGCTGCCCATCCATCCCATTGCAGAAGAATCGCGCCTTCTTCAACTGCCAGGCAATCAGTCGTGCCTGTGCCGGAGGCAGTTTGCGTGGATCGGTTCCGATGAGCTCCGTTGTGCCAATTGTCACGGTCTCGCGTCGTTCGGTGTTGTCGCGCAAAGTCAGGCAGGGAACTCCGAGTACAGTCGTTTCTTCGGTGATGCTGCCGGAGTCAGTCATCACGCCGTGGGCATGTTTCACGAGCTAGTTAAATTCGAGGTATGAAACAGTGGTGCGGTTGAATGTTCAGAAACGGCCCGAGGCTCGAACCATCCGGAGCGTCATGCGCGCGCCTACTCTTTCTCCACCAACCGCCATCCCCGCTTTTGCACGCACCGTTCGGTGGCCTGAATGATGAGCAGTTGAATGCCCTGTTGCAGCTTGGGATCACGAAGGGTGTCGGCTTGACACTGGTTGTAATCTTGCGTGAATTGCTCTTTGGGGCGGTTCGGATGCACCCATTCGCTGGTGCTGCACCCGGCCAGCACGTACACCAACAGGGACGACAATACGATGCGGGAGGGCTGTGTCATGTTCGGCCTCTTCAGGGGGTAGGAAGCACCTGCTCGATCTGGGGGAAGAAGATAGCCTGCGACTCCGATTTGCGTCAAGCGGCGCCGGTCCTGTCGCGCCCGCTGTCGCGCCGTTGTTGGAGAGGAGTGGATGATCCGGGAACCGACTCGATAGAGACGCGGTATGCGACGCCGCTAGGGCAGCGGCACGGAAAACGTCACCTCGGTGCCGCGTTCGTTGTAGGTCAGATCGGGGAAGAAGGCCTTGGCGAGAAAGACGCCGCGCCCATTGGCGTCGCGACTGTCGCACGGTCGATCCGACCGCGTGAGAAAGCGGCTCCATGTGAAGCCGTTCCCTTCATCCGTGATTGCATAACGGATAACGCGATGGAACTTGTCATGCAAGGCTCGGACGATGACGCGACGGGTGGCGAACCGTGGATTACGACGGCGTTCGGCGATCAAGAGGTCGAATCGGTCGGTATTCAAGGCCTCATGCTTTTCTTCGTAGAAGATTTCGAGACTGCCATGCTCCACTGCGTTGACGATGAGCTCCAGCAAGGTCGCGCGAAGGTGCAAGCGCTGAGTTTCGGGGAGCCTCATGGCGGTACTCTCGATCAGCCAGGCGACACAGGATTCGACCTCGTTCGGATCGGTTCCGAGGACCAGGCGATAGTCCACTTGCTCGATGCCTGGGACATCTTCAATGGTGTGAGGGATGTTCTCAAGCGCTCGATCCAGCGCCATGCCGAGCTCCTCGGCATGAACCGGTTTGTGCAGATAATCCCCTGCTCCGGCGCGGACGGCCTCTAGAATTACGCGCTCATTCGTTGTCTCGGCCGTCGCAATAATCGCGGTCCTCGAGCAGCGTCGACGAGCCTCACGGATCAGCGCGAGGCCGGTCATGTCCGGCAGAAAGAGGTCGCTCAGCAACACATCGGGCAAGGCCATCTCGATCATCGCGATGGCCACATGGGGATCAGGCGCCGTCATGACCGACAAGCCGCGGGTCTTCGCCTGTTCCAAGACCAGGGTCAGCGTCTCGGCGCAAGGTTCGACGACCAACAGGGTGTTTGATGCGGCAGGAGGTGTCATGACGGGAACCCCTTCTCGATAATCGTTCGCAGGGCCACCGTCAATCGCTCAAGCTCGGCATGAACCCGCTCACCGTGCGCGGCCACCTCGTGTGCAGCCGACTGCTGGGCTGATTCCTCAAGTTGTGCGGCAGCGTCCACGGTTGCGCGGGCACAAAACTCCAAGGCCGATCCCTTCAATTTGTGGGCTTCCTTGGCCAGCGTCGGCAAATCTTGCGCGGCGAGAGCCGCCTGGAGCGCTGCGAGTGCCTCCGCTGAACGCTCGACGAACAGGGCGGCCAGGGTCAGAAATAATTCCTGGTCACCGTCGAAACGTTCCAGTGCGGCAGCGAGGTCAATGGCAGGATATGACTCCATTACAACGTCTCCTTCTCCGAAGCCAGATCGTCCAGCACTTCGACGCCGAGCAGCGCCACATCATCGGGAAAAATATCGCCGCTCAGCCAATGCTTCGCCGCCGCCATGGTTTCGCTGATGCAATGGGCCAGGGTGTGGTTGCAATTGCCTTCCAGCGTGGCTTGTAGGCGATCCCGGCCCCAGAGCTCTCCTGTCGGCGACGGAGCTTCATAGATGCCGTCGCTCAGCAGGTAGACGCGATCCCGCAGGCGCAATTTGGCGCTGGCGCTTTCAAAGGTGATATCCGGATCGAAGCCCAGGGGAAGGCTGGCCGAGGCCAACCATTGTGATTCGCGGTCGGCGGCATGCAGGAACGCGCCGCTGTGTCCGGCGGTCGCATAAAAGAGCGTGCGCGACGGGAGGTGCAGACGGCCGACCCACAGGGTGAAATATTCACCGTCCTGGGTCAGCGGGAAACGACGGTTGGCCTCAGTAATAATGGCCCCCGGATCGAAACTGCCGACCGCCTTCGCCAGATTCTCTTCGCGTAGAAAACTCATCAGCTCGACGGCGCGCAAGGCTGCGGCGACCCCGTGGCCTGACGCGTCGAGAATGTACAAGCCCAGGGTCTCCGATCCCCAGGGGATCGCCTGAAACAGATCGCCCCCTAACGCAAGAGAAGGCTGATAGGCCCACTGCATGGTAAGGCCCCGCGCCGGCATGCCCGGGAGAGGGAGCTGCGCGCGCACGAAATCCGAGGCCGATTGCAGTTCACTCTCCAATTCGGCTTGCTTGGCGGAGAGGAGGCGATGGGAACGATCGAGGTCGTCGCGCGTGCGTTCGATCTCACGGACCAGCGCGCTGGATCGGAGGCTGGCTTGCACACGCGCCAGGACTTCCTGCTTGCTCGCCGCTTTGCTTAGAAAATCGTCGGCGCCTCGAGAGAGGCCCTCGGCAATTTGCTCGGGTCGGTCGTGCGCGGTCATGAGCACGACCTGACTGGACTTCAATTCGGGATCCGCGCGAATTGCTTCGCATACACCGGGACCGTCCATCCCCGGCATCATCCAATCGAGAATCACCAGATCGGGACGCTGCGCGCGGATGACGTTTAACCCGGCAACGCCATCACCGGCTTCGATGACGCGATAGCCCAACCGTTTCAGCCGCCCGGCCATGCTGAGGCGGGTGATCTCATCGTCATCGACAAGAAGGATGAGCGGCGCAGGCTTGGTGCCCTTGTCGGCAGTCGGTTGCTCAATGATGCGATGCGCGGGCTCAGCCACGTCTGCTGCTCCTGATACCGGCCCTATCCCGTGGCCGGGAGACGGTGTCCCCCTGCTAGCGCATCCTGTTCCGAATCGTAGACCGGGAGGATCTGGTGGAGGTTGGCCAGGGTGATGATTTCTTTGACGTAACTCTGGGGGTTCAGTAGGCTGACCATGATCTGCGCCGCCGAAAGACTCTGGGCCAGCAGCGCCAATGTGCCGAGCGCCGAACTATCTAAAAACCGTACGCCGTGCAGATTCACAATCACATGCCGGCAGCCGCCGCGCCGGCTTCGTTCCACCGCGGCTTTGAAGATGGCGCGATTCGCATAGGTCAGTTCCCCCGCCAAATCAAGGATGACCGACTGCCCGATACGACGTTCAGTGATCTGCATGCACGGTTCCACTCTTGTCGGTAACAGGACCTTATGCGCTTTTCTTGACCAGCGACGACACTTCCGACTCGATCAGCGGAATTGTCCTGTGCAGGTTCGCCAGTTCAATGATCTGGCGCACCGTCGGCTGAGGATAAGCCAGCAAGAGCGTGCGTTTCTCGGCTTGCAATTGGCGATGGGTGATCATCAACAACCCCAGGGCCGCGCTGTCGAGAAAGGCTACCTGAGACAGGTCGATCATGATCTCCGCTATCTGATCGGTGCTGACGGCCTTCAGCGCCTCCTGAAACGACTTGCGCTGCGTATACGTAAAGTTGCCCTCGAGCTTCAACGTGACTTTCTTGTCATGGATTTCCTGGGTAATTTTCATGATGACTCCTCTATGCGCAAAAGTTAACACTCAGGCACGGGTGACATGACTTAGGATGGCCGCCGCAATATCGTCGAGCAGCCGGACGGCCTCGGCGACGCGGAGATTGAGGCCTCTTTTATTCATACAGTCCGTTATCTCCGTCGCCCCAGCGAGATGCCGGTTGTGTCATACAGCAGGGTGCGGAGTTGCTTATATTCCTGTTTCGTAATGGCATGGGCCATGGGGCTAGCTCCGGTACCAGACAAAGAGCATGAGGTAGACGAGATAGGCCGTCAGCATTGTGCCACTGAACGTCCAGACGAGCGCATTACCCATCCGGCGGTGTGCCGTCATCCCCGCGACCATGGCGCCGACGCTGCCGTAACGTAGGCGATGGAGACCCATGTAGAGGTTGTAGGCGCCCAATCCAATGGTGGTGATCGCCAGGAGCATGTGCGCGACAAACACCGGGAGATACACCGACCAGTAGTGACTCTCAGGACCCCTGAAGGTTTCGCGTCCGAAGATTGTTTGTTTGAGCACGTAGGCCACCAGCCAAATTCCGACGATCGTGAAGCCCACAATCATGCGATGCGAATGGTGCGACACATCGTGCGACTTGGCCGCCCGTACCCCCGCCAACACCACGAGATAGGCGACGGTAAGGCTGGAGAGAACCAGGTACCAAAGGATCGTCTTAAGGTCCATGATCCGTCCTAGGGGAGAAGTGAAATCAACCGGAACGATTCAGTCGGATCCAGTCTGAACACACTCACACGTTCATGTATCGGTTGTTAAAATCCGTTTCTTGAGGGGATGTCTAAGAGGAGGACGGGGGCTGCCAAGCCGTCACGCCGAAGGCGAGGCACTCGCAGAAAGGGGCAAGATTTGCCCACCCTGTGCGAATCAGCTATCCCTGGTCCGACACGGGCGTGGGGACGTCTGTGCGCGATCAGAGCGGTTGTCCAGGGGGAGCGACCCCCGGCAGCATCGAATCGAGCGTTTCTTCGGTGAGGTTCTTTTCCAGCACGATGATTTCGACCCGCCGGTTCTTCGTCCTTCCTTCAGGCGTATCGTTGGTTGCGACCGGTTTGGAGTCGGCGAATCCTGTCGCTGACAGATGCGAAATGGGGACTTCGTAGAGTTCGGAGAAAATTCTCACGACCATCACGGCGCGCACGGCAGAGAGTTCCCAGTTCGAGGGAAATTGGGCCGTTCGGATGGGCACGTTGTCCGTGTGGCCGAGGATACGGACATGGCGATCCATTTCGATCAGAATTTCAGCCAGCGACTTCAAAAACGGCAGGGCTTCCGGACGCACCCGCGCTTCCCCGCTGCCGAAGAGGATCGATTCCGGCAGGGAAATCATGATCGTTCCATTGCCGGTTTCCACGATCTTGACTTCCGCGATGTCCCCCTTGAGGATTGGATGAATTCTAGTTACGAGTTCCCGCATTCGCCGGATGACGGGATCGTTGATACTGTCGGGTTGTGGCGGGATCATTTTCGGTTTCGTGTCGCCGATGCTGAAGGGTAGCCGGCTGGACGGGATGCTGTTCACCGGATTCAACGCGGCCTTAATGGAATCGCTCACCGTGCGATATTTGCCCTCATTGACCGACGACACCGAATACATCACGACAAAGAAGGCAAACAGCAGCGTGATGAAGTCCGCGTAGGACACCAGCCAGCGTTCGTGATTTTCGTGTTCTTCGTGTTTTTTCTTCGCCATCGGATGATCGTGAATCGTCTCTCGTGAACTGTGAAGTGACCGAATCGGGACCACACATCCGCGTCAGGAATGAGGTGCGAGGTTATTTTTTATCCTCCTTCGTCCGTTCATGCGGAGGCAGATAACTTTCGAGCTTCTCTTGCAGTAGCCGGGGGTTTTCCCCCTGAGCCAACCCTACGAGTCCCATAATCACCATGGTCCGGAGGCCGGCCTCTTCCTTCAGTTTGAACTTCATCTTGTTGCCGATCGGCAGGAAGAACAGGTTGGCTGCGCCGACGCCGTACACCGTCGCGACGAAGGCCACGGCAATACCGCCGCCGAGCTTGGACGGATCGGCCAAATTCTCCATCACGTGGATCAACCCCAGCACGGCGCCCAAAATTCCGACCGTCGGCGCATATCCGCCTGCCGCCTCCCAAACCTTGGCGGCATGTACTCCTTCTTCTTCATGGTGCTCGACTTCGATTTCCAAAATCTCTTGGAGGAGCTTCGGATCAGTCCCATCGACGATCAATTGGATACCTTTTTTGAAGAATGGATCGTGCAAGTCCTTGATCTTCCCTTCTAACGCAAGCAAACCTTGCTTGCGTGAGACATTGGCCAAGTCCAAGATCTGCGTGATCGTCCCCTTGACGTCATGAGGAGGATTAGTCAGCGCCAGTGAGACCAAACTGATGGATTTCAGGACCACAGAGAGAGGGTTTTGAACGCAGCAGGCCCCGATGGTTCCACCCATGACGATGATAAACGCCGTTAGTTGGAGTACCGATCCGATATGTCCGCCCTCGAGCGCTTGGCCTCCGAGGATGGATCCGATGGCAATGACGACGCCCAGGATGGTGGCTATATCCACGGTACTTGCACCTCATGGCTCATGACCCTGTCTCCCGTATGTACTCTTTATATGTTCCGACCCGATGCGCGATAACGGAGCCCGTCAAGCATTCTCCACAGGATTGTACCGGTCAGCACCGACTGCTGGTAAGCGGTGATGGCTATTGAGGCACGTAGCCGGATATCGTGGGCGTCAGCGCCGCTCACGTTCTTTCCAGCCCGTCCACTCCTCTCCCGAGGGAACGTTCAGTTTTGTTGGGTTCGATTGTGCATCCATTCGTGGATGTCGCGTCGGAGAAACCGCCAATGCTTCCCGATTTTTGACGCCGGCAGTTGTCCGAGGCGCGCGAGCTTATATACCGTGGACTTCGGCACGCGTAAAAAGCGGGCCACATCCGGCACGGTCAGAATTTCGCTCTCCGAAAGTGATGCACCATCGAGGTTCATTTTGGTTGTTGCTGCGATGGCATCATTCATGACGGATATGGTATCGGTGGGCGCCGTCTCAAACTTTAGTTCCCCGTTCTTGAGGGATGGGGTTACATAGGGAGGTGTGGTGAGTCGGCAGCGGCCAAGGGGGGTCGTGACTGTCTCACCTGTCTCCGCTCATGTTTTTCCCCCGACAGGCCGAAAGAAGGCATGGCCAATACACAGAACGTTGAGAGATCACTCCGGATGGCAACCATTGTTTCGGTCGGATCAGGCAAGGGCGGTGTGGGCAAAAGCGTCATTGCCGCCAACTTATCCATGTTATTGGCTAAACAGGGCAAGCGTGTGGTCTTAGCCGATCTGGATGTGGGAGGCGCGGACGCCCATATCCTGTTCGGCATGTTGAACCCTCCCCTCACGTTGACGGATTTCATTGCACGGCGCGTCGAGCGGCTGGAGGACGTACTCCAGCAGGTCTCGGCGCATCCCTTTCTTCAGTTGATCCCCGGCACAGGCGATACCCTGGCGACGGCCAATCTTCCCTATACCAAGAAGAAGCGCCTGATTCGCCACTTCCGGCAATTGCAAGCCGATGTCATCATCGTCGATATCGGCGCGGGCACTAGTTATCATGCGCTGGATTTTTTCCTGATGGCGGACCATTACCTGACGGTGGCCACCCCGGATCCGACCTCCGTGCTCGACTTGTACCGCTTCATCAAATTGGCGGCGATTCGACGTGTCTTGTCGGCGTTCCTGTCGCGCGATGTCGTCAGCGAGACCCTCTCCGAACGGGATTTCTCCAGTATCGATGAGGTGATTCAGGCGATCAGCGAAACCGATCCCAACGCCAGGGAGACAGCCAGCCGGACGCTACAGGGGTTTCAACCATACCTGATCGTCAATCGTGTATCAGGCAAGTCGCGCGTGAATGTGCTCCAGCTGAAGAAACTATTGAAAGAATATGTCGGCGGGGATCTGATGATGCTGGGTGAGATTCCGGATGATCCGGCGATGACACGCGCGGTGCGCAGTTATCTCCCGGTCGTCGAATTCGAGCCTACGGCACCGGCTTCCCTGGCCCTCGAGAAAGCTGCTCAGACCCTACTCACCCTGTTAGCTCGTCCGGTCACGATCCCGACTGAGACCGCTCCGTCACCTGAAGAGGCTGCATAACCTCTAAAATATGCCAGATGCAGATTCATCGCGAAGCGCCGTGATACGGCGTTAGTGTGCCGATTTTCTTGCCCGCAGGCGTTCGGCTTGAACCTGAAGAATGTGCCGAATAATGAGTTCCTGATCGTCACCGCCCAACTCGACAAACTGTGTGGCAACGTGAAATCCGCTGGCTCCTTTTTGAGCCGGGTCGACGCGAATGATGCGCGCCGTGGCCTCGATCATGCTAAACGGCGGCAGGATGACTTTCACCACCAACAGGTCGTCGGACTCAAAGTGCCGCGGAGTATCGAACCCTAACCCACCGGCGCTGATATCCACATCGGTGAGGCGAGCGATGGCGACGCTGCCGGGGTGACTCTTAACCAGCGATTTAAGAATCGTCTCGAGCATCCAATCGATTTTCGACACCCAGGGTAACAACGGAGAGCCCGCGAAGGTCTCTCCCGCCCGAACCAGCAGATCAAGGGTCGGTTTCGAGACCGCGGTGGCAATCGTATCCTCTGTCGCCGGGGGCAGATGGGCGTTCATGGCCTCCGCTGGCTCGTCGGCGCGACGATACTCGAGCAACAACCGATCCTCAATGCGCAACCATTCGCGCCGCTCATCATTTTTGATATCGGCGTGGGGTACGGCGGAGAACCGGTCATGTGAAGGAGTCATACCGGACCTCTGGAGTGGAGGCGAATCAATGACCCATGTGGCCCGCGATCGAGAATGTCAGGCTTCACGATGTATCGTGACACGTTCCGAGGCAAGTTGCCCGCTATTTTCACGTAATTGACGGAGGTGTCGTTTCACTTGGACGGCATCGGCCAATAGACCGGATAACCCCGCTTGCGCCACCAGGATGGCCGTGCGCACTTCTTCATCCATGGTCAAGAGCTCTTGGGCGAAGGTGCGATCGACACGACAGACGGCGAGACTGATTCCCCGCTCGGTGTAGCAGGCGTCTACCCGATCCCAGTTACCGGCGCGGGCGGCCTCAAGGGCTTGGATGGTGAGCAGCTCGATGGATCGGGGACCGTGGAGAGAGGCTGTCTCGAGCGGATTAGCTGCCGACATGAGCCACCGCTTCTTGTCGCGCGACCACCTGCCAGCTTTCGCGTAATGTCGTCAGGCAACGAATCGGTCCGTCAAGGTGCTTTCCATTGTGCCGAAGGTTGGCTTGGATGCACTGTTGCACCATATAGTCGTACAATCGGTGCAATGAGACGGCGATCTCCCCGCCTCGATCGAAATCCAGGACGCTGGACAGTTCCCCGACAATCGCCATACTGCGATCCAGAAAACGAGCCTTGTCCTTGTAGTTGTTCGTGAGAATGGCTTCCCGGGCCAGTTCCATCGATTGAATGGCGGAATCGTAGAGCAGGACAATCAATTGCACCCGGTTGGCTGTCATTACTTGCGTCTGTTGGTAGGCGTTGGCTGCCGCAGCAATCATGGTGACCTTATGTGGTTATCTCAACGCTTGGAGGGCGCTGGTTTGTCCTTGGAGTTTTTGAAGTAACCCGTCTAATGAGGCAAACTGAAGTCGCAGCCGTTCTTCATATTGCGAGGCGACATCTTCCTTGCGTCCGATTTCAGCGGTGAGCTTGCTGATCTGACTGGTGATGGAGTTTTTCCGAATAGTAAAGGAGCCGCTGTCGACGCTATCGAGGAAATCGACCGCCCGAACAATTCGGTCCGCGATGCCGCTTGAAGTCGCCTGTGTTACAAACAATGCTTTGGTTGCGGCGTAGTTGCTTGCCATTGCCGTGTCTAACTTGGCGTCGTCAATGGTCAGTGTTCCGTCGCGCTCCGTTTTAAATCCGACCGCACCCAGAGTCGTATAGATCGAGAGTCCACTGACCTCTCCTGAAATGGAGGTGCGCAACTGGCTCAAGACGCTTTTTGCCGTACTTTCGTTGAAGAAAATGCCTCCAGTTTTTGCCGTGATGTCATATGCAGTCCGATCATTGACGAACTTCACGATGTCGTTATAGGCAGTCACCAGCGCTTTGATGTTGGTTTTCACGCTGTCGGGATCGTTGGTGATATTGACGGTCACCGGTTCCGGCACGGGGGTCGTGACGGTTTTAGCCTTCAGTGTCAGGGTGACGTCTGGAATCGCATTGGTGATGACATTGCTTTCGCGTTCAATGGAAACCGTGGTTTGGTCGGGATCACCGATGAGCACGATGGCATTCTGTCCTGCCTGCAACGTATCACTGCCGCCCGTGCCGCTCGTGTTCTTGAAATCAAGATTCGTCGTATCGGTCACGACCGTAATGGCATTGGCTGCGCCCGATGCGGTCGCCGTCAGTGTCAATCGATAGGCTGGACTCGATTCCGTTCCGGTGTTGATGACGGAAGCCGTGACACCGGCTCCGAGATCGTTGATAGCGGAGCGAAGGTCATCGAGGGTGGCACCGTCATTGAGTGTGATAGTTTGATCCGAACCTGCTCCCACCTTGAAGGAGAATGTTCCAGGACCACCGGACACGACGGCGTCCGTTGTGCTGGATACCGCCTTCGTGGATTTATTGGTGATTTGATTGGCCTTGGCAAGCTGCGTGACCTGAACGGTATAACTGCTCGTAGCCGCTCCCGCCCCGCCCTGAGCGATTAAGATGTTCTCATTGCTGACGGTGCTGGTGGATCGGTCGAAACTGCTCGGCAGTCGGAGAGCATTCGCGGCGCTCTGAAAAGCCAGCAGCTTGTTACCGAGAGAGCCATAGTCTGTGAGTTTGGTCTGGAGGTCCTTCTTCTTTGCCGTCAATGCGTCGATCGGCAGGCGTTGGACTTTAGCCAACTCGGTTACGACTTGGCCAAAGTCCACCCCATTACCTAACCCTCCGAAACTGATCGCCATGACATCCCTTTCATGTCGCGAAACAGGCTACACCTCGTGGTGCAAGAGAAGCCCCGTCGGCGCTTCCAGCCTCTTCGCAAGGTCGATAACTTCCTGCTGTGGAATCTGGCGGATTACGGTGCCGGATTCTCCATCGAAGATCTTCACCACGACCCGATCAAGGTCCGGGTCAATTGAAAACTCAACTCGAGAATCAGCCTTCTGAAACACCTCACGCACTCGGGTGAGCGCCTGCTCGAGTTCCTTCTTGTTGACCTCACCCCCTGAATGTTCAGGTTCGGGAACTTGTTCCTCTGCACTCCGGACAGGGGGATGCTGAGGAGCAGTGTGACCCGCATGGACGGCGGATGCGAGGAGGTCCGTATTGTTCGATACGTCGTGGACCATGTTACCCTCCCAGACTCAGTCCGTGGATACCCCGCTCTTGCGAGCGAGGTATCCGTCGGATGAGACCTTATCCTCGCAGCAGCGTCAGGGCTTGCTGTGGCAGCGAATTGGCCTGAGCCAAGATTGCAATGCCGGATTGGGTGAGGATCTGGTTCTTCGTGAACACAGATGTTTCATGAGCAATGTCCGCATCGCGAATGCGGGAATCTGCCGCCGTGAAATTCTCAGCCGTGACCGTCAAGTTCTGGATCGCGACATCGAAGCGGCTCTGAATCGACCCGTAATTCGAGCGAGCGGATGCCACTGAACTAATGGCCCCATCGATCGTGGCGAGCACCGCCTGTGCCGCCGCCGCCGTCGACACGCTCGCACCAGTCAAGCCGACCGAAGCAACATCCAAATCGGTCAACGCGACCGACAACGAGTTACCCGATCCGCTCTTGAAACCGATGAACACATCGAACGTATTGCTGTTCCCGCTCAGGAGCGCCTGACCATTAAATTCCGTCGTGGTGGAAATACGGTCGATTTCGGATCGTAATGCGACAAATTCCTGGTCCAGGTAGGAACGCTCGGTCTGTCCGAGCGTTCCGCTCGCAGATTGCGTCGCCAACTCACGCATACGCCCCAACAGGCTGCCGATTGAAGAGGCTGCGCCGTCAGCGATCTGAGTCAAGCTGATGCCATCACTGGCGTTCCGGTTGGCCTGGTTAATGCTGCGGATTTGCGCCCGCAAGGTTTCGGACACGCCCAACCCGGCGGCGTCATCTGACGCGCGGGTGATCCGCAAACCAGACGACAACCGCTCGACCGAACGACCCAGTTCGGCTTGATTGATTCCAAGGTTCCGCTGTGCCGACAAAGATGCAATATTGGTATTAACGACTAATGCCATGACCTACTTCCTCCTGAAGATTCCGCACTACTTTCGGAGTCGCCAGCGTCCGTGCCGACGAGGTGGTAACCAGGTCTGGTGAAGATGTGGCCACATCCCCGCTGCGCCTTGTTACCGTATTGCTGTGGCCCTTATCGGCAGCCCGGCGGGAAGACTTAAGTGTTTCAGGATGTGCAGGAAATGTTTGCACTGAGAGGCATCGTCCGTGATTGTGACTTATCGAACAACAATGGATACTAAGCGGCGAGACTGGAGTCAGTGAGCAGGGGCAATAATTCATATTCCAGCAGATCCGCGACACGGATCGGATCGGCAAAAGTCCGCGCACCCAGCAGTTCCTGTATCCAGGGGAGCAGCGGCGCGGATGACAGCCCCGCGACACCTTGAGCCTGGCCGGCCTCTAACATTTCCGTGTAGTCGGCCAGACGACCCAGCCACGCATCGATCGCTCCTACCTGTCCGATTCCTGAGCGCAAGGGGGCCAGCAGAGCTTGCCCGTCGACGCGCAACTGCGCGGCAAACCGATCGATAGCGTGCTTCGCATCACAAATGATGGTATGCAGCGATTGCGATTGTGCCACGATCAGCCCCACATCCTGTCCTCGTTGATTTAAGAACGCCGGATCCAGATCACGATCGCTGATAGCCTTCCCTCCGACGGTCAACGACGTCACGATGCGATGTTGTGCGTGCGCCTTGTCACTGAGCATGCTGAGCGCCTGCATCAGGGAGCTGTCATTCGGCAACTCCCACTGTTCGTTGTCGAGGGTGATGTGCATGATTCGACTCCTTTCGAAGAATTCAACAGGCCGTCTGCTGAGATAGTTAACCGGAACGCGCCATGGGAAGAGTCCGGGACCTTCCGTGACGTGCGAGTCCCTGTGCTTGTTGGAACGACCGAAAATAGGCGTCTACTGTGCGCAGCCGTGCTCGCCATCGTCGGTAAGTGGCGAGGCGAGATTGGGCCATGTCGGTCAGTTCACGTCCGTCGTCGCTATGCGTGTCTCGCACCAGCGCCACCGCCAGGGACGCGGTCGCCGAGGCTTGCAGACTGAGCGCCACGACCGCCTGACACGCCTGGCTCTCATCGCGCTGCATCTGCTGCAAGATGCTGATCGGCAGCGGGCGACTGCCGGTTAATCGGACGAATTCTTCCGCTCTGGACACCAGTGTGTTTGCGCGCGGCGTCAGATGGTCCAGCAGTGCCAGGGCTTCGGACCAATCCAACGGAGGTTCCAGATCGCCGGCGACCTGACTGGGTCGACCGGTAAATTGTTCAAACCAAAACCGGCGCCAAAAACGGCCATACCAGCTCACTGTGGGATCTTCCCGTCCCGCAG
Source organism: Nitrospira sp. (assembly GCA_031315995.1). Classification (GTDB taxonomy): domain Bacteria; phylum Nitrospirota; class Nitrospiria; order Nitrospirales; family Nitrospiraceae; genus Nitrospira_A. Next base: position 115,138 of record JALDRG010000009.1, read on the forward strand.
AGAGATCCGCGCTACCCAGCCCATCTTCATCGACGCGAGATCGATAGATCCTGATTCCGGTCGTTCTCTGCGGATGATCGGCTCCGGTGAGCACATGCAGGCACAGCCCTGCGATCTGATCCGGCACCAGTCGATCCTTGCAGGCATGGTGAAAACAGACCTGATCGAATCCGCAAGGCGCGCACCCCATGTCAGGCTGGATAATCCAATGCCCAGGCCCATAGGGGCCGGTCTCTCGAAAATCGACATGCCCGACTGAGAGATCGAGGACCGGAGTGCCCACGCCCACGGCCAGGTGCATGGGTCCGGTGTCGTTGGTCAGCAACAGTCGGCATTGCGCCAGAACGGCGGCCAGTTGAGGCAGCGTGGTGCGTCCGACCGCGTCGCACAGAGGCGCGGTTCCGCCGCACTGTCGATAAGTCGCTTGGGCGAGTTGAATGGCTGTTCGCTCTTCATCGGTTCCGATAAAGACATAACCGACCTGTGTCTGCCGGCTCAGCGCGGCCAACGTCTGACCGAATAATTCAGGTCGCCAGGCTTTCATCGGGTCGCTCGCGCCGACTTGCACCGCCACCCACGCTATCTTCTCTCCTCCGTGCGGCGCGAGAAAGTCGCGCGCCCATTGAGCAGTCTGCGGGGCAATACTCAGCGATAACGGAGCAAACGGTCCGAGACCGCTGCCACCCAGGGCGTAGATATCCACGAGATTGAAATGATTGAACCGACGCTGATTGTGCACATCCGTCAGATAGGCCATCCATGGGTTGTGAATCGCCACGTCTCCGTCCTTGGGAGCCGCGATGCCGCGAATCTCTTTGGCGCCGACATAGGAGGCCAACCGGCCGCTCCGCCGGTTGAACGTCAGATTGATCACACGGTCATACCGGGCTTCTACCAAGGGCGCAGCCCACCGGGTCATGTCGCGATACAGCGTCACGACATCCTTGGCTTGAGCACGGCTCTCATCGACGAGACGGTGAAAATCGTAGCCGACGATGTGGCGCAAGTGAGGCAAGAGCTTCGCCACCGGAGCGAACCGTTCATCCACGACCAGGTCAACGCCCGCCCCTGGCCATTCGTGCTGGAGTCGTTGGAGCAACGTGCCCATTTGCACGAGATCACCCATCCGCGTGATATTGATGAGCAGTACTTGCTTACTCATAACAAGTCGTGTGTCTCGCTCCGGTATTCATCCAACATCAGCACCATCAATTCTTCTCGCTTGAGCGTAACGATCGGACCTTTGCGGCGAATTTGCGCGGCCACGTCTTTTAGCTCAACACGCTGTCCGGCAGGACAAGCCTTGAGCAGCGATTCCAACGGGGTATCCTCGGCGCAACGTTTCAGCAAGGCGTCCTGTTGCCGCTCCCCTCGCAGCAGGGCCCCGACACGATCTGGCTGAGATAATCCGATCTGTCCCAACAGATCTCGCATCCGATGCGCATATGTGTGGGCACTCAAGACATGGGTGCGGGCGGCATTCGCCATGGCCTGTCGAGCCTCGGAATCATTCAGCCATCGTTGAACCAGTCCTGGAACGTCGGCAAAGTCACGAAACGACACGATCTCCTGATCGGTGAAAAATTCGGGGAGTTGCGAGCGATGATCGACCAACTGGAACGCACCGCAGGCCGCCAGTTCAAAGGTCCGCGGGTTGACGAAATCGGCCTGGGGATCCAGCCCTGCGCCCGTGGTGGAATGCAGATTCAAATTAATCGCAGTGGCGTTAAACACCTTCATGCAGGCGTCCGTATCGATCCGCGCCCCGTCCAATTGAAGCACGGAGCGAAGATCGTCGGCTCCGTCCCACTCGTTGCCCCAGAGTTTGAATGACCAGGGGTGGCGTAGCAGCGCCGGAAAAAGCCGCCTGCGATTGCTATATCCCGCGCCGACGAACGAGACATCTGCCCCGAACCGGCGCCTATCGTCTTCCGACAACGTCATGGGACAATGCAACTCGGGGTCGGCCGCCATCGGCAAATAGCTGACATGCCGCGCACCGGCCTGGCGGAACGCATCCAGACACGCTCCCTGTTGAAACACAAACCAAAATTCATAGCCAGGCGCCATCTGTTGCCAATAGGTCAGGTGGCGGTAGTTCTCGACGAACCACATCGCGGTCAAAAATTTCTTCTTCCGTAAATGTTCAAGAACCGGCAACGTCAACGGGGCCTGCGCCATGGACAGGACAAGATCAGGAGGAGACTCCGCCAGTGAGGCTAAGGTCCATTGGCTCAAGACGTCGGCCATGCGGCCCTGCATCAGTTGACGGTTGCGCGGATCTTTGAGCGTTCCCATCACCTCATAACTTGCGGCATGCAGGCTGTGATCGATCCACTGCACGTTGTGACCGAGTGTTTCCAGCGCTCGTTTTACATAGCGGGCGATCGGAAGCGACCCCCCATAGATCGGTCCCACAAGCGCGATCGTCAGCTGTCCGCCAGCCTGACGAGCCAGCCCACGACGCAGGGCTTGTTCCAAGCTGCTATGGAAGTCCGAATCGCTCTGAGTCGCCGGGGTATAGGCGAGGCAGCGCAGGGGACGGCCGGTCTTGGCCAGCCTCTCGGCGACATCGGCGGGTGTTCCGAAAAGCCAGAGAATGTGTTCGCTCCACGATCCGAGCGAACGCGCGGCAAGCGCATCATGGAGTTCGTCGAGGTTCGGAATCAGCACGGCGAGGGCTATTTCCGGCGCCAACCGTTTTCGAAGCGCCTCGACATGGTAGAGCAAACCCACTCCTGCCACGACGACGATGTCACCGTTTTGGCAGGCCGGCGCATGGGTGTCGGCCCAGGTGTCCGCTTCCCGGTGAGGATCATAGGCGCTGTGAATCCATCGACCGGAGCGACGGGCCGAGGGCGCGCCGTTTCGGGCCGCTTCGATCGTGAGTGCGCCGCCGGCACAGGCCTTCAGCGCCGCGGCCAGGTCCTGACTGCGCGCTGCCAGTCGGTCGAGGTTGTCGTGGAAGAGATTCATGCGGCAACCGATTCGCAAAGAGACGGAGAGAGCCTTCGCCAGACCGTTGCGCGTGCGCCTTCTGCGGATTCTTGTCCAGCACCATCGTCAAAACACGTGCCCCACTGATCCATGTGACTTCTCCAGAGAGTCCATCCAGACGCGACTCTGCGCCGGTCGTCGCAGATCAAGGCGATGCTTTCCATGATCGGCCAGTGGTCCGGCTGAGACTGCGTGGCATGTTGATACACCCAGTGCCCGTCTCCATAGGGTCCGGTTTCATGCACTCGAGCCCGTGAAAAATACCATCCCAGGGCGCGGTTCCCCAGCAACGTGCCCAAATGGAGCGGACCGGTGTCGGCTCCGATCACCCAGCGACACTTGTGAAGGACCTGCATCAACTGAGGCATGGTCGTGCGACCAGTGGCGTCCCATACACGCCCTTGGAGCAGCGCGGGAATCGTCTGGAGGATCGCCTGCCCGGTTTCGCGTTCGTGTCCGCTCCCGATCAGGACCACTTGTCCGTCATCCACTTGCGATAGAAACTCTCGAATCCACAGGCTCCACACGGCCGGTGCGACACAACGATCTGCCTCCCCTGCCCCGATGGCCAGCGCGATCCAGAGACCTTGACGCTCACCGATCGAGGCGAGGTCTTCGGGAGCCTCGACGGCCGGTGGGCGAAACACCGGCGCCCGACCTCGTGGTCTGACACCGCACATCCCGCACCAGGCATCGGCGAGATGCACGCGGTTGTCGCCACGATCCCTGGCGATCTGTCGGAGATACTGCGCCCATGGGCGCATACGCTCATCGATGCATTCTTGCTGATGCGCTCGCCAGGCAGGGTGTGAAAAGAGATGTGTCATCAGGGTACTTCGCCCATGTTGATTGAAGGGGTACATCCGGTCGTAGACGAACTCGCCGAGGGATGCGACATAGGTTTGCACTGCGCCCATGGTGCCGGTTGGATCCTCGGTCCAGCGATCGGCCCAGGTTCGCCATTGTGCGCCATCCCAGGGGATGACGCGGTCGATGGCCCGGGATTGGGCGAGAACCGCCGTCAAGGGTGCCGCACAGAGGAGATCCAACGTCCTTGCCGGATCCGCCTCCTGCAGGGATTCAATTGCGGGAAGCGATTGCACCAGATCGCCTAATCGAGCCAGCTGAATCAGCAACGATCGGTTGTTCGCCTTGGACTCAGGCAGCATGGTCCGGAACCAATTGTCCTGCAGGCTCGGCCAGTTGCCTCGCAAGTTCATCCATACCTTCGAATGTCGGAGCCAGCGCGCGCAGCCGATCATATTCTCGTTGCGCGTCCCCACGCCGTCCTGAACGCAACAGCACGCCTGCCAAAGCAAACCGCATGGCGATGTTGCCGGGGTTGCGGGCGAGAAAGGATGAGAGCCGAGCCGCGACCGCGTCCCAGCGTTCGAGCGACGTCCCGCATCGAAGCATCCAGTGCATGCCCTCTTCATCATCCGGCTCATTCGCGCAGAGCGTCATCAATTGAGACCAGGCTGCCTCAACCCGGTTTCCGCCCATGGCCGCCATGACCATTCCCAGAGAGGCCTTACGTGCATTTGCACCGTAGAGTTTGGCCTGCTCAAACGCCTGTTCTGCCTCCTGATAGGCCTGATGTTGCATGGCCACAATCCCGCGTAGGAGCCAGCCTTCTCCATGCGAAGAGTCCTGTGTCAACAACGCCGTCAGATGGAGGTCAGCCTCGTCCAACGCGCCTGTTTCCAGTGCGTCCTTCGCAAGCCCGATGCGGGCATAGGGATCTTCCTCCAGGGCCAGAATTCGCCGCCAAAATGGAACGGCGAGTTTAGGCTGGGCTGCGCCCCGACAGATCAGGGCCCCCCAACGGAGAATCCATACATCGGCGGGCCATTCTTCTATGCGTGCCAAAAAGGCGGTCACGGCGGCGAGGTCGCGTTTGTGGGTTGCTCGCTGGAGGTCCGCCAGTAGGGCCCGTTGCGCATGTATGGCCGGATCGGCAATCAGTTCAAGACGATAGCCCAACATCCCGTCCGTGATCTGCGCATGAATCGCGTACCCATCTTCAAAGTGCAGAAGATCTTCATCGGCGAGCCACCAGCAGTCTCCCCAACGCTCACGGAGGCGTCGGCTGTTGTCGAGCTCATGGGTTTTCCGTCCCGGTGTTTTGCTTTCCAGGTGATAGAGCACGCTCTTGGGTTGATAGATGATCTTCCACTTCTGCGTCCTGATCATGAGGCAGAGATCCACATCCTCAAACCCGTTTTGATACCCTTCGTTGAATCCCCCCACCTGCTTAAACACCGCTTTCCGGACCAGCATGCAGGCGGCGGTGACACATTGAAGTTCCCGACGTCTGTTCACGCAGGCTGCCTCGGCATTGCCGCCACGATACATATGGTAGGGCATGAACCATTCCCGAGAAAATGCGACCCCCGCATGCTGAATGGAACCGTCTTCAAACAGGAGCTTACTTCCCACGACCGCCACGTCTGCGTGCGCGCGGGCTTCATCCACTAATGCCGAGAGCCAACCTTTTAAGGGAATCGTGTCGTTATTCAAAAACACCAGGAACTCACCTCTCGCCGCCTGCGCGCCCTGGTTGCACGCCTTGGCAAACCCAAGGTTCTCTTCATTGCGGATCACCTGCACGTCGCCGCTCAAGGTCTGGAGAAAGTTTTGGACGCCGTCCGTCGACCCATTATCGACGACGACAACCTCGTAGGATACGTGTTCGGTGACGTTCGCCAAAGCAGTCAGACATTGTTGAGTCAAGGCGGCATTGTTCCAGACGGGAATGATGATCGAGCAGGAATACGTCGGTTTTGTATGACGACCTTTCAGTTCTGCGAGGTGATGCCGTTGCGCCTCGAGCATGTTTGGCTCCGACGCCACGTAGGGAAAGTATTTCCGATAAATAATATCGGTGGTCCGGCAGAACGCCTCGTGCTCATGACTACTCATCGATGAGCCGTCCGTTCTCCAGGTGAACTCCGCGGTGGTCTGCGCGATGTGCGCGAACGGATAGATGGTGGCAAGTCGGATCCAGAGGTCCCAGTCCTCATGAACGAACAGACTTTCGTCGAACATCCCCACCTCATCAAGGCAGGATCGGCGATGCATGAGACAAAGGACCGGAATATAGTTCTCGACTAACAGCCGTCTACAATCAAACTCGGAGGAGTAGGGCCGATCACGACCCACCTCTTTTCGCGCCTCGTCCACACCCTCCTCCGACACCCGCCAGGCATCCGTATAGGCGACCTGATGGGTGCCGCGCTCGAGGAACGCGACGAGGGTACCGAGGTGATCCGGAAGAAGCCGGTCGTCGTCGTCGAGATACGCGACATAGGTGCCTTTCGCGAGGCGGAGGCCGGTGTTCCGTGAGGCCGCCAGTCCTCGGTTATGGTCGTGGTTCACCAGGGTGATGCACCCTGCCTGGTTCATCTCTGCGACCACGGACTCGACCGGAATCGTCCCGTCGTTCACCACGATCACTTCGAAGTCCTGGTAGCGTTGGCACTGAATGCTTTCCAACGCCATGCGCAAACGTTCAGGCCGGTTGTGGGTCGGCACAATGACCGATACCATCGGTGTTCGCGTGAAGGGTATCGGCCGGGTTCCCATCGCCGACGCGCGACGGCAGGCCCAGACTTGGTAAATTGCCATGAGGTTCTTAGTGCGGTAATCATGTGCGGTAGCTGCTGGAAAATATCGGAGCGACGGGACCTCGATCGGAATCCGTTCCATGCCCACATGATCAAATCCGCCGTCGACCAGCAGTTGACCCAGTTGTTGTTCCGTCACCCAATCTTCCACCGGTTGATTCGGCGGAGCGATTCGTTTCCAGTCCTCCCACACGTCCCCTCGCGGCGTGGTCAGGATCAGATACCCGTCGGCCGTGAGGAGCCGTGCCAGTTGGCTGAGGAAACCAGGCTTGTGCGGATGCGGAACATGCTCGATGACTTCGGAGCAGAGCACGATATCGAATGGTGTAAAATCTGGTCTCGCCAGCACCGTCTCGGGAGTGCCTGTTTCAAAGCGAAGGTGTGGAAACATGCGCCGCGCATGTTCGACCACACCGGCCACGGGTTCGATGCCTTCGCAGATTCCATAGACGGTCGCCAGATTCGTCAGCCACCCGCGGCCACAGCCCACATCAAGAATGCGCAGGGCGCGATCCGGATTCCGTCGGCGTGTCTGCCGCACGACATGTTCGAGGAACGACGCGATCTTGGACCAGCGCGCCGCTTCGTCGGCGTTCGGTTCCGGTGTCGACCACGCCGGTTTGTTGACAAACAAGTCTACATAAAACGCCTGCTGATCCATAGGTGCCTTGGCTGATGGGTGAGAGAGCGTGCTGACTGTCTGCACCGGCTCACGAGCCGCCGAGGGGCGAGATACACTCACCGGAGTGGCGGTCTGTCTCGTGGATGACTGGCTCGTCTGTGCCGATAATCCATAGTCCGGCGTTTGCCCGGTGCGAACCCACTCCAGCGTCCCCCGCAGGCGTCGTTCGGCGGTGTGATACCGCCTGACCTTGTCCTGAGCCCTTTGGGACAGTGACTCCGCAAAGGTGTGATCCTGCAGGACTCGATCGATTTGCGACGCGAGGGCGTGTGGGTCATCCTGCGAGAAAAGTAAGATCTCCTTCTCCGCTTCGAACAGGCTTCGATTCTTCGGATGCCCGGGAATGTCCCAGGAAATAACCGGCCGGCCGGCGGCAATCGCTTCAATGACCCGGCCGCCGTAAAACTTGGCGAGGCTGGGCAGGTTCACGATCGCAGGCCATTGAGCGAGCTGCGCCATCCACTCCGTGAACTCGGCGAGCCGGATCTGTTGCAGTGATTGCACATACTCCCGGATGGCTGCGTCATTGACCACATGATTTTCGGCAAGATATTGTGTTGCGACCTGTTGCAATTGATCGAACAACTGTTGGTTTCTCGTGGGGGGCTGTGCGGCTTTGGCACAGTGAAGGCGGCCGGTGAGTGACGGTTCGTTTACCCAATTCTGACGGCGTCCGTAGGGCGTTCCATGGAAGACGGCTCGGGCCTGCATCGGCACACCGGCCGGAGGGATAATGAATCGCTCCGGGACCATCGACGGCCACCAGAGGACGTTGGTCACGCCGCGCGCCGCAAGGTCGGCGGCATCCTGTTCGTCGGGCGCCAGCACATGGGTGAGATAAGGAAGTTGCGCCTCCAATTGTGAGGGGCGAAGCGTCAATTGGGGAGCCCATGTATAGTCTTCCGCGTCGTAGCGAAGCGATTCCATGAGGACCCCGACCCGTACCGGCGCCAACCCGGCCACCCATTCCAAGGTGGCTTGATCCAGCGGAGTATGAATCAACCATAGCCACACTTGATCGAAGTGCTGCCCGGCCAAAGCCTTCTTGGCATGGTAGACCCATGAAGCAGGCGTTGAGCAGGCATGTTCGGCGATGGCCGGGACGGTCACACATTCGACCCCGTTGGCCATCAAACCTTCTTGTACGCCGAAGGCCGCGCTGTAAGTCCAGGGACGGGCGGTGGCCCAAGTTTGGAAATCCAGTTGAATCAGCAAGGCGCGTTGCGTGGCGCCCGCGACGGTTCTCGTCGTACCCAGTGATGCAGTCTGGATCGGCTTGCCACCTTCCGCTTCCCTGGTCACCACGACACTCGCCGACCGACCCCGTCGCGCGCGCCATCGTTGAAAGTCTTCATCTGCGGTTAGGTTTCGGCGAGTGAGGTGCGCAGGGATACGATCCGGCGAACAGATCACAAGCGACATGTCGCATCGCTCCCAGCCGGCGCCGCGTTTGCGAACCGCCCAGCATCCCGCCACTTGTGAGACCTCACCGAAAAGTTCGCCCACGGCTAAGGTCACGCCGGGATGATATTCGTGGCCCGATCGCGGATCACGAATGTAATCCGACTCGATCTGTGTCCGTGCATAGTCGCGGTCGATTTCGAAACTTTGGCGTTCCAAATCATCCCCGCACAACAGTCCCCCATCCTTGATGAGCCCTCCCGCAGCCTTGATATCGGCCGCCACCGCCGCGTAAGAATGGTCGCCGTCGACGAAGACGAGGTCGAAATAGTTTCGCGGCAGAGCCGGCAACATGTTTGTGGCAGACCCTCTGAGGGGAAGGACCAGAGCGGCATGTCCGGCGGTCGTGATGTTATGAAGGAACAAGTCGTAGATGGTATCCTTGGCCAGAGCCTCGGACATCTCGCGGTATACCGCCTCATCCGGTCGCTTGCTCATATCGAAGTAAGGCTTCCACGGGTCAACGCAGACCACACGGCCGTGGGCTCGATGGTGCCGCGTCAGGGCTTCCGCCCAGGTGACAGCCGACCCCCCGGCCCATGATCCCACCTCCAGAATATGAAGGGGGCCTGTCCCCTGCCGTGCTGCCTCCAGTCGCACCAATTCCTGCATCACGACATGGCGAAGCGGCAGCCCTTGCGACGCCCACATCACCCGACCAAAATACGGACGCATCTGCTCGCGGCAGAATTGGTAGTATTCAACGTCCAGCGGAGTGACTGTGTTTGCCTCAGCATCACCATGCGACATGACGGTCTCCCTACGGCTGTGACTGATCGTTTCGGCGAACGACGTCCGGATATTCCGGGTTCATCCAGCCGTCGGCCGGCTCGATGACCATATTGGCTCGGAATTCTTCACGAGAGAGATAGGGATACATATCCTCGATCGGCGTCTTCCACCCGAAGATTCTGGGCTCGTAGGTGTGGAATTCATGCATGTCCACATCACAGACCACCGGACCGTCGAAGGCCAGGACCTCGTCGATCTTGGCGTCCATCTCGGCGTGATTGCCGATGGCAACGGATTTAATGCCATACGCCTGCACGATTTTGAGGAAGTCCGGCGGGTGATATCCCTTCGGCCCGCAGGCTTCCGCGCGGCCTTGAAAATTCGTCTCCTGGTAGGCCTTGGTAATGCCGTAAATATGGTTGTTCAGAATGAACGTTTTGACTTTGACGCCATAGTTGATGAAGGTCTGGAGTTCCTGCGGGTTCATGTTGAAGCCGCCGTCTCCGATCGTACAGACGACTTGACGGGTGGGAGCGGCAAACCAGGCGCCCATCGCTCCGGCAAAGGAGAAACCCATGGGCGAGTTGCCGTTGTTCGTCAGATTCCGCTGGCCGTATTTGGTTTCGAAGGCGTGGTTGCTGACGACGATGTTGCCCCCGCAGTCCCCCACGAGAATGTCCGTGGCGCTCATTTTTTCGGATAAGCGGCGCATGAAGGCATAGGGGTGGACGCGCTCGCCCTGGGCGAAGAATTCCGGTCGGACCGGGTCGTACTGGCGTTTCCATTCCATCACCCGTTCCGTCCATTGCGAGTAGTCCGGCAACGGCCTGGTTCGGCGATCGAGCGCGCTCAGAAGACGCTGGGTAAACACCTTGGCATCGCACAGAATGTTGACATCAAACGGCACCTGCTGAAATTTTCGCTGTACCATGGCCGGATCGATTTCCACCAGATACTTCTTGGCTTGCCGGGCAAAACTCTGCACATTTCCGCCGGTGATGCGGCCGGAAATACGGCTCCCGATCGAGAGCAGTAAGTCGCTGTTCTGAATACCGAAGTTTCGGCCCGCGCCGCCGTACGTGCCCACCCGCCCGCCGTAGTTCTCATAGTCGGAGCTGATCACGTCCAACGCGTTCCAGGTTGGAAAACAGGGCACGTTCAAGCGCCGTCCCAAGACGCGCACGTCATCCTGCGCATCGGCCAAACGGACGCCTCCGCCGATCAAAATCACCGGTCGTTCGGACTGCTGCAGCTCGGCGATGAAGCGCGATATCTGTTCGTCGACGACGGTGAGATCGAAATGCATGGCGGCCGGCGGTGCGAATCCGGTGAGACGCTTCGCATCGACCAGCGTCTTCTGCACATCGAGTGGAATATCCAACAGCACCGGTCCAGGGCGGCCTTCCTGACAGAGCCACAACGCCTTTTCTAATTCATACCGAACGTCGTCCGGCTTCAGAATCATCTTCGCGTATTTCGTGACCGGAGCCGCCATGGCCACGATATCGGTCTCCTGGAATCCGATCTGGCGTATTGAGGGATCGGGACGGAGAAAGCGCGAATTGATCTGGCCGGTGAGAAACACGCAGGGCACGGAGTCATAAAAACAATTGCCCATTGCCGTCAAGAGATTCATACCGCCGGGCCCGCTGGTGGCGATGGCCACCCCGGGTACGCCCTTGACCTTGGCATAGGCTTCAGCGGCGAAGCCGCCCGCCTGTTCATGCATGACGGCGACGTATTCCGTGGCGGCGGTTCGGGTGAACGCATCGATCAGATCACCATTGGCGGCGCCGTACACCACGAACATCTTGTCGATTCCCCGTTCCGCCAATGTATGGATGATGAAGTCCGCGACCTTGATCATGAACACTCCTTGTTCTAGTGCAGCTTGCTAAGCCGCTGGTCTCGCTGCCAAGTCATGATGGCGACGCCGCACCTGGTGCTCACACATAGCCGCCACATGCGTAGCGACAGGTGCTCCGAACGTCCGCTGAAGCATGCTTACATAACGGGGATGGGTGAAATACTCCACAAATGCACGATCCCGAAAGGCCAGTACCTGCGTCGCCGTGAGATGGTCGGTCGGCAAGGGACAACTCTCGTAGGCATGCTGCGAATAGCCGATCCATCCGGGACCATCCTGGTCGTCAGGCAGCGTCCATTGTTTCCGGCGTGCCAGGGTATACAGCGGCGAACCAGGATAGGCCATCGCGCAATAGAAGTTGGCCCACTCCGTATTGAGGGCGAGGGCAAGGTCCAACGTCGCGCGCATGCTTTCCGACGTGTCGTCGGGCAGGCCGAAAATATAGTTGGCCGCCACGTGAATGCCGTAGGAGCGGATCTTGTCGACGGTGGCCACAATGTCGCCCTCGCCGAAGCGACCCTTTTCCACGCCGTCACGCACATGCTGGCTGCCGGACTCGATGCCGAGACCCAACCAGGTAAATCCCGCACGCGCGAGTTTTTCCAATACTTCGTCTTGTACGGTGTCCACGCGCGCATAGGCCCAGATGTTGAGGCGATAGCCTCGCTCGATGATGCGGTCGCAAATACCGATCACGTGGCGCCGATTCAGCACGAACATTTCGTCGGGAATTTTGATATTGGTGACGCCGTAGTCCCGGACCAACCGGTCGATCTGACCGATGACGTTATCCGGACTCCAGGTTCGTAACATCGGCATGCCGAAGGGCGCGTTGATACAGCAGAAGGAACAGGTGAAGGGACACCCAAGACTTGTCTGCAGCGACGCATAGGGGGATCGCTGATTCAAATTGTCGAAGCAATGCCAGTTGTGCGCCCGATACCGGGTCATATCGAGGAGATCCCAGGACTGCCCGGGCAACTCCTGGTCGAGAGCCGTCAGCAATGGCGCCGGAGCATTGCCGACGGGATTGCCCTCCTCCATGTGCCAGAGCCCAGGGACCTCGCGAAGGGAATGCTGCGGCGCGCGTAGCGCGATCACCAGCCCGAGAATCGTGGCAGGCCCCTCTCCTTGGCAGACATAGGTATACGGCTCTTCCAGCAGCGTGCGCCTCGGCAGCGCCGAAGGATGCGTCCCCATGACCAGCGTAGGAACGTCGCCCAGTGCATTGAGCAACTCACAGACTTTTCGACCGGCAGGCATGCATTGGGTGGAGGCGGAGGGCTGCTGCCCATAAATGACGAAGACGGCGAGCCTGGGAGCGATCGCCGCGATCTGTTCCGCGGTTTGCTGGTGATCCAATCCCTGCGCCTCTGCGTCCAGAATGGCGACGGAGCAACTGTGTCGGCGCAAAAATGTCGCGAGCAAACCGGACCACACCGGCGGTTCAATGGCGGCAAAGTCTCGGCTCAACTCTTGATAGACCTGCACCCGACTGGGTGGGGTGACGAGCAACACGTCAAGCGGCTTGGACACGGCAACCTCCCAGCTCTTGCGCGAAGGCGATCGTGCGCGAGACGCCTTCGTGAACATCTTCTTCCTGCCCGCATGCGGCCAGGCGAATATACGATGAATAGTCTTCACCGAAACTGCGTCCCGGTGTGACCGCCGTGTGATGCTCGTCGAGCAGCCGGTGGCAAAAGGTCCTGTCGTCGAGACCGGTACCGGCGATGTCGACGAACAGATAGAACCCCGACTCCGGCTTGTGACAACGCAGCACTCCGGAACGATTGATGCGCTCGTGGCACGATGCGATGAGCCGGGCCATGCGAACGCGGATCTCGTTCGCATACACATCCAGCACCCGTAAACCTGCCACACAACCCAGTTGGGTAAACAACGGGAGGCAGGAATAGAGCGTCGAATTGGACAGCGCCAACTTCGCCGCCACCTGTTCGTGGGCGAAGGCGTAACCGGTTCGAAAGCCTGGGATGGAAAAGACCTTGGAGAAAGACGACATGGCCACGACATGGCCGGCATGGGCCGACGCGAGCGTGAAGAACGATTGATCGAACGTCAGATCGGCATAGGTTTCATCACTCAATAACCAGATCCCCGATTCCTCACAGCGCGCGGCGAGTTCTCGAAGGGTCGCCGGCGCATAGACGGCTCCCGTTGGATTGTTGGCGTTGTTGACGATGATCGCCCGGGGCCGGGCCGTGAACGCCTCGTCGACGACTTGTCTAGAAAGCTGAAACCCATCGCGCTCAGCCAGCGACACCGGCGAGACCTGGAGTCCAAGATGCGCCGCTGCAGCCCAGTAAGAGGGAAACGCCGGCGTGAAGAGCACCACTCGGTCTCCCGGATTGCAGGTGATGTCGAGAAACTGGTGGATCAAGAGGTTCGCTGGGCTCATGACGACATGGGAGTCGGTCAAGGCCTGCCCGGTCAGCGATGCGTACCGAGCGGCCAGCGCCACGCGCAAATCTTTCACTCCCGCCATCGGCGCATACCCGAGTTGCTTCTCATGAAGGGCCTGCATGGTGGCATCGAGAATCTCTATCGGAGGAGCCATACGGGGATTGCCGAGTTCCAGGTGATAGATGTGATGACCGCGCCGTTCCAGCGCTTGGGCTCGATCCATGACTCGAAACATTTCCTGGCCGATGAGGCGTTCGCCACGCGACGAGAATACCAGTCGGTGCGCCGCCTGCGGTGCCGGTGATACGTGAGTGGCCATTACGACAGTGATCCTTGCTTCTCCTGTAGCGGCGATGCCGGGAGATAGACCGACGAGTCCCTCCACATGTCACGAAATTGCGCCAAGCGCTCAGGGGTACCGATGTCATACAGGGAGTTGGCCGTCACGAATCCATAGAACGGTTCGGTGACCAGGCGTGGAAGCAGTTCACGCTCCAAGGACCAAGAACGCTGCCGCGGAAACAGCGCCTCGACGCTCCGATCAAACAGATAAATGCCGGCGTTATGGTGGCTCGTCGTGCGCGCGCGTGGCTTTTCCACCATCGACAGGACACGATCGTCCTGCCCGAGCGTGACGACTCCCGTATCCTCTCGTCCGTCGGCTGGAACAACCGCGATTGTCGCGCGCGCGCGTTTCCGCATATGGAACCGCAGCAATCGATTCGGATCGATTTCACACAAGGAATCCCCGTTCAGCACCAGAAACGGATTACTGCGGACCAGCGTCATTGCCTGCGCCACCGCTCCACCCGTGCCGAGGGGGGACGGATCGCGGACGAAGAACGTCTCGTAAGAGCCCCGATGGCGGCGAAACCAGTCCTCGATCACGTCACCCATATATCCGATGCTGAAAATGAATCGACGCGCGCCATGGCGCAGGAAATGCTCGACCAGCAGGGCCACGAACGGACGGCCATGAATCTCCGCCATCGGTTTCGGACGGTCCGCCACCACGGACTGCAGGCGTGTGCCGAGCCCCCCGCACAGAACGACCACATCGCAGTCGGCCACCTGGAATGTGCTCATGCCGCCTTTCCGATCAATGCGGCCTTTAGTTGGGATGCCGCCTGCGCCGATTGTTGAACCCAGACATCATCGAGCATGAGATGGTCTTCCTGGTAAAACACGATGTGAGTTCCGTGATCTTCAAACTTGAACGGGACCTGCAACAAACCGGGCAGAGCCAGTCGAATCCGCTCGTGGGCCTCCGGCCTGGCGAACAACAGCATGAACCCTCCCCCTCCGGCCCCCAGCAATTTTCCGCCGAGCGCCCCGGCCGCTCGGGCCGCCGTATAAATATCGTCGATGGCCGGGGTGGTGATGCGTGACGTCAATCGGCGTTTGAGCATCCAGGCTTCATGGAGTAATGTTCCGAACTCGGCGAGGTCCCCTGCGCCGGTGAGGATCGCGATGCCTTCTTGCACCATCTCCAACAGGGCAAACAATTCGGCTTTGCGTTGATGCGTACGATCGATCTGCTCGCGGGCCACCTCCGACGCAATCCTGGAGAAGCCGGTGAAATACAGTTGTAAGTGGCTTTGGAACGCAGCGAGCCGTTCGGGCCGCATGATGATTGGACTGTGCCCGATCTCTCCACTCTGAAAGAACGTGGCTTTGCAGAGGCTGCCATGCGCCGCCAGCACTTGATCCTGACAGCCGACGGCTTCGCCGAGCACATCCTGTTCGACATGAATGGCGGCCTGGGCCAACTGCGCCTTGCTGGGCATGATGTGCTGCAGTGCGTATAAGGTATGGAGCAAGCCCACGGTGAACGACGAGCTTGACCCTAACCCTGTGCGAGCCGGCAGGTCGCCGTCGTGGTGAATCTCCAGACCGTCGTTGATATTGAGATACTTCAGCACGCCGCGAACGGCGGGATGTTCGATCTCGTCATGGTTCTTCACCAGTTCAATGCGTGAATAGGCAATGCGGGACCGGTGTTCGAAAAACGGCGGCAGGCGGCGGCAGCTGATATAGCAATATTTATCGATGGTCGTGGCGAGTACCGCTCCGCCATGCTCACGAAACCACACGGGATAGTCGGTACCGCCACCGAAGAAGGACATCCGAAAGGGTGTTCGGCTGATAATCATCGCTGCTCCGCTTGCCGGCCTGGATTCGACTCAGACATTGGCATACTGACCGGCTTTGACGATCGTGTAACACTTGATTAACTCGCGAATTCCCCGCTCCAGCGACCACTCCGGCTTAAACCCCGCCGCCAGCAGACGCTGGTTCGACACGATATAGTCTCGTTTGTCCGGGTCTTCGCCGATCGGCGCTTCGAAGGACACGAAATGTGGAATCAAGCGTTGAATCTCCCGACACAGTTCGAGTTTCGACAGGTTCGCGTCATCCAGCCCCACGTTGTACGGGCGATCCTTCATCTGCTCGAAGTGATCGATGGCATGCAGGAAGGTCCGCACGACATCGCGAATATGGATGTAGTTGCGCTTGCAGTGTCCTTCGAACACGACCACCGCGCGATCCTGCACGGCACGCCAGACAAAATCATTGACCAGCAAATCCATCCGCATTCTGGGCGACACGCCGAATACCGTGGCCAGCCGCAGGGTGATGGCGTTCCCCCGATCCAGCACCACCCGCTCGGCCTTCACTTTGGTCTCACCATAGAGACTGATGGGCCGAAGCGGCGATTCTTCCGTGCACGGCACCCCCGGTTGGCCGATCCCATAACCGCTGTTGGTGACGGGAAAAATGATCCGCTGCCGTGGGGAAGAGAGTTTGCACAAGAGTTGTACGGCTTCAAAATTCACCGTGTAGGCTCCGATGCGGTCCCGGTCGCAGAGGGGTGCCCCGACCAGGGCGGCAAGCGGAATAATGATGTCCGCGGTTCGCAGCAACTCGGTCAGCAGACGTTCATCGCGGCAATCCCCCCGTACCACGTGGAATCTTTCTTCGCCGCAACAGTCCATCAAACTGTTTTGACGATAGAGAAAATTATCGAGGACGGTTACCGTATAGCCCAGGTCCAGCAAACGCCGACTGAGGACGGAGCCAAGATAGCCGGCTCCCCCGGTCACGAGCACATGGGTTGAGGCTGTCGTCATAGTCGATCGAGCTCCCCTATGAATGACGTTCGGGTCATGAACGTGGCTCCTGTCATGCGGCCTCCAAGACGATGCGCGCAATGTGAGCGACATCCTGTTCGTTCATGGAGGCGTGATTGGGCAGGAAGAAGCCGCAATGGTGCACGCGATCCGCCACGGGAAAGCTGGCCTTCCCGTACCGGTTCATCCAGAACGGATGGAGCCCAAGATTGCCGGCGGAGAAAATTCTGGTTTCGACGCCTTCCGCGACCAGTGCCTTGACGATACGACGGCGTTGTTCCGGCGACTCGGCCAGTAAGCCGAATGAAATGCTGGCGACCTTGCTGCTCTGGGGTGGGCGCTGGGTATAGAAGCGGCTTGCGAGTTGCTGCAGGTACCGTTCGTGGTTGGCCTGCCGTCGCCCGGTCATCCAATCCAGCTTGTGCAGTTGTTCGATACCGATAAACGCATTCAAATCGGTCGAACGCAGATTGAAACCCGGCTCATAAAACACAAACGGTGAATGAAAATCGTCGATCTGGTACTGCGTCACCAGCTCCTGATGGCCGGCCGGATCCAGATCCTTGCTCCAGCCGTGGCTGCGTAGCATCAAGAGCATGTCCGCAAAGCGCTTGTCGTCGGTCGATACCATGCCGCCTTCAATGGTGGACATCTGGTGGCCGAAGTAGAAGGAGAAGCTGGCCATGTCGCCGAATGTGCCGATCTTCTTGCCGCCATACTCCGCTCCGATTGCAGCACAGGCATCCTCGAGCAGATAGAACCCGTAGCGATCTTTCAGGGTCTGCATCTCCTGCATGCGGTGCGGCACCCCAAGCACCTGAACAAGCAATACCGTGTGCGCGTCGTGGCGTTTTAAGAGCTCTTCGAGATGATTGAGGTCGAGACCGAAGGTGTCCGGGTCCGCCTCACACATGATGGGAGTAAAGCCGAATTGGATCGCCGGAGCGAGAGATGTCACCCACCCGACACTGGGGACAATCACCTTCGTGTTGCGCAATTTGCCCGAGCGGAGCAATGCGTAATACATCAGGAGATTAGCCGACGAACCGCTATTGCAATGCACCGAATAAGGCCGCCCCAACCATTCCGACCATTGCCGCTCGAAGTCGAGGGTCACCGCCCCTTTGGTGAGGCGAGGATACGTCCGAAGCCACTCGATCAAATGGTCGATGTCTTGCCGGTCGATCGTATCCTGCGCAAGACACCATCGAGGATTCAGCTTGGCACTCTGTGCATGCAGCGTCATGGTCGTTTCTTTGCTCCTGATAGTGGCCTGCGTCCCTCCCAAGACGGGGCGTGGCACAGGCATACCCATCAAGATGTATGCCACTAACCTGTGCGGCATGAGGAGCTGAAACTACGGGATTTCTTAGTGTTGCGAACGGGGTTCTGCGGGCGACCGGGCAAAAAGTTCCCAGTCATCGGCAACCGCTGCAGTCTAGGCGGACTCGAAGAAATGTTTCTGAAGAACGAAGGATTCGAGCGCTTTCCGAACCGATCCTCCCCACCCCCGGTACTCAATCGTTTCTTTGCCGTCGAACCGGAATTCCAGACCAAGTTGCGTCCCGTCAGCCTGCATTGTCACGTTTCGGATCACCGCTGTCAGATTGTTGACATGACCGGTGCCGATGATTTCGAACTCAACCCGCATAACCATCCCCGGATAAAAGTCCTGAACGGGACGTTGAAGGAGCACGCCGCAACCGGACGCGCTCAAGTCCATTAACAGCCCGCCGATGCGCGCTGTTGGTTCAGATCGTGGATTGGGTGGGTCTTCTTCCACCCGGGAGAGCACAATCGGTTCTTGCGCCGACACTCGCCCATGCTTGCGGAGAGGCACTTCCTCTACGGTCGGGGGAAATGCCAAGAGGAGAAACGGGAAGGGCTGCATCTGAGTGTTCAGAATCTCGGCGCGGTAGCCGATCATTTTCCCTTCGTAGATGTACCGCAACAGACAGACCGTCCCTACTCCGCAGGGGATCGGTTCCCCCAAATGAAACGGCCATTCACAGACGATCCAACTTCGATGCTTCCACCCCAGGACGGTGGAACCGTACTGCGCCCGCGACTCGTCGTGCGGCAGACTGAGCTGGAGCGAGAGGCCAACCGAGAGGAACGACGATGGATGACGATGGACGACCGGTTCACTCACACGCCTACTCCCGATGTTTTCGAGCACAGACACATGCCCCAATCAGCCCTATCGGTAGAACTCCGGAAAACCTAAAGGAACTCCTTCATCAGCCTGGCCGCCCCGGGTAAAGACCGGCTCACCATCAACCGATATACACCTTACGGCAAAGACACAGCATCGGACCGGCCGCGCTTATTACCATTCGTCCTGAAGAGTAGGTACAGCCCTCATATGGCTTCGACAAAACGCATTTCCATCGATCAACTCACCGTCGGTATGTTTATTGCGGGTTTGGATCAGCCTTGGTATCGGACTCCGTTTCTCCGCCATAAATGGTTGGTGTCAAGTCCCGACGATATCCTTCAACTCAAGCAACATGGCATTCAAGCCGTCACCATCGATATCGAGCGAGGGCTGGATGTCGGTGCCGCCATCGCGGTCACGCCAAGCAGTACGCCTCCCCCGGTTGAACCGCCGCCTGCCAGCGCTGAAACCGTTGTTCCACAGCAGAACGAGCGCGGCCCCCGATCTGCATCGGCGGCCGTGGCCTATCGCGAAGCGACGGCAGCAGTAGAACGTGTATTCAGTGACCTTGAAGCGGGCCATCCACCCCAAATCGTGACACTGAAACCGGTTGTGAGCAAGCTCTTGGAGCAGATCGTGGCGCAACCGGAACCGATGCTGATCCAGTTCTGTCTGGATAAAGTCCGACGATTTGACGCAACCCTCGCCAACCATGGCATGGATGTCTGCGTGTTAACACTCATCCTTGCGGTGGAGAACGGCTGCGCGGAAGCCGATCGAGAAGCACTCGGACTGGGAGCCCTCCTCCACGACATCGGCTATCTACGACTTCCGCGTAACCTGTATCGGAAATCAACGCCTCTGACCGATCAAGAGCAGGTCCTGATGAAACAGCATCCGCAGTTGGCAGCCACGGTGCTGGCTCAAGTGGACTCGATCCCCGATGCGGTCTCGCGTATTATTTTGCAACATCACGAATATCAGGACGGGAGCGGATTCCCTCAACAGTTGAAGCAGGAAGGCCTGTCCACGCTGGCTCAACTCGTGGGGTTGGCAGACACGTACGACGAACTGGTCAGTGCTCGGCATGGCCGTCCCCCCCTGCTACCTCACGATGCAATCCGACAGCTCTTCGTGCTCGGAGCGAAAGGTCGCTATGACAAAACACTGGTCGAAGTCGCCATCAAAGCCCTGGGTGTCTACCCGCTCGGAAGCCTGATTAAACTCAATACGAATGAATGCGCCGTCGTCGTCGGACTGAATCACGAAGACCGATTACGACCACGTATTCGGATCATCAGGGGTCCTGGTGGGGAGCCCCAGCAGAAGCCGACGGACCTCGACCTTCAGAATCAAACATCAGACCAGCCGACGCGCACGATTCTCCGCGCGTTGGATCCAACGCAGGAACAGGTGAACCTTCCTGAATATCTTGAAACCACGGTCGGCACTCTCTCGCAATGAACCATCCTCAGCCACCACGTGCGAAACCGCCCCAGAATGCCGTGGGCTTCGCTGTGCCATCGGAGGTCTCCACGTTGCTGTGGGATGCCGTGCCGTTGGGCCTCTTCCTCTTGGCAGCCGATCAGACAATTGTCTTCGCCAATCGCACCGCCGCGCGCCTACTCCGTCGATCCCCCGCGGACTGCGTCGGAGCAGCGCTGCCGGACCTGATCGGTCAGCCTATCGATCTGAGCGACTCGCTTCGCGCCACCGGTATCTGGATATGGTCGGGCGGGCCACCCTCGCCGACCGACCGGACGGCGAAGAACCATGAGAGCGAGACAACCGACTCTACCGCCGTCGAGTGGCAGCAGCTCCGCATCTCCGGGATTCCCTCGGTCGCCACACTGCTGACGCTGCGTGATATCTCGCGTGAATTCGAACTCGAAAAGGACCGTAACCGACTCGCCGAAGTGGCCGAAGAAAGCCCCTATCCGATCGTCGAAATCGACCGGGACGGCACTCTCGTCTATGTGAATCCAGCCATGGCGGACGTGCTCTGTCGATTCGGATACGACCTCGCCGGCAAGCCGGATATTCTTCCGGACAGTCTCCCAGCCCTCGTGGCCACCTGTTTGTTGGAAGGGCGCACGGTGACCTCGCAGGAAGTCGTGCGAGGCAATGCGTGTTTTAGCTGGACCCTCTGCCCTGTGCCCGGTCACGGGCTCGTGCGTGCCTATGCCATCGACCTCGGTGAAGTGTATGCGACTCACCGGGCATTGAACGACACGGCCGATCGCCTCCGTGAAAGCAACCGTCAATTGGACCAAGCGCTCCAGCAGGCTCAGACGGCGGCCCGTGCGAAGTCCGCGTTTCTGGCCATGATCACGCATGAATTGCGCACGCCGATGAACGGCGTCATCGGCATGGCAAGCCTGTTGTTGGATACACCTTTGACCGAAGAACAGCGCTCCTTCACCAACACCATCCAACAATGCGGGGAAGCGCAACTGTCCTTGATCAACGATGTGCTCGAATGCAGCAAGATTGAAGCGGGCAAACTGGAATTGGAAAGCCTCGATTTTCACTTGCGCACGACCGTTGAAGACGTGCTGTCTCAGTTCGCGGAGCGGGCGCAGCGAAAAGGCCTGGAGATTACCGGCCTGGTGCATGCCGCCGTGCCGAATGCCTTGCGTGGCGACCCTGGACGACTGCGGCAGGTGCTCACCAATTTCGTGGGCAACGCCATCAAGTTCACCGAGCGCGGAGAAGTCACGTTGCAGGCATTCCTAGAAAGCGACACTCCGTCCGGCGTGACCATAAAATTTGAAGTGACAGACTCCGGCATCGGCATTAGCGAGGAGGTACAAGCGCGCTTGTTCCAGGCCTTTACCCAAGCCGACAGCTCCACCACTCGCAAATACGGCGGCACAGGACTCGGCCTCGCGATCTCGAAACAATTGGTGGAACTCATGGGAGGCAAGGTCGGGCTTCGCAGCCAACCGGGCCAGGGTACCACCTTCTGGTGCACTGGCACGTTTCAGAAACAGGCGGTGTGTGCGCCGGCCATCGTGCCCTCGGTTGAGCTGAGCGGTCGCCGCATCTTGATTGTCGATGACAACGAGTCCAATCGCACGATCCTTCATCACCTGGTTTCAGGATGGGGCATGCAGGATGACCAGGCGCATAATGCCGACGAAGCCATGCAGATGCTGGAACAGGCCGCCGCACAAGGCCGCCCCTATGACGCGGCCGTGCTCGATATGCTGATGCCGGGCAAAGATGGCCTCCAACTCGCGCAGGACATCAGGGCGCACCGACAAGGCGCTGGGGTTCGTCTGATCGTCCTGACCTCATTGATTCAGCCCGGGCATGCCGAGCGGGCGCGCCGCGCGGGATTTACTGCATATCTGACAAAGCCTGTTCGCCATGATCAGCTCCAAGGCTGTCTTCGCGTCGTATTTGGATTGCAACAGTCGGCCACTGTTCCCCCTCCTGATGGAAGTTCGGCGGTCGCCTCAACCCTGATCACCCGCCACACTCTGGCCGAACAGCGTGCCCGGCCGCGAATTCTCGTTGCGGAAGACAACGTCGTCAACCAGAAGCTCGCCGTTCGCATGCTGGAACGACTCGGCTATCAGCCGGACATCGTGTCCAACGGTCAGGAAGCCCTGGCAGCTCTTGAGCGAGACACTTACGCGGCGATCGTCATGGACTGTCAGATGCCCATACTGGATGGATATGAGGCGACGCGACGCATTCGCGAGCAGGAACAACGGCCTGATGCGTCCCGGACGCGCGCCCACGTCCCCATCATCGCCCTGACGGCGAATGCTATGCCGGGAGACCGCGAGCGTTGCAAAGCCGCCGGCATGGATGACTATCTGACCAAGCCGGTAAAAACCGACGATCTCGGACAAATTTTGCAGCGATGGGCTCCGCTGGCAACTCCCGAGGCAGTCCCGGCTCCGGCGCCCCCCCATGAAATGAGCAAGACCGATGCAGGTATATTTAACGCGACCACCATGTTGGCCAATATCGGCGGCGATGTCGAACTGTTCGATCAATTGCTGCGGCTGTTTTTAGAACGCCATCGCATCATGGTTCAGGAGATCGAAGCCGCTATCAAGCACAATGATGGTGACGCACTTGAACGAGCGGCCCATAGTCTCAAAGGAACGGCGGGGAATCTTTGCGCACCGGATGTGGTGCTCTTGGCAAGCCAGTTGGAAGCCACCGGACGTCTCGGAACGCTGGCTGAAGCCCCTGCCCTGCTCGCTCAACTTGAACGCACGGTCCAGCAATTGGTCGACGTGTTGACACGCCAGCTCAATCCAGCCGACCCGACTCAACCCCGTTAGTCTATTCAAACCACATGCGAAGACAGCAGCGCTCTTTTCAGAGACGCTATCGTGCTGCAGGCATCGCACCCCGTTGACGAGAATTGACAATGAGCCTAGTGCGCGAAGAATGAACCGTTCTTTAACGAACCGACGCCTGAAGCGGAGCGGCAGGAGACGGGCTTTGGGAGGAGGCAGCGGAAAAAAGCGGGTACCGAGTCGGCCAATCCTCCGAGAGCACCAATTGTTTACAGAGTCTGTTCCGATGATTCATGATCAGCGGCCCGCGCAGATTGGCCGTTACGGCACTGGGATCGTCCGAGGGAATGGTTAAGATGGCGACGACGGACAGTTCGTCGCCGTCCTGCTTCTGAATCTCGATCAGCGCATCCGACGTAATCGCGATTTCATAGTCGGGCTTGAAGAAAGACGGGTCAAGAATCACGAATGCCAGTTGCGGTTCCTCCACGCACTGCAACCACTTGAACGGAGCATCGGTATCGTGATCCAGGACCACGTACTTGGTCCACTCCGGAAAACCTAGGATGCCGGAAGGAAATACCAGGAGCGTGTCCTCGTTCACGTCAAACGTCCCGAACCTACTCGACTGACACTTCATGACGTTCTCTCAGCCTCCGCGACGCCCGGTTTTGTTCGATAGTTGGCGAAAGGCTTCCAGCGGAATGACTCTAGGTCCCGCGGCGCTTTTATTTTCGTCCTGAATTCTCGCATGCACTTCATCGCGATGTACTTGCACATTGGGCGGAGCTTCGATTCCCAGCCTGACCTGTCCGCCCTTGATGCCAAGCACCACGATGCGAACATCGGGACCGATGGTCACGCCCTCTCCCCGGCGTCGTGTTAAGACCAGCATACAAGCCTTCCTTGGCGTGTGAATACGGGTACATGGGTATATCGGTTTCGGTAGAGATCAACTTGAGCGTCGGTCAGCGGAGATAGTTGATCAACGAGGTGTCAAAAATCTTGGTGAAGGTCTGGCTGGCGGCTTGCACCGCGACTTCCTGGAGGCGAAGCTGGGTAATCGCCGTCGCAAGGTCGGCATCCTGGTTATCCGAGATGGCTTTTGTGATGGTCAACCGGGCGGTGTCCAATGCGTCGTGCGTGACTTGCAGTCGGTTGGCCAATGCTCCGATGGTACCCTGGGCATCGCTGATTTGAGCCGTGGCCAGATCGAGATTACCGAGGCCGGCCTGAATGCCGTTACGGTCATTGCCTTCCAGTGCGGTCAAAAGATCACGAAGTGAATCGAAGATATTGTTGCTCG
The DNA here is from genome assembly GCA_031315995.1 of Nitrospira sp. Classification (GTDB taxonomy): domain Bacteria; phylum Nitrospirota; class Nitrospiria; order Nitrospirales; family Nitrospiraceae; genus Nitrospira_A. The sequence continues at coordinate 139,781 of JALDRG010000009.1, forward strand.
TGCCGGTAAAGATACTGCTTCCCGGCATGAGAATTTGAACGGTCTGATTTTCACTGACTGCGATCGATTGAGTTTCGCTGTTGCCGTGATAGGCCACATTATCCCCTGAAGAAATCGTGAAGGGGGTCACGTCGGTTTTGGTCCCGGCAAAGATCGCTTGCCCGGCCACTTCCGTATTGCCCAGTTGAACCAATTGACGCTGCAACTGGCGAATTTCCTTGGCGATACTCTGCCGCCCCTCCGCCGAAGTCGTGTCACTACTGGCTTGAATGGTCAACTCACGAACTCGCGTGATGAGGTTTTGTGTCTGGCCCAATGCCTGGTCTGCGGCATCGACTCTGGCCGTCCCGAAATTGATATTTCGAATCCATTGCGCCGTCTGCGAAAGCGCCGATTTATCGAGCACGATCTGCCCGAACGCGCTCGGATCGTCTGAAGGATTGGTGACCCGTTTTTGGCTGGAAATCTGCTCCTGCGAGGTCAGCATTTGCAAACGAGATCGCTGGAGATTGCCGAGGAGGGTTCCGTACATCTGTTGATCGGCGACTCTCATAGTAGCAACTCCTGTGAGACGACGAGACGGTTACCGTTTTAAGCCCAGAATAGTCTGCAGCATCTCATCGCTGGTGGTGATCAGTTTCGAAGCGGCCTCGAAGGCGCGTTGATACTTCAGCAGGTTGATGAGTTCTTCATCCATTGAGACGCCTGACACTTCCGCTCGATGGGCCAGCAATTGGTCGTGCAGAATCTCCTGCCCTTGCAGATCGCGCGTGACGCCTTGGAGGGTCGCTCCGAAGCTTCCGGCCATGGCGCTATAGTAGCTCTGAAACGTCGTATTCCCCAATCCTGCCACCGTGGCCGTTTGCAGACTGCTCAACGCCAGTGCGTTCACGTTGTTCCCGGGCACCCCGGCGGCCGTCGACGAAGCGGCAATCTTCTGTCGATCGGTCAAGGCCAAGCTGATCGTGTTTGCCGTGGTACCGGTCACCGTAAAGAAGTCTTGCGTCGTGGATCCATCCAGGCCATATCCCAGGCGATGTTGGGTGTTGACCTGCGAGACGAGTTGGGACGTGAGGGTATTGAGAGACGTTTGCAGACCGGCAGCGGTGGTGTCACGCGCGTCGATCAAACCCTTGAGACGGCCACCGTTGATCGCCGACGTGATATCCGTATTGGGCCCGGTCCCGCCGTCAAATCGCACATCCAGGAGACCGTTGTTGGTCACATTGGCGACACCCGCCAGTGTATACGCCTTCTGCTCCGTAACCAACACCTGTCCGATCCCGACGAACACCGTGACCTGTCCGGTAGCGTCCTCAATCGAAGAAATATCGACCAGTCCGGCGAGGTCATTGAGAAACCGACCGCGTTGATCGCGCAAATCATTGGCCTGCTGGCCGCTGACTTCAGTCAGTTTAATCTGTCTGTTCAAGTCGGCAATCTTGCCGGCCAGGGCGTTGACGTCGTTGATACCGCTTTGAATCTGGCCGTCCAGCGAAACCCGTTGGGCCCCCAGTTGCGTGCCGGCCTGATTCAGAAGTTTGGTAAGCCCATCGGCCTTTGTCAGCAACACCGTGCGGGCGGTCAGGTCGGCAGGATTCGTGGCGACATCTTGCCAGGCCTTGAAGAACTCATCAATGCCTGCTGCGATGCCTTGCTCGTTCGAATCATTGAACAACAACTGAATTTGCGAGAGGGCTTTCTGCGATGCTCCGAACTCGCCCACCCGCTCGTTCGAGCTCAATATCTGTTGTTCGACGAAGCTATCGACGGAACGCCGAATTTGAGTCGCCTCGACGCCGGTCCCGATCTGGCCGGGTCGACCATTCTCAGGCGGAGTTTCGTTGAGGATGATCTCCTGCCGGGAGTAGCCTGGAGTGCTGACGTTGGCGATGTTTTGGCCGGTGACCGCCAGCGCTCGCTGGTAGGTGCTTAAGGCGTTGGAGCCGATTCCGAATAGTCCGTTCAGTCCCGACATACGACCACCCGTTACCCCTTGGCGCTTACCCTGCCCCTGCTTCCTGCCACCGCTGCGCCGGAAGAAGAATAGAGCGCCGCCGACTCCGGTGAGCATTGCCAGAGCCGAAGCGTGCCTTGTAAAAATTCGAGCGACTGCCCGATGAGCGCGGCATTGAACCGATTCAGCCGATCGGTCCGCCCTATCGCCGCGACGAGGTCGACTTCTTCTTGCGTTCGCGCGGAGGATGGGACAAGCGGATCTGCGACAGTCGATCGATTTCGACGCTGCTGTTCCAGTCCTCGTACCTCATCCAGCAGTTGAGTCTTGCGCATGGTGACCGACGTGAATTGTCCGAAGGAAAGCGACCGAATCGCGTCCTGCTCCTCAAGCAACAGCGCCTGAAAGGCAGTGAGCTTGTCGCGCATGCGACGAATGAGCGAGTCGGTTTCATTGGGGGCTGACTGTGGGACGGTCGACACCGTGGCTCCTCCTCGACAATGCGATTCCGACCTACGAGGACAGGTGAAGAAAGGATCGAGCCGTCTAGCGGCTCGCTACAGGACGGCGTCGGTCAGGACGTTACGAATGATGGCATCCGCAACCTTTTTGCCGTCCACGTTGTACGTACCCCCTTCGACGGACTGACGGATGTGACCGACTCTGGCATCACGTTCCGTATCCGGTTGCTCCGCCGTTGCCCTCAGGCGTTGGAGCTCCTTGGCCTGGTCTGAAATCTGGACGCGGTCTTGTGGCTGTGTTCCCTGAGACGCTGCCTTCTTGTGGTGCGTCCGTTCAGTTTCCTGAACTCCTAACAGAATTTTCGCGAGATCTGCCGACCGGCCGTTGTGTGAGATCTCCATGACTACTTCTCCTCCCCGGTTGCCAGGGTGTTCCGAAAGGCCTTTCCCCTAGTCGAGTCCTCTATCGGCTCGATCGGCCTGGAACTTGAGGGAAGCACACGAATTAGGGGAGTTTTTCGGCATACGCATCGACAAACGCCGAAATGCCGATCCCCCCCGCCTCTGTGGACAATTTGGCAATCTCTTGATCGTAAAAGGAGTACCAGACCTGTTCCCCCTTCCGATCCAGTAGGCCTTTGGGGACAGTTTCTCTCATACTTTTAATAAGATAGGAGATGAAATACGATTCAAACTCCTGACCGGCTTTATGAAGGCCTGCACGGGCCTTCTCCCCAGTCTGCACCTGGTCGACCGGACTACGGAATCCGAGCGGCTGGGATGTCGCCATCTGAGCTAGGTCAAGTTGTCCGGCCATAAGATTGTGAATTTCCATACGACACAATGCCTTTCGCTAGACGATCTCAAGATTGGCTTGAAGTGCTCCGGCCGATCGAAGCGCCGACAGAATGGCCACCAGATCACGTGGGGTGACACCCACCGCGTTTAACGCCCGCACCACTTCTCCCAGGGTCACGGTTTGATCGACCACGATGAGGCGTGACTCCTGCTCCGTCACTTCGGTCTGCACATCGGGAGTGACCGTCGTTTGCCCTTGCGAGGATCCAATGAGGGGTGCCGGAGGTTGCGACACGTTGAGGGTGTTTTTGACGGAAATCGTGAGATTGCCATGGGAGATCGCACAGGTGGAGAGCCGGACATGTTCACCAAGAACTACGGTGCCGGTGCGTTCGTTCACGACCACCTTGGCGGCGACATCCACCGTCACGTCCAATCCTTCCATCGTCGCAATGTATTCCACCACCCGGCCGTGAAAGATTGCAGGCAGCGTAGTCTTCACGAGCCCGGCATTCACCGGTATGGCCGTGCCCTTCCCGAATGTGCCGTCGATCGCTTCGGCCGTTCGAATGGCGGTGGTGAAGTCGGGATGCCGTAGCAACACCGAGACGGACTCCCAGGACTCGATATCCACCACCAGCTCTTTTTCCACGATGGCGCCCGCAGGAACCACACCGGCGGCTTGGTGATTTTTTGTGACCGTCGCTCCACCTGCGCCGCCGGTCCCTCCCAAGAACCCGCCGATGGAGACCGGCCCCTGGGCGACGGCAAACACCTGCTGGTTCGGAGCCTTGAGCGGCGTCGACAACAGAGTGCCGCCTTGGAGACTTTTTGCATTCGCCATGGAGGAGACCACAGCATCGAGCGTCATGCCCGGCTTCACAAACGGCGGCAATTTCGCCGTGACCATCACGGAGGCGATATTGCGAGTGAGCAACTGAATCGGATCGATGACCAGGTTGATGCCCATCTTGTTCAACATGGACATCATGGCCTGAATGGTGAACTGTCCACCGATGACCTGATCACCCGTCCGGTCGAGCCCGACGACCAATCCATAGCCGATCAACTGGTTTTCCCGCACGCCTTCGATCGTGGCTACGTCCTTGACGCGAACGGCTTGGGCCAATGAGGCCGTGAATAAGGTGATCGTGAGGAAAGCCAGCATTCCGACCACGGTCCGCCGAAACCATGGCGCGCCGTGCGGCTGTCTCGCAACGACGGGCACTGGCTTGGGCGCGGGTGGCGTCCATGGACGGGCGAAGAGATCGGGATCCATCGAGGCCGGTCGCAGCACCCCGCTGGAAAGCATGAGACGAAAGGATTGCGTGATCATCGCCCGTCGTTGTTTCCGCGGCCTCGTCATGACGACTCCTGTTTCTCGTGGCTTCTTCCCGATGGTCTTGTGATTAGAACGGAGAGACCCAGTCCAGAATTCTGACGAGCCAGCCCGGTCGCTGGACATCGTCGACGACACCCAGGCCGGAATACTCGATTTTTGCGTCCGCGATGGCGCTCGACTGCACCGTATTCTTCGTATTGACATCCACGCGGCGCACAATGCCTGCGATGGTCATGATTTGGCGTTCCGAATTCACCGTCACCTCACGCCGCCCCTCGACCCGCAAGTCGCCGTTGGGCAGCACTTCCGTCACGATGGCCGAAATCGTACCCGTCAACGTATCTTCACGGCTTGTCGCGCCCTTGCCGCCGAACTTGTTCTTGGCGCTGGCATCGATGCCGAACCCTCGTTTGGCCTCCCCGCCCAATCGGATTCCAGGAATACCGAGATACCCCATCCCGGAGCCGCCGATCGCGTTTGAGATCGTCGAGTCTTTTTCCGCACTCGTGTCGGCGCTCTTTGACCCCTTGTGTTTTTCCACGATCAAGATCGTGATGATGTCTCCGATCCGCATCGCGCGAAGATCCTCATACAGGTAGGCCCGACCGTTCTCCTCCTGCCAGAGCGACCCCATGGTTTTCGGGGGAGGAAGTTTGGCCGTCTCCACTTTTTGTTGTTTCGCGCCCGACGAGGATGAGCAGTCGACCAGCAGGCAGAGCAGCAGGATGCCCCAGATGACTCGGTCATAACACGATGGAGAAACAGATCGCTTAAAAACTGACACGGACCACCCCCGGAGCGACGACGGTCGCCCGCAATTCCTTGCCGGAATCCACATTGGATACGACGATGGTTTGTCCTAGTTCACCATGAGATTTGGTCACACCGACGGTTTGAATCGACAGCCCTCCCTGCTTGGCTTCGATCGTCACGCGATCGCCTTTGCGGACAGCGAAAGGACGTCGAATGGCGCCCAGCCTGATGGCAAGTTGAGGCGGGAGCGGGCGGACGGCTGCTTTGCCGATGACGTCGGCGGGATTGGTGACGAACGATTGTTTCAGGTCGTACAGGACGATCCGCTCCGTCGTCACGTCATCGACTTCGATCGACTCATCGACCTTGATGGACCGAACCGGCACCACGACCTCCACGACGGCGGCGATATCGGCCGTGGCATCGACGGTCTTGATGAACCGCCCATTCACGGCCAGATGAATCTGGAACACCCGGCGTCCCAGAAGGTCTTCCGATCGAGCCGCGCTGACTTGGAGATCGACGGTCCCGGAGGGAACGACGATCGGTTGCTGAGGATCGCCGAGCGCCACCTGACAATCGATGGCACGACCGGCAAGTTCCCGTTTGACGAAGTCGTGGATTACCCCGCGAATCTGTTCCGGATAGATGAGTCGTTTCCCACGTGCCTGCTGGAGACCGTGGGCCTGTTTCACGAGCGCCTCGTGCACTCGAAACAGAGGCCGGATCGGAGTCCGTTCTCCGGCCAGGGCCGGAAGGGCGGCGCTCGTGACCAGGGTGAGGGTCACCATGCACATAAGGCCGACTCGATTCACGGTAGTCATCCTTCGTTAAAGGTACGGCGTCGATTACCGACGCAGGTTGTTGGCAATCTGCATCATCTCATCCGATGCCTGAATGGTTTTCGAGTTAATCTCGTAACTCCGTTGGGCGATGATCATGTTGACCATCTCTTCCGCCAAATTGACGTTGGAACTTTCCAAGAACCCCTGCTGCAACGTACCGAAGCCGGTTGAAAATCCACCGGTGCCTTGTTGCGCCGGTCCCGACGCGAAGCTGTCCAGGAACAGGTTGCCGCCCATCGCCACCAAACCCGACGGATTGTCGAACCGCACCAACTGAATCTGGCCTACCTGCGACGCCTGGGTGACGCCGGGAAGCAGGACGGAGACGGTGCCGTCCTGGCCGACATCGATTTTCAACGCGCCCGACGGAATGGTGATGACGGGGTTGAGCTGGTCGCCGTCGCCGGTCACGAGATTGCCGACGTTATCGCGCTTGAAGGATCCGTTACGGGTATACATGATGGTGCCGTCCGGCCTGGTCACCTGGAAGAATCCTGCGCCGTCGATGGCCAGATCGAGATCGTTGCCGGTCTGCCGCATGTTGCCCTGCACCCATTCCTTGGCGACAGTGATGGGACGCACGCCGCCTCCGACCTGCACGCCGACAGGAAACACTCCCACGTTCGATGCATTGGTGCCCGGTAATCGCTGAATCTGGTACAGCAGATCACCAAATTCCGCGCGGCTGCGTTTGAATGCGTTTGTGTTTACGTTCGCCAGATTGTTGGCGATGGTATCCACGTTCAATTGTTGAGCGGTCATACCCGTCGCCGCCGTCCACATTGCGCGAATCATAAACTCCTCCTATTGCACCCGGCCCAGGTCTTGGATCGCCGTATCAGTCATATGATCGAGTGTTTGAATGAGCTTTTGCGCCGACTCGTAGCTTCGCATGCCCTGGATCATCTTCACCATTTCGCTCAAGGAATTCACATTCGACTCTTCAATGTGCCCGGACTGGACCTGGGGCTTCGTTGAGACCGTTGGTTTCCCGCCGATAAAGAGTCCTTCGGCAAACTTTTGCGGCATCCCGTTTTCCGGGAACTCGACCACCTTGATGCTGCCGATCGGAGTGCCGTCGACCTGGATCGCCCCCTCCGTATTGATCTGAATGTTGCCGGCCGGCACCTTGATCTCCCCCCTGCTGCCCATGACGGGATGCCCAAGATTGGTGACCAATCGTCGTTGGCTATCGAGAGAAAAAATGCCGTTACGCGTGTAGCGAACCCCATCAGGGGTCTTGACCTCGAAAAACCCATTGGTCTGTATGGCTACATCCAACGGATTCCCGGTAATGCGAATCCGCCCAGGCTCATATGCCGTTCGAACCCCATAGGCCTCCGCAAACACCCGCTCGCTCGGACCGGCCGGTCGCGTCGAAATCGTCGACGAGACCCCCGCGGATGCGGATCCCATTGCCGTCGAACCGGCGCGGGCCAACAGCCCTCGGAACCCCTGCTGATCTTGCTTGAATCCGGCCGTATTGACGTTCGCCAAATTGTTGGCGAAGACCTGGAGTTGTTTCTCCTGGGCCACGGCGCCGGAGAGAATGGGGTAAATAGCTCGATTCATTATCTGAACATTCCCGATGAACCAGATGAACCAGTTGTGCTACAGGGGGAGTTAGCAATGGACATGCCATCGTCGTTCCTACTCCTTGCCGGCACAGGCATGCCGGGGTGCAGACAAAAATCATCATGATTGTCGATAGATGGAAATCGGAGGGGGATCGGAACGTCGCGATGGAACGCTGCCGCCGTCAACGGCGCCTGTCAAACGGGGTGACGGACCGGAAGTCTTTGCCTGAAGCCGGGAAAGTCCTGCCTACATTGGGCCGGTGTGTCGGTCTGCGCGGGAAGGATCACGCCGCAATCGTGGAGGCACCATCAGCGGAGGGGGCGACTGGAATACCGTGCAGCCCGTAGATGGAACAGCCTTCGGCGCGAGCCATCAGGATCGCGTGGGAGGCCGCGTCGAGAAGCGCGCCGCTCCCACCCCCATCGTAGGCGGAGAGACTGATGCCGATGCGACTGCTCAGGAACAGTTCGTGCCCGTCCAGGGTGATCGGCAAGGATATCGTGGCCTGCATCTTCGTGGCGATGGCCGCGACCTCGTCCGGAACCGTGACCCGATCAAGCAACACGACGAAGGTCGATTCCGCAATCCTTGCCACCGTGTCGGTGGTTCGCAGGGCGCTCTTCACCCGAGCGGCCTGTATCCGATACAGGAGATTGGAGTTGACCTCTGCTTGTCCGTCGGCCTCCGGCGCGAAGTGGTCCAGTTCGATCATGAGGACTGCCACCTGCCGGCCATGCTTCTGGGCGCGTGACAGGGCTTGTGTGAGGAGAGCGGTGAACAAGCGGTGCGTCGGCAATCCGGTCACCGAGTCGTAGGTGTGCACGTCGCCGGTGGGCGACGCGTTCAACAGCGAACCGAGCGTGGTATCCGATGGCAGACCCTGCGGAGTCCAAAAGGTCGCCCCGAAAATCACCAGTGTGAGGACGATGCCGACTGAGATCATGACCGGATAGGCCGTCAGCGCCGACATCGTCAACAGACCCACCGAGGCCGTCCAGTACAACCCTCCGGCCATGAACAGAATGCAGGCGACAACGCCAAGTCGTGCGGTATCGCGAGATTCTCCGGCCGCTTCGTCGGCGGGCCGGTCCTGCCGGTGCGTTGCATCCGCCCCGTTGAGACCGCACGAATCGCTGGATTCTCGACGTAACGAACCCATAACCATCTCCGATGGAGCGCGGCAGCCCCGACGCGGGAGCAGCACGCTGCCGAACCACTTGCCGATCGTCCGATGCGCGGCGATCAGTGCATGGCTGGTGTTGGTATCGGAAAAGAAAGGAGGAAACTGAAGACAGGGCCGCTCGCACGACGCCCTAGCGGCGACGCCGGCACCAACGAACAGCAACGACGGCTACGCCGTCCGGAGGGGTATGTCACACATCGACCGGTTCAAGTCGCGCCTTGAGATGGATGATGGCTTTCGAATGGATCTGGCAGACCCGCGATTCGGTGACCTTGAGCGCCTGTCCGATCTCTTTCATGGTGAGTTCCTCGAAGTAGTAGAGGGACAACACCAGGCGTTCTTTCTCCGGCAGATCTTGGATCGCGGATTCGAGCACGTGGCGTGCCCGTTCGTTCACCAGGACGGACAACGGATCGGGCTGATTGGAGTCAGTCAGCACACTGATGATTTTATGCCCATCGGCATCCTGTACCCCGAGATCGTCCAGGCTGATCACCACCGCGCCGCGCGAGCGGGTCAGGAACTCATCCAATTCCTCCGCGCTCATTTTCAGCTCTTTGCCGACTTCCTGATCCGTCGGTGGACGACCGAAGCGATGCAACAGTTCCGAATAGGTCTTTTGGAGGAGCGTAATCCGTTCGTGGACCGAACGCGGAATCCAATCCATCGATCGGATTTCATCGAGCATGGCGCCACGAATGCGAAACTCCGCATAGGTCTTGAATTTGGCTTCACGGGTTGGATCATACTTGTCCATCGCATCCATGAGGCCCATGATCCCGACGGACATCAAGTCTTCCGCATCCATGTACGCCGGCAAGCGAAAGGCCAGTCGATGGGCCATGGCCTTCACGACGTGGGTGAATTCCTGAATCACCCGTTCACGATCCTCCTCCGCAATCACGCGACGCGGGACGTTTCCGACGGCAGACATTTTTCGAGCATCCATCATTCGCGTACAATCCTTTCAGTCAGTGCGTTCGCAGGAGTTGTTGCCAGAGGAACTGCACTGTGCCTTTGGGAAGCGCCGGTGGGGTCAACTGAGCCACCGCCTCAGTCAACTCTCGAAACGCGCGGCTGGCTGGAGCATGAGGAAAGAGATCGATCACGGCCCGCTGCTGAGTGACGGCCATCGGCACATAGTCGTCGAGAGGAATTGCGCCCAGATAGTCCAGAGAAATATGAAGAAAGCGACTGACCGCCAACTCCAGTTTTCGGAAAATACGCGCGGCGTCCCTAGGAGACTTCACCATATTGACCAGCACATGAAAACGGCGTTCCCGGTATTGCCGCAGCAAGACTTTCATCAAGGCATACGCGTCGGTCATGGAGGTGGGCTCCGGGGATACCACGACGACGATCGATTGAGCGGCCGCCGCAAAGTAAGTCACGGTCGATGAAATACCTGCTCCGGTATCGATCAACAAGACATCCATGGCAGACGCCAAACGCTCAAGTTCTTCTTGAAGTATCAGCTGTTGGCTTTCCGTCAGCACCGTCAGCTGCGAAATGCCGGTGCTGGCCGGGAGCACGACGATGCCGTTGGGACCCGTCAACGCGATGTCTTCGAGGCGGCAGGTCTTGGTCAGCACGTGCTCCAGGGTATATTTCGGAGTCAGGCCCAGCAGAATATCGACATTTCCCAGCCCCAGATCGGCATCCAACACGAGCACGCGCTTTCCGGTTTGGGCCAAGGCGATGGCGGTGTTCGCCACGACGTTGGTCTTCCCCACCCCGCCTTTACCGCTGGTGACGGTAATGACCTGAGTTCGAGAGGGACCGACGCCGTCATCTATCATTCTCATGTGTGGATCCAAGATTCCTGGTTGCATCGCCATCGTCTCTCCCCTCTTGTTCGACCGTCACCTATCGCGCGTAGGTCTTGATACCGGGCGCACCTGCCGGATTCGTCTGCCGATCCCATGACTGAGTGGTCACGCCCCCCGGCGTCCGCACCTGTCCACCCAACAGCAAGTCGCCCAAACGATCGACGTGCGCCTGGACCAAGTCGTCGGGCACCCGTTGACCGATCCCCCAGTAGGACAGAGGAATGCCGGTGCGATGGGTCGCCTCAAAGATGCCGCCATACCCGGCAGTCTCATCGAGCTTGGTAAACAATAGGCGCAGGCCTGGCACGCCGACACACTGGCTGGTGCTGACCACCAGATCCGGCACGCGAGTGCCGGCCGCCAGGACGAGGTGGACCTCCATGGGATAGGCTCCGTTCAGCAACCCTCTCCAGCGTTGAGCCGTGATGGATTCATAGGGATTGAACCCTGTGGTATCGATCAGAATCAGCTCCGCTTCACGGGCCTGCTCGATCGCTGCACGGGCCTCTTCGCAAGAACCGGCTACGGAGAGCTCGATGCCCAACACCTCGGCATACAAGCGCAGGTGTTCCACTCCCGCAGGCCGATAGGTATCCATCGTAATCAGGGCTACGCTCCGCTGCTCGACGATCCCGTATTGTGTCGCCAACTTGGCAATGGTAGAGGTCTTGCCGACCCCACTGGGACCGACGAACAGCGCAATCCTCTGTTCTCCTGCCGTGGTCAACAACGGTCCCGCGGTAGTGACTCGATCCAAGAGCACCGTCCGGAGCAACTGGAGAGAGGAATTCCGTTGAGTGGATCCCTGCTCCACGAGCGTCTCGCGCAATTCCCGCAGACAGCTTTCGGCCGTAGTATGTTCGACTCCCTGAGCCAGCAGATCTTCGTACACTCGCTGAAAAGACTGGAAGGTTGCCCCTTGGCTCTCCCCGGTCTGGCGGGTGTGAGCAGGTGTCGTGCGCGTCTCACGAGATGGGGGTTGGACTTGGCTGGTGCCGGGCCGAGGTTTCTCGATCCCGGTCTCCATCGCTCCCTGGAGGGTTTTCTGAAAGCGCGATTCTTCAGCCGGTACCATGGGAGTATGCATATCCGTCTGATGTGGGCGGTCTGACTGGTCGAGCAAGGGCGCGGCGTCGGGGACTGCCGCGTCATCCTCGATGGCCGCCATGACTTCCAGCATCGACCCGCCCAACAGGCCGAACCCGTTATCCCACGAGCGCACCCGTTTCGTAGACAGAATCACGGCATCCGGCCCCAACGTGTCCTTGATGGAACGTATGGCCTCGTGCATCGATTTGACGTGGAACGTCCGAACCTTCATGCCAAGCTCCTGGTTTCACCGAGTTCAAGGTCCAGACGGACGGTTTCCATTGCCTGCAACCGTGTCACGCTTTCCACCTCGTTCAACCCCAAGATCGGAACGGAGTGCAGGATACGATCCGTCAGTTTTCGCAAATGCCGGCGCAATGAGGGGGAACACAAAATCACCGGTTGATGCCCGCGCCCGACCATTCGTTCTGCGGCCTGCTTCAGTGCAGTGAGCAGTTTCTGTGCCACCAGCGGATCGGGAACCCATTGGTTTCCCTGCCCTGCCGCATTCGCCTGATCGGCGAGCGTGCGATCCAAGCGCGGATCGAGTCCGATGATCGGCAACGAGCCGTCCGGCGCCAGATAGGGCTTCGTAATGGTCCGTCCCAGCGCTTGTCGAGCGACTTCCGTCAAAATATCCGCATCTTTCGTGGTCGCCGCGTGGTCGGCGATCGTTTCAAGAATGGTTCGCAAGTCACGAATCGGCACGCTCTCGCGCAAGAGATGCGACAACACCCTGACGAGCGTGCCCAACGGAATCAGATTGGGAATCACTTCCTCGACCAACTTGGGATGATTCTTGCCGAGTTCATCCAACAAGCCCTGCACTTCTTGCCGACCCAGCAGTTCATGCGCGTGCCGTTTGATGAGTTCTGACAGGTGCGTCGCGATCGCGGATCCCGGATCCACGACGGTGTATCCCGCCATCTGCGCCTGTTCACGCTGTTTCTCCGGTACCCACATGGCCGGAAGTCCAAACGCCGGTTCTTTGGTCGGCAGCCCATGGATGGCCCCGCGCTGAGCCGTACCGGGGTCAATGGCCAACACATGCGCCGGCATGACTTCCGACTTGGCCAACTCCACCCCTTTGAGCAACGCCGCATATTCATTGGGCCTCAGCTGCAGGTTGTCTCGAATGTGAATCGGCGGGAGGACGAAGCCCATTTGCTCGGCAAACTGACGCCGTAATCCCTTGATACGATCCAGTAAGGTACCGCCCTGCCCTCCATCGACCAAACCGATAAGGCCATAACCGACCTGCACCTCCATGAGGTCCAGAGGAACAACCTGGGTGCCGGCCTCTTCAGCCTTGACTTGAGGCGAGGCCGGAGGCGGAACGGCTTCAGCCGTCTTCTGCTGCTCATTGATTTGATAGGCCATCCAGGCGGTCATGCCGCCGAGCGCGAGGAACGCCAAGTGGGGCAGCCCGGGGACCAGACCCAACGCGAGCAGAATGCCCGAGGCGGTACCGATGGCCTTCGGGGAGATCAAGACCTGCCGGGTGATCTCGAATCCTAAATTCACCTCGGAAGCCGCCCTGGTGATGACGATACCGGCTGCCGTCGACACAATGAGCGCCGGGACCTGCGCGACTAATCCTTCACCCACCGTCAGCAACGTATAGGTCTGCGCCGCGGCCGCCAGCGACATGCCCTGTTGTAAGACACCGATGGTCAACCCACCCAGAATATTCACGAGCGTAATGATGACCGCCGCTACGGCATCGCCGCGCACGAATTTGCTCGAACCATCCATGGCTCCGTAGAAATCCGCCTCCTGCGCGATCTCTTTTCGTCGCTGACGGGCTTCCTTGTCATTGATCAGTCCGGCGTTCAGATCCGCATCGATGCTCATCTGTTTGCCGGGCATAGCGTCCAAGGTGAATCGCGCGGCGACTTCGGCGACTCGACCGGCGCCTTTCGTGATGACCACGAAGTTGATGATGACCAAAATCGTGAACACCACCAGACCGACGGTATAGTTTCCGCCGACGACGAACGTCCCAAAGGCCCGAATGACTTCGCCCGCAGCGGCGGCGCCTTCGTTGCCGTGCAACAGAATCAATCGCGTAGAGGCAATGTTGAGCGCCAGACGCAGGAGCGTGACCATCAGCAAGATCGACGGGAAGACGGAGAACTCCAGCGGGCGGCGCACCTGCATTCCGACGAGCAGAATGATGATCGATAGGGTGATGTTGAAGCTCAGCAAGAGATCCAAGAAGAAACGCGGAAGGGGGATCAGCATCACCATCAGAATCCCCACCACCCCCACGGACATCAGAATGTCCGGGTGTTTCACCAGGGATGTGGTGGGAAGCGATGTGTTCTCGTTGCTCATCTATGCTCCATGATGTGCCGGATTAGGCCGGCGGCAATTTTCCGCGCACGCGATACACGAAGGCGAGAATTTCAGCGACGGCTCGGTAGAGGTCTTCCGGAACTTCACGGCCCACCTCGACCAATTTAAACAGGGTGCGTGCGACCAACTTGTTTTCGACGATCATGACCCCATGGTGACGACCGATTTCCCGGATCTTTTCGGCGACGAAACCGGCGCCCTTTGCGACCACGACCGGAGCCCCCATGGCCTTCGAGTCATACTTCAGCGCGACGGCCAGGTGCGTCGGATTGGTGATGATCACATCCGCCTTCGGCACCGCGGCCATCATGCGTTTTCGAGACATCTCCTTCTGTGTGCTGCGGATCTTCGCCTTCAGTCCGGGATCACCCTCAGCGGCGCGACTCTCCTCTTTGATTTCGTCGCGCGACATGCGCAAGTCGCGTTCCCATTGAAAGCGTTGAAATCCATAGTCGAGTGCGCCGATCACCAGGGTCGCTCCGCCCATCATGAGCGCGGCCTTGAAGGTCGCCCATCCGACGGTCGGCAGGAGGATTTCCATCCCGAATTGCGTCAGCGGCGAAAACAGCACCATGTCCTGCTTGATCGTGAGATATCCGACGCCGCCGATCGCGAATATCTTGAGCCAGGATTTGACGAGTTCGCTCAACGACCGAACCGAGAAGAGCCGGGAGAACCCGCCCATCGGATTGATGCGCGACACCTCCATCTGGAGGCCATCCCGTTTCCAGAGGAAACCGGTTTGCATCAGGTTGGCGCTGACTCCGACGACCGCGATACCAGCCACGACCGGCCCGAGCATGACAAACACATCCAGGCCGATCTGCCTCAAGATCAAATGCAGATGATCCAGACTGAGCGTCCGATGGGCGGACTCCTCCATGGATGCGCTAAGCCACACTTGGAGCGATTTCCGTAGCCCCTGTAGAATGCCCGGGGTCATCCAATAGAGAGCGCCCAGGCTGCCCATCAATCCGACGGCCATTGCGGCATCGCGGCTAAGAGCGATCTGGCCTTTCGCTCTCGCATCTGCTTTGCGTTTCGGGGTTGCCTGTTCTGTCCGATTCTGTGCGCTGTCAGCCATGGCCAAGAGCCTTCAAGAGTCCCAGGATAGTGTCCACCAAGGTCAGAAACTCTTTTTCAAATAACGACAGTGTGAAGGGCATGGCGAGGCTCATCGCAAGCAGGCCGGCCCCGATGGTGATCGGAAAACTCGTCACAAAGACGTTCATCTGAGGTACGGCTCGACCGAGGATCGCGAGAACGGTATTCACGATGAGGAGGGTCGCAAAGACGGGAGCCGCTAACTTGAGCGCGACCCCCAGCATGTTCTGCGCCAAGTGAATGATGTCCTCCGCAATGCCCTCGGACAACTTGGCCCCGAACGGCGGCACAAACTCGTAGCTCATGCCGATGGCATGCACGACCATGAGATGCGCATTGAGGGACAGAAACACCAGCGACCCGAGCGTGAGTTGGAATTGCGCAATCAGCGGCGCATTTTGATGGCTCATAGGATCGAACATCTGAATCGCGCCGAACCCCATCTGCGTGCCGATCATGTCGCCGGCAACCTGGAAGCCCGAGAACAGCAGCCGCACCGCCAAGCCGATGGTAAGGCCGATCAGAAACTCGCTGCCGATCCCGGCGATGACGATGACGGGGTCAGTCGGAAGACTCGGCAATTGAATGATCGGGGTCAGCACCAGACCCAACATGGTCACCAGCCCGGTTTTGACCGGCATCGGAATCGTACGCGTATTGAGGATGGGGAAGACGCTGACGATGCCCGCAATCCTCACCAGCAAGATTGAAAAGGCCTGAAACTGAGGCAGGGCGAAATGCAGGGTTTGGGCGACGTTCATGGTGGTGTCCGGTCTCTCAGT
This sequence comes from Nitrospira sp., assembly GCA_031315995.1. GTDB lineage: Bacteria > Nitrospirota > Nitrospiria > Nitrospirales > Nitrospiraceae > Nitrospira_A. Next base: position 155,860 of record JALDRG010000009.1, read on the forward strand.
GGATCAGCGTCGGAATACTCGTGATGATATGGGTCATAAAGGCAATCAAGACGCCCATCATCCACGGGAGAAACAACAGCGTGGCGGCGAACACCGCCAGCACCTTCGGGACGAAGGTCAAGGTCGCTTCGTTGATCTGCGTCATCGCCTGAAAGCTGCTGACCAGCAACCCGACGATCAGGCTCAGCCCCAATATCGGCGCCGAGACCAACATGGCGGTTTCGATGGCTTGGCGGCCGATTTCTGTGACCGTTTCAATCGTCATGGGCGGGTATCCTATTGAAAGCTCTTGACCATCGATCCGACGACCAGGTACCAGCCGTCGGCGAGGACGAACAAAATCAGTTTGAACGGCAACGAAATCATGACGGGGGGCAGCAACATCATGCCCATGGACATCAACACGCTGGCCACGACCATATCCACGATGAGGAACGGAATGTAGAGGAGGAATCCGATCTGAAACGAGATGCGCAGCTCGCTCAAAACGAATGCGGGAATGATGACGTGAATCGGAACCTGCTCCACTTGCGTCGCTTTGGGAGCGTGCGAGAGCTCCATGAACAACTCCAGATCCTTGTCGCGCATTTGTTTCAACATGAACGCACGAATCGGTTGAATGCCTCGGTTCCACGCGTCTTCGTACCCGATCTGTTCGGCGAGCAACGGCTGAAGAGCGTCTTTGTAGACGGCCTGTCCCACGGGGGCCATCACGAACATCGTCAGAAACAGCGCCAAGCTGATCAACACTTGGTTGGGCGGGACCTGCTGCGTGCCCAGGGCTTGGCGAAGAAACGACAGCACGATGACCATGCGCGTGAACGACGTCACCATGATGAACATGGCGGGAGCCAAAGAGAGAACGGTGAACAGCGCGAGAATTTGCAGGACCACGGCGGTCTGTTTGGTGCCGCCCTGGCCCAGGTCGAGCGTCAAGGAAGGCCCTTCCGCGTGAACGGCTGACGCACTGAACAGGCTAGCGAGAATTACCAGACCGATGGCGAGACCGGCCGATCGCCTCGGTCGTCGAGGGACCGAGGCCCGTCCCTGTACACACGCAGCACTACCTTGTTGCACGACGCCCCTCCTCAAGGTGGTCCGAATGAATGATCCCGGAAACCGACGTCAAGGGGCTTGCTGACGCGTCAGCCATAAGGCGTTTCACCACTTCCGGATCGGTGATCTTTCCGAGCGGAACCACATCGGTCGCAGTCGTGCCGAGGATCAAGACCTCTCCCGCGACAGCCACCACCATCACCTGCTTTCTGGAGCCCAGCGGACCGCTTCCCAAAATCCGGACCAACGGCGTGCCGTTCACTGGAAGAAACCGTCGCCCGACGGCGGATCGCGCCACCGCCAGCAGCCCCAGAATCAAGGCCAACACGATCCCGAGCGACGACACCATGCGAACCACACTGTCCCAAATTTCCATGGCAACCGTTCATTCCCCTCGCCGACATCGCGGCGACCTTGCTGCACCCTATCCGAGTTGCTGAATCCGCTGGTTAGCACTGACGACATCGGTGAGGCGAATCCCGAATTTTTCGTTGACGACAACCACCTCGCCGCGCGCCACCAATTTGTTGTTCACCAGGACTTCCATCGGTTCGCCCGCCAGCTTACTGAGTTCGATGACCGACCCCTGCCCGAGTTGGAGCAACTCCCGAATCAGCATCCGTGTCGAGCCGATCTGCACCGTGACTTGCAGGGGGATATCGAGCACGAACTCGATATTCTTGTGGGCCGGCACGGCACCCTGGTTGTCGACCGGTGGAAACGAGGTCGGTTGCGGGTTCATCTCGTCGGCGTTGGAAGAATCCGACTGTGTCGTTGTGTCGCCGTTGCCCATGCGCCAATCTCCTTTGCTGCCGACAAACCCTAACTCAATATCTTGGTGACCCGGCAGGCATGATTGCCCTTAAACACTCCCGGTTGTCCGTGAAACTTCGGATCGCCTTCGACCAGGCACAGCATCGGATCGCCCGGATGTTGGTCCAGCATCAGCACATCGCCGATGTTGAAGTTGAGCAAGTCCTGTACGTTGATGCGAGCCGTTCCCAGTTGCACGGTAACGGCCACGTCGCACTCCTGCAGCGAATCTTTGAAACGGCTGCCCCAACTACTGTCTTGCTCGACGTTGTCTGCTACCAGGCCTGAATATAGCTTCTCCTTGATCGGCTCCAACATGGAGTATGGGTACACGACAAACATTTCTCGGGAGTTATCGCCCAGGTGAACCTGCAACGTCACCACCATCACGATTTCCGACGTCGTTACGATCATGGCGAACTGCGGGTTGCTCTCTGAGCGGCAATAGCCGACCTTCACCGGCATGACAGCCTGCCAGGCTTTCTCCAGATCGACGAGCGCTTGCTGCGCCATTTTTTTCACCAATCGCACTTGAATTGGACTGAACTCTCTACCTTCCGGCTTCACATGGGTTTGCACTTTTCCGCCGAAGAAGAAATCCACAATCAGGCATACCAGGGTGGCATCCATGATGTAGAGTCCATTGCCACGCAACGGTTCCATGGCGAACAGATTGAAGGAGGACGGCACCGGAATTTTTTGAATATAATCACCGAACTTGACAAGTTGGGTCCCGAGGACGCTGAATTCGATTTTTTCTCGCAGCACGCCGCTCCACGAGATGGATTGCTGGCGCGTAAAACGATCGTTGATCATCTCCATCGTGGGCATGCGCCCGCGAATGATGCGCTCCTGGCTGGTGAGACTGTAGGCCTTGACGCCGCCCGGATCGTCCTCTTCTTTCGGAGCCGTTTCGACCTCGCCAGACATCACTCCGCCCATCAGGGCGTCGATTTCCTCTTGCGACAGTATCTTGTCCATGACGTCCTCGGAGAGCGCCGAAGCGCTACTGAATGACAAAGTCCGTGAAGTAGGCCGTCTTGACCGATTTCTTGGGAAGGAGGCCATTGATACGCTGTGTCACGTCTTCACGCAGCTTGTATTTTCCCTGTGGAGAACGCGCGGTCACGGAATCCAGACTGGTCAGCAAGACCAGTATGGCATCGCGAATTTGCGGCGTTCGGGCCTTGACGTCTTCGACGGCGCTGGAGCCTTCCATTTCGAGTTTCATCGTGACTTTGAGGTACCGCACTTCCGGCGAATCAGCGAGATTGACGATAAAGGGATCCAAGTCGGCAATCGCCCCCGCCTCGCCTCCCGCAGCATGTCCGCCTTCTTTGGCCGCAGTTTCCCCGTGAGCCGCTGGTTTTTCAGCCGCGCCTTCAGCAGTCGGTTTATCGGACGAGCCGGACATCATTTTGAACATCACAAATGCTCCACCGAGTGCAACGATCAGCGTCCCTCCCAGGAGGATGAGAACCATCTTCATAGGCATCCCCGCTGGTGCCACGGGCGCGGCGGGCGCCTTCTCTTCAGCTGCTTCTGACATACAGACCTCCTGCGGACAGTGGTTGCCGGTGTTGGTCGATTGTGCAATGCATATGCCACGCGAGGGACTGCAACAGACCTCCGCCGTTATCAACGAACGCTTCAGTGTATGCGATAAGACCCTGATTTCAGGCCACTACGCTTCGCAGAAGCCGGTGCTCGATTACCAGACTGGCAACGTTGTCAGTCCGGTGACGCGGGATTCGAGAGGCCCGACAGAATGTTGACGAAGAGAAGAAAACGTCGAAGGTTTGTGCGAAGAAAATACGCTAGGAAGAAATTGCCGAGTTGTGCCCTGACGCGCCTCCATCGAGTGCGCATCAGGGCTCTACTGGCCTATCGCTTGAGATTCACGAGTTCTTGCAACATTTCGTCGCTGGTTGTAATCGCGCGTGAATTGGCTTGAAACGCACGCTGGGTAATAATCATGTCGACGAACTCTTTGCCCAAGTCGACGTTTGACTGCTCGATGGTCCCAGACAGGACTCTCCCTAAGCCGTTTGTCGTCGGCGCACCGGACAACGGCGCGCCTGACTCAATGGTTTCAAGAAAGTGATTGTCGCCGTTGCTGACCAAACCATCTGGATTAAGGAAGCGGTTCAAAACCACTTGTGCCAGAGCCCTGGTCTGCCCATTGGTGAATTGCGCCACTACCTGCCCCTGTTTATCGACGCTGATTCGATCGAGAGTTCCTGATGCAAATCCGTTCTGCGTTTGACTGATGATACCGGACGCGGACCCGAATTGAGTCATTCCTGCAAGACTCACCGTGACGGTCTGAGGCGTCGTGGCACCGTTGGTCAACGCAGCAGTCACGGTCTGGGTTCCTCCGGCCGTCAACGCTCCACTGGCGTTAAACGTCATATTAGTTTGCGCGGCGGCCGTGCCACCATCAATCTGAGAGTACACGCCCCAGGCATTCGCAGCCGTCTTCCGGAAATACAACTGCATCTGATGGGAGTCGCCCAGGGAATCATAGAAGGTCATCCCCGTAGAGAAATTGTAGGACGTGGTATCAGTGACGCTGAACGCCGTCGTAGGCGCCGTGGCATTCGCATTGAGGTTGCCGAGAATCGTTGCCGTGGCGGTCGTCTGTGGCGCCACCGCGCTCGACGACAACGTGATGCCTCCGATGGTGCTCGTGATGTTACCGTTGGCGTCGGCCTGGTACCCTTGAAGCAGGGCACCGGCCGAATCGATGACTTGCCCGAGATTGTCGACCTTGAACTGGCCGGCTCGCGTATAAAAATTGGCGCCGGAGCTGTTCCGCACAAGATAAAAGCCATTTCCATCGATTGCCAAATCGAACGTATTGCCTGTGGTGGTGATCGATCCCTGCGTGAAGTTAGTTTGAACATCGTTCATATACACCCCGAGGCCGACTTGATCGCCACCGCTTCCACCAGCCAGACTAGCTGAAATCAGGTCCGAAAATGTCGCGCGGCTGGACTTAAACCCCGCCGTTCCAATATTGGCGATGTTATTACCAATGACGCCCATGGCATTGCCGTATGAGCTTAGTCCGGTCACTGCAGTAAACATTGATGTGAGAATACCCATGCTGCGATTCTCCTTGTTGCCGAGATTTGTACTCGCGTGGTTCCGTCCCAGACCGACCTGTAGGACGACTTGTTTCTATGCCGTAGTGGATGCCGTAGCCGTACTGGCTTTGTTCTGGGCGGCCTCCTGAAGCGATACACTTTTCTCCATCAACGACACCAACTTCGACATTTGGTCCAGCTGGGAGAACTGTGCCGTCTGTGCGATGAAGTCCTTATCCTCGACCGGCTTCAACGGATCCTGATTTTGAAGCTGCGTCAGAAGCAACTTCAAAAAATCTTGCTGGCCCAGTATTTTTTGGCCATTGACGGTCGGTGTGTTCGATGAGTCCACTGCGGTCGCTTGCGTGATCACATTGCTGAAATCCATAAAGCCTCCAATCAGGCAAAAATACTCACATGTTCACTGCTGTAAGACCCGCGCTCTCCCCTCGCACTGCGTTCCTCTTCTCCTGTCGCCGGGTGTGAGCTCGCCGAAGGGGCAGTGCGGCCCTGTTGCTGCTGTTGGAACATCCACGCATTGTCGTTTCGTCCCTGCTGTTGATCGACCGTGACCCGCAGCATCCCCATCTCCAGGCCCGTCGTTCTGAGCGACGACTCCAGGGACTGTCCTTGCTGCAGCAGGCCTTGGCCCAGCTCTCCATGTTCCGTTCGGATATGCGCATGCACGGTCTGGTCGCTCATCATGACGCGAACCCGCAAGGGGCCCATGTCCAATGGATCCAAATCCAGCATGACACTTTGAGCTACAGGTGATGCTCCCCGAATCTCAGTCAAGCGTTCGGATTCTGCGGCTCGGAGGACGGAGGCGGTCTGCCAGGTTTCGCTACGGCTGGAACCACTCTCGTTGGACGACGGTGCGGCTTGATTCAGGCTATTCATCCGATCGAGAAAGAGCGGTCGCTCTACCATCCCGTTTGTCATGGACTGGTTTGGCGTCGAGCGATCGGCATTGGCGGACGACTCGGAAAACTGCTGTGACCCTGTCTCCGGATACTCGTCCGCATGTCCCGCCTCCTGTCCGGTGCTCAAGGAGTTGTCCTGCGAGATCGCATCGAGAATGACCGGACGATCGGCGTGGTCGGTTACGGCGATCTCCGATGCCTTCGTCTCCGTCTTGATCGTCGTGACAGCAGCGACTGCAGCAGGAATCCTCTCGGGATCGCTCTTCGAGCCTTTGGTCGCCACCTCTGACGCGGCCACGTTCTGCTCTGGAAGAACGCCTTCCTGAAGCGCAGGAGTGAGTTCTGAGACATCCATCGCACCGCCAGATGCCTGTCCCTTGGCAGGGGTCGGCTTCAAGTCGGCGCTCTGTTCTGCAGCATCCGGTAAGGCGTTGCCTACAGATGTCTGTCCAGGACTCTGTACGGATGGACTCATGGCCGTGGCAAGAGACGGAGCCGTATTTGGCACACCTGTAGACGTGGCAGTTGCCACTTTGCCTGCGGCATCTGCTGAGGTCACCGATTCTGAATCCGGTGTAGCGTCGACCTGTACTTTCGGCAGTTCCACCGTAGGGGCCGGGACAATCATCGCGGCCAGAATCATTGCCTGCTGTGGCGTGGTCTGATCATCAGACTGGTCGATCTTGTCTTCGATACTATCGCCGTCCGATTTCCCGGTCGAACCTTGTTCCGACTTTGGTCGCGCCTCGTCATTCCGGCCGACCGTAGATTCCTTCCGCACCGGGGCCGTGGATCGATCTGTCGAGAGGCTCTGAGATTCCGCCGTAGAACGAGGTGCTACACGAGCCTGTGAAGACGGCTTCGATCCCGCCCGCGCCGATGCCGGTTCCCGGTTCATTGCTGTCTGGCGCGCATCTGCGCGTTCAAGCAACGAATCGAAGTCGCGAGAGTACTCGGGATTCTTGATCGCCGGAACGCGCTCGCGCGCGTCCGGGACGGCTCGGGTGCTGTGACTCGGAATTCCACTATACAAAGGCTGCATATCGGTGGCCATAGGTGTTCCTGTGCATGTCGTGTGCTGTGCGTTGTCATGGGACACCTTTACAAAGGTCGTGCCATCCGCAACCGGCATGAAAAACTCGCATGACGCAGGATTTTCGTGGCGGCACTCAGGATCCAGGGATTGAAGAAGGAAGTTTCTGCAGGAGGCGACGGCAAAACATGCCGAAGCAGGGGGGATGGAAGGCCGTCACTACGGAGTCGTCAGCAATTGTTCGGTCAGGCGAGCGGCGCGCTCCGGCTTGACCTCCGCGAGAATGGCTCCCGCGGATTTGCCCTTGAGTAGCCGCAGCACTTCTAACGCTTTGCGCTCGGGCATCCGCTCCAGGCGGGCGGCGGCTTCTTCTGCGGGCATCGCTTCGTAGATTTTGGCCAGTTGGGCCTGATTGACGTTGGCCGCTCCGCCGGGCTTGGTCCCCGGCTTGGACTTCTCGGCGTCGCTCGCAGCCTTGGCTTGAGCGGCCTGGCGGCGTTTTTTTTCGGCTTCGACTGCCTGTTCATGCCGCGTGACAATCTGTTCGAGTTCCGCTTTGAGCTCCAACAGGTGTGTCTCGGATCCTCGTAATGCCGCTTCGCGTTTGTCCAGCAAGCGTTTGCGTTGCTCCAGCATCTCGAGGATCTCCCTTGGCGCACTGGTGGCCGGTCCTTGCGCCTCTTTCTTCAGCGCTTCGGCGTTCGGTTCTTCCTTCGCGGCGGCAGGCTCCTGTATCCCCTCTTCGGCCATGGCGATGGTCGATACAGCGGCCGCCAGCGCCACACAAAAGACGACTCGCAGGCTCGGACCTGCGCACAGGACTCGAGCTTGCACCCCACCAATCGCGGTCATGCCCGTTCTCCCTTTTGTAAGGGGCCTCGTCGCCAGGCCCGTTCATCGAGCAGCTGTTGATCCTGCCGCTCTCGCCGCCGCCGTAATTCCAGAGCAGCGCGTGCTTCGAGGAGATCCAGCTTCTTGCGATACTGCATCGCCTCAAGCAGCTCACCCCGCTTGTGCTCCATGTTGGCTTGCTGATCCAGATGCGTCTGTTCCAAGCGCTTCCGTGCAGCAATTGCCTGGTCCATGTCATCAAGATGGGCATACACTTGATCCACCGTGCTGCCCTCCCGGACTTGGAGCAAATACCCATCGGCATCCGCGCGCTCCCGTGACTCCAGCATGGTCATACGCTCGACCGTCTCCTGCAGCGACCTCGCAAGTTCCGCCAATTCCAATTTGGCGACCTCTTCTAATTGCACCGCATATGTACGAAGGACGGTGACGTTCATTGAATGGTGCCCGCCAGCGACAGCAATGCGTCGATGGATTGAGTCAAGCCGACCGGCTGCTTGGTCTCCTGCCGTAAGAATGCGGTGATGCCCTCATGGGCAGACACGGCTTTATCCAGTTCCTTGCTCGTGCCGGGCTTGTACGCACCCAGCGTGATCAGATCCTCGGAGCGCCGATACAACGCCGTACGTTCGAGCACCAATCGCGCCGCGGCATAGTGGGCCGGGGTTACGATGTCCCGCATGACCCGACTCGTACTCTGCAGAATATCGATGGCCGGAAAGTGGTTGCGAGCGGCGAGTTCGCGAGAGAGCACGATATGCCCATCGAGAATGGATCGCACCGCATCCGCGACCGGATCGTTGAGATCGTCTCCGTCGACCAGCACGGTATAGAGCCCGGTAATGCTGCCCCCGCTCTGCGCCGGCCCGACTCGTTCCAACAACTTGGGCAAGACGGCAAACACGGACGGCGTATATCCTTTGGTGGTCGGCGGTTCGCCGACGGCCAATCCGACTTCCCTCTGGCTGTAGGCCAGGCGCGAGAGGGAATCCATCATCAACAACACATGTTTGCCGCAATCACGGAAATACTCGGCGATGGCCGTCGCCACTAAGGCACCCCGAATGCGGACCAGGGGCGGTTGATCCGAGGTCGCGACGACCACGATGGAACGGGCCCTCGCTTCAGGTGTCAGGTCGCGTTCCAGAAACTCTTTGACCTCGCGTCCCCGTTCGCCGACGAGGGCGATCACCCGGATGTCGGCCTGCGTATACCGGCTGATCATGCCCAACAACACGCTTTTCCCCACCCCAGATCCGGCAAATACGCCGATTTTCTGCCCTTGACCGCAGGTGAGCAGCGCATTGATGGCTCGGATGCCGAGATCGACAGGCTGCGTGATCCTGGCGCGATGCAACGGATTCAGCGGAGCCGCATATAAGGGGACCCGCGCCTCGGCGCGCACCGGCGGCAATCCGTCCAGCGGATGTCCGAGCCCATCAAAAATGCGCCCCAACATCTGTGGTCCGACCGGCACCGAGGCGACGTGCCCCTTCATGATGACCCGGCTTCCCGGTCCGATGCCCTGCATTTCACCGAGCGGCATCAGCAGCACGCGATCCTCCCGAAATCCCACCACCTCCGCCATCACGGAACCGTGGCCGCCCTCACGGGTGATCTCACAGACCTCCCCGACGGACGTAAAGGGCCCGGAGGCTTCGATGACGATCCCGACGGCCTGGGCCACACGCCCCGTGACGGATAACGGCTCGACCTGTTCGAGGCGGTCGCTAAGTTTCACCGGAATCCCGCTTTCTCAGGGCTTCACCCAGCCGTAACAGTTGCGAATCCAGCGTTGCGTCGATCAATAGGCTCTGTGCCTGAACGAGGCACCCTCCCGGGCTGACCCCGGGATCCGTTTCAAATTTCAGCGTCAACATCCCATGAGGAGTCTGACTCAAGGCTACTCGCGCCGATTCAAGCATCGGCAGATCCGAGGGATGCACTCGGATTCGGACGAAACCGCTTTCATGCAGGTGTGCGAGCGCCGTCCGCACCTGCGTGACGATCACCTCGCGCTTGTCCGTGATGAGTTCGCGCAAGACCTTCTGAGCGATCATGAAGGACAGCGCGGCGACTTCTTCTTCCACCGTCTCATGCAAACTCCGCCAACTCTCTTCCAATTGCGTCATGAGCGCGGACACCAGTCCCTGCTCTCGTTGTCGCATCGCCGCGACCCGCTCTGTGGCTCGCTTTTCCCCTTCCGACACGCCCCGCTCAAACTCCGTCACGTCATCCGTTCCGAACGGTCGATTGCCTCGGCTGAAATCCGCCAGCGGCACCGTCCGCACCTGAATGTTGCCGGAACGGATCAAGGTGCGGGTGAGCACCGTATTTTCTTGCCGCAAGCGATAGAGCTCCAACAGTCTCGCGACTGCCTGTCGTACTAAGTCAACCTGAAACGGCTTGGTTAAAAAATCAGCGGCCCCTGATTTCATGGCTCGGACCGCCATCTCGATGTTGCCGTGACCGGTCATGACGATACTCAGAAGACGACTATCGACATCCAAGGCCTGCTGCACAAAGGTGATGCCATCGGTTCCGGCCAATCGCACATCGACGAGTAGCACGGCAATCGGGTGGGAACCGAGGTGGGTCATGGCCTCATTCACGGAACCGGCCGTGAGAATCGGATGGCCGGTGGACTGCAGCATCTCGGACAACAGGAGACAGATCGCGGGTTCATCATCCACGATGAGAATGGCCCGAGGCGCGAGTTCCTTCTCAGATTCCGCAGGAGATGCCTGCGGGTGGCCTGTGCTCAACGCTGCGCCTCCCATCTACAACAACTCCTCGCCTCCACCGCCCCCGATCACGATGCGACCCTCTTCTTCGAGCTTCCGGCAGACTTTGAGAATATTCTGCTGAGCCTTTTCGACATCGGACACCTTGACCGGCCCGCGCGTTTCCATGTCTTCCTTGAGCATTTCGGCCGCACGACTGGACATATTCTTGAGAAACTTGTCTTTGATCTCCGGCGTCGCGCCGCGCAGGGCGACCGGAAGATCCTCTTTGCTGATTTCCTTCATGAGCTCCTGCATGCCACGGGAATCAAGCTCCACCAGGTCATCGAAGACGAACATCAGCGCCCGAATGCTCTCCGCCAAGGCCTGATCGCGTTCGGTAATCTTGGCCATAATGGCCCCTTCGGTGTTCTTATCGACACGCGTCAGAATATCGGCCATCAGCTCAGCCCCGCCGACCGACATGCTCGACATGCCCATCGAGGCCGACAGGATTTCCTGCAGGCTGTCGCTCAATTCCGACAGCACCTCAGGCTGCACTTCTTGCATCGTCGCCAAACGTAGCGAGACATCCGCATGCAGGTGCACCGGCAACAGCGCCAGCACCGCGCTGGCTTGTTCGGCTTCCATCTGTCCCAAACACACGGCAATCGTCTGGGGATGTTCGATCTTGAGGATTTGCGCTATCGTGCGAGGGTCCACCCATTTCAAGGCGTCGATGCCAGGATAGGTCTTCGTGTTCAGAGACTCCATCATTCTGGCGGCCTTCTCAGGTCCCAGCGCTTTCTTCAGAATGGCCTCCATGAACTCGCGACCCTCGAATTCCACCTCGCCGGAAGAGCTGGCCTGCTCGAACTCGGCGATCACGCTGTCTTCTTCCTGTTTCGTTATATTCGCGGTCTCTTTCATGAAAGAACCGAGCTTTCGAATGTCCTTCGGATCGAGCGCCTTCATGACCGCCGCCGCGGCCTCCTCACCGATGGCCCGAAGCAAGATCGCCGCTTTTTGTGCGCCCGACAATTCTTTGTTCATGATCAATGATCAGGGAGGTTAGGCGTTACTCTTCAGCCATTGTTTGACGACCACGGCGGTATTCGCGGGGTTGTTTTTCGCCATATCAAGAATCTGGCTGGGCTGCTTGCTGCTCATGGCGGCCTCGACCTGTCCCAGCGACGCCGGCAAGGCCGGCGTCTCGCCTAGGCCCACGGTCGGCGCGGATTGCACCAGCATGACCATCAACGGGCGGACGACCATGAAGAAAATCAGGAAGAACAGGAGGCCACCGACCCCATAGCGAACATAGGGCATCCAGGCCTTGCTCGTGTCAGGCGTGGCTTCGACGCCTGCGCCGACCGGCTCTTCCGCTCCCAGGCCGAATTGAATACTCACCACTTCCAACTGATCCTGCCGCTCAGTCGAATACCCCATGGCTTTCTTGACGATCTCTTCAATCCGCTTCATTTCTTCTTCGGAACGAGGCACATACTTCTTGGGCTGGTCCGCCGCCGCTTCGCCCGCCTTGCCGCCCTCATACGTGCCGTCGACCAGGACTGCAACCGATAGCTTCTTGATCATTCCTGTCGGTTCCACGATGCGTGACACCGTGCGGCTGATTTCGTAATTGACCGTCTCGTTCTTCGTCTGGTTGTTGTTCGAACTGGTTTGGCCGCCGTCGGCCTCCGCGCTGCCGGGCAGGTTCGACTCCACGCCGGGCACGCCGCCCGACGTGCCGTTCACACCGCTGGATTTTTCCTGCCCGCGCTGCTCACTGCGAACCACCTGCCCGTTCGGATCGTAGCGTTCTTCCGTCGTTTCGATCTTTCTGAAATCCAAGACACTCGACACCCGAACGACGGCCTTGTTCACACCGACAATCCGCTCGAGCATGGTCTGAATGCGGGTCTCGATGTCCTTCTCCAATGTCCGCTGATATTCCATTTGCGTGCCGGAGAGTCCGGCCGATTCATCGTTCGAGGTATTCGACAAGAGATTGCCGTGACCATCGACGACGGTGACATCACGTGCCTGAAGACCTTCCACGCTGCTGGACACCAGATGCACCACACCCTGTATTTGCGCCTTCGTCAACGATTGACTCGCACGCAGGGAGACGACCACGGAGGCGCGGGCGCGATCCTGTTCCGTGGCAAACAACCGACGTTCGGGAATCGCCAGATGAACACGTGCGCGCTCCACTTCCGGCATTTGGGTGATCGTGCGCGCCAACTCTCCTTGCAAGGCTCGTCGATAATTCAACTTCTGCACGAAATCGGACATGCCCATCGTGGTCCGGTCGAAAATCTCGTAGCCGACGCCGCCGCCATGTGGAAGGCCCTGGCCGGCCATCTCCAAGCGCAAGTCATGCACCTGCGCATTGGGTACCAAGATGGTAGTGCCACCGTTACTCGTCTCGTAGGGCACTTTCGCGTCCTTCAACTTGTCGATGATGCCCGACGCATCATCGACTGCCAGGTTCGCAAAGAGCACCTGCATGTCCGGCTGTTGCGTCCAGAGGGTCACCGCGACCAGTCCGGCGATAGAGCCGGCGAGCGCGAGCAAAATGATGAAGCGTTGGTTGATCGTGAACTGGTTGAATTTTGAAAACATACGCTGTGGAGTCCTTTATGCGCGAGCCCGGCGATCGGATGGCACTCGACTAAATCTGCATTCGCTGAATTTCCTCATACGCCGTGATCAACTTGTTCCGCACCTGCATCATCAATTGAAAGGAGACATCCGCCTGTTGCAACGCCACCATGGTTTGATGAATGTTGGTGCTCTGCCCGGTCACCAAGGCATCGACGGCTTGGCTGGCTCCGGTTTGCGCGTCGTTGATATGGCCGATGGCCTCCTTGAGGGACCCCAGAAAATTTCCCGTGCCGGGCTCACTGCCTTGCCCGATCCCCTGAATCTGCGGCGCCTCGATCGGTTTGGGCAGATTGGCGCCCGCGATACGCAGATCAGACATGATTACCTCCCAATTTCCAACGCGCGATTCCACATGGTGCGGGTCGCGTTAATGGCCTGCACGTTCGCCTCATAGGCGCGGGAGGCGCCCATCATATTGACCATTTCTTCCATGACGTTCACGTTGGGCATCGTGACGAACCCCTTTTTATCCGCATCAGGATGGCGAGGGTCGTACACGGTTTGACCCGGTTTGTGATCTTCAATGACGCGGGCGACTTTGACACCGTCTAAGGCATGACGGTCCGGTCCGGCCGCCACCTGTTTGAACGCCCGCTGAAATGCGGACGACACGGGAGCCGCCTGAAATACGACATCCCGACGGCGATAGGGTCCGCCGGTACTCGTCTTCGTGGACTGTGCGTTGGCCAGGTTGCTGGCGATGACATTCAATCGATGCCGATGGGCATCGAGCGCGGAGACCGAGACAGCCAGACTATCCGTTAAATCCATCACACACCTCGTTGTGGTTGCTTCCAGTGGCGTCGAGCCGATGTTCTCTCACGATCGTGTCTACCGCCCGTCCCGAATGACACTCAGGAGGCTTTTGAACTTCATGCCGATGATGGTCGCGGCGGTGTTGTACTGCTGTGCGTTATCCGACATTTTGGCCATTTCGAGTTCGATGTTGACGGAATTGGCATCCAGCGGCAGGTCCCCGGCAGGGACTTCTTCGATACGTCCCACCACCCGTTGATATCCAGTGCCTTTGGGGCCGAAATGCTGCTGATTGGTGGACACCAGGGTGATCGGGAGCTTGCCCTGCTGGGCGTTGGCCAAGGCCTGGCCGAAGTTTAAATCCCTCGCACGATATTTGGGGGTTTCCTCGTTGGCGATATTGGCGGCTATCACCTGCTGGCGGGCCCCGCGGAGATCCAAGGATCGTTCAAGCAACCGCATCGTCCTGTCAAAGATCGTCATGATGAACTCCTTCGTACAAGAGACCCACGCGCACCCGAAGACTGTGCAATCTGTATACCTCGTTCGCATCCCATCGAAACGGAGCCCAGGAGAGTCTCTGCGGATGCGACGAGAACAACCCGGCAAATATGACCCTGTCAGAGAAAAAATTGCCCGGTCACACGAGTACCCCGTCACGATTTCTCCGCCTCGACCTGGTAACCCATGTCGCGATACTCTCGCAATTTATTCCGTAGCGTGCGGATGCTGATCCCCAATTCTTTGGCCGCATGGGTACGGTTTTCCTTCACGCGCGCCAGGGTCTTAAAGATCAGATCCCGCTCCATTTCCCACAACGATCCATGTGCGGAAGGGGCGACGATCGCCTCGCTCACCTCCGCCTCTCGTATCGGCATCGTTCCATCCCCCGGCATCAGATGATCCACGTCCACCGCCCCTCCGGTGGCCACCAGAATGGCGCGCTCCATGACGTTTTCCAGTTCGCGGACATTGCCCTTCCAGGGACGCTGCTGAAGATCTGCGATTGCGCGCGCCGACAGCGTCGGCATGGTCAGTCCGTTCCGTTGCGCCGAAGTACGGAGAAAATGTCTGGCCAGCAGCGGGATATCGCCCGGACGTTCGCGGAGCGGCGGCACTGTGACCGGGAACACGTTCAAGCGATAAAAGAGATCTTCACGAAAGCGCCCTTGCGTGACTTCGTGATACAGCGAACGATTGGTCGTAGCGATCACCCGGATATTCACCGGCACCGGCTCACGCCCGCCGATACGGTCCACTTCCCGTTCTTGCAGCACGCGTAACAGTTTCGACTGCAACCCCAAGTTCATTTCGCTGATTTCATCCAGAAACAAGGTTCCGGTATGCGCCATCTCGAACTTGCCCAGTTTTTTCTGAATGGCGCCGGTAAAGGCTCCACGCTCATGGCCGAACAGTTCGCTCTCCAGGAGGCTGTCCGGGAGGGCGGCGCAATTCAACGCCACAAACGGACGATGCGCGCGAGGACTCCGCGCATGGATGTAGCGCGCCAACAATTCCTTGCCCGTGCCGCTTTCGCCGCTGATCAACACGGTGGCTTGACTGGATGCGACACCCTCCAGAGTCGTGAGCAAGCGGATCATGCCGGCGTCTTGCGTCAAAATCGGGCGGGCTTCCAGGGTGGCAGGACCTTCCTGTTCGTCCGGAGCGGTCGTCGCCTGCAGGTTCAAGATCACTCGCTCCAACAAGTCCGTGGAGAAGGGCTTCAAAATATAATCGTTCGCCCCGTACTTCATCGCTTCCACCGCGGTCTCCACGGTGCCGTAGGCGGTCATGAGAATCATGAAGGTCTGGGGCGCTTTCTGTTTGATGGCCTTGACGAGTTCAAGCCCGTTCAGGCGCGGCATCTTCAAGTCGGTGACCACCAGCCAAGGTTTCAGTCGTTCCACCTGTTCGATCGCGTCGGCTCCGTCGATCGCGCCCCGCACCTGATAGCCCAACCGACGGACGGTTTCCGTCAACGCGGTCCGCATCGAAGGTTCATCATCGACGATCAACACCATTCGAGCCTCTTCGGGGGAGGCTGAGGGGCCCTGCAAAGTCTGTTGCACACTCATTCGTAGGTCTCCTCTTCGGTTGCGCTCGCGGGCAAACGAGATTTCCCAGATCGACCGGACCACGCGGCAGCTCGCCCAGATTGGACGGACTGTGCGGGACCCCATGGCAACGTTATGACGAACGAGGTGCCCTGCCCGTGGCTGCTCTCGACGTCAATGCGGCCATGATGAGCTTCCACCAGCGCATGCACGATGGCGAGGCCCAAGCCGGTCCCATGGTCTTTGGTGGTAAAGAACGGATCGAATATTCGCGACTGTAGTTCGGGAGGGATCCCCGTACCGGTGTCGCTGACCGTGAGCTGGACCGTCGGTGATTCAGCGTCATGAGCGGCAGTGACTCGAGCGGCCAACGTGAGGGTGCCGCCTTCGGGCATGGCCTGCACGGCGTTCAAGACGAGGTTCAGCAGCACTTGCTTCATTTTCGCGCCGTCACACCACAGCTGCGGCACGAGGCGGTCGACCTCGCAACGGACCACCATCGAAGCCGGCAACATGGCATGGCTCGCCAGGGTTAAGACTTCCCGGATCAGCGATTCCGTGTCTTGCCATGCCAATCTGGAACAGTCAGGTCGGGTGTAGACAAGCAAGTTGGACAACAACCGGTCCATCGCCTGAACCGCCACGGAAATATGCTCCGCATAGGTTCGCAGATGGGGCTGATCACGCAGGTCTTTGCGCAGCATCGACGCGAACAATTCGACGCTCCCGAGTGGATTCCTGATCTCATGCGCGATGTTTCCGACCATCTGCCCCATGGCCTCCAGCCGGTTACGCCGTTGCAATCGATCCTCAAGTTGGCGAATGTGGGACACGTCATGAATCAACACCAGCTTGCCGATCAAACTCCCCGTTTCATCGGTCAAATCGCTCTGCGAAAGAGCCAACGTCACACCCGTCGGCAGCACCAGCGGATACTCGCCGTGATCTTTGCGGATCTCTTGAAGGATGTCGGTCGCTCGTCGTCCCCGTAGCCGGGCTTGTGATACGCCCAGTAGACGCTCGGTGGCATGATTGCACCGCACGACCAGATCCTGCGAATCGGCCACGATCACACCCGTATCCAACGACTCCAACACCGCCGTCACATGCGCGCGCATCTCTTCGGTCTCACGCAGATGTTCGCGTAAGCTGGCATTGGTTTGCGCGAGTTCGAGGTCCATCTGCTGCAACCGTGTCGTCAACGCGTCATACGATTGCTGCAGCACGGTGGCGGCCTGGTCGAAATCCTGGAAGGCCCGCGTCAACAGATCGTTGTTCGATGTCTCGGAGCCGGAGGTCGTCATGGTTTGGCGCCTCCCTTGGCGGATGTCGGCCGGGGCAATTCGGTCTGCAGCACAGCGGCCATACGCCGAACCAGACTATCGCTGTTCTCACTCAGCGACCGAAGCCCGCTCCGCGCAAACTCCTCACGCTTCGTGCCCCGCGCCAGCTGAACGATCTGAAACTGTGCCCAGGCTTCTTGCTCCGGTTCGAGCCCCGCCACCAGGGCCTGCTTATACAGGGCCAGCGCCGGCTCCTGGCGGTTCAATCTGGCCAAGACGTCGGCATGTCGCAGTCGATCCAACGCCGTCAGCTCCATCCCCGCCTTCTGCACGTTCTCATACAAGGCAGCCGCCTCGCTGTCGCGTTTCGCGAGTCCCAACGCATCGGCCAACCTCAGCTGAACCGACGCGCGGTCCGGATGGCGTGGGTGGTGGGCCAACCATTGTCTCCCGAGCTTGACCAATCCAGCGATATTGCCTTCCCCCTCAAACGAACGCAGGATTCCCAGCAACGCCTCGCCCGCGAAGCGACCGGTAGGAAACTGGAGACGATACCGCTCGAAGACGGAGCGGGCCGCGCGCATGTCGTTTTGCTCTAGGTAACTTTTCCCCAGTCCCATCAAGGCGACTTCGTGAAACGCTTCGGATTTGGAATCGCGAATCACCGACTGAAAAAGCCGGGCTGATTCAATTGGAAATCCGAGCCGGCGATGCGCCTCGGCCACTTTCAGCAGCAGTTCCGTCCCGGCATACAGCCGATCGGCCAGCGGGCCATTGCGATGGAAGAGATTGATGAGTTCGAAATCGTCTCCGGCATTGAGTGCCGCTTCGAGCCGGGGGCGAAGAAAAGTCACCAGCCGCGCGCCGCTCTTCTCCGGCCAGGGGTCGTTCTCAAACTTGCCCGTGCGCATCACCCCCTGCTCGTAGGCTTTCAGCGCGTCTTCACGCTTCCCGGCTCGCTCGAACGCTTCCCCGAGATGAAACAAAGCTTCGCTCCCGACCGATGAGTCCTCATACTGTTTAGCGCTGCTTTCGAAGACTTGGCGCGGACTCAGCATTTCACCCGGCCGTAGGGGAATATTGGCAAGGTGTGCGGCGATCGTATGCCGGAGATTGACGTCATCGCCTTCGGGCGCGAGATGCTCCTGCACGTCCGCATATCGAAGTTTGGCCGTGGCCGCGACCGGCGCATCCGAGTACTGACTGACCAGCGCCGCGTAGAACAGACTTGCCTCCTCCCATCGTCCTGCCTCCTTGTAACTGTCGGCGAGATGCATCAATACCGAGGGATTTTCCGGCCGGGCGGGATACAGATTGTAAAAATGAAGGAGCTGTTCGCGCATGACGGGCCCGCGCTGAGATTCGTCGGCGGTATCGGCATACCGTAGCAAGGCAACGGGGTCTGCGCGAAAAGACGCCGGCCACCGCCCATTGATGCTTTCATATAATGCATCCGCGTCTTTGATGCGCCCCAGCCGATACAGGCTATGCGCTTGCCCCAGCGAGGCAGCGACCAGCAACGTGGGGTCCGTGGTCCGTTTCAGCACGTGGTCGAACGTTTGCACACTGTCTTTCCAATTTTTGGTGCCGCGCAGCACATAGCCCAGACCGAGCATGGCGCGATTGGCATCGTAGGAGTCACGCTCGGTGAGACTCAGCGCATGCTGGTAGGCGATCTGCGCCTCTTGAAGCCAGCCTTCGACCCGATACACATCGCCGATCCGCCAGGCCGCCCGCTTGGCATTCGTCGACTGGGGGTCCTCGCGCATGAGGGTCTTATACTGATCGATGATTTCAATCGGCCTGACGTCCTGCGCGCCGCTCTTCAAGGCGCTTTCAGCGAGAAACGCCTGCATAGCCGACCGTAGGGGTGTGTCGAGCTGCTCTCTGAGCATCGCGGTAAAGTGCAGCCGCGCTTCGAGATACTGCCGCTGTTTGTAGAGGGTCACGCCCTGCTCAAACTGACTCCATTCCGGACGTTCAGGAAGCCGTGCAAAACGAGGCCCCGGATCGGGCAACGCGCCACGCACCAGTTCCGAAGGCTCCGGCATCATGGCCGGTAACGCTTGTCGCATCGTCGATGGTCCGCCTGCTGCCATGACCGGAATCATCCCTATGAAACATAGACTGCCCAGTATGTACGCCATGCGTACGCCGATCAGGGCCGGTTGTCGTGTGGCAGCGTGGGATTGCACAGGGGGGTCAAATCAGCAAGTCCTGTGCCCCTTGAGGAATCAGACAAATCGCGGCATCACTTGAAGATTTTGCCGCACGAGGGAAGTCAGCGGAGGGGATTGTCAGAAATCCCCACAGGCGCAATCGAAGACCGGTCAAGAAATTGACGTGCAGGCGGAAGGAAGGCGATGAGCGGAGTTAGTTTTGAATCGAGTAGCCGTGCGTTTTAGGGTCAAACCCTTTTCGTTTTAGCTTTTCCACCAGAGTGGTTCGATTGACCTGAAGTAACTGCGCAGCCCGGCTGGTGATTCCGTTGGCCTTTCGCAATGCTTCTCCGATAAGCCTGTTTTCATAATGCTCAAGCTCTTTGGTCAAATTGATCCCGTCTTCGGAGAAGCGAATAAACTGCTCGGGCGACTCGGCCGCCTTTCCGGCGTTCATCCTCACGGGCCGATCGGGCAGGTCGGCGGTGGTGATCATCCCCCGCTTTTTCAACACGCAGAGGCGTTCGATCATGTTTTCAAGCTCTCGGATGTTGCCCGGCCATTCCTCCTCGGTCATGCGGGCCAAGGCCTCCGGCTCCATGCCCGGAATCTCGGTCCGCCTCAACTGATTGAACTGGGCGATGAAATGGTTGACCAAGAGCGGAATATCGCTCCGCCGCTCGCGCAACGGTGGAATGTGAATGGGAATGACGTGCAGCCGATAGTACAAGTCTTGCCGAAACCGACGTTCCTGCACGGCTTGGGCGAGGTCTTGATTGGTTGCCGCAATGATACGGACGTCGACATTGATCGTCCTGGTCCCTCCGACTCGCTCGAAGCATCGCTCCTGGAGCACGCGCAGCAGTTTCACTTGCAGCGGCAAGCTCATCTCTCCGACTTCATCCAAAAAGATCGTCCCGCCATGCGCCAATTCGAATCGCCCGAGCCGCGTGTGGGCCGCGCCGGTAAAGGCTCCCTTCTCATGGCCGAATAGTTCCGACTCCAGCAGGGTTTCCGGAATCGCGCCGCAGTTGACCGGGACCAGAGGCCGATCCCGGCGCATGCTGTTGAAATGCAGCATGCGCGCGATCAATTCCTTGCCGGTCCCGCTCTCTCCTTCGATCAATACCGTGCTGTCGCTGTCGGCCACCTTTTCGACAAAATCGAGCACCATCCGCATCGGGGCGCTCGTCCCCACCAGATGCTCCAGGCGATATTGATCTCGCACGGCCTTCCGAAGCAGGTGATTCTCCTGCTTCAACTTGTAAATATCCAGGGCCTTTCGAACCACGACCGCCACGGTATCGGGCTCAAACGGCTTGGTAATGAAATCAAACGCGCCCGCTTTCATGGCTCGCACAGCGTAGTCGACCGTCCCATAACCAGTCATGACGATCGCGATGATTTTCGAGTCGATTTTTGAGATACGATCGATGGTTTCCAATCCGTCGATGCCCGGCATTTGAAGATCGGTCAAGACCACATGCACCGGTTGATCCTTGACCGCCTCCACACCCTCCAGACCGCTGGACATCACCGTCACCTGATGGCCTTCACCAGTGAGCGTCTCCGCCAACAACTGGCGCACCGCAGGATCATCATCGATCACGAGAATATGTGACTGGCTCATCAAGGACACTCCTCTCTAGGGACCGGAGCACTCACGCTCGGCTGATCTGATCGGGGCGACAAGGGCGCCTTGCGGAAAACCATGCGCTTGTCGAGGGGATGCACACGGATTCAGCTTATTGGGAATTTAAACTTTATTCAAGTAAAAGTGAGGACGGTCGAGAAGTCGACTTGCGACCCCTCGCGCGAGGCCGACGTCTTACGCATCGCGGGGGCGGGGCTGCACCTTGACAGGTGAGGCGAAGAATTGTAGGGTTCTGCCCCTCGGATACACGTGAGATCACGTCGAAGACATGCTCCCGAGGGCTGGCGTAGCTCAATTGGCAGAGCAGCGGTTTTGTAAACCGCCGGTTGGGGGTTCGATTCCTCTCGCCAGCTCCACACATTCCACTGACGAATCAACCGGCTGGCGGCTTACAGAGCCACTACTCTCCCCTCGCAGTTCTGCGAGTGTAACCGTAAGTGTAACCGTCTGACGCTCAAAGTACGCAGAGAGTGAACGCGCTGCCTGTTCGAGGTCCCGTTCGTTCACAATGTTGTACCGGTCAAACACACTTCTGGTTTTGTGGCCAGAAATGGCCATGGCGACCTTTTCCGGCACGCCTGCACGGACCATATTGCGTACAGCCGTGCGCCGAAAGTCATGGGGGATTCGTCCCTCGTGGATCTCTTTCCATCACTCTGCCAGTATCGAGACACGCAGATCCGGCAGGCACATCCGGCGTGGGGGCCATAGATCCGGAAGGGAACGCACATCCCATAACAGCGCAGGCGACAACAAGGCCGCGACTGCCTGCACAGACTCGGCTCGATCACGCCGAGAAAATACGATGGTGGCGGCGATTGCGAGCGATGCCAGCAAGCCAGCCGTTGTCCGAACTGCGCGAGTCGTTTCTGCAGCGGAGTTTGACTTCGCCTGCTTCGGCAGCGTGGCAATCTTGCCCAGATCCGCTCACTTGCCAGTCGCGACGACGAGGCTAGTCCCTCGACCATACGTGACCACAGTGCCTTTGTAGGCCATGTTGAGACGGTTACCCAGCGGGAGATCCATCTCGGTCAGCGGCCGCGCCTGTTTGTTCACTGGCACAGACTCGCCGGTGAGCGCGGCTTCTTCAATTTTCAGCTGGACGGTTTCGGGCAGCCGTACGTCCGCCGGGACGCCGTCGCCGACCTCCAGGACCACGACATCGCCCGGACGAGTTGAGCAAGGGGAATCGTCGCCTGTTGGCTGCTCGCAGCACCTTGACGCTCTGCGCCGCGAGCAACTTCGATGCAGCCACCGCCCGCTCGTCCCGATATTCCTGAAAGGCGTTCATCCCATAGGTCGACAAGCGTCGAGCGACTTCATCGGCACTCAGACTCATCGGCGGATCGACGGTTAAGCTCGGGCCACGTCTGATGATGAATGCACATGCCGTGCACCTGATGCCACACGAGCAGACTTTGAGGTCGGCGTATTCACGGTCTCCGTTCTCACAGCTGTCTCCTCTCGAAAATCTCGTCCGGAGAGATGAACGCTGACCCATCTTGCGGGACATGCGCCCTCACAGAGAGCGACGAGCCCCGTGAGCCCTTTCGATCCCATCACAGTCAAATGATCCGAACGCTCATCGACATGTAGCATGACGCGAGACCGCTCGGATGCAGCGAGAGACACCCTGCGGACCCCTTGTCATCTCTCGACACGTCCATGGCGAGCACCGCTTCCGGCCCGCAATCCAGGCGGCCTCGTAGTCAACCGCGCACGATCAGGATCGACCGGGTACTTCATTGAGGCGCACTCACGCCGCCGAGCAGGAATCGCACGAGCTGTCCACGCCACCTGCTCTCCTGCCTTAACGGCACACACGCGCGGCTTCTGTGCCCAACTCCATCTTGGCGGAAAGGATCCGTAAAATATGATCGCGAGTAAGCATGCCCAATGAGCCGCCCGCCCTTCGCGACCGGCACCTGATTGACATCCTCGCGTTCCATCGTCTGTAACACTTCCAGGATCGGGGTCTCCGGCGCCACCACGCGCAACGTTGCCAGGGGCGTCATCGCCTCACCGACGGAGACGTTCGTCCACCGAGCTTGCGGCACTGCTTTGATCTGGTGAAGAGTCACCAATCCATCCAGCCGGCTGCCTTCGGCCACCACGAAGCATCGCCTGCCCGACTTGAGAATATGCTCCTGCACCAATTCGGCCAAACTCATCCGGCCGGACACAGTCGGACAGTCCCGCGTCATGACGCTGTCCGCCCGCACACCGGTGAGCAGCGACGGAATCGATTTCTACTTGCAGGACGCTCTGCGCCGCATTGAGCAAGAACCAGCCGATGAAAATAAGCCACAGTCCACTGAACCAACTACCGGTGATCAGCCCTGTCCAGATCCCGCCAAACATTCCATACCCGACGATCTGGCCGGAGCCGGCTGCGATGCGCGTGGCCTTCGAGAAGCTTCCGCAATGTGCCAGAGGACCAGCCAAGATCCGGCCTCGTCGAGCGGGAAGCCCGGCACTAAGTTGAAGACCGCTGTGCATTTGGCGAGGGTTACGTGATCGACTTCAAAACGGAACGATGGAGCGTCGATCCGATCATTGCAGGTGGATTTTCCTTTGAAACGATTACCTATCGCCCATCCTACACTGGACGGGCTCGATTGATCCGACTTGACGATCAAAAAACTCTTTGGCAAGGGACCTGCGAATATACGAAGGACGATTCCTTGACTCCAAAGTTGACTCATGCCGACATTCTTGGAGATGACCACGGTGTAGCCGTGAAAGCGGGAATACAGACTTTGGCAGATGCCTGCGCCGACTATCTGTGGAGACAGTTCTTTGGCCGGGAGTCTGGTCCTGACTTCCCATCAACCACCGTGGCGGAAGAGACCAAGTAGGCGACGGACCGCTCCGGCGGGAGTCTCCGACACCCCCCATATCCTCAGCTGAGTGCGTCCGCGCTTCTGCAAGCGCCGACGCAGTGAGTCACGAGCTCGGAGTAATCGGCACCGGTTCAGGCTTTCCGGTTCCCCCATCGTATCGAGCTATCTTCAAACCCGGCAATTAATCCATAGGTGCCCGATCCACCCATCCACTCCGTAAGACGGCATGCTGTGTCTATCCTAATCGTGCATGCTCCGCGACGACATGCCACGTCACATCGTTGATTCCTATTATGCCCTCGCGCCAGGCCGATGCGCACCGGAACGTCCGGCGGTGAATCGCAGCCTGATCCATTTCTCGAAGCCCACGATCAGGTAGACCAACGTTGAGACGGCCAGGATCGGCCCCCAGGCCAGGCCGTCGATCGGCGCGGTGTGGAACAGCCGGTTCATGAGCGGTACGTATGTCAGGAGCAGTTGCAATCCGACCATGGCCAGCACACCCCAGACGATCCAGCGGTTGCTGAACAGACCAAGGCGAAACATCGACTGCTCCAGCGAGCGGCAGTTGAAGAGGTAGAACAGCTCGACCATGACGAAGACGTTCACGGCCGCGGTTCGCGCCGCTTCGATCGGTACGGCTCGCTGTTGTTCCCACAGAAAGACGCCGTAGGCGCCGGCCAGCATGAGCGCGGACACCAGCACGATCCGCCAGACCAGCGTGTCGGTCAGTAACGGTTGCCGCGGATCCCGTGGGGGCCGTTGCATGACGCCCGGTTCCTTCGGTTCAAACGCCAGCATCATTCCGAGCGTGATCGCGGTGGTCATGTTGATCCAGAGGATCTGCACCGGCAGGATCGGGAGCACGGCGCCAGCGGCAATCGCGCTCAAGAGGACGAGGCCCTCTCCCGCGTTGGTCGGCAGCGACCAGACGATGAACTTGGTCAGATTGTCGAACACACAGCGCCCTTCCTCCACCGCGGCTTCGATGGAGGCGAAGTTGTCGTCGGTCAGGACCATATCGGCGGCTTCCTTGGCAACTTCCGTCCCCCCCCGCCCCATCGCGACGCCGATATCCGCTTGCTTGAGCGCCGGCGCGTCATTGACCCCGTCGCCCGTCATCGCGATGATATGGCCCCTCGCCTGGAGTGCCTCCACCAGCCGCAGCTTCTGCTCCGGCGAGACCCGCGCGAAGACCGCCGTACGCTCCGCCGCCTCCGGCAGGCGCTCCTTGGCGGTAGCCGCAATCTCCCGGCCGGTCATCGCGATCAGCTCCCCATTCTCGTGATGTTTCAGTCCGTTCAAGCCGATCTGCTTGGCAATCGCGCGGGCCGTCAGCGCGTGGTCGCCGGTGATCATCTTGACCGCGATGCCCGCGGTCTGGCAGGCACGGATCGCCGCAATAGCTTCCGGCCTGGGCGGGTCCATCATGGCCTGGAGTCCGAGAAAAGTCAGACCGTCTTCCACATCGCGGTCCGCCAGCGTCGTGGTCCCCGCGGGAACCGATTTTCGTGCAAAGGCCAACACACGAAGCCCTCGTCCGGCAAAGGCTTCCACCTCGTCGAGCACGGACTGTGAATCGAATGGCCGCTCCGATCCGTCGGCAGCCAGATTCCGATCGCAGAGACGGAGAACTTTCTCGACCGCGCCCTTGAGATAAAAGGTCCCAGGCCCGCCTGTCTCAGCGCAGTACAGCGTCGCCATATACTGCCGCTCGGATTCGAAGGGAATCGCATCGATCCGTTGGTAGCTCTGGTTGGAGTGACTCGCATGGATGCCGTCCTTGCGCGCCGCCACCAGCAACGCGCCTTCCGTCGGGTCACCCACGATGGCCCATTGGCCCTCGCGTTCCACCAGCTGCGCATCGTTGCAGAGCACCCCGGCAAGAAGACACTCGCGCAAGGCAGGCCTGTTCGTGGACGTGACCGCTTGGCCATTGAGCAGTATGCGACCTATCGGCTCGTAGCCGGCACCATCCACCTCGAAAGACTCACCTCCGGCCAGGATGGCCTGAACGGTCATCTGGTTCTTCGTCAGGGTGCCGGTCTTGTCCGAGCAGATGACGGTCGTGCCGCCCAAGGACTCCACCGCCGGCAGTTTGCGGATGATCGCGTGCCGGTACGCCATCCGGCCGACCCCGATGGCCAGCGTGATCGTCACGACGGCGGGCAGTCCTTCCGGAATCGCCCCGACCGTGAGCGCAACTGCCGCCATAAACACCTCGGCCGCCGGCTGTCCCCGCCAGAGCCCCAGGGCGAAGGTCAACGCGCCCAGGCCGAGGATCGCGACGGTCAGGACATTGCTGAAAGAGGCCAGTTTCTTGGTCAGCGGCGTCGCGAGCGTGGTCGTCTCGTGGACCAGTTGATGGATGCGGCCTAACTCCGTGCTCACGCCCGTTCCCACCGCAACCCCAATGCCTTGCCCATACGTTACAAAGGTGCCGGAAAAACTCATGTTACGCTGATCTGCCATGAGTGTTTCGGGCGGAAGAATGCGTGCTTGTTTTTCTACCGGGATTGATTCTCCGGTCAGCGACGACTCGTCCACCCGCAGCTCGCGCACTGCCAGGAGGCGCAGGTCGGCCGGCACCTTGTCGCCGGATTGCAACAAAATCACGTCGCCGGGCACGATCTCTTCGGAGGGGATCGACCGTTTCTGCCGGTCTCTCCGGACCGTAGCCTCGGTCTTCATCATGGAGACCAGTGCGTCCAACGCCTTCTCGGCGTGCGACTCTTGAATGAACCCGACGATCGCGTTCACCAGCACGACACCGAAAATCACGCCCGCATCCACCCACTCACCTAAAAGCCCTGTCACAGCGGCGGCGACCAGCAGCACATAAATCAGCGGATGGTGAAATTGGAACAGGAACCGGATCAGTGGCCCGTGCCGTTTGAACCGAGGAAGCGCGTTGGGGCCGAACCGTTGCAGCCGCTGGGCGGCCGCCTCGGATGTAAGACCTCGCTCCATGTCGGTCTCCAGCAGCAGCAGGACCTCGTGGGCGGGAAGATGATGGTGGCTGGTGATCGAGTCTTGTGACTGCACATCACGATCGTGCCGAGCGTTCTCCGCTATTCCTCTCCTTTTGCCTTTCACGACGCGGTGACTCCTTCTTGAGCGGTTGATAAAGCCACCGCCGATACCCCCTTTTCCCCCGAGTGACACCTTGCTTCCACGATGGCACGGAGCCGGAAGGAAGAGGCCTGATCGGTAAAAAGCAATAACGAGTCGTTGGCCTTCAGCACGGTGCTGCCTCCGGGACGAAACACTGTCCCTTCCGCCCGATCAGGATGACGAGCGTGGACTTGGGCAGGTCGAGATCGAGCAGCCGTCGCAAACTTCAGGGCACACGCAAACGCCAGTCGTGCCGGCCGCTGAAAGTCGGTGGACAACAACATGCAGCCCGTTGTCCTCCTCGACACCATTCCCATTCTTGTCTC
Source organism: Nitrospira sp. (assembly GCA_031315995.1). GTDB lineage: Bacteria > Nitrospirota > Nitrospiria > Nitrospirales > Nitrospiraceae > Nitrospira_A. Next base: position 183,208 of record JALDRG010000009.1, read on the forward strand.
CTTTATGATGGACCCATCTTCCTGGCCGCCGCTTTTCTGCGGGCAGCGCTCATTTCACCAAACGCTGTTCGATCGCCAAGACCGCTTCCGTGGTGCCTATGACGGCGTCCGGATTGAGCGAAATGCTATCGATACCTTGGTCAATAAGAAACCGCACGAACTCCGGATAGTCGCTGGGCGCTTGGCCACAGATGCCGATCTTCCGGCCGGTGGCTTTGGCTGCCTGAATCGCCATCGAAATCATCCGCGTGACGGCTGGGTTCCGTTCATCGAACAGCGGGGCCACGAGGTCGGAGTCCCGATCCACCCCCAGCGTCAGTTGCGTCAGATCGTTGGAGCCGATTGAAAATCCGTCGAAATGCTCGGCGAATTCCTTCGCGAGGAGCACATTGCTGGGAATTTCGCACATAAGATACACCTCCAATCCCTGCTCGCCTCTCCTGAGTCCGTACTGTGCCATCTCGTCGAGCACCCGCCGTCCTTCTTCGACCGTCCGGCAAAACGGGATCATGATTTTGACGTTGGTCAGGCCCATGTGCTCCCGCACGTCACGCAGCGCCCGGCATTCCAGCGCAAAACCGGCCTGATAGCGCGGGTCGTAGTAGCGGGAGGCACCCCGGAAGCCCAACATGGGGTTCTGTTCGACCGGTTCATACAGGCGGCCGCCGATGAGATTGGCATATTCGTTCGATTTGAAATCGCTGAGCCGCACGATCACGTCTTTCGGATAGAAGGACGCCGCGATCATGCCCACACCCTGGGCGAGCTTGTCGACGAAGAACTGCGCTTTGTCGGAGTAGCCCGCGGTGAGCCTGTCGATCTCGGCCTTGACCGCAGGGTCCTCGAGCTTTGAATAGTTCAGCAACGCCAGCGGATGCGCTTTGATGGAGTTGGCGATGATAAATTCCTCCCGGGCCAGCCCGACTCCGTCGTTGGGAACAAACGACAGCCGGAAGACTTCTTCGGGATTGGCGACGTTCATCATGATGGCCGTCTTGGGGCGGCGTATATCTTTGACTCGCACTTGCGTGACCTCGATCGGCAGCCGGCCCTCGTAGACAAAGCCCGTCTCGCCTTCCGCGCAGGACACGGTGACGATCTGGCCGTCTTTCAAGAGTTCCGTGGCGTTCTCCGCGCCCACGATCGCGGGCAAGCCCAGTTCGCGGCTCACGATCGCCGCATGGCAAGTCCGCCCCCCGCGATTGGTCACAATCGCCGCCGCCTGTTTCATGATCGGCACCCAATCCGGGTCGGTCTTATCGGTCACCAGCACGTCGCCCTCTCGGAAGTCCTGCATCTGTCGGACATGCTTGATGACCCGCACCGTTCCCTGGCCGATCTTGCCCCCGACACTGCGCCCGCTGACCAGCACGCGGCTGCGGTCCGCGAGACGGTAGGTCTCGATCACGTCCAGGTCCTTCTGCGACTGCACCGTCTCAGGCCGCGCCTGCACGATGAAGAGTTCGCCGGTGCGCCCATCCTTCGCCCACTCCATATCCATGGGACTGGCGATGCCGCGTTTGCTCCGATAGTGGTCTTCGATGATGCAGGCCCACCGGGCAAGCGTGAGGATCTCATCGTCCGTGATGGCGAATCGGTTCCGGTCGTCGGGAGGCACCGGCACGTTCTTCACCATCTTGCTCCCCCCCACGTCGTAGATCAGTTTGAACTCTTTGCTGCCCAGGCGTTTTTGCAGGATCGGGCGATAGCCCTCCTTGAGCGTCGGCTTGAAGACGTAGAATTCGTCCGGATTCACCGAGCCCTGCACCACATTCTCGCCGAGGCCGTAGGAGGCATTAATCAAGACGGCATGCTCGAACCCGGTTTCCGTATCGATGGAAAACATGACGCCGGCCGCAGCGAGGTCCGAGCGAACCATGCGTTGGACTCCGATGGAGAGCGCGATCTTCTGGTGATCGAATCCTTTCTCCACCCGGTACGCGATCGCTCGATCGGTGAACAGCGACGCGAAACAGCGCTTGCAGGTGTCAAGAAGCGCGAGCGGCCCCTGGACGTTCAAGTACGTTTCCTGCTGCCCGGCGAAACTGGCATCCGGCAGATCCTCCGCGGTGGCGCTGCTTCGCACGGCAACGTCGATAGGCTCCACCGTGCCCTGACTCAGCCGAGCGTAGGCCTCGAGGATCGCGCGCTCCAGCGCGGGAGGAAGAGTCGCGGCCAGCATCGCCTGGCGGATGCGGCTGCCTCGCCGGCGAAGATTCTCCAGATCCCGCGCATCCAAGTTCTTCAAGGCATCCATGATCGTCGCCTCTAGCCCTGCCGACCGCAGAAACTCTCGATAGGCATGGGTGGTGATCGCAAATCCGTTTGGGACGTTCACTCCCTGGGAGGCCAGCTCCCGGAACATTTCTCCCAACGACGCATTTTTGCCTCCGACAAGCGGCACATCCCCGATGCCGATCTCCTCGAACCAGCGAATCCACGATTTGGCTGTCGTCGCATCTGCCATGATCATCCTCCCTCGCCCGCCACCTGCGACTGGTCCGGCTGCAAAGGTTCAGCCGGTTCATCGGGAAGGCGGTACGTATTGTGGGCACACTGGGGCATCATCTGATCGCCGCCTTCATGCGGCTCCTCTCCGACGCGTCAAGGGGCGGGAAAGGCGTACTGAGCCTCACGTCCACCCCGGCGCAGACAAGCCGGACCACGGCCATGTCGTAGTTTGCCGGGTACGCGACGGTGACCGCGCCAGTGAGGGCTTCACGCATGGCGTGGATCCGCTGGATCACTTCTTTGCCGTCATGGTCTTGCGGATGGGCCTTCTTGGCGAAGACGATCTGCAGACGAGCCGCCGGAGCGACGACCTGCTTCAGCCGGTTCAGATCGTGAAACACCAGCGTCCAACGTTTGTAGGCGGTCGCCCGTCGGGCGAAGCCGAAAGTCAGCACGTTCCCATCGAAGCCTGCATTGGTCTCGACCTGCGCCTAATCACATAAACGAAACACCGGCAGAAATGCACAGTTCAACGGCAGCAAGAGCGATGCCTTACTTGCCGCACAACAACCTGCCGAAGACGTTCTGAATTTTTACGCAACTGGCATGCACACGATGAGAGGAGAGGGACATTTAGCCACAGTGCGCCGGCTGCGTGGGGGCAGAACACCGCACTGCTGTGGGCAGCTGTTATTTGGAGAGATCGATACAGCAGCTTGCGAGAAGCCAACGCGTGACTCTCGTATGCCGCTCTCTGCAACTCGTTGTAGGGCTATATCCAGACCGTGCGGAGGATGGAGGGTATGAGGAAGGTCTCTGAGCGTAACCATAAGATGAACCGGCGTCCACGCATCCTGACCGAAGACTGCTGTTCCGATAATTGATCTCAAGCAACCATTGAAGACAGCACGGGCTCGATCACGGCCATCGCTTGCGGAGCCCCGCTCGATGACCCGGGTGCCATCGCTCACGGAGAAACCGTGGTGAGAAGGGCGGCAATCCTCGTCACACCTGGTGAACGAAGCGCAGGGACGTCATAACTATGTTGTTTTCATGGAACGAGCGCGTGAGGCCGGGGTCACTCGTGCGCCGCTACACATTCGGTGCGCCCATACACAGACCTTCCGCTCAACGTGCGATCACACTCCCCCGCCCCATATCTCCTATTCAAAAATTTAACTCATCCTTCATAGACTTACATCAATGACCCGCTCCGACAACCTATGGGTCCTATTCTTGCTGAGATAGGGTCTCACACATCACGAACCACCACAGTAGGAAGCTCATGGATGTCCTTTTCCCGATTATTGCGGTCTTTGCGCCACTCCTGGCCAGCGGCCTGACCGCTCTCCTCGGAACCAGATTTGGCGAAAGAACCTCCACTCTCGGAGTCAGCGCCCTGGCGCTCTCAACGGTCGCGGCGCTCGCTTCTCTCTATCACGTCGTTCAGAGCGAGTCTGTATTCGTCACATTTTCCCTCTTCCTTCCCAGGTCTATTCAGTACACGGTCCTGATTGATCGGCTTGCTGCCGTCATGATGGTCCTCATCACGGGTGTGAGCCTGGTGATTCACCTCTATTCACAGCGCTACATGCAAGGCGACCAAGGCTATGTTCGATTTTTCAGCCTACTCGGCCTGCTGACCTTTGTGCTCTTGAGTTTGGTGACCAGTGGGAATCTCTTCTGGCTGTTCGTCCATTGGCACGCTGTCAGCTGGTCGCTGATGGCCCTGCTCTCGTTCAATGCGACGAGCCACGCAGCCCGCAAGGCAGGACACACGGCCATGCGGGTACAAGGACTCGGTGATGCGGCCTTGCTGCTCGGCACTCTCCTGATCTTCCTCAAATTCGGAACTCTCGATCTCACGGAATTGTTCCGTGCCATCCAAACGTCTGCTGCGCCTTCTCTTTGGGTTGGAACAGTCTTTGAGAGCAACTCCGTCACGGTGATTACGCTCTTGATCTTGATCGCGATCATGACGAAATCCGCCCAATTCCCTTTCCACGTGTGGTTGCCTGGGACCATCGAGGCGCCGACTCCCGTCTCGGCCATGCTACACGCGGGGATCGTCAATGCCGGTGGATTTCTGGTCAACCGCTTGGCCCCGCTGTACGGCGTCGCTCCGACATCGCTCCATCTGATGTTTCTCATCGGAGGTCTGACCGCCTTGATCGGAGCCACCACGATGCTGACCCAATCCAGCATCAAACGGACGCTCGTCTACTCCACCATGGGACAGATGGGCTACATGGTCATGGAATGTGGCTTGGGGGCCTTCGCCCTCGCGGTGTTTCACCTCTGTGCGCATGGCCTGTTCAAGGCCACCTTATTTCTCAATTCGGGTGCCAATATTCAGAAAGCGCGGAACGAGTTCCAGCTTCCGGAGCGCGAGTCCGTGGAAGAAACGACTCGCTTCTCGTTGGTGACCTGGGCGACTGGTTTGGGAATCACCTTGATCCTGCCGTTGCTCCTTCTCCTCGTCGCCCACGGCCTGGTGCATATCCCTTTGTTCGAATCGCAGGGCACGTTGATTTTCCTGTTCTTTGCCTGGGTCACCTCGGCCCAAGCGATCTTCAGCCTCTATCACCTGAACGAGACGGCCTCGTGGAACGTGTCCTTGACGATGGTGGCGACGCTCGCACTGATCGGACTGACCTACTTGTGGGCCGGTGAATCGTTCACCCATTTTCTCTATGCCGAACCGGGTCAGGCGGCATCCTATTTTCAGGCAGCATCCTGGCCCTCCGGCCTCTTCGAGGCGTTTGTCGCCCTTGCGACGGTACTCGTCGTCGCGGTGTGGATGTTTCTTTACGGCAAGGCTCATGGCATGCGGCTCTTGATCCCCGGCTGGCTGGGCACCATTCAGACCCGTGCCTATGTCGCGTTTCTCAACGGCCTCTATGTGGAGGATGTACTGCACGCCTGGGGAAGGCGCTCGCGACGGAAGACCGTTCGATCACACTAATGAGCCACTTCTGAAGAGAGCCTGTCCATTGGTGACGGGACGTCAGTGCAATGTTCAATGTCAACGAATGCGATGATCCTCAGCGGCGCGGGTAGTATGAGTACGACGGACTAAACAGAAGAGCATGCTGGAAACAAGGAGGGTCGCATGGTCAGCTTAACACTGCATCCCATGAAAGAAATCAAAATCGTGGTCCAAGGCGAGCACGCGAAGTTTATCACCGACCTGCTCGATCGAGTCGGCGCCACCGGCTATACGATCATCAACAATGTGTCCGGCAAAGGCCAGCACGGCTTCCATGAGGGTCATTTGTTGTTCAACGATATCAGCAGCCAGGTGATTGTCTTTACGGTGGTGCCGGAAGAGCGGGTCGAACCGATTCTGGCCGGCCTGGGGCCGTTGTTCAACAAGCATTCCGGAGCGATGTTCGTCACCGACGTCGCGGTCAGCCGTCGCGAACACTTTGTCGCCAAATAAGAGGGCGGTCGGCCTGTCCGCCGCGTGCGCCGATGCCTGTCTCGACGGTCTGCGCCAGACTGGGTATACTGCCCGTTCAAGGACGACAGCTGTTTCGCTCCTGTACGCTGCAGAACGGAGTAACCGACGTCTATGCCTTCTTTCCGGCGATCACGTCCCAAGCCATCCACTCAGGCGCCATCGGAAGTCGCCGCCGAGCAAGGCTTGGCCTGGCTCAGTGACTGCATCCAGGGCGGCCTCTGTTTTGTGTCCCACGGCACCCTGATCTTCGAAAACGCGCGGTTTGGAGAACTGGTCTGGGCGCCCCAACCGGGGTCGGAATTTCCGCTACGGACGCGACTTCTCGATGAGGCGATAGCCAGGAATCACCAACCGCTCGGAGCCCGTGACACAGCGGAGTATCGCCTGACTGATCGACAGGGCCATCCCCTCATTTACGAATGCCGATTCAACGTCGTCCCCTATTGCGGCAACACGGGCGTGTTGATGGTGTTGGAAAATGTCACGGAGCGGACTCTTCTGTCACAAGAAGCCGCCCAGGTGGTCCGATTTCAGTCGGTCCTCGCGCGCATCGGGACCCTGGCGGTCAGTGGAACCCCGGTCCAAGAGATCATGAACCAAGCCGCGCGCCTAACGGCCGAGGCCTTGCATGTGGAACTCTGTAAAATCCTCATTCCTCGTGAATCGGATGAACACCTATATCTCGTCGCCGGCGTCGGCTGGCGCGAGGGGCTCATCGGCACCTTAACGGTTGAAGGAGGCACGCATTCTCAGGCGGGCTTTGCTATCCGCGAACGGCAGCCGGTAGTCGTGCGGGACTTGCGCACAGAAACGCGCTTCATGCCGTCGAAGCTTCTCTCGGAACATAACGGCATCGCCGGCATGAGCGTGCCCATGATGGTACAGGATCGGGTGTACGGTGTGATGGGCGCACACTGCAAGTCCGTGCGGGATTTCACCCCGAAGGAGTTGGAGTTTCTCTGCTCGGTCGCCAATACTGTAGCCACCGTACTCGAACGTTGGCGGCGAGAGGAAACGCAGTTACAGCTCTATCACCGGATGTTTGAGTTGGTGCAGGACGGCGTCATGTTGACCGATACGCAAGGGGCGCTCCTGGAATGGAATCCCGCCATGGAACGTCTGACAGGCTGGACACGGCACGAGGTCATCGGCCGCACACCGTCGTTGCTGAAGTCCGGAAAGCACCCGCCGGAATTCTTCGAACGCATGTGGCAGACGATCCAGTCCGGATCGGCCTTCGTCGACCGTGTGGTGAACCGCCGCAAGGACGGCTCCGAGTTTTTGGCGTGGGAGAGCGTGAGCCCAGTCAAAGACCCGGACGGGACCATCCGCTACTTTCTTGCCATCCTGACCGACCTCAGCGAACGAGAACAGATGCTCGAGGCCCTGCGCCATACGGAACAGGTGAAACTCGTCGGGCAACTCGCCGGCGGCATCCTCCACGAAGTCCGCAATCCACTTATCGGACTCGGGAGCCTCGCCACCCACCTGGCCGACCAGGACACGCTTCCTCATGCCGCGCGCGATCGGTGCCGCTTGATCGCGCGCGAAGCGGCGCGGATCGACGATCTCCTGGAATCTCACCTTGGACAGTTGCGGCCACGCCCCTTTGAGATCGCCCCCTGTGATCTATCCGCGCTGCTTGACAACACCCTGACGTTGCTGCACCCGAACTTGTTGAAGCATCGCGTAGCTGTGAAGAAAAACGTGGCTGCGGACCTTCCATTGGTAGAAGCCTCGCGAGCCCATATCCTCCAGGTTTGTCTGAATATCGCCATGAATGCGATCGACGCGATGCCGAACGGCGGTCAATTGACGATCACCCTCAGGCCGGAGACCAGACGAGGGCTGGGGCTGCTCATGACCTTTGCCGATTCCGGGAAAGGCATCTCCCCCGAAAACTTGCAACGCATTTACGAACCGTTCTTTACGAATGGAAAAGCCAAGGGTGTCGGTCTTGGGCTGACCATTACCCACGACATTATCGAGCGGCACGGCGGCCAATTGCTGATTCACAGTCCGCCTGAGAGCGGAGCCGTCGTGGACGTCTGGCTTCCATTGAAATGCGAGGGCTGACATGGCATGGCAACTTCTACTGGTCGAGGATGAAGCATCCGTTCGGGAGGCCTTTGCCCTGCGTCTCACCGGCCAAGGCTACCTCGTCCAAACAGCGGGATCGGGAGAAGACGCCCTCACCATCCTGCGCTCCTTCGAGCCGGATATCCTGGTGCTGGACCTCATCATGCCCAACCTCTCTGGCCTGGACGTCCTCGCCCGGGTGAAACAAACCACACCGGAGCTTCTCGTGATCGTGCTGACGGCCAGAGGGACGGTGAAGGATGCAGTCGAAGCGATGCGGCTCGGAGCCTTCGATTTTGTGGCCAAATCCATAGACATGGACGATCTCCACCACACCCTGCGCCGCGCGACGGATCTGCTCACGCTTCGCCGACAGGTCCAACTGCACAGCAGCCAGGATGCAAAGCGCTATGCGATCGATCGCATCATCGCGAACAGTCCTGCCATGCAGACGTTTATGCAGCAGGTTCGAGAACTGGCCAAGAACGCTCGCGTAACGGTCCTCCTCCAAGGAGAAACCGGGACCGGCAAGCAGTACATGGGGCGCGTAATCCATTTCAACAGTCCCCGGGCGGACAAGCCGTGCATGGAAGTAGATTGTCCTTCAATTCCGCGCGAATTGTTCGAGAGCGAATTGTTCGGCCATGAGAAAGGATCGTTTACGGGGGCCTCAGGACGGAAATGCGGCCTGCTCGAACTGGCCGAAGGGGGAACCGTGTTCTTCGATGAGATCGGCGACTTGCCGCTCCCCCTGCAGGCGAAACTCTTACGGGTGATCGAGGAACGGACGTTGCGTCGCGTCGGAGGAGCGGCCACCATCCCGGTGGATGTCCGCTTCATGGCCGCGACGAATCGCGATCTCAAGGACGCGGTTGCGAAGGGGGAGTTTCGCGAGGATCTCTACTATCGGCTCAATGTCGTGACGCTCACCGTCCCGCCGCTCCGCGAACGAAGCGACGAGATCATTCCCCTCACCGAGCAATTTCTCATTCGTTCTGCGGTGGCGCTCAAGAAACCGGTCCGTACATTGGGAGCGAGCGCCCAGGCCCTCTTGCGCCAGTATCGCTTCCCCGGCAATATCCGTGAGCTGAGCAATCTCATGGAACGGGCCGTTCTATTCTGCCAAGGCACAACTCTCGAAGCCGCCAACTTTCCCTCCGAGCTTCAAGGCGCGAGTCAGGCGTTGGCCACAGTTTCACCGGAACCTCCGATGCCTGAGCCGGATGCGTCCGATCCTACCGCCGTCCAGATCTCCTTCCGAGTCGGAGAGCACTCGCTGAACGATCTCGAAGATCGAATCATTGCCGAGGTGTTGCAACGGTCAGACGGCAACAAGACCTTGGCCGCCAAACATCTCGGCATCACGCGCTGGATGCTGGACCGGCGACGAAAACAAACGGATTAACCGCTGATCGACCTCCCGATCGGCACAGCAACACCGTGGATGCCTCCGCTCTCCAGGGCTCCCCCGAGCGCGTCCGTGCCGGTGGCCTGAGGCTCGAGGACGCGCAGCGCGAGACGAAGGATCCCCCGATCGTCGATCTCGGCTATGCTCTGTGGACCACCATCGCGCACGACGAGAAGCGAGACCTGTGCGTCACGGAGGAAGGATCGATCGGACTGATGACAGGGCGGCAGACAGCGGCACACTTCGAAGGAATTTATCTGGTCGACCTCGCGTCGAACGTTCTCCGAGCCGGAAGCCTATAAAAATGGAGCCGACCCATGCAGCACCTGAGAGAACTGGAAGATCAGAGCGTCTACATTCTTCGCGAAGCCTACAAACACTTCGACGATCTCGCCATGCTCTGGTCGATGGGCAAGGACTCGACGGTGCTGTTGTGGCTGGCCAGAAAGGCCTTCTTCGGTCATGTGCCGTTTCCGCTCGTGCATATCGACACGGGCTACGAGATGCCCGAGTTAATCGACTATCGGGACCGGCTCTGCCGCGAGTGGGGGCTCGATCTAGTCGTCGGTCAGAACACGGAGGCCCTCGCTGGCGGTATGGGCCCTGAGCAAGGGCGCGTCACCTGCTGCACAGCCATGAAAATCGAGTCCCTCAAGCACACGATCGCCAAACATGGATGGACGGCCGTCATTCTCGGTATTCGCGCGGACGAGGAAGGCACGCGAGCCAAAGAACGCTGCTTCTCTCTCCGGGACAAACATGGGGAATGGGATTACCGCGATCAGCCGCCCGAACTCTGGGATCAATACAAGACAACATTTCCTGCTGGCTCTCATGTGCGGGTGCATCCGCTGCTCGACTGGACCGAGCTGAATATCTGGGAATACCTCGAACAGGAACGGGTTCCCCTTCCGGAACTATATTTCGATCGCGGCGCCGGCACTCGCTACCGAAGCCTCGGCTGCGTGCCCTGCACGGGCACCGTGAACTCCTGCGCGAAGACGATTCCGCAGGTCATCATCGAGTTGCGGAGCTCTACAACCGCCGAACGCGCAGGTCGCGCGCAGGACGAAGGCCGCGGAATGGAAACACTCCGCAAACTCGGACATATGTAACCGCTTGCCGTGCGGGCGGAATACTCCGCTCCAACTTCCCCGATGCTCCCAATCCGCGGCCGTGGCTACGTGCAGGCATGCACGCACGTGTGCTGACGCACTGATTCTTCGGCGAGTGGATCAATTCTCGTTGGTCGTTCGATGACGCTTGCCCTCGGTTTTCCCTGATTCACGAGGCGCTTACGTTCCTCCATGGAAGAGATATCGTGTCGCGGCCCTCTTCTTGCTGTGTTGGGTGTAGCAGAACAGAAGGGAGGGGTCAGCAGCATGGCACAAGCGAACGACAGGCCGACATCCTATACCGACGTACAGCGGATGGAGTTGCGCTCCTACGTCAACCTCGCGGGTGAGGTGGTGGCGCGTCTCTGGCCGATGCGGACATTCATATCGAGAAATCCGCTGCAGGGGTTTGAACAGCTCACCTTCGACGAGGCCGTGCGTCGGGGAGAACAGCTCTTTGGGGGTCGGGGATATTTATCCTGTGACGCGTATCGCGAAGCGTTTCGATGCGGGCGCATCCAACCATGGCATGTGGATGAAGCGTTGCGTCCGCTGGCCACAGACACACACATCCTCTTCGGCGATCGGCGGCTGTTCCACCTGGATGTGCTCCGCGCGGTGATGGTGCATGGAGTGGAGCCATCGTCCTCAGGCCGATCCGCCTCATGTGGAGCCCAATCGCTGGACGAGAACACAGAATCGCTCACACGACTAACGCAGTGGCTTGCGTCGATTCCGGATTCCGATACCTGGGGCGAGAATGAAAGCCTGCGCGTGGGTGAATCGGAGGAGTTGCCCTACCGGACAACGATGGCAGCCTGGTGCGATCGAACGTTCGGAACCGACCTTGAGGACCAGATCAACGGTCAACTGATCAAATGGTGCGCCGCATTCTGCGACGAGGGGGACGCCACCTGGCCAATGCCCGGCCGCGAACACACCTTCTTCCGTGCCTGGAAGGATGCGGCGCAGTATGACCTGGGGTTGTCCTTGCTCGGAATCGAACGAGCGTCGGAAAAGATTCGACTCTTATCCGACCGTCCTGAAGAAGCCCTCCTGGAGGCACTTGAGCGACTGAAGATCCCCCCATCGGCGAGGGAAGAATATCTCGCGCGCCATGTGGCGGCCTTGCCGGGATGGGCTGGATTCATTAAATGGCGTGCGGAGCAAACGGCGTATCCTTGGCAGGAGGCCTATCGCATCGACTTGGTGAAATATCTCGCCATTCGCCTGTTCTATGAACGGGAATTGGTGGCGGTCTCCTGCAAGAAGATCTTGAACTGCTCAGGGGATGTCGAAGCCATTCAGAATTACGCGCGACGGTTTCCCCACGCGATCTGGTTCCGTCGAACCCTCCTGAATGGACAGCTCCCGAAGAAAGCCTCGACGGATGCTGTGAGGCTTCAGCGATGGTGGCGATCGTCGGATGCCCAGGCGTGGGAGGAGCTCGCTCAACACTGGTACCGTGAGCACCGGCTTGTGTCCCGACGAGAGAGGGCCATCCACCATGCGCGCCTTTTGTTGCGACTGGCTGAGGCCCTCGATGTCAGGCCAGACCTTCTCCCATCGACGGAGCCGACTGATCTGAAGACTCTGCTGAACTGGATCGGTGCATTCCCTGAACAGCAGCACGGCCCCACGTGGCTCAGCGCCTACGAACTCGCGCACCAGCACACGATCCTGCGACAACTCGAATCGCGCGCGCCCGGTGACGCCGGCCTGCAGGTACAGGAGCGGAGCCCTGTGCGCCCGACTGCACAGTTCGCATTTTGTATTGATGTTCGATCCGAAGTCTTTCGCCGGCACCTCGAGCAGCGCGGCGGCTATGAGACCTTCGGCTTTGCCGGATTCTTCGGCTTGCCCGTGGCCTATCGGGCGTTGGGTGCGGACTGCACGACGGACCTGTGTCCGGTGCTCCTCAAGCCGAAACATACGATTCGAGAGGTCCCGAGGACCTACCAGGGCGAGGCCGCGTTACGACACAAATCCAGTACGCAGCTGGTCAAGACCGGACATAAACTACTCCATGACCTTAAGCACAATGTGATCACGCCGTATGTCATGGTGGAAGCCATCGGATGGTTCTTCGTGTTGCCGTTGTTGGGGAAGACGCTGTGTCCTCGTTGGTATCATCGACTGGCGACCTGGGTGAAGCAGACGTTCATCCCGCCGGTGGCAACCACGTTGACGGTGGATAAGATCCCGACCAACGAAGCGGAAGACATGGTCGCGGCCGAGCAACGGATGCAGATTGCCCGGTGGCTGCGAGCGAGATTCGAGGGCTCGGGCACCCGACTGACGGCTGACCGGCTCGAAGGCATCCGGCGCCAGGCGCTGGAATCGCCGTATGAGCCAACGACGGCCTTAGGGAACCTCGGGCATATCCTCGGACTCTCACGAGCAACAGAAGAAGCCCTCATCGAGGAACTTCGCCACCACTGTCGCATCACGCTGCAGGACACGGCGGCGCGCCTTGCTCGGATCACGCAGACAGGATTCACGCTCAATGAACAGGCATACTACGTGGAGACCTCGCTGCGGCTCATGGGCTTGACCGAGACATGGTCGCGCCTCGTCATCCTGTGCGGCCACGGCAGCACCTCGCAAAACAACCCGTATGAATCAGCCTTGGACTGCGGCGCCTGCGGAGGAAGTCACGGACTTCCGAACGCACGCGCGTTCGCGATGATCGCCAACCGTCCACCAGTACGCGAGTTGCTGGCGAAGCGAGGACTGGCCATCCCCCTGGACACCCATTTTCTCGCGGCGCTCCACGATACGACGACGGATCAGGTCCGACTCGTGGATCTGGAAGATGTGCCCTCCACGCATCGCAAGGAGCTGGCTCAGCTGCTGGAAGACGTGAACGACACCGGATCTATGGCCGCCGCAGAACGAGGGATCGCGCTGCACACCACGCCCACTCGGCACAACCCTCGACAGTCGAAGCAGGATATTGAACTCCGCAGCCTGGATTGGGCACAAGTGCGTCCCGAGTGGGGATTAGCGAGAAACAGCCTGTTCATTATCGGGAGCCGCCATCTGACGCAGGGGATCGATCTTGCGGGACGCTCCTTCCTGCACTCCTACGATCATCGTCCCGACACAGACGGGAAGCTGTTGGAGATCATCATGACGGCACCCCTGATCGTGGCCCAATGGATCAATATGGAGTACTACTTCTCGACGGTGGACCCAGAGGTCTATGGCAGCGGCAGTAAGGTCTATCACAATGTCACGGGTCGTATCGGGGTGATGACAGGGGGACAGAGCGATCTCCGGATGGGACTGCCCGTCCAGACCGTTATGAACAGTGCGCGTCCGTATCACGAACCCATGCGCCTCGCGACGATTATCGAAGCCCCGCGGGACCAAATTTCAGCCATCATCAATCGCCAACCGCTGCTGGAGAAGTTGTTCAACAATCGCTGGCTTCATCTGATCGCCTTTGAGCCGAGAGAACGACGATATTATCACTACAACGCTGCGGGAGAATGGATTGCCGTCACAACGGAGACCGTTGCCGCCGAGCAGGCCTGATAGGCGGCGGCGTACATGAACGAGGTATATATGCCCGACACGGAGTCGAAGAAGCTTTTCCCCCATTGGGCCGTGCCCTTCTCCTCGTACAAGGACGTCATGGACTTTTTGCGCGAACTTGAGATCGCCTGCATTTCGCGCGGCCGGCCCTCGGATGGCACCGTGAGCTTCGAAGCCATTGCTCGATGTTTGCAAGACCTCGGACGTCCCGACCGAGCCTATCGGTCCGTGCACGTGACTGGCACCAACGGCAAAACCAGTGTCAGTCGTATGACTGCAGCCCTCATCCAAGCCAGCGGCCTGAAGGTCGGTCGCTTCACCAGTCCACATCTCGGACATTTTCGAGAGCGTATCTCCGTCGACGGCGAACCGATCAGCGAACAAGAGTTGGTGGACGCCTGTAACCACCTCAAGTCGCTCATGGACTGGGGCGGCGTCGAGATGAGTCCATTCGAATTCCTAACCTCCGCCGCTTTCTTCGCGTTCCGTGCGGCCAAGGTGGACTATGCCGTCGTCGAAGTCGGAATCGGGGGGCGGCAAGACGCAACCAATATCATCGCCCCGGAAGTCTCTATCGTCACGAACGTAGACTATGATCATATGGACGTCTTGGGTGACACCCTTGAACAAATCGCAGCGGAGAAATCCGGAATCATCAAGCCGCTCACCCCTGTCGTGTGCGGTCCGATGGCAGATGCTCCTCGCGAATTGATCCTGTCCCGCGCGATGCAGTTGAGTGCCCCAGTCTTGTTGATCGGACGCGACTACGAGGCGAAGGAGTTCGCACGCACCGGCTATCAAGGAACCTGCACGCTTCGGGTCGGAGACACCACCTGGGAAGGGATCACAGTGGACTCCCCTGCAGCGTTCATGGCAATCAACGCCGCGCATGCGCTCGCAGCCTACGATGTCCTCCGTCGCCGCGGACTGGTCGCCACATTACATGGATCGGCCCTCCGCCGTACCTTTGCGCAGGTTCGCATGCCGGCTTGTTGCGAAGTGTTCCCTGGGCGTCCGACGATCGTCATCGATGGAGCCCACAATGCCCCGGCTGCCGCCAGTCTCTCGTCGACCGTCCGAAGCGTGCGTGAAGGACGCCGAACGGTCTTACTCGTGTCGCTTCTGCGAGAGAAAGAGGTCGAAAAGATCATTCGACAACTGGCCGGCGCAGGTGCTGACCGAGCCATCTTCACCCGGCATCCAGACGATCGCGCGGTCGCCCCTCAGGACCTTGCGGCGATCTGGCGCTCCTGTACGCCAACCACGGCGGAGATTGTCAACGACCCCGCTGAATCGTTTCAGAGGGCCATCCTGGAAGCGGGGCTACGTGGGCTCGTTGTGGTAACCGGCTCCTTGGAACTGGGAGGCTATTGTCGCCCCCTCGCCCAAGCCGCGGTCTCTCAAGTGGAGGCATGAACGCGTCCGGGATCGACAATCGTTCGAACAGAGAGGCATGCAATGAAACCCCGGATAGCGGCATCCAATCTGCTCGCGGATCGGGCAGGACTGCCCGATCTACTTTTCATGCTGAATGATTCCCGCCAGGTGAAGGAACGGATCGCCGAATCTATGGGAATGGTTCGCCGGTCAGCGAGCAGACCTTCAGAGCGGCGTTCACTCACCTTCGGTCGCTCCTTAAGGGCGCGGGAAAACCTGACCCACTTCGAGTGACTCACTGCCGCCGCGTTCTCCTTGCGGCATCTTCTGGTCCAGACGCCCTGCTGTTTGTTAGTAGCGAGACAGCCAGCATTGCAGCCTTCCCTGCTCCCCAAGCCCGAACATGTTTCTGGCTGAATCAAGCAGTAACGGATCCGACGTCCGTGCATAGATGCACGGATCGCGGGGCGGCTCGTGCGTCAATACACGAGAGGTTTGCCCTGTTGAGAAACACGCGTGCTCGCGCAATCTCCTTCTTGTCGTATTCCGAGAATTTGCTGGGGAATTTCGATTATCCGTTCGGAGCGTAGGCTCCTCGCCCTCTGGAATCTGATTTGCAAACATAACAGGTCATGGGAGCGGATGGTCCAATCCCCCTTGCTGCTTAAGGGAGGTTTTTAATGGGTACACAGCATGTCGTGACGATGTTACCGGGAGAGGGCACCGGTCCTGAAATTTGCGAAGCGGTGCGGTTGGTGATCGACGCAAGCGGCGTCGATATCAAATGGGAGTACGAAGAGATCGGACTGGACTGCTTGGATAAGCACGGCACGCTGCTGCCTGACAAGACGGTCCAAGCCATCGCCAGAAACAAGATCGCATTGAAAGGCCCTACGACTACGCCGGTCGGGACCGGCCACAAAAGCGCGAACGTGACACTCCGGAAGGTGTTCGATCTCTATGCGAACGTGCGGCCAGCCAAGCTGATTCCGGTGCTCAAGCGGCCCTGGGACAAGATCGACATCCTGAATTTCCGTGAGAACACCGAGGATTGCTACGCGGCCATCGAACATATGGTGTCCGACGAGGTGGCGCAATGTTTGAAAGTCATCACCTGGCCGGGCTCCTATCGCATCGCTGAGTTTGCCTTCAAGTGGGCCAAGGCCAATGGGCGCAAGAAGATCTACTGCGTCCACAAGGCCAACATCATGAAGATGACCGACGGACTCTTCCTCGATGCCTTCAGAGAGGTCGCCAAAAAGTATCCCGACATCGAATCCGGCGACATCATTGTGGACAATTGCTGTATGCAACTCGTCAGAAATCCGGCGCAGTTCGATTGTTTGGTACTCCCGAATCTGTATGGCGACATCCTGACCGATCTCTGTGCCGGACTGGTCGGCGGCCTCGGCTTCGCGCCAGGCGCCAACGTGGGCGACACCTGCGCGATCTTCGAAGCCGTCCACGGCTCTGCGCCGAAGTATGCCGGGCTGAAGAAGGTCAATCCCTCTGCCGTGCTGGTCTCCGGAATCATGATGCTCCGCTGGATGAAGGAAGAAGCCGCAGCGGATCGGATCACAAAGGCGATGTTTGCCGTCCTCGACGAACGGAAGCACGTGACCTACGATGTCGGCGGGACGGCAACGACCGACGAGTATGCGCAAGCCATCGTGGACAAGATGCACGAGAAGGCGTGAGTTCGAGACCACCGGCTGAATGAACAAGGAGAATCCCATGCCAACATGCACTGACATTGCGAAAGCGACGAAGAAGAAGCGCGAGATTAAATTAGTCGGGATCGATATGTACATCATTACCGAAGAGGGTATCCCAAAGTTCGACGAGATCGGAGCATTCAAATGTGAGTTCATTTCCAACCGGGGCACGAAAGTCTGGCCCGGATTTGTCAGTCCCGATCTGCTGCAAGTCAATTGGTACCGGTGCCGGTTCATGGCAACCCAAACCGTGCAGGACGCGGACGTCAATACGTTTCTGGACGCTCTAACCAAGAAGGGTTGGTGGTGGTCTGCGGCACAGAAGTTGTGGAACTACGACGGCGAGCCAGGATTCAGCAAGGCCTACTAAGGGCGATCGTACGCACCGATAGGCGTGTGTATTGGAACGGGTGAGAGTGATGCGTGCCTCGGCTGTAGCCAGGCACGCATCGACTCCAGCCTGACGACCTACAGCATTAACTGGTCGCAGATTCCCTTGAAAATCCACGCTCAGGTCGCAAGACCGTCTAAGCCGGCCACCTTCCGGGAGGAACCCAATGTCCAACACTCGAAACAAGGCTGACGTTGAATATGCCGTCATGTTAGCTGTGCTGAACTTTCAAAATGAGTTCATGCAATCCCACTATTCGCACGCTCAGGTTCAGCTTCTTGAGCATGTGATCGAGGTGGAGCTGACCAGAACCTCGCCGATTCCGGCGGAAGCGCGGCTCGCTCAAGCTCCTGAAGGTTGCGGCCAACTTCGGCAGATGCACCAGGCATTGTTCAATACCGGACACGATATGTTGAAGAAACGAATCGAAGAAATACTCGGGGGACAGATCTACAACATAGTTACCGATCTGGAACCGCTTTCTGGAAGGAGCACGATTGTCATCCAGATCGATCAAGCGATTGACAGCTCGGTTTGATTGTTCAGGATGCCTGCACTCTATCGATTTCGATTCTCCATAGCCTGCTCAAATCTCATGTTCAGACCAATCTTTAATTGACGTCCTCCCGAAAAACAGACCCAGCTAAAACTGGGGAAATAGGCTAGTGACGTTGGTTCTCTTTCGAGACAGTTCGTAATCAAAATAGGCGGCTTCTTCGACGATCTGTTGTCCCTGACGTTGGTCGAGAAACTCATTCGGAGTCAGGTGCCAGAGCGAGCTGTGGGAGCGGTGGTGATTGTCATCCATCCACCACGCTTCAATGAGGGCCTGTGTCTCGGCCAACGACGCGAACTGATGCACGCTCAAACATTCATCTCGCAAGGCCCGTTAAACGATTCAATAAAGATATTTTCCGCGGGTATGCCCGGTCGTATGAGGTCGAGTTGCACGCTCCACCCAATAGGCCCAATCCCAAACTCACGGGCATAGTCGTTGTGTTGTGTTTCGAAACAGGCTCGGCGCTAACACATCGGCATCATGGTGAGCGCTTACGAACTGGCACGGCTCCATTTCTAGCACGCGACCCAGCATTCGCACAGCGTCGGGCAGGGTCGGGAGGAGCGTGATGAGCAGAACTTCCCAACAATGCGTCCGAGCCTTTTCTTGGCCGCCTGATTGGTAAAACAAGGTGCCATTCGCCACCAGGTACCGATGAGGAAGGCTATTACGATGGGACCGCCCGGCTGGGCTGTCGAGGGGGAATCAAGCGGTGGGAAAGAGAAGCCGGCTTTCGAGTTCACACCCCGTCGTCTCTCACGGCTGACGAGAGAGACGGGAGCATATGGCTGGGGGCTAGGGTTGGTGCGGGAGGCGGGACTTGAACCCGCACACCTTTTACAGTACAGGATTTTAAGTCCTGGGCGTCTGCCGATTCCGCCACTCCCGCAGGAGAAAACCGCCGGGGCGAAATCTAACATCGGGGTTCCGGGGGGTCAAGCCGCTCGGCAGACCATCTGCTCACATGCAAACGGCCTGTCCCTCTCGAGACAGGCCGTTGCTGTAACCTTTTTCTTTCGGGACCAGGAGCCGGCGAGCACCCAGGCTCAGGCAGCTACTTTGTGATCGTCCTTCTTCACCAATGCTTTGCTGCGTTCCACCATGGTCGAAACGCCGCTCTTTACCGACCGACTGAAGCGGGTCGCCTGGACTTGTGCCCGTTTGGCGTACCGCGCGACATCCCGCCTCGTCTCCGCTCCGGTCTTCGGAGCCAGGAGCAATCCCAGCGCCGCTCCGACAACTGCGCCCCCTCCGATGATGGCTGCAATCTTCGCTGCTTCACGCCCCTTGGTAGACATCGTGACATCCTCCCTTTAGTACAACAAGGTTTACGGTCCACTGACTTTCGGCGAGAGCTACCGATGAGTACAGCATCAACCGTGCCACAGCCGAGCCATGCGGATTCGTGGGCTATGGCTGCAATTCGAGACACCGGGTTCGCGGCTCCTCATAAAGGGTGCTGTTTTGTGAACAATGGAAGGAGACAACCGTTTCAGAAAAGCGACAGGTGTGCGTAGAGTAAACAGCTGGCCGGTCCTCCGGCCTTATCCGGCGCGGCTTCGCGGCTCGCCTTGCATTGCGGATCCGGCTCACCTAAGATCGCGAAATGATATGGAGTCCTACTATGTTGTCATGGTCCCGCGCGATCCCGTACCCGGATATCGACCCGGTCTTTCTGCGATTAGGCCCCTTGCAGTTCCGGTGGTACGGCTTGATGTATCTCATCGGGCTTACCTTGGCCTACTTCATTATCGGAGCCCGGGCGAGGGCCCAGAAGCTCCCGCTGAACAAGGACCAGGTCTACGACATGATCGTGTACGCGGCGGTCGGCGTCTTTGCCGGCGGCCGGTTGGGGTACGTCCTGTTCTATAACCTGTCCTACTACCTGGAGAATCCGCTCAAGGTGTTCGCGGTCTGGGAAGGCGGCATGTCGTTCCACGGCGGGCTGATCGGCACGATTGTGGCGTTGGTGCTATTCGCCAGACGGCAAGGCATCACGGTCCTCACTATTGCCGACCTCGCGGCCGGTGTGACCCCGGTGGGTCTTGGACTGGGGCGAATCGGCAATTTTATCAACGGCGAACTCTATGGCCGCCCCACCGATGTAGACTGGTGCATGGTGTTTCCGGCCGGCGGCATGGTCTGTCGCCATCCGTCACAGCTCTATGAGGCGTTGCTGGAAGGGCTCCTACTCTTTACCGTGCTCTGGCTGATCACCCGCCGGCAGCCACCCTCGGGCACCGTGTTCGGCGCCTTCCTGGTGGGGTATGGGCTGTGCCGCATTGTCGTGGAGTTCTTTCGCGAGCCGGATGCGCAGATCGGGTTTATCGTGGGCACGATTTCGATGGGACAGATGCTCAGCATTCCCATGATCGTCGCGGGAGCCGTGATCCTCGCGATGGTCTCCCAGCGTAAGCGCCCGCTCCAGACCGGCTCCGGGTCGGCGGCTCCGCTCTGACCCGGACGCGGTGATCGCTACTTGGGATGGGCATCCATCCAGGATTGCTTATCGAGTGCGGCTTCGCCGTCGTACTTCCGAAGCGGCGGAGCATCCCAGATCACCTTGTTGCCGGGAGCCAGATTGGCCGCCGCGACATAGTGCTTCTTGGCTTCGGCTTTCTCTCCCAATCGCTCCAGCGTCAACGCCAGGTTGTAATGCGCTTCCGCCAGTGTCTGGTCGGCTTGGATCGTCGCCAGATACACCTGTCGAGCCCCGACCCAGTCTTGTCGCGCAAACAACTGATTGCCCTGTTCCAGCTGTTGGCTCACCACAGCGATGGTGCCCGCCGGCGCAAGGAGCGGCCGCACCTCGGGATGGTGCCGGCCGGCACACCCCACCACTATCAACATCGCGATTGCCCCAATCACACGCCTCATGCCCCCTCCTTCCAGTCAGACCGTGACCGTCACACCCTGTCTCAGAAAAATGAATTCGAAGCCCGCAACCGACTCCCCCAAGGCTTGTACGACCGCCGACCGGTAGAGCTGCGCCTGTTCCCGATAGGCCTCCGCCCTTGCCGTCACCTGATCCGCGAGGATCATATCCGTCTTGTAATCGGCAATCCAGAGCTCGCCGTCGAGACGATAGATCAGATCGATGACCCCTTCCATGATTTGGCGACCGCCGTTCCAAGGCATGAGAAACGGCACTTCTCGTCCGATCACCGTCGCCCGGCGGAGTCGATCATAGGCAGGAGATTGCGCGAACGTCCGCAGCAGGGTCCGCACCTCTTCAAGCAGGGTCTCTTGCGTCGCCTCATCCTGTCCATCGAGCGCCGGAGCGGCATGGATGATCGACGCGATTTGAGACTCGGGATCTGCGGTGAAATCCCAGTATTGCAGCAGCCGGTGCACGATGGTCCCGACCACCTTCCCTCCCGTCGCACGTCCGGCTTGACCCGGATCCGGCTCAACCACCGATGCTGGTTTCTGAATGAAGTCCGACGGCGAAACTACCAAGGATTCCGATCGTTGCGTCTGCCAGATCCGATCACGCGCGCGCCAACGGTCTGAGAAGGCCTGGTCTATGACCGCCTCGTCCAAGACCGTCGGCCGCTCGCGCTGTCTGGTAGGCGGACGATCGTCGCCTTGGAGCATGGTCTGACGGAGGCCGACGCCACCGATCAGAATGTCCTGCTGATCGGCCAGGCCCAGTTCAGTTCCGGCAGCCTGCTCCAGGAGTTCCAGCAACGCGCCGCGCACCCGCCGTCGAGGCAGGGCGCCGGACAGCACCAGGCGCTCCCGCGCGCGCGTCATCCCGACGTAGAAGAGCCGGCGCCGTTCGGCCTGTTCGCGCGTGCGGGCCTTCTCAGCTACCAGCACCGCGCCCATGCTACACCGGCCCCCCAAGTCGAGGCCCTGCACTCCCGTCGACCAGTCATGCCAAATGAGTGGTCGCGCGGGGCCACGGCCCGCCCCGTCCCCGTGGTGCAACCCGGCCAAAATCACCAGCGGAAACTCCAGCCCCTTCGCCTTATGGATCGTCAACACACGAACGGCATCCAGGGTATCTTCCGACAAGGCGCTCTCCGCTTCTTCCGGTTGTTCGGTGAGCCGATCCAGCATCAGCTCGACGAATCCGGTCAACGTGAGATTCGGACGATCAGCCAGGTCCGCCGCCATCTGGCGAACCTTGAGGAGATTGGCCGTCGCCTGCTCTCCGTGCAGTGACGCCGCCGCCAGCTCGAGTACCGGGAGCTGCGCAAAAATGAGATCCAGGGCCTCTGGCAAGGGACAACGGGGCGCCTGTTCGTGCAGCCGCAGAAGCGCCCCATACAGTCGTCGGAGCGGTTCGGCATGCGGAGTCGTCCAGTCTGCGAGGCGATCGACTTCGCGGTAGTCCAACGCCTGTCTCTCCTGCAGAACGACCAGCGCGGAGTCAGGGAGTCCTCCCACGGCCGAGCGGAGCAGACCCACCAGCGCGATACGGTCGTGAGGATTGTCGACGCACCGAAGGACGTTCACCAGGTCGATCACTTCTTGCCGCCGGTAAAAGTGCTTCTCTCCGTCGATCACATAGGCAATGTGATGCCGGCGGAGGGCTTCCAGATACTGTTCGGCCTGGGTCAATTTTCGAAACAGGAGCGCGATGTGGCCGGGTCGCAACCTGCTGTCCGGTCCGGTCGCCGCGACCCCTGCCTCAGACGGACTCAGCATCCGGGCGACCAGCAGCGCAATCTGTTCCGCCTCCACCCGGGTTGCCGCGGCGGAATCCAACTCGTCTTCTTCCTCCGAGGTCACCAGCCGGAGTTCCACGCCGGACATACGAAACTGACTGAATCGATTGGGTTGAACGGTGAGCGGAACATTCGGCGGCTGAATCGACGGTTGCGCGATGAGCAGGCGGTTAAACAGGCCATTGACCAGATCGAGCACCTGCGCATGGCTGCGAAAGTTCGTGGCAAGTTCGCAGCGCAACGCCCCGCTGCGTTCCAAGCGATCGACGACATGATCGAACGCCTCGATATCGGCTCGACGAAACGCGTAAATCGACTGCTTCGGGTCCCCGACGATGAACAATTTCCCCGATTCGAGCTCCGTCTCGCGCCAGGACTCCGCCTGCGCTCCAAGGCGCTCGGCCAAATACAGCACGATCTCGTACTGCACCGGGTCCGTATCCTGAAATTCGTCCACCAGCAACGCGCGATAGTCGCGTTTCAATTGCTCCCGAATCGCCGGATGATCGCGGAGCAGCGCCCTGGCCTTGCCGACCAGCCCGTCGAACGTAAGCCACCCCGAATCCAAGAAGGACTTCCGCACCGCCTGCACGAACGGTGAGAGTACCGCCACAAGATGCCGCAGCCGCTCATGATCGACTTTGAGCAATCGCCGGGCGATCCGCAGCAAGGACTCGGCGCCTGTCACATCTTCCTCTGCCCACCCGGTCGGCGCGGCCCCGAGCTCCTTCGCCAACAGCTCCTGCGTCTCATGTGGAACGGCCCGCAGCCCCTCCAGGCCTTTGGCCAACAGAAGGGCGAACAGTTCCGCGATCGCGGCAAGCATCAGCTCGATCTTACGCCGTTTGGGACGGTCATACCGCGCCAGGAGACCTTCAGCCGCGGCCTGCCGGAGTGTGAACCAGTCGCGCAGGGCTGGATTCAGGCTGGTTTCGGCCAACTGCTCCGTCAATCCCCTGAGATCGATCAAGTCACTGTGTAGGCTGTAGGCCAACTCCCGAAGTTCGTCGAGACTGAACGCATCCAAGAGCAGCCGCCAACGTCCATGGTCAGCGCCTGCCGTCCCCAACTCACGATCCAGCCACAGCTCCCATTCCCTGGTGAAATGCTCGTCGAACCGCGACCCGTCTTCATCCGTGTGAAAGGTCGGCATGACCCCGGCTTCGATGGGATACAGACGCAACAAATGCGCGGCAAAACTATGCAAAGTCCCGATCTGCGCCTTTTCGACATCGCGGAGGGCGGCGGCGGCCCGCGCCACGATCTCGTCGGTCGTCCAGCCATACCGCAGGCGCAGGTTGGCCACTGACACCGTTCCGCTGCCGGCCGTAAGATCGTCGCGACCTTCCGCCTGCGCCAAGGCGCGCAGCCGCTCGCGCAAACGAAGTTTCATTTCGGTGGCCGCCTTGTTGGTGAAGGTCAAGGCCACGATGCGCGACAGGTCCAATGGATCGGAGCGGCGCATGAGCAGATACAACAGCCGGTTCACCAGCAACGTGGTTTTCCCTGTTCCCGCGCCGGCGATCACCACGACATTCCGATCGAAGGTCGTCGCGGCCGCCTCCCTGGCTGCGTGATCCGGAATCTGCTCCAAGTCAGTCACGCGCCACCTTCTGCGATCGCACCGCTCGTAGCCGCAAGGCCGGTGACGATCGATAGGCCCGCCACCAGCTGGGCTGGTGGGCCAAACGGCATGCGGTTGAAAATTCGCAATGGGCGCAGTGGGCGTCCGGCACGATAAAATGTTGCCCGGCGCGCACGCCGTCGAGCAGCACCTGCATCGTCCGACTCAACATCGGACCCGAAGGGCCCTGCCAGGCCGAGGCCGCAAAGGAGGTGCGTTCTACGGCAGGAACGGCGCGCGGCAGCAGGTAGAGGAAATCGACCTGTTCTGGCAATGGTCCCGGTCGGCGGCTGGACCACCCTTCAGGGGTCATCAGGGCATAGAGCGCGGGCTGCAGACGCTGAGCACGCACGGCCGCCTGCAGGAGATGACGATCCTTGGCCTCGACCCGATCATTCGCGCGGTATTTGTAATCGATTACCCGCACCGCGCCGGATGCCGGATGCCGATCGACACGATCCCATCGTCCACGAAGCAGAATCTCCTCCCCACCCGAGCCATCCGACCATGTTCCTCTGGCATCGATTTCGAACTCGACCGGAAGAAAGCCCGACGCCAGAGCCGTCTCGCGATCGAGGGTCATGGCCGCCTCGATCAATCGCCCGACCGATTCTTGTGCCAATTGCCACGTCAGGGCATATCCGGTTCCATGCGTCATCGCATAGGTGGCAAAGGCCTGTGCGACGGCGTGAGTCACCTCGGCGGCAATGACGGAAGCGGAGAGCGCCTCTTTGGGCCACCCCTGTCGGATCAGAGCCAGATAGGAGAGCCGCAATGCGTCATGGCAGAGCTGTCCCATGGCCGGCGGCGTGAGCTGCATGGCCGGCTTGTGGCGGACCGATTCGAGATCGAGCACCTGTCCGGCGAAATATTGAAAGGGACAGCGCGCATAGGTTTCCAACGCGGTCGGTGAGAACCCGCGTTCGATCACTCGTCGCCAATGGGCAGTCGCATCCGTGAGCATGCCATCGTACGCCGTGAGCGCCGGCCGGTTGGTTTCGATGACGCCTTGGGCCTCTAGTCCATGGGAAAATAACAACGCATCACGCCCGACCGCCTCCAACAGGACAGACACGTCGGACCCCTGGAGCACCGAACTGACGGTGAGCTCCTCACGCGTCAACAGCGGCGGCGTAAACAGCGGAAGCGTCACCCGATCCGGCCACCGACGTGGAAGGGCGAACGCAACCTCTGCGGCGGATAGGTGTGGCACAGCGCCGACGGTATCGAGATATCCGGACGGCGCCAGCGGACGACCGGCGGCATCCGCCCGTTGGTAGGAGAGGTACAGCCGTTCCCGGGCCGATGCTCGCAGCAGTTCGAACAGGAGCGCCTCTTCCCCATACCCGTGAAGCTTTTGGTCGATCTTGTAGCCCAGGGTTTCACTCAAGATCAGTCGATGCCGATCGCGAAGAAATCCGTCCTCATGGATGAACCGTGGGAATAGCTTTTCGTTCATCCCGATGAGGAACAGGGCCCGAAAGCCTACACCACGCGCCGCCATCGCATCCAACACCAGCACGCCGTGATGTGAGGACGGCGCCACGGCGCAGGTCGTTCGCTCCAACAGCCGCGAAAACGTCTCGGTCCATTCCACCCAGGTGATGCTGACGCCGAGCCGATCCAGCTCCCGCAACTGGGCGAACACCACGGACAGCGCTTCGCCGACATCACGAGCCTCCTCTTCCCATGCCGTCCCCTCGACCGTCTTGGACGGTTCGAGGGGAATGGTCAGATGTTCTCGAGCCAGCGAACAGAAGGCATCGGTCAGGGCCGCGTATCCGCCCTGCTCCGGAAGTCGATTCACATCGTCGATCAGCGGCGACAGACTGCTCCAGAGCAAGCGCAACTGCGCGCCATCGATCGACAGGGACCCGAGATCCTCCGTGAAGGTCTCGTCGCCGTCGGTCGCCCAGGCTTCCAATCGTCCCACTTGCGCAAGCCGCCGCCACTCCTCCTCGCCTCGGGTAATCCCGAGCGCCAGCACCGCCACAGGCCAGAGGTCGGGACGCGGTTCGATGCCGCTGGTCCGATTCGTGAGGCGTCGATTCCATGGGGAGGTCACCACGTCCAGCATCGCCGGTCGATGCAGCTCGCTTTCCTTGAGCCGGGCAAGGTGAAGCAACGTTTTCACCGCCGGCTCCTGCAACAGCGGCAATGTAGCGCTGGACACGAATGGAATACGATGTTGGTCGAATATTCGTCTCAAGGAGCCCTGGTACGGCGCGAGGGTGCGTCCCACCACACCGATCTCGTCGAAATGGTATCCGTTGGTCTCCACCAGCGACAGGATTTGCTTGCAGACCAGCGTCAATTCATCGTCGCCCCCGGCGGTATTTCGCACCTCAACCGCGAGATTCACTGTGCGGGATTCGGAGTGAACATCGCCGGACGACAGTCCCGATCGTTCGTCGGTACCTCCGGCGAGTGGATACAGAGAGCGCTCCAGAAACTGCTTTGCGAAGCCATAGGCCGGTTGTTCGCCGAGCGGGAAATAAACGGTGACCGGGAAACAGGCACTCAGGGCTTCCAGGAGGGTCAACTGGATTTGCGTCAGGTCGTATGACCCGTAGTACCACAGCCCCGTGAGACTGCGGAGAAACGGAGAGGCCGACACGTCGTCGGAGACGAGCGCGGCCAAATCATCAGGAGACCCGACCCCCAGAGCCGCACTGCTCTCGCGCAGCGCGGCATATAAGGTAAACAATCCTTTGAGCTTCTCACCATCTTCCGACGGGAATTGGCCCTCATCGATCGCGCGCAAGGCCACGGCGGAATCCACCGTCGCATCCTTGAGGTCTCGCAGACTGGCCCACAACGCCGGCCAGGCTCCCGGAGGCAAGTGCGACAAACAAAGCGCCTCGGTCTGTGGAACGTTGCGCGTCCCGAGATTGTGCAGCAGGTGCTCGAAGAAGAAATCCGTCACCAGGTCGAGACTCCGCTCCATGCCGGAGCCCCTCGCGCACGTGCGACGTTCGCGGTCCAGCTGCAGGGCGAGTTGGTGAAACGAGAGGATATGCACGTTGAGCAAGGCCAGGCCACGCTGCACGACCAGCAATCGCTTGAGCGATCGCCGCAGCTGATCCGACGGCACGATAAGCGCGACCGCGGCCTGGGGAGACTGAGATTTGAGTGCCAGGAGATCGTGAACCAGCGCGGATTCGAGTGTGGGATGGAACGGGCCGGTGACGAGGCGGAGCATGGAGACCGTGGACCGTTAATCGTGAAGCGTCAGGCGGAGAGCCTGAGAGATGATCTCGCAAGCTCCCTCTGCGTTACGCGTGACGGGCAAGGAGACGGCGATCTACTAGCCCGTTTCCGGCCCCAACAGTTCTCCATTGCAATCGATGCAGGCCCAATCGCCGTCGATGAACTTCATCGGGTCCCCGCAGGTCCCGCATTCAGGAGGCGGGCCTTTATCGATCATGGGAAGAACCGGCAGTTCAAAATCATCGTCATCAGGAACCGTCATATCGCTCCGATCTATGCGCCCTGGGGCTTCATTTTCATCTGCAACGCCTTTTCGGCGCTTTGACGAGGCGGCACACCCACGAATGTCAGCCGGCCATCGATAATGGTCGCGGGCACTGCCCGGACCGAATGCCGATTCGCCAACTCCTGGCCATCCGGGGTCGTAATATCAACCTCGCGATAGCTAAAGCTATACTTGACCCTCAGTTCCTTCCACACACGTTTCGCCGATGGACAGGCCCCACAGGTCGGTGAATGCAACAAGGTGATATTCGGCATGGACAACCCCTCTCCTTAACGTGCACGGATCTTAGCACCCGCGGAGACGAGCGCGCAAGCGAGTGCGCGCCTGACATTCATCATCGAGCCGTATATACTACGCGCGACATCATCCAGGCGTACGGCCCTACCATTATTCATCACCGCCTTAATGAGGAATCCATGGCACTCCATCCTCGTGCCGGTCAACCGGCGCAACCGAACGAATTGGTCAATCTCTCAAAACTCGATCAGGCCTACTTCGGGGAGGTACCGGACCCGTCCGATCCCCAGCAACGCGTCAGTTTCGGCACCAGCGGTCATCGCGGCTCATCTCTCCGTCTCACCTTCAACGAAGCACACATTCTCGCCATTACCCAAGCCATCTGCGAGTACCGCGCACAGGCCGGCACCACCGGTCCCCTATTCATCGGCCGGGATACCCACGCCCTGTCCGCGCCCGCTCAACGCAGCGCGCTGGAGGTATTGGCCGCAAACGGCGTTCAGGTCCGCATGGATCGCGACGATGGGTATACCCCTACGCCGGTGATCTCCCACGCGATTGTCACCGCCAATCGAGGACGAACCTCCGGCCTCGCCGATGGCATCATCGTCACCCCATCCCACAATCCTCCGGAAGACGGCGGCTTCAAGTACAACCCGCCGCACGGCGGCCCGGCGGATACGGAGACGACCAAGGCGATCGAGCATCGAGCTAATGAATTACTGGCGACCAAATTACATGGCGTGAAACGCGTCCACTACGAACGTGCCCTGACGGCGGGCTCTACGGCACGGCATGATTTCATCAGCACCTACCTCGCAGACCTGGCCAACGTGGTCGATCTCGAACGTATCAAAGCGGCGAAGGTGCGCCTGGGCGTCGATCCATTGGGTGGCGCGGCGGTGGCTTATTGGCGTCCGCTGGCCGAGCGTTACGGCTTGGACCTCCACATCGTCAACGAAGCCGTCGATCCGACCTTTCAATTCATGACGCTGGATTGGGACGGGAAGATCCGCATGGACTGCTCCTCACCCCATGCCATGGCCTCACTCATCAAATTGAAAGACCGCTTCGATCTCGCCTTCGGCAACGATACGGATACTGATCGTCATGGCATCGTGACCCCTCGAAGCGGCTTGATGAACCCCAACCACTACCTGGCCGCTGCGATCTCGTACCTCTTCAGCCATCGCCCCGGATGGACAACAGGCGCAGGAATCGGCAAGACCGTCGTCAGCAGCAGCATCATCGACCGCGTCGCCGGCAGCCTACGGCGCCGACTGGTCGAAGTGCCGGTGGGCTTCAAGTGGTTCGTGCCAGGCCTCAGCGACGGCTCGTTGGGATTCGGCGGCGAGGAAAGTGCGGGGGCGGCGTTTCTCCGCCAGGATGGCACCACGTGGGTCACCGACAAGGATGGCATCATCATGGATCTGCTGGCCGCGGAAATGTTGGCGGTGACCGGCAAGAATCCTGCACAACTCTATACGGAGTTGACGACTCAATTGGGCGAACCAGTGTACGAACGCATCGACGCACCGGCCACGCGGGCCCAGAAAGCCGCCCTCCAGAAATTCTCCCCGCAACAAGTACTCAGTCGAGAACTCGCCGGAGAACCGATCACCGCGATGTTGACGGAGGCACCCGGGAATAAGGCTTCAATCGGAGGCCTCAAAGTTACCACGAAAAACGGGTGGTTTGCCGCGCGCCCGAGCGGAACCGAAGATGTGTATAAACTCTACGCGGAAAGCTTCAACGGCTCGGACCACCTCCGACGAATTCAGGAGGATGCGCAGGCCTTGATCAGCCAGGTCTTTTCCAGCGCCGGAGCCTGACGGGATGGGGAAAACGTTCGGCGGCGGGCGCGACCTCCGTGAAGCGCATTTCCTCAGGGTCCGCGCCGAGTTGATTCTGGCCATCAGCTATACTTAATCCAGTATGCTGGGACTGTCTCGCACGTTCTCGACCTTGCTCATCGGCGTCACACTCAGCGCCTGCGCCGCGCCTTCGTCGCAGGCGCTCCGTCAGACAGTCACTCCGATCCCAAATTGTTGCCACGCGACCCAGGCCGACCCTCGCCGACAGGCGATCGTCCGAACGGCGGTCACCCTCATCGGCGCCACGACGATCGAGAGCCAGGGCCGTCGGATCGCCTACGATTGCGCCGGAGTGACCCGCGCCATCTACCTCGCCCATGGCATCGATCTGTTTGAAGGAGGTGCGGGTGGCGGACAAGCCAACGGCGTCGGCCTGATCTACAACCATCTTCGCACACATGGACGACTCCACCGTGGTCCGGTCGTGCATGGCGGCGACCTGGTATTCTTCGACAACACCTGGGATTACAACGGGGACGGTCTCGTCAACGACCCCTTGACCCATGTGGGAATCGTGGAGACAGTAGAGCCCAACGGCACGATCGTCTTTATCAGCCGTGTGGCCGGGGCGATTGAGCGATATCGGATGAACGTGGCGCAGCCTCATCTGCATCGCACGACCGACGGCCGCGTACTCAATGACTACATGCGGCGTAAGCACTGGCGAGACGGCGCACAGACTCCCTATCTGACCGGCGAGTTATTTGCCGCTTTCGGCACGAGAGTGGTAGAGTCGTCCCCATCACCAGACAGACGGTAAATACCTTGTCCCCTACTCAGCCTTCCATCAACCGCTGCCCCGAATGCCGCCGGCCCACCACTTGGCAGGACAATCCCTGGCGTCCGTTTTGTTCGGAACGATGTCAAACGATCGATTTGGGGGCCTGGGCAGGGGAGCAGTACCTCGTGGCAGGGCCGAGCCTGACTGTAGGTGGATCGGAAGCGGTGTCGCCGGACAACGATTGATCGGCCCGTCACTCGCCTATTCGCAGCGACAGTTTGCCTTGTAATCCATACACATCGGCCCGAAGCTCCGCTCGCAATCACAGCTGCATTTCGGGGTCTTGTCGGCCGGGCACGTAATCTGGCAGGTCTGCTTGATCCCCATGCCGCAGGACACAATCTCGCAGGAATTGGACCCTTCGGCGAACAGCAGCGGCAAGGATGGCGCAACCGGAGCTGGGGTCTGCTGAAGATCGCTACCACGACCCTCCGGCGCCGGTATTGCAGACTGAACAGTCTCCGCCCCGACCTTCTCCGCTCCCACCGGCGCAGCGAAACCGGCCAGCACAAGCACCAATAACATCACAGCAGTTCCAACCAGACGTCGCAATGGATGCCTCCTCATCGCCTCACCTTCCTTTCAGAGGGTCGCAGGATAGGAAGATTGGTGTCTGAAATCAAGCCCTGTCGAATCAGGCGAGACAATCGACCGCCCGATATCGTCCTGTCCCGAATGAGATGGCCGGCAGTCCCCACCAGTTCTCAATCACGGTCGCATAGACCGCCCGGTAGTCGAGCGTATATTTCAGATCGCCTTCCTGCAGATCGGTCAGCGAAGGAGGCGTTCCATAGAAGCCGCCCTTCACCTGTCCCCCCATGAAGAAATGCGGCGCTGCCGTGCCATGATCGGTTCCATGGCTGGCGTTCTCCCCGACCCGGCGGCCGAACTCCGAATAGGTCATCACCAGAACGTCTTTCCAGACACCCAGTTTCTCCATGGCCGTCCGGAAGGCCATCAGCCCTTGCGCAAGTTCCTCCAGTAACCGATGATGCGCCGCCGACTGGCCGGCGTGGGTATCAAAACTTCCTTGAGTGACCTTTATGACCGCGACCGGCACCTGCGCGGCGATGAGCGTGGCTGCGACCTCCAGCTGTTTGCCGATCCTGCTCGCCGGAAAGTTGATCGCGAGTGGTGGTGCCTGCCGAATGCGGCCCTGCAGATCGAATGCGGCATGGGAGATTTCCCGCCGGACCTCCAGAATATGGGCCAAGGCGCGGTTCGTCGTAGGCAGGGACACCGGTTTGACCGCGCCGGCCTGTTGGAGAAATTGGCCAGGATCGTGCAAGGCAATGGTGCGTGTCTTGCCTCCGCTCAGCGGACCGGCATCACCCTTGCCGAGGAGCACCCCTTCCGCCGTGAACCGTGCCGGCACTGGAAACTGCTCGAACACCCGCGAGAGCCACCCCTTGTCCAGCACCTGCTCACTATCCGACGCCGTCTCCCAGATCTCGATGGATCTGAAATGG
Source organism: Nitrospira sp. (assembly GCA_031315995.1). Classification (GTDB taxonomy): domain Bacteria; phylum Nitrospirota; class Nitrospiria; order Nitrospirales; family Nitrospiraceae; genus Nitrospira_A. The sequence continues at coordinate 215,463 of JALDRG010000009.1, forward strand.
GAACGATTCGGCCGGGGATAGCCGACACCATGCAACCAGGCCAGTTCCCTGCCTTCCCAGAGGGACATCAGCGGGGTCAGCGCCGGATGGATCCCGAACTTTGGGGTGAGCTGGCGGACCTGATCACGCGGAATCGCCAATTGCGGTCGTGCCTGATAGTAGGCCGCCTCCTCATAGGGAATGAGCGTGTTCAGTCCATCGTTCCCGCCGTGCAGCTCGACCAACAGCAGCAATCGTTCCCGCCGGCCTGCTCCGGTCCTCGCCCCATCGGCATCAGCCGCCCAGAGCCGTGGCAGCCAGTTCGGGCGCAACAACACAAACGGCAGGGCGAATGCGGCTTTCAACAACGCGCGTCGATTCGGGCCATTTTCGATCATGGCGGCCTCACTTGAGTTGATAGACGGAATCCAAGACCAGTTGATGTACGGCCTGGCCGCGCTCCTCTCCTGTAATCAGGGGCTGCACCGGCGCGAGCGGAAGGAGGGTGGCCTGCACGATATCGATGGGTTCCGCCGCGAGCCAGTTCGCGCCGACCGCCTGGCCCATGTCGGCCATTCCGTGCGCATGGCCGGTCTCATGACCGCGAATCGCACGATGCAGCAGTTGCGTCCGCTCCAGCAGGGTTGAGGTGGTAATCCATCGTGTGCCGCCCGGCCATCCCTTCACATTAGGAGGATCGAAGAGGTCCTGCCCGAGCCGGCGCGCCGACCCGATCTGCGGCCCTATGTCCTCGATCGGCAGGTTGAAAAGTCTTGTGGTGCCTACAATGAGTTCTACCGGAGACTTGATCAAGACGCCTCGATTCTCCGGCGCCCAAAACTGCGCCGTCAAAAAGAGGTCCTGAAGCAATCCGGCGATTTCATACTTCGTCCGCCTGAACGACTCGGCAAGACGATCAACTTCTCCCGGATCCGGGGTGTCTGAAATAAATTCGCGCCACAACTTGCCGACGATGTAGCGGGCGACCTGGGGCTGCTCCAGCGTCAGCGACAGGATATCGTCACCCTCGAAGGAACCGGCTGTACCGAAGACCTCTTTGCGCCCATCATCGTGCTGCCGCAGATCGATGCGGAACGCGCCTGTCCGGAGGTCGAGATGCCAGCCGGTAAACGCCCGTGCGGCCTGCTTGATATCCTGTTCGGTGTAGTGCCCCTCTCCCAGCGTAAACAGCTCGAACAACTCACGGGCAAAATTTTCGTTGGGCTGCGCTTTGTGGTTCGTCTGCGTGTCGAGATACAGGAGCATCGCCGGATTCTTTGCGATGAAATTGAGCAGGGTGCGAAACGATCCCAAGGCGTGGAGCCGTAACAGCACATTCTGCTGATACAGAAACGGCGGCCACCTCACCTTGTGCAAACTGGAGGTGAAATGATTGTGCCAAAACAGCGTCATGCGTTCCAGAAGCGGATGGTGCGTCGCCATGAGCTCTCGATACCACCAGACCTTGAGCTCATGGCCATCTGCTTTAAGCATCCGGTGAAAGACCTTCCGCTCCGACTCGCTCCAGCGCTTGCGCTCCCTGGGAGACGGAGGGAGTCCATGAATCCAGGACGGGGGCGGAGTCTGAGCCTTGTTGGTGGGGATCGCCACCGCTTGCGCGACCGCCGTCGCCCGATCCAGCCGCATCACGCGCCGGATATCGTCTGGCGTGCCTCCAAAGGCGATGCGAGAAAGGAAATGGCGGGCCTCATCGAAGGTCAGATTCATGCATGAGCTTTCTGAAAAGTTGATGCGGCACTATCTCTGACAACGATACTCGACCAACCTGGTTGACAGTTTGTGTCGGCCATTGTGTACCTGGGCATAAACCTAGTAGCCGGCAGCCGAAGCGTTCTTGTAGTATGCCGGATGCTTCGCATGCTATCCCTTCTGATGCTGGTGGGCTTGCTGGGATTGGACGCCGGGTGCGGCACCTCGTCCGGTCACCGCCTCACGGGCTCGGTCCGGTATTTCAATATCCGAACGGACGTCGCGCCGCGCCATCTGATCGTGCAGATCGGCGACGAGATCCGTTGGCAAAACTTGAATGCCCATGCGGTCAGGCTACGGATGCTCGCAGAAACGAACCCTGATCTGATCGCCTGCGATAAAGGCTTTTCTCAATTCGGAATCCTCCAAGATTCCGTGACCATCGCCCCCCTGCAATCCGTCAGCCTCTGTTTCTCGAAACCCACCACCGTTCGCTTCAATGTCTGGCTCGAAGCCGACAATCCCCAAGGCGCCATAACTCCCACCGGGAGCATCCGCATCGAACCGTCCCGATCGAAGCGCAGCTCCTAACCCACGCGCGGACTACAGGGCATCGAGTCGGCAACCGGTTCATGACGCGATCAAGAACATGTGCGAGCGGCACCGTCGGAGTGAGGCGGAATATCCTGCGACAACTCCACCGAGGGAAAGTGTGGCAACAGCCTATCAGCAGGGAATGTTGATGGACGGATCGCAGAAGAGCGGAGGAATCACAGTGGGACGCATGTAGCGCGACGCGGGATCTTGCGACCCCATCGGCGCGGTGAGCGCCGGCCCACCCGTCAGGCCCGGCAGTCCTTTTCCAATCGTCCCGAACGACTTGCCTTGGCTGGAAGGAATGGTGACCGCTTGCGGCGCGCTCGCGCCCGAGGCCGTCGACGCGATAGCCGACGATTGGGCGAGGGGATTCGGAATCGGCAAGGTCCCAAAAGATTGCGGATTCTGTCCGGGCTGATTCTGTCCAAGCTGATTTTGAGGGTTCGACGGCGAGGATGAGGCCTGCGCTCCGGCAACCGACGGCGCCGCCACCGTAATGAGGCAGAGTCCCAGCGCCCACAGACTCACCTGCACCCACCGCCCCTCTGATCCGCTATGCTGCCTCACATCTACTCCGCGTCTTCGTCTACACCAGCTGCCGACAAGGCCAGATAAACAGCGTAATAGAGGGCTTCTGGCCCCCCGGCCGTTGCAGCACCTCATCAATCCAGGCCTTGATCGCGGTCTCAACCTTTTGTGCCTGCGCATCGTCTACCGCCACCAGAAGTACGCTGTTGACCCCTGGATAGAAGGAGATGCCATCGGCGGGCCCCGTCTGTCCGGCTCCGGTCGTTTCAGGCAATTCGGTATAGGCGCGGACGTCGCACTGCTCCAACAATACATGCACCCGCTCTTTGAGTGAAGACCGGAACACCAACATCAACATCAACATATTCATGGTATCACTCCCGATCTGTGTCCCTGCCTCTTCATCCCGCGCCTAATCCAGCCAGTCTTTTTCCTTGAGCTTTCGCGGCAAATACTTCTTGGTTAGGTATTGAAAGTCCTTGTTCGCCAGTGCATCCAACTCGTATTTCAACCCGCTCGTGAGCATCCGTTTGATTTCCTGCTGCCAGGCCGGCTTCTGGAACCACTGATAGTTCAGCAGTTCCCTGGCGCGCGTGATGTCTTTGTCGTTCAGCTTGATACCCACATTGCGCGGCAACTCATACCGCTCCGGATCGGCGCTGGAGAGTCCGATGAACTTCGCTTTGGGAATCGCCATCCGTTGGCTTTCGAACGCGAGGTTGATCGAGCCCTGTTTCACCACCGAGTAAATATAGTATCCCCAGGGATCGTTGTCGACCAGGACATACACCGGCAGTTTGTACTCTTCGTGCAGCCGCCGCGCCAACCGGCGGACGCCCCGCGGCGGCTGGCCGTTCCCCGTCAGCAGCACGCAGTTATATCGCCGCCAGAACTTGTCTTCCGACAACCGATTCCACTGCGTACCTTTTTCAACCAGCAAGAGGAAATCGGCAGTGCAGCGGCGTATCTCAAGATATTCCGGTTCGACGATCGAAGGTACGGAATACCCGCCCTTTCCCAGCTTGGCGCAGTCTACCCGATCGCCGTCATCACCGAACACCACTGGCCCGACGATACTCCCGCTGTTCTCCGCCCGCACATGGAGTTCTTCCCGGAGGGCCACGAGCGACACTTCGAGATCCTCGATGATCGGGTCGGACTCGTCTTGCGTATCGAACGTATTCTCATGCGAGTCCTGAATCGTATGCTTGGTTCGGTAATAGATCTCCCTGAGGGAGGTCGTGAGGTCGGCCTGCTGCAGCTCAGCGAGCGCATCGGCCACCAGCATGGTCTGCATGAATTTCTTCGCCATCCCGACATTGAAAAATGAGCGGGATTGCTTTTTCTCGCCCATCACGATCAAGCCCCGGCGGGGATTGAACGACACATTGGACAAGGCACGAATCGGAATCTCGAACGTCGGGTCTTTGGCCCGTTGCGCCGCCGCGATCACGACATCGGCCATGCCGACGAGTTTTTTTCCCACCGCACCGTTCTTCTTCGGTTTTGCCTGTGCCATAAACTACCCTACTTCCTTTTACGGGTGGCGGATGCCTGCGCGGGCTTCCCCTTGAGCGATGTCGTCTTTTTCGTCGGCGGCGTCTCAAACAAGGTTTGCTGCCCGACGTTCGCCTTCGTTGCACGAACCGACTTGCCCGTTCGGCTGTTCGGCGCCTCTTTTGCGCCCCGCTTGGCTTTGGGCCTGGTCTTTGTTTGTGCGATTGGTTCAGCCTGGAGTGCCATGGAGGCCGAGGCACGCGCCGGAGGGGCCTGCTGCGCGAGATCGGCATCTCCCTCGATGCCTTCGGCCGTCACGATGATGGAATGCGGCAGGCCTTCAGGTCCGGCATTGGTTTTCCCGAGAGCCTCATCGGTCTTGAGGCCACCTGTCCGTGTACTGGCGATCTTGTGCAACTGCTCCTTCAACTTCTCGGTGGGAAGGTTCCCGCCTTTCAGACGATTGCAGGCGGCTACGACTTCTTCAATATACAGTTCGAAGATGTTGCGCCGCCGAAATTCACTGGCGGCCCGCTCTCTTCTCCGCAGAAAAATACCCAGACGTCGTCCGGCTTCGCGTAGCGCCAGCGTGATTTCCTTCTGAATTTCGTCGTAGTCCGCGATCGCTTCCTTCGACTCGCTGGTGAACGGCACCCACACGGACGCCATGTGGACGAAAATCACCATTGGTCCGGCGGGAAGCGCGCCCCGTGACTGGGAGACGCCGTAGTGACGCCACGTGGTGCTGAGCACCGCCTTAAAGGTGGCGCAAGCCGATTGTTGATAGAGCAACGGCACCCGATTCGCATACCGGATCACCCGCGCCTGCTCGGTATCGTTCCCGTGGTCTTCACCTTCAGCCAAGGGCACGGCGGCCTGCTGCGGTTTCGCCGCTTCGTCGGGCGCTTTGCCGAATGCCAACCCGGCTTCGATGATAAAGGGATAGCCGCGATACACGGCCGGCGGACGACTCACCGCGGTATAAAACTCGCCTTTAATTTGTTTGTACAGGCCGGAGAGAATCGCCTTTTCTCCGATCGGCGAGATACAGTTCGTCGGCGGCGCCATGATCTTAGTCGTCTGGATCGTCTTGTACAGCGTTTCGGCCGCCTGGTGCTTGACGGCGCGAGGTTTGGTCTGGGGCGACACTTTCGCCGCCTTGCACATCTCCTCGGCCAAAGCGGGCGAGACTCGGCAGAAGTCGCTCGCCAGGAAACTTGCTACCGTATGGCTCTTCGTATCCTGCAGCATCTTGAGCAAGGCCCCGAACTCGATGCCATACGGATGCGGCTTGATTTCTTTGGGTGAGGCCGGCAGTTCGTGATACGTCCGGGGATACTCTTTCGTCTCTCCTTCCGGCTGGTGATACACCAGCCGGACATGCGGATTCGCAATCGAGGTCTGCTCCAGCCATTCATCCACCGACGCGCGGCCTTTTTGGTATCGCCCTTCGACCTCGAGTGCCACCTCAGTGCCCTGAGGCTGCGCCCATTCGATCTGTTTATTCTCGTGCACCAGCGGCTCATTCTTCTTCGTGTCGATCTGCACTTCGAAGTAATGCGCGGCCGCGCGGGGCCCGGTGCGAGAGATTACTTTCACGGGCTTGCCGGTGGTCAGCTGGCCATACATTCCGGCGGCAGAAATACCGATGCCTTGTTGCCCCCGGCTCATCCGCATGCGATGAAATTTCGAGCCATACAGCAATTTCGCAAACACCCGTGGGATCTGCTGACGCACAATGCCCGGTCCGTTATCGGTCACCGTGATCCGGAAGCGCGTGGCCTGACTCGGCGCAACGGGCGCCTGTCCATTCATGACCGTTTCAAGCCTCACCGTCACGTCAGGCAGAATGCCTGCTTCTTCGCACGCATCCAGCGAGTTATCCACGGCTTCTTTCACGCAGGTCAGCAACGCCTTTCTGGGATTGTCGAAACCCAGGAGATGCCGATTTTTCGTGAAGAACTCGGAGACGGAGATTTCGCGTTGCCGTGCTCCCATTTCAACAGCCGTGACCGCGGAAGCGGATTTCTCGATGAGCGACGGTTTTTTTCGTGATGCGCCCGACTCGGAGACTGTGGATTCGGATGGGGACGGAGACACGGAGGACTCAGCATGTCGCGATGATGTCTTGGTGGCCATTCAACCTCTCACGCAAGCAAATTCATACCGGAACGGATCGACTGGATGCACACTGAACGATACGTACACTCATCGTCGTTTACAGGGAACGGGAAGGAGAGTCAAGCCTTGAGCGCATTCTCGGCGTCATCCACTACCGGAGACACAAGCGTCGCGCCTGTCGTGCGGAGCCGATGTAGACCAATGGGAAAGGAAAGAATCGACGGGATGAGGATCTGCAGGAAGTTTGGGTGGGAGGAGGACGCACCTACCGAGGAGAGGTAGATACGGCGGAGATCTCGGGAGGACTTCAGGCTTCCCAGTACAAGCTGGGCATGCACACCATCCTCAACACTCAATCCCCTTTTAGTACATATTCCCCCGGGGCGTTATCTCCCCCCACTCGATTACGATAGGCCTCCTCACGCCGGTGAGTCAAGAGTGCGCATATAATGCCCCGGCCCAGACATGTTCTCCGCTACGATTCACATTAATGGTGCACCCAGGACTTCCAGTTCTTAGTGCGTCTTCCCGCTCAGAGAGGCGAGGCCAGCGCCTTCTCCCGCGCCCAATGGCGATGCGGTTCGATGGCCTTGATGAACCGTGCCGCGACTTGCTTGGCGGAAGCCTCCCGCGCAACGACCAGCCCTTCGTCATGCTGAACATCTCCGCTCTTCTCTTTTGAGTTGGGCATGCCCGGCGCTGTGATCGCGTGTTGGACGAGGTCGACGCCCGCGGCAACGGCGGCGATGGCCTTGCAATGCAAGTAGGCTTCCTGCACGAACATCTGCGCCTTGGGTGTCCTCAGCAGGGTTTGGACGCTCTGCTCGCCGCCCGGTATATAGACGGCGTCAAACAGGACCGATCCCGTGGTCAGCAGGCTGAAGTCGATCTTCATCTCGCGTCCTTGAGCCGTCTTCAAGCTGCCCGAGCGTGGCGCCACCAGCATCGTCTGGGCTCCTGCCGCCTTCAGCGCCGTCTGCATTGCCGACAGTGCATCACCATCGACCCCGTCGGCGGCAAGGATCGCGATCTTCCTGGTCCGAATTCCTTCTTTCGGTCTCAGCACCATGCTCAGTGCCGCCGACTTTTCAAGCGTCGCCGTGGCCCGCTTCGGCTGAAACTCCTTCGGATCACCGTCTGCGGGGATGCTCATGTTCAGCGGCCCCTCGATTTTCATCACGGACAGTCCCAGCCCCTCGGCAACCCGTGTGGCCAGGGTCTTATCAACATGGGCGAGCAGACCGACCATACGTTCCCGGATGGCTAGTCTGTCGACCTTCCCCAGCTCAAACTGTAATGCGTGAACCAGGTGTTCCTGTTCGGGAACGGACTGACTTCGATAGAACAGGGCCGCCTGGCTGAAGTGGTCGAAGAAACTCTTGCTCCGTTCCCGGACTTTCGAGCCGGTCAACTTTTCCGCATAACTGAGAAAGCCGCCCATGTCCGCCTTAGCTTGCATCGGGCACCCGCCCCCTACCGAGTTCGGATGATAACTCGACTCCCCGACATTGATCGTCTGCCGCATATAACCGTCCCGTTGATTGTTGTGCAGCGGCGCGACAGGCCGATTAATGGGAATCTCATGGAAGTTCGGCCCTCCCAAGCGGATGAGCTGCGTATCCGTATAGGAAAAGAGCCGTCCCTGTAACAAAGGATCGTTGGTGAAATCGATGCCTGGCACGAGATGCCCAGGATGGAAGGCGACCTGTTCGGTTTCCGCAAAAAAATTGTCCGGATTCCGATCGAGCGTCATTTTTCCAATGCGCATCACGGGAACCAATTCCTCCGGAATGAGCTTGGTCGGGTCGAGGAGATCGAATTCAAACTTCTGTTCATCCTTCTCTTCCACCACCTGGACCCCAAGCTCCCACTCGGGATAATTCCCGGCTTCAATCGACTCCCACAGGTCGCGGCGCAGGAAATCGGGATCCAATCCTGAAATCTTCTGTGCCTCGTCCCAGAGCACCGAATGGACGCCCAGGAGAGGTTTCCAGTGAAACTTGACGAATCGGCCGACGCCCCGATCGTTCACGAAGCGAAAGGTATGGACGCCGAACCCCTCCATCATACGGAAGCTCCGAGGGATGGCGCGATCGGACATGACCCACATGATCATGTGCATCGATTCCGGCATCAGTGAAATGAAATCCCAAAAGGTGTCATGGGCCGACGCCGCCTGGGGGATCTCGTTGTGCGGCTCCGGCTTCACCGCATGGATGAGGTCGGGGAATTTCACGGCATCCTGAATGAAAAAGACGGGCATGTTGTTGCCCACCAGATCGTAATTGCCTTCTTCCGTGTAGAACTTTACCGCAAACCCCCGCACATCGCGGGCCAAGTCGGTGGAACCGCGCGAGCCGGCCACCGTGGAGAACCGCACAAAGACCGGAGTCCTAGCCGACGGGTCCTGAAGAAATTTAGCCCTGGTCAAGTCGGCCAGCGGTTTATAGACTTGGAAATATCCATGGGCGGCCGACCCCCTCGCATGGACCACCCGTTCCGGGATGCGTTCATGATCGAAGTGGGTGATTTTTTCACGGAGAATAAAATCTTCCAGCAGCGAGGGCCCACGCGCCCCGGCCTTCAAACTATTTTGGTCGTCGTTGATGCGGAGGCCCTGATTCGTCGTCAGATGTTGATCCCGAGACTCTTCCCGGGCAGTCTCGAGGTCGCGGTGTTTCTTACTGTCTTTATTGGATTGATCCTTGGGCATTGCAGTCCTTCTGGGAAGTCGGTCGGCACTTCCTGCCTAACGAGTTGATTTTTTCGTTGATCGTGATCGGGAGGACGAGCGGGCACCGGCCTTGCCACGCCCGGAAGCTTTCATCATCAACTGCTCTTTTCTCTTCATCACCCGCGCTTCCAACCCCTCCCAATCAATGCTGCTGGCTTCGGCCTGGGGCAACATTTCGTCCTCTTCTTCTTCGATGTGGTGTTTAACCAGTTCGCCCAAAACGGTGAATTTGGCCTGGAACTTTTCATCGCTGGGTTTCAGCTTTTTCAACTCGGCGATCAGCACGTGCACCAGATGATGCTCTTCGACGGCCTCGTTCATGAGCGAATCCTCCTCGATCTCCTTTCGAATGGCGGGGTAGATCAACCGCTCTTCGAGGTCCGCATGGATCTCCAACTCCTGAATGACGGTTTCGGCAATCTTTGCCTTCTCCCGTCCGTTGGCGTCCTGATAATCTTCGAAGAGTCCCTTCACCTTTGTATGGTCCTCTTTCAGCATGTCCACCACTTCCGATGCGAATCCCGCTTTCCCAGCCATGTAATACGCCCCTTTCAGAATGAGTTGATTGGTTCGAGAGAAGAATTTATATAACGTACGCTAACACGCCCCTCAGCCCTCGCGAGCTCGGAGAACCCCTAGTTAAATGAGTGGTCTACCGCGTCAGGCGCCAGAGTCGTGGAAAAGGAGGTGCGATGATTGGAATGGTGTTCGGGGAGGAGTCAACCGACGGCTACGTTTGCCGCAAAGATATGTCCAGCCTGCGAGTCAGACGACCAAGAGCATATCGCAACCGCCGTCAGGGGAGGCACGGGAAGGGAACTTCTCAGAGGATCCTTCACCTGGGCTATCACGGAACCACAATGTTGTCCTGACGATGTGTGACGGTGAGGCGCCGAAGCCAGGCCACTGGAACGATGACTTCTTCCCCGATAGAACAGAACACCGGCTCGGAGCTGTTATTACTTTCGACCAACACCCGCAATGCCGCAGCCTCGATGTCCACTTCCAGGACGCCAAGATGTTCACGGAGATCCACAACGCAGGTGCCGACCCTCGACTGACGATCAGCGGCGATGGTTTTCGCCACCACCGGCTCCTGGAGCGTGATCAAATCATTCGGTCTGAACGTCGGTTGGTCCGTCATCTCGAGGACTACCAACACTCCCGTCCCGATCACGATCACGGCTAAACCAGCGAGAATGGCATTGGCGCGCCGAGGGTAGTGAATCCTCAGCCATCGAGCCACGGTACGAACTCCGATCACCAATACGAGGACGATAAAGATCAGAACGGCGAGGATCAACACCAGACGAACATTCATGAAGACTCGTGTATCCGGTTGATGGCAGCCACCACACAGACGCCCTTCGACGTCCTCTGCGGGGTGAGAGTGACCGTGAGGATAAACTCCGCTCCGTCTTTCCGCAAGCCGACCAGATCACGACGACGGGTGGACGACAGGTCGTCGGGATGAACCCAAAAGATGGACGACTCGTCAGGACTCTGAGCGCGACACCGTGTCGGAAACAGGCGTTCAATGGACTCCCCCAGCAGTTCACCTGGCTCGTATCCGAATTGCCTTTCAAAATGCGTATTCACCAGCAGAATCGTTCCTCCGGCATCGACCATAACGATGCCGTTCAGCGCAGACTCCAGCACGGCACGGAGCACCTCCACACTCTCGTGCAACGCCTCCTCGGTCCGTTTCCGTTCGGTGATGTCTTGCGCGAACACCAACACTCCAACCACATTCCCTTGCGTGTCGAGATATGGAACCTTGTCGGTTTGCACCCACCGCTTTTCGCCTGCTCCAGTTTGGTAGGGCTCGATGATCCCGAGCTTGGGCCGCCCTGACACCATCACCTCCAAGTCGTCCTGGTGATACCGCTCGGCTTCCTCCGGATACAATTCATCGGTCGACCGGCCTTCCACCTCGGCCACGGTCTTCTTGATGGATTCTGCCGCGCGTCGATTGACGCGCAGAATGCGATTGTGAGAGTCCTTGTACCAGACCATGGCCGGGATCAAATCCAAGAGGACCTGTTGCTGGATCTGCTGTTGCAACAGCCGCGCTTCCGCTTCCTTCCGGGCCGTGATGTCCCGCAGGATGCCGCAGTGAACGCGCTGACCATCCGACATCCAACTGCTGAGTGACATCTCAATCGGAAATTCCCGACCATCCTTGCGCAGGCCGTGCATGGTCACGATGGTACCCTTCAACCGCACATCCCCCGTGGTGCGGACCCGCGCCAATGCCCGTTCGTGATCGGCTCGGTACCGTTCAGGCATGATCACGGTCAGGCACTCGCCCAGCACCTCCCATGCCCCATACCCGAACAGTCGCTCGGCTGCGCTGTTCCAGGACAACATCCGCCCTTCTCCATCCGCGAGCACGATGGCGTCAGGAGCGGTCTGCACCACTTCTCGAAACCGATCCTCGCTGGCCGTCAAGGCCTGCTTGGCAGCCGCGGCTTCGATGGACAGATGCTTTACCCCCACGGCTCGCCGAACCAGCGCTTTTAATTCTTCGGCATCATAGGGTTTGGTCACATATCCGAAGGCACCCTCGGTGAGAGAGGCATGCTTCTTCGCCACTTCAACAAAGGCCGTCAGGATGATCACGGGGAGCATGGGATCAAGTTGTTTCAGGAGAGCGAGGACCGAGAGTCCGTCCATGTCAGGCAACATCACATCCAGCAACACCGCCGACGGAGACGTTGTCTTGGTCTTGGCGAGGGCGTCGGCACCAGTGCCGGCGTCCAATACACGATAGCCGACGTGCTCCAGGAGATCATGCAGCACGAGTACGATGTCGGGATCGTCGTCTACGATGAGGATCGTAGGAGGGAGAAGCTCGGTCGCGTTGGGCGTCGGCTTTGACATGGCGGTCAACGAACCCAAGAGAGTCCTCGTCCGACCGTTCCACTGCTTCGGGTGTCATTGTCTTCTTTTTGACGTCAAGAATCCAGCTGTCAGCGTGACGGCTCCTGCATGGTGGATGACAAGAATGGGGCGCGAGTCCGGCCGCTTACTGCTCAATACTCGACGCCTCGATGCACGGCTTTCCGCTCAGGACGCCTCATTTCTTCCGGTACACATTCAACCCGATTTTCTCCTCTCGTTCAGGAATCGTGACGTTTCCTTCCGTCGAAGCAATAATCGTGGTCTTCCCCGAAGCCGATGGACCGAACTCCTTGGATAAATCGACCTTAATGGTCAGTACAGTCCCCTCGACGGTCATCTCCACATTCTTCATGGCGCTCCTCTAATCCTTCAGGACAAATGTGACTTTTAGGGCCACACGATATTGCGTGATTTTGCCGTCTTCGATATCCACTTTTTGATCCTCGATCCAGGCGCTCTTCACGTTTTGCAGCGTCTTGTTCGCGCGAGCGATTCCCATATGGATCGCATCGTCGAAACTCTTCGGTGAAGCGGCAATAATTTCCGTCACTCGTGCAACAGACATGATGGACCTCCTGGTTGAGGGTGAGGACTGCTTCCAGTCAGGCATCAGGCTAGGCCGACCGCAAGGCCGTGTCAAGACGCGAGATACGATAAGAATACGAATCGCCGCACAGGGCGGAACGGTCGTGTATCGAGTCTCATGGAACCAGGTTATTGCAGGGTGTTCGCCTGAATGAAGAGCGCCTGCTCCAGCGTGCGAAAAAATTGCTGGTAGGGCTCCGGAGACTCGACGGCCTTGAGGTAATACTGCGCGCTGGCGCGGACAACCAATTGCGTCTCGCCGCGGGGTCGAACGGTGACTGTGAGGCGCACAAGATTGCTGCGATGATAAAACGGTCCCCAACTCCGGAACTGCCGGGTTAAGATCAGGAGCCCGTCGTCCCGATACAGGTGATAAGAAGGATCGCCCCATTGCGACGGTTCGTAATCGTCGAACTTCTTACCGGAGACGATGCCGAGGGTTTCATCCAACACTTCGACGGCAAACCCAAGGTCCTGACAGGTGGAGACGACCGCCTGAATCGTTTTGAGGCGATCGGCAGTGTCGAAGACCCGGCTTTGGGCGGCCCGCACTTTAACCTGACTCGATTCAGACAGCCAGATCTGGTCGCGTGACTCCCACTGGTTCTCATGTCGCCACTCATACGGCGAGCAGCCGGCGGCGAACGATACAGCCGCCAGCGAGAGGAGGCCGGCCAGGAACGATCGACCGCTCGACCAGCGGCCTTGAAATCCGGCGGGGTGAACGGGGCGTGGCACCGGCTAGTCCTTCACCAGAAATAGCGAACGTTCCACGGCCGCGAAAAAATTCTGGTACACCTTGGGGTCTTCGATCGGCTTACTATTGTAGATGGCATTGGCGCGGACCATAGTCTTACCGTCCTGCTGTGGACGCACAGTCACCGTCACGCCAAGAACATCGTAATAGTTCGGTTCGGCAAACCGAGCCGCCGTCACCAGGCCGAGCGGTTCATTGGCGCGTTCGATGATAAAGCCCAGATCTTGCAAGGCGGCGAGAACGCCGCGCATCGCGGCCGTGTGGTCCTTGACCTCGAATGTGCGGGTCTGCGCGCTCCTGATCTTCATCTGTGCATCAGTCGGTGCGAAGAGCTCCTGTCGTGGCTCCGGCGCGGCACAGCCGTGCAGTATGATGCTTCCCATGGTAATTACGACCGTACCGACGACCTGTATCCAATTCATAAATCCTCGTGGCTAAATCGTATGCGGCTCCAGGAAGACCGCTTTGGAGAGTTTCGCAAAAAACTGCTGATAAATCTCAGGATCCCGGATCATTTCCATCTTTTGCTCACCGGGGGGAATGTAATTGCGGTCTGCCTGTCCATCCCCCTTCCACACCGCTCGGTAGAAGATGATACGGACTTCCTGCCGCGAGGCTGTCTGATTCAGCGGTCGCATCACAAGACTGGCTGCGATCTTTTGATGCAGGTCGACCGGTATGACCAAGTGTCCGAGCGACAGCAACCAGACAAAGAAGCGGTTGCGATACTGGCCATACTCACGAGCACTCCGTTCTTTCGCCGCTCTCAGAAAACCGACCTCCCGGACACTTTCCTCGACTTGAAACCCGAGATCCTGGAGCGCGGCAGCCGAGGCCGACAGCAATTCATGCCCGTTCTCCGTTTCAAAGAAACGAGTCTGCATGGCGCGATGAGCGCTGCTCTCCGGCGAGAGTTGAAAGAGCTCGGCCGGCTGCGTCGGCGGCACGCAGCCGCTGAGTCCGATCGGCAACACCACGAGAAGGATCATGGTCGTGAGCACGCGATGAAGCAGACGATCCTCTCGCTCAGAATTGGGTGGAGTTGTAGGCAAAGTCCCTGACCCTTTTCTCCTCGTCATACTTGATGATAATAGTGAGCGTGCGCTGGCGCTGCGAGCTGGAGCGGTCGCTGGAGTTGGTCCCTAGGATAATCAGCCCGGCGTAGGAGGAACTCGCGGTATCGACGCGATCCGTCGACACCTTGTCGTAAATCCAAACTTCTCGGCGCTTATCGTCGGTCGTGACGATATTGGGCGAACCCAGAAGTTCCGCCACCTGCGCAGCCGACATGCCGACTTTGACCTCACCCTGCACACGACCGACGGTGAGCCGGTCTTCTTTAATCACCGCTTGTGTTCCACCGCAGCCGTGTACCCCAATCAGAATGAACAACACCACCAGTACGGATCCCCATCGCTTGTGTCGCATCGTCTACATCTCCCTTCCTCGGGTGGCCGGGTGAACACCCGGCCGATGGCACATCTTATCCTGCGATGATTCCGGAGGCAAAGGTGGATTTGCCCGATGCCGCCACGGCCTTTGCAGACATCCATTCAGATGGCTGGACAATTTCATGGAGACCGCTACAATGTTCTCAACGGGAGGTGTCTCGATGCCGATGCCGGATGCCATGTCGAATGACGACGTTGAGGCAGCTTGGGGGAGGTTCGTTGAGCAGCCACGTACAGGAGTGCTCCTGACGCTCCGGAACGGACATCCGTTCGGCTCTCATGTCCTCTACCTCATTGGAGACGATTGGACGCGCGTCTATCTCCACCTGAGCCGGCTGGCATTGCATACGCAGCAACTGCTGCAAGATGCCCGGGTCAGCCTGTTTATCGCCGAGCCGGATCGGCCAGGCAAAAACCCGTCTGCCCTGCAGCGTATGAACTTGCAGGGGACCGCTTCGATTCTGCCCCCGACTCATGAATCGTATGAATCGGTCAAACAGCGCTATCTAGAAAAGTTTCCCCAAGCACAGATGATGTTCGGCTTCGGTGACTTCGCCTTATGGGCGCTGCAGATGAACGACGCCCACCTCGTGCTCGGATTCGGTCACGCTTACCAGTCCAGCTCTACCGCGCCGAGACAGTGGCACCATCAAACGCCTGAAAAAAAATCCTGATCTGCCTTATTCGCAGCACCGCACCATCATCAACATTCCCCGCTGCCTCGGACGCGATGCCCCCCCAAAGCAGTAGCCTCTCGGCCGAAGGACCGATAGTGGTTCACGCACTCTGCACCGTACTCTGCGCAGGGTTACGTGAGTTCGCCGAGAGGATTTCCCCCCATGCTGTTCGTCATTTCCGTGATTGTCGGCTATCTGTTGTTCTTAGTCGGTCTTGCCGTCGCCGCACCCGGCATCGGTTTCACCGGATCACTCATTGACCTCGTGCCGGGTGGCTGGCGTGATTGGGCGCACGCGCCGGCCTATGGGGGCCTGGCCTGGTTGGTCATGACGGGATTTCGCTTACGCGGCTGGCCGCTTAGCTACGCCCTGTTCGTCGGAGTCTTGTCGACGGTGGTATTCGGTTTGTGGACGGAGGTAGCACAGGGCGCTGCTCCCGGACGGGAAGCCTCCCTGGACGATGTGCTGCACGATCTGTTGGGTGGCATGATGGCCGCCGCGCTGGTGCTGTGGCAGCACCGTCTCTCCCACCCGGCGCAAACAACTTTGCTGAGTCGGAGAACGAATCAGCGAGGTCTCATGAAAGGAATGGTATCGAGATGAACACTGCCCATCGAGAACGCCGAGCCAGGCGCATTTCGGTTCAATACCCAATCTATTATTCAAACGGCACGTTTCAGACCATCGGCGTGACCGAAGACTTCAATTCTTCCGGCGGGCGCATTCGCGGCAAAGAGCAAGTCAGTGTGGGGATGGAACTCGTGGTGATCGTCATCCAGCCCACTCCTGATATCCCCATGCTGGTTCGGCGCGGCACCGTACGGTGGTCGAAGGGCCAAGACTTCGGCATCGCCCTTTCAGACGTTCCCCCGCAATCTGAATCGGAACTCAAAGCCATGGCTAAGGTGATGCTGCCTGGCCTCTGGTCCTGCCTAAACTGAGTGGCGCTTCAACCCGCTCGGACCATTCGCGCCTACGCCTACCGGATCA